>NZ_LGIC01000083.1 GCF_001294535.1 Cypionkella psychrotolerans | reverse complement strand
CTGGGGCGGCGAGAAGATCGCCATCACGGATCGCGCGGTCAGTGGCCAGATGACGGTCGATCTGTTGGATACCGAAGAGATCACCTGGCGCACCGATATCAACGCCGTGTCGCTGACTTCTCTCGGTTTCAACCACGGCAACGCGGCGGGCAAGCGTATTGGCGTCTTTGCGCCGCGCGTCCAGCGCACCAATCCGCAGGCGGTGGATGATGATGGCGCAATCATGATTAGCACCGATTTGCGCGCCTTGCCGGGGGTCACCGGCGCGCCCGAACTCACCATCATCGCGCGGTGACCGGCATGGCAAACACAGATGATCTGGAGACGTTCTTCCCCGAGGTTCGCACCGTATCCATCGCGGGCAAAACCTTGGCGATCCCGAACCTGAAGGTGCGCCAGCTGTCGGCGTTCGCCAAGGTCAGCGAGCCGTTCATGCCACTGATCGTCACCGCAGATTACATGGCGGTGCTGACCCATCACACCGAAGCCGCCTGTCAGGCGGTGTCGATCGTCACCGGCACGGACGTGGCTTGGCTGATGGATCTTGATCCTGACGAGATGCTGCGGCTGATCTCGGCGGTCTACGAGGTGAACTTTGATTTTTTCGCCCGTCGCCTGTTGCCGGAACGCGCGGCAGCGGGCGAGCGATTGATGGCGCTGATGATCAACTGGGCTGGGGCGAAGCCTTCGCTTGGCTCGTCCGACGCGGACACCACCTCGCCGAGCTTGGCGAACTGACCGTCGCCCAGCTCGGCGCATTGTCGGCCGGGCATATTGCGCAAGACGCAAAAGACGACGCCCGCGCCATTGCAGCTATCAGTTTTGCTGTGACTCGCGACAGCCAGCAAGTCGCCGACTGGCTGCGCAACACCACGAAACCTAAGGCCTCGACACGGGGCGACCATGACGGTGCGCTGCACTGCCTTTGAGCCTGAGGAGGGCCGCTGATGGATATGACCGCCGCAATGGAACTCCGGGTCAAGAATGACCAGGCTAAGGCCGCACTGGCGGCGACCAAGGCTGATCTCAAAGGCGTGGGTGATGCTGCGAAGGGTGCTTCCGTCGAAGGAGCGAAAGTCGGCCCTGCGCTGGCCGGTGGGGCGGCGAAGGCGACTCCGGCTGTTGCAGGTCTTGAGAACAAGCTTGAAGAGTTGAAGACAGAGTTGGGCAGCGTCGTCGCCGCCGAAAAGACGGCGGTGGCACAGACGGCCGCGCTGGCAGCCCAAACTGCCTCGCTGGATGCCCATGTGACCGCAAGCGGCGGCAAAATGAGCGCGGGTGCGTATCAGGCAAAACTCATGGCCCAACAGCTCTCGCAGGTTGGCCAACAGACTATGGCGACGGGTCAGTTTGTGCAGGCATTGGCGATCCAGTTGCCTGACATTGGCATTGGATTCGGGGCCGTTGGTGGAGCTGTGGGCCTTTTAGCGGGGATTGCTTTGCCGCTGTTGGTATCAGCTTTAGGCGGCGCTGAAGAAAAGGCTCTCACACTGGATGAAGCCGTCGATAAGCTGGGTGGATCACTTGATGCCTACAAGGGTTTTGCCCAAACCGCAGCCACATCCACAGATGAGTTGCGCACGAAATTTGGTGAATATGCCTCTGACGTGAAGGGCTTCGCTGAGTTCATGAAGGGCGTGACGCTCAGCAAGTCCCTTGACGATATGAAGTTGGCGATTGATCCCCTCAAGGGTGGCCTGTCCGAAGTTGCAGAAAAGCTGGCTGTCGTTGATTCGCGAAAGAAAGCACTGTCTCTCGTTGACCCTTCGGACGTCGAGCGGATCGCCCGTTTCAATGAACAAATTGCCCGCAGCCAAGCTGAGGCAGAAAAGGCTGCGGCGAAGTACGGCGTCAGCGCTGATCAGGCAAGGCAGCTGATTGATGCGCTTGACGGTCTGGGCAATGTCGACGGCGGCAACATGACGGGACTGCGCGACGCGGCCGCATCAGCCCTCGGCATCATGCAGCAGATGGTTCCGGTTGGCTCGGAACTTCCCGCGCCTTTGCGCGATGCTGCCTCCGCGTTGAACGAAATCGTCGAGAAGACCGCCGAAGCCACCGCTGTTACAAGCGAACACGTCAGCATGGTGGATGACTTATCGGCGGTGCTTTACGCCGCCATGGAAAACGCAGGCCTGCTCGCAAGCTCTGGGCCTCAGGCGGGCTGGCTATCTGGTGCCATCAGCGATGCCACGACGCTTGCAGCCAAGCTCTGGGATGCCGCCGCTGCTGCAGCCGCCGCCGACGGACTGGATGCAGCCGGTAATCCGACCGAATTTGGCAAAGGCAGCGCTGGACGAAGGCCGCCCCGGCGTGCGCCACACGGCATTGGTGGCGTCGATTGGGGTGCTCCTCCCGCTACCAGAACCGGTGGCGGTGCGAGCGGTGGTGCCGCAAAGATTGACCCCGACAGCTTCGCCGCATTGACGAAGTCTGCTGAAGACGCGCTGGAAAAGCTGGAGAACGCGGTCGCGGGCATCCACGAGAAGGTGCGGCTCGGGCTAATGTCCACCGCCGAAGGCACCAAGGCCATCGCTTCGGCCAAGGATCAGGCCGCCAACAGCATCGCTGATCTGATCCCGAAGCTGGAAAAGGTGGCCGATGCGGCTGGCCCGAAAGCGGCAGCAGCGGTTGGTAAATGGCGGGCAGAAGTCAAAGGGCTTGTTGGCGATCTGAACGAGGCGAGCGCCGGGCTGGCGGATAAGCTCTCTTCGAACTTCGAGAAGGGATTTGCGGATTTCTTGTCGGGGGCCAAAAAGGGCAAGGCCGCGATGGCCGATTTCAAAAACTTCGTGATCCAGAAGCTGGCCGAGATCGCCGCCCAGAAGTTCACCGCTTCGATCATCACGCCGTTCCTTGACAGCCTGATCGGTGGGATCACTGGCGGCTTGTCGGGCGGAACCAGCGGCGGCACCGGCAGCATGGGCTTGCCCCAGCCTTTTGCGCTCGGCGGCGTTCCTGGTGGTCCGGGGATCAAAGCCTATAGCGGCACCGTCGTCAGCAAGCCGACTTTTTTCCCGATGGCCAAGGGCGCGGTCGTGGGCCTGATGGGTGAAGCTGGCGATGAAGCCGTGATGCCGCTTGCGCGCGATGCCAGCGGCAGGCTCGGCGTGCGCGCCTCGGGCGGCGGTGGGGGCGACGTGATTGTCAACATCACCACGCCACCGGGAACCAAGGCCACGTCGACCGAGCGTTCGCAGGGCGGCGACCGGATTATGGACGTGGTGATCGAAATGGTGGGGAATGCGCTTGCAGGCGACATCACCCAAGGTCGCGGGGCAATGTCAGACGCAATGACCAACACGTTCGGTCTCTCACGGGTGGGCCGATAATGCGCCGGTGGCCCGATGTTTTGCCGACGCCCTCGATGCCCGGATTTGGGTTGTCGCCGGTTGATCCGGCTTTGCGCACCGACATGGAGATCGGCGCGCAACGCGTGCGCCGCATCACCTTTGCGCGCAATGACCTGGTCGACATGGCTTGGGTGATGACCGACGCCGAATTCGCCGCCTTCCGTGCCTGGTGGAACGACGAGGCGTGGAGCATCGCGGGCGACAGCGAGAGCCTTGCCGGATGGACCTGGCTGAATGCGACGCGCGGCATCGGCACGGGCCTGTCGCCCGATAGTGCGATCGTGGACGGGTTGTTCGAGACCGCCGCCAATGGATTGCACCATGGCGAACTCGCCTTACCCTTGGCCGAAGCCAGCAAGACGGTGCTCTGCCGCGCCACCTTAAAGGCCGCAGGGCGCAACTGGGCGCGGCTCTCGTTCTTCGACCGCGCCGGTGTGCAGTGCTTCACCGACGTCGATTTGGCGAACGGCGTGCTGGGCCTTCAAAGCGGGCTTGTGAGCCGGACGCTAGAGTCCCGCGACAATGGCTATTTGCGGCTGACCCTGACCGCCCCGGTGGCGAGCGGCGGCAGTGCGCCTGCGATGCGGATCAGCGCGCTCTCGGCTTCGAACAACCCCAGCTACGCGGGCAATGCCGCGTGGGGTCTGGGTGTCTCTGAAGTCGGCGCGCGCATGGTCACGGGCTACGATCTGCATCTGCGTACCGGCAACGATGGCAAGGTGACGGGAGCCGCAGGCACCACGGCTTGGGTGCAGATGCCCATCGCTGTCGGGGGCGGTTTCAAGTTCGTTGAAGGCCGCTTCAAGGGGGTCTTCAAAGCCAGTGCTGGCCCTGCGCTGAACTGGGATGTCACCGCCCAGATGGAGGTGCGCAGTGCCTGATTTGATCGTAACTATCTCGGCTGCGTCAGGACTGCGTATGAGGGTTGAACAGCACTTAGATGCCAGCGGTCAGCAGATCGTCGGCATTTGGGTTGAAGAGTCGCGCGACCCCGCACTCATTGGCGCAAGTGTTGAAGCCGAGATCGCTGCGGCGCTCGACAATGGCGGCAACGCAGTTCGGGAAGAGTTTGCCAAGCATTTCGGCACGGGCTCCAGCATCCCGAAAAGTGAGGGTGATACCGATGCCTGATCCGACGCTCTCTGCAGCGATCCAAGAAGCCTATGCTTCGGCCCCGGTGAACCAGGTGATTTATCACACGCTGGAGCTTTGGCATCCGGCCTTCAGCCAACCCATCCGCGTCGTGCGCGACTTCAACGCGCTGGATGCGCGCATCGAGGCCGGGGCCGCCCGCGATCCGGGGGCGATTGTCACCTTCGTGGGCTTTGCCTTTGACATTGTGCCGCCCGATCAGACGAGCAGCGGTTTGCCGCAATGCACCATCGAGATTGATAACGTCAGCCAAGAGATACTGGCGCAGATCGATCTGGCCGTGGTGACCGCCCAGCCGATCACGGCGATCTATCGCTCTTACCTGTCCGATACCCTCACCGTCGGCCCGGACAACAACCCGCCGATGGAACTGACGCTGATCACGGTCAACGCCAACCCATTCCGGCTGAAGGCAACGGCGGGCTTTCCAGACCTGGTGAACTTGCGTTTCCCCAAACTCGACTATGATCTGGAAACCTTTCCGGGGTTGCAGCCATGACCGCGCATTGGGCGAGCACTTACATCGGGCGTCCGTGGAGCCGCAGCTTCACTTGCTGGCATTTCTGCGCGCTGGTCTGGCAAGAGCGGTTTGGCATCGCTGTGCCGCTGATCGAGATCGATGGCGCCGATCCACGCGCCACGCGGCGCGAACTCTCAAACTCGGTCGAGCGGCGCGGTTGGGTTGCTGTGGCAACTCCGGCTGAGGGCGACGGCGTCATGATGGCGAAAGGCGCGATGCCGTGTCACGTCGGCATCTGGCTGAGCCTTGGCGGTGTGCTGCACTGCGTTGAAGGCGCGGGTGCGATCTTCACCCCGACCGCGCGGCTGGCTGATCTTGGCTATTCTATATGCGGCACCTATCGGCGGGTGGCCGCATGAAAGCGCAATGCCTGACCATCTATAATCCGTTTGACCCCCTCGGCAGCCGCGTCGTGCAAGAGGTCCGTCGCCCGCTACGCCTGCGCCGACTGGCCCCGCCCGGCTCGGCTCCCTGCATTGCCGTGCTGAATGGTCGGCCGATTCTGCGATCGGAATGGAGGCGTCGCATGCGGCCCGGCGATCAGCTCGTGTTCTGCATTCTGCCGCGCGGCGGCGGCGGTCAGGGCGGCAGCAACCCGCTGCGCATGTTGCTCATGCTCGCGCTCACTGTGCTCGCTCCGCAGTTTGGTGGCTGGCTGTTGGGCGACACCCTCGCAGGCACCGCGATCTTCGGCAGCTTCACTTGGGGCAATGCCGTTGGCTTGGCCGGGATGCTGGTGGGTCAAGCGGTGATCAATGCCTTGATGCCGATGCCGACCCCGAAGCAGCTGCCGTCCGCCTCACCGACCTATGCCATCGGCGCACAGGGCAACATCGCGCGCATCGAACAGGCAATCCCGGTGCAATACGGCCGCCTGTTGGCTTGGCCGGATTTTGCCGCCCAGCCCTATGCCGAATACGCGGGCAACGATCAGTATCTCTATCAGTTGCTCTGCCTTGGCTGCGGCGAGTTCGACATCGAGCAGATCCGCATCGAGGACACGCCGATCGCGAACTTTTCTGAAATCACCTACGAGGTCATCGCACCGCACGGCCAAGTCACGCTGTTTCCGACCAATGTGATCTCCTCGGTTGAGGTCTCGGGGCAAGAGCTGCCGGGGCGCAAACAGGGCACCTATGTCCGGTCCGGCACCACCATCACCGTGACGGAAACCGCGCACGGCCGCGCGGTGGGCCAAGCGGTGCAACTCTCGCCTACCACCGCCGATGCGCCGACCGAGATCTATGCCATCGCAACTGTGCCGACGGCCGACACCTTCACCGTGGTGGCCCCCAGCGGCTCGGGCTCGGGCGTGATGTATATCCGCACGGTGGTGGGCGGCATTGACGGCTTTATCGCGTCAGATGCCGGAACGCTTGCCCGTCGTTTGGCCGTGGATATCATCTGGCCGCTCGGGCTGTTTGATGTCGACGGCAGCGGCAACCCGAAAGACATCAGCTCGCATCTGGTCATTCAGGCCCGCCGCGTCGACGACAACGGCCTGCCGATCTCGGCGTGGTACAATGTCATCGGGCAGATTGTTACCGACCGCACAGTGACGCCGAAGGCGATGTCCTATGACTGCAACGTGCCAGCGGGGGCAGGGCGCTACCGGGTCCGCGCTTACCGGATCGATGCAAAATCGACCGCGTCAAACACTGGCCATCAGATGATCTGGTCGGGCCTGCGCTGCTATCTGGCTGAGACGCAGGATTTTGGCAACGTCACGCTGATCGCCATGCGGATGCGGGCCACCAACAACCTTTCCGCCCAAGCCAGTCGCCGCATTGGTGTGGTCTGCACCCGCAAGATCCCGGTCTGGAATGGCGTGAGTTGGTCTGCACCCGTCGCCAGCCGCTCCATCGCTTGGGCGATTGCCGACGCCGCCCGCAATGCCGAGTATGGCGCGGGACTGCCCGACACCCGCCTCGACCTCGCGGCGCTCTTGGCCCTCGATGCGCTCTGGACTGCACGCGGTGACACCTTCAATGGCCGCTTCGACTCCGCCTCGAATTGGTGGGAGGCGGTCTCGAAGATTGCGCTTGTCGGCCGCGCACGCCTGTTCATGCAGGGCGGCCGGTTGCGCGTGGTGCGCGATGGGCCGCAGACCCTGCCGGTGGCGCTCTATTCGATGCGCAACATCAAGAAGGGCTCTTTCTCGATCGACTATCTTCTCGCCTCCGAGCAGACCGCCGATGCGCTGGAAGTCTCCTACTTCGACGAGGTCAAATGGTCGCCGCGCCGGGTCAAGGCGGCGCTGGCAGGCAGCAGCCTCGCACGGCCGGTGAAGATGGAATTGTTTGGCGCGACCAACCGCGATCAGGTTTACCGCGAGGGGCTCTATCACGCCGCCGCCAACAAATACCGCCGCCGCATGGTGCATTTTGCCACCGAGATGGAAGGCTTCATCCCCTCGATCGGCGATCTGATCGCGATCCAGCACGATATGCCGGGCTGGGGCGCGCATGCCGAAGCAGTGGCTTGGGATGCTGGTACCAGAACGCTCACCCTCACCGAGCCGATGATCTTTGGCGCGGGCAGTTATTACATCGGCATGCGCACGGCAGGCGGCGGTGTCAGCGGCCCTTGGCTGGTCACGGCCGGGCCATCGCCGGAGATCGTCGTGCTGACCGATACCCCCGATATGACGCCCTACACCGGCTCCGACCGCGAGCGCACCCATGTGGTGTTCGGCAAAGCCGAGACCTGGCGCACGCTGGCCAAGGTCACAGCGATCAAGCCGCGCGGGCTTTACGAGGTCGGCATCGACGCTGTGACCGAAGATCCATCGGTGCATACCGCCGACACCGGGGTGACCGCCGCGCCGATTGTCACATCGATCCTGCCGCGCGTGGTCACCATCCCCATTGTAACCGGCCTGATGGCGCGCCGCATTCCGGGCGACAATAGCCGCGCGGTGCTGGCGTGGCGACCGGCAGTCGGCGCAGTCACCTATCAGGTCGAGATGGCCCCTGGCATTGATCCGAGCGACCCCACAGTCAGTTGGACCCGCACCGCCGATACCACCGCCACCAACTTCGTTCTGCCGCTTTTGTTCGCATCGCAAACCCTGATCCGGGTGCGCGGCACGGGGCTGACCGCTGGGCCGTGGATGGCGGCTGCCTTGGGCACGCTTATTCCGAACATGTGGAACACCGATGCCACCGCGATGTGGACCCTGAACGCCAACCCGATGTGGAGCAGTTAAGATGGCCGTGCTACCCCCTTCATCCGACTTTACTGGATCAACCGTCACCGAAGGCCAGTTCAAAACCGCCCTCACTGGCCTGCGCGATTTCTTGTCGGGCTTGCTCGGCGCGGATGGTCTGACCGCCACAGCGCTGGCGAGCTTGGGCGCCATGGGGGCGGCCATCGTCGCCAAAACCGCCGCCTACACCGTGGTGGTCGGCGACCGCGGTAAAGTGCTGGATTGCTCGAACACTTGGACACTGACCTTGCCTGCCGCAGCCACGGCCGGGACGGGGTTTTCGCTGCTGATCCGCAATGGCGGCAGCGGTATCATCACGCTGGACCCCAACGCGGCCGAGCTGATCAACGGGGCTTCGACCGTCCCTCTCGCGGCCGGGCAATCCACACTCCTCGTCTGCACTGGCACGGCTTGGGTCACGGTAGGCGCGGTGGGCAGCGATGCAGCGGCGTTTCTGGCCATCACCGGCACGGCGCTGCAATCCGCCCTCGATGACACCACAGTCGGGCGGATCATGAAGGTCGGGGCCTTCGGCTGGGGCATCAACAACACCGGACCCACGGCACTGACTGATCTCGATGCCAACCGGGTCAGCGGCTTGTTCTTCTGGGCCTCCACCGCCACAGGTGCGCCGGAAGTGGCGAATGGCGTGGTGCTGCATATGACTAAGTTCGCCGGGGTCACCCAGAACGGATCGCAGCAGCAAATCGCCTTCTCGGCATCGGGCACGGTGTTTTTCCGCTCGTCGAAAAGCACCGGGCTTTGGAGCGCGTGGACCAGTTTGCTGCAGGTCAGCACGGCTGGGCTGATGACGCTTGCGGGCAATGCCACCGGCGCGTTGGCCATTACCATTGCCGACGATGCCGTCGGCATCATCACTACACCGCGCCAAGGCGGCTTTGCGGACATCACTTGTGCTGGGGCCACCGCGAGCCCGCTGCCTGACTTCTCGGGGCAGGTGTATTTCGACGCGGGCACCACGCTGCAAATCATCAAGGGGGCTGCCTTCACCGGGCTTTCCGCGTTCTTCAATGTGGTGGCCACTGACGTGCTCGGCACCACCGGCACCGATGCTTACGTCACCGTGGCGGTGCAAGCCGGTGTCCTGAAAATCGAAAACCGCTCCGGTGCTGCGCGCACTTTCCAAGTCACCTTCAGCTGAGGTCCGCCCGATGATTGCCACACAAATCGACGCCACGACATGGATGGTCACCGAAGGCGAAACCGACCTCACGCCGGGTCAGCAGCACCGCGTGGCGCTGCCTGCCGGGAGCAGCTCGGCCGCCGCCGCGATTGCCTTGGTGCAGTCGATGTTTGCCCCGGAGCCCGTCTTGTCCCCTGAAGCAAAAGCCGCCGCCGAACTTGCCGCCCGTCGCAGCAATATGGTGTGCAGCCCCTTGCAGGGCCGTCTCACGGCCGGGCCTGCGATCTGCGCCGCACTGGATGCCACGGCCTCTGATCCAGCCACGCCTTGGGCCATGCGCGTGGCCATCCAGAACGCCCGCGAATGGCGGCGGACCTCGCAGACCATCGACGAGATGGCATGGTTGTTGGGCTTCGATCCTGCGCAAATGGACAGCCTGTTTGAAGCGGCAATGACCGTGGCTGTCTAAAGCAAAACCAGTCTCCTTTTAAGGAGGCCGGGGGGTGCGCTAACACCCTCCAGCACGGGGACTATCCGCCAAGACAAGCCCCGCCGACCAGATTAACATTATGGCCGCTCCACCCCTCGAGAGGCGCGGCGAACTTGGGTCTAAACTACATGCCGGATCAAGAGATTCGTTGCTGCGCTTGCGCGCGGTTGCTATTTAAAATGCAGGCAGGGGCGCTGGTTGGCACCCTTTCCGTGAAGTGCCCGCGCTGTCGGGCGTTCAATCATCTGAGGCCTTCGAGCCCGAACCCAGAGCGCACGCCTGCGCCAGACCCGTTCGGAGCCAAAACGTGAAGCCACAGACCCTCTCGCCGATCACACCCGTCCGCCCGGTTGCCCCATGGCTGGGCGGTAAGCGCAACCTTGCAAAACGCATCTGCGCGCTGATCGACAATGATACAAACCACACGACCTATGCCGAGCCTTTCGTCGGCATGGGCGGGATATTCTTGCGACGGACACGATGTCCGCGCGCAGAGTTCATCAATGATCGCGGTCGCGACGTCTACAACCTGTTCCGGGTGCTGCAGGAGCATTACGTCGCCTTCCTCGACATGCTGCGCTTCCAGATCACCACGCAGGCAAACTTCAACCGCCTGGTCGACGTTGACCCCGAAACCCTGACCGATTTGCAGCGCGCAGCGCGCTTTCTTTATCTGCAAAAGCTGGCCTTCGGTGGCAAGGTTTCTGGCAAGAACTTCGGCCTCTCAATGGATCGGCCGGGGCGGTTCAACCTGACCACGCTGGAGCCGGATCTCGAGGCCCTGCACAGCCGTCTTTCCGGCGTGACGGTGACCTGTCTGGACTTCGCCGATTTCATCCGCCGCGTGGATCGGCCTGAGACGCTGTTCTATCTCGATCCGCCCTATTGGGGCTGCGAGGGCGACTATGGCAAGGCGCTGTTTGCCCGCGAGCGGTTCGAGGAACTTGCGACCGTTCTAGGGGGCTTAAAGGGGCGTTTTATCCTGTCTTTAAACGACGTGGACGGCGTGCGCGAAACCTTCAAAGCCTTCCGATTTCGCGAGGTGAAAACCACCTATACCATCGCGGCAAAAGGGGCGGCACCGGAGCGGGCAGAGGTGCTGATTGCGAACTATGACCTAGGCAGCATTTGAGAGCTGTCGTCCTGAGATTGGGAACCAGATCGCACTTGCTGAAGTTATGTAACTGCACTCCAAATCTGTCGTGAGTGGCGGAGTGTAAGGCGCGTCGAATCGAGCCCTCGAGTTCGGCGCGCCTTTTTGCCAAAGCAGCAGCTCGGCGGAGGCCTTACATGATGAACAGGTAAAGCGCCCCGGCGAGAACGCAGTTAAATGTGAACAACACGACCGACAGGCGGACGTCATCCATAGCGATTCCCCCTTTTCATGCCGACAATTTATTCTGCGCGCGCCTCTTTTGATTGCAACAAAGACCGCGAAACATCGGCAAATTCTGGCTCATTTCCTGCGCGGCGACCGTCTGGCTGGACCGATCCGCTGCAGCCGGTAACGGCGTGGTGCCAATGGCTGCAGCGCGCGTGGCGCATGCTGAAGGCAGAACTGATGGGGTGAAAGGGGCGTTTAAACGGGGCTTAAATGCCCCGTTTAATGGGTGCGCGAAACCTTCAAAGCCTTCCGATTTCGCGAGGTCAAAACCACCTACACCATCGCGGCCAAGGGGGCGGCACCCGAGCGGGCCGAGGTGCTGATCTCGAACTATGAGCTGGGCGGGTTTTGACTGTGTGAAACCACCCTTTAAACAGGGCTTAAATGCCCCGTTTATTTTTCAAAATCTAACACGCCGTTCGCTGCAAGTCGCAGTTGCGCAACAGCATCATAACGGTGCTAAGATGCCTGTTCATGGAGGTGCTCAATGGGATTTGATGATTTTTTCGGTCTAACCTTAGGTGTGCAAGTGGCACTCGGTTCGGGCTACCTAGCATATTCCACCGCCTATGCCGGGCTTCGGCGTGATCACGGCACTGAAGACGCAATTTTCATCTCGTTGGCGTTTGGCGCACTTGCAACACTTGTATTCTCGATTTTGGAACCTTTCGGGAAGTGGTGGCAGTCGATAGGTGCGTTGCTCATTTGCTTGGTCGTCGGCAGCGCTTGGCGCATGTTCGCGCGCGGTTGGTGGCATAAAATTTTAGCATTTTTCGGAGTTCATCGGGAAGATGGCGTCCATTCGCCATGGCACGCTCTCATTCACGCAAAATATAAGGTAGGTCAGTTCTCTGTGCACACTAAGAACGGCCGTGTGCTTTATCTGAATGACAGGGCTGCATTTCACGGCTTGCCCTGGGACGGCTTATATCTTGGTGGAGATGGTGGGGTTGTGATGGTGGTGGAGGAGGAGGAGCTTCCCGACGGCACCACCGAACAACGTGCGGGCATCAAGGATACTGCATGGGGAACGCGCTTGACCTACATTCCAGCGGACGAGATCGAGCGCGTCAATATCCGTCTCAAATAGATATTATTTTTTGGGTGGTGGGGTCGGCCCGCCTGTCGTCAGTTTGTTTGGTGACACGCTGCTCTGGGTTCCACGGATCGGTGAAGGCGAAGCGCCTTTTTTGTCGCCCTGGGGCGCGCCAATCTTCTTCTCTGTCAAGACGATTCTCCTAATTAAACGATGTTAAGTTCAAATAGTGGACGCTGCGAGTGAGCTTTGCAAGGCTGCGTCAAATTGGATGGCGCTGCCACTCTCAGTGCGAATCTGAGTGCACGCTGAAGGCGGAGATCGGGCGTTAAACTGCCCTTTTATTGGGGCTTAAACGCCTCCTTTTATGTAGGTTAAGGATTTGACTCGGGGGGCAATTTCGTCTGCACTTGACCTATGAACATACGCCCCGAATCTGCTTCATTTGTGCTTTACGTCGACGAAGCTGGCGATGACGGCTTGAGAAGCTTTAAGCCAGAAGATCCGAAGGGATGCACTGAATGGTTGTGTCTTGCCGGATATTTGGTGCGCGCAGAAATCGACAAGACTTTGCCTGATGTTCATTTATCGCTTCGTCAGGCAGTGGGATCGCGCCAGTCGGATGTAATCCACTATAGGAACCTGAGTGACCCCAAAAGACTTGTTGCTTGTGAGCACTTGGCGAAGACGCCAGCGCGAGCTTTTGCGGTCTGTTCGTACAAACGAACACTTCAGAATTATCACAATCCTCGAGTAGTTGCCGCAAACGGGGGATCTTCGCAGTTTCTATACAACTGGCTGATCCGAATGCTCTTGGAGCGAGTGACCGATTTTGTAGTGCGTGACGCATCCTATGAGAGGAACAAAGATTACCTACGAGTCGTGTTTTCCCATCGTGGTGGCCACCGATTTGGCCAAATGAAAGCATATGTTGAACAGCTCAAGGCCCAAGCTGTCGGCAATAGCACGTGGATTAAGACCCGTGAGATTAGACCAGAAGTGCTCAGATTTCAGCATTTTGAGTCTGTGCCGTACTATCAGATGGCAGGATTGCAGTTGGCAGATATTGTCGCCAGCGCAGTCTATCAGGGGCTTGATACTCATGCTCCGCGTTGGACCTGTAACCCAGCAAAGGCCCTCTCGAGGCTGGTGGCGCGAGAGGTGGTGTCTGGACGAAGGCTGACAGCTGATTATGGGCTCACGCTAGTCCCGCAGCCCCACAAGGTCGCGCTGAGACACGATCAGCGTCAACTCTTCGAAGCATATGGCTATGTCTTCGATGAGGGACATGCGTTTCGATAACAGGGTAAGTGTGGGTTTCCGGGCCTAGGTTGATCATTCGCGTTAGGCCACGATCCGATGCGCGACCGTCGTTTGATCCGGCTACCCCAAAGGAGCGTCCAAGGTTTTCCGGCAAACCCACAAATTCAAAATAGCACACTAGACTTGCTGGGTCATTTCCATTTACGACCCGTTTCGATCAAAATCGTGTTGCTGCCAACTCTGCTGTCAAACTCTGCCAACTCTGCTGTCACGCCACACACAATCAGTGGCAGGTCACTCGGTTTTTAGACGTCACCTGAGTCCTGCCCGCCACAGTCTACAGCTATATGCAGTATCTGCGATCATCCCCCTAGGCGAAGGCTAGGCAATGGCGCTAGGGTCTGTGGATAACTCGGCAGGATAGCCGGGACCGAGGCAGTAACAAATAACAAGCAAGGAGGGAGCCGATGCGCTGCCCATTCTGCGGAAACGTCGATACGCAAGTCAAAGATAGCCGCCCTGCGGAGGATCACGTTTCGATCCGCCGCCGTCGGTTTTGCCCGGCCTGCGGTGGGCGCTTCACCACCTATGAGCGCGTGCAGTTACGTGATCTGGTCGTCGTCAAAACCTCGGGCAAGCGGGAGGATTTCGACCGCACCAAGCTGGAACGCTCGATCCGCATCGCGATGCAAAAACGCCCGATTGATCCCGAACGGATTGATCAGATGATTTCCGGAATCGTGCGCCGCTTGGAATCTTTGGGCGATACCGACATCTCGTCGAAGGTGATTGGTGAGATCGTGATGGAATCTTTAGCGCGCATCGACACGGTCGCCTATGTCCGGTTTGCCAGCGTTTACAAGAACTTCCAAGCCGCTGATGATTTCGACCGCTTCGTGTCTGAACTCCGCCCCGGCACCGCTGCGGACGAGTGAGCGACGCAGACCATATGGCCCATGCCTTGCGCATCGCTGCGCGGGGCTTGGGTCGTACTTGGCCCAATCCGGCCGTCGGCTGCGTGATCATAAAGCAGGGCGTGGTTGTGGGCCGAGGCTGGACCCAACCGGGGGGGCGCCCGCATGCCGAGGTGATGGCCTTGGCACAAGCCGGAGAGGCTGCGCGTGGGGCCACGGCTTACGTCACGTTGGAACCCTGCGCGCATCACGGCAAAACCCCGCCCTGCGCCGAAGCTTTAATCGCCGCAGGGGTGGCGCGGGTGGTGAGTGCGTTGCAAGACCCCGACCCGCGTGTATCGGGCAAAGGCCATGCCATGCTCCGTGCCGCTGGCATCGCAGTCACTGAAAACATTCTGCTAGCTGAGGCCACCCGCGCCAATGCGGGCTTCCTGAAACGCGTCACCCAAGGTCTGCCCTTCGTCACCCTGAAACTCGCCACCACCTTGGATGGCCGCATCGCCACCGCCTCAGGCGAATCGCGCTGGATCACCGGGCCTGTCGCCCGCCGCGCCGTCCATACCATGCGCCTGAACCATGACGCCGTGCTGATCGGCTCCGGCACCGCCCGCGCTGATGATCCTGATCTGACAGTGCGCGAGTTGGGTGCCACGCATCAACCGATCCGCATCGTGATGGACAGCCGCCTCAGCCACAGCCCAGACAGCCGCCTCGGTCATACCGCCAAAACCTCGCCGGTCTGGCTGCTGCACGGCCCCGACGCGCCACCGGAAAACCGGGATTCTTGGACAGGGCAGGGCGCGACCCTGCTGGAAACTGCCTGCGAAAACGGAACCATAAACCCCCGCGCGGCGCTGCAAGCCCTCGCTGGTCAAGGCCTCACCCGGATCTTCTGCGAAGGCGGCGGCACCTTAGCAGCCGCGCTGATCCGCGCCGATCTGGTCGACGACCTCGCCCTATTCACCGCAGGTGCACTGATCGGCGGTGACGGCCAAGCCAGCCTCGCCGCCCTCAACCTCACCACCCTCAAAGACGCCCCTCGTCTCACCCTGCGCGAGACCAAAACCATAGGACCAGACGCCTACAGCCTCTGGTCCTTTTGACTGTTCAATTTCTTAACCATTCACATTGGCTCAAATATCCCCGCCGGAGGCGCAGATTTCAGCCTGCACTCCGGGCGGAAATCCTCACCAACTCCCGGTATTGCCCATCGACGCCCAAGGCTCCGCCGCAGCCAAGGCCTCCCCCTTCTGCAAAATCTCGATCGAGACGTTGTCGGGCGAACGCACAAACGCCATATGACCATCGCGCGGCGGGCGGTTGATCAGCACACCATTGGCCGCCAAATGCGCGCAGGTGGCGTAAATGTCATCGACTTCGTAAGCCAAATGCCCGAAATGCCGCGAATCCGACGGCAGACCCGCATCGCCATCCCAGTTATAGGTCAGCTCCACCGGACACTCCGGCTGACCGGGAGGCGCCATGAACACCAGCGTAAAGCGGCCCTTGTCATTGGTATAGCGCTTGGTCTCCTCCAGCCCGAGCAGGCGGTAGAATGCCATCGAGGCATCAAGGTCCAGCACCCGGACCATGGTGTGCAGATATCGGATTGTCATGTCTCTCTCCTCATATCTTGGCTGAGAGGCGGGCCGAAGGTTGCCCGCCTAGAAATTGGATTTGAAGCCCATACTGACCCCAACCTCGCGCGTCGTGAACAAATCGACATTGGACGAGACGTCCGATGCTGTCACCGTTACGCTGGGCGAGAACCCCATATAATCAAATTCGTTCAAATCTAAAGTGACAGCCAGCAGATTTCGGTGATCAACCCGGCCATCCAACAGATCAAACGGTGAAAACGGATAGTCGCGCAACTCGGACGAGGCGCTCAGCGACAAGCCCATGCCCGCGACAGGCTGGGCTTTGCGCCACACCACGCGGGCCGCGATTGAGGTGTTCTCCAATCCGGGGCTTTCGGTCACAGTGTCGCGTCCCGACAGACTAAACTGCAAAATATCTCCGGTTTGCAGGCGCTTGGTGGCCGCCACCGTCATGCTATAGACGTCAGAAGATCGAATGGTGGCATCCAGCCGGGTTTGCTTTTCCCCCGAGACGCCAAGATACAGCCCCAAAGAATTCGACACGATCAGATCGCCGCCAAACTCCAGCCGCAGCCGATTGGCCAGATTACGCCCGCCAGACCAATCGTGGCCTGCAAACGCGCCAAAGCGGTAGGTTAGCTTGCTGTCCACCGGGCGATACAGCCGGGTTACTCCGGCTTCCACCGTGGCCGTGGCATAGTTTTTCGCCTCCGCCTCGGGCGCAATATCGTGGGCCTCAGATGACAGCCAGACCTGCGACTGATCAAGATGCAGCGAAAACTCAGTGCGCGTGGTGGCGGTGGGCGGCAGCCGATAGGTCAGATCGGCAGCAAAATTCGCCTCGATTCCCGACAAAGCCGACTGCTCGCCCGAGATTTCAATTTCAGGCGGCAACCACGGAATGCCGGGGTTGCGAAAGCTGGTCGCGGTCGAGCCGTTGTTGACGTTGGACGAGGGGCGGACTGACAGATCAAACTGCAAGATCAAAGGGTTGCTTGATCTAACATAGTCAAACTGCGCCCGAACCACCTCGCGCGCTTCGGGGCTGGTCGCCAGATCGGCGGCCTTGCGCAGCCACAACTGCGCGGCCCCTTTGCGATTGTCCTGCGCGTAAGAACTGGCAATAAACATCGCCGCACTAAAGCGGGTCTCGGGGTCTTGGGTGGCGCGGAAAGACAGCCGCGCCGCCTGACGCGACTCCGGCCCTGTCGACGAGGCCTGCGCTTTCAGAAAAAGCGCTGCCGCGTCATGCGGATCGCGGCCCAGCAAAGCCTCGGCTACTGCCATAGCGCCTATCTGATCGCCCGTGGCCATCAGTTGAAAGCCATATGCCCGCATTTGTGCAGGACTTAGCTCCCCTGCCGCCAAGGGCAGGGCTGCAACCATCATCCCAAGCACCAGCGCAAAGCGCAGCATCACCCTCACCGTTGCAGAATGAAGCCGCCGGTTTCGCGCACCCCTACACCTTCATAGCGCAGATCGTCGCCCTCAACCACATAGACGCCAACCACCTGTTGCCCGGCAGCGTTGTTCCCTGAAACCACGGCGTAATACTTGCCTTCTTCAAAGCTCACGGCCTTGCCACCGCTGTCGACGTAATAGCTGCCCAATTTGCCGACAATTTCGCCGTTGTCGTTCATCACGCCCGGCCCGATGGTGAATTGAATCGTCGGCAAGGTGCTGTTGGTGCGCCCGGTTTTGGCATCCAGCGCATCCAGCACGGTTTGGGTCACATCATTGCCAGCCAGATCGTAAATCCGGCGGTTGTAGACCCGGCCCTGCACTGCATTGCCGTCATTGAAATCGTCAAAGTCAATGTCCATCGTCATATCAGCGGTCGACATTTCCATGCCACCCGCACCTTTGAAATCACGCAGACCGGCAACTTTACCGCTGTAATGCGCCTGACCACGATAGGCGGGGTTCTTGGCACCCGAAGTCAGGAATTCTTCGCTGGTGCCTGAACCTTCGGCGGGCAAAGTCACCCCCCCGGTACGGCTATAGATAAAGCCGCCAAAGCCATAATCGACATATGACCCGGTGCGCACGATCGCGAATTTCACCGACCCGTCGTTTGACACGCCATAGATAGCACGATGTTGCAACTGATCAATCGGCTGGCCAGTCACGGAATCGGGCAAGCTGGGCTTGCCATCATACAAAGCATAGGTCGCTTTCTTGCCCGTGACATTGTTCAACTCGCCCGGCGTGGCGCGGTCAAACACGTTGTTGCCGTCAAAGCCAAGGTTATCGACCTTAAACGTATCGTTAGTGCCGTTGTAGCTGACCTCGGTGACATAGCCGTTGCCCGAATCGCCGTTCGAGGTATCCTTGCCCTTCGGCTCATACCGGGTGACGCCGGAGGCAGGCGTGGGCGAGGTGGTGCCCGGCGGCAGCCCGCCTTCGGTGGTAATTCCGCCGTTCGGATCAGGCGTTACGGGCGTGGTTGGGTCGGTCGGCACGGTCGTATCTGGAATAAACGGGTTGCCGCCACAGGCAGATAACAGCAGCATGGCCGCAAGCGTCAAACGGATCGGTTTCATCTGTGGTCCTGCCCATAGCATCAAAAATCACATCAACTTTGCGTGCAAAACCCTTGAAAGTCAAAGCGGATTCGATTTCGCCACCTGATCTTTCGCCGCTGTGCCCGCTTGGCATCACCCACTGCCCAGCGCAAGCTTCGGCCTTGGCCTGGCGCAGAGATCATGTCTATATATAGACAAACCACCGCCAATCCTGACAACAGCTTGTCACGCCGTCACAAAACCAAAACCCTCAAGCCAAACGGAACACAGACGTGCAAACCTATCTCGACGCATTGCGCCGCGTGCTGGCCGAGGGCCAAACCTCGACCGACCGCACCGGCACCGGGACGATTTCGTATTTTGGCATGCAGAGCCGCTACGATCTTTCGCAAGGCTTTCCTCTGGTCACCACCAAGAAATTGCACCTGAAATCCATCATCCACGAGCTGTTGTGGTTCCTGAATGGCGACACCAATATCGGCTATCTCAAGGCCAATGGCGTCGGCATCTGGGATGAAT
Source organism: Cypionkella psychrotolerans (assembly GCF_001294535.1). Lineage (GTDB taxonomy): Bacteria > Pseudomonadota > Alphaproteobacteria > Rhodobacterales > Rhodobacteraceae > Cypionkella > Cypionkella psychrotolerans. Next base: position 157,078 of record NZ_LGIC01000083.1, on the reverse strand, counting down.
GGGCCGATGAAAACGGCGATCTTGGCCCGGTCTATGGCGCGCAATGGCGGCGGTTTCCGAAATTGACCCCGGCGGGCGACGACCCGCAAGGCCGCCCGCTTTACTACGCCGATAGCGTCGATCAGATCGCCGATCTGGTCACCGCGATTCGCAAAACCCCCGACAGCCGCCGCCTGATCGTCTCGGCCTGGAACCCCGGCGAGGTGCCAAACATGGCGCTGCCGCCCTGCCACACCCTTTGGCAAGTTCGCATCGCCGGGCGTAAACTTCATCTGCAACTCTACCAACGCTCGGCCGATATGTTCCTCGGTGTGCCGTTCAACATCGCCTCTTATGCGCTGCTGCAAAGTATGTTGGCGCATGTCACGGGCTACGAGCCGGGCGATTTCATCCACACCATGGGCGACGCGCATATCTATACCAACCACATGGAACAGGTGCAGACCCAACTCGCCCGCAGCCCAAAATCCTTGCCAACCCTGCGGATCAAGCGGCAAGTCAGCTCGATTTTTGATTTCAAATATGAAGATTTTGAGTTTCTGAACTACGATCCCGATCCCGCCATCAAAGCCCCCGTGGCTGTGTAAGGGGGCCGATCTCATGCTCAGCCTCGTCGTCGCCCGCGCCCGCAATGGGGCTATCGGCAAAGACAACCTGATCCCATGGCACGCGCCCGAGGATCTGGCGTTCTTTCAACGCGAAACCACCGGAGGCGCGATCATCATGGGCCGCAAAACCTGGGAAAGCCTGCCGTTCAAGCCGTTGAAAAACCGGCTGAATTGCGTGGTCTCGTCTGACAAATCCCTGACCGAGCATGTCTTCGCAACCCCCGAAGCTGCCCTCACATTTGCCCGCGCCAGCGGCTATGCCCGCTCCTATGGCATCGGTGGCGCAGGCATCTACCGCGCGCTGCTGCCCCTGGCGGATCGCCTGCTGATCACCGAAGTCGCGCTAGATATCCCTTATGCCGACGCCTTCTTCCCAGATTTTGACGCAAAAGACTGGCAGCAACTGTCCTCAATCCCATTGCGTGGAGAGGCTCCCATTTGCATCGCCACAGAATACCTCCGCCGCTGACTCTCTAAAACTTATCTAAAATTGTCATCCTCTGCGCTCAAATATCCTCGGGGTCCGGGGGCGAGCCCCCCGGGGTGTCCCACAATCCAACCCTCACAAAACCACCACCGCCCCGCCAGCCTCCGCCGCATCCTCGGGATCATGCGTCACCATCAAGGTCGCAATGCCGCGTGCGCGCAGATGGCCGAACAAGAACCGCCGCATCTCACCGCGCAAACCCGCATCCAGCTTGGAAAACGGCTCATCCAACAGCAAGGCCAAAGGCTCGGCCAACAGCGCCCGCATCAAAGCCGCCCGCGCCCGCTGTCCACCGGATAGCGTCGCGGGGTCACGCATATACATGTCCTGCAGCCCCGCTTGCGCCAAAGCCGCCTCCACTGCCGCCCGCCGCATTGCCCGGCCCCTCACCGCAGCAGGTAGCCCAAACGCCAGATTGTCCCCCAGCGACAAATGCGGAAACAGCAGCGCGTCCTGAAACATCACCCCGATCCGCCGCGCCTCGGCGGGCAGGGTGGTCATATCGCGGCCCTGCACCAGCACGCGGCCCGTGCAGGAAAACCCATGCGCCAGATGGCCGCCAATCGCATCCAGCAGGGTCGATTTGCCCACCCCCGACGGTCCCATCACCGTCGCCACCGCCCCACAGGCCACCTGTAATGACAAGGGCGCGAACAACGCCACCCCCCCACGCCGCACCGAAAGCTCCACCAGTTCCAGACTCATACTCCACCTCCGCGCAGATCACGCCTGTTGCGATGCCACCACGCCGGGATCAGCGCCGCCAGCGCATAGGCTGCAAAGGGCAGGGCGGCTTGCAGGCTGGCATACACCGCCGTCACCCGGCGATCTGAGCCCGACGACAACGTCACCGCCTCGGTCGTCAGTGTCGCAATCCGCCCCGCGCCCAAAAACAACGTCGGCAGATATTGCGCCACCGACACCGCCACGCCAATCGCGCCTGCGGTCATGATCGGGCCAAGCAACATCGGCAAGCGCAGTGTGAACAACCGCCGCCAGCGCCCCGCGCCCAAAGCTGCCGCCACCTGCAGCAACCGCGCATCCAAGGCCCGCCACGGCTCTGACAAGGCGATCATCACATAGGGAAACACGAACAAGGCCTGCGCCCAGACCACTGCTATGTAGCCGCCCGAGATGCCCGCCCGCAAAAACACCACGTTCAGCCCATAGAGAAACCCAATCTGCGGCATCAGCAGCGGCAGATAAATCAACGCCTCTGCCCAAGCCGCGCGCGTGAGGTCTTCTTCTGCCTCCAACCAGAACACCGCCAGCAGCAGCGACAGCATCACCGTCATCCCCGCCAAAATCAGCGTATTCATCAAGGCCTTACTCCACATCGCGCTCATCCAGAGCTCGCCAGACCAGCGTTCGGGCCAGATCATCGGATAAGACCACCGCCAGGTCAGCGACCACACCAGTAGCGACAGCAGCGCTGCCAAAGCTAACCCCATTAGCCCCCACACCCCAACCCGCGCCACCTGCAAACCCGGCGCCCAAGACACCCCCCGCCCGCCGCGCCGCAACCACCAGCGCCCGATCCCGCGCAGCACAACCTCCGCGCCCCAAAGCGCAGCAATACAGCCCACCACCAGCCCCGCTTGCAATAGCCCCCCCGCCGAGGCAGGCAGGATCATCGCCACATCGGCCGCATTGAACCAGCGCAGCACCGCCACCGCCAAAGTTGGCGGGTTCGACGGCCCCAGAATGATCGCCATATCCACCACTGACAGCCCGTAGGCCAGCACCACCCAAACCGGCAGCCGGATCAGCGGCCAAAGCTGCGGCAAGATCAGCTTGATCCACGCCAACCCCGGCCCATAGCCCATCGCCCGCCCCGCTGCGATGTGATGTGCCACCGGCAGTTGTGCCAGCCCCGACGCCATCACCAACAGCAAAAACGGCAGTTCCTTCACCACCAGCCCCAGCATCAGCGCCAGCCCCCAACCGTCATGCACTGTCGCCAGATCCGGCGGCGAAGCCCATCCCATCACCGGTGCCAAAACCCGCGCAATCCAGCCCGAGGGGGCCAAAACAAACGCCAACCCCACCGCCATCGCCGCGTGTGGTGTCGCCAGAAACGGGGCCAGCCAACGCATCCGCCCCGGCACGCTGGCACAAAACCCCATCGCCAAGGCCAGCGCGATCAGGGTCGAGCCCAGCCCCGTCACCAGCGTCAACCGCACACTACTCGCAAACCCCGGCTGGGCCAGCAGCATCCGCCACGGCTCCAACGACCATGCGCGTAGCCCCAGCGCCGGCAACACCCCAAAGGCCGCGCGCGCGGTTTCGGCCAATCCCACCACAATCGGCGCGATCAGCCCCAGCAATACCACCGCCAAAACCGCGCCGCGCAACTTGCTCATTTGGTGTAACGCTTGGCCCATTCCGCGACCAGCCGCGTCATCCAACTGGCATGAGGCTCCAGCAACACCGGCCCCAGATCCTCCAACGCGGGCAGGGCTGCAGCCTGCGGCAAAGCCGCAAACCCGGCCTTGCCCGCCGCATCCAACCGCGCTGGGTCCAGCACCGCAAACGAGCCCAAAACCGTAATATCCTGCATATGCGCTTGCGTGGCGGGCTCTAGCAAAAAGTTTGCCACCACCTCGGCCCCCGCCGCATGGGCCGCATTGTAGGGGATCGCCACGAAGCTGATATTGCCAATACTGCCCGCTTTCGGCACGAACACCCGCGCGGTCTCGGGCAATGTCCCTTCGGCAATCGCCGCCGCGGTCGAGGCCGGATCAAACGACATCGCAATATCGACCTCGCCATCATTCAGCATCTGGCTCTGCACCTCACCACTGGCCGGAAAGGTCGCCCCGCCTTGCCACAGGTTCGGCCGCAACGCGTCATACCACGCCCACAAAGGAGCAGTCGCCGCAGCAAAAGCCGCCTCGGTCACCGGCTGCTGCAACACGCCCGCATCGGGTGCCAGCTCAATCAACGCCTGCTTCAGAAACGTCGCCCCCATGAAGTTCGACGGGTCTGGATGCGTCATCCGCCCCTTATGCACCGCCGCCCAATCGACAAACCCAGCCATATCCGCTGGCACATCCGCCACCTTGGCGCTGTCATAGCTGAACACAAACTTAGCCAGCCGCCACGGGCTTTCCATGCCCTCGACCGGCACGGTAAAATCCACCGAAGTCGCCGAACCAGCCCCCAGATCAAGATATTTCGCGTTCGGCAACCCCGCCACAAACGGCCCGTGCAGTAAACCCTGCTCTTTCATCGCCAGAAAATTCGGCCCGTTGATCCAAATCAGATCGACCGAGCCATCCGTATCCTGCCCCGCCGCTTTCTCGGAAATCACCCGCGTCACCGCCTCCGCCGTGTCGGTCAGCTTCACCTGCTCAACCTTCACACCATACAGCGCCTCGGTCTGCGTGCCGACCCAAGCGATAAACGCGTTGGTGCGCGCATCGCCACCCCAAGCGTTGAAATACACCGTCTGGCCCTTCGCTTCGGCCAAAGTCTGCGCCCAATCAGCAAGCGCAGGGGTGGCAAACAGCAGCCCAAGGGCGGCGATCAGCGGCAGTTTCATGGCAACTCCAGTATCATAAATTCATATCATATCAGCACGATATAGCCCGCGCGCCTCACGCGGCAAAGGCCTGCCAGCCCATCCGCCAGCGCAACGCCGTGGTCAGGCAACAGGCAAGCGCATAGCCATAAGCCAGAACGGCAAACCACGCCGGAAACAACGCCATCGCGGCAAAGATCGCAATGGTTTCAAAGCCCTCGGTCAAGCCGCCGAGATAATAAATCCCCTTGCTGGGATAGTCCGCCGCCGTCAAACCGCGCCGCGCCGCAATGCTGGCAAAGGCCAGAAACGATGATCCGGTGCCGACAAAACTGGCGATCAGCACGGCGGCGGGCAGGGCATTGCCCCCCGGATCAGCCAAAGCAAACCCCAGTGGAAACAGCGCGTAAAACACGAAATCCAGCGCAATATCCAAAAACGCCCCGCGATCCGTCGGCCCGATAAGCCGCGCAACAGCACCATCCAAGCCATCCGCCACCCGGTTCAGCACCAGCAAAACCAGCGCCAGTCGATAAAACCCGAACGCCAAGGCAGGCACCGCCAGCGCGCCCAAAGCAAACCCGACGAGCGAGACTTGATCCGCCGTGACCCGGCGCGCAAGCCCGCGCGCGGGCCGTTGCAACAGCCTGTGCTGCAACGGCAAAAGTTTGGCGTCGATCATGCGTGCCCCCATATTTCGTCGCCAGCATAGGAGGTTACGTCGATCCGCCGAACGTTTTTCACACCAATGCCAAAAACGTGAGCATTTTGCGCGATTGCCGCGAAATCGCCCTCTCTCAGGGGGGGTAAATGCGCTACACACCCGTGACCGATTTGCCAGTCATCACCGGAGTTGCCCGTGCTACCATTGGACCGAGCCACCAATCCCAGCCTGCGTGCGCTTGAAGCTCTGCGCGGCTATGCCTCGGTCGTTGTGGTTTTGCACCATTTCGCCTTGGGGTTCTTGCCCGCGTTCAAGGCCCAAATGTCTCGGGGCTTGCCCGCTTACAGCTTGGGCTGGCTGCTCAACGGCACCGGAGCGGTCTATGTGTTCTTCTTGCTGTCGGGCTTTGTGTTGACGCTGAAGTATTTCGAAAGCGGCGAAGCCAAAGGGCTGATCGGTGCCGCAATCAAGCGCTTGCCCCGGCTGTGGCCACCCGCCGCTTATGGGGTCTTGCTGGGCTATATCGCCCTGCGGTTTCAGTTGAATTACAATGGCGAAGCGGCGATTTTGGCCGGGTCTGACTGGTTGGAAAAATTCGCCTATACCGATCAAACCCAAGACATCAGCCTGCTGCGTGCGGTGAAAGAAAGCATCACGGTGTTTCTGCGCTATCGCACTTTGCAGTTCAATTCGAACCTATGGACCATGGTTGTCGAATTCTATGGCAGTCTGCTTGCGCTGTTTGCGGCCTTCGCATTGGCAGGTCTGTTCCGCCCCCGTGTTTTGGCGCATAAACGGCAGTGCCTCATCAAAGCGGGCCTGATGTTGGCTGTGATTGCGGTCAATCTGATGATTCCGCACGGATATGGCTGGACGTTCACCGTCGGGGCCGGGCTGGCCTACGGCTACAGCCACCGCTATTTTTTGCCAAAACCGCTGGCGATTTGCATGGGTGTGCTGGGGTTGATCTTGGTTGGCTCTCCGGTTGCCGGACAGTCGATGCTGGGTGCGGCTTTGATCGTGCTGTGCGTCACCACGCCCAGTGCCACGCCGGGGTTTTTGCTCGGGCGGATCGGTCAGTTGTGCGGCCGCTGGTCCTTCCCGCTCTACATCAGCCACACCATCGGCGTGCTAACCCTTGGCAGCTTCGTTTATGTGAACGCCGCCAGCCTTGGCGCACCGCTGCAACTGATCGCCGCTTTCATCGCCACCTGGGCTTTCGCCATCACCTTCGCCTATCCGGTTTTGCGCTGGGAGGCGTGGTATCTGCCACGACTAAATGGCCAAATCCGGCGGCTGTTTGCGGACAAACCTTAATTTTTCGTTAAAACGACCCAGTTAACGCCTTGATATTAAACGCATCCAAAAGGTCCCGAGTTGGGACCCTCCGAAAACCCCTCGCCAAACTCACCCCGCAGCCTACCTTCCGGCCAAAGGAGAGCCCCATGCAAATCGCAACCCTCTATATCCTGACCGCGCTGATCTTCCTGATCCTCGATTCGGTGATGCTGACCCTCCACATGCAGCCGTTGTTCCGCCGCCACCTCGGCGATCAACTGCTGCCCGAAATCCGCTACCTCCCCGCCGCCGCCTTCTACGCGGCCTATATCGCGGGCCTGTTGTACCTGATTTCAATCCCCGGCCTGAAATCCGACACCCCCGTCTTCCTGCCCGCCGCGATCTTGGGCGCGATGGCCTACGGCACCTATGAATTCACCAGCTACGCGGTTATGAAAGCCTGGAGCCCCGAGATGGTCGCGACTGACCTGATCTGGGGCACCTTCCTGACCGCCGCCTCGGCTTGGGGCGGGGTTGCTTTGACCAAGATGATATTCAAAGGCCTGCAATGATCCTCTACGGCATCTCCACCTGCGACACCTGCAAGAAAGCCCTGAAAGCGCTGGAGGCGGCGGGCAAATCTGTGACCTTCCGCGACGTCCGCGCGGAACCGCTTTCCGAGGCCGAGATCGACAAGATCGTGATGGAATTTGGTGATCGCGCGGTGAACAAGCAGTCCACCACCTATCGCGGTTTCAACGATTTCCTGAAAGCCTCGGACCCCGAGGCACAAATTGCAGCCCAACCGGCCGTGATGAAACGACCAGTGATTGAGGCCGATGGCAAATACTACCTCGGCTGGGATGACGCGGTGCAAGCGGCCCTGCTGTAAGGAAAACGGCCCCCTGAAGGGCCGCTTTCAAACCTTAAAGCAAGCGCAGATCGCCTGCGGATTCCTTGCCATCGCGACCAGATTGCAGCTCGAAGCCGATCTTCTGGTTGTCATTCAGGCCCTTCAGCCCGGCGCGCTCGACTGCCGAGATGTGAACGAAGATATCCTTCCCGCCATCATCGGGCGCAATAAAGCCGTAGCCCTTTGTGCTGTTGAACCATTTTACGGTGCCGGTTGGCATGCCGTCTCTCCTATCTCAACCCTCCCGAGGCGATATTACCCCGGGCCGTGCAATCCAGGTCTTCCGGGCCAAGCTAGGCGTTCAGAAAGTCTGTCGTCACTGATGAAATCATGCCAAACCTTAGGCGAAAATCAAGCACGGAGATTCGGGTGAGAAACGCTGCACTGACTTTAGGCTTGATTGGCGGCGTTTTGGCCATGATTGTTGGGTTTTTTGGCTATGGCTATACCGAGTTCGTGGCCAGCCACGACGCGATTGGCGATTTCGGCAACCAAGTCGATCATCCGATGGTGATCAAAATGGCCAGCTTTCTGGCCCCGATCCTTGCGATTGCAGGGGCGGCGATGGCGCGGTCGCAAAATATTCCAGCGGGGGTTTTGATGCTGGCCTCGGCGGTGGGGATCTATGTCGCCTTCGGATTCAACGTCTTCACGATGTTCCCGATTGCGATGTGCGGCCTTGGCGGCCTGTTGGCACTGGCCGCGCGGCAACCGGATACCCATTAAACAGGGGCCGCCTCGGGTGGTGGGAGGCGGATCAGAAGACGCGCTGGGCGCGCGATTTCCGCCGAGCGGAGCCACCACTCAGCGGCGCTGCCGGGTCTTGGATTTGCTCTTTCTGAAATACCCCCGCCGGAGGCTTGCGCGGTTTCGGCGGAAGCCTCCGGCGGGGATATTTAGACCAAGATGAAATTGAGCAGGTTTCAGTGCCCCGACGGCGGCAAAGCGGCAAAGCCAAACTCGGCCAAGGCCTGATCCAAGCTAAGCGTCTCGGTGCGGTTGTCACCCAAGCGGCGCACCGACACCGTGCGGTCTTCGACTTCTTTCATCCCGACCGCAAGGATCACCGGAACCTTGCCGACAGAATGCTCGCGCACCTTGTAGTTGATCTTTTCATTGCGGGTGTCAGCTTCTGCCAGTACGCCTGCTTTGATCAACGCGTTGGTGATCTCATGCACGAACGGGTCGGCATCGGACACAATCGAGGCCACCACGACCTGACGCGGCGCCAGCCAGAACGGCAGTTTTCCAGCGTAGTTTTCGATCAGAATACCGATAAAACGCTCGAATGAGCCGAGGATCGCGCGGTGTAGCATATAGGGGCGGTGCTTTGCGCCATCCTCGCCGACATATTCCGCATCCAGCCGCACCGGCAGGTTCGGATCAACTTGGAAGGTGCCGCATTGCCATTTGCGGCCAATCGCGTCGGTCAGTTTGAAATCCAGCTTCGGGCCATAAAACGCGCCTTCGCCCGGATCGACCTCATAGGACACGCCAGCAGCCTTGATCGCGGCCTCCAGCATGCCTTCGACCTTATCCCATGTCTCATCCGAGCCGATGCGCACATCCGGGCGGGTGGAGAATTTGATCTCAAAGCCGTCAAAGCCGAGGTCTTTATAGACGCTGGCCAGCAGTTTGATGAAGGCCTCGCACTCCGAGCCGATCTGATCCTCGGTGCAGAAGATATGCGCATCGTCTTGCGTAAAGCCCCGCACCCGCATCAGGCCATGCATGGAACCTGACGACTCATAACGGTGGCAGGAGCCGAACTCGGCCAGCCGCAGCGGCAGGTCGCGGTAGGATTTCAAACCTTGGTTAAAGATCTGCACATGGCAGGGGCAGTTCATCGGTTTCAGCGCGTTGATGCGCTTTTCTTTCGCGCCTTCCTCGTCCACCTCGACGATGAACATATTCTCGCGGTAGGCTTCCCAGTGGCCGGATTTCTCCCACAGCACCCGGTCAACCACTTGTGGCGTCTTGATTTCCTTGTAGCCAGCCGCTTTTTGACGCCCGCGCATATAGTCTTCCAACTGGCGGTAAACCGTCCAGCCATGCGGGTGCCAGAACACCATGCCGGGGGCTTCGTCCTGGATGTGGAACAGGTCCATCTCACGGCCCAGCTTGCGGTGGTCGCGCTTGGCGGCCTCCTCGAGCATGGTCATATGGGCTTTCAGATCATCACGGTTTTTGAACGCGAGGCCATAGATGCGCTGCAGCATCGGCCGCGACGCGTCGCCGAGCCAATAAGCACCCGCCACATGCGTCAGCTTGAAGGCGTCGGCAGGCACCTGACCCGTGTGGGCAAAGTGCGGTCCACGGCAGAAATCCTGCCAATGCCCGTGCCAATACATCCGCAGGTCTTCACCCTCGGGGATGCGGTTGATCAGTTCGATCTTGAACGGCTCGTTCTTGTCTTCGTAGAATTTGATCGCCCGGGCGCGGTCCCACACCTCGGTGCGGACGGGATCGCGGGCGTTGATGATCTGCTTCATCTTGGCTTCGATCTGGCCGAGGTCTTCCGGCGTGAACGGCTCGGCGCGGTCGAAATCATAAAACCAGCCGTAATCGCGCACAGGACCAATAGTGACCTTCACATCCGGCCAGATTTCCTGCACCGCGCGCGCCATGATGTGGGCGGCATCGTGGCGGATCAGCTCCAGCGCTTGGGCATCATCGGCCAAAGTGTGGATGGCGATGCTGGCATCGCTGTGGATCGGCCACTGCAGGTCGTAATGCGCGCCGTTGACCGTGGCGGAGATGGCTTTCTTCGCCAGACCCGGTGCGATGGACATAGCCACCTCGGCAGCCGTCACGCCGGCGGCGTAATCGCGCTTATTGCCATCAGGGAACGTCAGGGAAATCTGGGACATTTCGTCCTCCTCGTCGTTTTGGCGCCTACGAAACGCCCGGTTGCGGGTTATGTGAGCGGGGTTTTGCCTATCGCCCGTGGCCTTGTCAACCGCAGGCGGCTAAGGTGAAGAAAAAGTGAGGCAGCATGACCGAACCGCACCAGTTGACCACAAAGCAGGGCCGCCGGATTGCCTATCATTTCACCAAGGGGCAGGGGCCTTGCGTGGTGTTTTTGGGCGGTTTCAAATCGGATATGACCGGGACCAAGGCGGTGTATTTGCAGGATTGGGCTGAGGCTGCTGGGCGTAGCTTTCTGCGCTTGGACTATTCCGGGCATGGAGTTTCCTCGGGTGATTTTCTCGACGGCGCGATTGGCGATTGGTTCGAGGATGCTTTGGCGGTGATAGAGGCGGTCACTTCGGGGCCGCTGGTGCTGGTGGGCTCGTCGATGGGCGGCTGGATTTCGCTGCTGGTGGCCAAGGCGATCCCAGTGCGGATTGTCGGTCTGGTCGGCATCGCTGCGGCACCTGACTTTACCGAAGACAACATGTGGGCGGATTTCACCGACGCGCAACGTGCTAATATCATGGACAAAGGCCAGATCGGCTTGCCGTCGGACTATGCCGACAGCCCCTATATCATCACCCGCCGCCTGATCGAGGAGGGTCGCAATCGGCTGGTTCTGCGCACGGCTTTGCCGCTGAATTTCCCCACCCGCTTGCTGCAAGGCACCGCTGATATTGACGTGCCGCCCTCGGTCGCGCTGCGTCTGCTGGATCACGCCACGGGCGAGGATATCCGCCTGACCTTGGTGAAAGGGGCCGATCACCGCTTTTCCACCCCCGCTTGCCTTGCCTTAATCACTGACGCCATCGCCGATGTGCTGAAGGCCACAAACTGATGCCGCATCCCGAACCCTTGGTACTGATCCCCGGCCTGATGGCCGATGCGCGGCTGTTTTTGCCGCAGATGGTGCGCTTAGGGGCGGCGCGGGCGATGCAGGTGGTGTTGCCGACCAAGGGCGAGACGGTGGAGCAGATGTCAGAGGCCGTCCTGCCCGGCCTGCCCGAGAAATTCGCGCTGTTGGGGCATGGCTTGGGCGGCGATATTGCGCTGGATCTGATCCGGCGGGTGCCAGATCGCGTCACCCGTGTGGTGCTAATGGCGACCGATCCTTTGTCGGAACCGCCACAAGCCGCCGCTGCCCGCGAAGCCCGGATTGTCGCCGCGAAATCGGGGCGCTTGGCCGAGGCGATGCGGCAGGAGATTCCGCTTTCGGCGATTGTCGAGGCCGATTGGCGCGACGAGATCATGGCCTTGGTGCAGGATATGGCGTTGGGCTTGGGCGAGGGTGTGTTCCTGCGCCAATCCCGCGCTTTGCAACGCCGCCCGGATCAGCAGAAAACCATGCGGCGAGTGAAGCTGCCGGTGTTGGTGATCGCAGGCGAAGCCGATACATTGGTGCCGATGCGCAGGCAGGAATTCACTGCCAATCTGATGCCCTATGGCAAACTGTTGGTGATCGAGGCCGCCGGGCATTTGGCGAGTTTGGAGCAGCCCGAGGTGGTGTCCAAGGCCATTGAGGAATTCCTCGCCGGGCCGATGATGCTGCGATAGGAAAAAGGCCCGAAGGTTTCCCCTCGAGCCTTTGTTGCAATAACAAGTCGTTAGCGCCTGGACTTTACCGAAGACAGTCGGGTGACGTTCGCGGCTGAGGTGACGGGTGTTTCGGCAACTGGTGCTGCGACAACGGGTGTTTCGGCAACCGGCTCTACTGCAACGGGCGCTGCGACAACCGGCGCTGCAGCAGCAGGCTCTACTGCAACAGGTGCTGCGACAACAGGTTCTTCAATATCTGCTGCTGCAATCGGTGCTGGTGCCACGGGCGCTTGGACAACGGGTGCTGCCCCCGAATTGGCGTCGATGAACGACAACACCAACGGCCGGATGTTCAGCCGCCAGCTTTTGCCAGCGAAGATGCCGTAATGGCCCGCGCCGGGCTCAAGGTGTTGCGCCTTCTTGCTGTCAGGCAGTCCGGTCAGCATATCCAGCGCGGCGACGCATTGGCCGGGGGCGGAAATGTCATCATTCTCGCCCTCAACCGTCATGACCGCAACGCGTGTGATCGCCCCGATATCGACCTTTTTGCCCGCAACGATGAATTCATTCTTCGCAATCTCACGGTTCTTGAAGATCCGCTCGACGGTGGAAAGGTAGAATTCGGCGGTCATATCCATCACCGCCAGATATTCGTCGTAAAAGCGGTTATGCGCGTCGTGATCCGAGGCATCACCCTGCGCCACCCGCATGATCTGATCGCTGAACGCTTTCGAGTGCCGCTCAGAATTCATCGACATGAAGCTTTGCAGTTGCAGCAAACCCGGATAGACCAACCGGCCGACGCCTTTGTATTTGAAGCCGACGCGCTGGATCGCGATCTGCTCCAACTGGCCCATGGTGATTCGGCGGCCAAAGTCGGTCACATCGGTCGCGGCCGCATCGGGGTCAATAGGCCCGCCGATCAGGGTTAGCGAGCGCGGCTGTGCATCGGGCTCTTCCGCCGCAAGATAGGCAGTCGCTGCCAAGGTCAGTGGCGCTGGCTGACACACCGCAATCACATGGGTATCAGGGCCGAGTGCCCGCATGAACTCGACCAGATACAGCGTGTAATCTTCAATATCGAACTTGCCTTCCGACACCGGAATGTCGCGGGCATTGTGCCAATCTGTGATATAGACATCGGCGTCTGGCAGCAGGCTGGACACGGTCGAACGCAGCAGTGTGGCATAATGTCCCGACATTGGGGCCACCAGCATCACTTTGCGGGCCATTGGCGCACGGCGGCGCACTTTGAACTGCATCAGGCTGCCAAAAGCACGCTCCACCACCGGCACCACATCAACCAAATGGTCTTGCGCATCGGGCCCCGGAATTGAGCGGATGCCCCAATCGGGCTTGACCACCATGCGGCCAAAGCTGCGTTCGGTCACCTCGCCCCAAGCTGCCATCATGTTCAGCATCGGGTTCATCGTCATCGAAAACGCCGGATAGGATGCCATCGCGCGTGCAGTGGCGCCCATCCACTCATTGGTGTTACGAATACTTTCCATAAGGTCGTAGGTCGCCATATACTTCATCACGACTCCTTGCGGGGATAGGGCCCCGGCCCAATCGTCGTCAGGCCCTCGCGGCGGGGCGACGTTATGCTGCACAGCAGAAAGAATAGGGGTTAAAAATTAACATGACAACCGAAGACACTGCTGCAGGTGCAAAATTAGAGAAGATGACTGCTAATCTTGCCAAAATTGAAGCGTTGTCAGCGCGTCTCATGGCCGCTTTAGCGCAGAAAAAACCCTCCGACCCCGGTGTGCAGGGGCCGGGGCAAGACATGTATATGAAAGCCGCCGCCGCCTATCTGGCCGGAATGATGCAGAATCCGGCGAAAGTGCTGGAGCATCAGGTCGCCTATTGGGGCAAAACGATGAAGCATTATGTCGAGGCGCAGCAGGCCTTGGCATCGGGTGAGTTGAAAGCCCCCGCCGACCCCGGTCCGAAAGATCGCCGCTTTGCCAATCCGCTCTGGGATACCCATCCGGCGTTCAACTATCTGAAACAGCAGTATTTGTTCAACGCCGAGGCCGTGCAGAATGCCGTCGGCGATATGGAATCCATCGACCCCGGCGACAAAAAACGCGTCGAGTATTTTACCAAGCAGATCGTCGATATGCTGTCGCCGACCAATTTTCTGGGCACCAACCCCGATGCTTTGGAAAAAGCGGTGGCGACCGACGGCGAAAGCCTTGTGCGCGGTCTGGAGAACCTCGTTGCCGACATTGAGGCCAACAATGGCGAACTCGCGGTGACATTGGCCGACCGCGAGGCGTTTGTGTTGGGCGAAAATATTGCCACCACGCCGGGATCAGTGGTGTTCCGCAACCGGATGCTGGAACTGATCCAGTACAGCCCCACCACCGAAACGGTTTTTCAAACCCCGCTGCTGATCTTCCCGCCATGGATCAACAAATTCTATGTGATGGATCTGAAGCCGCAAAACTCGCTGATCAAATGGATCGTCGATCAGGGCTTCACGCTGTTCATCGTCTCATGGGTCAACCCGGATGCGTCCTATGCCGATGTCGGCATGGATGATTACATCCGCGAAGGTTACCTCACCGCAATGGCCGAAGTGCGCCGCATCACCGATCAGAAACAGATCAATGCGGTCGGCTATTGCATCGCAGGCACCACGCTGAGCCTGACGCTGTCGCATCTCCACCGCGCAGGCGACACCTCGGTAAAATCCGCGACCTTCTTCACCATGCTGACCGATTTCTCTGATCCGGGTGAGGTCGGCGTTTTCCTCGACAATGATTTCCTTGATGGCATCGAACGCCAAAGCCTTGCCGATGGTATGCTCTCAAAAACCTTCATGAGCCGCACCTTCAGCTATCTGCGCTCGAATGACCTGATCTACGGTCCGGCGATCAAGAGCTATATGATGGGCGAGGCTCCCCCGGCGTTTGATCTGCTTTATTGGAACGGCGACGGCACCAATCTGCCCTGCAAAATGGCGATCGAATATCTGCGCGGGCTTTGCCAGGATGATGGTCTGGCCCGAGGCACTTATAAGGTCTTCGGCCATAACGTCAGCCTGAAGGATATCCAAATTCCGGTCTGCGCCATTGCCTGTGAAACCGACCATATCGCGCATTGGCGCGGCAGCTTTAACGGCTTCAAGCAGATGGGGTCGACCGACAAAACCTTCATCGTCTCGCAATCGGGCCATGTCGCGGGCATCATCAACCCGCCCTCGAAAGGCAAATACGGCCATTACACCAATGCGGGCCCCGTTGCAGGCGCACCGGATGACTGGATGGCAAGTGCCACCTTCAACAGCGGCAGTTGGTGGCCGCGGTGGGGGACATGGCTCGCCGCACAAGCGGGGGGGCAGGTGCCCGCCCGCATCCCAGGTGATTCGGTCCATCCGGTGCTTTGCGCCGCACCAGGCACCTATGTGTCGCAACAGCCAGATTCGCCAAAAGGTTGAGTTTGCAAGACTTTCCGTAAGGTAAGCCTGCGCGCGCCCTGCGACACTGTCATTGCCGCGTTGCAGAAAATTCACTTGCAATGCTGCACTGCAGCATTTATATCTGGCTCATCGAAAAGCGGGGCTGTCTCCCGCACACCTGTAGGAGCATACAATGACCAACGCGAATGACTTCACCAAAGTTATGCAGGACATGATGGCAAAGTTCCCGGTAGACGCTTCGGCGTTCCAGAACGCTTTCAAAACCCAAGCAGCTTTTGGCGAGAAACTGTCGAAAGTGGCTCTGGAAGCTGCTGAAAAATCGACCGAAATCTCGTCCAAATGGGCAAAAGAGACCATCGCCAAGCTGTCGGGCGCTGCCAAAGCTAAATCCGAGCCGGCTGACTACACCAAAGCCGTGACCGACTTTGCTTCGGCTGCTGCCGAACTGGCTTCGGAAAACATGGCTGCTTTCGCTGAAGTGGCGAAAAAAGTGCAGATGGAAACCGTTGAACTGATGCTGGCTGCTGGCAAAGACGTTTCGGCTGAAGCTTCGGCTGTTGTCAAAAAAGCCACCGACGAAGTGACCGCTGCGACCAAAAAAGCCACCGCGGCGACCGCTGCCAAGTAATCCGCAAGGATAGCGCATCCCAATTTCCTCCCTAAGTGGGGATGTGCAGGGCGGGCCATTGTGCCCGCCCTTTCTTTTTATGCTGCACTGTCCTAGACTTTCTCTGCACTGCAATATCTCGGGGAGAGAACTATGGCCGAACCTGCTAAGCCGCTGTTGATCAAGCGCTATGCCAGCCGTCGTCTCTATAACACCGAGACGTCTGATTACGTCACGCTTGAAGACATTGCGGGCTTCATCCGCGCGGGCCGCGAGGTGCAGATTGTCGATCTGAAATCCGGTGATGACCTGACCCGGCAATATCTGTTGCAGATCGTCGCGGAACACGAATCCAAGGGCGACACCGTTCTGCCGACCAATGTGCTGACCGATCTGGTGCGCAGCTACACCACCAACATTCAATCCGTGGTGCCGCAATTTCTCGCCGCCAGCTTTGAGATGCTGCGTGATGGTCCCACCAAGGTCATCGAGAACATGAACGCGATCCCGAATCCGCTGACCGCGATGCCGGGGTTTGATCTGATGCGCAAGCAGCAAGAAGCCTTCATGAAAACCATGATGGGCGGCGTTCCGGGCTGGGCAGGCTCTGGCCCCGCCAAGGAAGACGCAGCGCAAGACCCGGCCGAGGAATTGGCCGAGATCAAAAAGCAATTCGCCGAGCTGCAGAAAAAGCTGTCGAAGCTGTAAATGCCCGTATTATAGATGGCTGAACAACAAGGTCGCGTCACGCTTTGGGGGATCGAGGTTTTCCTCGCCGTCGCCGAAGAAGGCGCGATTTCTGCGGCTGCGAAACGCTTGGGGGTCAGCCCTTCGGCGATCAGCCAGCAGTTGACCGGGCTGGAAACCGCCTTGGCGGCGGTGCTGCTGGATCGCTCCGCCCGCCCGATGCGGCTGACGCCAGCGGGCGCGATGTTTCGCCGCCACGCCCAAACCATCCTCAACGCCGAAGCAGAGGCCCGCGCCGATCTGGCGGTGGCCGACCTTTCCGGCCTCACCACGCTGCGGCTGGGCATGATCGAAGATTTCGACGCCGAGGTGACGCCCAGTCTTTTGTCAGCCTTGGCGGGGGAGCTCAAAGGCTGTCGTTTCCTGCTGGAAACCGGGGCCAGCCACCGCCTGCTGGATCAGCTGGAAACCCGATCACTGGATATTGTCGTCGCCGCTGATCTCGACTCCGACACCGCCGATCAAGGCTGGCGCGAGGTGCATCCGCTGCTGGCCGAACCCTTCCTCGCCATCACCCCAAAAGGTCGCAGCCATACCGATCTGCCCTTGATCCAATACACCGCCAGACATGTGATGGGCCGCCAGATCGCGGGCCATCTGGCGCGGCAAAACCTGCGGTTGGCGCATCGCTTTGAACTCGACAGCTACCATGCGATCTTGGCAATGGTCGCGGGCGGGCAGGGCTGGACGATCCTGACACCGCTGGCGCTGCACCATGCCGCCCGTTTTCACGCGGCGATCGACGTCGCCCCGCTGCCGTTTGAACCCCTGCAACGCACCCTCTCGCTTTCCGCCCGCGAAGGCGTGCTGCGTGAGATGCCGCGCCAGATTGCCAGTCGTCTGCGCGGCTTGATCGCGGCGCAAATCGTCGCCCCCGCGCAGGCGGAATGGCCTTGGCTGGGCGAGACGCTGCGGGTGCTCTGACCCGCTTTGTGCTGGCCTTTGCTGGATGCGGGGTCTAGGGCTGGAGGAAACCAAAGGATATATCATGGCACTTTCCGATCTTCTGGCCCGCGCGGGCAATGCTTGTGAATTCTGCGGCGCAACAGCCGATCTGGCTGCGGTCGATGTGCCGCCTGCGGGTGAGGTGGCACTTTGCCCCGCCTGCCGCGAAGATGTGCCCGCCGATGCCTCGCATTGGCGCTGTCTGGAGGGTGCCGCTTGGTCGGCAGAGCCTGCGGTGCAATTGGCGGTCTGGCGCAAACTCGGGCAGTTGGCCGAGCCTTGGGCGGTTGAGGCGCGCGAGGGCATGATGTTGTCGGATGAGGTGCAGGGCTGGACGGAAGTTGCCGCCAGTGTCGAACATCGCGACAGCAATGGGGTTTTGTTGGCCCACGGTGATTCCGTGATGTTGATCAAGGATCTGGTGGTGAAGGGCGCGAATTTCACCGCCAAGCGGGGCACTGCGGTGCGGCGGATTTCTTTGGTGGCGGACAATCCCGAGCAGATTGAAGGCCGGGTTGAGGATCAGCGGATCGTGATCTTGACGGCGTTTGTGAAGAAGATTTAGGGCGGTCCCAACTCGGGACCTTTTTGATATGAAGTAATATCAATATCTTACAAGTCGAGATTCAGACTTTCTTAACGTTTGAACGCATAAACCCCGCACCATCTGGCGCGGGGTTTCATGTTAGGGAACACGATTTTTCTCAAAAATCGGCCGGGTTCATTCCAACTCGACCAGCAGATCCTTAGCATCAATCTGGCTGCCCGGATGCACATGCAACGCCTTCACCACTGCGGCGCGGTCGGCGTGGATGCCGGTTTCCATCTTCATCGCCTCAATCGTCAGCAGCAAATCGCCCGCGCTGACTTTCTGGCCGGCCACCACGGCGACAGATGCAATCGAGCCGGGCATCGGCGCGCCGATATGGCCCGGATTGCCCTCAACGGCTTTCGGCTTGGCCGCAACTTTCGCTTTGATCGCGCGGTTAGCCACCTTGATCACGCGGGGCTGACCGTTCAGCTCAAAGAACACCTTCACTTCGCCGTCATCGGTGGTCTCCCCCACCGCTTGCAGGCGAACTTCCAGCTTTTTGCCGGGGTCAATCTCGGCGGTGATTTCTTCGCCGGGGATCATGCCGTAAAAGAACGTCCGCGTCGGCAGCGTGCGCACCGGGCCGTAAGCCCTATGGCGGCCCATGTAATCGAGGAAGACTTTCGGATACATCAGGTAGCCGTTCAGATCCTCGTCGTCGATCTTGAAGCCGCCAAGTTCTTCGGACAGTTTCGCCCGCACCGCCGCTAGGTCAACGGGTGCCAAGCTTTCGCCGGGGCGGGCGGTTGAGGCGACTTCGCCCTTCAGCACCTTTTTGGAAATCCCCGCGGGCCAGCCACCATGCGGCTGGCCGAGGTTGCCTTTCAGCATATCGACCACCGACTCGGGGAAGGCGACGTCGATCTTCGGGTCTTCCACCTGCTTGCGGGTCAGACCTTGCGCCACCATCATCAGCGCCATGTCACCCACGACCTTCGACGAAGGCGTGACTTTCACGATATCGCCAAACATCTGGTTGGCGTCAGCGTAAGCCTGCGCCACCTCATGCCAGCGTTCTTCGAGGCCCAGCGAGCGCGCTTGAGCTTTCAGGTTGGTGAACTGACCGCCGGGCATCTCGTGCAGATAGACTTCCGAAGCCGGGGCGGGAATGCCGGATTCAAACGCCGCATATTGGCCGCGTACAGCTTCCCAATAGTTGGAGATCGAGCGGATCGCGGCCATATCCAGCCCCGTATCGCGGTCGGTGTGGCGCAGAGCCTCGACAATCGAGCCCAAGCAGGGCTGCGAGGTGCCGCCCGAGAACGCATCCATCGCCGCATCGACGCAATCGACGCCTGCATCCGACGCCGCAATGATCGTGGCTGCGGCTGCACCCGAGGTATCATGGGTGTGGAAGTGGATCGGCAAGCCGACCTCTTGCTTCAGCGTCTTGATCAGCAATTTGGCGGCGGCGGGTTTCAACAGCCCCGCCATATCCTTCAGCCCCAGCACATGCGCGCCTGCGGCTTTCAACTGTTTCGCGGTATCGACGTAGTATTTCAGGTTATATTTGGCGCGATCCGGGTCAAGCATATCGCCAGTATAGCAGACGGTGCCTTCGCAGACCTTGTTGGCCTCCAGCACCGCATCCATCGCGACGCGCATGTTTTCGACCCAGTTGAGTGAGTCGAACACCCGGAACACATCGACGCCGGTGCTGGCCGCCTGCTTCACAAACGCCTGCACCACATTGTCCGGATAGTTGGTGTAGCCGACGCCGTTAGAGGCGCGCAGCAGCATTTGCGTCATCACATTCGGCATCAATGCGCGCAGATCGCGCAGGCGCTGCCACGGACATTCCTGCAGGAAGCGGTAGGCGACATCAAAGGTCGCACCGCCCCAACATTCGACGCTGAAAAGCTGCGGCAGGTTGGCGGCGTAGGCGGGGGCGACCTTGATCATATCGATCGAGCGCATGCGGGTGGCGAGCAGCGATTGGTGGCCGTCGCGCATGGTGGTGTCGGTCAACAGCAGCTTTTGCTGTTTGCTCATCCAGTCGGCAACGGCTTGGGGCCCGTGTTGTTCCAGCAGGTTGCGGGTGCCCATTGCTGGCTCGACCAAGGCTTTCGGGGCCTTTGGCGTGCGGGCCTCGGCATGGGGTTTGTTGCGGCCAGCGGTTTCGGGATGCCCGTTGACGGTGATATCCGCGATATAGGTCAGGATTTTCGTCGCACGGTCGCGGCGTTTCTTGAACTGGAACAGTTCGGGCGTCGTGTCGATGAATTTGGTGGTGTAGGTGTCATCGAGGAAGGTCGGGTGCTTCAGCAGGTTGATGACGAATTCGATGTTGGTCGAAACCCCGCGAATACGGAATTCGCGCAACGCCCGGTCCATCCGCGCGATGGCGGCTTTCGGAGTTTGGGCGGTGGCCGTCACTTTGACCAGCAGCGAATCGTAATAGCGGGTGATCACGCCGCCCGCGTAGGCCGTACCGCCATCCAGACGAATGCCATTGCCGGTGGCAGAGCGGTAGGCGGTCAGGCGGCCATAATCCGGGATGAAGTTGTTCTGCGGGTCTTCGGTGGTGACACGGCATTGCAGCGCGTGGCCGGTCAGGTGGATTTCTTCTTGGTTGGCCTTGCCCGTCGCTTCGGCCAGGGTTTTGCCCTCGGCAATCAGGATTTGCGCTTGCACGATGTCGATGCCAGTGACCTGTTCGGTGACGGTATGCTCGACCTGAACGCGCGGATTGACCTCGATGAAATAGAACTGCTGGTTGTCCATATCCATCAGGAATTCGACGGTGCCAGCGCATTCATAGCCGACATAGGCGCAGATCCGGCGACCGAGATCGCAGACCTCGGCGCGCTGGGCGTCGGTCAGGTAGGGGGCGGGGGCGCGTTCCACCACCTTTTGGTTGCGGCGCTGCACGGTGCAATCGCGTTCATAAAGGTGATAAATCGCGCCGTGCTTGTCGCCAAGGATCTGCACCTCGACATGCCGCGCGCGGATGATCATCTTTTCAAGGTAGCCTTCGCCGTTGCCAAACGCGGCTTCGGCCTCACGACGGCCTTCGCGGACCTTATCGACCAGCTCGGCTTCCGACAGAATCGGCCGCATGCCGCGACCGCCACCGCCCCATGAGGCTTTCAGCATCAAAGGATAGCCGACCGCTGCGGCCTCTTTCTTGATGGCGTCAAAATCATCGCCGAGAACTTCGGTGGCCGGAATCACCGGAACCCCTGCGGCCATCGCGACGCGGCGGGCCGAGGCTTTGTCGCCCAAGGCGCGCATGGTGTCGGCTTTCGGGCCGATAAAGGTGATGCCGGCCTGATCGCAGGCATCGACGAAATCAGGGTTTTCCGACAGCAAACCATAGCCGGGGTGGATCGCATCGGCACCACAGGCCCGCGCCACCCGGATGATCTCCGGGATCGAGAGATAAGCGCCGACCGGGGACAGGCCCTCACCGATCAGATAGGCCTCATCCGCTTTGAAACGGTGCAGGCTGAGTTTATCTTCCTCGGCATAGACGGCGACGGTCTTTTTGCCCATCTCATTGGCTGCCCGCATCACGCGGATAGCAATTTCGCCGCGGTTGGCGATGAGGATTTTCTTGAATTCGGTCATAAGGCTGCTCCGGGTAACGGGGGAGTGGGCGTGATCGAGTTCGTACACTAGCCACGCTGCGGTGCAGCGCAAGGGGCGGAAACGCCATGATATGACAGATTTGCGATATGTCGGGCGCTAACATCCGACCGTTGCAGAAGGGACGATTCGTTGCCTAAAAAATGGGCGATATGCGAAGATGGCGCGGGGTTTTTGGCAGAATGGCTGAAGCCTTGGGCAAAGTGCTGAAAATCGCAGCGCAACAGAAGCGAGATAAACGCAAAACTTTCCTGTGAACAATGCGGGAACACTGCTTTATCTTGGCCGCGAACCCGGCTAAGTTGGCGCGATGAGCTGGACCGATGACGAAGATGCTTTTGCGGCGGCGGTGCCGCTGTCACAGCGCGCCCTTGGCCGAGGGGCAGCGCGGCCTGCACCCTATCTCGACGATCTGAACCCGGCGCAGCGTGAAGCGGTCGAGGCTTTGGACGGCCCGGTTTTGATGCTGGCGGGGGCGGGGACGGGCAAGACCAAGGCGCTGACCTCGCGGATCGTGCATCTTTTGAACATGGGCAAGGCGAGCCCGCGTGAGATCCTGTCGGTGACCTTCACCAACAAAGCCGCGCGTGAGATGAAGCTGCGGGTCGGGCGCTTGCTGGGCGATGTCGCCGAGGGCATGGCGTGGATGGGCACGTTTCACTCGCTGTCGGTGAAGATATTGCGCCGTCATGCCGAACTGGTGGGGTTAAAGAGCAACTTCACCATTCTGGATACAGATGATCAGTTGCGGCTGCTGAAGCAGTTGATTGCGGCGGCGAATATCGACGAAAAACGTTGGCCCGCGCGGATGTTGGCCTCGATGATTGATAGCTGGAAGAACCGCGCGATGACGCCGGACCGAGTGCCGTCGTCGGAGGCTTCGGCCTACAACAACCGTGGCACGGAACTGTATGCCCAGTATCAAGAGCGGCTGCGCACCCTGAACGCCACCGATTTTGGCGATCTGCTGCTGCATTGCGTGGTGATTTTCCAGAAGCATGAAGATGTGCTGGCGCAGTATCAGCGCTGGTTCAAATACATCCTCGTCGACGAATACCAAGACACCAACGTTGCGCAATATCTCTGGCTGCGGCTCTTGGCGCAGGGCCATCGCAACATCTGCTGTGTCGGCGATGATGATCAGTCGATCTACGGCTGGCGCGGGGCTGAGGTTGGCAACATCCTGCGGTTTGAGAAGGATTTTCCGGGCGCCAAGGTGGTGCGGCTGGAGCAGAATTACCGCTCGACCGCGCATATTCTCGCCGCCGCTTCGGGCATCATCGCCGCCAATGCTGACCGTTTGGGCAAGACGCTGTGGACGGCGGGCGCACAGGGCGAAAAGGTGCGGCTGATCGGCCATTGGGATGGCGAGGAAGAAGCCCGCTGGATCGGTGAGGAGATTGAGGCGGCGCAGCGCGGACGGCGCGGGATTGAGGCGACCTCATTGAACGGCATGGCGATTTTGGTGCGCGCCAGCCATCAGATGCGGGCGTTTGAGGATCGGTTTCTGACCATCGGGTTGCCGTATCGGGTGATCGGCGGGCCTCGGTTCTATGAACGCCAGGAAATTCGCGATGCGATGGCGTATTTCCGGCTGGCGGTTTCCCCGGAGGATGATCTGGCGTTTGAGCGGGTGGTGAACCTGCCGAAGCGCGGGCTTGGCGACAAGGCGCAGCAGGATATTCAACGCGAGGCGCGCGGGCAGGCGCTGCCGCTGCTGGATGGCGCGCGCAGTCTGGTCGCGCGCGGTGGCATTGGCGGCAAGGGGGCCGGGCAGTTGCGCGGCTTTGTTGAAGGCGTGGATCGCTGGCACGCGGCTTTGACCGGCGCGCGGGTTGTGCCGCCCGAAGATGCGCTGATCGAGCCGATGCTGCCGGATACGCCGCCTGCGAATGATCTCAGCCATGTGCGGCTGGCCGAGGTTATTCTTGAGGAATCCGGCTATGTCTCGATGTGGCAGAACGACAAAACGCCGGAAGCGCCGGGGCGGTTGGAGAACCTGAAAGAACTGGTGAAGGCGTTGGAGCAGTTCGACAGCCTGCAAGGCTTCCTCGAACATGTCAGCCTGATCATGGAGAATGACAACGAGGAAGCGGCGGAGAAAGTGTCGATCATGACGCTGCACGCCGCTAAGGGTTTGGAATTCCCGGTGGTCTTTTTGCCCGGTTGGGAGGATGGGTTGTTCCCGAGCCAACGCTCGATGGATGAGAGCGGCAAGAAGGGCTTGGAGGAAGAACGCCGTCTGGCCTATGTCGGCATCACGCGGGCGGAGGCGTTGTGCACGATTTCTTTCGCGTCGAATAGGCGGGTGTATGGCCAGTGGCAAAGCCAGTTGCCCAGCCGTTTCATTGACGAATTGCCCGAAAAGCACGTCGAAGTGCTGACGCCACCCAGCCTGCATCGGGGTGGTTATGGGGCTGCGGCCCCGTCTTATGGCGCGGCGCTGGAAGATCGGGCGGTGAAGGCGGATGTCTATAACTCGCCGGGGTGGAAGCGGATGCAGGACCGCTCGGCGCAGCGTGGGGTCAGCCAACCGCGTGAGGCGCGCAATGTGACAATTGATGCGCAGGCTTTGTCATCTTACATCATCGGCGACCGGGTGTTTCACACAAAGTTCGGCTATGGCGAGATTATGGGCATTGAGGGCGATAAGCTGAGCATCGAATTTGATCATGCCGGATCGAAGATGATCGTGGCGCGCTGGGTGGTGCCGGCGCATCAGGTCGATGACGTGCCGTTTTAGGGCGGACCGGGTAAAGCAGGGCGGAATTTGAGAAATTCCGGCACGAAATTCGTGGCGAATTTCGGTTTGGTGTCGAGGTTAGGCAGTAGGCTTGAACCGCTCCAAAGCATAAACGGCCAGACCTGCCAGCAAGCCCCAGAACGCGGCTCCAATCCCGAAAGCGGCGACTCCTGATGCCGTCCCTGCCAAGGTCACCGTCGCGGCAAAGCGGGTGTGCGGTGGGGTGAAAGCCCCGGTCAGTGCGCCCATCAGCGGCCCAAGCAGCGCCAAAGCCACCAAAGCTGTCATCAACGCGGGTGGCAGGGCGGCCAGAATCGGCAGGATCAACGGGCCGAGCAAGCCCAGCATGACCCAGAATCCAGCATAGACCAGGCCGACCTTCCAGCGCTGGGTGCGGTCGGGGTGGGTGTCGTCACCGAGGCAAATCGCCGCCGTGATCGCGGCCATGCTGATCGTATGTGCGCCAAACAGGCCAGCTATGGCGGAAATCCCGCCAGTAGTGATTAGGGCGGGGCCGACGGGGGGCTCGTATCCGGCGGCGCGCAGCGTGGCGAAGCCGGGCAGGTTTTGCGAGGCCATCGTCACCAGATACAGCGGCAGGCCGAGGCCCAACAGCACATCCAGCCGGAACGCTGGCGGGATGAAAGTCAGGGTCGGCAGCGGCAGGGAAAGCTGCGGCAGGTGTGCTGCTCCGGTCACGAAGGCAAGGATCAGCCCAGTGGCGAGCGCCGCCAGCACGGCGAGGGCGGGGTTTTTCAGCCGCACCAGCAGAAACACCGCGATCATTGGGAACACCAAGCCGGGCAGGCTTTGGGCGGCGAGGCTGCCCTTCAGACAGAACGGCAACAGCACGCCTGCGAGCATTCCTGCGGCGACTCCGTCCGGGATCAGCGCTACGAGGCGACCCAAGGGGCGCAAGGCTCCGGTCAAGGCGATCAGCACGCCCGCGAGCACGAAAGCACCCACAGCCTCGGCCATGCTGATGCCGCTGGTGGCGGCGATCAGCGCGGCGCCAGGGGTGGACCACGCCAGTACGACGGGGATGCGGTTTGCATAGCTGAGATAGGCCGATCCCACTGCCTTGGCGATGCAGATTGCGAACACCCAGCTGGCGGTTTGCGCAGGGCTGGCACCGAGGGCTGCGGCGGCGGAAAGCACGAGGGCGATGGTAGAGCCGTAGCCGACCAAGGCGGCCACGAGCGCCGCTGAAAGCATAGAAATCCGCATGAGCCCGCCTGTTTTGCCGCAGCCAGAGTATCGTGGGGCGGATCGGCGGATGCAAGGGGATGAGGAAGGCGGCACCCTAGGGAGGAGGAAAGGGTGCCGCCAAATCGTGCAGGCCAGGGAGGAGGTTGGCCGCTCGAACTTATGATGCGCTGCCCGGGAGGAGGTGGGCCGGGGAATTAAAGCGGCAGCGACCCTAGGGAGGAGGTAAGGGCCGCTGCCTGATCACACAGGCCCGGGAGGAGGTGGGCCGCGCGAATAGGGTGCGACGATCTGAGGGAGGAGAACAGATCGCCGCGTGTCCGAGAGCCTAAGGGAGGAGAAGGCTCATCGAAGAAAATAGGGTGGCGGTGATCCAGGGAGGAGGTTGGATCACCGCCTGATCACACAGGCCCGGGAGGAGGTGGGCCGCGCGAATAGGGTGGCAGCGATCCCAGGGAGGAGGACGGGATCGCTGCCGGATCGACAGGGCCAAGGGAGGAGGTTTGGCCCGACGAATAGGGCGCGACGATCTGAGGAAGGAGACCAGATCGCCACCGTCGGATTTCGTTTTTGCCATAAGTCAAACACGAAACCCGACTTCCGAGAGCCTAAGGTAGGAGAAGGCTCATCGAAGAGAATAAAAAGGCGACGGCGCAAGGGAGGAGTTGAGCGCCGCCGCGCCGTGAAACCAAGCCGCTGGGAGGAGGTAGCGGCCGGTTCAGGGATTACTTGCCGTAAGCTGCCTCACGAGCGATTTCGGTGATCAGCGAACGGGCGATGCCCAGATCGGACAGCTCACGGTCGGTCAGCTGACGCAATTCGCGGATGGTGCGGTCATAGACCCGACGGCGTGCCAGCATTGCCGAGATCGAAGCAAAGATGCCCGAGATACGGTCGGTTGCCGATACTTGGACGGCGCGGGTTGAATTCACATATGCCATGATAGCCTCACTTTTTGTTCTGCGAGCGGTTGGTCTTGGCCGGATGCCTAAACCCTTCTGTTCCGCTGTTATCGATAACATGGGGCAAATGCTGCAACTGCACAATAGTCTGAGTGATCAATGCTGCCATGCGGCACACGCATGGCTTAGTGTCGTAAAATATTCATACTTAACAGGCGCTTCGCTGAATATTTGAGCGTTTGGTCAACAGGGCTTGCCCTTTCTGGTAAAGCGCACAACTTTGTGGTGCGCAACTGCTGATTTAGATAGCATACAAACTAAAATGCGGGCGAAGGAAAAACAATGAGCGTGACTCGGGATGAGGTGATGGCGGTTCTGGCGCGGGTGCAGGTGCCTGGCGGCACGCTGGTGTCGCGCGATCTGGTGCGGGCGGTGATGGTCGAAGGTGGCCTCGTGCGATTCGTTATTGAAGCGCCGACGCCTGCCGAGGCGCGCGATCTGGCCCCGGCGCAGGTGGCGGCAGAGATGGCGGTGAAGGCGCTGCCGGGGGTGACGGATGTGCAGGCGGTGATGACGGCGCACGGCCCCGCGCCGAAACCGGCTACGGCGCCGCCGCCAATGTTGGGTGCAAATCCCGGCGCTGTGAAGATCGGCCAGCACCCGACGCCGCATCAGGGCGGCCCTGCGCGGATTGCAGGCGTGGACCGGATTATCGCGATTGGTTCGGGCAAGGGCGGGGTGGGCAAATCCACCGTGTCTTCCAATCTTGCGGTCGCCTTGGCGAAACAGGGGCGACGGGTAGGCTTGCTGGATGCTGATATATATGGCCCCAGCCAGCCGCGGATGATGGGGGTGAACAAACGCCCGGCCAGCCCTGATGGCAAGATTATTGAGCCGTTGCACGCGCATGGCGTCACCATGATGTCCATCGGCCTGATGCTGAAGGAAGATGAGGCGGTGATCTGGCGTGGCCCGATGCTGATGGGCGCGTTGCAGCAGTTGTTGGGGCAGGTGGCTTGGGGTGAGTTGGATGTGCTGATCATCGACCTGCCACCGGGCACCGGCGATATTCAACTGACACTGTGTCAGCGCACGCATCTGACCGGGGCGATTGTGGTCTCCACCCCGCAGGACGTGGCTTTGCTGGATGCCCGCAAGGCGCTGGATATGTTCCAGAAGCTGAAAACCCCGGTGCTGGGGCTGATCGAGAACATGTCGACCTACATCTGCCCGAATTGCGGCCATGAGGAACACCTGTTCGGCCATGGCGGCGTGGCGGCAGAGGCCAAGCGGCTGGACCTGCCGTTCTTGGGTGAATTGCCGCTGTCTATAGATGTGCGTCTGGCGGGGGATGCGGGGGTGCCGATTGCGGTCGGCGACAGCCCGCATGCGCAGGCCTATGCGCGCTTGGCGCAAAGGCTGATCGCGGGTGGCATGGCCTAGGCTTGGGTTTTCAACGCATCGAGCGCGGTATGGTGACGAGGCTGGGTTGAATCCCCAGCCTCCGCTGATCCCAAATGGGACTTCATGGGAAAGCCGCTGCGGCGAATCACTTCATCTGGGAAATCATGGGAAAACCGGGGGAAACTCCGGTTTTTTGCGTTTCTGCGTGGTAATCAACCGTCGATTCGGCCAGCTTCTGCGCAACATCTGGGTGATTTCTGCAAGCGCCCGAAAATTTTTGGGAAATCATGGGAGCCTGCGGAGAGATTTCTGAAAATCTATATCTAGTGTTCACGCCGCTGTGAAAGCGGCGTTACTGCCTAAATTTAGCATCCCGAGCCACAAGATGCTGTTTTTCGCTCGACCCGAAAACAAGATATTCCCCACATTCACCCAAAGATTTCCATTGCTTCCCATGAAATCCCATGGCATCCCTATCTCACGAAGACGGAACGGCGGGACAAAAAAGCAGGGGCGGCTGAAGACCCCGAACAAGGCGAAAAAGACAGGCTCATACAGGCACCCCGCCTTTCCAACTTTGACAGATCCGGCGCGCGAGCGAGCAGACATCTCCCCCAGGTGGCAAGCGCAGCAGGACGCCCAGCGATGGGACAGACGGCGGATCGAGCAGTGGCAGCAGCTCGGTCCGCCTTTTCTATTTCAGGGGTTGAAAACCCCAAAAGGAGCCGAAAGGCCGATGGTGAGTGAGGCGTTCAGAGGCGAGTTCTACCAGAAGGTAGACAGCAAGGCGCGGGTATCCATCCCAGCAGCCTTCCGCCGCATTCTGGAAGCAGAAGACCCCTCCTCTGATGATGCGCGCCCCAAGGTTTACATGGTTTATGGCGGCAAAAGCCGCAATTTCGTCGAGTGTTACTCGAAGTCGGGGGCCGATGCATTGGCCGCCAAGATCGAAGCAATGGAACTGGGTTCGGACGACCGCGATAAGGCAGAGCGCGATTTGATTTCGCGCTCGGTGATGGTCGAGATTGAGCCCGATGGCCGGATCGTTTTGCCGCTGAAAGTGCGCGCCAAGATGGGCTTTTCGGCAGACGATATTGCTGGCGAGGCGGCTTTTGCGGGCTACACCAACCGCTTCAAGCTGTATCGTCGTGAGGTCTACGACGCCGAATTCAATGATGACGACGATGATGGTGTCGATCCCTTGGCCCTTGTCGGCCGGGCTGCGCGGGCGGGCTGACATGGACCCGATCCGCGACCAGAACATCGGCCGCTCTCCGCATATCCCCGTATTGTTGCGGCCTTTGTTGGCCGCTGTCGCCCCGGTGCGTGGGCTGTGGCTGGACGGCACCTTTGGGGCAGGCGGCTATACCAAGGGTTTGCTGGAGGCAGGCGCCGATTGTGTGATTGGCGTCGACCGTGACCCTTTGGCGCTGGAAATGGCGGCGCCTTGGGCGGGGGAATACGGTGACAAACTGCGGCTGGTGGCAGGGAATTTCTCGGACATGGATCAACATGCCGGGGAATTGCTCGATGGCGTTGTGCTCGATCTCGGCGTGTCGTCGATGCAGATTGATCAGGCCGAACGTGGATTTTCGTTTCAGAAAGACGGCCCCTTGGACATGCGGATGAGCCAATCGGGCGAGTCGGCAGCGGATATCGTCAACACCGCCACTGAGCAGCGCCTCGCCGATATCCTGTATCATTTCGGTGAAGAACGCGCCTCGCGCCGGATCGCCCATGCGATTGTCGAACAGCGCGCTGAGCCGATTGTCACGACGTTGCGGCTGGCCGAGATTGTCGCGAAATGCCTGCCGCGCCCGAAGCCGGGGCAAAGCCACCCCGCCACGCGGTCTTTCCAAGCCTTGCGTATCGCGGTGAACGAGGAATTTACCCAGTTGGTGCAGGGGCTTCTGGCCGCAGAACGGGCGCTGAAACCCGGCGGGCTGCTGGCCGTCGTCACCTTCCATTCGCTGGAAGACCGCGTGGTGAAACGCTTCTTCCAACAGGCAGCGGGCGAGGAGCCGAACTCCAACCGCTATGCGCCCGTCAAAGAAAACACCACCGCGCGGTTTGAATTGGTCACCCGCAAGGCGATTGGCCCGGATGACCTTGAACTCGAAGAAAACCCGCGCGCGCGTTCGGCCAAGCTGCGCGTCGCACGGCGCACCGCAGCGCCTGCCAAAGACATTGAAGGTGCGGCGCTGAACGCCCCCGATCTGCCGAAACCTTCCAACAAAAAAGGACACCGCTAAGCCATGCGCCCTGTGCTTTACGTTCTGTCGTTTCTCGCCGTGATGGCGTTGGGGTTTTGGGCCTATCGTGAGAATTACGCGACCCAAGCCGCATTGCGCGATGTGACTGATTTGCAGAACGAAATCGGCTCTCTGCGCGAAAGCCTGTCGATCGAGCGCGCCGAATGGGCGTATCTCAATCGCCCCGAACGGCTGCGCGATCTGGCGACACTGAACTTTGACCGCCTTGGCCTGCTGCCTATGGTGCCGCAGCAATTCGGTGTCACCGCACAAATCGCCTTCCCGCCAGCACCTTTGATCACCAATCTGCCGATTGCGGGCGGTGAAATGGTGTCTGGCACGCTTGCCGCGACAGAAGGGGAGCAAACGCCATGACCCGCACGCCTTTGCGCCCACTGGCCCGTATTCTGAACGCCCGCCAAAAGGGTGAGAACCCCGACAGCATCGAGCGCGAGAACTTGCGCTTGCGCCACGAAGTCCTGCGCGACAAATCCCGTGGCAGCGCTCAGGTGCGCCTTGTCATCCTCGCCTTGTGCTTTTTCGGCGCCTTCACCCTGATCGGCGCGCGGATGGGCACGATTGCGGCCTCGGAACCGGTCGAGCCGCGCACGGCTTCCGCAGGGGCGGAAATTGACGCAGGCCGCGCCGATATCGTTGACCGCAATGGCCGGATTCTGGCCACCAACATGCTGACCCATGCGCTGTACGTCCAAACCCGCGATCTGATCGACCCGGCGCGGGTGGCGAAAGAACTCGCCGCGATCTTCCCCGATCTGGATGAAAAAGCCCTGCTGCGCCGCTTTACTGATGGCCGCAGCTTCCTCTGGGTGCGCAAGGTTCTCAGCCCCGAACAAATGCAACTGGTGCATGAAATCGGCGACCCCGGCCTGCTGTTTGGCCCGCGTGAGATGCGGCTTTACCCCAATGGCACCCTCGCCGCGCATGTGCTGGGTGGCTCGTCCTTTGGCGCAGAAGGCGTGAACAGCGCCGAAGTGATCGGCACCGCCGGGCTTGAGAAATTTGAAGACGCGCGCTTGCGTGATCCAGCGCAAGCCGGCACGCCCTTGGTCACTTCGCTGGATATCACCGTACAGGCGGCGGTCGAGGATGTGCTAGGCGCGGGCATCACCATGATGAACGCCAAGGGTGGCGCGGCGATTCTGATGGATGTGAACACCGGCGAAATCGTGGCGCTTGCTGCTGGCCCGACCTTCGATCCGAACGACCGCCCCGCCAACCCGACCTCGGGCGATCCGTCTGACAGCCCGTTGTTCAACCGCGCGGTGCAAGGCGTCTATGAGCTGGGCTCAACCTTCAAAATCTTCGCGGCTTCGCAAGCGATTGAGCTGGGTTTGGTGACACCAGAAACCCTCGTCGATGCCAATGCGCCGATGTATTACGGCAAGTTCAAGATCAATGAGTTTGAGGGCCACAACTACGGCCCGCTGCTGTCAGTGTCTGATATCATTGCGAAATCCTCCAACGTCGGCACCGCCCATATCGCAATGATGATCGGCGGCGAGCGTCAGCAGGCCTTTCTGAAATCATTGGGCTTGTTTGATGCCTCTCCGGTGGAACTGGTCGAGGCGAAGGGCGCGAAACCTTTGCGCCCGGCGCGTTGGCCGGAAATCGTCACCATCACCGCCGCCTATGGCCATGGTATCTCGGGTAGCCCGCTGAACCTTGCCACCGCCTACGCCAGCATCGCCAATGGCGGCATAAAGGTGACGCCGACGCTGCTGAAGCGCACCGAGCCGATGCAGGGGGAGAGGATCCTGTCGAAACGTGTTGCCCTTCTGGCCGTCAGCATGATGCGCCGGGTGGTCACCGAAGGCACCGCCAGTTTGGGCGATGTGCCGGGCTATGCGGTGGCGGGCAAGACCGGCACCGCCGAGAAAACCAAGCGCGGCGGCGGCTATATCAAGGATAAGGTTGTGAACACGTTTGCGAGCGTCTTCCCGGCCAATGATCCGAAATATGTGCTGGTGGTGACGCTGGACGAGCCTTCGGAAAATACCGGATCAAAACCGCGCCGCACCGCGGGTTGGACCGCCGTTCCGGTTGCTGCCGAGATCATCCGCCGTGCAGCGCCTTTGCTGGGGATGCGGCCACAGGTTGAAGCCGCCAGCTTGGATGGGCTAGTAGCCGTCAAGAATTAAGCTTGGGGGCATGTCGTGGCAGATCGGACAAAAACACTCGCAGATTTGGGCCTGACCGCCCGCGAAGGCCGCAACCCGGTTCTGACGGGCATCACGCTGGATAGCCGCGCGGTAGAGGATGGTTTCCTGTTCGCCGCCATGCCGGGCACTGCGGTGCATGGCGCAAGCTACATCGAACTGGCCTTGGCCAAGGGGGCTGCGGCGATCTTGACCGATGCGGCAGGCGCAAAGCTGGCAGCCGAGGCTTTGGCGGGTTCTGACGCGGCGTTGGTCGTCGCAGAAGACCCGCGCGAGGCGATTGCCCGCGCCGCAGCGCTGTGGTTCGGCAGCCAGCCCGCCACGATGATCGCCGTGACTGGCACCAACGGCAAAACATCCGTGGCGACCTTTGCGCGCCAGATCTGGATGGCTTTGGGCCATGCCGCGATCAACATCGGCACCACCGGGGTTGAAGGCGCATGGTCGGCTCCCTCTGCCCATACCACGCCTGACCCCATCACTTTGCACCGGATGCTGAGCCTCGCGGCGGCAGAGGGCGTCACCCATGCCGCGATGGAGGCTTCCTCTCACGGGCTTGATCAGCGCCGGATGGATGGCGTGCGGCTGAAGGCGGCGGGTTTTACCAACTTCACCCAAGACCACCTCGATTATCACCACACGTTCGAGGCTTATTTCGCCGCCAAAGCTGCCTTGTTCGACCGCGTGCTGCCCGAAGATGGCTGCGCCGTGATCAACATGAACGACCCCAAGGGGCATGAGGTGGCGCTGATCGCGGTGGCGCGGGGGCAAAGCCTAATCTCGGTCGGCACGGGCGAGGGCTGCGATCTGCGCATCCTCGGCCAGCGCTTTGACGCCAAGGGCCAAGATGTGCGCTATGAATGGAAAGGCACGCCCTACCAAGTGCGCCTGAACCTGATCGGTGGCTTTCAGGCTGAGAACGTGGCTTTGGCCGCTGGCTTGGTGATCGGGGCAGGCGAATCCGCGCGCGATGTGTTCGCCGTGTTGCCGCAACTGGCAGGCGTGCGGGGGCGGATGCAACTCGCAGGCACCCGCAAAAACGGCGCTTCGGTGTTTGTCGATTACGCCCATACGCCCGACGCCCTGCAAACCGCCCTGCGCGCCCTGCGTCCGCATGTGATGGGCCGGGTGATCGTGGTGTTCGGCGCAGGTGGTGACCGCGACACCACCAAACGCCCGCTGATGGGGGCGGCTGCCCGCGACAATGCCGATGTGCTCTATGTCACCGACGACAACCCCCGATCCGAAGATCCCGCCCTGATCCGTGCCGCCATCATGGCCGCTTGCCCCGAAGCCAACGAGGTCGGTGACCGCGCCGAGGCGATCCTGCTGGCCGTCGATGCCCTGCAACCCGGCGACGCTTTGCTGGTCGCAGGCAAGGGGCATGAGAGCGGTCAGGTGATCATGGGCAACATCTACCCGTTTGACGATGTGGAACAGGCCAGCATCGCCGTCGCCGCACTGGATGGATTGCTATGACCACAAAACTAGATCCGCTTTGGACCTCTGCCGACGCAGTAACCGCCACCGGCGGGCGCTCAACCGCCATATGGACCGCCACCGGAGTCTCCATCGACACCCGCACCATTCAGCCCGGCGATCTGTTCGTGGCGCTGAAAGACATCCGCGACGGCCATGATTTCGTTGCCACCGCCTTGGCGAAAGGCGCGGCCGCCGCCCTCGTCTCCCACATCCCCGACGATGTTGTCCCCGATGCGCGCTTGCTGATTGTCGATGATGTGCTGCAAGCGCTTGAAAAGCTGGGCGCTTTCGCCCGCGCCCGCACCCGCGCCAAAGTGGTTGGCGTCACCGGATCGGTCGGCAAAACCTCGACCAAGGAAATGCTCCGCCGCATCCTGTCTGGCCAAGGCAAAACCCACGCCGCCGAGGCCAGCTATAACAACCACTGGGGCGTGCCGCTGACCCTCGCCCGGATGCCCGCCGACACCGACTTCGCGGTGATCGAGATCGGCATGAACCACCCCGGTGAGATCGCGCCCCTCGCGCGCCTCGCCGACCTCGACGTCGCCCTGATCACCATCGTCGCCCC
Source organism: Cypionkella psychrotolerans (assembly GCF_001294535.1). GTDB lineage: Bacteria > Pseudomonadota > Alphaproteobacteria > Rhodobacterales > Rhodobacteraceae > Cypionkella > Cypionkella psychrotolerans. The sequence continues at coordinate 122,513 of NZ_LGIC01000083.1, read as the reverse complement.
GGCGCATCTGGAGGCGTTCAACGATCTGGAAGGCATCGCCCGCGAGAAAGCCGCGATCTTCGACGGCCTGCGCCCGGGCGGCACAGCGATTTTCCCCGGCGATCAAAGCATCACCCCGATCCTGCAAGCCAAAGCCGCCGCAGTCGGGGCCAAAGCCATCACTTTTGGTGCCAACGCCACCGCCGACTACCGCCTGAGCGATGTCACCCTCTGCGACACCGCCACCATCGTGAAAGCCACCCGTATGGGCACCCCGAGCCTGTTCAAAGTCCTCTCCCCTGGCCGCCACTTCGCCGCCAACGGGCTTGGCGCTTTGGCCGTCGCTGATGCGCTAAACCTTGATCCGATGATTGCCGCCTCTGACCTCGGCCAATGGAAACCACCCGCAGGTCGTGGCACGCGGGAACACATCCAGCTTGATATTGTTGAGGAAACCAGCTTCGATCTGATCGACGACGCCTTCAACGCCAACCCGACCTCGCTGGCCGCCGCCTTGGATGTGCTGATCGCCGCCACACCGCAAGACGGCATCGGCCGCGTCGGCAAGGGCCGCCGCATCGCCATCCTTGGTGACATGCTGGAGCTTGGCCCGACCGAAATCGCTTTGCATGAAGCCGTAGCCCAGCACCCGCATCTGAACAAAATCGACCTGATCCACTGCGTCGGCCCCCGGATGAAGTCGTTGTGGAGCAAACTCCCGCGCGCCCAGCGTGGCGAGTGGGTGGCTGACGCCAAAGATCTCGCCGCGCGCCCGCGCAGCCTGATTGACGCTGGGGATATTCTGCTGGTGAAGGGCTCGAAGGGCATAAAAGTCAGCCTGATCGTTGACGCCCTGCGCAAATTGGGGCACCCAGCGCCCGACACAAAGCAATAAGGCGCGTGGTCATGCCGTCCCGCGCGCAACAAGGAGAAGCGTAATGCTGTATTGGCTCACCGAGTTTTCGGATGGCGGCGACGTCTTCAACCTGTTTCGCTACATCACCTTCCGCGCCGGTTGCGCCTTTGCCACCGCCCTCATCTTCGGTTTCATCTTTGGCCGTCCGCTGATTGATCTTCTGCGCCGCAAGCAAGGCAAGGGCCAACCGATCCGCGATGACGGCCCGCAAAGCCATTTCATCAAGGCAGGCACCCCCACCATGGGCGGGCTTTTGATCCTGTCGGCGCTGATGGTCTCCACTCTGATGTGGGCGCGGCTCGACAACCCCTATGTCTGGATCGTGGTGCTGGTCACTTTGGCCTTCGGGCTGATCGGTTTCGCCGACGATTACGCCAAAGTCACCAAGCAAAACACCAAAGGCGTCTCGGGCCGGGTGCGGATGATCGCGGGCCTCGCCATCGCCGCGATGGCGACCTATGCGGCGTCCAGCTTTCATCCGCCCGAGCTCACCAACCAACTGGCATTGCCGCTGTTCAAAAACGTGCTGCTGGATTTCGGCGTGTTTTTCGTCCCCTTTGGCATGATTGTCATCGTCGGGGCCGCCAATGCGGTGAACCTGACCGATGGGCTTGATGGCCTTGCTATCATGCCGGTGATGATTGCGGGCGGCACCTTGGGGGTGATCTCCTACATCGTCGGTAACTATAATTTCGCCGAATACCTTGGCGTGCATTTCGTTCCCGGCACCGGGGAGCTTCTGGTTTTCGCCGCCGCTTTGTTCGGCGGCGGCCTCGGCTTCCTGTGGTACAACGCCCCCCCGGCGGCGGTGTTCATGGGCGACACCGGCTCACTCGCCCTCGGCGGCGCCCTTGGTGCCATCGCCGTCTGCACCAAGCACGAAATCGTCCTCGCCATCGTCGGCGGCCTGTTTGTGGTCGAGGCGCTGAGCGTGATCATCCAGGTGCTGTATTTCAAACGCACAGGCAAGCGCGTGTTCCTGATGGCCCCGATTCACCATCATTTTGAGAAAAAAGGCTGGGCCGAACCGCAAATCGTCATCCGGTTCTGGATCATCAGCCTGATCCTCGCGATGATCGGGCTGGCGACACTGAAGGTCCGGTAAGACGGCACGGCATGGGTAGGGCGGGGTTCACCCCACCGCCCTTCGCCACGGCATCGACACCCTACAAATGAAGACGCCTGACGATCCGATCGTCAGGCGTTTTCATTTATGCTGCTGACCAGATCAAAGCCAGCAAGTCACGACCCCGGCAGCAGGTTGAACAGGCTACGGTCGCCAAACATCAACCCAGAATTCGCACCAAAGTTATAGGTCGCGCCAATCTTGGCATAGGTTTCCGATCCAGCATCGGTGTTCAACGCCCCAAGCTCCGCGAACATTTTTGAGCTTTCGCCCAAGCCGAACGAACCGCGCAAACCATAGCGTGTCAGCGACGTGCCATCAAACGAGCCGTGATCGAGCGACCCGCCAATGCCCACGCCATTGCCCATCACCATGCCGCCGCTGACACCCAGCACCGTGCCGCTGCCACCATCGTCTTCGGCATGCGCGACATAGCCCTGCACACCGCCTGTGCCAAAATTCTGCGCCGCCTCAAGCCCATAAATATCCGTGCGCCCGCCGTTCACCGCATCCATGCCGTAAAACGCGCCAAGGGCCGTGCTGTCGCCCAGCTTATAGGTGCCGTGCGTCACGAAATTCGTGGCCGTCTCATCGGCGAAGTTCAGCATATTGACGCCCAGATCCATCTGCATGCCAAACTGCGGTCCAAACGCCAGCTCGACTGAGCCGCTGATATTGGTCTTGGCCACCGAGAAATCATCGGTAAACCCCGATTGCGACAGCTTAACCTGCCCGCCTGTCATCTCGGCCTGGGCGGCTGAGCTTGCCAGAACAAGGCTAAGGGCGACGAGGGTGTGCTTGCTAACAACCTGCATAATGGTCACTTTCTTATTTTTGACTGCTTGGGTCAGCATAGAGTCACAGCGCGCGCGTCACCAGCTTTGAAGGGCAAACGCCCTGAGGTGGTGCGATAGTGTTGCGGTGGAGACTCACCTCAGACGCCTTTGCCAATCATAGGGCGGGGTTCACCCCGCCACGCCGGGAAAAACCTAACAACCTCTTAACACCTCACCCCTAACCCCTTGATAAACCACACCCCGCCCCTCTGTCCACGCGTGGACAGATGCCGCCTTGCCCCGCCCCCCCGGCTCGGGGCATTGTCTGGGCGAGATAAAACCGGAGGCTGCTATGATTCCCGTAAAAGGCTATGAGGGCCAAAAAGTGGCCGTGCTGGGTCTGGGCCGCTCCGGCCTTGCCACCGCCCGCGCCCTGACTGCTGGCGGGGCCGAGGCGCTGATCTGGGACGACAGCCCCGAGGCCCGTTTGAAGGCCGAGGCCGAGGGTTTCACCTGCACCGACCTGACCCGAGCGGGCGCTTTTGACGGCGTGGTGGCCCTGATCACCTCACCCGGCATCCCGCATCTTTATCCCACCCCGAACAAAGTGATCGCGCGGGCCTTGGAAGTCGGGGTGCCGCTCGACAACGATATCGGCCTGTTCTTCCGCAGCTTTGCTGGCCCGGAATGGGATGATTTCGACCTCACCCCCCGGGTGATTTGCGTGACCGGATCGAACGGTAAATCCACCACGACGGCGCTGATCCATCATATCCTTGAGGTGGCCGGACGGGCGACGCAGATGGCGGGCAATATCGGCCGCGGCGTGCTGGATATCGAGCCCGCGCAGGATGGTGAGGTGGTGGTGCTGGAACTGTCCTCCTACCAAACCGACCTCGCCCGCAGCCTGACCCCGGATGTCGCGGTGTTCACCAATCTCTCGCCGGATCATCTGGACCGCCACGCCGGGATGGGCGGCTATTTCGCAGCGAAGCGGCGGCTTTTCTCGGAAGGCGGCCCAGATCGCGCGGTGATCGGGGTGGATGAGGTCGAGGGGCGGTTTCTGGCCAACCAGATGTCGGAAGGCCCGCAGGATGACCGGGTGATCCGGATTTCCTCGGGGCAGAAGCTGGAGGGGTTTGGCTGGGCCGTGTTTGCCCGCAAAGGCTTTCTGGCGGAATGGCGGCGCGGCAAGCAGGTGGCCTCGGTGGATTTGAGGGAAGTGGCGGGCCTGCCGGGGGCGCATAATCATCAGAATGCTTGCGCGGCCTACGCGGCCTGTCGCAGCCTTGGGATCGGGCCGAAGCTGATTGAGACGGCGTTTCATTCGTTTGCGGGGTTGCCGCACCGCAGCCAGTTGGTCGGTGAGAAGGCCGGGGTGCGGTTTATCAATGACAGCAAGGCCACCAATGTCGATGCGGCGGCCAAGGCTTTGCAGGCGTTTCCGAAGATCCGCTGGATCGCGGGCGGGATGGGTAAGGAGGGCGGGATTGCGGGGCTGGTGCCGCATCTGGGATCGGTGGTGAAAGCCTACCTGATCGGACATTCGGCGCGCGATTTTGCGCTGGAATTGGGCGACACCGCCTATGAGATTTGTGAGACGATGGAGCGTGCCGTTTCTCGGGCAGCTGAGGAAGCTGTGGCGGGGGAGGTGGTGTTGCTGGCCCCGGCGGCGGCCTCGTTTGATCAGTATCCGAATTTTGAGGTGCGGGGCGATGATTTTGCCGCGCGGGTGAAGGCTTTGGTGGGGTGATGCCGGGAGGTCCCAACGCGGGACAATTTTTATTATGTTTTATTTCAAATGGTTATGGGTCGGCGTTCAGGAAGTCTTAACCTTTCTGCCCAATTGCTCTTTTTGAAATACTCCCGCCGGAGGCTTCGGGGGCTGGCGGCGCGTGCCTCCGGCGGGGATATTTGAGCACAGAGGATGACCTTAAGTGGGTGGTTTTGACGCTGGGTGGCTTGCTTACAACCTGCGGAAGGTTGGCACCGGACCGGAGTTGTCGAAGAACGGCACGCCGGGTTGGGTTTGGCCGCGCAAAAGGGCGGTCACTTCGGCGAGGACGATCTCGGTGATGAAGGGCAGATCGAGCGCGCGGGCGGCCGCGAGGCCAATCCAATGCAGGTGCGACAGCTCGGTCAGGGTGTCGGAGAAGGTTTCGGTGTCGCCCGCAACACCTGCGGCGGAGGTCAGGAAAAACCGCGCGTCAAAGCGGCGCGGGCGGCCCGGTGGGGTGATGGCGCGGAACATGAAGCGCAGGGCACCGGGGGCGGGACCCGGCAGCGAAAGCCCGGTTTCCTCGGTCAACTCGCGCAGGGCTGCGGTCGCAAGCGTGCCCGGTGTGGGGGCATCTGCGGGGCAGTTCAGCGTCAGGCGGTGGGCGCAATCGACAGTGAGGCCGGGCTGGGCATCGGTGGCATCTTCGGCATCGACGCCGCCACCGGGGAAGACGTACTTCGAGGGCATGAAGGCGGCGGCATGGCCGCGCTGGCCCATCAGCACCTCAAATCCGGTGCCCGCAGGCCGCCACAGCACGATGGTGGCGGCGGGGCGGATGGTCTCGGCTGCGGCGTTGCTCACAGCTGCTCGGGTGCGGCGGGGACGTTGGCGATGGTGCGGCCAAAGCCGTGCATCCGCTTGGCCCATTGCAGCCCGACCAGCGCGCCTTTCAGGCGCGGCAGCAGATAGAGCGACAGCGCCACGGTGCCGATGGAGAATAAGGTGACCAAAGTGGCAGGCTCGGGGCGGTATTTCACGAAGACGAACATCAAGAGCGGTGCCATCAGATGGCCGACGATCAGGATGGTGAGGTAGGCCGGGCCATCATCGGCGCGTTGCGCGGTGAAATCCTCGGAACACACCGGACAGCTTTCGCGCACCTTCAGATAGCCTTTCAGCAGGGGGCCCGCGCCGCAATTCGGGCAGCGCCGCGCCCAACCCCGGCGCAGGGCGGGCCAAGTCGGACGCTCGGCGAAAGCGTCGTGATCATGGGCGTGGTGATCAAGGGTCCCGTGATCGGGGGTAAGGTGCAGGGCGGCGTCGGTCATCGGAAAATCCTGAATGCGAGAGGCATGTTCTAACCGATGTGGGGACGAAAGTTGAGTGCTTACACGGGGGGGCGGTGCTTTGTCGCAAGCGGGGCTGAAAAAATCCAGCGGCGCTGCGCGACGGAAACCGAAAGCTGCGGCGTTTATCTGGGTATGAACGCCATGGCAGAGGCTGCGGCGAGCTTGAGGAGAACAGCATGCTTAACAGCAAAACGGCGATCAACAGCAAAATAGCGCGCTACAGCACACTGGCGGGCAATCCGAAACTGGCAGGGTCGGCCTTGATTCTGGTGGCGGCTTTGATGGGGGCTGCGGCCTATGCGCAGGATGCCACACCGCCGCAAACGCCGCATGGCGGGTTTGATTTTGCCACTTTGGACGCGGACAAAGACGGCAAAGTGACCAAAGCCGAGGTAGAGGCGTTCCGTGCCGCCAAGGTCAAGGCGATGGACGCCAATGCGGATGGCAAGATATCGGCAGATGAGCTGGCGGCCCCGCGGATTGCGGCCTCGACAGATCGGATCAAGGCGCGCTCGGCGGAGATGGTCAAGAAGATGGACTCGGATGGCGACGGGTTGTTGAGCGCGGCTGAGATGGCGGCGCGTCCGGGGCCGGAGATGCTGTTTGATCGGATCGACGCCAATGCGGACGGGGCGGTCACCCAAGATGAGGTCGATGCCGCGCGCAAGGCGATGCATGAGAAGCATGGCAAGGGCCACGGCAAACACGGCAAGCATGGTTCTGCGATGGAGGATGACATGATGGGCGGGCCGGATGGTGGGGATGATCCGGCGAACTGATCAAACCTGATCTGGCGCCCTGATCTGGGTTGGGGTCGATGATCCCCAGAGGCTTTGGCCGGGATCGGGGCGTCAGGGGTGGGGTTTGCGGTTGTTGCCGCAGACCCCACGTCACAGCGAAACCCAGATCTGTTGCGAAACATTGCCAGCCCGGAGCAAGCCGGGTAAGCCCGATCACAGGATGACAATGCCGCGCGATACCCTTGCAGACTTGGCCGATGAGGCGCTGGTGGTGCTCTATGCCCATGGCGACCCCGATGCCGCACGGCTGCTGGCTGGGCGGCTGTTGCCACGGGTTTTGGGCTATGCCGGGCGGATGCTGGCGGATCGCATTGAGGCCGAGGATGTGGCGCAAGAGGCGATGCTGCGGCTGTGGAAGGTGGCGCCGGAGTGGCGGCAGGGTGAGGCGAAGGTCTCAACCTGGATTTACCGGGTGGTGGCCAATCTCTGCACGGATCGTCTGCGGGCGCGTAGGCGGCGGCGGGCCGAGGCGCTGGATGATGTGGCGGAACCTGCGGATGGGGCGGCGTCTGTTGTGGCGGGGATGATCGAGGCGGATCGGATGGCGGCGCTGGATCTGGCTTTGGCGGCCTTGCCCGAGCGGCAGCGGGAAGCGGTGGTGTTGCGGCATATTGAGGGCTTCAGCAACCCCGAGATTGCCGAGATTTTGCAGATTGGCGTGGAAGCGGTGGAAAGTCTGACGGCGCGGGGCAAGCGGGCTTTGGCTGCGCTGTTGTCCGGGCAGCGGGCGGCTTTGGGGTACGAAGATGGCGGGGTGTGAGGAGGCGGAATGATGGATGATCTTGACGATCTGTTTGCCGGGGCATCGCGGGCTTTGGTTCCGCCCTCGGATGCGCTGATGGCGCGGGTTATGGCGGATGCGGCGGCATTGCAGGTGCGGCCTGTGGTGGCGGTGGTGCCGCGTGCAGGCTGGTTGGCGGGGCTGGCGGCATTGTTTGGCGGCGCGGGATCGCTGGTGGGTGTGGGTTCGGCTGCGGTGGCGGGGTTGTTTTTCGGCTTTGTGCAGCCCGAGGGTATGGGCGCGGTTGCGGAGATGTGGGCGGGGAGTGCGGTCGATCAGGTCGATTTGATGCCGCAGCTCGATGTGCTTTTGGCAGAGGAATAGGTGATGAGCGGAGCGGCTGTGGTGAAAGCGCCGGGCAAGGGGTTGCGGATCGCGCTGGCGGTCTCGGTGGCGCTGAACCTGGCCGTGGCGGGGCTGTTTGCGGGCTCGTTTCTGAAAGATCACGAGGAGGGCGGGCCGCGTGGGGTGCGCGAGATTGGCTTTGGTCCGTTTTCCGAGGCGTTGAGCCGGGACGATCGCAAGGCGTTGCGGCGCGCGTTGCTGGCGCGGATGCCCGAGATGCGGCAGGCGCGGCAAGAGGCAGGCCGGGATGCGCAGGTTTTGCTGGGGGTGTTGCGGGCTGATCCGTTTGATCCGGGCCAACTTACAGCGGTGCTGGAGGCGCAAAGGGTGCGGATGGCGGGGCGGTTTGAGGTGGGGCAGGGCCTTATGCGCGATTTGCTGGTGGCGATGACGCCCGAGGCGCGGCAGGCGTTTGCGGATCGGCTGGAGAAGCGCTTGCAGCACGGCGGCAAGGACGGGCTGGATAAGTTTGGCGATGAGGGGCTGCCGCCGAAGCCTTAGGGATTTCTGAATGTTACGTTGGGGCCGGGGGGCGACGCCTCGGCCTTTTGCAGGACCGTGTTAGGCGGCGGTGCGGCTGATAGTGACTTGGTTGCGGCCCGCCGATTTGGCGTAAAGCAAGGCGCGGTCGGCGCGGTCGATCAGTTCGGACAGGGTGTCTTTGATGCAGGGTGTCGTGGTATCGGCCGAGGTGGCAAGGCCGATGGATACGGTGACGTGCAGGCTGGAAAAATCGCCGATCCGCACCGAGGATTGCTCAACGGTGCGGCACAGGCGTTCGGCAATGCTGCGGGCCTCAGTAAGCGAGGTTTCGGGCAGAGCGATCAGGAATTCTTCGCCACCGATGCGGGCAAGCAGATCGCCCGCCCGCAGATTGCGGTTCAGCCTGTCGGCCACCTCGATCAGCACCGCGTCGCCTGCGGCATGGCCCCAGCGGTCGTTCACCGATTTGAAGCGATCCAGATCGACCACCATCACGGCAAATTCCTGCCCCGAGCGGCGGGAAATATCGGCGATGGCGGCGAGTTGCGCCATGCCGTAACGGCGGTTGTGCAAACCCGTCAGGCTGTCGATCATCGCCAAGCGCAATCCGTCTTGCACCGAGGCCCGCATCGCATCGGCCTCACGTTTTCGCACCAGCAGCCGGGCCAGACGCAGCGCGAGTTCTTCGGCGGGGATGCCATCTGCCACCAGATCATGCGCCCCAAGATCAAACGCCACCGCCGCCGCGATGGCCGAGCCGAGGCCGGATTGCACGCAAAACGCGGCATGGCGGCTGTGGGTGCGCGAGCGCAGTTCTGACATCAACCGCAGACCAGAGCCCGGACCGTTGAAATCGGATTCGATCAGGAAAACGTCGGGCGTGGCACCATGATGCATGCCTTCGGTCATCGCCTCTTCTGCCGTCATGGCAAGCACGCGGTCGGTTAGATGCGGGGCCACATCGCGGCGCAGTTTCAGCGCCACTTCGCTGCGTTGGGTGATCAGGGCGATCACGCCGGGTTGGTAAAACGTCGCCGGGGCTTCGGCCAGACCCAGCATGGCAATGCCGTCGTGATGCGGTGCGAAACCTTCCACCTCATCGCGGGCGCGCATGAAGCTGCGGATACGCGCCAACAGGCTTTGATCATCCAGCGGTTTTTGCAGGAAATCGTCGGCCCCGGCGCGGAAGGCGGCGCAGCGGGCTGTTGCATCCAGAAGCGGTGAGCAGATCACGATTGGCACATGCCGCAACGCGGGTTCCGCGCGCAATCGTTCCAGCAAGTGCAGCCCCGGCATATCTGGCAGGGAGAGTTCAAGCAGAATCAGATCGGGCGCTTCGGTCAACGCAAGTTTCAGACCGGCCGCGCCATCGGCCGCCAAAAGCGGTGTGTAGCCAGCAGCCGTCAGCCTGACCTTCATGACGATGCGATTTGTCGCAACATCGTCCACAATGAGTATCTTGCCGACCATTGTCGAAACGCCTGAGTTAAGTGTTAAGCTTGTGTTTCCAGTGTGCCGCCGAAAGGGTTAAGAAATCCTTTCCAAAACCAATATCTCAGATGCGCAATTGTCGCGTGACCTGTGCAAAACCTAGGAAATGCGGCATGAATAGGCGGGAATCTGCTGAAACTCTGGCTTTGCAGGCGTTTGCTTGGCTTTTGGCGCAGGATGATCTGGTGGGGGTCTTCCTTAACGCGACGGGCGCCGGGCAGGGGGAATTGGCCGCCCTTGCGGGTGATCCGGTGTTTTTGGGCGCGGTATTGGATTTTCTGATGGAGGATGATTCGCGGGTGATCGGATTCTGCGATGCCGCAGGCCTGCCCTATACGGCGGTGATGCAGGCGCGGGCGGGCTTGCCGGGGGGCGAATTGCCAAACTGGACCTGATTGCGTTTTCGGTTTGGGCGCGGCAGGGTGCGGGCCAAAAGCGGACCCGCTCAGCGGGCTGACCTAATGGAGACGAGCATGATTGAGGCGCTGATTTTCGACAAGGACGGCACGTTGTTTGATTTCCGCCTGAGCTGGGGGGCGTGGACTCGCAACCTGTTGGCCGAGTTGGGCGATGCCGATGGGCGGTTGGCCTCGGTTCTGGGCTATGATGCGGCGCGGAATGATTTTGCCGCCGACAGCCCGGTGATCGCAATGACCACGCCCCAGATCGCCGATATTCTGCTGCCGCATTTGCCGGGGCTGGGGTTGGAGGAGTTGTTGGAGCGGATGAACCAGCTTTCCGCCGATGCGCCGATGGTGCCTGCGGTGGATTTGCCTGCCGTGTTGGGGGCATTGCGGGCGCGCGGGCTGAAGCTGGGTTTGGCGACCAATGACACCGAGCTGCCTGCGCGGCGGCATTTGGCCGGGGCCGGGGTGTTGGAGTTGTTCGATTTCGTGGTGGGATGTGATTCCGGCTTTGGCGGCAAGCCCGCGCCGGGGCAGTTGCTGGCGTTTGTCGATCAATGCGGTTTGACGCCGGGGCGGGTTGCCATGGTGGGCGATAGTTTGCATGATCTGGATGCGGGCCGTGCGGCGGGGATGCATGCAGTTGCCGTGTTGACCGGGATAGCTCTGCGCGCCGATCTGGAGGCCCATGCCGACGTGGTTTTGACCGATATCAGCGAATTGGCGGCTTGGATTGACGCTTTGGCGGCGGTCTAACCGAGGCGCCGGATAAAAACGACACATTTACGTCGGGAACGTGGTGCGCTAAGGCACTGCGTTTCGTTCATCTTAGGCACCAGCAGCGGCCACGGTTGTGGTTGCAGGAATGGAGACGCCAGATGAGCGATGACGCAAGCCGCAAACGCATTCGTGCCGGGGGTCGGGCGGGCAACAAAAGCCGGGCGGGCTCGGCGGTGATTGACCAGATGCCGTGGCGGATTCCGGTGAATAATGATCGCCCGATTGAGCCGTTGGACGCCGATGGTGTGCAGGCGGTGCATAAAGCGACGATGCGGATTTTGAAGGAAATCGGCATCGAGTTTCTGAACCCGGAAGCGGTGGCTTATCTCAAGCAGGCTGGCTGCGTGGTGAATGGCACCAACGTCAAGATGGACGAAGATTTCGTCATGGAGATGCTTTCGCATGCGCCGGAAAGCTTCACCATCACGCCGCGTAATCCGGAGCGTGAGCTGATCATGGGCGGCAAGCATATGCTGTTTGTGAATGTGTCTTCTCCGCCCAATGCCTGGGATCTGGAGCGTGGCAAGCGGACTGGCGACTTTGAGACGTTCAAGGAATTCATGAAACTGACGCAGTATTTCAACTGCATCCATGTCGCGGGCGGCTATCCGGTGGAGCCGGTGGATATTCATGCCTCGGTGCGGCATCTGGACTGTTTGTATGAAAAGCTGACGCTGACCGATAAGGTGGTGCACGCTTATTCGCTGGGAGCCGAGCGGGTTGAGGATGTGATGGAGATGGTCCGCATCGCGGGCGGTCTTTCGCACGACGAATTCGACGCCAAGCCGCGGATGTATACCAACATCAACTCGGTCTCGCCGTTGCAGCATGATTATCCGATGCTGGATGGCGCGATGCGGTTGGCCAAACGCGGGCAACCCGTTGTGATCACGCCGTTTACCTTGGCGGGGGCGATGGCACCTGTCACCATGTCGGGGGCGGTGTCGCTGTCTTTGGCGGAAGGTTTGGCCGGGGTGGCCTTGCTGCAATATATCAATCCGGGCTGCCCGGTGGCGTTGGGGACGTTCACCTCGAACGTCGATATGAAATCGGGGGCGCCGGCGTTTGGTACGCCGGAATATATGCGCGCGACGCAGATGACCGGGCAGTTGGTGCGGTTTTATGGGCTTCCGCTGCGCTCGTCTGGCACCTGTGCGGCCAACGTGCCGGATGGGCAGGCGATGTGGGAAACCTCCAACAGCCTGTGGGCGGCGGTGCAAAGCCGCACCAACATGGTCTATCACGCGGCGGGTTGGTTGGAGGGCGGGCTGATCGCAAGTCCCGAGAAGTTCATCATGGACTGTGAAGTGTTGCAGATGATCCAGCGCTATTTTGAGGATGCGGTGGTGGCGGTGACGCCGGATGATCTGGCGTTTGACGCGATCAAGGCGGTTGGCCCCGGCGGGCATTACTTTGGTTGCCAGCACACGCAAGACCGCTACGCCACGGCGTTTTATGCGCCGATCGTGTCGGATTGGCGGAATTATGAAGCGTGGCAGCAGGATGGTTCGATCTGGACGGTGGAGCGCGCGCATCGGATCTACAAACAGATCATCGCGGAATTTGAAGCACCCGAGATGAACGGCAATGATCAGGAAGCGCTGCGGCAGTTTGTGGCCAAGCGCAAGCAAGAGGGTGGCGCACCGACCGATTTCTGATTGCTGGTAAGGGGTTAGGATGGGCCTGTGCGGATTTCCGCGCGGGCCGTTTTGCGTTTTTGGCGTGTGCTTGTGCCGGGGTGGCAAATCGGGGAAGCTCGGCGCAAGCCTTCGGGCATTTGGCAATTATTAATGCCCTGCGCTTACAGTCGGGGAGAATCATTTGCGAGTATCCCGATGCACGGCCTGATCAACCGCTCGATCCAGTGTTTTCTGCGCGACACCTATGGGGCGGCCAGCTGGTCTGCGATTGCGCGCATGGCGGGGCTCGGCTTTGACAATTTTGAACCGCTGCTGATCTATGACACGGCGCTGACCGAAAGCGTGATTGACGCCGCCGCCCGACATTTGCAGCGGCCCCGTGAGACGGTGTTAGAGGATTTGGGCACTTATCTGGTGTCGCATCCCAATCTTGAGGCGCTGCGCCGGCTGTTGCGCTTTGGCGGGGTGAGTTTTCAGGATTTCCTGCACTCGATGGAAGATTTGCCGGAACACGGCCGCTTGGGTCTGCCCGACCTGGAGGTGCCGGAATTCACCCTGATGGATCAGGGCGAGGGGCGGTTTTTGCTGCATGTCTCGCGGCTGATTGAGGGCGTGGGGCATGTGACGGTGGGGCTTTTGCGGGCGATGGCGGATGATTATGGCGCGCTGGTGGTGTTGGATCATGTGGGCGTTGAGGCGGGGCGTGAGGTGGTGGCGGTGCATCTGCTTGACCATGCTTTTGCCGAGGGGCGGCGGTTTGAACTCGCCATGCCGGAGGCTTAGGTGATGCCGGGGGTTGCGTTAAACAAGGCGGCGCTGTCGCGAATGATGCTGATGCATGTTGGGCTGAACGCGGCGGGCAAAATCAACTCGATAGGGCCGACCTTGGTCAAGCTGATTGAGGGGCCGCTGCCGTTGGGGGTGGGGTTTCTGAAAGTGTTTTCGGTGCGCCGACCTGCCGGGATCACCTCGATGGAGGATCTGCGGGCGCGGGCCGGGGTGCGGTTGCATGTCGATCTGCGCGGCAAGGGCGATACGTTTCGTGGGCTGGCGATGCCAACGAGTGATGGCGGGATGCTGCTGAATCTGTCGTTTGGCATCCGGTTGATTGAGGCGGTGCGGCAACATGCGCTGACCGATGCGGATTTTGCCGCGACCGATATGGCGGTGGAAATGCTGTATCTGGTCGAGGTCAAGCAGGCGGTGATGACCGAGTTGCGGCGGCTGAACCTGAGCCTTTTGGGCGCGAAGGCGACGGCGGAGGAACAGGCGCTGACCGACACGCTGACGGGCTTGCGCAACCGGCGGGCGCTGGAAGTGTCGCTGCCCGCGCTGATCGGGCAGGGCGTGGCGTTTGGCTTGATGCATATTGATCTGGATTACTTCAAACAGGTCAACGACAGCCTGGGACATGCAGCGGGGGATGAGGTGCTGCGCGAGGTGGCGAAAGCGCTGGTGGTGGAAACACGGGCGTCGGACATGGTGGCACGGGTGGGCGGCGATGAATTTGTCGTGCTGCTGCCGGGGCTGTCGGACTCGGTGCGCTTGAAGCAGATTGCGCGGCGGATCATTGAACGCTTGACGCAACCGATTGATTTTGAAGGATCTCCATGCCGGATTTCGGCCTCGATTGGGTTGACGATTTCGACACTATATGATCCGCCCGAGGCCGAGCGGATGCTGAGCGATGCCGATGCGGCGCTTTATGCCTCAAAGCGGGCAGGGCGGGCGCAGGCGCAGTTTTATCAGCCGACAGGGGATGATTTACTGTCGGCTTGAGGCTTCTGGCGGTCAGACTGCCAGAAATTCTTTCACGAAAGCCGTGGCGGGGCGGGCGCGGATGTCTTGCGGGCGGCCTATTTGTTCAATCCGGCCCATCGACATCACGACGACCAGATCGGCGAGTTCCATTGCTTCGTCTTGGTCATGGGTGACGAAGATTGTGGTCAACCCGGTGGTGTCGTGAATCTCGCGCAGGCCCGCGCGGAGTTCTTTGCGCACGCGGGCGTCTAATGCGCCGAAGGGCTCGTCGAGCAGCAGCATCCGGGGCTCGATGGCAAGCGCGCGGGCGAGGGCGACGCGTTGGCATTGACCGCCGGAAAGCTGGCTGGGATAGCGTGCGCCGATGTCGGGCAGTTGGATCAGCTCCAGCAGTTTGGTGACGCGGCGGGCGATTTCGGCCTTGGCGGGTCGCCCGGCGCGGGGGCGGGCACGCAAGCCGTAGGCGATGTTCTCGAATACTGTCATGTGGCGGAACAAAGCGTAGGATTGGAACACAAAGCCTGCGCGGCGGTCTTGCACTGTGAGGTTGGTGGCGTCCGAGGCGTCGAACAGAACCCGGCCTGCGGTCGGGAATTCGAGGCCGCCGAGGATGCGCAGCAGGGTGGTTTTGCCGGACCCCGAGGGGCCGAGCAGCGCCACCAAAGCGCCCGAGGGGATCGACAGCGAGACGGGGTGCAGGGCTGCCGTCGCGCCGAACTCTTTGGAAATCTGATCAATTTCGATTTGCATGGTTTGGCCTTTCAGGGACGGTGTGCGGCGGCAAGCTGATCGGCAAAGCGCCATTCCAGCAGGGTTTTCAGGGTGAGGGTCAGCAGCGCCAATAGTGCAAGTACGGCGGCGAGGCTGAAGGCAGAGACCGAGAGATATTCGTTGTACAGCATCTCAATGGTGATCGGCATGGTGGCGGTTTGGCCGCGGATTTTGCCCGAGACCACTGCGACTGCGCCGAACTCACCCATGGCGCGGGCGTTGCAAAGCAGCACGCCGTAGAGCAGCGCCCAGCGGATGTTGGGCAAAGTGACGGTGAAGAAGATGCGCCAGCCGGAGGCTCCGAGGGTGAGGGCGGCTTCCTCCTCGGCCTTGCCTTGTTCGATCATCACCGGGATCAACTCGCGTGCAACAAAAGGGAAGGTCACGAACATCGAGGCGAGGATGATCGAGGGCAGGGCGAAGACGATGGGGTAGCCATGGGCGACCATCCAGCCGCCAACAGCGGTGTTTGCGCCGAAGGTAAGCACCAAGCAGAGGCCCGCGACGACCGGAGAAACCGAGAATGGCAGGTCGATGAGGGTGATCAGCAAGGCTTTGCCGCGAAAGTCGTATTTGGTGATGAACCATGCCGCTGCGATGCCGAAGACGGCGTTAAGGGGGACCGCGACGGCGGCGACGATGAGGGTGAGTTTGATTGCAGAAGACGCCTCGGGGTTGGCGAGGGATTTGACGGCTTCGATGGCACCTTTCGAGAGGGCCTCGGCGAAGACGGCGACGAGGGGGGCGAACAGCAAAAGCGCGAGGAATAGCACGACGACCGCGATCAGGCCGAACCGGAAGCCGGGGAATTCGGTGGTGACCGGGCGATGCGCTTGCGAACCTGTGGGTTTCGGCCAGTGGTGGGTGGGGGTGTCAGACATAGCCAATCCTCCGGCGGCTGAGAACTTGGATGGCGTTGATCAGCAAAAGCATTGCGAAGGAAATCACCAGCATGGCGATGCCGATGGCGGTGGCACCGACATAGTTGAATTCTTCCAGTTTGATGACGATCAGCAAGGGCGCGATCTCGGTTTTCAGGGGGATGTTGCCCGCGATGAAGATTACCGAGCCATATTCGCCAACCGCACGGGCGAGCGAGAGGGCAAAGCCTGTCATTGCCGCGGGGGCCAGCATGGGAAGGACGACGCGGCGCAGGGTGTAGGCGCGGGTGGCGCCGAGGGTGGCGGACGCTTCTTCTACCTCACGCTCGATTTCTTCGACGACGGGTTGCACGGTGCGGGTCACAAAAGGCAGGCCGACGAAGATGAGGGCGATCAGGATGCCCCATTGGGTATAGGCGATCTTGAAGCCGAGGTCGCGGGCAATGGAGCCAAACGCGCCGTTGGGGGCATATAGGGCGGTCAAAGCGATGCCTGCGACGGCGGTGGGTAGCGCGAAGGGGAGGTCAACGGCGGCGTCGAGCAGGCGGCGGCCGGGGAAGCGGTAGCGCACCAAGACCCAGGCGAGGGCGACACCGAAGACTAGGTTGATCAGGGCGGCGATGAAGGATAGCCGGAACGACAGGAACAATGCGCCCCAGATGCGGGGGGTGTTCACCTCGGTCCAGAGGGCAGGAAAACCGGCAGTGGCGCCCTTCAAGAGAAGGGCGCCGATTGGCAGCAAGACCACCAGAGACAGCAGGGTGAGGGTGATCCCGGCACTAAGGGCCATGCCGGGAAGCGGGGATCTGTTGATCAGCGGTCTGCTCATGGGGCGTTACTTCGCGGTGTAGATTTGATCGAAGGTGCCGCCGTCGGCGAAGTGGGTTTTCTGTGCCTCGGCCCAGCCGCCAAAGTGGGAAATATCTACCAATTCGAGTTTCGGGAAGCGGGCAACGTCAGCCGGATCGGCTTTCGAGGTATCCCAGCCACGGTAGTAGTCTTTGAAGATGATGGCTTGGGCTTCGGGGGTGTAGAGGAAGTTCAGGTAAGCCTTGGCCAGTTTGCGCTGATCGTCGTTGTGAATGTTGGCCTCAACCAAGGCGACGGGCGGTTCGGCGAGGATCGAGAGCGAGGGCACGACGATATCAAACTGATCGTCGCCAAGCTCTTTTTCAGCCAAGTAGGCCTCGTTCTCCCAAGCCAGCAGCACATCACCGATGCCGCGCTGGGCGAACGTGGTGGTGGCGTCGCGTGCACCTTTGTCCAGCACTGGCACATGCTCCAGCAGGGTTTTGACAAAGGCTTGCGGGTCTTGGCCGTTCTTTTCTGCCCAAGCCCAAGCGGCGAGGTAGTTCCAGCGCGCGCCTCCGCTCGTTTTCGGGTTCGGGGTGATGACTTCAACGCCATCTTTCACCAGATCGCCCCAGTCTTTGATGCCCTTCGGGTTGCCTTCACGGACGAGGAACACGATGGTCGAGGTATAGGGTGAGGAATTGTGCGGCAGTTTCGACTGCCAATCGGCGGGCAGTTTGCCTTCCTTGGCGATCTTGTCGATGTCGGCGGCGAGGGCCAGTGTGACGACCTGGGCATCCAGACCTTCGATCACCGCGCGGGCTTGTGCGCCCGAACCGCCGTGGCTGGCCTCAATCGTCGGAGCCGGGTTGCCTGCGGCGGTGTAGCTTTCGATGAAGGCTGCGTTCAGGTCTTTGTAAAGTTCGCGCGTTGGGTCGTAGCTGACGTTCAGCAGGGTTTCGGCGTGGACTTCTTGCGCTGCCGAAAAGCTGAGATAGAGCGCCGAAAGTGCAATAAGGGCAGCCTTGCCGAGCCAGTTTTCGCGCACTGGGAAGCCAACGAAGTCGCGCTCGCCGGTGGTGATGGTGACGCGGCCATCTGCATGGCGCTGGGTGAGGGTGCCTTGGGCCGTCACGGTCCCTGCAACGGTGATGGTGGTGAGCATTGGTTTCTCCTGCGGGATGGGATGGCGTTTCGCCGGGAAAGGAAGGGCGGGGATGAACCCGAGAATGGGGGCGGTCATCTTGCGTAGGGGTCCAAGGGCTCGACGCGGGTTTCCCACAGGCGGGCATCGCGGCCGTCGAGCAATTCTTGCACCGCAGCTTGCGGATCGCGGGTGAAGCGGACCAGCGGGCTGCCCGAGACGCGGTGGGCGCGTCCGGTGCGGCGGTCGATCAGAGAAACCTGATAGGCGCAGGACATCGGCGCCGCATGGCTGAAGTCTGATTGGGGTGCTGCGAACATGGTGGTCTCCCTCTGGATTAGTTGGGTAGGGTCGAGTGTGTCGATACCCTTAATAACGACAGAGTTAGTCGAGTTTAGCAACGGAAAAATAACGCTCTTTTTTGTCGTGATTTTAGAAGAAAATTCTCCCTGCTTTATTCTCAATGGGTTGAGGGGATGAAGAGATGGTTTTCGTAGATATAATTGTTTTAAAACAATAGTTTATCGTACTTTTGAAATATATCACGATAAAGATGGTAGACATTTAGAATTTTTGCCTCATCCTAGGTGCAGAACCAGAAGGGGAACGGCTATGGCCGAACTTGATCAGATTGATCGCAAGATTATCGCCGAGTTGATGCGCGATGCGACGCTGCCGGTGGCGCAGATTGCCGACCGGGTGGGGCTATCACAGACGCCATGCTGGAAGCGGATTCAACGGCTTGAGGCCACTGGCATTGTCACCGGACGGGTGGCAATGGTGGACCCGGCGCGGCTTGGCTTTGGCCTGACGGTGTTTGTCGAGGTCGAAGCGGTGGATCATTCCGCCGAGTGGCGCGATGCCTTTATGAAGGCGACCGAGGCGATTCCTGAGATCATGGAAGTCTACCGGATGGCCGGAGAGATGGATTATCTGCTGCGGGTCTCGGTCGGCGATACGGCGGATTTTGACGGGCTCTACAAGCGCCTCACCGATGCGGTGGCGATCAAGAATTTCACCTCGCATTTCGTGATGGAGCGGATGAAGTATGGTACTGCCTATCCGGTGGATACGCAGCGCCGTTAATTGAGGCGCGTGCGCAGGAAGGTTTCGGCCAATGCCACGCCCGCGGGGGTGATGGTGTGACCGACGCCGGGCAGCAGATGGAGAGTGGTCTGCACGCCCGCTGCGGTCAGGGCGGCTTCGGCTGTGGTGGCCTCGGTGATCGGCATCACCGGATCGGTAGTACCGTGGATCAGCAGAACCGGGGTTTTTAACGCTGGCGTCAGCGGCGTTGGGCTGGCGAGGCGCAGCGAGAAGGCGACGACTGCGCCAACGGGCCAGCGGCCGGAGGCGACGGCATCCAGCGCCATGATCGAGCCTTGCGAGAAGCCGATCAGGGCGACGTTGTGGAGTTGGTTTTGCAGGCCATGGGTTTCGATGAGGGCACTGAGCGTCGCGTTGAAACTGGCGCGGGCTTCGGCGACTCGGTTGGGGCGATTGGCTCCGGTAACGTCGGTGATCGAGAACCACTGGCGGCCCGGCCCACCTTGGTCAAAGCGGTGTGGGGCGTCAGGGCTGGCGTATTCCGCACCGATATTTTGCGCGATGTGTTGGCCGATCGGGGCCAGATCCGCGCCGTTGCTGCCGACACCATGCAGCATGATCAACAGCTTGCTCATGCTTTGTCCCAAGGCAGCAGGGGTCCAACCGGGACAAGACCCAGCGGGTTCAGGGTTTTGATCGAGTAGTAGCCGCGTTTGATATGTTCGATGCTGACGGTGTCGCGGACGCCGGGTAGGGCCAGGATGCGCAGCATATAGGCTTGCAGGTGCGGGTAGTCGGCGATGCGTTTCAGGTTGGTTTTGAACAAGCCGTGGTAGGCGGCGTCAAAGCGGATCAGGCTGACGAAGGCGCGAATGTCAGTTTCGGTGAATGGCGCGCCGTGCAGATAGGGGCGATTGTCGGACAAGCGTGCCTCTAGGCTGTCGAGCGTGGCGAATACGTCCGCGAAGGCGGCTTCGTAGGCGGCCTGTGTGGTAGCAAATCCGGCGCGGTAGACGCCGTTGTTCAGAGCCGGGTAGATCTGATCGTTCAGCGCGTCGATCTCAGATCGTAGGGCCTCGGGGTAAAGGTCGGGGCCAGTGGCAAGGCTGCCGAAGCCGGAGTTGAGCATCCGCAGAATGTCGGCGGATTCGTTGTTGACCAGCGTGTCGGTGTGTTTGTCCCACAGCACCGGGACGGTGGCGCGGCCCGAGACATGGGCATCGGCGCGGGTGTAAACTTCGTGCATATAGGTGGCGTTGTGGAGATGATCGGCGGTGCTGCCGGGGTAGGTGCCGAAGCGCCAGCCTTGATCGGTGAGGGTGGGTTCGACCACGGACACGGTGATCGCCGACTCTAAGCCTTTGAGTTTGCGCGCTATCAAAGTGCGTGACGCCCAAGGGCAGATCAGCGCGACGTAGAGGTGATAGCGCCCGGCCTCGGCCTTGAAGCCGGAGGAACCATCCGGGGTGATCCAGTTGCGGAACGTCGATTGTTGGCGCACGAAGCCGCCTTCGGCATCCTTGGCCTGCACGGGCTGCCAGTTTTCCTGCCATTTTCCATCGACCAGCATCTTACACCGCCTTTGGTGACAGGGTGATCGGGGTGCCCCATGGGTCGGCCAGGGCGGCGGGCAGTTTGGCGCGCAGCGCGGAGAGGGGTTCGGCATCGGCGAGGATTTCCAGATCGGCGAGGCCCGTCGAGGGGAAATTGCGCTTGCCGGCCCCCCGGCTGTTCCAAGTGTTGGTGGCGATGTGGTGGTGGTATCCGCCTGCGCCGTAGAAGGCGGCGCCAGGGTAATGCGTGGTGATCGCAAAGCCAAGATCGCCGTTGTAGAAGGCTTCCGCCTCGGGGACCGATCCGGTTTGCAGATGGACGTGGCCGATCACGGTGCCCTCGGGACTTTCGGTGAACGGGGCTTTGGCGGCGGCGGCGAGGTTGTTCAGATCAAGGCCGTTGGTGGCCATTTGGATCTGGCCGTTTTGGGTTTTCCATGCAGAGCGCGGACGGTCGATATAGACCTCAATGCCGTTGCCCTCGGGGTCTGACAGATAAATCGCTTCGCTGACGAGGTGGTCGGAGGCACCCTCCAGCGGCAGTTGGCTGTCAGAAGCGTGCAGCAGCCATGCGCCAAGATCGGCACGGCTGGGCAGCAGGAAAGCGGTGTGAAACAGGCCGGCTTCTTTGGGGCTGCGGCGGCGGGCGGTTTTGTCGGCGCGCAGTTCCAGCAGGGGGGTGTTGCCCGCGCCAAGGCGCAGGGTTTCGCCATCATTGCTAAGTTCAGTCAAGCCAAGTGCTTGTTTGTAAAACGAACCGACACGCCCGATGTCATTCACCGTCAAGGCGACGCGGCCGATTTCCAAGGGTGCAGATGCAGTGGACATGTCGGTTCTCCGAAAGTTTTGGGGTTAGCCGCGGCGACCAAGCGATGCGGCACCGTCGCCGAGCAGGGATTGCACCACAAGGGCGATGATCCAGAATGCGGGATATTCCCAGCCACCGTTCTCGTTGGTGAAGAAGAAACCAGCGGCGAAATGCACGGTGACGATGGCCCCGAGCAGCACAGGAATCAGGGCGAGAGAGACGATGCGGGTGCGGTATCCGGCGATCAAGGCGAGGCCGCCGAGCACTTCAACGGCGATGATCAGATAAGCGAGCGGGCCGGGCAGGCCGATGCTTTGGAAGAAGCCAGCGGTGCCAGCGGGGGTGAAGACGAAGATTTTCAGGCCAGCATGGGCGAGGAACAGGCCGCCGAGGGCGAGGCGCAGGATCAGGGCGGCGAGGTCGGTCTGGCTGGTGGATTGGGAAGGTAGGGCGGTCATTGCGGTTATCCTTTGGGTTTGGATTGATGAGCGCAATATGGCTCTTTCCGATTGGATTGATAATCTTGCCAAATGGAAGATCATTCCGTCCGATTTGGAAGGGGTGTGCTGGGGTGCGGCAGATGTTGCACCAGAAAATCAATCAGCACCCGCATCTTCAGCGCCAGATGCCGACCAGAGGGATACAGCGCAAACACCCCCATCGGCGGTTCTTCATAAGCGGCCAGCAGGCGGACGAGGCGGCCACTGGCAAGGCTATCGGCCAGAACAAAATCGGGGGATGAGGCGATGCCAAGCCCGGATTCGGCGGCGATCATACAGGCGGAAGCGTTGGAAAACGTCAGCCGTCCCATGACGGCAACACGTTGATTTTGCGCAAAAGTCCAACGCAGCGGGTCGCGGTAATTAGTGTCGATCAGACAGTCATGCCCGGCCAAATCTTGCGGTGTTTGCGGAACACCCCGTGCGACAAGATAGGCTGGGGAGGCCGCCACGATCAGTTGCGAGTTGCACAGTTTGCGCGCGATCAGTGTGGTGTCGCCGGGTTTACCGACCCGCACCGCCATATCGAACCCCTCATCGACAAGGTTCACAAGGCGGTCTGAGAAATGCACATCCAGCGCAATCTCGGGATAGGCTTTGGCAAAATCGGCAAGGCGGGGGGCAGCCGGATGGTGCCAAAGCTTAGGGGCGCGCTGAGCCGGATCTTCCCGCGTGGCAACAGGGCGGCGTTGCGGGTTTCGGTATCGAGCGCGTCAAATTCATCGAGCAGGCTGCGCAGACGGTCGAAATAGGCCTGTCCGGCTTCGGTCGCGGCCAGCGCGCGGGTGGTGCGGTGCAACAGCCGCACGCCAAGCTCGGCTTCAAGCTTTGAGACCAGCTTGGAGGCTTGGCCGGAACTGGTGCCCAAGCGCTGTGCTGCGGCGGCAAAACTGCCGGTTTCCAGCACGGTGACGAACATCCGCTCGCTGATCAGCCGATCCATTGGCGCGCTTTCGCTGGGGAATTCAGTGAAGACTAGTGCGATTGCTGCGGTTTTGGAAGGAAGATGCTTAACTTAACGGTGAAGCCCAAGCGATGGGTTTCATTCATAAATTAAGGGAAGTGGCAGCCCGTAGGGGAGTCGAACCCCTCTTACCAGAATGAAAATCTGGTGTCCTAACCGATAGACGAACGGGCCACTGCGGCGGTTCCTAAGCGGTTGGCGCGCGGGGTTCAAGGGGGAAAAACCGATTTATCGGTCGATTTTTGCGCCCATCAGCGCGATGGCCTGCTGGTACACCTTGGCGGCGTTCCATTCTTTGATCACCGCGAAGTTCGGCTCGCCTTCCTGATAGCCCAGCCCAGGTTGCCAGCCCTTCTGGCGCAGGTAGTTTGCGGTGGTGGAGAGCGCGTCGGTGAGGTTGGTCAGATCAATCCGGCCATCGCCGTTGCCGTCCTGACCATATTGCAGCGCATTGCCGGGCAGGAACTGGGTGTGGCCGAGCTCGCCATGCTTTGCGCCGACAGATTTGGCGCTGATCGAGCCTTGATCGACCAGCAGCAGCGCGCCGATCAGATGCGGGCGGAAGAAATCTGTGCGGCGGCAGTCGAAGGTCAGGGTGGCGATGGCCGAGACGACATTGGTGTCACCCATGAAATTGCCAAAGCCGGTTTCCATCCCGTGGATGGCGAGCAAGACGCCTGCGGGCACACCATATTGCGCCTCAAGCCCTGCATAGAAGTCGGGATTCTTCTTTTCGCGTGCGCGGCCCTGCGAAATGATCGCATCGGCGCCGCGCACGGACAGGAATTTTTGTAGGGTGTATTTGAAGCTTTTCTGGTTGCGATCCGCCGCGATGGTGGCTTTGGAATAGCTTGCGCCCATCAGCGCCGCTCGGCCGGCTTCGCCGACGCCCTCGGCTTTGGCCTCTTGCGCCATATCGACCTTCCACGCGTCAAACCCTGATGAGGTGTTGCTGCAGGTGGCTGCCAAGGCGGGGGCGGTTAAAGTCAGTGAAAAAAGCATTGCGGTCAAAGATTTGGTCAACACGGTCTGCATCCAACAAGGAAAGATTGTGGGCAGAATAGCCGGGCTGTCGCGCGGCGCAAGGGGGCTGAAATTATTCAGCGATGTCAGGGTATTGGGAGAAGTGGCAGCCCGTAGGGGAGTCGAACCCCTCTTACCAGAATGAAAATCTGGTGTCCTAACCGATAGACGAACGGGCCACTGTGGTGCGGCGGTGTTTAAGGGCAGATTTGGCGCTTCGCAAGAGGAAAAATCATGCTTTTGCCGCATCCTCCAGGCGAAATTGCACCTTTGTGCGACCGCCCCATGTGTTCAGCTCTAGCCGTCCGGCCAAGTGAAAGCGTTGGTGGCCGGGGTTTTCCAACGCGGGGCCGAGGTCGGTGTCAAAAGCCCCAAACGCAATGCCTTCGAGGCGGGCACCCATGCTGTCGCCGAAGCTGATTTTCAGGTGTTTTTCGCCGATGCGGCGGGTGGTGACATTGGTGTCGGCGAAGGCAAAGCGCGGGGCTGGGGCGGAGGCTCCGAACGGGCCTGCGGACTCAATCTGTTCGACAAATCCCGGGGTTGCGGCGGTTGGCATCAGCAGGCTGTCAATGCGCAGATCCTCGCGCCCGCCCGCGCCTGCGCCTTGTTTGGCGAGCAGTTCGGAAAGGCGTTCCATCGCGGCTTCGAGTTTATCGCGCGCCACCGTCAGACCTGCGGCCATTTTGTGACCGCCGCCTTTCAGCAGCAGACCTTCGGTGGTCAGACGATGAATCGCCGCGCCGAGATCGACGCCGGTGACGGAGCGGGCGGAACCTTTGCCTTCGTTGCCATCAAAACCGATCACCACGGCGGGGCGATGACTGGCTTCTTTCAGCCGGGCCGCGACGATGCCAACGACGCCGGGGTGCCAGCCGTCGCCTGCGGCCCAGACCAAGGGGCCGTCCAAGCCGCGCATTTCGGCTTGCGAGAGGGCTTCTTCTCGCACCCGGGCCTCGATATCGCGGCGCTCGGTATTCAAGAGGTCAAGTTTTTCGGCCAAGGCGGTTGCCTCGGTTGGGCTATCTGTGGACAGCAGACGCGCGCCAAGGTCGGCTTGGCCAATGCGGCCGCCCGCGTTGACGCGGGGGCCGAGCAGGAAGCCAAGCGCGTATGGGGTGGGGGCTTGGTCCATGCGGGCGATATCGGCGAGGGCGCGCAGGCCTACACGTTCGCGGCGGGCCATCACCTTGAGGCCTTGGCGCACGAAGGCGCGGTTGACGCCGATCAGCGGGGCGACATCGGCGACGGTGGCGAGGGCGACGAGATCAAGCAGCGCCATCAGATCGGGGCCTTGGCTGCCGTCGGCGCGCAGTTGGCGGTTGGCCTCGACCAGCATCAGGAACACCACGGAGGCAGCGCACAGGTGGCCGAGGTCGCCGTCCTCATCCTGACGGTTGGGGTTTACCACGGCGAAGGCGGGGGGGAGGGTTTCTGCGCCGAGGTGGTGATCTAAGACCACCACGTCACATTTGGCGGCGGCGATGGGATCAAAGCTGAGGGTGCCACAATCGATGCAGAGGATCAGGTCGTGTTTGCTACCCAGTTCGGCCATGGCGGGCACGTTGGGGCCGTAGCCTTCGTCAATACGGTCGGGGATGTAGAGGGTGGCTGTAGCACCCATCGCGCGCAGCCAGATGATGAGAAGGGCGGCGGAGGAGCCGCCATCGACATCATAATCGGCAAAGATTGCAATGTGTTGGCGGGTTTTCAGGGCGTATAGGAAGCGGGCGGCGGCCTTGGCCATATCGCGCAGTTTCAGCGGATCTGGCAGCAGATCGCGCAGTTGCGGGGCGAGAAAGGCCGGGGCGTCTTGCGGCGTGACGCCGCGCGCGACAAGGGTGGCGCAGAGGGCGAGAGGCAGGCGGGTGAGTTGCGCCATCGCCTCGGCCAGACGCTCGGCCTCATCGCCGGGGCCGATCCAGCGGCGCTGGGTCAGCGAATGGTCAACCGAGAGAAAGGCGCGCTCTGTCATGGTTTGGGTGTGCCTGACAGAGCGGCGCGGAGCAAGGCGGAATTTGAGAAATTCCGGCACGATTTCCGTATCGGAAATCGGTTGTGCCCTTATTTCATTGGGCTTTTGTACAACATCCGGCGCACTGATCCGGTTTTCGAGCGCATCAGGATCGTCTCGGTCGTCACCCATCCCGGTTCGATCTTGATGCCTTGCAGGATCGAGCCTTGGGTGACGCCAGTGGCCGCGAAGATCACGTCGGCGGTGACCATCTCATCGCGGGTGTAAATGCGGTTCAGATCGGTGATGCCTGCCTTGTAGGCGCGGGCCTTTTCATCGTCATTGCGGAAGAGCAGCTTGCCGTAGATCTGGCCGCCCATGCATTTCAGCGCCGATGCTGCCAGCACGCCTTCGGGTGCGCCGCCGGAGCCCATATACATATCAATCCCGGTGATTTCGCTTTCTGCGCAATGGATAACGCCTGCGACGTCGCCATCGGTGATCAGGCGGATGGCGGCCCCGGTGGAGCGGACTTCGGCGATCAACGCCTCATGCCGGGGGCGCTCCAAGATGCAGACGGTGATCTCATCCGCGGCCACACCCTTGGCGCGGGCGAGGGCGCGGACGCGGGCAGCGGGCGGCATGTCGAGGGTGACGGTGTCGGGGGCGTAGCCGGGGCCGATGGCGAGTTTTTCCATGTAGACATCGGGGGCGTGCAGCAGGGTGCCGCGCGGGGCCATCGCGATCACGGTGAGGGCGTTGGGCATATCTTTGGCGGTCAGCGTGGTGCCTTCCAGCGGATCGAGCGCGATGTCCACCGCCGGACCGTTTCCGGTGCCGACTTCTTCACCTATATAGAGCATCGGGGCCTCGTCGCGTTCGCCTTCGCCGATCACCACGACGCCAGCAATATCCAGCAAATTCAACTGGTCGCGCATGGCGTTGACCGCCGCCTGATCCGCCGCTTTCTCATCGCCGCGCCCGATCAGCTTGGCGGAGGCCAAAGCTGCCGCCTCGGAGACGCGGGCGAGGCCGAGGGAAAGCAGGCGGTCTTGGAATTCGGTGACGTCGGCCATGAGATATCCTTGCGGGAAAATGGGGTTTTCCCTCGTCTAGCCGGGGGCGGCGTAGGCGGCAAGGATGGTGGCGCTAACAGTTTGAGGACGCTGAGGTAATCTGCCGAGTTGCAAGGTTTTGCGGCGTATTCTCGCTGTGCTTTCCCCGTGCTGACGCGGGTCGGAGGAAGCCAGCGTTAATCTAGCCTTTGCGAATCGCGGTCAGACTTCCTCGATGCGCAACGCGACGGAGGCGCCGACCATGACACCCGTGGCGGCAAAGCGCCCGGTGGCGTGGTCGATGTCGGCGCGGGTGGCTTTGTGAGTGACGATCAGCACGGTGGCTTTGTCGCCTTCGTGGTCATATTGGCGCATCTGGTCGATGGAGACGCCGGCGTCGCCGAGGCAGGTGGCAATTTTCGCCAGTGCGCCGGGTTTGTCGAGCAGGGTCATGCGCAGGTAGTAGCTGGCGGGTGTCGCGGATTGCGCGGCCTGTGGTTTTGCCAAAGTGCTGGCAGGCTGGCCGAAGGTGGGCAGACGGAGGCCGCGCGCGATGTCGAGCACGTCGGACATCACGGCAGAGGCGGTGGGGCCCATGCCTGCACCGGGGCCGCGCAGCACGATCTGGCCGACAGAATCGCCTTCAAGGACGACCATGTTGGTGCCGCCTTGCAACTGGCCCAGTGGGCTGTCGGCGGGCACGAGGCAGGGGGTCATGCGTTGCTCGAGGCCTCGCCCGGTCATTTGCGCCACACCCAACAGTTTGATGCGGTAGCCCATGTCGGCGGCGAGTTTGATGTCGTCGATCGAGATCGCGCCGATGCCTTCGAGTTCGACCGCATCGAAGCTGACTTGGGTGCCGAAGGCGATAGCGGCGAGGAGGCTGAGTTTATGGCCCGCGTCGATGCCGCCAACGTCTAGGTTTGGGTCGGCCTCTAAATAGCCAAGCTGTTGGGCGGCGTCGAAGACCTCGGCGTAGGACAGGCCTTCGTTCTGCATCCGGGTCAAGATGTAGTTGCACGAGCCGTTCATCACGCCCATCACGCGTTTGATCTGGTTGGCGGCCAACCCTTCGGTCAGCGCCTTGATCACCGGGATACCACCTGCGACGGCGGCTTCAAAGCGGATGACGCGGCCTGCGGACTCAGCCGCGAGGGCGAGGGCTTGGCCGTGGTGGGCGAGCAGGGCTTTGTTGGCGGTGACCACATCTTTGCCTGCGGCGATGGCTGCCTCGGTTGCCAGTTTGGCGGCGCCTTCGTGGCCGCCCATCACCTCGACAAACACGTCGATATCGGCGCGTTGGGCCAGCGCCACGGGATCGGTTTCCCATGCATAACCAGACAGATCAGCATCGCGGTTCTTGGATTTATCGCGGGCGGAGACGGCGGTGATCTGCACGGCGCGTCCAGTGCGTTTGGCGATCAGATCGGCGTGCGCTTGCACGATCTTCACCACACCAATGCCCACGGTGCCAAGACCAGCGAGACCAATGCGCAGGGGTTTGGCAGACATGAGGGGACTCCGTTTCAGATTGCTTGCGCCGGGTGTTAGCCGATGGCGTGGCGCTGCGCAACGCGGGCGTTGTGAGGTTATTGGCTGGGGCTTTCGGCGCGCAGGGTTGCGGCGCGGGCTTTCAAGAGTGCGGCTTGGCCAGCCAGCGGATCGGCGGGGCCTGTCTGATTGGTGCCAGCGATCAGTTGATCGGTGGGGAGCAGGGAGGGTGTGGGCAGATTGGTGCGGGCGCCTGCATCCACTTCAGGGAATTGGGCACAGGCGGAGAGGGCGAGGATCAGGAGGAGGGCGCGCGTCATGCCGGGGAGCATAACGCGCGGTTGGTTCAGGTTCAATGCGCAGGCTGAGCTGCTAGAGCGGTTTGCGTTTATCTTGAATCAGAATTCGCGCTAAGACCTGCGCGAATTCTGATACCCTTTGCGTCAGATAAAACGCAAACCGCTTTAATGCGCAGGTTTGATGAAGGTGCCGTTGCGCAACTCGGTCATGGCTTGTTGCAACTCGGCTTGGGTATTCATCACGATGGGGCCGTGCCATGCGACGGGCTCTTGGATCGGCGCGCCAGACACCAGCAGGAAGCGGATGCCGTTTGGGCCAGCTTGCACGGTGATTTCGTCGCCGCGGCCAAACTCGATCAGCGTGCGGTTGCCGGAGAGATCGCGGATGTTGAGTTCCTCACCCTTATATTCCTTTTCGAGCAGCACGCCGCGCGGATTGGAACTGTCGGCGAATTTACCGGCACCTTCAAAGATATAGGCGAAGGCGTGACGGCGGGTATCTATCTTGAAAGTCTTTTTCCTTTCCGGCGGCACATAGACGTCAAGGTATTGCGGATCGGCGGCGATGCCATCGACCGGGCCGGTTTTGCCCCAGAACGAGCCTACGATCACCTTCACGATGGAGCCGTCGTCATCCATGATTTCCGGGATGTCGTTGGATTTCACGTCTTGGTAGCGCGGTGGGGTCATCTTCAGACTCGAGGGCAGGTTGGCCCACAGTTGGAAGCCATGCATCTGGCCCTTGGCGTTACCTTTCGGCATTTCCTGATGCAGGATGCCGGAGCCTGCGGTCATCCATTGCACATCGCCGCCTTTGAGGGTGCCGCGATTGCCAAGGCTGTCGCCATGCTCAACCGCGCCCGCAAGGACATAGGTGATGGTTTCAATGCCGCGATGCGGGTGCCACGGAAAGCCCGCCATGTAATCACGCGGGGTTTCGCCGCGGAAATCATCGAACAGCAGGAAGGGGTCGAATTGGGTCGGATCGCCAAAGCCGAAGGCACGGTGCAGATGCACGCCTGCGCCTTCGATATGCGGCTGGGCTGTGGATTGGCTGAGAACGGGGCGGAGGGACATGGCAGGCTCCTTTGATTACGTTGTCCCCAAGGTAAGTCCGGTGCGTATTTGCAGCAAGGCGTGAACGCACAGGTCTTATGTGCGGATTTGCGGAGGATGTCAGGGGTGATCGGGTGTAACGATCAGGAGCAGGTTACACCCGTCATGCACAGCTTGGGGATGAAGCGCGGGCGTGTCACTACGAATTGCTTCAGTACTTCATCATTCATGCCGACGTCGAAGGCGGGGTGATAGCTGACCTCGGTTTCGACGATGATCACGCGGTCGCCATCGGCCATTTTGGGGATGCGGTAGGCGTAATAGGCGATGGTCGTGGTGGTCAGTTGCAGCATGGCGCCATCGGGCGAGCGCGACCAGTCGACCTCAAACCGCGCGTTGACGGCCGACCATGTCACCTCGGTGACGCGGATTTTCACGGTTTGATCGCCGTCGATCAGGTAGCGCATCAGATCGCGCATCCCGGTGACGTAATTGGTCGGCAGGGTGACCATCTCACGCGAGATCATATCCGAAATGGTGTAGGCGGCCTTTTGCGCGGTGTTGACCGAGCGGAAAGCATCCCAATAGACGAACAGCGCGAGGTAGGACCAGAGCATGAAGGGCAGCACGATGATGGCCTCGGCCATCAGCACGCCGCTTTCGTCGCGGCCAAAACGGCGGAACATGTTGCGGAGCGATTTCATGATGTTCCCCTCAACTCGGTTCGGTCACAAAGGCCGAAGTCGCAATCACGCCATAGCCGCCGTGACCGTCTTTCGGCAGGCCAAGGCCGATACCGGTGGTGGGAAACAGCGCGTCCTGCACAACGCAGACCCGAATCAGCATGATGTCATTCTGCTGGCCGATTTGCAGCGCAGTGACAGGCTGGATATCTTCTGAGCGGTCGATGCAAGCGACGCCAGTGGTGGGCAGCGCCCAGCTTGTGGTGCTGATCCGGGTCATCTCGATGGTGATGTTGGCCTGACAATCCTTGAAGATCACCGTGCGTTTGCAAATCTCGGTTTTCAGCAGTGCGGCGTCGGGCAGGGTGTAATGGCCCAAGCGCAGCTCTCGCATCGTCATATCGACGGATTGTTCCAGCATGATCGAGCGGATCATCAGCAGGCCACTTTCAAACGAGGCCATGAAGATGGTGATCAAGAGCGGTACCGCGAGGACGAATTCCAACGCGGCGGTGCCGTCCTCGCGGCGAAACGCATGGCTTAGGCGTTTGAACCAGCGGATCATTGCGTCAACCTCAACTGGCTGATGTTGCTGGCAATGGCACGGAAGGCGGTGCGGATTTGCAGGCCAGAGGCATTGAAGTAGTGCGCTGCCGAGGTCGAACAGTTCCGGATCTGGGTCTGGCCGTTGGTTGGCGCTTCAAACGCGATGCCATAGACGATCACGCCCTGACCTTTCGCCAGCCCGCAAATCTGTTGCAACTGGCTGTCCATCGTGGTGGTTAGGGTTTTACTGCGGAAGAGGCCCATCCGGTTGGTATATTCGGTGTTGCGCGCCGTTGTGGTGCTGCCCAAGGCGCGGGCGTAGAACTGCCATGCGACATAGCTGAGGCGCATCGCGCCCCAAACCTGCGGCCAAGTTTGTTGGGTGTAGGTGCCACTGTTGGTCGAGTTAGTCCACGGAACAGCTTGGAACTTGCTCAGATGCGGCACCCAATATTTGTTGCTGGCCAAGCTGGCATGATAGATTGAATAGTTACCGTCGCTGTTGCTTTTGTAGATGTCGGACAGCCCGCTTTTGTAGGCCCCGTTGACGCGTTCTTCGGCGAAATGCTCACCATCGGTCATCAGCACGATCACCTTCATCGCCTCGGGATCGGTGAAGCTGAACGGACGCCCGCTGAGATCGCCCGCCATTTTGCCTGTGGCAATCAGCTGGGTGTACATGGTGGAGGCGGATGGGTCCATCAAAGCCAGACCCCATTTCAGCCCAGCATTGATTGAGGTCGCCCCAACCGCCGTCAGACCGTTGATCTGCCCTTGAAGGGTTGAGATCGTCTCGGCGGGTAGGCGGATGATGTTGCCAGCAATCGGCGGGCACCAGACGTTGCCGTTGTTGTTGATGGCATGGTATCCGATGGCATAGTTGGTGTCGGTGTAAGCCACCCAAGAATTGGTCTGGTTGGTGGTGGAATAGGTGTCGGCGTGGGCGGTCATCGACATCACTGTATTGGTCGGTAGTGCTGTGGCATTGTAGACGGTGCTGGGCATGTCCACGCATTGCACGTTGGTCACGCCCGGATCATCGGTGAGGCCAGTGTATTTCGCGCGCAGGTCGGGGCCGATGTTGACCTGTCCGTTGAATGGCACCAGCCCGATCGAGATTTTATGCTCGGCATCGCTGGACAGCACGGTGTCGACGAATTCATTGGCGGCGGTCTTCAGATTGACCAACTTGCTGTTGGAGGCCATCGAGCCCGACACGTCGAGCACCAGCATGATCTCGACATTGGTGACGCGTTGCTCGGCCATCGAATGGCCCAGAGCATCCAACTTGTCCTGACCGATCAGATGCAGGAAATAGGGGTCGGTGGCGGCGGCGGCATCGGCGGTGACGTTTCGGAAGTTCATGCCCTCGGACACGGTGACGCCTTTGAGATATTTGTCCATTCCCGCCTTGGTGAAGTAATCTGCCACCACGTTCTTTGGGTCCAGCGTTTGGGTCAGCGAAGCCGAGGCCAGCGTGGCGCGGTCGAGGGTGTTTTGCAGCGTGGTGCGGGTTTGCTCATAGCGCATCAGGTCGACCGCGAGGCCTCCCATCATCACCATCAGCAGGAACAGGGTGAGCGCCAGAATGGTCAGCGATCCGTCTTGCGCCACCCAAAAACGTCTCAACACCGCAATGCGCGGTTTGATTTGGCCACAACCCTGATTTCCAACGTTCGCTCTGAACATGGACATACCCCAACTCCGGCTCGCGGCTTGCGGTGCGGGGCACCGGGCGGCGAAGCATAGAAACACACCTTGAAACGGCATAAAGCGCGTGGGCTTGGGCAAAACTATGGCTTTGGTGTTTCAGATTGTGGGCAGCTTGTGGCGAAATCCACGATTCCGGCGACAAACTGCGCCGATGGGGGGGATTGTTGAGTGGTTTGGCGCAATCGTAGGGAGATTCGACACAATCGTAGATAGAATGACCCAAATTGGCTTTTACGATTGCCGAATGGACAGAGCCAAGCAGTGGACGGTGCGAATCGGGGCTGATGAATGACTGGGGCATTGGTTTTGACCGATGCGGAAAAGGAGTGCCCCCGATGCCGGGATCGGGGGCGCTTGTGTTACTGCGTCAACTTCAACTGGGTCAGATTCGAGGCGATGGTACGGAACGCAGCCTGAATCTCGGGCCCGTTCTGTGCGTCGAAGTAATGGGCCGCTGAGGTGGAGCATTGCAGGATCTGCGCTTTGCCGTTGCTCGGGGCCTCGAACGCGATGCCATAGACCAGCACGTTGTTCTGCTTGGCCTGTCCGCAGCTTTGTTGCAGCGAGGCGTCCATGCCGCTGACCGAGTCATAGGTCTGCACCATGTCGTTCATCTGATTGGTGTAGATCGTGCTGCGCGCGGTATTGGTGCTGCCCAAAGCGCGGGCGTAGAATTGCCACGCGACATAGCTGACCTTCAGATTGGTCCAAACGGTTTCCCAGTTCTGCTGCACACCGCCATTGTAGGGAGTGGCTGACCAGGTCCCCAGATG
Organism: Cypionkella psychrotolerans; assembly: GCF_001294535.1. GTDB lineage: Bacteria > Pseudomonadota > Alphaproteobacteria > Rhodobacterales > Rhodobacteraceae > Cypionkella > Cypionkella psychrotolerans. The sequence continues at coordinate 89,109 of NZ_LGIC01000083.1, read as the reverse complement.
CGGCACCCAGTATTTGTTGCCGGCATGCGCGGCCTGATACACCGAATAATCCCCACCGCTGCTTTTATAGATCGGCGAGGGGCCGGTCTTATAGCTATCGGTGACGCGGTTGTGGGCAACATGCTCGCCATCGGTCATCAACACGACGACTTTCATCGACTCGGGGTCGGTGTAATTGAACGGGCGACCTGCAAGGTTTGCCCCCATCTGGCCCGCGCCGATCAACTCATTATACATGCCGCGCGCCGAAGGGTCGAGCAGCGACACGCCCCATTTCATCCCCAGAGTGATCGAGGTGTTGCCGCCTGCGACAAGGCCATTGATCTGGGATTTCAGCACGCTGGCGTCCTGGCTGGGCAGGCGCACGATATTGGCAGGCTGCTTGGTGCAGAAGACAGAGGCATAGTTCGGCAGTGCAGAGCTGGAGGTTGGCGAGACAGCGGCATTGGTCTGGCTGGCGCCATAGTAATGGTCGGCATAGGCCATCATCGGCAAATCGACATTGCGCGGGATGCCGGGGGCGCTGAACACCGAAGATGGCAGCTCAAGGCAGTTCACATCAGCCACACCATGTAAGTTGACCGCCTGATACTTGGCGCGCAGCACCGAGCCGAGGTTCACCTGCGCATTATAGGGCACGATGGAGATCGAAATGCGGTGATTGGGATCGTTGGCCAGCATGTTGTCGACAAACTCGGCAGCGGCGATCTTGAGGTTGGCGATCTTGGCCCCGCTCATCGAACCCGAGACGTCCAGCACCAGCGCGATTTCGACATTAGTGATGGCTTGCTCGGCCCCAGACGTGCCAAGGGCGTCAAATTTGTTGATGCCGATCAGGTGCATGAAGAATGGCTTGGTATCGACGCGGCCCTTCGAAACGACGCTGCGCGAATTCAACGACTGCACGACTTGCACGCCTTGCAGGTCAGTCCCAAAACCGGCCTTGTCGACACAATCTGTGACCACCGATTGCGGATCAAGACTCTGGTCAAGGCTGGCCGCCATCAGGGTGCAGCGATCCAGTGTGTTTTGCAGGGCGGTGCGGGTCTGCTCATAGCGCATCATGTCGACCGCAAAGCCGCCCATCATCGCCATCAGCAAGAACAGCACCAGCGCGAAAATGATCAGCGAGCCGTCTTCGTCGCGGCGAAACTGCTGGCTGCGATTAACCAGATTGCGCATCAGAGCGCGGGGGGAGGGGGCCATAACCACGGTATCTTCCTTTACAAGCCACATCGGATGCTGCCCCCGCAAACACATCCTTTCGCCACTTTGCTGCCCAGAAGTTGTGGCAAAATTGTGGCAACATGGGCAAGCAGGGGGCATTGTGGGGTGGCTGGAAACACTGGCCATGCAGGGGTTTTACTGTGGCGAAACCGGAGACGATCTACTTTCGCATAGGTTGTATGGATCGCCACACTATCGCCCATTTTGTGTAATCCCGAATCACTTTTGGTCAAAAGCGGCTCAAATCTGCTTACAATGTGTGCTGGTTTATTAAGCAAACGGCGGTAGGTGTTGGGGGAGCGCAACGGGCGCTCTGCCGGGAGAGAGACGGCATTTTGGGAGGACGACCATGAGCGTTGCAGGCGAGCCGAGTTTTCGCGAATCCGTAGATATGATGTTTCGGCGGGCGACCGCGCTGATGGACCTTGGCCCCGGTCTTCAGGAAAAAATCCGGGTGTGTAACTCGACCTATACCGTGCGGTTTGGCGTGCGGTTGCGCGGCAAGATTGAGACCTTTGTCGGCTATCGCTCGGTTCATTCCGAACATATGGAACCGGTCAAAGGCGGCATCCGCTATTCGCTGGGCGTCAATCAGGATGAGGTGGAAGCGCTGGCGGCGCTGATGACCTATAAATGCGCTTTGGTGGAGACGCCGTTTGGCGGATCAAAAGGCGGTCTGTGCATAGATCCGCGCGCTTGGGATGAGCATGAGTTGGAGCAGATCACCCGCCGCTTTGCCTATGAGCTGATCAAACGCGACCTGATCAATCCGGCGCAGAACGTGCCAGCCCCAGATATGGGAACCGGTGAGCGCGAAATGGCGTGGATCGCCGACCAATATGCCCGGATGAACACCACCGACATCAACGCCAAGGCCTGTGTCACCGGCAAGCCGCCGCATGCAGGCGGTATTCAGGGGCGTGTGGAAGCGACGGGCCGCGGCGTGCAATATGCGCTGCGCGAGTTCTTCCGCAACCCGGAGGATGCGGCGATGGCGGGGTTATCGGGCGATCTGGATGGCAAGCGGGTGGTGGTTCAGGGTCTGGGCAACGTTGGCTATCACGCGGCGAAGTTTCTGTCGGAAGAAGATGGTGCCAAGGTGATCGCGATCATCGAACGTGATGGCGCCTTGGTGAATGAAGACGGCATCGACGTTGAAGACGTGCGGCAATGGATGAATCGCAACGATGGCTTGCTCGCGGCCTATCCCAAGGCCAAGCATGTCGTTGACGGTGCCAAGGTGCTGGAAATGGCCTGCGATATCCTGATCCCGGCGGCGCTGGAGGGGGTGATCAACCTTTCCAACGCGGCGCGGATTCAAGCGCCGTTGATCGTCGAGGCCGCCAATGGCCCGATCACCTATGGCGCGGATGAAGTGTTGCGCGCCAAGGGCTGCGTGATCATTCCCGATATGTATGCCAATGCGGGCGGCGTCACGGTGTCTTATTTTGAATGGGTGAAGAACCTGTCCCACATCCGCTTTGGCCGGATGCAGAGGCGCGCCGAGGAAGGCCGCTCGCGGATTTTGGTCGAGGAGTTGGAGCGGCTGTCGAATGATCAGCATCTCGGCTGGCAGTTGACGCCGGATTTCAAGAAGAAGTTCCTGCAAGGTTCGGATGAGTTGGCGCTGGTGCGCTCAGGGCTCGATGACACCATGCGCACGGCCTATCAGGCGATGCGCGAGGTTTGGCACGGTCGGCCCGAAGTCGGCGATCTGCGGGTGGCGGCTTATATCGTGTCGATCGGGCGCATTGCGGCGACCTATAAATCGAAGGGGCTGTAAGGGCTTTCATCTCGGCTCAAATATCCCCGCCGGAGGCTCCTTTGGCCAAGGCTAGAGCCTCCGGCGGGGATATTTAGACCAAGATGAAACGCTGAAGGCTTGATAGGCTTGCGACACCATTTGTCGCGGATGGCACAGTTATTCGGGTTTGGCTGTTGAATAACCCACGCAAAGCGGGTTCACTTGCCCGCAGCTAGGCAAGGAGCCACCCCATGCGTTATTCCGGGTTGAAGGTGATCACCGAAGGGTTGTTCGGCAACAAGGGCTGGGGGCCTGCATGGCGCAATCCGACACCTAAGGCCGAGTATGATGCGATTATCATTGGCGGCGGCGGGCATGGGCTTTCGACCGCCTATTATCTGGCGAAGAACCACGGGCTGACCAATATCGCGGTGTTGGAAAAGGGCTATCTCGGGTCAGGCAATATCGGGCGCAACACCACGATTGTGCGGGCGAATTACTACATGCCGGGAAATTCCGAGTTCTACAGCCATTCCTTGAAGCTGTGGGAAGGGCTTGAGGCCGAACTCAACTATAACGTCATGCACAGCCAACGCGGCCAGTTGATCTTGGCGCATTCGGACGGGCAGCGCGATACCCTCGCGCGGCGCGGCAATGCGATGATCAATCAGGGCGATGATGCTGAACTCTGGACGCTGGATCAGGTCAAGGATTTCGCACCCTATTTGGACTTCGCGCAGACCCGGTTCCCGATTTATGGCGGGTTGATGCACAAGCGGGGTGGGACGGCGCGGCATGATGCGGTGGCTTGGGGTTATGCGCGCGGCGCGGATCGGCGGGGCGTTGATCTGATTCAGAACTGCGAAGTCACCGGGATTGATATTGAGAACGGGGTTGTGCGGGGCGTGCAGACCACGCGCGGGGCGATCCGTGCCAAGAAGGTTGGGATGGTTGTGGCGGGGCGGTCTTCGCAGGTCGCGGCGATGGCGGGGATGCGGTTGCCGATTGAAAGCCATGTGTTGCAGGCTTTCGTGACCGAAGGGCTGAAGCCGATCATTGATTCTGTGATCAGCTTCGGGATGGGGCACTTCTATATCAGCCAGTCCGACAAGGGCGGCTTGGTGTTCGGCGGCGATCTCGATTTCTATTCCAGCTACGCGGCGCGGGGCAATTTGCCGATGGTCGAGCATGTGATGGAAGCCGCGATGACGTTGATGCCGATGATCGGACGGGCCAAGGTGCTGCGGTCTTGGGGCGGGATTATGGATATGACCCCTGATGGATCGCCGGTCATCGACAAGACCCATGTCGAGGGGCTGTTTGTCGACGCGGGCTGGAACTATGGCGGCTTCAAAGCGGCTCCGGCGAGTGGCTGGTGTATGGCGCATCTGATGGCTACCGGGGAAAGCCACGAGGTCGCGCGGCGCTTCCGTCTGGATCGTTTCCGCTCGGGCCATGTGATCGACGAAGAAGCCACCGGCAGCCAACATAATTTGCACTGAGATGAGTGTGATGTATTGGTCTTTACCCTTGGCAGCGTTGGTTTTTCTCGCCAGTCCAGCGACGCCGATTGCTGCGGTTTGCTTGGAAAGGTCAGGCGAATTTGGGAGCAATGGCGTGTTTGATTGGTGCCGCACATCGGGTGAAATTCGTAGCGTCGTGGGCGGCGACAATTCTACTGTGGCACGCTCTCCTAACCCTGTTCTTGGCGGCGATTCTGAAACAGGCCCGATCGCACGCTACGAGATTGCTCTGCATTCAGACTCGGGTTCGGTGCCTTCAGAGGGCGGACTTGCGTTGTTGAACACCACGCTGACCCACAGGGTTTGCAGCAGCTTCGATCTTCGTCAGTTCATAACTTCGGGCGCAACTGTGGTTTTTGATCTGCTGCTTGTCACGAAACCGCAGAACCCGTTGAATTTCGAAGATCGAAAACTTGTTTCATCTGTCACCGTCGCAACCTGTGAGGCCCTCTGATGCGTATACCTTGCCCCCTTTGTGGCACTCGGGATCGGCGCGAGTTTTATTACTACGGGTCCGAGGACTATCTGAAGCGGCCCAGCGATCAGGGGATGGTGGAGGATTTAGATAACCATTTGTTCCTGCGTGATAATCCGGCGGGGGTGATGCGGGATGTCTGGTATCACGAGGCGGGCTGTGGGGCTTGGATGGTGGTGACGCGGAACACGATTAGCCATGAGGTTCTGGGATCAGAACTGGTTGCCAAGCAGAAGGAGGCCTGAACATGCGGATTGCAGGTAAGGGGCTGATTGATCGGACAAAGCCAGTTTCGTTTAAGTTTGATGGCAAGGCCTATCAGGGCTTTAAGGGCGATACGGTGGCTTCGGCTTTGCTCGCCAACGGGGTGAAGCTGGTCGGGCGGTCGTTCAAATATCACCGCCCGCGTGGGGTTTTGACGGCTGGCTCGGAAGAACCCAATGCGATGATCGAGGTGATTGGGGCGTCGAACCAGACCCCCAATGTGCGCGCCACGGTGCAAGAGATTTTTGAAGGGCTGAACACCCGCTCGCAGAACCGTTGGCCCAGCTTGCGGTTCGATGTGATGGCGGTGAACGATATGGTGTCGCCGTTCCTGTCGGCGGGTTTTTACTACAAGACCTTCATGTGGCCGCGCGCGTTTTGGGAGGCGATTTACGAGCCGATCATCCGGCGGGCGGCGGGACTTGGCAGTCTGTCGGGCAAGCATGATGAGGGGCATTACGAAAAGGCCTTTGCGTTTTGCGATGTGCTGGTGATCGGCGCTGGGCCTAGCGGTTTGATGGCGGCGTTGGAGGCGGCGCGGGCAGGGGCGGATGTGATCTTGTGCGAGGAGGATCGGCTTTTGGGCGGTCGTCTGCTGGCCGATGACGCGCATCTGGATGGCAAGCCTGCGGGCGAATGGGTGGCGGCGGTTGAGGCTGAGTTGAAGGCGCTGCCGAATGTGCGGATCATGCCGCGCACCACGGTAACGGGGGCTTACGACGGCGGGCAATTCTCGGCGGTTGAGCGGGTGGGGCTGCATAAGGGGCCGCGCCCGGATTTGCCGCGCGAGTGTTTCTGGCGGATCACGGCCGCGCGGACAGTGCTGGCGGCCGGGGCGTTGGAGCGGTCTATCGCCTTTCCGATGAACGATCGGCCGGGGATCATGCTGGCTTCTGCGGTGCAGACTTATCTCAATAAATTCGGTGTGGTGCCGGGCAAGCGGGTGACTTTGTTCGCCAACAACGATGGTGCGCGGGCTGTGGCGCGGCAGTTGATGGCGGCGGGCGTGACGGTTGCGGCGATTTTGGACAGCCGGACGGATGCGAGCGCCGTTGAGGATTGCCCGGTGTATCTGGGCGCGCAAGTCACCGATACCAAGGGTCGTTTGGGGTTGCGGGCGATCACGGGCACCCATGTTGGCGGTGAATTCGCGCTGGAAACGGATTTGCTGGCGGTTTCCGGCGGCTGGAACCCGACGCTGCATATCACCTGCCATCTGAACGGCCGGCCTCGGTGGGAGGCGTCTTTGGCGGCGTTTGTGCCTTTGGCAGATGCGGTGCCGAATTTGCAGGCGGCAGGGGCGTGCAATGGGGTGTTCGATACGCTGGGCTGTTTGCGCGAAGGCCAAGCGGCGGCGCGGGCGGCGTTGCGCGGGCTGAATATCGCGGCGGCGGATGCGGCTTTGCCGACTGCCGAGGGGTTGCCTTATGTGATCGCGCCCCTGTGGCAGGTGGCCGGCAAGGGCCGGGCTTGGCTTGATTTTGCCAATGATGTGACGACCAAGGATGTGAAGCTGGCAGCGCAGGAGGGCTATGCTTCTGTCGAGCATATGAAGCGCTACACCACGCAGGGCATGGCGCCGGATCAGGGCAAAAACTCGAATGTGGGCGCGCTGGCGGTGCTGGCGGATACCACGGGGCGCGGGATTCCCGAGACGGGGACAACGACGTTCAGGCCGCCGTTTATTCCCACGTCGATTGCGGCGATGGGGGCGGGCGGGCGCGGCAATGGTTTTGCGCCGCAACGGTTTTTGACCTCGGATCAGGCCAGCCGCGACCGGGCTGCGCCGATGATTGAGGCCGGGTTGTGGTATCGGCCCAGCTATTTCCCGAAGCCGGGCGAGACGAGTTGGCTAGACTCCTGCAATCGTGAGATTGGCTATGTGCGGGGCGCGGTTGGGGTCTGCGATGTCTCGACCTTGGGTAAGATTGATATTCAGGGCAAGGACGCGGGGCGGTTCCTAGATCTGGTTTATACCAATACTTTCAGCACCTTGTCGGTGGGTCGGGTGCGGTACGGGCTGATGCTGCGGGCGGATGGCTATGTGCTGGACGATGGCACCTCGGCGCGACTGGGGCAGGATCACTACCTGATGACCACGACCACGGCGGCGGCGGGTCTGGTGATGCGGCATCTGGATTTCGTGCATCAAAGCGAATGTGCCGATTGGGATGTGCGGTTTATCTCGGTGACGGAGTCCTGGGCGCAGTTTGCGGTGGCAGGACCGATGGCGCGGGCTTTGCTGAACGGCTATCTCGATCAGCCTTTGGGCGACTTCCCGTTCATGGCGACGGGGGCGGTGACAGTGGGCGGCGTGCAAGCGCGATTGTTCCGCATCAGCTTTTCGGGCGAGGAAGGCTATGAGATTGCGGTGCCGACGCGATATGGTGAGGCGTTGTTCCGTGACCTTGTGGCACGGGCCGAAACCATGGGCGGCGGGCCTTACGGGATGGAAGCGCTGAACGTGTTGCGGATCGAAAAGGGCCTGATCACTCATGCCGAGATTGATGGCCGGGCGACGGCGTTTGATATTGGCGCAGCGAAGATGCTGTCAGCGAAGAAGGACTGCATCGGGAAATTGGCGGCCTCGCGCCCCGGATTGATTGGGCCTGAGCGGGCGCAGATGGTCGGGTTGAAGCCGTTGTCGGCAGAAAAGATCACCTCGGGGGCGCATTTGTTCATTCCGGGCGCGGATTTGAACCGGGTGAACTCGCAAGGTCATATCAGTTCGGTCGGCTATTCGCCGATGTTTGACCGCGATCTGGCCTTGGGCTTTCTGGTGAATGGTCGCGCATGGCATGGCGAGACGGTGCGCGTGGTGGACCGGCTGCGCGGCATTGATGTGCTGGCCGAGGTTTGTGATCCGGTGTTCCACGACAAAGACGGGGAGAAATTGCGTGCCTGAATTGATCGCAAAGACCGCTTTGGCGGGGAAGAAGCTGGTGGTGTCTGGGACGGTGCTGGCCGAGGTGGATCATGGTATGGTCAGCTCGATTGCGCCCTATCCAGGGCAGGAGGATGTGGTCGGTAACGCTTTGAAGCCGCTGGGCTTTGGCTTTCCTGCGGTGAATAGTTTTGCGATGAACGGCGTGGCGATGATCGCTTGGGCGGGGCGTGAGCAAGCGTTTTTGGTTGGCGCCGATTGCCCGGATTTAAGCGGTTTGGCGGCGGTGACGGATCAATCCGGTGGCTGGGTTAGTCTGTCTTTGCAGGGGCCGTTGGCGGTGCAGGCATTGGCGCGCTATGTGCCGATGGATTTGCGGCTTGTCGCATTCCCGGTGGGTATGGCGGCGCGCACCCCGCTTTACCATATGTCGATGGTGCTTTTGCGGGTGGCCGAGGATGGCTTCCGGCTGATGCTGTTCCGCTCGATGGCGCGGACGGCGTGGCACGAGATTGAGGTGGCACTGAAAACCTTGGCGGCGCGGGCGGCGTGATGCTGACGGCGGCGGATTTGGGCGCGCTGACGACGTTTCGGCGTGAGTTGCATCGTTTCCCTGAGGTATCGCGCGAGGAATCCGCGACTGCCGCGCGGATCGTGCAGGCGTTGGCGGTGCTTCAGCCCGATCAGGTGGTGACGGACTTGGGCGGCTACGGTGTGGCTGCGGTGTTCAACGGTTCGGCCGATGGTCCGACGGTTTTGTTCCGCGCCGAACTCGATGCGCTGCCGATTGAGGAACTGTCGGTGGCTGCGCACCGCTCGACGATTCCCGGCAAGGGGCATCTGTGCGGGCATGACGGGCATATGACTTTGCTGATGGGGCTGGGGCGGCTGATCGCACGTCAAAGGCCCGCGCGGGGCAGGGTGGTGCTGATGTTCCAACCCGCCGAGGAGGATGGCTCGGGGGCTGCTGCGGTGGTGGCCGATCCGCGCTTTGCGGTCTTGCGGCCAGATTGGGCGTTCTCGATCCACAACATGCCGGGGCTGCCGTTTGGGTATTCCGCGTTGAAAGCGGGGGCAGTGAATTGCGCCTCGCAGGGGCTGAAGATCACGCTGACGGGCAAGACTGCCCATGCGTCTTTGCCGGAAACTGGGCTGTCGCCTGCATTGGCCTTGGCGCGGCTGATCCCGGCGATTTCGGCTTTGGGGCGGGGTGGGCCGCTTGGGCCTGAGTACCGACTGGTCACGATCACCCATGCACGGCTGGGGGAGGCGGCGTTCGGGATTGCACCCGGAGAGGCGGAAGTCTGGGCGACCTTGCGTACGATGGAAGATGGTCAGATGGCGGCTTTGCGTGGGGCCGCGATGGATCTGGCGCGGGCAGAGGCAACCGCGCAGGGGCTTGGTATTCGGTTCAGCCATCACGATGATTTCGCGGCCTCGGTGAATGATGTGCAGGCGACGGGGCATTTGGCCCGCGCGCTGGAGGCTTTGGCAATGCCCTATGATATGGGCGATCTACCGATGCGGGCGTCGGAGGATTTCGGGCGGTTTGGGCAGGGTGGCACCCGCTCGGCGATGCTGTTTCTGGGCGTGGGGGAGGATCATCCGGCGCTGCATAACCCGGATTATGATTTCCCTGATGCGCTTACCCCGCTGGGGGTACAGATTTTTGATCGGGTGCTGCGCAATCTGCTGGGCTGAACCTGTGTCCACGCGTGGACAGGTGGGCCTCTTATATGAATCAATGGGTTACCGGGGGGTTGTTCAGACTCTCTTAAGCTTTGTCCGCAAAAGGTTGCCTGCGCCACGCCGTGCCCCTTCAAACTTTTGCCAACGCTGCGCCCTGCACTGGACAGCGCACCCATCAGACCTGATATAACGGGGCATGAGTCTGCCACCCGGTTTCCTTGACGAACTGCGCACCCGCGTCTCGCTGTCCTCGGTTGTGGGCAGGAAAGTGACGTGGGATCCGCGCAAGTCCAACCAAGGCAAGGGCGACATGTGGGCGCCTTGCCCGTTCCATCAGGAAAAATCCGCCAGCTTCCACGTCGATGACCGCAAGGGGTTTTACTATTGCTTTGGCTGCCATGCCAAAGGCGATGCAGTGACCTTTATCAAGGAAACTGACAACCTTGGCTTCATGGAGGCGGTCGAGGTTCTGGCGCGCGAGGCCGGGATGCCGATGCCTGCGCGCGATCCACGAGCAGCACAGGTGGCGGACAGGCGCACGCAGCTGGTTGAGGTGATGGAGGAGGCGGTGAAGTGGTTCCGCCTGCAGCTGCGCACCTCTGCGGCATCCGAGGCGCGGGCGTATCTCGCCAAGCGCGGGTTATCGGTGGAGGCGCAGGATCGGTGGGAGATCGGCTTTGCACCGGATCAGCGGCAGGGGTTGTATCTGGCGCTGCGGCAAAAGGGCGTGGCGGATGATTTGATCGTCGCGTCAGGGGTTTGTGCCAAGCCGGATGATGGCGGCGCGCCTTATGACCGCTTTCGAGGGCGGATCATTTTTCCGATCCGCGATGGCCGGGGCAGGGCGATTTCCTTGGGCGGTCGGGCGATGGACCCCAACGCGCGGGCGAAATATCTGAATGGGCCGGAAACGGAGTTGTTTGATAAAGGGCGCAGCCTGTTCAACCATGCCCCGGCGCGGGAGGCTTCCGGTAAGGGCGCGGCTTTGGTCGTGGCCGAGGGTTACATGGATGTGATTGCGCTGTCCGAGGCGGGTTTCAAGGCCTCGGTCGCGCCTTTGGGCACGGCAGTGACGGAAGATCAGTTGCGGCTGATGTGGCGGATTTCCGATGAGCCAATCATTGCTTTGGATGGCGATACGGCGGGGATTCGGGCGGCGTTGCGGGTGATTGATCTGGCGTTGCCGCTGTTGGAGGCCGGGAAGGGTTTGCGCTTTGCCGTGCTGCCGGGGGGAATGGACCCGGATGATTTGCTCCGCGCGCAGGGGGCGGGCGCGATGAAAGCCGTGCTGGATCAGGCGGTGCCGATGGTCAAACTGCTGTGGCAGCGCGAGATTGAGGGCAAGCAATTTGACAGTCCCGAGCGCAAGGCCGCCTTGGACAAATCCCTGCGCGCGCATCTGAAGCGCATCGCCGATCCGTCGATCCGCAGCCATTATGGCGAGGATATCAAGCAGTTGCGCTGGGAGTTGTTTGGGCAGCGTCCGCGCGCAGCCAGACCCTTTATCGCGCGCCAGCCGGGGCAGAAGGGGCGCTTTGGGTCGACGGTTGAAATGCCGCCTGTAGCGTCTACCAAGGATTCCATGCTCGCCGCGGCTCCCGAACGCGCCGAGGAAGTCTTGCGCGAGGCGGTGATTTTAGCGGTGCTGATTTTTCATCCCCGGCTGATCCGGCGCTTTGAATCTGCGCTGGAACGCATGGAGTTGATCGGAGACGGCCACCATGCCCTGCGCGGCCAACTGCTGATCGGGCATGATGCCGAGCCTGCCCAGCTTTATGACCAAATTCAGCAGGCAGCGCCCGCTGCCCTTGATGCGCTGCTCGCCCGCCCCCATGTTCAAATCGCACCGCCGGTCAGAAACCGCACCGACAGCGAGCTTGCCGAATTTTGCATTGCCGAGGCTCTGACGCATCTGGAAGCCAGCCGGGGCGCGCAGCGGGAGATTGCCGAGGCAATGGAGGATATCGAAGGTTTGGCCGATGAAGGCCTGACTTGGCGTCTGTCCCAAGCCAATGTGGCGCGGTTTTCGGCCTCTGCTGGCCCGAAAGGCAAAACGGCCGAGGCGGTTATGGCCAGTAATGGCGTGCAGATGGATAAGGACGAATTGGAAGGGGCCCGCAGCTTGTGGGACAGCATCCAGTTCTCTAAGGACGGCCCGAAGCGTTAGATCACGGGGATTTCACTGATTCGGCTTTCCCCTGCCGTGATTCGCGCTATTGATTCGATTGACTGACTCTGATTCGCTATTTCGACCCGACCACCCCGTTTTGACCTAGGAGCGCTCATGGCCTCGAAAGACACCGACGACGGCAAACCCGAAGCCGATGAGGCGGACGTTTCCCTTGATATGAGCCAAGCGGCCGTCAAGAAAATGATCGCCGACGCGCGTGAGCGGGGCTACATCACCTACGAGCAGCTCAACAACGTGATGCCGCCTGAACAGGTGTCGTCCGAGCAAATCGAAGATGTGATGTCGATGCTGTCCGAGATGGGCATCAACGTCATTGAAGACGAGGATGTTGAGGAAGGCGAGCCTGCGGTTGGCGGCGATCTGGTGGAAACCGGGTCCGGCGCGCGCGATGTGGCGGTTGTTACCACCACGACCGAAGCGCTGGACCGCACCGATGACCCGGTGCGGATGTATCTGCGCGAGATGGGCTCGGTTGAACTGCTGTCGCGCGAAGGCGAGATCGCGATTGCCAAGCGCATCGAGGCGGGCCGCAACACGATGATCGCCGGGCTTTGTGAAAGCCCGCTGACGTTTCAGGCGATCATCATCTGGCGCGACGAACTTTTGTCAGAAGACATTCTGCTGCGCGACGTGATTGATCTGGAGGCCACCTTTGGGCGGTCTTTGGATGGCGAGGAAGGTCTGGTTGGCGCGGATCTGGAAGGCGTCGATGTCGAAGCTGCGCCGCGTCGGGCAGGCGGGGACGAGCCGGAGTTGGATGCGGACGGCAATCCGCTGATGCGCTCGGATGATGACGACGACGAGGATGATGGCACCTCGATGTCGCTGGCTGCGATGGAAGCGGCGTTGAAGCCGAAGGTGCTGGAAACGCTCGACCTGATCGCGCGTGATTACACCAAGCTGGCCGAAATGCAGGATCTGAGGATGTCTGCAACCCTGTCGGAAAAGTCGCGGTTCTCGGCCACCGAGGAAACCGCCTATCAGAAATTGCGCAGTGAAATCGTGGTGTTGGTGAACGAACTTCACCTGCACAACAACCGGATTGAAGCGCTAATTGACCAGCTTTATGGCATCAACCGCAAGATCATGGCGATTAACTCCGGCATGGTAAAGTTGGCCGATGCCGCGCGGATCAACCGCCGCGAGTTCATCGACGAATATCAAGGCTATGAGCTTGACCCGAATTGGCTGGACAAAATGGCCGCCAAGTCTGGCCGAGGCTGGCAGGCGTTGATCGAGAAAAGCCGTGAGAAGGTCGAAGATTTACGCGCCGAGATGGCGCAGGTCGGCACCTATATCGGCGTCGATATTTCCGAATTCCGCCGCATTGTGAACCAAGTGCAGAAGGGCGAGAAAGAAGCCCGTCAGGCCAAGAAGGAAATGGTCGAAGCCAACCTGCGTCTGGTGATCTCGATTGCGAAGAAATACACCAACCGCGGTTTGCAATTCCTTGATCTTATTCAGGAAGGCAATATCGGCCTGATGAAGGCGGTGGACAAGTTCGAATATCGCCGGGGATATAAGTTCTCGACTTATGCGACTTGGTGGATCAGGCAGGCGATCACCCGCTCCATCGCCGATCAGGCCCGCACCATCCGTATTCCGGTGCATATGATCGAGACGATCAACAAGCTGGTCCGCACCGGTCGGCAAATGCTGCACGAAATTGGCCGCGAGCCGACACCGGAAGAATTGGCTGAAAAGCTGCAAATGCCGTTGGAAAAAGTGCGCAAGGTGATGAAGATCGCCAAAGAGCCGATTTCCTTGGAAACCCCGATTGGCGACGAAGAAGACAGCCAACTGGGCGACTTCATCGAAGACAAGAACGCGATCCTGCCGCTGGATTCGGCTATTCAGGAAAACCTGAAAGAGACGACGACTCGGGTTCTGGCCTCGCTGACGCCGCGCGAAGAACGTGTGCTACGGATGCGGTTTGGGATTGGCATGAACACCGATCACACGCTGGAAGAAGTCGGCCAGCAGTTCAGCGTGACTCGCGAACGTATCCGCCAGATCGAAGCGAAGGCTTTGCGCAAGCTGAAACACCCGAGCCGTTCGCGCAAGTTGCGGTCGTTCCTCGACCAGTGACATCGGTTGGCTTCATATCCAAAAGCGCGCCATGATCGGCGCGCTTTTTCTTTTTGTGCTGGGCATGCTGGGCTTCATGCAGGCTCCGGCATGGCTTATTTTGCCCTTTGCCGCCGCGATGGTCTTGATCTCGCGGTTTATTCCGCTGATCGGGCGTATCGGCTGGATGGGCAGGGCGATAATCTCATTGGCGATCACTGCAATGGTTTACGGCGTCGGGGCCTCGCTTGGCGCAGGGCCGTCGGGTTGAAATTTCTAAGGAATGGTAGGTCCGGAGGGACTCGAACCCCCAACCAAGGCGTTATGAGCGCCCTGCTCTAACCATTGAGCTACAGACCCATTCTGCCTTTGCCTATCAGATGCGGGGGCGGGGTCAAGGTTTGGGGTGACAAAACCGTGCCAGAGTGCGGCGCTTGCGTTGCGCGCGCGAGCCGGATGGCTTATGGGGGCGGCAACTGCCTTTCAGCTTGGGGAATCTGCACATGAGTACCGGACACAATGGCCTGACCTATGCCGATGCGGGCGTGGATATTGATGCGGGCAATGCTTTGGTAGAGCGGATCAAACCTGCGGCAAAGCGCACGCAACGACCGGGCACGATGTCGGGTTTGGGCGGCTTTGGCGCGCTGTTTGATCTGAAGGCGGCGGGTTACACCGACCCGATTTTGGTGGCGGCGACGGATGGCGTGGGCACCAAGCTGCGGATTGCGATTGATACTGGCCGCGTTGACACCATCGGCGTTGATCTGGTGGCGATGTGTGTCAACGATCTGGTCTGTCAGGGGGCCGAGCCGTTGTTGTTCCTGGATTATTTCGCCACTGGCAAGCTGGACGTTGAGGAAGCGACGCGCATCATCAACGGCATTGCGGCGGGTTGTGAGGCGAGCGGTTGCGCGTTGATCGGTGGCGAGACCGCCGAGATGCCGGGGATGTATCACAAGGGCGATTTCGATCTGGCCGGGTTCGCGGTGGGCGCGATGGAGCGCGGGGCGGATTTGCCTTCGGGCGTGGTTGAGGGCGATGTGCTGCTGGGGTTGACCTCGAACGGGGTGCATTCCAACGGCTATTCCTTTGTGCGCAAGGTGGTGGAGCTGTCGGGGCTGGGCTGGGATGCGGCGTCGCCGTTCTCGGACGGGACTTTGGGCGAGGCATTGCTCGCGCCGACGCGGCTTTATGTGAAACAGGCTTTGGCTGGTGTGCGGGCAGGCGGCGTGCATGCTTTGGCGCATATCACGGGCGGCGGTTTGACGGAAAATCCGCCGCGGGTGATCCCGGAGGGGTTGGCGTGTGAGATTGATCTGTCGACTTGGGATCTGCCGGGTGTGTTCCGGTGGCTGGCTGTGACCGCCAATATGAGCGAGACTGAACTGTTGAAAACCTTCAACTGCGGCATTGGGATGATTGCGGTAGTGGCGGCTGATCGGGCTGAGGCTTTAAGCGATTTGCTGCGGGCTGAGGGGGAGACGGTTGTGGTTATGGGTCGCGTTGTTGCGGGCGAGGGCGTGATCTACAAGGGCCGTCTGCTGTGAAACGCGTCGCCGTCCTGATTTCCGGGGGCGGCTCTAACATGCTGGCACTGCTGCGCGATATGGTGGGGGATCATCCGGCGCGCGCGGTGTTTGTAGGCTCTAACGACCCAACCGCGCCGGGGTTGCTGCACGCGGCTGCGATGGGGGTCGCGGTGGCGGCGGTGGATCATCGGCCTTTTGGTCGGGATCGAACGGCGTTTGAAGCTGCTTTGCTGGAACCGATTTTGGCCTCTGAACCCGACATTCTCTGCCTTGCTGGCTTCATGCGAGTGTTGACGCCGGAGTTTGTACGCCGCTTTGAAGGGCGGATGCTGAACATTCACCCCTCGCTGTTGCCGAAGTATCCGGGGCTGCACACCCATGCCCGAGCTTTGGCGGCGGGGGATGCTGAGGCGGGTTGTTCGGTGCATGAGGTGACGGCGGAACTCGATGCCGGGCCGATTTTGGGCCAAGCGCGGGTTGCTGTTTTACCTGGTGACACTGAGGCCGATCTGTCGGCGCGGGTGTTGGTGCTGGAGCATAGGTTGTATCCAGCGGTGTTGCGGCGGTTTGCGGCTGGGGATCGTAGCAGGCTGGACCTGTAACGGGGGGCCTACTCGGGGGGCATCGAGCCCCCGCTCGAAGGCTTTGACACGGGTTGTGGGACTTGAGTTTTTCCTGTGGCGTGGTGCGAGCTGTGGCTTGGGATGCCTCCGGCGGGAGTATTTCGAAAAGAGCAAAGGCTTGTTTGTTCGCGATTTGGCAAGGCAGCGCGGGTTTGGGGTGTCACCTTTGGCGTTGGGGCTGTGGCGCTGGAGCCTTCCTTCCTAGTATTTGGCTACCAGCAAGCGCTTGGGCTTTTCTTGCTCTGCAATGCTGCCTATAGCGGAAGGGCGGGATACCCCCGTGAGCCCTTTGCGAAAGACGCCCATGCGCACGATCACCACCACCGAAGACCTCGCCGCTTTTTGTGCAGCCGCGAAGTCGAAGCCCTTCGTCACCATTGATACCGAATTTCTGCGGGAGCGGACCTATTGGTCAAAGCTATGTCTGATCCAGATGGCTCTGCCCGGCAAGGACGGCGACGCGGTGCTGATCGACCCGATTGAGGGGTCTGCGATGTCGATGGAGCCTCTGTATGATCTGTTTCGCCACGAGGCGACGGTCAAGGTGTTCCATGCCGCCCGGCAGGATTTGGAAATCTTTTTCGTGGAAGGCAATGTGTTCCCGAAGCCGTTGTTTGACACACAGGTCGCGGCGATGGTCTGTGGCTTTGGTGAGCAGGTCGGCTATGAGACTTTGGTGAAAAAGATCGCCAAGGAGAATTTGGATAAAACCTCGCGGTTTACCGATTGGTCGCGCCGGCCGCTGACCTCGGCGCAGAGCGAATATGCTTTGGCGGATGTGACGCATTTGCGGGTGATCTATGAGTTTCTGGCCGCACAACTGGCGAAGAACGGGCGGCAGGCGTGGGTGGAGGAGGAGCTTTCGGTTCTGACGGATCCCGCGACCTATACTGTGCATCCCGAGGAGGCTTGGTTGCGGGTGAAGACGCGCACCACCTCGGGGCGGTTCTTGGGCGTGGTCAAGGAATTGGCGCGGTTTCGCGAAGAATATGCGCAGGGCAACAACGTACCGCGCAGCCGGGTGATGAAGGACGATGCCTTGTTGGAGCTGGCCTCGACCCGGCCGACCAATGTTGAGGAATTGGGCCGCTCGCGGTTGTTGCTGCGTGAGGGACGCAAGACCGAGATTGCCGAGGGGATACTGGCGGCGATCAAGGCGGGAATGGAGATGCGGCAGGAAGATTTACCGAAACCGGATCTCTCAAAAGATCAGATGCAGGTCAATCCGGCTTTGGCGGATTTGCTGCGGGTGTTGTTGAAGGCGAAATCCGAGAGTCTGGGTGTGGCGCCTAAATTGATCGCCTCTGCCTCGGATTTGGACGCGATTGCCGCCGGAGAGCGTAATCTGGAGACGCTGAAGGGCTGGCGCGCCGAGGCGTTTGGCGATGACGCGATGCGGCTCTGCCGGGGGGAGATTGCGCTGTCGGCGAAGGGCAATGACGTGCGGGTGGTGCGGATTTAACCCCGCACCCTCAGCTTACCTGCTGCTGGCGCGGGCATTGCTGGCACCTTGCACGACGATCTGATTGATCTGTTGCAGTTTGATGTCGGACAGGTTGTAGGCCACTGTAATCTCGCGCGATTGTTGGTTGACCACGGCTGCCGACCCCACGGGTGGGAAGACGTGGAATTCCAGCACCAACGTGCCTTTTTCATCCAAAGGCTGCGGCACCAGTTCGGCGCTCCAGAAGCCTTGCGTCGGTGGCAGGCCGGTGGCACGCACGATCGCCCCGCCGGGATAGGACTCGATCTTCATCGACAGCACATTTGCAACCAACGGGCGCGGGTCGGCGGGGGTCTCAGTGTTGACCACCTCAACAGGGGCCGAGCGTTTGAACCATTTGAATGGGTTCAGGCGGCTTGAAAAGCCACCACATGCGGTCATGGCGGTCAAAGCAAGAATGGCGATGGGCAGGCGAAAGCGCATATGGGCATCCCTTTGGCGTTACAAGATCGGTAGCCGATTGGCGGCGGTTTGAAAAGCCCGCTTGGGCTGGACGTTTGGGCTGGGGCGCACTACCTCGGGGGGAGAGATGGAGAGACGCATGGCCACGCCCGCCTTTGAAGAAATCGCCGAGACCTTTGAGTTCCTTGATGACTGGGAGGAGCGCTATCGCCATGTGATTGATTTGGGCAAAGCGATGCCTGCGTTGGACGACAGCTTTAAGGTGCCCGCGCTGAAGGTTGATGGCTGTGCCAGTCAGGTTTGGCTGCGCCCGATGATCGCCGAGGGGCGGTTTGAGTTTCAGGGCGAGTCGGATGCGATGATCGTGCGCGGCTTGATCGCGGTGCTGCACGCGCTTTATGCGGGGTTGCCGCTGGCTGAGGTGGCGCAGGTCGATGCCCATGCAGAATTTGGGCGGCTGGGGCTGAACGATCATTTGTCGTCGCAGCGCTCGAACGGGGTGCGGGCGATGGTGGAGCGGATCCGGAAAGTCGCGGCGGAGGCTTAACGCTTAGATCTTTTCGGCTTAGGCCAGCGTGACCTTGTCGGGGTAGAAGGCAAGGTGGCCCGCGATCTGTTCCATGCCGGGGATTGGCGCCTCATAAGACCAAACAGCGTTCTCCAGCGGGCCTTGTGGCGTTTTGATCGCGTAATAGCTGCAGAGGCCCTTATGCGGGCAGGTGGTTTGGCGCGTGGTTTTTTCTAGCAGGCTCATGTCGATGTCGGCGCGCGGGATGTAGAGGACGGGTGGGTGGCTGCCCTCTTTCAGCTCAAGTGCGTTGCGGGTTTCGCCTAAGCGCGTGCCGCCCGCTGTGATTGTCAACGGGCGATCTTGCGGGGTGATCGTAATGTAAGCCATGCGCGCCTCCTGCGGTTGGCAGAAGGGTAGTGCGGTTTGCGGGCTTTACAATGGGGCGCAGGCGGCTTGGCACCATGCGAGCGCTTCGGCAGACAGGCGCGGCGTAAGCTTTTCCAAGGTTGCGGCGTGGTAGGCGTTGAGCCAATCGCGATCACCGGGGGACAGTTCGGCAGTCAGGATCAGGCGGCGATCAAACGGCACGAAGGTCAGGGTTTCAAAGCTGAGCTGGTTGCGCTCATCATCGCCGCCGGGCAGTTTGGGCGCGGGCTGCACCACGATCAGGTTTTCCAGCCGGATGCCAAACTCACCCTCGCGGTAATAGCCCGGCTCGTTTGACAGGATCATGCCGGGTTCAAGGGGGACTTCCGAGATGCGGCTCAGCCGCTGCGGGCCTTCATGCACCGACAGGAAGGCACCAACGCCATGGCCGGTGCCGTGGTTGAAATCCTGCCCTGCCAGCCACAAAGCATAGCGCGCGAGGGGGTCAAGATCACGACCGGCATAGCCTGCGGGCCAACGCACACGGCTGATCGCGATGGTGCCTTGCAGGACGCGGGTGAAGCAGGCGCGGGCGTAGTCGCCGGGGTCGCCGACGGCAATGGTGCGGGTGATGTCAGTGGTGCCGTCCAGATATTGCGCCCCAGAATCCACCAGCAACAATTCATTGCGGCCAATCGCGCGGTTGGACTGTTCGGTGACGCGGTAATGCATGATCGCGCCATTCGGGCCCGATCCGCAAATCGTGTCGAAGCTGATGTCATGCAGCACATTGGTGGCGCGGCGGAAGCCTTCAAGCGCACACACCACGTCGATCTCGGACAGGCCGCCTTTCGGGGTCTGTTGATCCAGCCAGCAGAGGAATTCTACCACCGCCGCGCCATCGCGCAGATGGGCTTCGCGCATGCCCTCGATTTCGGCGGCGGTTTTCTTGGCTTTCGGCAGACGGCAGGGATCGTCGCCCCAAGCCACGGCGAGGCCTGCCTCGGTCAGTTCGGTTGAGACGGCCAGTGGGGCGGTGCCACGATCGACCCGGACGGCACCCAGCAATGTGCGCAGGGCGGGCACGAAGGCCGAAACCGGGCGCAGCAGCACATCGCTGCCCAGATGGGCGCGGGTGGCATCGTCGAATTTCTCGGCATCGGCGAATAGAGTGACATGGGCATTTTCATGCAGGATGGCAAAGCCGTGCAGCACCGGATTGCGCGGCACATCCGCGCCTCGGATGTTCAACAGCCAACAAAGGCTGTCGGGCAGAGTGATCACCGCCGCTGTCTGGCCTGCCGCGTGCAAGCCTTCTGCCAGCCGCGCACGTTTCTGCGCGCTGGTTTCTCCTGCAAGGCTGTCGGGATGCGCAAAGGCGCGGCCGAGCGGAGCCGTCGGCTGATCTGGCCAAATCCGGTCGATCTGATTGGTGCAGGCGCGCAGGATCACCCCGGTGCCATCCAAAGCGACCTCAATCTTGGCAATTTCATCGGCGGTATGCAGCCATGGGTCAAAGCCCACCAAACCCTCGGTCAGGTTTTGTTTCAGCCATGCCCCGGCGCTGATCTCGGGCCAAGGCACTGGGGTGAAATGCTCAAGGTCAACCTGACCCTTGACCTGCGTGCGATAGCGCCCGTCGATGAACACGCCCGCGATATTGGGGAGAACGATGCAAAACCCCGCCGATCCGGTAAACCCGGTCAGCCATTGCAACCGCTCATCACGGGCGGCGACATATTCGCCCTGATGCACATCGGCGCGCGGCACAAGGAAGCCGGACAGCCCCTCGGTGGCCAGAACCTGACGCAAAGCCGCCAGACGGGCGGGGCCCTGCGCTGGCGAGGCGTGGGTGTCGAAGCTTTGAAACATGGTTGGTCCTCTGTGCTCAAATATCTTCGGATGCGCGCGGGTGAGCGGCCTTACCCGGCCCGACGCATCCCCAGCGCCTTAGCGCGTTTCCTTGGATCAACCTCAAACAGCCCGGCGAGTTGTTCGGTCATCGCACCCGCCAGTTGTTCGACATCGGTGATGGTGACGGCGCGTTGATAATAGCGGGTCACGTCATGGCCGATGCCGATGGCGATCAGCTCGACCGCCTTCTTGCGCTCGACCATGGCGATCACATCGCGCAGGTGTTTTTCAAGGAAATTCGCGGGGTTCACCGATAGGGTGCTGTCATCGACGGGCGCGCCATCCGAGATCACCATCAGGATGCGGCGGGCTTCGGGGCGGGCCATCATGCGGCGGTGCGCCCATTCCAGTGCCTCGCCGTCGATGTTTTCTTTCAAGAGGCCCTCTTTCATCATCAGGCCCAAGTTGGGGCGCACCCTGCGCCATGGCGCATCGGCGGATTTGTAGATGATGTGGCGCAGATCGTTCAGGCGGCCCGGTTGTTGGGCGCGGCCCTGTGCCAGCCACCGCTCACGGGATTGGCCACCTTTCCAAGCCCGGGTGGTGAAGCCGAGGATTTCAACCTTGACCGAACAGCGTTCCAGCGTGCGCGCCAAGACATCGGCGCAGATCGCGGCGATGGAGATTGGGCGGCCGCGCATCGAGCCGGAGTTGTCGATCAAGAGTGTCACGCAAGTGTCGCGGAATTCGGTGTCTTTTTCCTGTTTGAAGCTGAGGGGTGTGGTGGGATTGGCGATGACGCGCGCCAGACGGCCCGCATCCAGCGTGCCTTCTTCCAGATCGAACAGCCATGAGCGGTTTTGCTGCGCCTGCAAGCGGCGTTGCAACTTGTTTGCCAAACGGCTGACAGCACCTTTCAGCGGGTCCAACTGCTGGTCGAGATAGGCGCGCAGGCGTTCGAGTTCGGCAGGTTCGGCCAGATCTTCGGCTTTGATTTCCTCATCGAAATCCGTGGTGTAGACGGTATAGTTCGGGTCTGCGTCGGAATAGGGCGCGGGGGGCGGGGGATCAAGCGGGGCTTCGCCTTCGGGCAGTTCGGCCTCGTCACCTTGCTCCATATCCGCCGAGTCTTCCATGGTGACTTGGGCTTGGGATTGGTCTTGCTGGTCTTCTTGCGATTGCTCGGGCGAGGCTTCGCTATCTTCCGAATCCTGCTCCTCGGACCCTTCCGAATCCGGTGCGTCTTGATCCTCTTGCGCTTCGTCGCCAGACTCGTCCTCGTCCGGCTGGTCGGGGTCGTCGCCTAGCTGGTCGCCGTAGCCCAAATCCGCGATCACCTTGCGGGCAAGGCGGGCGAAGGCGGCTTGATTGTCCAGCACATCATCGAGAGTGTTCAACGTACCCGAGGCTTGGCCCTCGATGAAGTCGCGCCACATCTCCATGACATTGGCGGCACCTTTCGGCATGTCTCGGCCTGTGGCCAGATGGCGGACAAGGTAGCCTGCGGCGACGGAAAGCGGGGCATCCTCACGCTTGGTGATCTGGGCATAGCCTTTGCGATCCGCTTCATAGGCGATTTTGGCGTCAATGTTGCCAGCGGTGCCAGGCATGGCGCGGGCACCGACAGCTTCGCAACGGGCGGTTTCCATCGCGTCATAGATTTCGCGCGCAAGCGGGCCGGTGGGGGCGTATTTCGTCGCGGTGGACTCATTATGGAACTTGCGGCGGAGCGCGAAAGCGTCGGCGGTGCCACGGGCGAGCAAAACCTCATCCCGCGTCATCCGTCGGCTGACCTGCGGCAGGCGGATGCCTTCCTTGTTCATCCCCGCCGGATCGACCGAATAGGTTACGGTCATTTCGGGATCGTTGGCCATGGTCTTGGTGGCCTCAGCCAAGGCCTTCTTGAACGGATCGGCGGGGTTGTCGGTGGGTTTATTCATGATCCGTCCCGATATGGGTAGGGCGGGACTCGCCCCGCCATTGTCGAGCAAGGCGGGGTGAACCCCGCCCTACATTACTTCATCGCCATGGATGCCGCTGACTCCGGCAGTTCTTCTGCAAAACAACGCTGGTAGAACTCCGCCACCGTCTGACGCTCCAACTCATCGCATTTGTTCAGGAACGACAGGCGGAAGGCGTAGCCAACGTTGCGGAAGATCTCGGCATTTTCGGCCCAGTTCAGCACAGTGCGGGGCGACATCACGGTGGAAAGATCGCCGTTCATAAAGGCGGTGCGGGTCAGGTCGGCGACGGTGACCATCTGGCTGATCACCTTGCGGCCTTTCTCGGTGTTGTAGTGCGGGCGCTTGGCCAGAACGATGGCAGCTTCGGCGTCGTGGCTGAGGTAGTTCAGCGTCGCAACCAGCGACCAACGGTCCATCTGTGCTTGGTTGATCTGCTGGGTGCCGTGGTAAAGGCCGGTGGTGTCGCCAAGACCCACTGTGTTCGCGGTGGCAAACAGGCGGAACGACGGGTGCGGGGTGATGATTTCGTTCTGATCCAGCAGCGTCAGCTTGCCGTCATGCTCCAGCACGCGCTGGATCACGAACATCACGTCGGCGCGGCCTGCGTCGTATTCATCAAACACGATGGCGACGGGGTTGCGCAAAGCCCACGGCAGGATGCCTTCGTGGAATTCGGTGACTTGCTTGCCGTCGCGCAGCTTGATCGCGTCTTTGCCGATCAGGTCGATGCGGGAGATGTGGGAGTCGAGGTTCACCCGCACCGTCGGCCAGTTCAGCCGCGCGCCGACCTGTTCGATATGCGTCGATTTGCCCGTGCCGTGATAGCCTTGGATCATCACGCGGCGATTGTAGGCGTAGCCCGCCAAAATCGCCAAAGTGGTGTCGGGGTCGAATTTATAGGTCGGGTCAATCGCAGGCACCCGGTCGGTGGCTTCGGCAAACCCTTTCACCTTCATGTCGGTGTCGATGCCAAAGACCTCGCGAACCGAGATTTCTTCGGTGGGTTTCATAATCGTATCTGCCATTTGCCCGTCGCCCATATCAAACTGGCGGGCTTTGGCCCGCGATCCTGTCCGTTTGTGGAACATAACGGGCAGGGCCGCAAGGGCAAGGGATCACGCGATTTCCGTTCTGCTTCGCTTCTGCGTGAGAAGATGAAACTTATCGGCGTGAGGCCCCGTTGTTAGGATACAATCCCCGGACCTAAGAGGAGAAATGCCATGCGCCGCCGCAGTTTTCTAGCCTCCGTTGCAGCCCTTGCTTTGGCCTCGCCGCTGCGGGCTGAGACGTTTGAAATCACCCTGAGCGAGGCCGAATGGCGGGCCAAGCTGAGCGATATGCAATATCGCGTGCTGCGTGAGGCTGAGACTGAACGGGCGGGGTCAAGTCCGCTGAACGATGAACACCGCAAGGGGACGTTCCTGTGTGCGGGCTGCGATTTGCCGCTGTACGCTTCGGAGACAAAGTTTGATAGCGGCACCGGTTGGCCGTCGTTTTTCCAGCCGTTGGATGGGGCGATTGGCACTCAAGACGATAGCAGCCTGTTCGCCACCCGTACCGAGGTACATTGCCGCCGCTGTGGCGGGCATCTGGGCCATGTGTTTGACGATGGGCCGAAACCCACCGGATTGCGCTATTGCATGAACGGGGCGGCGCTGAAATTTGTGCCCGCGTGAGACGGGCGGGGAAATTTCGCGCGGCGTGCAGCGCGTAGGATAGACAGCGCAGGGCTTGCCCGCTACCGATAGGGCCAAGCGGGAAGATGCCCGCGCCGCTTTCGGAGTGCTTGCATTTGGTCAAACCAGCCTCACCCCTGACGATTTCCGCCACCGAAACCCTAAAGCGGCTACTGGATGGCCCCCCGGATGCGGCGCGGCTGGAGCAGGCGTTTCGGCATCTGGCGAAGTGGCGGTCAGAGTTGATTTCCAACACTCTGGTCGAACGCTCTGGCACCAAGGTGTTGTCGGGGCCGTTCAAGGGCATGGACTATCCGGTGCGGGCCTCGGAAGGCTCGCGGTCGGCGCGACTTTTGGGGGCCTATGAGGCAAGTTTGGCTCCGGTGATTGAGGAGATTGTCACCAAAGCCTATCCTGTGGTGATCGACGTCGGCTCAGCAGAGGGCTATTACGCCGTAGGTCTGGCGCGGCGGTTGCCAAAAGCGCGGGTGCTGGCGCGCGATGCCAATCCGAAAGCGCAGGCTTTGTGTGCCGCGTTGGCTGCGGCGAATGGCGTGGCGGAGCGGGTGGAGATCGGTGGGCTGATGAATCATGCCGATTTCGATCTTTGCAAGCAGCAGAAAACGCTGGTGGTTTGCGATATT
The DNA here is from genome assembly GCF_001294535.1 of Cypionkella psychrotolerans. GTDB lineage: Bacteria > Pseudomonadota > Alphaproteobacteria > Rhodobacterales > Rhodobacteraceae > Cypionkella > Cypionkella psychrotolerans. The sequence continues at coordinate 63,969 of NZ_LGIC01000083.1, read as the reverse complement.
GAAGGGGCAGAGGGCGAGTTGCTGGATCCTGTGCGTGCGCCCGGCCTGCGCTCGGCGGATATTCTGGTGGAATCGCATGACTGCATCCGGCACGGCCTCAGCCATCTGATTGTTGAGCGATTCAAAGCCACTCACCACATCCGGGTTATTGGGCGGCGCTTGGACGATTCCGGGCTGCCGGATTGGATGGAGGTGCTCAGCGATCTGGATCGGCTGGTGGCATTGTGGGAATGGCGATCCGGCCCGACACCTTGGCTATGGATGGTGAAGAAATGAGCGGGGACGCAACGACTGAGCCGCGCAAGGCCGAGATAGGGCGAAACGCCGCGATCTGGTATGCGCAGGATGGCTTTGATCCGACCGCCAAGGGCATCAACGGGCGCAGGGTGGCGGGCGAGTCGTTCCTCAAGGGCTTTGTGCGTCATGCCGATGTCGAGGAATTCGTGCTGCTGGCGCATGGCGCAGGCGAAATCGAACCCGTCAAAGCCTTGGCGGCGGAATTGCGCCCTAGTAAAGCGGTGCGCCACGCACCCTTGCTGCGGCCGAATACCATTGCGCCAGTGCAGACGGTATTTTTCCCCAGCCCGAATTACGTCAGTGAAAGCTGGCGTCGGGCGGCCTATGGCACAGCGGCGTGGTCGATTTGCGGCATCACCCACACCACCTCGACCCATGCGGTGATGCAGGGGTTTTTCGATCTGCGGATGGCACCTGTCACCGATTGGGATGCGGTGATCTGCACCAGTCAGTCGGTGCTGTCGTCGGTGACCTATCAGATGGACCGGATTGATGATCACATTCGGGCGCATCTGAAAGCGGTGCCACCGCCGCGCCCGATGCTGCCGGTGATCCCTTTGGGTGTGCATTGCGCGGATTTTGAACCCGATGCCGCCAAGGGGGCGGCGTTGCGGGCGAAACTGGGCGCGGGGCCGCAGGATGTGGTGTTCACCACCATCGCGCGGCTGACCCCGCATGAGAAATTCGACCCGCTCCCGATCTATCTTGCGATGCAAGCGGCACAGCGACAGCTACCGGGGCAAAAGCTGTTCGTGGCGTTCTGCGGGCAGTTCCGCGATGACTTTTCGCGCAAAGTGTTCACCGAAGGGGCAGCCAAGCTGATGCCGGATGTGGGCTTTGCCTTGCTGGATGGCGCGTCAGCCGATGACCGCAAGGCGGCTTTGTCCGGCGCGGATGTGTTCATGTTCCTGATTGATAACATTCAGGAAACCTTTGGCTTGGCTCCGTTGGAGGGCATGGCGGCGGGGCTGCCGCTGCTGGTGTCTGACTGGGATGGCATGAAAGATACCGTCTCTAATGATGTCGGCTTCCGCATCACCACCCGCACCCTGCCGGGGCAGTATTACGCGCAAGAGGCTTTGCGCTATCAGGGCGGCACTGACAGCTATGTGCAGTATTGCGCCTCAACCTCGGCGCTGACCGAATTGGATTTGCCGGAACTGACGGCGCGGATTTTGCAACTGGCGCGCGACCCGGATTTGCGCCGCCGCATGGGCGCTGCTGGCAAAGCGCGGGTGCAGGCCATGTATGATTGGGCGCAAGTGGTGCCGCAGATGCAGGCGCTTTGGGGCGAGCAGGATGCGCGTCGCAAGGCTGGCACCGCACAATCGCTGCGCTACAAGGCCGACGTGCTGCCGATTGCGCCCTCGCCGATGCATCTGTTCGGCAGCTATCCGACCGAGCAAGTCACCTTTGAGAAAACCCGGCTGGTGCTGGCCGACCCGACCGGGCGGCCCAGCCTGACCGATGTTTTGGCTACCCGGAATTATCAGGGGCTCAAGCGCGTATTTGCCGCCCCCGACCATATCGCGCAGGTGCTGCGGGCGGTGATTGCGGCGGGACCTGCGGGCTGTGATTTTGCGCAGTTAGAGGCCGGATCGGGGCTTAAGGGTGCGCCCGTTGAGCGGATTGCGATCTGGCTTTTGAAATATGGCTTCGTGCGGAGGGCGTAAATCCGCCGTTCCGCCGAGGCGTTATTCTTTGAAATAGCGGCTGTCTTTGATCTGATCCCACGCCCAGACCACCTCTTGCAGACGGTCTTCGTCGCTGCGATCCCCGCCGTTCATATCCGGATGAAGATCTTTCACCAAGCCTTTGTATTGCTTGCGAATCTCGGTCTTGGTCCAAGTATCGCGGGCATCCAGAATCTCCACGGCTTTGCGCTCGGTCGCGGGCAGCTTGCGGGTGGCGTTTGACGTCGGCTTGCCGGGGTTGCGGGTGGCGTTGTCGCCTAGCAAAGACATCGGATCATCAACGCCAACACGGTGCCAAGCGTTGCCGTCGTCTTTCTTGCTGAACGGTTTGGTTTCGCGTTCCCACAGACGGTCTTTTTCCAGCAGTTTCTGGAATTCTTCATCCGTGGCATTGCCAAAGAAATTCCATTTCAGGTTATATTCGCGGATGTGATCGCGGCAGAACCAGAAAAACTCGTCCAAGTGATCAGGCGATTTGGGCGCGCGGTAAGCCCCCTTATCTTTGCAGCCGGGAAAGTCGCAGGCCTTGTTCGAGGTTTCAAACGCCCCCGACATGCCCCGGCGCGTGGTTTTGCGCTTGGCTTTGTCTGACGAGACGCGGATATCAAACTCAAATGGCGGACGAGTGGACATGCAGAGGCCTTTCCGAACTGAAGGCAAGACATTAGAGGTTTGAGCGGCAGATAGAAGGGGCAAAGGCGAAAAATGAGCATTGAGAGTGAGTTGATTGCGCGGTTGACGATCACTTTTTCACCAAGCCGGCTGGAGGTGGTCAATGAAAGCCACAAACATGCGGGCCATGGCGGCGATGATGGCTCGGGCGAGAGCCATTTTGCGGTGCTGATCCGGGCGGATGCACTGGCCGCTCTAAGCCGGGTGGCGCGGCATCGGGCGGTGCAAAAGGCACTGGGCGATTTGAACCAGCGCATTCACGCGCTGGCTTTGGATATTGGCTAAGCTTTGGTTTCACCGCCTGCTCATCGCTCCCTTGCGGCCCCTTTTCGCTGAAGCGAGAAAGCCGCAAGGCTTGATGAGCCGCCCGTCAGCCGCGCGCCTTCAACTGCAGGCGGCGGGCGTGCAGCACGGGTTCGGTGTAGCCCGAGGGCTGCTCACGCCCTTTGAACACCAGATCGCAGGCGGCTTGATAGGCGATGCCGTCAAAGCCGGGGGCCATTGGATGATAGGCGGGGTCGCCCGCGTTTTGGCGATCAACAACGGCGGCCATTTTTCGCATTGCGGCATCGACTTGGGCTTCCGAGACGATGCCATGGTGCAGCCAGTTGGCGATGTGTTGCGCGGAAATCCGGCAGGTGGCGCGGTCTTCCATCAGGCCGATGTCATTGATGTCAGGTACTTTTGAGCAGCCGACGCCCTGATCAATCCAGCGCACGACGTAGCCGAGGATGCCTTGGGCGTTGTTCTCAACCTCACGCAAGACCTGCGCTTCGGTCCATTTCTGATAGGTCGCCAGCGGAATTTCCAGCACGGTTTCGACATAGCCTCGCCGCCCGCCTGCTTTCAGCTTGGCCTGAACGGCGGCCACGTCAACCTTATGATAATGCAGCACATGTAGCGTGGCTGCTGTCGGAGAAGGCACCCAAGCGCAACTGGCCCCGGCCTTCGGATGTTCGATCTTCTGCTCCAGCATTGCGGCCATCAGATCGGGGGCTGCCCACATGCCCTTACCAATCTGGGCGCGACCTTGCAGACCACATTCCAAACCAATATCGACGTTCTGGTTCTCATACGCGCCGATCCAAGCCTTGCGCTTGATGAAGTCTTTGCGGCTAAACGCGCCGGCTTCCATCGAGGTGTGAATCTCATCGCCGGTGCGGTCCAGAAAGCCGGTGTTGATGAAGGCAAGGCGGTGCTGTGCAGCACGGATGCAGGCCTTCAGGTTGACCGAGGTGCGGCGTTCTTCATCCATCACGCCCAGCTTGACCGTGTTCGCGGGCAGGCCCAGGATGGATTCAATCTTGCTAAAACACTGATCTGCAAAGGAAACCTCCTCTGGTCCGTGCATCTTGGGCTTAACCACATAGACCGAGCCGCATTGCGAGTTGCGCAGGCCGTCGGTCTTTTTCAGATCATGCATGGCGATCAAGCTGGTGATCAGCCCGTCCATCAGTCCCTCAAAAATCTCGGACCCATCGGGCAGCAGAATCGCCGGATTGGTCATCAGATGGCCGACATTGCGGATCCACAACAGCGCGCGGCCTTTCACGGTCAGCGTGCCACCATCGGGCGCGGTAAAGACGCGGTCGGGGTTCAACGCGCGGGTGATTTTCCGGCCACCTTTATCAAGGTCAGCCGTCAAGGTGCCCTGCATCAGCCCCAGCCAGTTGGCATAGGCGAGGGTTTTATCCTCACCATCGACGCAGGCCACCGAATCCTCGCAATCCATGATCGCCGACAGCGCGGATTCCAGCACCACATCGGCGAGTTGTGCCTGATCGCGGCTGCCGATCGGGTGGGCGCGGTCGAACACCAACTCGACATGCAACCCATTGTTAACCAACAGCACCGAGTCCGGGGCTTTCGGATTACCCTTGTAGCCCGCGAATTTTGCAGGATTCGCCAGTGGCAGATCATCGACCAGCAGCGCACCGTTGGAGACATAATAGCGCCGCACATCGGCGTGGCTGGTGCCTTGGATCGGAAAGGCCTCGTCCAGAAATACCCGCGCGCGGGCCACGACACGGGCGCCACGACCGCGGTCATAACCGCCAGCGGGCGCAGGGCTTCCCATCGCATCGGTGCCATACAGCGCGTCATAAAGGCTGCCCCAGCGCGCATTGGCAGCGTTCAAAGCATAGCGGGCATTGGTGATTGGCACCACCAACTGCGGGCCAGAAATGCGAGCGATTTCGGCATCCACATTCTCGGTGTCGATCTGAAAATCATCACCCTCTGGCAGCAAATAGCCGATTTCGCTGAGGAAATCCTTATACGCGACCGGATCATGCGGCGCGTTGCGGTGGCTGTGGTGCCAGTGGTCGATCTGGGATTGCAGCGTTTCGCGCTTCGCCAGAAGGCCGCGGTTCACAGCCCCTTCGGTTTGTGCCAGATCGGCCATGCCCACCCAAAACTGATCCGCCGAGACCCCGGTGCCCGGCAGGGCATGCGTTTCAAGGAAATCCGCCAGAACCTGATCCACCTGCAAACCATGCCGTGTGACGCGCGTAACCATCGGACCCCCGCTGTTTGGCTTTTGTTAGCCGATAGCAGAAATGCTGCGGCTGGGAAAGTTTTGTGGGCCGAGATTTTCTCGGAAAAGGCGAAAACACTTTTCGGGAATGCATGGCAATGGCAGGATTTCGCGCAATGCTTAGTGATATAGCTAAGTTTATCTTTGCGTTCTGCTGGAGGCATGTTAGTTAGCCATATGGCTAAACATGATCCCGACCTTTCGCTGATTTTTCAGGCTTTGTCCGACCCGACCCGGCGCGGCTTTCTGGCGCGCTTGGGCCAAGGGGCGGTTCCGGTCTCGGAACTGGCGCGCCCGACGGGTTTGGCTCTGCCGACGGTGATGCGCCACCTTAGTGTACTAGAGGCGGCGGCGCTGATCAGCACCGAAAAGACCGGGCGCACCCGGATGTGTCATGCCCGTCCCGAAACTTTGGCCGCCACCGAAGGGTGGCTGGCTGATCAGCGCGCAGTGTGGGAGGCGCGGACTGACCGCTTGGAAGCTTATGTGGCTAAATTGATGAAGGAGTCCTGAAGATGACACTCGATTTGAACCCCGAAACCGATCTGGTGCTAGTGCGCGAGATCAACGCGCCGCGCGAAATCCTGTATAAATGCTGGACCACGCCGGAGCATCTTGTGCATTGGTTCGTGCCGAAACCGCATAAGGTCACGGCCTGCTCTTTGGACGTGCGGCCCGGCGGCAAGTGCAATACGACCTTTGAGGTTGACGGCACCGAGATGGAAAACAACGGAGTGTATCTTGAGGTGATCCCGAATGAAAAGCTGGTGTTCACAGATACTTACACGGAAGGTTGGAAACCAAATCCTGAGCCCTTCATGACGGCGATCCTGACCTTTGAAGACATCGGCAATGGTCGCACACGCTATACGGCGGTGGCGCGGCATCGCAGCAAAGAGACGGCGGAAAGCCACAAGCAGATGGGCTTTTACGACGGTTGGGGCACGGTGGTGACGCAATTGGAGGAATATGCGCAGGGGCTCAAGTGATGCAAGACCGCCAGATTATTTTGACCCGGCTGATTGCTGCTCCGGCGGCGAAGGTCTGGCAATGCTGGACTGATCCCGCGATCCTGCCGCGCTGGTTTGGGCCGGAAGGCTATTCCTGCGTCACCAAGGAGATTGATCTGCAGCAGGGAGGGTTGTGGCGGTTTGACATGATCGGGCCGGATGGCAAGATCTGGGCGAACCGGCATCGCTATACGCTGTTTGATCCTCTGAAGCGCTTGGAATTCCTGTTGGACGGCGATGACGACAGCGCACCGCCGATGGAGGTTGTGGTGGTGCTAGAGGCTGAGGCTGACAGCACGCGGATCACCCAGACCATGACCTTTCCAAGTGTCGAGATGTGCCAAGGTGCGCTGGCGTTTGGCGCGGATCGGTTGGGGCAAACCACTTTGGCCAAGCTGGAGGCAGCGGCGCAGAAGTTGTGATTTTCGATTTAAGAGAAACTAGGGCCGGGGCTTTGCCTCGGCCTTGGTTTTGCGGCAGAGGTCGGAGCAGTATTTCACTTGATCCCACACCTTCTCCCATGCCTTGCGCCAGACCATTGGCCGTCCGCAACTGGCGCAGGTTTTGACGGGGAGGTCAGCCTTCTGCCGCATTTTTGGCATTACAGATCAAGACTGAGCTGGCCATGAATGGGCTGTGTGCGTTTGGGAGCGCGGGAGGCGTGACGCTCGATAATCTCAACAACTTCGGCGCGGGCAACGGGTTTGCGACGCATCCCCCAGACCGCCTCGCGCGCGTCGCGTTGCGCGGTGGTGACATCGACAATCGGCTCGGGATAGCGGCGGCCCAAGATACGTCCAGCCCCTGACCACCGCCAAGGGGCTTGCAGATAAGCATCTGGAACGATTGATAATTCTGGAATCCAGCGCCGGGTGAACGCGCCTGTTGGGTCTTGATCAAACCCCTGCTTCACCGGGTTATAGATGCGCGGGATGTTCATGCCTGTGGTGCCCGATTGCATCTGCACCTGCGGCCAGTGGATGCCGGGTTCATAATCGGTAAACCGACGCGCAAGCACCGCCCCGGTGACGCGCCAATCCAGCCAGAGGTGATACGACGCACAGGCCATCACCATGGCGCGGGCGCGGAAATTCAGCCAGCCAGTGGCCGCCAGATAGCGCAGGCAGGCATCCAGAAACGGCAGGCCGGTCTCGCCATTCTCCCAAGCGTGAAGTCGGGCCGGATCGCTGCTGCGGCGCAGCAATTCGGCAGACGATTGCAGGCAGCGGGTCTCGATATTCGGCTGATCTTCCAGCTTTTGGATGAAATGGTCGCGCCACGCCAAGCGCGCTTGAAAGCTGCTGAGCGCTCCACCCCAGCGTCCGCCGGGGTATTCGGCTGCGCGGGTTTGCGCGGCCTGCACCACCTCGCGCAGCGACAGGCTGCCGAGGGCGATATGCGGGGAAAGTCGAGAGCAGGCACGCTCGGCAGTCAAAGGCGAGGACATCGCCGAGCGGTAGGGTGCGCCGCGGTGAGTGAGGAAAGAGTCCAGAAGATCAATGCCTTGCACCCGCCCCCCGAGTTGGCGATGCGCGCATTTATCCTCGGTCAACCGCAGGGCGCGGGTCGTGGGGATCAGGCCGGGTTCCAACCCCGGCAGGGCGTTCAGGGCGGGGGGGGCAAGTTGCTCTGCAGCCATGAAGGTATCGCGGCGGCTTTGCCACTGATCACGGCTGGAAAGGCGACGGACCACACCGGATTGTGGCACCTCATCCCAGATGATGCCCGCGCTGCACGCCCATGCCGCGATGCGGCGGTCACGGGCGTAGGTGAAGGCATTGCCGGTTTCCTCATGCGACACAATGCGGGTGATGTTTTGCTGGCGGCACAGGCGTTCCAGCACGTGGTGGGCCTCGCCGACGCGCACCAACAGGGGGGCTCCGAGAGTACCAAGCTGAATGCGCAAATCCTCCAGACATTCCGCCGTGAACGCCCATTGCCGGGCAGAGGTGTCGGGCAGCGCCCAGTAATCCGGCTCGACAATATACAGCGGCAACACCGCGCCGAACCCCGCCGCATGGGCGAGCGCCGGGTGGTCGTGGGCGCGCAGATCGCGTTTGAACCAAATGAGAACATTCATGGAACATAGAGATAGCGGGGGAATTGGCGCTGTAAAGGGAGGATGCGGGGGAGGGAGGGGTGTGCATTGGTTTAATACGCTGAAATCATGAATACTTTCGGATATGTCATCAGTATTTTATGCGTCTGATTTCTGCACATACGCTCTATGGCGGGTTGGGATTGGGCATCGGCGTTAACCCTAGGTCGCGAATCGGGGGGGGGGGACGTGGCGCAGAATGAAAAGGAAGTGGCCAAAGGCTAATCGGAAAGCATGCACTCATGTCTGGATATTTTGGCCAATGTGAAAGCATGAGAGGGCGCGCTTGGCTCTTGCGCCTCCCCGACGATTGCGAAACCTTGGCGCAAAGGAGACCACCATGCCTGCAGATGATCCACGCACCATTCACTTGGCCGACTACCAAGCCTACAGCCATCTGCTTGATCGGGTAGAGTTGACGTTCAAGCTGCATCCAACGGCCACGCGGGTTTTGGCCCGGCTGCATTTGGCCCCCAATCCGGCGGCGCGGGCAGGGCAGGATTTGCGGCTGGATGGCGAGGGGCTGCGGCTAATGTCTTGCGTGGTGGATGGCAGGGCGGTGCAGGCGAGCCTCGATGCAACCGGATTGACGCTGGCGGCGGCCTTGCTGCCTGCGGGCGCGTTCGTGCTGGAAACCGAGGTCGAAATTGCGCCCGAGGGCAACACTGCGCTGGAGGGGCTTTATATGTCGAAAGGCATGTATTGCACCCAATGTGAGGCGGAGGGCTTTCGCAAAATCACCTATTACCCTGACCGCCCCGATGTGATGGCGCGGTTTCATGTGCGGATTGAAAGCGATTTGCCGGTGCTTTTATCAAACGGCAACCCAGAGGGGCAGGGCGCGGGATGGGCGGAGTGGGATGATCCCTGGCCGAAGCCCAGCTATCTGTTTGCGCTGGTGGCGGGGGATTTGCGTGCGCATCCTGGAGCATTTACCACGATGGAGGGGCGTGATGTCGGCCTGAACATCTGGGTGCGGCCGGGCGATGAGGGGCGTTGTGCTTGGGGGATGCAGGCCCTGAAAGCCTCGATGGCTTGGGATGAGCGGGTCTATGGGCGCGCCTACGACTTGGACATTTTCAACATTGTTGCCGTCGATGACTTCAATATGGGCGCGATGGAGAACAAAGGGTTGAACATTTTCAACTCTAAGGCCGTGCTTGCCAGCCCCGAAACCGCGACGGATGATGACTTTGCGCGGGTCGAAGCGATCATCGCGCATGAGTATTTCCACAACTGGACCGGCAATCGCATCACCTGCCGGGATTGGTTTCAGCTTTGCCTGAAAGAAGGGCTGACGGTGTTTCGCGATCAGCAGTTCTCGGGCGATCTGCGCAGCCATGCGGTGAAGCGCATTGAAGATGTGCTGATGTTGCGGGCACGGCAATTCCGCGAGGATGGCGGGCCTTTGGCGCATGCGGTGCGGCCTGACAGCTTTGTTGAGATCAACAATTTCTACACCGCGACGGTCTATGAAAAGGGTGCCGAGGTGATCGGGATGCTGAAACGCCTCGTCGGTGATGCCGATTATGCGCGCGCGCTGGATCTGTATTTTGACCGCCATGATGGGCAGGCGGCGACGATTGAAGACTGGTTGACCGTGTTTGAAGACACAACGGGCCGCGATCTGAGCCAGTTCAAGCGCTGGTATACCGAGGCCGGGACGCCGAGGCTGACTGTGAGCGAAGATTGGGCGGATGGCACCTATACGCTGACCTTGGCGCAGGAAAATCCGGCCACGCCGGGGCAGGCGCAAAAGGGCGCGAAGGTGATCCCGGTCGCGGTGGGGCTGTTGAACCCGAACGGTGATGAGGTGGTGCCGACGACGGTGCTGGAACTGACCAAGGCCAAGCAAAGCTTTGCGTTCAAGGGCTTGGCCTCGCGCCCAGTGGCGTCGATCTTGCGGGGGTTTTCGGCTCCGGTGATCTTGGAGCGCAGCGTGTCTGCGGCAGAACGGGCGTTTTTGCTCGCAAACGACACCGATCCGTTCAATCGTTGGGAGGCCGGGCGCAGTCTTGCCAAAGATGTGCTGGCACGGATGATCGTCGATGGGGCCGCGCCGGGGGCAGATTTGCTGGATGGGCTGGCGCGACTGGCGTTTGATGAAAGCTTAGACCCGGCGTTCCGGGCGCTGTGTTTGCGGCTGCCGGGGGAAGACGACATGGCGGCGACTTTGTACGCCGCTGGCCATGTGCCTGATCCATCACGAATTTATCTGGAACGGCGGGCGTTGCAGCAGGCTTTGGCGCAGCGCTTGGCGTCTGGGTTGCCGGGGTTGGAACTGGCGTGCCGGGTGCCGGGAGCATTCTCGCCGGATGCGGCGGCTGCGGGCAAGCGGGCGCTGCGCTTGGTCGCCTTGGGGCTACTGGCGCGGCTAGATGGCGGGACAGGCGCGCGGGCGGCTTATGCCTCGGCGGACAATATGACCGAGAGTTTCGGCAGTTTGGCGATTTTGCTGGATATTGGCACCGGAGAAGCCGAATTCGCGGATTTCGCCGCCAAATGGCAGGGCGACAGGCTGGTTTTGGACAAATGGTTCGCGGTGCAGGTCGCGGCGGCGGACCCCGAGGCTGTGGCGGGGGTGGTGCGGCGCTTGACGGCGCGCCCCGATTTCGACTGGAAAAACCCCAACCGCTTCCGCGCGGTGATTGGCGCGCTGTCGGGCAATCACGCAGGTTTCCATCATGCCACTGGCGACGGTTACGCCCTGCTTGCCGATTGGCTGATCAAGCTGGACCCCCTGAACCCGCAAACCGCCTCGCGGATGTCAACGGCGTTTGAATCTTGGCCACGCTATGATGCCGACCGTCAAGCGCTGATGCGCGGCGCGTTGCAGCGGATCATGGCAGCGCCGGAGCTGTCGCGCGATCTGTCTGAAATGGTCGGGCGGATGCTAGGTTAGGCCCGCTTGACCTCTCATAAGCCATTCGGCAATCTGCAGAAATAGCCACGATGGAGTGATAAGTGCCCTTTGTTCTTGGTTTGGTGTGTATCATCGTGGCCGCTTATTTCTGGTCAGCGCGGGCGCGCAACGCCCGCGTGGTGGCCGAGGATCTGGTCGGCATGGCAGGCGATGTGATGATCGCCGCGCGGCGCTTCGGTTTTCGGCGGCGGGCAAATATCCATCCTGTCGAGTCGCTCGACGATGCCGATGCGGCCATCGCGGCGGTGGGGATCGCGTTTCTGGAACTGGGCGGCTTGCCCTCGGTCGAGCAGCAAAATGCGCTGATCCGCAGTCTGCAAAGCCATCTGGGGCAGGGTCATGATCAGGCGCAAGAGGCGGTTATTCTGGGCCGCTGGCTGGTCAGTGAATGTGGCGGCGCGCAGGCCGGGTTTGATCGCTTGGCGCGCAGGCTTTACAAATTGCGCGGCCATGCCGGGTTTGAGCCTTTGATGCTGGTTTTGCGCGATGTGGGGCAGGCGGCGGGCAATCTGTCACCACGGCAATCCGAGGCGCTGGCGCAGCTATCCTCGGTGTTCCGGCTGCGTCAGGTGTAACGACAAAACCCCTTAGCCGCGATCTTTCTGCGATTGTGAGGCGGCTGCGCGTTTGACTGGCATCGCGCAATACGCCTGTTTGCCTGTCCATGCCGCGATATCGGCGCGCACCTTGGCCTTGCTCATCGGACCCCAGTCGCGGGCCACGCCCCGGTTGCCCTTACCCGACACCATGCCATCGCGGCCAACTTGCCGGGCGATGATCTTCACCGCGCAGTCGAGATTGGCAGCCCCGCTTTTCAATTCTTTCCCGGTATTCGCCTCACAGCGATAGGCATTGGCGGTCTGGGTCGAAATCTGCATTAGCCCGAAATAACGCCCGGCCCCTGCGGCCTTCGCGTTATAGCCGCTTTCGTATTTCGCCACCGCCGACATCACGCCCACCCAAAACGCGCGGCGGTCGTCCATCGAGGCGCTCTCGTAGCCGGGGCACCATGTCTGAATATCATCGGGAACTTGGGCTGCCAATTTGCTGTCGTATTTCTCAACCGAGACCAGCGCCGCATTGGTCCAGCTTGCCGCTTCGGGAACGTGATCCCAGCGCATTTTTGGCAAAACCTCGGCCATCAGGGCCGGAGCGAAGCCGAAAAACAACAGGGAGAAAGCCGCGCCGAAGAGGGAAGTGATCCGCATTAGTCCGTCACAAGTTGCGCCGCACCAGCATGGCGACCTACCGCGTATCGGGGCGAATCGGGCATCCGGCAAGTTTTGCGGGCCTGTGTCGGCCAATATCGGCAGGTTTCCGCCCGCGCCACCCTTGCAGCAACCGCCCCGCCTGCCTAAACAGGGGGCGAAAACCACGGAGACCCGCCATGCTTGATCTGACTTATGAAGCGCCGAAACCGAAGCTGATCGCGGGCGTCAAGCATGATTGGGAGCTGGTGATTGGCATGGAAATCCATGCGCAGGTGTCGTCCAACTCCAAGCTGTTCTCGGGGGCTTCAACCCAAGTGGGGGCCGAGCCGAACTCCAACGTCGCCTTCGTTGACGCCGCGATGCCGGGGATGCTGCCGGTGATCAACGAGTTTTGCATTGAGCAAGCCGTGCGCACCGGCTTGGGGCTGAAGGCGCAGATCAACCTGCGCTCGGCGTTTGACCGCAAGAATTATTTCTACCCCGATCTGCCGCAAGGCTATCAGATTTCGCAGCTGTATCATCCGATCGTGGGTGAGGGCGAAGTACTGGTGGAATTGTCGCCGGGCGTAGCCCGTCTGGTGCGGGTGGAGCGAATTCATCTGGAACAGGACGCGGGCAAAAGCATCCACGACATGGACCCGACGATGTCTTTCGTCGATTTCAACCGCACCGGGGTGGCACTGATGGAGATCGTTTCCCGCCCCGATATTCGCGGGCCGGAGGAGGCGGCTGCCTATGTCGTCAAGCTGCGGCAAATCCTGCGCTATCTGGGAACCTGCGATGGCAACATGCAGAACGGGAATTTGAGGGCCGATGTGAACGTCTCGGTCTGCCGGGTTGGCCAGTATGAGAAATACCAAGCCAGCCAAGACTTTAGCCATCTCGGCACGCGGTGCGAGATCAAGAATATGAACTCGATGAAGTTCATCCAACTGGCGATTGACTACGAGGCGCGTCGGCAGATTGCCATTCTGGAGGATGGCGGTTCGGTCACGCAAGAAACCCGGCTCTATGATCCGGACAAGAACGAAACCCGGTCGATGCGCAGCAAGGAAGAAGCGCATGACTACCGCTATTTCCCGTGCCCCGATCTGCTGCCGTTGGAGATTGAACAGGCTTGGGTGGATGACATTGCAGCCGCGATGCCGGAACTGCCGGATGCCAAGAAAGCCCGCTTCATGGGTGATTTTGGCCTGACCGATTACGATGCCAATGTGCTGACCGCTGATCTGGAATCGGCTGGCTTCTTCGAGGCTGTGGCGCAGGGGCGCGATGGCAAGCAGGCGGCGAACTGGGTGATCAACGAACTTTTTGGCCGTTTGAACAAAGAAGGTAAGGCGATCACCGACAGCCCGGTGTCGACCGCGCAACTCGGTGGCGTGCTGGATTTGATCGCCAAAGGCACGATCAGCGGCAAGATGGCGAAGGATTTGTTCGAGATCATCTGGACCGAGGGCGGCGATCCGGCGGAAGTCGCGGCAGCGCACGGTATGCAGCAGGTCACTGATACCGGCGCGATCGAGGCAGCTTTGGATGCGCTGATCGCCGCAAACCCCGATCAAGTGGAAAAGGCCCGCGTCAACGCCAAACTGGCGGGGTGGTTCACCGGGCAAGTGCTGAAATCCACCGGCGGCAAGGCCAATCCGGCTGTGGTCAACGCGATGGTGGCGCAAAAACTCGGACTCTGAGCCTCGGCTTTATGATCCGTGCGGTCGGGCACAGCCGAGCGGTATTTCTTCTAGACATTTAATGCCTCCAATTTATATTGATATCAATCTAAATTGGAGGCCAGCATGACCGCGACCCTGTTTTACTCGCGCAATCCCAACCCGCGCCTTGCCGTGGCCGTGGCGCGGCATCTGAATTCCGAGGTGGTGTTTGAATTTGCCTCGCCGTTTAGCCCGGCGCAGAGCGCGAAATTTCGCGCCCTGAACCCCAGTTTGCGCATCCCGATCTTGCTGGAGAACGGCGATTCTTTGTGGGAAGCGGACGCAATCGCCTGCCGTCTTTCAATGCAGGCAGGATCAGATTTTTGGCGAATGGGCGATGAGATGCCCGAGATGATCCGCTGGATTTCTTGGGGTAAAGCCTATTTCGTTCAAGCCTGCGACGTGGTGCATTTCGAGCGCGGCACCAAGCAGCGCTACGGCTTTGGCCCGATTGATCCGGCGGTGCTGGCGCAGGGCTTGGCGGATTTTCACGAACATGCAGCACAACTGGATGCGCATCTGGTGGGTCGGGATTACCTGCTCGACAGCGGCCTCAGCTATGCCGATTTCCGCATGGCAAGCTATCTCGCGTTCAATGATGTGGCTGACCTACCAATGGCGGATTACCCGCAGATCGACGCATGGTATCGGCGGATTGCCGCGCTGCCTGCTTGGGCTGATCCCTTCGCTGGGCTGGATGCGCCAGAGTTGCCGCCGATTGCGGGCAAGGGCTAGCTGACTTCGTGCAAATACCCACTGCATCTAGTGCTGTGGCGAAATCCGCGCGCGGTGGGCCGAATGTCCTTTCTGTGATTGGCCTTACCCGGCGTTGTTCGTATTATGCCGCCCATATCTTCAGGAGCGACCCGATGCAGCGTTACGAATACAAAGTGATTCCCGCCCCCCGCCGGGGTGAAAAATCGCGCGGGGTCAAAACCATTGAAGACCGTTTTGCGCTGACCTTGACGCTTGTGATGAACGATTTGGGCCGTGACGGCTGGGACTATGTCCGCGCCGATACGCTGCCCGTTGACGAGCGGGCAGGCTTTACTGGGGGCACTAAAACCACCTTCCAGAACGTGCTGGTGTTTCGCCGTCTGATCGAGGCTGAGGCCTCGACGGCGCGACCTCTGCTGGCCGTGGAAGAAATCTCCGCCGTGCCACGTTTGGGCCCGGCTGAGGTGCCTGTAGGTCCGGCTCCGGCTTTGGGGCCAGCGAATGGCCCGGCACCTGCCGCACCCGGCTTGGCGGCTGAGTGATCAACCTGCGGCTTTAAGGGCCTCTGGCAAGGCGGCTTCAAACGCCGCAAGGGCGGCCTCATCGCCCAGACTGACGCGGATGCAGCGGTCCAGTGGGGCCACCCCCGGCATCCGCACAAAAATCCCCCGCCCCAGCAGTTCGGCGAGGACTCGGCGGGCGTAATCGCCGTCGCGGCCACAATCCATCGTGATGAAATTGGTGGCCGAGGGCAGCGGGATCAAGCCGTTGGCGCGGGCGATGCCGTTCAGGCGGGTGCGGGCGGTGGCGACCTTGGCGCAGATTTCGGCCAGGTAGGCTTGATCCTGCAAGGCGGCTAAAGCCCCCGCTTGTGCCACGCGGCCCAGCCCAAAATGGTTGCGAACCTTATCGAAGGCGATAGCCAGCGGGGCCGAGGTGATCGCGTAACCGACCCGCAGGCCTGCGAGGCCGTGGGCTTTCGAAAACGTCCGGAAGCGGATCAGGTTGGGTGTGTCGGCGGGGATTTCTGGTGCGGTGCCTTCCGGGGCAAGGTCGATATAGGCTTCATCCAGCACCAGCAGGGTCTCAGCGGGCAGGTTTGCGAGAAGATCTTTGATCGCAGTTCCGGGGTGGTGGCTGCCCATCGGATTGTCGGGGTTGGCAAGGTAGAGCATGCGGGCTTGGGTTTGCCGCGCCAGATCCAGCAGGGCCTGCGGGTCTTCGTGGTCAGCCCTATAGGGCGCGCGATGAAGGCTGCCGCCGTAGCCTGCGACGTGGAAGTTAAAGGTGGGATAGGCGCCGAGGCTGGTCACCACGGGGGTGCCGGGTTCAACGATCAGGCGGGCGAGGTAGCCGAGCAGGCCGTCGATGCCTTCTCCGGCGACGATGTTTTCGGGGGCGCAGCCGTGATGTTGGGCGAGGGCGGCTTTGAGAGCGTGGACCTCGGGGTCGCCGTACATCCAGGCTTCCGAGGCCGCTTTTTGCATGGCTTTGATTGCGGCGGGGGAGGGGCCGAAGATCGACTCGTTCGCCCCGAGGCGGGCGATGAAAGGATGGCCTTGGCAGCGCTCTTGCGTCTCGGGTCCGGTGAAGGGGACGGTGGAGGGCAGGGAGGTGGCGAGCGGGGTGAGGATGGGGGCTTTCATAGCCGGGATTTGGGGGGATTTTTGCGGGGCTGGCAAGGGGGATTTGGCGGTCGAGGGGGGTGGTCCCAACTCGGGACCAAAAAATGTTTTGTATTATCAGATAGTTGGGGTGGTCACGTTAAGGGATTTTTAATGATTTGCTAACGATTGGTGGGTTTCAGCCACCCTACCGCAGAAATTTGCGGCGGGCTTCTTCTGCGATGGCTTGGCGCATTTCGATCTCGGCGAGTTTCGCCATGGCAGCTTTGCGCTGTGCCTCATCACTCAGGGAGGCGAGATGGGCCCGTTGTTCGGCGGCTTGCTTTTTCAGGGTGATTTCTTCGGGCAGAACGCCGGCTTCGGCCATGATGCGGAAGCCTACGGCGTCGCCCGCACTGACAAAGGCATCGCCGGGACGGTCGGGCAGGGGCTGGCCTTCGCCCTTCAGGCCTTGCAGCTCGCCCTTGGCGCGGGCTTTGGCGATTTGGCGTTCAGCGAGTTTGTTGAGCCAGGACATCGGGGCCTCCATTTTGGGAAATGTAGGTGCTTGGGGCGGTTGTGGAAAGGGGGGCTGTCTGCCCCCCTCGCCTGTGCCGGGGTCACCTCCCGAGGATATTTATGCCAATGTGAAACTGCGCAGGTCAGTTCGTTATTGGAGCCCGAATGATCGCGCGGAGTCAGCCAATCTCGGCGAGCCGTTTCAGCGCGGCTTGCAGTTTGGCGGCTTCATCTTCGCGCAGGGCGAGGTTGGCTTTGGCCTCGTCCACCACTTCCTCGGGAGCAGAGGCGGCGAAGTTGGGGTTGTTCAGACGACCTTTCAGCCCGCCGATTTCTTTCGCAAGCTTGTCCATGGTCTTGGTCAGGCGGGCTTTTTCCTCGGCAATGTCGATCAGGCCCGCGAGCGGGATGCTGAGGCTGGCACCTTCGACCGCGACGGCGATGGAG
This sequence comes from Cypionkella psychrotolerans, assembly GCF_001294535.1. Lineage (GTDB taxonomy): Bacteria > Pseudomonadota > Alphaproteobacteria > Rhodobacterales > Rhodobacteraceae > Cypionkella > Cypionkella psychrotolerans. Next base: position 46,532 of record NZ_LGIC01000083.1, on the reverse strand, counting down.
CCTTTTGGGGCTGGGCCTTCGGTGAGGGTGTCGATGCGAGCGAGGCGTTTGATCAAGGCCTCGTTGCGCGTCCAAGCTGTGCGGGCGGCGGGGGAGAGGTCGGTCGCCACCAGATCGCATTTCAGCCCGACGGGGACGTGGACTTGGGCGCGGGCGGAGCGGATTTCTTCGATCAGACTGGTGACGAAGCCCATTTCCGTGGCGGCCTCGGTGTTGATCAATTCCGCGCCGTAGGTCGGCCAATCGGTGTGGACCAGCAATTTGGCGCGGGTGCCGGTGGTGCCCCAGAGGTCTTCGGTGATGAAGGGCATCATCGGGTGCAGCAGGATCATCGACTGATCCAGCACCCATGCCATTGTGGCGCGGGTTTCGGGGGCGTCGGGGCCGTCAAACAGCGGTTTGGCGAATTCGACATACCAGTCGCAGACCTTGCCCCAGACGAATTTGTACAGCGCGTCGGCGGCGTTATCGAAGCGGTAGTCTTTCAGGGCAGCGTTGACTTCCGAGAGGGCTTTGGCGGTTTCGCCGATGATCCATTGGTTCGCGGTGGCGGTGGCTTTGGGGGGTTGCGCTTGGGTTTTATGACCCTCCCACACGCCGTTCATTTCGGCAAAGCGGCAGGCGTTCCACAATTTGGTGCCGAAGTTGCGGTAGCCTGCGATGCGGGCGGTGTCGAGTTTTAGCACGCCACCAAGCGAGGCCATCGCGGCATTGGAGAAGCGCAGGGCGTCGGCACCGAATTCGTCGATGATTTCAAGCGGGTCGATGACGTTGCCCAAGGATTTGGACATTTTCTTGCCCTTGGCGTCGCGGACGAGGCCGTGCAGGTAGACGGTTTTGAACGGCACTTCATCGACCACGGCCAGTTGCATCATCATCATGCGGGCGACCCAGAAGAAGATGATATCGGCCCCGGTGATCAGGGTCGAGGTGGGGAAATACTTTTGCAGTTCAGGCGTTTGCTCGGGCCAGCCAAGGGTGCCGATCGGCCAGAGACCGGAGGAGAACCATGTGTCGAGGACGTCGGGGTCGCGCCAGATCGGGTAGGCAAGATGGGTCGGGTCTTGGCTGAGATTGTAATCGGCCAGTGACTGCGCGAGCAGCGTCGCGGCAGCGTGACGGTCTGCAACCTCAACGATCCGGGCATTGTTCAGAGGATGCGGCAGGGCCGCAAGATCGTCGCGAAACCGCTCACTCACCGTTGCAAATTCGGCGGCGCAATGGTGGCGAGCCTCGCGGTCAACATGACCGCCGTCGCCGAGGAAGTTGAGAATTTCGACTTCATCCAGCGCGTCGTCGCCTTCATCATCCGCAAAGTCGGGGGCGTCGAGGTTCAGGCCATACCAAACCGGAATCTGGTGGCCCCACCACAACTGCCGCGAGATGCACCAAGGCTCGATATTCTCCAGCCAGTGGAAATAGGTTTTCTCGCCCGATTCCGGGATGATTTTGGTGGCACCCGAGCGCACGGCATCCAGCGCGGGGCCGACGATTTTGGCGGTATCGACGAACCATTGGTCGGTCAGCATCGGTTCGATGACGACTTTGGAGCGGTCGCCGAAGGGCTGCATGATTTTTTTCGCCTCGACAAACGGCTCGCGCGTCAGGTGTTCCGATCCGGTTTCGGGGTCGATTTCGGAATGCAGGGTCGAGACGCAGAGGCCAAGCGCGTTGATGTCGGCGACGACCTGTTTGCGGGCCTCAAACCGATCCAAGCCCCGGTATTTTTCGGGCACGAGGTTGAGGGCGTCGACTTCATTTTCGTCCGTAGGCGAACCCGCCGCGATTTCGCGGGCGCGCTTCACCGCGTCGGCATAGGGGGCACCGTCGGCGCGCATCGTCGCACGGGTGTCCATCAGGCGATACATCGGCAGGGTGTTGCGCTTGGCGACCTGATAGTCGTTGAAATCATGCGCGCCGGTGATTTTCACCGCACCCGAGCCGAAGGTCGGGTCGGGGTATTCATCGGCGATGATCGGGATCAGGCGGTCACAGAGCGGCAGGTGGACCATCTTGCCGATGATGCTTTGGTAGCGCGCGTCAGAGGGATGCACGGCAACCGCGCCATCGCCCAGCATGGTTTCGGGACGGGTGGTGGCGATGGAGATGTAGTTGCGCATTTCGCGCAGGGTGACGTGACCTTCGGCGTCTTTTTCAATATATTCATAGCTTTGCTTGTCGGCTAGGATATATTTGAAATGCCACATATGGCCTGCGACCTCGATATTCTCGACCTCAAGGTCGGAAATCGCAGTTTCAAAATGCGGGTCCCAGTTGACCAGACGCTTGCCGCGATAGATCAGGCCCTTGTTATACATATCCACGAAGACCTTGATCACGGCGTCGTGGAAATTGCCATCCTCGCCTGCGGGCGCACCGGGGGCGCCGGACATGGTGAACGCTTCGCGGTCCCAGTCGCAGGAGGCGCCAAGCCGTTGCAGCTGCCCAATGATGGTGCCGCGCGATTTGACCTTTTGCTGCCAGACCCGGGCGAGGAATTTTTCGCGCCCCATGGTGCGGCGGTTGGGTTCTTGGTGTTCGGCCATGTCGCGCTCGGTCACCATCTGGGTCGCGATGCCCGCATGATCGGTGCCGACCTGCCAAAGCGTGTCATGGCCCTGCATACGGTGCCAGCGGATCAGGATATCCTGCAGCGTGTTGTTAAAGGCATGGCCCATGTGCAAGGAGCCGGTGACGTTCGGCGGCGGGATCATGATGGAAAACGCTTCCGCGCCTGGCTTGGCATTCGCGCCGACGCGGCCGACCTTTTGGTCGATCCACAGCGCGGATATCCGGGCCTCGGCCTCGGCGGGGGAGAAGGTCTTTTCCATGGGCATTTTGGGCATCCTTAAAGCACTGGCTTGCCATACATAATCAAGCGGACAAGGCCAAGCGCCAGATGGCTTGCTGTTTTGAAAATACTCCCGCGTGGCGCGCTTCTCCCGCAACCCAAAGCGCAGCACTTGTCGGCATATGGCGGCAGCGCGGCTGAGAGGGGGCTCGATGCCCCCCGAGGCCGCCCCTGTTTCAGGTCAAGCCGGACCCACCAGCGCAAAACCTGCGCCGCTGGGGTCGGTGCAGTGGATAATGAACGCGCCGCCGGGGACTTCGGCGGGGCCGTGCAGCACTTGGCCGCCGGCGGCTTTGACCGCCTCAACTGCCGCGCTCACCGACGGGATGCCGAAATACACCGTCCATGCTGCCGGGCCTGCTTTGCCCGCCTCGGTGAAGATGCCGCCGATGTCCTGACCATCGCGGTTGATCACGGTATAGACCATAGTCGGCCCCATCTGCATTGCACGGGTCTGCGCCCAACCGAACAGCGCGCCGTAGAAGGTCAGAGCGGCCGCGCTGTCGGGGGTGGCGAGGTCGTGCCAGTTGCCATGGCCGGATTTCTTCTGATCAAACGCGCCGCCTGCCGTGCCATCTGCCATAGGCTGCGGTTGCAGGATGCCGAACGGAGCCCCCTGCGGATCAATCAGCACCGAAAACCGTCCGGTGCCGGGAATATCGGTGGGCGGCACCACCACGCTTGCGCTCAAGGCTTTGGCCTTTGCCACCGTGGCATCGGCATCATCGACGGCGGTGTAAGCGGTCCAAGCCACCGGCATACCGGGATCTGGCGCAAACAGCCCCGCCACCATAGCGCCATCGCGCGAGGCCAGCAGATAGGTCATCCCCGGCATCCCGCTGTCGGCCCATGTCCAGCCCAGAAGGCCCGCGTAGAAACCCTTGACGGCATCAGGATCGGGGCTGGCCAGTTCATACCAGCAGGGCAGACCGTGAAAGGACATGGGAACCTCCGTTGATTGTTTGATATCAATGTAAGTCCATTCACCACGTCGTTGCAATTTAATTCCCTGCTGGGCGTGGCGGATGCTCGGAAACCTGCCAATCGGAACGGGCGGCGATTGTTCTGGCGGGCTGTGGGGGCGTGGCTTAGGCTGGGCCAGTCCGACTGTGATCGGACGCAGGGCGTGGTGCAAGGTTTGCATAAGACTGATTTGGAGCGTTTGCGGCGGCGGTTCAGCTTTCTGAAGGCTAGTCTGTTTGGCGTGGCGGTCTTGGCGGTGACGGTATTTCTGACCGCTAGTCCTGTGATCCACGACCTGCGTTCGGGCTGGGCGTTACGGTTTGACGGCGAGGATACGACCGGACAGGTCACGCGCCTATGGCACCACGGAAGCGGCAAAAACCGCGAAATGTTTGTTGCCTACGCGTTTGACGTCGACGGGCAGCGCTTTAGCGGTGAAAACGCGGTGGATGATACGCTGTTCTGGTCTTTGTCTAACGGTGACCCGATTGCGCTGCGCTATGGCAAGGATGATCCGCAGCTTTCCGCGATCACTATTTTCGGCGAACATCGCGGGCTGCGAGCATTGGCGCTCTGTGTCTTGCTCGTCGTGGTTCTGGTGCTCCTGCTCGCAGCGCTCTCCAGCCGGATAGAGGCGGCGTATCGGGTGACCTATCTGCGCAAAGCCGGTGTGCAACGCTCTGCTGTGGTGACCCGCTATGTCCATGCCCCCGGCTTTTCTGACGGCAGTGTGTCCAGCATCTTGTGGCAAGATGAGACGGGCGCGGCGGGGCAAAGCTGGATGATGGCCGCAACCCGCTTGCCCGGTCTTGGCGCAAAGATCACGGTTTACGCTGATCCAGAGGACAAATTGTCCACCATATGGGACGGCGAGTTTGGCAAGGGTTAAACCGCCCGGTCCAGCCTCGTGCTCAGATGGATCAGGCTTTCCGAAGATTTCACCCCGGTCAAAGCCCCGATCTGGTCCAGCACCTGATCCAGCAGTTGCGTGTTGCTGGCTGCGATTTGCAGCAGCAGATCGAAGCGGCCCGAGGTGGTGAACACCCGCTCAACCTCGCCTATGCCCTTGAGGCGGGTGAGAATTGCCGCCTGAGAGCGCGGCTCGATGGTCAGCAGCACAGAGGCGCGCAGGCGGCCTTGCCGGGCGGCCTCGCCCAGCTTCAACGTATAGCCCGCGATGACGCCGGATGTCTCTAACCGCTCCAACCGGGCCTGAATGGTGGAGCGTGCCACCTTCAAACGCCGCGCCAAAGTCGCCACCGACATGCGTGCATCCGCCCCCAGCAGCGTCAGAATGTTGCGATCCAGCTCATCCATACAATATGTATCCTTTTTTGGTTATTATAACGAAGAAATCCAACAGTTATATAGTTTTGTTCGGTGAAGTTGTACCGCATATGCGGCATCCTAAGTTGCAGGAAAAGGGCGGCTCATACGCACCTGGCCTGGTTGGAAAACCTTGCTGGTGCCCGTGCCTTGGCCATTGATTTGGCGGCAACGAAAGGGGACTCGCATCTTGTTGGCAGAAAGGAATACGCCGATGGGACTGTCCAAAACGATCTGGACCAATCCGACCGAATATCTGCGCAATCAGCAGCCGGAGAATCCCGTGCTGTTCTTTGCACCGCAGGCTGTCCAAGCGGTTGCCCGTAAATTTCTTGATGGATTTCCTGGGCTTGTGACCTATGCGGTCAAATCGAACCCCGGTGAGGAAGTCATCGAAAACCTGATCGCCGCGGGCGTCAAAGGGTTTGACTGCGCCTCGCCGTTTGAGATCGACCTGATCCGGCGCTTGGCGCCCGATGCGGCGATCCATTACAACAACCCCGTGCGTTCGCGTGCCGAGATCGCCCATGCGGTGGCGCGGAAGGTGAAATCCTACTCGGTTGATTCGGCGAGCGAATTGGCCAAGTTGATTGAGATGGTGCCGACCGACAACTGTGAGATTTCGGTGCGCTTCAAGCTGCCGGTGGCGGGCGCTGCCTATAACTTCGGCGCGAAGTTTGGCGCGACCGAGGATGTGGCGGTTGAGTTGCTGAAAGTGGTGGCGGCTGCGGGCTATATCGCCTCGATCACCTTCCATCCCGGCACGCAATGCACCGATCCGGCGGCTTGGGCATCGTATATCCGTGAGGCTGCGGTGATTGCGAAGCGTGCTGGCGTGAAGATCGCGCGGCTGAATGTTGGCGGCGGTTTTCCGAACCATCGGGCTGAGGGCGTGTTGCCGCAGTTGGATGAGACCTTCGCCACCATTGACCGGGTGGCGACTGAGGCTTTTGGCACCGAGCGCCCGATGCTGATCTGCGAGCCGGGGCGTGCGATGTGCGGCGATGCGTTCACACTGGCGGCTAAGGTCAAGGCCGTGCGCGACGATATGCATGTATTCCTGAACGACGGTGTCTATGGCTCGCTGTTTGAGCTGGGCCAGATCGGCATCATCGACCGGATCGCGGTGCTGTCGCCGGAAGGGCAGCGCCGCACGGGGGCGATCCTGCCGCGGATTTGCTTCGGGCCGACCTGCGATTCGGTGGATCGGCTGCCCGGCGATGTGCCGTTCCCGGCCGATATTGCCGAGGGTGATTATGTCATCGTGCATGGCATGGGGGCCTATTCGACCGTGACCAACAGCCGCTTCAACGGCTTTGGCGAGTTGGGCATGGTGACGGTGCTGTCACAAAAGCTTTAACTTCATCGTAAACTGGTTAACCTACGCTCTCGGCAGGGAAACTTGCCGAGAGCGTTTTGGTTTTTTGGGTTACAGGAGGCGGCACTGTCGCTGTTCAACCGGATCAGACATTGGTGGCGCGGTCATCCGACCGTTGAGACCGAACCCGCAGCACCACCGCCACCGGGGCGCAAGCGCGGGGTGGTGGATCATGTGATCATTCTGGATGGCACCCTTTCGTCGCTCGACGATGGGCAGGAGGGAAATTGTGGCTTGATTTTCAAGCTGTTGACCGAAAATGGCCACTCTGCGCATCGCACGGTGTATTACGAGCCGGGTATCCAGTGGCAAGGTTGGCGGCATGGAATGAATCTTGTGCAGGGGCGCGGCATCAACCGCCAGATCCGCCGCGCTTATGGTTGGCTCGCCAGTCGCTACCGCGAGGGCGACCGGATTTACCTGATCGGCTATTCGCGCGGGGCGTTTGCCGTGCGATCTTTGGCGGGGGTTATCGACCGGGTCGGGCTTTTGAAACGCGAATATGCCACCGAGCGCGGCGTGACCTTGGCCTATCGCCACTACCGCCTCGACAGCCATCCTCGGGCCAGTCAGGCGTTCTCGCACCGGTTTTGCCATCTGGAGGCGCCGATCCAGATGGTCGGGGTGTTTGACACGGTGAAAGCTTTGGGGCTGCGCTTGCCGCTGTTGTGGATGCTGACCGAGCAGCAGCACCAGTTTCACAACCACCATCTGGGCAGTTCCATTCGGCATGGATTTCATGCGCTGGCGATGGATGAAACCCGCGCGGTGTTCGAGCCGGTGCTCTGGGAATGTCCGCCGGGTTGGGAAAGTGATGTGCAACAGATGTGGTTTCGCGGCGCGCATGGCGATATTGGCGGCATGATCGGCGATGATCTGGCGGCCCGACCTTTGGCGAATATCCCGCTGGTCTGGATGCTGGAGCGAGCAGAAAGCGTTGGATTGGCCCTGCCAGAGGGCTGGCGGGCGCGGTTTCCCTGCGATGCGAACGCCCCGATGGTGGGCACGATGCGCGGCTGGGGGATGTGGTTTCTGCTGCGCCACCGCCGCGCGATCGGGCGCGATCCATCCGAGCAGGTGCATCCTTCGGCGCAGCAGCCGAGGCGGGCGGGTTGGCTGCCGTGGCCACTGGCGCGCGGGCGATAAGCGGTTTGCCTTTGTCGCCGTTTTGGCTTTGCCTGTTTGGTTTTGATCAAATAGCTTGGACCAAAATGGAGAGCCCAAATGCGCACTGTCACCGTCGCCGCCACGCAATTTGCCTGTAGTTGGGATTTGCCCACCAATGTGGATCGGGCCGAGGCTTTGATCCGCGCGGCGGCGGGCAAAGGCGCGCAAGTGGTTCTGATCCAAGAGCTGTTCGCCGCCCCCTATTTCTGCATCGAGCAACTGCCGCAGTATTTCGCGCTGGCGGCTCCGATGGAAGGCCATCCGCTGATCGCGCGGTTCTCAGCCTTGGCGCGGGAATTGGGCGTGGTGCTGCCCTGTTCGTATTTTGAGAAGGCGGGGCAGGCTTATTTCAATTCGATGGCGATGATTGATGCGGATGGTCGTGTGCTGGGGAATTACCGCAAGACCCATATTCCGCAGGGGCCCGGCTACGAGGAGAAGTACTATTTCTCGCCGGGCGATACTGGTTATCGGGTGTGGGATACCGGCTTTGGGCGGATTGGTGTGGGGATTTGCTGGGATCAGTGGTTCCCGGAATGCGCGCGCGCGATGGCGCTGATGGGGGCCGAGATGCTTTTGTATCCCACCGCGATTGGTTCGGAACCGCCGAGCCCCGGCTATGACAGCCAGCCGCATTGGGAGATATGTATGCGTGGTCATGCCGGGTCAAACATCATGCCAGTGATTGCCTCAAACCGGATCGGGCGCGAAGTGGCACCGGGCGGGCGTGAGGTGACGTTTTACGGGTCGAGTTTTATCTCGGACCACACCGGGCAGGTGCTGGCGAAAGCGGGGCGGGAGGCCGAGGAGGTGCTGACCGCCACGTTCGATCTGGACGCGATTGCCGATTTGCGCGCGTCTTGGGGATTGTTCCGCGATCGTCGGCCTGAGACGTATCGGGCGGTGGCGAGCTTGGACGGCTCAGCCTAGCTGGGTATAGGCCCAGACGAGGCTCAGTAAAATCGGCTGATGAATGAGGTAAATCAGCAGGCTGTGCTGACCGGGCCAGCTTAGGATTTGCACCCATTTTCCCGAAGGTTTGCCCGCCAGCCTTGCCCAAAGTCCGGTTTGGCTGCCGGTTTTGCCCAAGGCGATGCCTGCGAGAACCGCACCAAACCATGGGAAGATCGGCTCAAAATCCATCGCGGTCGCGGGGTCAAGGCTTAGACCAATGAAGCGCAAAAGTGGGGCGGTCAGCGCCTGGGTGTGCCAGTGGTAGCTGCCGTAGATGAACACAGCGGCGAGGGCGGCGGTGACGATGGCGGGCAGGCGGAGGGTGATCAGGCCGAGCAGGCTATAAAGGGCTATGGCATGTAAGATGCCGAAATAGACGTAGAATTCCGGCATGGCGATACGGGTGGCGATGCTGACCAGCAGGGCTGCCCCGGCGATTTTGGCAAAGCGTCGCCAGAAGGCGGGCCAGCGGATCGCTTGGCCATGCGCCAGCCAAAGGCCGATCCCAGATAACAATAGGAAGCTGCCTGCGACGATTCGGGCGTGGAAGTAGAAGGTGGGCGTTTGGGCGTATTCGTAGGGGATCAGGCCGAACATCAGCAGATCATAGCTGAAATGGAAGGCGGCCATACCGATCAGGGCCAGCGTGCGGGCGAGATCAAGCAGCGGAATACGGTTGGTTTGCGGCATGGGACCCTCAAAAATCAGGGAATACGTCGCAGTTTGGCCCGCAAGTGGCAAGGGCGGCTTGCGCCGCCCTTGGGTCATTCAGCGGTGTTTCACATCAACGTAATCGCGCTGTTTTTCGCCGATATAAAGCTGACGCGGGCGACCGATCTTTTGGTTTTTCTCGGCGATCATCTCTTTCCACTGCGAAATCCAGCCGACGGTGCGCGAAATCGCGAAAATCGGCGTGAACATCGAGGTTGGGAAGCCCATCGCATCGAGGATGATGCCGGAATAGAAATCGACGTTCGGATACAGCTTTTTCGAGATGAAATAATCATCCGACAAAGCGATGCGTTCGAGTTCCTTGGCGACTTGCAGGGTCGGGTTGTTGTGAATCCCGAGAAGCTCCAACACTTCATCCGCCGATTCCTTCATCACCGTCGCGCGGGGATCGAAGTTTTTATAGACGCGGTGGCCAAAGCCCATCAGACGGAAGCCCGAGTTCTTGTCTTTGGCCTTGGCGATATATTCCGGGATGCGATCCACGGTGCCAATTTCGCGCAGCATTTCGAGGCAGGCTTGGTTCGCACCACCATGCGCCGGACCCCAAAGGCAGGCGATGCCAGCGGCGATGCAGGCGAAGGGGTTGGCGCCCGAAGACCCGGCCAGACGCACGGTCGAGGTCGAAGCGTTCTGCTCGTGATCGGCGTGCAGCATCATGATCCGGTCCATCGCTTTGGCGAGAATCGGGTTCACATGATAATCTTCCGCCGGAACAGCAAAACACATGTTCAGGAAGTTGCCCGAGTAGGACAGGGAATTCTTTGGATAAACAAAGGGTTGTCCGACAGAGTATTTATAGGCCATCGCGGCAATCGTCGGCAATTTGGCGATCATGCGGATGGCTGCAACCTCACGCTGCCATTCGTCATTGATGTCCAAGCTGTCGTGATAGAACGCCGACATAGCCCCAACCACACCGACCATGGTGGCCATCGGATGCGCATCGCGGCGGAAGCCGCGGAAGAAGTTGTGCATCTGTTCATGCACCATGGTGTGACGAGTCACGCGGCCTTCAAAATCAGACAGTTGCGCGGCATTCGGCAACTGACCGTAGAGCAACAGGTAGCACATTTCGAGATAGCTCGATTTGTGCGCCAGTTGTTCGATCGGATAGCCGCGATGCAACAGCTCGCCCTTATCCCCGTCGATATAGGTGATCGCACTTTCGCAAGCGGCGGTCGAGGTGAAGCCGGGGTCAAAAGTAAAGACATCAGCTTGGTCATAAAGCTTACGGATATCAACAACATCCGGGCCCAGAGTGGGCGAGTATACCGGCAGGTCGTAGGATTTTCCGTCAAGGCTTAACGTGGCAGTCTTGGTCTGTTCGGCCATCTTTCATCCCCCAATAAAAGCCATCCCTACGGCAGAGGGTTGGCCCGCGTTCCGGTTCGGCAGGGGTTGCGCGGATCAGGCCGCCGCATCCTCCAGCCGGGCAATCGTCTCATCATGACCGATGACCAGCATCATGTCATACACACTCGGCGTCACAGTACGCCCCGCCAAGGCCGCGCGCAGGGGGCTGGCAAGTTTGCCAAAACCGATCCCGTTTTCTGCGGCAACTTGGTTAAGGATCGGCTCCAACGCATCCTTTGTCCAGCTAGCATTTTGCAGCTGCGGCGTCAATGTTTTCAGTATACCACGGGATACCGTATCCAAAGATTTGCCCGAAGCCTCATCGGGTTGGACCGGACGTGAAATCAGCGCAAAGTGAACCTTTTCAATCAGTTCCGGGAAGGTCTTCGCACGATCTTTGACGCAGTAGAGTGCGGATTTGAGCAGGGTGTTCTGCGTATTTGTGAGTGCAGGTTTGCCTGCCGCCACCAGATAGGCGGTCAATTCATGCAGCAGTGCAGCATCGTCGGCCATCGCGATGTGATGGCCGCAGGTGTTTTCCAGCTTTTTGAAATCGAGGCGCGCGGGGGAGCGACCGATGCCGTCGAGATCAAACATCTGCAAGGCTTCCGCGGTGGTAAAAATCTCGGCATCGCCATGCGCCCAGCCTAGGCGGGTGAGGTAGTTGCGCATCCCCGCCGCCGGATAGCCCATCGCTTGATATTCCTCGACCCCGGTCGCACCATGGCGCTTCGACAGCTTTTTGCCGTCGGGGCCATGGATCAGCGGAATATGCGCCCAGACTGGTATCTCCCAGCCCATCGCATCGTAGATCATTTGCTGGCGGGCGGAGTTGTTCAGATGGTCATCCCCGCGAATGACATGAGTGACGCCCATGTCGTGATCGTCGACCACAACGGCCAACATATAAGTCGGCGTAGCATCGGACCGTAAACAAATCATATCATCGAGCGAAGAGTTCTGGATCACCACGCGGCCTTGCACGGTGTCTTCGATCACGGTTTCGCCCGTGCGCGGAGCCTTCATGCGGATCACATAAGGCGCGTCGGGGAAGGTGGCGGGATCGGCGTCGCGCCACGGGCTTTGGAACAAAGCGTAAGAGCCGCGCGCTTCGGCCTCGGCGCGAAAGGCGGCGATTTCTTCCTGCGTGCTGAAGCACTTATAGGCGGTGCCGCGTGCCAGCATCGCATAGGCGACCTCGGCATGGCGGTCTTTGCGGTCAAACTGGCTGACCACATCGCCATCCCAATCCAGACCCAGCCAGGTCAGCCCGCGCAGGATGGCTGCGGTGGCTTCGGGGGTGGAGCGCTCGCGGTCGGTGTCCTCGATCCGCAGCAGGAATTTGCCGCCCCGGCCGCGCGCGTAAAGCCAGTTGAACAAAGCCGTGCGTCCGCCGCCGATGTGCAGATAGCCGGTGGGCGAGGGGGCGAAGCGGGTGACAACGGGGCGGGACATGGGCGGGTTAACCTTTCAGAAACCTTATCGGCAGTAGGATCGCGGCAGCTTTAGGCAAATGCGAGGGGCAAAACAAGGTGGTGGCACGCCCGGTCAACGTTCTGAACATGTTGCTGTGGCCGCTGCATGCGCTGGCAGAGGCGCGCGGGCTGCTGTTCGCGTGGGTGCCGGTGTTTCTGGGCTGCGGCATTGCTGCATGGTTTGCGCTGCCGTTTGAGCCCGGTTTGGCGTTCTACGGGCTTTGCGCGGGCATGGTTCTGGTGCTTATCCTGCTGCATCGCTTTGGGCCGGAGTTGTGGCATCCACCGCTGGTTGCGCTAGCTTGTGTGCTTGTGGGGATGCTGGCGGCGGGTGTCCGGGCGCATCTGGCGGCGGCCCCGATGCTGGAGCAGCGCTATTATGGCGCGGTGCAGGGGCGGGTGATCAACATCGACCGCTCGCAGTCGGATGCGCTGCGGATCACCTTGGATCAGGTGGTTTTGCAGGATTTACCCCCGGCGAAAACCCCGCTGAACGTACGGATTTCCCTGCATAGTCAAGATGTTAAATTTAATCCGGGGCAGGTCGTTTTGCTGACCGCCTCGCTGGCCGCACCCGAGGGACCTGCCGAACCAGGTGGCTTTGATTTCCGCCGTATGGCGTATTTTCAGCAGTTGGGCGCGGTCGGCTATACGCGCAGTCCGGTATTACTCTGGGCCGAAGCTGCCCCCGGCACGCAAATAATCAACCGACTGCGCACCGACCTTACCCGTGCGATGATTGCAGCGGTGCCGTCTGAGGCGGGGGCGTTTGCGACGGGTGCTATGACCGGGGATCGCTCGGCGATTTCCTTGGATACCGTGCAGGCGCTGCGCGATTCGAACCTTGCGCATTTACTGGCGATTTCGGGGATGAACATGGCGTTCATCACCGGTTTTGTGTTTGCCTTGCTGCGCTACGGGCTGGCGCTGATCCCGCCCGTGGCGCTGCGGGTGAATTCGAAAAAGGTCGCGGCAGTGGCGGCCTTTGCGGTGGCGCTGTTTTATCTGCTGCTGTCGGGGGCGAATGTGGCGACGGTGCGGGCGTTTTTGATGGTCTGCGTGATGCTGGGGGCGGTGCTTTTGGACAGGCGAGGCTTGACCATGCGCTCGGTGGCGTTGGCCGGGGTGATCTTGCTGTTGGCGCAACCGGAAAGCTTGCTGGAGCCGGGGTTTCAGCTCTCATTTGCCGCGACAGTCGTGCTGATCGCAGGGTTTTCGGCCTTGGATCGGCAGATTTTGCGCGAAAAGCTGCCGCGCTGGCTGATGCCGGTGTTCACGTTGGTGCTGACCTCGGTGCTGGCGGGGCTGGCCACCGCACCCTTTGCTGCGGCGACTTTCAACCGGTTTACCGATTACGGCCTGCTCGCCAATCTGCTGACCGTGCCGATGATGTCGGTGCTGATGGCGGCGGGGGCGATGGCGGCGCTGCTGGCTCCGATTGGTCTGGCAGGCCCGGCCTTGTGGGTGATGGAGCAGGCGGGGGCTTGGATTTTGTTTGTCGCGCATTGGGTGGCAAAGCTGGAAGGCGCGGTGACGCCGATTGTGCAGCCGGGGCCTATGGTGATGCCGCTGATCACTTTTGCAGGCGTCTGGGCTGTGCTTTGGCGCGGGCAGGCGCGTTGGGCGGCAGTGGCACCACTGGTTTTGGGGCTGGCGCTGTGGGCCACCACCACGCGGCCTAGCTTGCTGATTTCCAGCGATGGCGCGCTGGTTGGGGTGATGGGCGAACAGGGCCGGGCGCTGTCAGTGGCGCGTGGTGCGGGGTTTACCGCCGAGAATTGGCTGCAAGACGACGGCGATTTGGCTGTGCAGACAGAGGCTTACGCAAGGGCGGGGTTTTCGGGGTCAAACGGCGCACGGGCGTTTGACTTGGGCGGTTGGCGGGGGGTGGCGCTCAGCGGCAAGGCGGCGGGGGAGGCCTTGGTCGCCGCTTGTGCGCAGGCCGATCTGGTGGTGATGCCCGCAGCGGTGATCCCCGTTGTTCCTAAGCCGAAGGGCTGCATCGTCATAGATCGAACCATGCTGGATCAAACTGGGTCTTTGGCGCTTTCGGTGCAGGATGGGCGTTTGCTCGTGCAGCCCACTCGTGCCGCCCAACGTATCTGGATGGCAGGAAAACCAATCTGGCAGGACCGCAGCCTTGCCAAACCGGGCGCGCTTTTGGCGCGTCAGTAGCTGCGGATCAACCCGACAAGGCGACCCTGCACCTTGACCATATGATCCGGGAACACACGGGTTTCATAGGCGGGGTTTGCGGCTTCCAAAGCGATCATGCTGCCGCGACGGCGGAAACGCTTCAGCGTGGCTTCAGCATCCTCGACCAAAGCGACAACGATGTCGCCGTTCTCAGCGGTGATCTGTTCGCGGATCACCACGATATCACCATCGTTGATCCCAGCCTCGATCATCGAATCGCCTTTGACTTCAAGCGCATAGTGTTGGCCGTTGCCCGAAAGCATCGACCCCGGCACCGCCACATGATGCGAAATGTGCGAAATCGCCTCAATCGGCACGCCAGCGGCGATACGGCCCATCACCGGAATTTCCATCGCGTAAACGCCCGCAATCGGCATCGCTTGGCGCGGCGGATCGACCTTGTCGCCCTTGATCAACTTCGGCGAGAAGCCGGGTTTTTCCATCGCTTCTGGAAGTTTCAGAATTTCCAAAGCGCGGGCGCGGTGGGCAAGGCGGCGAATGAAGCCGCGTTCTTCCAGCGCCGTGATCAGGCGGTGGATGCCGGATTTCGAGCGCAGATCCAGTGCGTCTTTCATTTCATCAAACGACGGCGGCACCCCGTCTTTATCCATGCGGGTTTTGATGAAATCCAGAAGTTCCAGTTGCTTACGCGTCAGCATGCCACAGCCTTTATGCAGGTGTTGTTGCTATGTTCTGCCCGTGTTCTTGCTTTGTGTCAAGCGGTTTGCGGCACCGCGCTAGATTGCGATGTAGTTCACCATCTCACCCGCGCCGCGCGGCCCGTCGCCCATCGGGCGGATCAAAAGCGCGTTGGCCTCGGTCAGAATCGTCAGCAAAGCGGAATCCTGACGCTCAAATGCCGTCACGGTGGGTTGACCGTTTTCGACCGTGAGCCGCGCGCGCATATAGTGGTCGCGCGGGCCATTGGCGGGTTGATCTGTGCCGAGGCGGGCGCTCAGGACCTGCGGTTCGGGGGTAAGGCCCAGCATGGCTTTCAGCATCGGCACCATGAACAGATGGCCGCAGACGATGGCGGAAACCGGATTGCCGGGTAGTCCAAGCATCGGGATTCCTAAGACTTTCCCGGCCATCAGCGGTTTGCCCGGGCGCATGGCGATTTGCCAGAAGGCACGCTCCAGCCCTAGATCGGTGGCAACTTTGCCGACCAGATCGTGATCGCCCACCGACGCGCCGCCAATGGTGACGATCAGATCAGCGCCTTCGGTCAGGCCGAATACCGTGCGCAAGCTGGCTTCGGTATCGCGGGCAATCGGCAGCATCCGCGCTTCCCCGCCCGCCGCTTCGACCAGTGCGGCAAGGGCAAAGGTGTTGGAGGCGATGATCTGGTCGGGGCCGGGGGTCTCGCCGGGCATCACCAATTCATCCCCGGATGCCATCACGGCGACAATGGGGCGGCGGCGGACGGTAACGTCAGGCACGTTCATTGCGGCCAAGAGGGCGAGGTCGTTGGGGCGCAGCAGGCGCGGCGATAGGGCTTGGCCGCGCAGGAAATCTTGGCCACGCGGGCGGATATTGTCGCCGGATTTGGCGGGCTTGCTTAGGGTGATTTGGTCGCCATTGCGGCTGATGTCTTCTTGGATCGCCACGCTGAGCGCCCCTTCGGGTAGCGGAGCGCCGGTGAAGATGCGGATGGCTTGCTGAGGTTGGACCGCGCCTTGGAATGCGTGACCTGCGCCGGATTCACCGATGACGGTGAAGCTTTCACCGGGCATGGCGGGGCGGCCCAAAGCGTAGCCATCCATTGCCGAGGCGTCGAAGGGCGGCTGTGTCAACTGAGCAGTGGCAGCCGTCGCCATCACGCGGTTATGGGCGCGGCGCAGGGGGACGGTTTCGGTGTCGGTGAGGGCTGCAAGCGCAAGGCAGCGGGCGAGCGCGTCTTCAACCGATATCATAGCTTTGTCTCATAACGTCCTGATTTTCCGCCATCTTTCAGGATCAAATGGACGCCTTCGATCGACATGGATTTCTCGACCGCCTTGACCATATCGTAGATCGTCAGGCAGGCGATGGAGACAGCGGTCAAGGCCTCCATTTCAACCCCGGTTTGGCCACCGGTTTTCACTGTCGCCTCAACCACGATACCCGGCAGGCTGGCATCGGGAGTCAGATCCAGTGACACTTTGGTGATCGGTAATGGGTGGCACAAAGGGATCAGATCGGCGGTTTTCTTCGCGGCCATGATGCCCGCCAGACGGGCGACGCCCAGCACGTCGCCCTTTTTGGCGCGGCCTTCGGTGATCAAAGCCAAGGTCTCGGCGGACATTTTCACCGCCCCCCGCGCCACGGCAATGCGGGCGGTCACGGGTTTGTCGGAGACATCGACCATATGGGCGCGGCCTTGGTCGTCGAAATGCGTGAGGCCGGTTTCTTCGCTCATACCCCGGCCTCTGAGGTTAAGGGCTTGGTCAGGATTGCTTTTGTGGCTGCGGTTACATCGTCTTGCCGCATCAAAGCCTCACCGATCAGGAAGCAGCGCGCACCGTAGGCGGCGACATCGGCGAGATCGCCGGGGGTGAACAGGCCGGATTCCGAGACGATCAGCCGGTCGTCCGGCACATAGCGGGCGAGTTGGCGGGTGGTGTCCAGCGTGACCTCAAACGTATGCAGATTGCGGTTGTTGATGCCCATCAGCGGGGATTTCAACAGACAGGCGCGGTCCAGTTCGGCGCGGTCGTGGACTTCCAGCAGCACATCCATGCCTTGCTCGAAAGCGGCGGCCTCCAATTCGGCGGCTTGGGCGTCGGACAAAGACGCCAAGATGATCAGGATGCAATCGGCGTGCAGGGCGCGGGATTCGACGACTTGGTAGGGGTCGTAGAGGAAATCTTTGCGCAGGCAGGGCAGAGTTGTGGCCTGTGACGCTTCCGTCAGGAAGGCATCATCGCCTTGAAAGCTGGGCGCGTCGGTCAGCACCGAAAGGCAGGTTGCGCCGCCCGCCTCGTACGCCCGTGCGAGTTCAGCCGGGTGAAAATCGGCGCGGATCAAGCCTTTGGACGGGCTGGCTTTTTTGATTTCGGCAATCAGGCCATAGCCTGAGATTGCAGCATCCGACAAAGCCTTGGCAAAACCGCGCGGAGGTGGTGCCGCGCGGGCAGCTTGTTCGAGGTCTGCCAACGCGACTTGGGCCTTGCGGTCAGCAATTTCGTCCAGCTTATAGGCTTTGATGCGGTCTAGAATGGTGGTCATATGCGCCCTATTGATTGGTCAGACGCTTCAGCGCCTCGATTTTGCCGCGCGCGGCACCGGAGTCGATGGAAGCGCGGGCGATTTCAACGCCTTCTTTCAAGCTAGTGGCTTTGTCTGCCACCACAAGCGCTGCGGCGGCATTAAGTAGCACCGCATCACGGAAGCCACCTTTCGCGCCATCGAGCAGGGCACGAAAGGCGACGGCATTTTCGGAGGGCGTGCCGCCTTGGATCGCCTCGAAGGGGTAGATCGAGAGTCCCGCGTCTTCTGGGTGCAAGGTAAACTCGCGCACAGCGCCATTTTCGAGTGCAGCTACGGCGGTGGGCGCTGCGATGGAAATTTCATCCGAACCGTCACCACCATGCACCAGCCATGCTTTTTCGCTGCCCAAAGCCAGCAAAGTTTCGGCCATCGGGCGGATCAGGGCGGGGGAGAATGCGCCCGTGAGCTGGCGTTTAACGCCTGCCGGATTGGTCAGCGGGCCAAGGATGTTAAAGATCGTCCGCGTGCCCAACTCGGCGCGCACCGGCATGACATGGCGGGTGGCGGGGTGGTGCATCGGAGCCATCATAAAGCCAATGCCCGCTTCGTTCAGACAACGCTCCACCACTTCGGGACCGACCATGACATTCAGGCCCATCTCGGTCAACGCATCTGCTGCACCGGATTTCGACGACAGGTTGCGGTTGCCGTGTTTGGCCACGACTACGCCCGCGCCCGCGACCACAAAGGCGGTGGCGGTTGAGATGTTCAGTGTGCCTTTGCCATCGCCCCCGGTGCCGACAATGTCGATGGCCCCTTCGGGTGCACGCACGGCGTTGCATTTGCTGCGCATGACGCTGGCGGCTGCGGCATATTCATCTACCGTCTCACCACGCACCCGTAGCGCCATAAGGAAACCGCCGACTTGCGCGGGGGTTGCCGCACCGTCAAACAGCGCGCCAAACGCGGCTTCGGCCTCGGCACGGGTCAAAGCGCGGGTGGCGGCCACGCCGATCAGCGGTTTGAGAATATCGCTCATGCGGGCACACGGGCCCGAGCGGAGTCGAGGAAATTCTTCAGCAACTGATGCCCGTGTTCCGAGGCGATAGATTCGGGGTGAAACTGCACGCCCTCGATCAGCTTTTCTTTGTGGCGCAGGCCCATGATGGTGCCGTCTTCCAGCCAAGCGGTGACCTCAAGGCAATCGGGCAGGCTTTCTTTCTCGACCACCAAGGAATGATAACGGGTGGCCAGAAACGGCGAGGGCAGGTCGCGGAACATGCCGCCACCGTGGTGATGCATCGCACCCATCTTGCCATGCACGATCTCGTGGCAGCGGATCACCTTGCCGCCAAACGCCTCACCAATGGTCTGATGGCCCAGGCAGACGCCCAAAAGCGGCACATCGGCCATCGCGGCGGCTTTGGTCAGCGGGATGCAGATGCCCGCCGAAGCCGGATCGCAGGGGCCGGGCGACAGCACGATCAACTCAGGAGCCAGCGCAAGCGCGTCTTGCACCGACATCGCATCATTGCGCACCACGCGCACATCCGCGCCCAACTCGCCCAAGTAATGGACGAGATTGTAGGTAAAGCTGTCATAGTTGTCGATGAGCAGGAGCATCTTGCAAGGTCCGGACGGAAAAGGGGATGAAGGCGGCGGCGGTTCGGTTTATAGAGGGGCCAAGGTTTGCGGGCCCCCGATGGATGTCGGCTATAGATGGGCCTAGCGGCAAAGCGGCGTCAAGGGCAAGTGGCGCTCATAACGGGTGGAGACAGGTATGATCCGGAATTTCGTGACAGGGATCGTCGTAGGTGGCGTGGTTGCGGGGGCTGGGCTGGGGGTTGTTTCGCAACTGACGCCGCTGCCGCACGGGCGTGCGCAGCTGGTGGCGGATCAGAGCAAGCCTGTGGTGGCCGCGCCAGAGGCTGCGATGGTGCCCAAGCCAGAGGCGGTGAAGCCTGCGCCTGCGCCGGCGGATGCGGCTGGGGTGATAGTGCCAGAGTCGGCACCTGCGCCAAAGGCGGCGATGCCTGTGACGAAGCCTGCTGCGGAAACGATGCCTCTTGCTGAAGAGACACCGCCTGCACTGCCAGAGCCGGAGGCACCCGCACCCAAACCTGCCGCACCTGTGGCCGAGGCGCTGTCCCCTTTGCCCGAAGCGCCGCAACCCGAGGCTGCGGCACCTGTGGCCCCGAAGACCAGCGCTGAACTGCCCGATATGCCTGCCAAACCCCCGGTCGCGAGTGTCGAGGCCCCGGCGGCGCTGAACGATCCCGGTTCTACTGCTGCGGCACCTCAGGTGCAGGCGGGGACAGAGGCCGCCCCGGCTCCGGCCAGCCCGGGCGCTTTGGCGGGGGATATCGGCACCGATGCAGCCCCGGCTCCGGCCGATCTGCCGCCGCCCGCGCCGCAAGAAGCCGCCGAGACGCTGCTGACGCCCGCGCCTGCTCCCGCAGAGCCCACATCGCCGTCGATGCTGGTGCTGGATCCGGCACCCGCTGTCCCTGAGGTCGCCGTGGTGGTGCCAGAGCCTGCGCCGGAGGCTGCCGCGAATAACTTGCCAAAACTGCTCGACACCAGCCAGCCGGAAACTTTGGCCCCCAGCGTTGGGCTGACCAAATCCGTCGATGGCGTGACGGTCGGGCGGCTGCCGAGCATTGCCGAGCCCGCGCCGCCCGCCGATCCGAGCACGGCGGCGGAACCTGTGCCTGCCACTGACACCCGCCCCATCGCGCAATATGCGGCGGAGTTCAGCAATGATCTGGGCAAGCCGTTGTTTGCGGTACTGCTGGTCGACAGTGGGGCCGCCGATCTGGACCGGGCCAAGCTGGCGGCACTGCCGTTTCCGGTCAGTTTCGTGATTGATCCGCTCAATCCGGGGGCGGCTGCTGCGGAGGCTGTGTATCGCGCGGCAGGCAAAGAGGTGGTGATGCTGGCGGCGGGGATCCCGGCGGGGGCGACTGCGGGCGATCTGGAGCAGACCTTTCAGGCCAATGCGGCGGTGCTGCCCGAGGCGGTCGCGGTGATGGATATTGGCGCGCAGGGCTTTCAGGACAACCGGCCGCTGGCGACGATGGTGGTGCCGATCATCAAGGATCAGGGTCGTGGTTTGGTGACCTTTGATGCGGGGCTGAACGCGGCGGATCAGGTGGCGCGGCGCGAGGATGTGGCGGCGGCGGTGATCTTCCGTGACTTGGACGGCGCAGGCGAGGATACGCCGCTGATCCGGCGCTATCTGGACCGCGCGGCGTTCAAGGCGGCGCAGGAGGGCCGGGTTGTGGTGGTGGGCACCACGCGGCCCGAGACGATTGCGGCCCTGATAGAATGGTCGATTGAGGGCAAGGGGGCCGCGGTGGCTTTGGCTCCGATTACGGCTGTGCTCGCGGTAAAATAGGGCCGTCCACGCGTGGACACCTGCCTCATTCATGAGAAATCAATGGGTTAAGCGAGGGCTGTTCACGCTTTCTTAACATTTGCCCGCGTGCTTGGCATCAGCGTCGGATGCCTCCGGCGGGGATATTTAAGCCAATGTGAAATTGCAGAGCCAATATCGGATTTGCTCTTTCTGAAATACTCCCGCCGGAGGCATCCCAGGCTTGTGTGCAGCACTGCCCTTGCCGAAAGTTTCCCCGGCAGCGCCGCAGAGTGAGGTTTGAGGCGGATTATGAAACGTGCTGGGGGCACGTTTCACCGCCGAATGGATGGCCCCCGAGGCGGCACCTGTTTTCAGGTCAGAGGTTGCCTTTGCGCACGAACAGACCGGCATCTTCGGCGGCGCGGCGCAGGGCGCGGGATTTGTTGACGGTTTCTTGGTATTCGGATTCGGGGTCGCTGTCGTAGACCACGCCGCCGCCTGCCTGAATATAAAGCGTCTCATCCTTCAAGACGGCGGTGCGCAGCGCGATGCAGAAATCCATTTCGCCATTTCCCGCAAAATAGCCGACGCCGCCGCCATAGACGCCGCGTTTTTCAGGCTCAAGTTCGTCAATGATTTCCATCGCGCGCACTTTGGGCGCACCAGACACTGTGCCTGCGGGCAGGCCTGCGAGCAGGGCTGACAGCGCATCTTCACCGTCGGCGATTTGGCCCACCACGTTGGAGACGATGTGCATGACGTGGCTGTAGCGTTCGATGATGAATTTCTCGGTGGGGCGCACGGTGCCGACTTTCGCCACCCGGCCCACGTCGTTGCGGCCGAGATCAAGCAGCATCAGGTGTTCGGCGAGTTCTTTTTTATCGGCCAGCAGGTCCAACTCCAGCGCCTTGTCTTCTTCTGGCGTAGCCCCGCGCATCCGCGTGCCTGCGATGGGGCGCACGGTGACTTCGCCGTCGCGCAGGCGGACGAGGATTTCGGGACTTGCGCCAATGACTTGGAAGCCGCCGAAGTTGAAGAAGAACATGAACGGCGACGGGTTGGTGCGGCGCAAGCTGCGATACAAAGCGAAGGGCGGCAGGGTGAAACTTTGCGCCCAGCGTTGGCTTGGCACCACTTGGAAGATATCGCCGGCGCGGATGTAGTCTTTCGCCTTTTCGACGGCTTGCTTGTAGCCTTCGTGGGTGAAATTCGATTTCATTTCGCCCACGGTTGCGGCCTCGCCCAGATCGCGTTGCGCGGCAGGCGCGCGGTCGAGGTCGCGCAGGGCGTCCATCACCCGCTCGGCGGCTTGGGCATAGGCGGCGCGGGCGGAAAGGCCGGAGGCGGCCCAAGCCGGGGCGACAAGGGTGACTTCGCCTTTCACACCGTCCAGAACGGCGACGACCGAGGGGCGCATCAGCACGGCATCGGGCAGGCCCAAGGGATCGGGGTTGATGTTGGGCAGGTGCTCGACGAGGCGGATCATGTCATAGCCAAGATAGCCAAACAGGCCGGAGGCAATCGCGGGCAGACCCTCGGGTAGATCAACGCGGGATTCGGCGATCAGGGCGCGCATGCTGTCCAGTGGCGCGCCGGGCAAGGTGGTGAAAGCCTGCGGATCAAAGCGGGCGTCGCGGTTGATCGAGGCCGTGGTGCCGTGGCATTTCCAGATCAGATCGGGCTTCATGCCGACCACCGAATAGCGGCCGCGCACCTCGCCGCCTGTGACCGATTCCAGCATGAAGGTGTCGGTGCGGGCCTCGGCCAGTTTCAGCATCAGGCTGACGGGGGTATCGAGATCAGCGGCCAAGCGGGCATAGACCAGTTGGTTGTGACCCTGCGCCCAGCCGCGTTCAAACTGTTCAAAGGATGGCAGAAGGTTCATCGCATCGCCTTGGTTTTGTGATCAGGTCTTAGCTGTTGATCTGGTCTTAGTTGTTCATCTGGGCATGGACCGCGTTGATCGCGGCTTGGTCCAAGGTGATTCCTGCAGAGGCGGTCAGGGCGGCGGTGTACAGCGCCATCACGTCATCGGAAATTGCACGGCCCGCGTTGACGTTGATGGCATCGCGCAAGGTGGTGGCGTCTTCGCCTGTGGTGGCGGCAGCGCTGATAGCGTTGAGCTGCACCACGGCGGCGAAACCGGGGGCTTCAATCACCCGCAGATCGTTCGGCTGCATCTGGAACACCGCTTCTATCAAGCTGGGCGGGGCGTCTTTCACGACACCTTGACGGTCGATCTGGGTGGTGCGCGACACGATGCCGAAAGCACCGAGGCTGGCACCGCCTTCGACCGCCGACTTGATCCGGGTGGCCTCGTCGCCAAGCGCTTTGGCGAGGGCGTCGGCTTGCGCAGCAGCGGTGACTTTTTCTTTGACCTTGTCGAAGGGCAGCGGCGCGGGCGGCAGAGTGCTGTCGAGCTGCATCGCCACGAGGCCGCCGTCGTCCAGCACGATGGCTTCGGGAAAATCGCCCTCGGCCATGCTGGCGGCGGTGTCGCGGAAGCCTTTGTAGGCGGTGATCGGGTCGTTGTCGTCGGCACCGGCGGCATAATCGGTGGTCGCCAAGGTCAAGCCCTGCTCTTTGGCGACATCGGCGAGGGTCGCGCCGCCTGCAAGCGCGTCATCGACCGCTTCGACTTTGCCCGAGATTTCCTTGCGGGCGGATTCGAGTTGCTGCTCCAGCGCCAGATCGGGCTTGGCTTGCTCAAAGCTGGTTTCTTGCGCGGCAAGGATCGCATTCATGCGGAAAAGGGCCGGGCCGATCGAGGACGGGAACGGGCCGACCACGCCAGGTTCTTTCAGCGCGAAGACGGCGTCACCTGCTGCGGCAAGTTCCTTTTGCGACACGTCACCCATGTCGACATCATCAAGGCTCAGGTTACGCTCTTTCACCAGATCATCGAACGAAGTGCCTGCGTCGATGCGGGCCTTTGCGGCGGTGGCATCGGCTTCGGTGGCGAAGGCGAGGCGCTCGACAAGGCGTTTTTCCGGGATGATATAGGTGGAAAGGCGCGCTTCGTAGGTGGCTTTGAGGGCAGCTTCGTCCAAGGGCATGTCTTTGGCGAGGGTATCCGGCAGCAAGGCGACATAAGCGATGCGTTTGGCCTCGGGCCGGGTGTAGCTGTCGATATGAGCTTGGTAATAGGCTTGCAGATCGGCATCGCTCAGTGGCGGCATCGGTTTGGTCAGGGATTTTTCGGTGAGGCGCAGCATCGAGAAGCCGCGCTGCTCACCGGCCCAAGCGGCGATGGTGTCGGTCAGGGTTTGCGGCGGGGTGAGGCCGCTGGAGATCGCGGTTTGCAAGAGTTGCCGGGCGGTGTCGGCGCGCAGGCCTGCCTCAAAGCTGGATTCGGTCAGGTTGTTCTGGCGCAGAACCTCGCGGTAGGTGGTGCGGTCAAAGCCATCGACGCCTTGAAAGCTGGGGATCGCCGAGACTTTGCTGGCGACCGAAGCATCACCGACCGACAGGCCGATGCGATCAGCTTCATTGTCCAACGCGGCGCGGTCCATCACCTGTTGCAGCACTTGGCGGTCGAGGCCGATGGCTTGGGCTTGTTGCAGGGTGACGGGTTGGCCGATTTGCTTGGAGAAGCCGTCCATGGCTTGGCGCAGCGAACGGGCATAGTCGTTGACGTCGATTTTGCGATCCCCGACCGTGCCGATCGAGGCGGTGCCGCCGCCGAAATTGGTGACGCCAAAGCCGCCCAGACCGCCGACGATCATCGCAAGCAGCACCCATGCCATAACGGACCCGCCCCGGCGCTTTTTCTGCGGGGTGTCGTCGGAGGTATTAGGTGTCTTGGCCATGGGTCTGCCTGTCTTACAAAGGTTTGGCCGCTTGTCTAAGCGGTTGCGGGGATGGGGGCAAGAGTGGGGTGGGGACTGGCTGATGCTATGGTTGGGTCGAGGGCTGCACCACCACTGTCTCCCAGCCATCGTATTGCACGCCGGAGTTTTGCGCCGCATTGATCAGGACGGGAGTCAGGGTGCGGAATGTGGCCATTGTCACCAGCATTTCGCGAGACAGCACGATGCCTTCGGGCGATGTCACCAAATGGTCGACGGAAAATCCGTGGGTCTGAAGGTCGGCGGCAAGCTTGTCGAGCGATGCCCGTGGCCCATAGAACCAGAAATCGGTCTTCCGTGCAGCGCTGCCGTTGTCGCCGTTTTTCTCAAGATTCATGATTACGCTTTGGTCACCGGCTAACTGGATGTCGATAGCGGTTGGCGTGACAAGCTGGATCAATGGCAGCCGATCCACCACGGCTTCGGCAGCGCAGGAATAGCCGCTGATCGGGGTGGCATCGAGGATGGGTGACAGATCGAGCAGGTTGGGGTGCACGACGAAAATGCGGCGCTGATCTTGGCCGGTGACACTCGCGATGTGGATGGCACCCGCTGCGCGCAGCGCAGCGTCGGCTGCAATCCTGTCCTCGAGCGCGTAGAGCCGTGCGATGTCTTGAGGCATCCCCATGTAGCTGACGCTATCGGCGCGGCAGACTACGGCAGTGGCGTGGCCGGTTTGCAGCAGGGTCTGCGCCTGTGGGTTGTCCTTCAGGGCCAAAACGACGAGTGACATTCCGTCGGACGCCACGCGGTCGTAGATTATCCAGCTATCGCCGTCTGCGGCGGCGTCATTCTGGGCAACAAGCGGTTGCGATAAGGCAACAAGCCCGATGATCAGCGAGAAAATCTTCTTTATCACGTCGGTGTCCTGCAGTTTTGCTGCGCCTGTTCTGCCAGTTGGCCCTTGCTTGCTGCTAGCCCTTGAACGCTGCCAGCCTTCGGAATGTCTCGGCTATACCCGCTTGATCGACATTGGCGAAGGCGATGCGGATTTGGCGTTTGCCTGCCTCGGAGCCTTTTGGTTGGAACATGGTGCCGGGGAGCATCAGGAGGCCAGCCTCAGCCACAAGGCGTTTGCAGAGGGCGTCTGATGCCAGCGGGTAGGGGTGTTCGACATAGGCGAAATAGGCGCCGCAGCCGAGCAGTTTCCAGTCGGGCAGGGCGGAGAAGCCTGCGACCATCGCGGCGCGGCGGGCGAGGATTTCGGCGCGTTCACCTGCGAGCCATTGGGCGAGGTTTTGCATGCCCCAGAGGGCGCCGATCTGGCCCAACTGGCTGGGGCAGATCGCGACGGTATCGAGAAATTTCTCGATCTGGAACAGGCGTTCGGCGGAGGCGGTGACGGCCCCGACCCGGTGGCCGGTCAGGCGGTAGGCTTTCGAGAAGCTGTAAAGCTGGATCAGGGTGTCGTGCCAGTCGGGGTCTGTGAACAGGTCATGGGCGCGGCCTGAGCGGCTGTCGAAATCGCGATAGGTCTCATCGACGATCAGGGCGAGGCCGCGCGCGCGGCAGAGGTCGCGGAAGGCGGTGAGGGTTTCCGCCGGATATTCGACGCCGCCGGGGTTATTGGGGCTGACGAGGACGATGGCGCGGGTGCGCTCAGTGATCAATGCTGCGGCGGCTTCTGCTTCGGGGATCAGGCCGGGGCCTGCGGAGAGGGGCACGGTTTTAACCCCTTGCATATCCAGCCACATTTTGTGGTTGAAATACCACGGCGTCGGCAAGATCACCTCATCGCCCGCGCCTGCCAGAGTGGACATCACCGCGCAGAAGGCTTGGTTGCAGCCTTGGGTGATCGCGGTTTGGCTTTCCAGCACGGTGCCGCCGTAGGCAACACTCCATTGCTTTGCCACTTCGGCACGTAGGGCGGGCAGGCCTAGCACTGGGCCGTAAAGATGGGCGTCGGGATTGTTCAGTGCGGCATCGGCCAAAGCCTGTCGCAGACCCAACGGCGGGCTTTCGACGGGGGCGGCTTGGCTGATGTTGATCAGCGGGCGCTCGGGCGGGAAGGTCACACCGGCCAGCCAGCGCCGCGCCTCCATCACCGGCGGCGGATCGGTGGCAGCCATGGCTGGGTTGAGGGGGTGGATCATCTTGGGTGCCTCCTTGCCGGCCCCGCTTCGGCGGGCGTCATTGCTTTGCGCCGCAGTGTTGACGGATGCGGGCCTGAGTTCAAGCGAGAAGCGTTCGCGCGGCACTGTCCCTTATCCCCTCGCCGCCCCGGCCTTGAGCCGGGGCGGCGAGGGGATAAGGGGTAGGTCTTAGAGCGCGGCGGCCTTGGCGCGGCGCTTGACTTTCAGGGCTTTGTATTCCTGCCAGACCAGTGCGATCATCATCAGATCGAAGAACGCCAGCAGCAGCAGGAACGGCGAGCCTGAGTGCTGAAACTCAAACAGTTGGTAAATCACGAAGCCCGACAGCACCACCATCGCCGCCGGATAAGCCCAGAGGATGCGGGCCCAGAGCATCACCACCATCGCCAGTTTCAGCCCGCCATGCAGCAGCAGATACCAGCCGTAGAAGTCTTGGGTGGCAACCGGAAAGCCCTCCATCGCGCGTTGGGTCCAAGCGGCGAGGGTGTCGGTGGGGTGCTCGGCGATCTGGTAATGGGTCAGCCAGTAGAGCAGCCGCGCTATGGGGGCATTTGGGGTCAAAAGCAGGCCGAGGCCCGCCAGAAACTCGGCGGAACACAGCAAGCCCTTGATCGCAAGGCTGGTCTCGAACAGCCAATGCAGCACGCGGGCTTTGCTGGGGCGGGCGGGGGCTTTCATGCTTAGAGGCCCTGCGTCTGCCGGAACTGTATCAAGGCGGCGCGCACGGGGCAGGGGCAGACGAGCATGAGGCGGCCTTTCCGTTGCCCAGAGGTTGGGCACGCGGATATGGCGCAGATAGCAGCGCGGTTGCAAGCCCTGTTACAAAGGCCTCAAGCAGCCGTCATCTGGGGCTGGGGGTCAGTCTGCGCCGCGGAAGGGTTGGACGTATTGCAGCGCCATATCCCACGGAAAGAAGATCCAAGTGTCTTGGCTGACCTCGGTGATATAGCTGTCGACCTGCGGCTTGCCGGAAGGTTTGGCGTAGACGGTGGCGAAATGCGCGTTGGGGTAGAGTTTGCGCACGACTTCCAGCGTTTTGCCCGAATCCACCAGATCATCGACGATCAGAATCCCGGTGCCGTCGCCCATCAGATCGGCCTGCGGGGCTTTGATGATTTGCGGCACAGCCCCTTGGGTCTGGTGGTTGTAGCTTTTGATCGAGATGGTATCGACGCGGCGGATGTCCAACTCGCGTGCGACGATCATCGCTGGCACCAGACCGCCTCGGGTGATGCCGACCACGGCTTTCCACGCGCCACCGTCCGGGCCTTTGCCATCGAGCCGCCACGCCAGCGCCCGGCTGTCGCGGTGCATCTGATCCCAACTGACGTGAAAGCCTTTTTCATGCGGCAAGCGGTCGTTCATGGCGGGCCCTTTCAGGTGGCGGCGATCTTGAGGCCAAGGATGGCAAGCATACCACCAAAGCATCGGTCGATGATGGATTTCAGGCTGATATAGGCGGCCTTTGAGCGGTGGAAGGAAAAGATGCGGGCCACAACCGTGTTCCAGATCGTCTCATTCAGGAACACCACTGTGAGCAGGGCGGCGTAGACCCATGCCGGGGTGTGCGGCGGTACGGTGCCGACGAAGATCGCCGAGAACAGAACGGCGGGCTTGGGGTTGGCAAGTTGGGTAATCAGGCCGAGGCGGAACGCCGACCAAGCGGTGCGCGGCGGGCGCGTGGTTTCTGACATGTCCAGCGGCTGATCAGCGGATTTCCACATGCCCCAGGCCATGTAGATCAGATAGAGCCCGCCCACGATTTTCAGCGCGTAAAGCAAGGCGGGAGCTGCTTGGAACACCAGGTTCAGGCCAAACAGCGCCGCCATCGCCCAGACCACGCCACCGATACCGATGCCGCAGGCTAAGAAAAACCCGGTGCGCAGGCCCTCGATCACACCAGTGCGCGCCGACATCAGCACGGCGGGGCCGGGGCTAATGGCCACCATCAGATGCAGGAAGGCGACGGCGAGGAAGGCGGTGAGGGTCATCGGTTTGCTCCCTATGGGTTGCGCGGGCTTAGTCCTTACGGCCGGTCACTGCGTCAATATCCGGGGCATCGACGGCTTTCATGCCGACGACATGATAGCCCGCATCGACATGCAGGTTCTCGCCGGTGGTGCCAGAGCCGAGATCGGACAGCAGGTAAAGTGCCGCCTTGCCGACTTCCTCTTGCGTGACATTGCGACGCAGCGGGCTGTTGAGTTCGTTCCACTTCATGATGTAGCGGA
Source organism: Cypionkella psychrotolerans (assembly GCF_001294535.1). GTDB lineage: Bacteria > Pseudomonadota > Alphaproteobacteria > Rhodobacterales > Rhodobacteraceae > Cypionkella > Cypionkella psychrotolerans. Next base: position 17,418 of record NZ_LGIC01000083.1, on the reverse strand, counting down.
AATCGCCGATACCGCTGGCAGCCAAGGTTTTGATCGGGCCTGCCGAGATTGCGTTGACCCGGATGCCGTCTTTGCCAAGGTCTTCGGCGAGGTATTTGACGCTCGCCTCAAGACCGGCTTTGGCCACGCCCATCACGTTGTAATGCGGCATGACTTTTTCGGCACCGTAATAGGTGAGTGTCAGCAAAGAGCCGCCTTCGTTCATCATCGCAGCTGCACGTTGGCAGACGGCGGTGAAGGAATAGACCGAAATATCCATTGTCATCAGGAAGTTGGCGCGGCTGGTGTCGACATAGCGACCGCGCAACTCGGCCTTGTCCGAGAAGCCGATGGCGTGGACGACGAAATCGATCTTGCCCCACAGTTCGGCCAGATGCGCGAACAAAGCGTCGATCGAGGCTTCATCCGCCACGTCACATTCAACGAAAGTGTTCATGCCGATCGAGGCGGCGAGGGGCTCCACCCGCTTTTTCAAAGCCTCGCCCTGATAGGAAAACGCAATCTCAGCACCTTGCGCGGCAATGGCTTGTGCTATGCCCCAAGCGATGGATTTGTCATTGGCCAGCCCCATGATCAGCCCACGTTTGCCCGCCATAAGCGGGCCCGTCACGAGTCCAGTTGACATTCGGTCTTCCCCGTCCACCTTATTTCCTGAAAAAGCTGTGTAGGCGAAAGGTTGCTCTGCATCAAGAGAGAGCGTCAGGGCGAAGTTTGGGCCGCAGGTTTGGCCCCGGAAGGAAAGATCATGGACAGAAGCGGAATTTTTGCGGGCGATGACCCGTTTGCGCTGGCGAAAAGCTGGTTGACGGCGGCGGAAGCCACCGAACCGAACGATCCCAATGCGATTGCGCTGGCGACGGTGGACCCGGACGGGTTGCCGAATGTGAGGATGGTTTTGCTGAAGGATATCGAGCCTGCCTCTTTCGTGTTTTACACCAACTATGGCTCGGCCAAGGGCCGCGAGTTGGACGCTTCCGGCAAGGTGGCCTTTGTGCTGCATTGGAAAAGCCTGCGCCGTCAGATTCGGGTGCGCGGTTTGGTCAGCCGTGAGGAGGGCAAGCCTGCGGATGACTATTACGCCAGCCGCAGTCTGAAGTCGCGGTTGGGGGCTTGGGCCTCGGATCAATCGCAGCCACTTTCCTCCCGGCTGAGTTTGATGGCAGAGGTGGCAAAAGTCACCGCCGCTAAGGGGGCAAATCCCACACGCCCGCCGTTCTGGGGCGGCTTCCGCATTGTTCCTTTAGAGATGGAGTTCTGGGCTGACGGCAACTTCAGGTTGCATGATCGCTTTCGATGGTCACGTCAAGCTATTGATAAACCGTGGGAAATTTTGCGCCTTAACCCGTAAATTTCACGAAGCGTGAAATGATCTGTGCATAAATGCAGAAAAAATAGCACTTGCAACGCCGGGGAATATGACCGCATGACTAGGCCTTAAGGGGCTTTATCTGGGGAAACGGCCTTCTATGAATGATGAAGAAATGGACGTGCAAATTCTGCACGGCCTCGTGAAGTGGTTCGATCCAGCCAAGGGTTTTGGCTTTATAGTCGCAGAGGGACACTCTGGGGATATATTGCTCCATGCCAATGTGCTGCGGAATTATGGGCAAAGCTCGGTCGCTGATGGCGCCGGGATCACGGTAAAAGTGCAACAAACCCAACGGGGTGTGCAAGCGGTGGAGGTCGTGAAGATCGAACCTCCGGCTGGGGCGGTGTTTCCCTTGGGGGAGGATACCGAGCATACAACGCCGGAAGAAATCGCGATCCTGCCGATGGAACCGGCGCGGGTGAAGTGGTTCGACAAGGGCAAGGGCTTTGGCTTTGCCAATGTGTTTGGCCGCAACGAAGATGTTTTCGTGCATGTCGAAGTGCTGCGCCATTCCGGTTTTGCCGATCTTTCAGCGGGCGAGGCGGTCTGCCTGCGCATCGTTGAAGGCAAACGCGGGCGTATGGCGGTGCAGGTGTTGTCATGGGAAGCGGCGGTTCATCTCTGATCGTGTTGGCTTTGGTGTTTGGGGGGGCTGCCCATGCGGGTTGCGCCCCTGATACCGTTGAGCTGCGCGGACCCTCGGGCGTGCAGCGGTTTTCGGTGGAAATCGCCGATTCCGAGGCAGAGCGCAGTCAGGGCTTGATGTTTCGCGAAAAGATGCCCGCTTCGGCGGGGATGCTGTTTGTTTATGAGCAGCCGAAACACGCCTATTTCTGGATGAAAAACACCTTGTTGCCGTTGGATATGGTGTTCGCCGATGCCTCTGGGCTGGTGACGGCAGTCCATAGCGACGCCATGCCGATGGACGAGACGCCGATTGATGGCGGCGCGGGCGTGGCCGTGGTGTTGGAGATCAACGCAGGCTTGGCCAAGCGGATGGGGATTGCGCCGGGGGTGGTGCTGCGCAGCGCGGCTTTGGATCAATCTGTCGCGGCGTGGCGTTGTTCGGACGAGTAAGCCGTTTCGCTGATTTGCAAATCAAATGGCTTTGACACGGCTAGAAGTGCTTTAGCGACTTTTCAATCCCGATAAAGCGCGTTATGAGGCTGGCAGTCGGGGCGTAGCGCAGTCTGGTAGCGCATCTGGTTTGGGACCAGAGGGCCGGGGGTTCAAATCCTCTCGCCCCGACCAATTTCCCAAAATTGCCAATGTCTTCTCAATATTATGATGCGAACAGCGCGCAGGGCATCTGATGTGTTGCCTTGTCCGAGCGGAGCGGGCAGGCCATATCTGTGGCAAAGGAGCCCCGCGATGATCCAGTTTGACAATTCCTATGTGCGCGATCTGCCCGGCACATATCTGCGGCAAGCGCCGGATGTGGCGCCTGCGCCCGCGCTGGTGGTGCTGAATGAGCCGCTGGCGGCGGAATTGGGCCTGATGATCGACGACCCGGCTGGCTGGTTCTCCGGTGCCGTGGTGCCGGAGGGCGCTGAACCTGCGGCTTTGGCCTATGCCGGGCATCAGTTTGGCGGGTTCTCGCCCAGTTTGGGCGACGGGCGGGCGCATCTGTTGGGTGAGTTCCTTGGGTCAGACGGGCGGCGCTGGGATTTGCAGCTGAAAGGCTCCGGCCGCACGCCGTTTTCGCGCGGCGGCGATGGCAAGGCGGCACTGGGGCCGATGCTGCGGGAATATCTGATTTCCGAGGCGATGGCGGCGTTGCGCATCCCCACGACTCGGTCATTGGCGGTGGTGACGACGGGTGAGCAGGTTTTGCGCGAAGCGGGGCCTCTGCCGGGGGCGGTGGTGGCGCGGGTGGCGGCAAGCCATGTCCGGGTCGGCACGTTTCAATTTTTCCACGCGCGTGGCGAGGTGGATAAGCTGCGGGCCTTGTTGGATTATACCATTGCGCGGCATTATCCGGGGGTGGAGGGCGCGCTGGGACTGTTCGATGCGGTTGTGGCGGCGCAAGCGCGGTTGATCGCGCAATGGATGGGGGTGGGCTTCATCCATGGCGTGATGAACACTGATAATATGGCGCTGTCGGGCGAGACGATTGACTATGGGCCCTGCGCGTTCATGGAGGCCTATGCGCCGGGGACGGTGTTTTCCTCGATTGATCGGCAGGGGCGCTATGCCTATGCCAATCAGCCGCTGATTCTGGGCTGGAATCTGGCGCGTCTGGCCGAGACTTTGCTGCCGTTTTTCGATGTGGATGCCGAGCGCGCGATCGATCTGGCGAACGCGCGGCTGGAGGGGATCGCTGAGATTTATCGGGTGGAATGGGTCGCGGTGATGCGGGCCAAGCTGGGGTTGCTCGGCGAAGATGCGGGCGACGGCGCGCTGGCGGATGATTTTCTGCTGGCGATCCAAGGGGTTGATTGGACGCTGGCGTTTCGGCGTCTGGCGTGGGCGGTGGAGGATGAGGCCGCCCTTTTGTCCTTGTTCGAAGATGGCGCGGCAATCAAAGCTTGGCTGCCACGCTGGCGCGCACGGCTGCAGGAGGACGCGGCGGTCGCGATGTTGGCGGTAAACCCAGCCGTTATTCCGCGCAATCATCTAGTGGAGGCTGCACTGGAGGCGGCGACTTTGGGCGATCTGATGCCGTTTCAGGCGCTGTTGGTGCAGGTGCGCGATCCGTTTGCGACGGAAGCGGGGCGCGAGGGGTTCACCCTGCCCGCACCGACGGGGTTTGGCCGCTATGTCACCTATTGCGGCACCTGAGCCCGGCAGCGTGACGGGGGGCGGAATTCGCGCGAATTCCGGCACGATTTCCGCGCGGAAATCGGCGTGGTGTGGGCTGGGGCGTTGACGGATGGCTTCTGTCTAGGCAGGGTAGCGCGATGAATCCGAGGTCTGATATCCATGACAGGTTGGCGGCCTCGTTGCGTGAGGCGCGCAAGGCGCGTGGGCTGAGCCTTGATGCGGTGGCCAAGCTATCCGGGGTCAGCCGATCCATGGTCAGCCAGATTGAGCGGGGGGAATCCTCGCCGACCGTGGCGACCTTGTGGAACCTGACGCAGGCCTTGCAGGTGGATTTCGCCGGGCTTTTGGAGGGCCGACCCGAGGTGGGGATCGAAGTGATCCGCGCGGGTGCTGCTCCGGTGATCGGCGGCCGTGGTGTTGGGGTTTCCATCCGTATCCTGTCGCCCGCCGATGCGGTGGGCGAGCATGAGGTGTATGATTTGCGCTTGGCTGCCAATGGCTTGCTGGAATCCGAGCCACATTCTGCGGGCTGCCGCGAGCATCTGACGGTGATCGAAGGCCAGATCCGTGTGCGCTCGGGTGAGGATGAGCAGGTGTTGGGGCCGGGCGATACCGCGCGTTATCCGGCGGACCGCGATCATGCGATTGCGGCCGAGGCGGGTGCTGCGCGGGCTTTGCTGATCGTGCAGGATAGTTGAGGCGGGCGGGGGCTAGCCCCCGCACCCCCAGGATATTTAGGCCAATGTGAAATGGAATCCGGTTGAGCGGACGGATTTCCGTTATGTTGACTTTCACTTTGGTCTGCGGTTATATCCGTTAAGTTGGAGGAAATTCTGCCATGACAGATACACGCTTTCTAAACCATTTGCGCACTACGCTTGCCGGGATTGAGGCCGATGGGCTGATGAAACGGGAGCGGTTGATTGAGGGTGGTCAAGGCGCGCGGGTGCGGGTGGCGGGGCGCGAGATGCTCAACCTTTGCGCCAACAATTATCTGGGCTTGGCGGATGATCCTCGGCTGGTGCAGGCTGCCAAGGCGGCGATGGACAGCCACGGCTATGGCATGGCCTCGGTGCGCTTCATTTGTGGGACGCAAGATTTGCATCGCCAGTTGGAGACGCGGATTGCGGATTACCTCGGGATGGAAGATTCGATCCTGTTTGCCGCCTGTTTTGACGCCAATGGCGGGCTGTTTGAGCCGCTGTTGGGCGAGGCGGATGCGATTGTCTCGGACAGCCTTAACCACGCCTCGATCATTGACGGCGTGCGGCTGTGCAAGGCCAAGCGCTATCGCTTTGCCAATAACGACATGGTCGATCTTGAGGTGCAGCTTGCGACCGCCGTGAGGGATGGTGCGCGGTTTATCATGATTGCGACCGATGGTGTGTTTTCGATGGACGGCACCCTCGCCAACTTGCCCGCGATTGCCGCTTTGGCCGAGAAATACGGCGCGTTGACCATGGTGGATGATTGCCATGCCACCGGGTTCATGGGGCCGCAGGGGCGGGGGACGCCGTTTCATGCCGGGGTGAAGGTTGACGTGTTGACCGGGACTTTGGGCAAGGCGCTTGGCGGGGCTTTGGGCGGCTATATCGCCGGACCGCAGCCAATGGTTGATTTGCTCAGGCAGCGGGCGCGGCCATATTTGTTCTCTAATGCTCTGCCGCCTGCGGTGGTTGGGGCGGCACTTGTGGCGTTGGATATTGTGGAGGGCGCGGATGATCTGCGCGCGCAGTTGTTCCACAATGCCGCCTATTGGCGGGCGGGGTTGGAGGCGATTGGCTTCCGGCTGCTGCCCGGTGAGCATCCGATTGTGCCGGTCATGTTGGGCGACGCACCGCTTGCGCAGAGTTTTGCGCGGGCGCTGGATGCGCGCGGGGTGATGGTTTCGGCGTTTTTCTATCCGGTGGTGCCGCATGGTGGGGCGCGGATCAGGACGCAGATGAACGCTGCGCTAACCGTGGATGATTTGGATTTTGCGCTGGCGGCGTTTGAGGCGGCGGGTAGGGAAGTGAGGGCGATCCGATGAAGGCTTTGGTCAAGGCGAAGGCGGAAGTTGGGCTTTGGATGCAAGAGCGTGCCGTGCCCGAGATTGGGCCGGAGGACGTGTTGATCAAGGTGAAGAAGACCGGGATCTGCGGCACCGATATTCACATCTGGAACTGGGATGAATGGGCGGCTCGGACGGTGCCTGTTGGCCTTGTGACCGGGCATGAGTTTGCTGGCGAGATCGTGGCAAAGGGGACTTTGGTTGAGGGGCTGGCGATTGGTCAGCGTTGTTCGGGCGAGGGGCATTTGATTGGCAAGCTTTCCCGGCAATCTCGGGCGGGAAAGTTCCATCTGGACCCAGCGACGCGGGGGATTGGGGTGAATGAGCCGGGGGCGTTCGCGGAATATCTGCGGCTGCCTGCATTCAATGTGGTGCCTTTACCGGATAGCATTGATGATGAGATTGGCGCGATCCTCGATCCGCTGGGCAATGCGGTGCATACGGCCTTGAGTTTTGATCTGGTCGGCGAGGATGTTTTGATCACCGGGGCGGGGCCGATCGGGATCATGGCAGCGGCGGTGGCGCGGCATGTTGGGGCGCGGCATGTGGTGATCACGGATATTAATCCGGCGCGGTTGAAGCTGGCGGCGGAAGTGGCGGATGTGACGCCGGTGAATGTGGCTTCCGAGGATTTGAAGGATGTGATGGCGCGGTTGAAGATCGTACAGGGCTTTGATGTTGGCATGGAAATGTCGGGCAATCAGCGCGGCTTGGATCAGATGATCGAGGCCTTGGTGATGGGCGGCAAGATTGCGATGTTGGGGATTCCGCCGGGGAAATCTCCGGTCGATTGGAGCCGGATTGTGTTCAAGGCGATCACCATCAAAGGGGTTTATGGGCGCGAGATTTTCGAGACCTGGTACAAGATGATCGCGATGCTGGAGAATGGGTTGGACGTTCGGAAAGTCATCACTCACCGCTTTGGGGTGGATGAGTTTCAGACCGGGTTTGAGGTGATGCGGTCGGGGCAGTCGGGCAAGGTGGTGCTGGACTGGGCGTGAGCTGTCCGCGTGTGGACAGGCTGTCTGTCTGTGGAAAATCAAGGGGTTAAGCGGGGCTTGTTCAGACCTTGTTAACCGTTGTGCGGGTTTTGCGTTGGGGAGGGGAGGCGGAACACGCCTCCCCTTCGTGCGTTTATTCGGCCTGATCGGCGGGTTTGGCGTTGAGCATGGCGTATTTTTCTTCGCCAAGGCGGCCCAGCAAACCAAGCTGAGTCTCCAGAAAGTCTATGTGACCTTCCTCATCGGCGGTCAATTCGTCAAACAGCGCGCGGGTGACGAAATCGCCGACCTGATCGCAGTAGCGCCGCGCCTCGATATAGAGGGTGCGGGCTTCATGCTCGGCGGCAAGGTCACATTCCAGCGTCTCACGCACGGTTTGGCCGATCCGCAGAGAATCCAGTTTTTGCAGGTTGGGATGGCCTTCGAGAAAGATGATCCGGGTGATCAGCCTGTCAGCGTGGTGCATCTCTTCGATGCTTTCGGCCCGGCTTTTCGCGGCCAGATGGCCCAGGCCCCAATCATCTTGCAGGCGGTAATGCAGCCAATACTGGCTGACGGCGGTCAGTTCAGAGCGCAGCGCCGCGTTGAGATACTCTATGACTTTGGGGTCGCCCTTCATGGGACATTCCTTTCACGCTGCGCAAATTCGGCGTCTGGGGGCCAGACGCCACCGCCGATACAACGCCGAAATTCGCAGATTGACGCATCGTGTCAAGGAACAAGGGCATACAGCCGCCGCAGTCGGCGCGTTTGCCCAAAGCATGATAGATTTTTCCCGGCGTGATGATCGTGTCGGGGTCGGACGCGCGCATCCAATCGACGGCGGCGCGGATGTCATGATCCGAAATAGCTTGGCAGTGGCAGACGATCACGAGGGGCACCGTATGTCGAAAAGCGGTTTGCCGGGGTAACCTAGCGAAATGGTAAGAAATGTAAACCTGATTCTTTTAGTTGGATATAGCGGGTTAAAGCTTTGGCGCGGCAGAGTGGCGGCATTGCGCACCAAGCTGGCCTCAGCCAATGTCTCAAATGTATCCCATTGGCGGTGCCGTGATGATCGCGCGGCCCGCGCCACACTATGAAACCCGACTGACCCATCAGGAAAGCCCGACCGTGACAGATATTGCTCAGTTGTTTCAGGATCAGCTTGCGCAGGCGCAGATATGGCAGACGTCGATTCAGCGCATGCTGGATTTGGCGGCGGCTGCGGTTTTTGCCGTGACGGGGGCGCTGGTCGCGTCGCGCAAGCAGATGGATATCGTGGGATTTCTGTGGCTTGGGGTGGTGACAGGGGTGGGCGGCGGCACGTTGCGTGATCTGCTTCTGGGCGTTCCGGTGTTCTGGGTGATTGATCCGGCCCCGGTTGCGGTCTGTCTGGCGGTTGCGGCGCTGGTGCATTTTGGCGCGCATCTGCTGGGCTCGCGCTACCGGGTGGTGCTGTATCTGGACGCGTTCGGCATGGCTTTGGTCACGATTGCGGGCACCAGCAAGGGTTTGGATGCGGGGGCGGGGCCGCTGGTTGCTGTGGTCATGGGGGTGATCACGGCGGCCTTCGGCGGCATTATCCGCGATTTGCTGGGACAAGAGCCGTCGATTCTACTGCGGCGGGAAATCTATGTGTCGGCCTCGGCAGTGGGCGCGGTGCTGTTTGTCGGGCTGATTGCGCTTGGTTTTTCGCGCGATGCGGCGATGACGGTGGGATTGACGGCGGCTTGCCTGATCCGGGTTCTGGCCATTCGCTTTGACTGGGCGCTGCCAGTATTTCGCCCGCGCCCCGAGCGCCCACCGCTTTGATAAGGTGTCAGGATTTCGGGGAACCTATGGAGGCGGGTATCGCTACCATAGCCATTGATAATAAAAGATAAAATCTGAGAGTCCGTCACATTTACCGCCGTTCCCTAAAGTGATGAATCGGGAAACGAACCGACGAATGCGGATCTTAGTTGCGCTACATCTCATTGTTGGACGCAGTTTCGGCGGCGGGTAGCACGATTGCCCGCCGCCGATCCGATTCGAGTCCACACTAGCCCAGTTTGACGTGGACCGATGCGGAAGGGTTTGCAGCCGCCGCCGTGGCGATGCCCAGCCGGGTGTTACCGCTGGAGGTCGTCGTCGCCAGTTCGGTTGTAGCGTCATAGTAGACGACAGCGCCAAGGCCGATGGCTTGGGCATTAACCTTGGGCACCGAAAAGACGCCTTTTGTGACAAGATCCAGATCGGCACCAGAAGCGGCGTCACCAGCCGCAATGCCGATAAACGCGCCGACGATAACAACATCACCAGACGCCACAGCGGCTGGGCTCGGCATGGTCAAGGTATCACCCGGTTGAATGTAGTTTTTCATGCTCAGAGTCCTTTCGAGGTTTGGAAGCGGACTGTTGCGTGCCGCTGAATTGGTGCAAGTTCGGCGTCGATCGCCGCAATGGCTTTCGCCATCTCAGAGTCTGATTTGTATTCGATCTCTTCGCCAGTGGAGTCGCGGGCGCGACGGGTGCCACTATAGCGGGCTTCCTTCAGCCGGTCGCGCCATTCAGCAAGTTTTGAATGAAGCGCCTGTTGATTCATTGGCATATCAGGCACCCGCGTTCCGATAGGCGCCGCGGTGATCAACGGCACCAGCGCCGAAGTCCAACACGACACGGAATTCACGGCCCAGAGTTTCCCAGCCGTCGCGGCTAGACAATTGCGGACCCGGCGCGCTGGACAGGTAAGCATATTCCAGCACGGGTGCGCTGGCAGGATCGGCGAAAACATACCAGCCGTTACCCGTGATCCGGGGTTCAACAAGCAGGCTCAGCTTCCCGCCAAACGGGTTGGCGTCACCAGTCGTCGTGGCGTTGATCGTCGTCAACAGCTTTTCAGCTGCGGTTTCAAGCGTCGGCCCAACCAGCAAATACTTCGGTACCACGTTCACCGGAGTCGCGCCGTCCAAGCCCTTTTGGGTGCGCATGGCAAGACGCGCGGCCGAAAGTGTAGCTTCCGACAAAGCAACCCCAGCGCCCGCTAGGTTGCCGTGGGTGGCGTGAAACAGGTTTTCCCCATCGGACAGCTTAACACCGCCGCCTGCGTTTGCCGTCAATAGGGCAATGAGCTGGCCAGCTTCGGTTTCAGCTGCGGCGCGGCCCATCATCTCGCCCCAGCGCCCGAATGCGCCTAGGTCGTCATTGATAATTGCCTTGCGCGAAAGTGCGAACGTGCCGCCGAAGGTTTCTAGGGCGTAACCTTCCTTCGCTTCTGCGGTGGAGATGGCTTTGATCTCGCCCGCCTCCGTCACCTTCTGAAGCCCGCTGAACTCGCCCAACTTTAGGATAGACAGCGCGCGGAAGTCCGAGGCGGTGCGTTGGCGTGCCAAAGCCTTCAGGGCCGATTGTGCGGCCTGATAGGCGTTTGCCAGCACGCGATTGCCGGCACCGGTCAGCAGTTGGGGGAAGTCGCTGGTGGTGTGCATTGCACGGGTCAACAGTTCTTCGGCCCCAAGATTGCGAACGGACACGCCAGAAGATGCCAGCGCTTCGCGGGCAAGATCATGCAGGCCCAAAGTCATGAATGGGCGGGCAGCATCGGAAGGGGCGGTGCCCATCATGCGGCAAGCCAAAGCTTCAGACTGGTGCCCGCGATTCAGTGCCGGGTCGTCATTCGCGGGCGCGGCGGTGCGAATGGTTGCTGCCGTGCGTTTCTGCCGTGCTGCAAGCGCGGTTTCCCGCGCGTCGTCGATCACTTCGGCGTCGGAAAGCACTTCGCCCGCATCTTGCATCCGCGTTCCCCATTCATCGGTAAGGGCGGGATGGGCGGTGCGGCAACGCTGAATAAGTGCGGCGCGATCTTCGGTTTCTACATCTTTGGGCATTTTGCAGTCCTTCTTTTGCCGCACGCCCGCGTTCGGGTCGGCGGGATTTGAGGTAAGAGTCACTTCCGTAAGCGTTGCGCGGGTTGCGGATTTCACGCGCTGCCCGCCTTCGCGGCGGGTTGCCCATCCGGCCACGCGGTAGCCGATTGAGATTCCACGCAAGGTGCCGTCCGCGATGCGCTGCCCGATCGGGGCAACGTCTTCGGCGGCAGACAACTGCAGGTCAGCCACGATAGAGTCGCCTTCGCGCCGAATGGCCAAAGTTCGCCCAAGGATCGCCCGAACAGTTGCGGTGTTGTGGGAGTCCAGCACCGGCAGGCTTTGCGCCGATAAGTCGAAAGCTTCGGCGGGCAACACTTCCGCGAAAGGCCCGGTTGCATCTTGGCGCATCACCGGAGTCGCCGTGGCAATCACAGCGCTAAACGTGCGGGTTTCGGCGTTGTAAGAATTTGCCTGAAAATCCGCTTGTCGGGTCAGGGTATCAGAGACTCTTTCGTTCACTTTTGGATTCCCTTTTGTTCTTGCGACGTTTCGCCGTTGGCAGGGCGCTGGAAGGCATCGGCCGCAATCTCGGCATCAAGATCAGCCAAAGCCCATCCGCGTTCTGCGACAGCTTTCTTGCGGCTGGTGAGCCCAGCTTCCAATTCTGCAACGGTTGCCTGAGTATCCTTGAGCGGGTCCACCTGAAGCGGCCGCGGTGGCAACCATTCTACCTTGAGGAAGCGTCGCGGGTCGGCTTCGAAGTCGGCAAGATCACCAGCAACGGCAGCCCATTCGATAACCAAACGCCAAATCGGATTCAGCATTTGCGGCACAAAAACGTGGTACTGCGTTTGCTCGACTCTTTGACGGAAGGGTAGAAGGCCAGCCCGCAAGCTGGAATAGTTTGCATCCGATAGGTCGCCGGAAAGCATATATTCTGGCATCCCCAATCCGGCCGCGAGTTGCCGCAAGCCCAATTTCAGTAGGGGTTCCACCTGCGATACTTGGGAAGGCGTGGCGAATCTTACATCCCAGCCGCCTGTCAGTTTTTGCAGCGTGCCAGGTTCAAGGCTGGGCTGGGATTCGCCTTCGAATGGATCATCGCCGCCGGTTGCATTCGGGTTCACCACAAACCCGGCAAACATCGCCGCGACCTTCGCGCCCATCTGCAAAGCGTCCTGGAGTTGGTCCAATTCGTTCGCGGGCAAAATGATCGGGGCAAGCCATGAAACGCCACGCACTTGGCCAGCGCCAAGCGGCTTGAAAACGTGTAGGACATTTTCAGCAGCAATGCGGATTGGCGTTCCGGTTGTTGCGAATACATCGGTAGGCCGCGCGGGCAGCACGTGATAGGCGGCGCGCGTGCCATCGGCATTGAATTCAACGCCTGAGACAATGAATCTCCCTTCACCAAGATCGCGAGTCATGGACTCGTCTACCAGCTCGGGCGGGATTAAGCGCAGATGCGGCCCCATCTCGGAGTCGATAATCTGGGCGAAGGCTTCACCGTCTACCACAAGCGCGCGGGCAATTTCAGCCTGAAGCCCCCAGAAATCTGTACGTCCATCTGCATCGGCAGTTTCCGCCCAGACATTGAACGCCGCCACCCCATCAGCTTCGCCGGTTGGCACGATACCAGATCCGACAAGTGCCCCTGTTAGGTTTCCTACGGCATTCGCAATCCATGCGTTATTTGCAGCGGCGTAGCGGGCACGGTCGCGCAGGGTAGGTCCCGCCAACATGGTTTCGGTGCCAGTGCGCCCGAATGAGCCAATGCCGAAACCGCGACGGCCGCCGGCTGCACCGTCAAAGCGGCGAACTTGCGGAGGTTGCGCAGGCGTGCGGCGGAACAGATCAAGGATGCCCAATCGGATTAATCCTTAGTCATCGGTGGCAGGAATTGCGCGATAATGTTGGCAGCGGGTAGGGTGAAGCGAGCAATCTCCATGCCAGTTTCTTGCCCGCGTTGCTGCAGTGCTGACTCGACCTTTTCGCTGGCGGATGTGTCTTTTTTCCAGTCAGCCTGAACGCTGACAGATCGGTCTGCCGTCATAATAATGTGCAGCGCGAAAACTTCTCCGTTCTCGACACGCTCAATTGCTTCGTCGGATTGGCTAAGTCCAACGAAACCACCGCGAGTCGGTTTGCGGCGTGTACCAGAACCGCTCAACCACCGGGTCAGTGAATCAATGGTAGTTCTAGGAATACCAAACTCGGCTGCAATGTGGGCAAGCCTAATCGTTACCGCCCCACCACGGTCATATAGAAAAACGCGGCCATGCTGCGAAATTGGAGGAAGGAAGTGCCGTTGCACCAGATTGCGAAGCGATTTTTCGTAAGCTGTGAACTGTTCGACTTCGATTCCGTCGATGCCAGCAGCAAAAGCGGCGATCTGGGCTAGCGTGAATTCTGACATTCTCTGATCTCCTGTTCGGCTTTATATCTCATAAATGAGTTGACGAGTCAATGACCCTGTGGCAAGGTTAGCGAGTCCAAAGTTCGTATCATCGCAGGGGGCGGGAAGCCGCCCTTTGCAGCTCAAGGTTTGGCGGGGCAGGGGATTCATCTCCCCTCATGCCACGCGGCCGATGATCGGGGGTCAGAGTCCGAGGCGTCGGTATTGGCGGCGGCGCGGCATATGAACCGCCGCCGCCATTCAACTTAGATGGAGTCCGCATGATCAATCTAGAGTCATCCGCAAAGATTGATCAGCGCTTTAGCAACAGATTTCCAAAGCGTCATTTTTGGCTTCGGCCCGCAACATTTGAAGAACGTGTGACCCTAGCCGAAGCTTCCCCCGCCGGTGCATCCCTTTGCATCGCAATCGCGAAGCGCGGCGGCGATTTCTTTGCAATCCCGTTCTGGTCGTTATCCAGCGACGTTGCCGATGCAACAGAAGACGCCGCTGCAATGGTGATAGCTCGGGCTGCGCAGGCCGTCCGCGAAGGATCTCTTGCGATGATTGCGCCAATGCGGTCGGGTCGCTGACTTTCACCTTAAACGTGACTTTCACTTTATAAGTTTATGGAAATAAAAGATTTTTTGTGGAATGATGATTCTATCGAAACAGATGGAGTTGGAAATGACATATTCAATGCAGTGCCAAGCGGGGCGCGATCATGCTACCAAAATAATGCAGGAAGTCGCGCAAACTCGGAATCTGCCCAAGATGGCGAGGGCAATACGCGAAGCCGCGGAGGACGAGACCGGTTACGGCGCTGGGTTCCTGTTTGGGATCAGCGATGAGGTGGTAAAATGAACGTCTGCTTTGAATTGAGTGGCTCGATTCTATTTCAATGCGAGATGAGTAGCGTTCCACAAATCGGATCAGTTGTTAGATTGCGGACGCAGCAATACAAAAAAGGGCTTTATGCCGGATCTTTTATTGAATTTGAAGTAGGCCGTCACGATGCGCCGACTTTCGATCTGATCGAGAATGTATGTTACATTTCGGTAAATGGTTACACAGTTATTGAGCTTGGGCCTAAGCCCGAGGGCGATTAGCCTCCAGAAAGCCAACGACTCTTGATCAAACCTGCCACCTTCTTAGGCGCCGCGGCGCTGGAAACTTCGGCCTGCCGCGCTTCTACCTTCTGCCCGATCAACTGCCGTGCGGCCCAAGCGTAACAAGTTGCGTCCAAGGTCTCAGCACGCCGCCCCTTAACCCTTTCAAACCGTGCCTCAGGCCGGCCGCGTGTATAACGGATCATGCGGCGTTCGCTTGCGAGCTGTTCAAAAAAGATCGCTTGCAGCACTTCGGAAAACCTTAAGCCCTGAGCACGCGCTAGGCGGTTGAATAGTTGCGATTTCAGTGCGTCCACGCCAGCGAGCCATAGCATCTGCCCCTTGGTGCCGCTGCGCTGCAGGAAGGGGCGTGAAAAGCCCGCTACGCCCTTAATCGAGACCACACGCCGCCCGAACCGTGGCCGGGTGAAGGCGTGAACTATTTCAGTGTGGCCCCCATCGCCGGAATCGATGCAAGCGGCGTCAATTCGGATCGTACCACCAGAAGGGTGTTGCCAAGTCTGCCGCAACAGCGAGTCCAGATCAGCCCAAACGGCCTCCCCGTCGATCGGCCCCCAGAAGACTTCGTGCCCAAGTGCGAAAAGCTCGGTTTCGCCGTGGCCCAAGATGACGGCTTCTAGACGGTCGTCCTGGCAATCGACTCCTACAGTCAGCCAAAGCACTTCAGGCGGTAAGGCTTCGAGGCTGAAGGCTTCACGCCGCTGGAATAGCTCATGTTCATCGAGATCCTGGCCTTCAGTTTTCCAAGGCTGCCCCAAAATCGTATTAACGAACGGCTGCAAGGTTTCCGGGCTGCGTTTAGCCTGCAAGAATTCGGCCGCCAACTTCCCCCATCGCGCGTTGAAATGGGGGCTGATCAGGCAATTTACAGCGAAGCCAGCGTGCCCTTTTATCTCTGGTGCGGTTGCCCGCCAATGTCCATTTGCCACCATTTCCGGCTTAAACCGCTCTTCGACAATGCAGCCATTGCGGGGGCAAACCCAATGCGCCAATTCCGGTTTGGCTTCAGGCCATTGGATTGCCTCCCATTTGATTTCTGCAAACTCGCCGCACGATGGGCAGAGGCATTCATAGATCCTTTGATCGGACTCAGAATAAAGGCGGGTTATTGGCCCATAATCGAAAATGGGAGTCGAGCCCGCCAAAATTTTGCGGTCGCGAAAGGTCATTGTTCGCATCTCTGCCAACTTGATCGGGTCGCCTTCTTGGGTGATTTCGTAGCCGTCTATTTCGTCCATAGCGAGGAATCGCGTTGTATGGCGGCGAAGGTTGCGCGGTGACTTCGCTGCAAGGAACTTAAGGCTACCGCCTGAAAAGCGCCGCGCAAGCATGGTAGATCGGCCCGAATCGTCGGCATCGTCGGAAAGCAAGCCGCGAAGCGCGGGCGATGCCTCAAACATGGATTCTAGTTCTACTGAAAAATCTCTAGCATCATCTGCGGTACCTTGTAGCGCGATGATGGGGGCAGGGCTGTTTGCAACAAAACTGGCAATGGTCGCGCTTAACCATTGCGTGTAGCCAATTCGCGCGCCCTTCAGGATTGTCAGGCGTTCAATTTCTGGATCTTCAATGGCTTCGCACCAGCCGCGCTGGAAAGGCCAAAGCTCCATGCGCCCAGGAAGGGCGGATGCGCTGGCGGGAATGTAGACCGTGGACTCAATCCACTGTGCGAGCGGCACATGCGGCGGTGGGCGAAGGGCTTGCAGGGCGTTCCTGCGAACGATTTCAATTCCCATCGGCCAAACCCTCCAGCACCTTGCGGATTTCCCGATCGAGAGTTGCCGTGTCGGTTGCTGTCAGGTGTGGCAGGACAGCGCCGCAGCGCGACGGCACGGCCAGCAAAGCGTTGCGGATATCTCGCAAGATCGCAGCCCATTGGCGAGTCACAGCATCCGACTCCACCAGATCGCCGCTTTCCCGCTTCACGCGGGTTTCTTCTTTATCAGCCTGGGCGCGGGTTAAGCGCAGCTTTTCCGCTTTGAGGTCATCGCCACCCTCGGCCGGTCGCCCAGCCCGTACAGCGCCTTCCTGAAGCCGTGAGACGTAACGCTTCACCGATGCCGCAACATCGAACTGCCCGCGGCCTGACCGAACGAAAACACCGTCGCGTGCCAAGGTCCGAATTCGAGACGAGGCAAGGCCCAGAAAATCAGAAATTTGAGCTTCTGACATTGTTGCAGGGATGCCAGATGCGACAGGCCCTATTTGCGCGTCGGCTAGAAGGTCGCTTAAGTCGGATGCGCTATGGCCCATCATGCGGCCCCACTTCTCTGGAAAAATTTGTAAAGCGTCTTCTTTTGGGGTCTGAGATACCCGCGGTAGCCCACCCCTCGGGTAGTACCTTGGCGATTGCCCACTGAATAGCCCCTAGATTTGTAGACGCCTTGCTTGGTAATTTTGGAAGCAAGGAGGACGATATGTCCACGAACAAATTCACAGATGAGTTCAAGCGCGATGCGGTCGCACAGGTCGAGGATCGGGGCTACCCGGTGCGCGAGGTGGCCGAGCGATTGGGGGTCAGCACCAAGTCGATCTACACATGGCAGAAGCAGTTTTCGCGGCCCGCAAAGGTGATCCAAGAGGTCGATGCGCAAGCTGATGAGATCCGCCGGTTGAAGCGAGATCTGCTGCGGGTCACGGAGGAACGGGACATCCTAAAAAAGGCGACCGCATACTTCGCCAGGGAATCCCGGTGAGGTATGCGTTTATCGCCGAACACCGGCCAATCTTTGCCGTCAGGGCTATGTGCCGGATGCTGGCCGTTCATCCGAGCGGCTTCTATGCATGGCTGCGTGAACCTTTTTGTCAGCGTGCGCTGGAGGATCAGCGCCAAACGGTGCTGTTGAAGCAGGCTTGGGATGACAGCGGCGAGGTCTATGGA
>NZ_LGIC01000082.1 GCF_001294535.1 Cypionkella psychrotolerans | reverse complement strand
GTTCGGGCGCGCCGGTGACCCCCGGCAAGGCGCGCAAATCGGTGCTAATCATGATTGCGCCATCATCATCCACCGCCTGCGGATTGGTGCGCTGGACGCGCGGCGCAAAGACGCCAATACGCTTGCCCGCCGCGTTGCCGTGGTTGAAACCGAGAGAAGTCAGCGACACGGCGTTGATATCGGTGCGCCAGGTGATCTCTTCGGTATCCAACAGATCGACCGTCATCTGGCCACTGACCGCGCGATCCGTGATGGCGATCTTCTCGCCGCCCAAGAGTTTGCGGTGGGCCAGTTTGCCCCCCATGTCCCACATGATGCCTTTCGAGGCGAGCGAGGTGCCGCCTGCAATCGCACCGGCAGTCAAGGTGGGCCCCAGCAGGATGTCGCCAGAGTTTTCGGTGGTGACGACCTGCGGGGTTTGGAACGCAGTAAGATCGATGGCGGGCAAAGCCGAACTCAGGGCCTGCACATCAAAGCCCCAGAATTCGAAATCAGCCGTCGGAATGGCGTAGGCGGAGAGGTCAAGCTTGACGGTGCCGCGCGCGCCACGGGTGAGATAACGCACACCGTCACGGAAAAACCGAAAGGTCAGGCCTTCGAAGCCCGAGTTGATGAAGGCATATTCCACCCGATTGGCTGCGACGATGGTTTCGGCAAAGCCGCAACCGCGCATGAGCTTGCCCCAAGCAGGCGGGGTGCCCGCCACACCGGAGCCGACCAGTTCGACCTTGAAGTTCAGCTTGGCGCGCCGCGTTGCGGGCAGCTCTTCCGAATTGCCCATCCACGGCGTCACCAGATTGCGCGGCACGTTATCAGGCTCAATCACAAAGCTCGGCGGCGCCGCCAGCAGGATGCCATCGGTGGCGACGAAAGCCGTCTCGGCAGTGCCATAGACCGCCTCGGGGCGGGCAAGGATGGCGGAGCGGCGGGTGTAGCGATCGGCCATTATTCTGCCTCCTCGGAATTGGCTTTAACGGGGGGTTCAACGCCCCCTTCAACGGTGTCTGACTCTGGTACCGGCAAGGGCACATGGGTCAGAGTGTTCGACTCCTCATTCAGCACGAAGCTGCCGCCATGCGGCGGGATCGGCATGGCCGGAGCTTCGGGTGCGGGTGCAGCGGCTTTGGGCGATTTCATGATGGGGTGATCCTGAGTTGGTCAGACAGGGAAAATGTGAGTTCGTAAGCGAAGACGCCGTTGGCGGCGCGGGCGAGCGTGCAGCGGCGGAATTGCAACACGCCGATCCGGTCACCCAACTCCCAACCCGCGAGTGCCGCGATGATGGATTCGATGAAATCCGAGACCCGATCCAACACACGACCGCCCGACGCATCCCCCGCGCGTAGGGTCAAAATCACGGAAAACATCCGTTCGACGGCTTGGATATAGGCCCCGATCTGGACGTTTTGCTTACCGCCCGTAATCCCGCTCGGGATCACATGGACAGCAGGGGTGACCTGCGGGACCGCGCCTGTGGCGGTCAGCGCTGCAAATTCAGCGGCCCCGAACACCCGCATACCCAAATCCGGCACCCGCGCCTTCAGCCGGTCGATGATCAGATCTACGTCGGCCATCAGATGAAACCTTTCATGGTTTCTTCGGTGAACGGCCGCTCGCGGTCGGTCACTTGCACGCCGGATGTGCCGGACGAGGCAGGCTCAACACCAGCGGCAAGAATACGGATGGTGCCAGTGGCGATGTCCTTCAGCATTTTCAGCGCCGACTCGTAATCGGTGCGGGTTTTTGGGTCGGGCTCGCTGATGTGCAGCTTCCAATAGGCAATCGACTGCGCAAGGTCGCTGATCAGCGGCGGCACCGACACCAGCGGCAGGGTGTAGCGCCCGCCCAGATAGCCGTCGATCACAGCATCCGAATCGCTCAGAGCGCGCGCCACAACGGCGGCATCAATGGAGCCACTGGCGACAGCCGCCCGGTCGGTCAGCATAACAAGCTGCGCCGCGCCATAGCGATCTGTCATCTGCTGTTGAGTGGCGTAGGTCACGGGCTGCTCCTGAAAATTGGCGACCGTCTCTCCGGTCTGTCACGGTCCTCTTCACCCCGTCGCATTGCATACCCAGCAAGTGGGTTGGCGGGCGGCGATCTCAGACCGCCCCGGCCAATCGGGCGGAAACTAACCCGCGAGCATCTGCACGGCCGGGCGTCCGAGAAAGCCGGGGACGCGCACACCGCCGACCTGTCGGTCATTCAAGGCCGTTGCGGCCATCCCGATCCGGCGGGCAGGTTTTTCCTGCTTTGCAAGTCGCGGGATATAGTCGATGGCCCAGACCGTCACCTCACGCATGCGGCAACCGAAATAGGAAACCAGACCACAAAGGAACGTGGTGGCCACAGCCAAAGCAGCCGAGACCTGAGAAAACGCAAACATCGGTAGAGAGACGATACGGCGCATGAAGCATCCTTTGATTGACGTTTGAACGGTGACCGTCTCTCCGGCCTGTCTCGGACACCATGCTCCGTTCACTTCAAGCCGCGATGAAGTCGCCTACTTGGATCGGCTAACGGCGAGTGCTCTGCGGCCCCGTTTACCCATCAGGTTCGCGATTGATCCTTTCGCTTGGGATTCAGTGTGGCAGATCGATGATCGCTACCTTCAGTTCGGGGTCGGCCTGCAATTCTGCACGCTCTTCATCGCTCAGATCATCGAATGGAATATCCACCGGATCGGAGGTGAAATGACGCGGAGTGCCATAACCACCGCGCCAGCGGCCCTGCTGCGGGCCAATCACACGGACAAAGATTTGCGGAACCGGCACGGCATCCGCCTGAGCTTTTGCGTCGGCTTCGGCTTCGGCTTCGGCGGTGCTGGCGATATCGATCACAGGATCGGTTGCGGCCTCGGTGGAGACGGACGACTTGGTCATCTCGGTTTCAGGTTTTACTTTGACCACGGGGTGCTCCTATTGGCTTCTCGGCTTGATAAAAGGGGCGGGCCTGACCGCCCCCTCTGATAAAACCGACGCTCTCGCGCTCAGGCTCAGGTCAGGCTCAGGCGAGCCACGGCACGACGAGCAGCTCGGCGGTGTCTTTCCATTCATTGGTGACGCCCGCTGTGCCGTATTCGGAGTTCAGCAGCTGGCGACCGGCGCTTTCGAGGGCGGGCGGCACAACCAGCAAATCGGGTACCAGACCCAGCGGGCGGCCATAATCGCCCTTCATGCCCATGATCGCAGCGCGCGCGGTGGCGTAGTTGGCGTTGTTCAAGGTCTGCTTTGAGCCCCAAGCCATCTGCCAGAAGCCGTAGCCGACGTTGTAGCGGGCATCGACGCCATATTTGAACATCCGCTCGTCAAAGACGTTGTCGTCGGTCACCTTGTCGCGCGAAACAAACTCGGGCGCTTTGCGTGACTGGAACAGCAAAGGCTTGACCGGCTGTTTGGTGCACATCAGGAACCACGGGGTGCCTGCGCCACCATCGGTGTTGGCGACGTTGGTGACAGCGCCGTTGGCATCCAGTACAGGGTGAACGGTGTCAAAGAAGTTCTGGCCGTCATAGCACTTCGAGGTAAAGCCCGCCTTCAGCGCCGCCCAAGTCAGGATTTCTTCGTTGGCGGATGTCGACATGCCCATCTGGCTGAACAGGGGAGCATACACACCAAGGTTGTCGTCCTCGATGTCGTAGCGATCAACAGCGATGGTCAATTCCCACGCCTTGTTCAGCAGGGTGTAGGATGCCTCAGCGATGTTCTGGGCAACGCGAGCGCCGATCCATTCGCGCATCGAAGGCACATTGGCGAGCCAGCCATAGGTGTTTTGCGCGTTGCTCGACGGCACAATCGTTGCCACGCGGTTTTTCATCAGGGCGGCAAGCGTCAGACCGGTCTGAAAGTCGTTTTGAAAGGTAACGCGCAGGGCGTTCAGGGCGGCGGTGTTGATAATCATTTCAAATCCCTCAATAAGCGCGGTTCAAGGCTTCATCGAGACGTACCCAGACGCCATTGGCATCCACGTCCTCAATGACGCCAGCGGGCGAGCGGGTGGCGGTGCCGTTGGTTTTGGCGACGGTCTGGTCGTCGACAATCCAGCACTTCGCGCCAATATCGGTGACAAGGCATGGATCGCCCGCCAGGTTGGCCAGATAGGCCACGCCGGGACGCCACGAGACCGACAGCGCGCCGTTGGCCCCTGCGGTGTTGTCGACGAGCGTTTGAGCAATCCCGACGCCGAACGAGCCAACAGCCGTGGCCCCCTTGATCAGGTAGCCCGCCGCGTTGCGCATGATCAGTGCGCCTTTGACGATCTTGGTCGCGGCCCCAACCTGACCAACGCGCAAGTCGCCGGATTTCATGGGGGTGTTGCGATCAGCGGTAAGCGCAACCATTATTTGGCCTCCTTGGCAGTGCGGTCAGCTGCCATCAGCGCCGCGAATTCGGTGGGGGATTTGCCTGTGGCCTTGGCGACCGCCAGCTCTTCGGAATTCAGCGCGACCTGCACGCCGTCCTTGTTGGGCGGCAGCAAGGTGGTGTGCGACACCCCAGCCAGCGGCAGACCCTCGACCAGCGTCTTGCAGGTGTCGGGCTGTGACATGTGCAGGGCAATCATGCTTTCACGGTTGGTTGCACTCAGCCCCATGCGCTTTTGCGCGATCTGCCCGTCGATATAGGCTTCAGACGCAGTGCGCTTGTTGCCGTCGGTCAGCGCTGTGATCTGAGATGCCTGCGCTGCGACTTGCGCCTGCAAGGCGACCAGGGTTTCTTTGCCGCCAACCACCAGACCCACGCCAGCCAGAATCGCTTGCGCATCCCCAGTTGGCACGCCCACCAACTCGCCGACCTTCGTCATCGCCGCCTGCAAAGCGGTGGCATCAGCCTTGCCGCCCTTTTTAAGGTCGCCGATGGCAGCGATCATCTCGTCCATCGTTGCGGTATCGGCAAGGCCCAAGGCCTTCGCCAGTTTCGTAAGGTCCATCGGGTTCTCCGAGTTGAGCGCGGTCATCCCGCGCAGGTTGGGATAATTGACCAGTCCGGCGCGCAGGATGCTGTGCACAGTGCCAGTGGCGTCGTAGGTGATGACCGGTGAGATGCCGCGATAAGCGCGATCCGCCATCAGGGCTTGCCCCGCAGCGGTCCAAGCAACCTTGCCCCAGATACCATCGGCGCGGGTTTCCATTTCGGTGATACGACCGCGCGAGGGCGACGGGCCACCTTTGGGCGCAGCCAGATCAGACGAGTGGTTTTCGTCAATGATCAACCCGCCTTGGTCGCGCGGATCAGATTGCAAGCTCGCGGCGATGATTGCAGCGGGATCAGTCACCTTGTAGGGGCCGCGCCCGTCATGGGTGCGAACTTCGCCGTGGGCCGCAGGCAGCAGATGCACCCACACCGGCACTTCCCCGCCAGCGGGGAGGTCGAAAGAGGCGCAATTCGCACGCGAAAGGTTGGTTTTCTGGGTCATGCCGCACTATCGCGGCTGCGGCACTGTCAAAAAATCCGCAACGGTGTGCGGGGGATCAATCCGAGAGTGCCGAAGTGAACGCGTCCGAGATGATCTCCAAGATTTCGATTTCGTCATCGTCTGAAAGACCAAGGAAGGGCCGTGCAGGAATATCGCCCCACAGGTTCGGGTACGACGCCTTGCTGCCTCCGAACTGCATCATCGCGGCGTAAACCCTGCCCGAGCCCACCTGCACATAGTCAGACCCATGCTCTGCTGAGATGGTTGAGTTCAACGTACCGGATGGACCGAACAGCGGGCGCACATCAATTCGGTTCGATTTGCGCGCGCCATAAGCGGCCAAGGTTACTGGCGATTTCGCGGCCCACTTCACACCTTCAGGCGATACCCCTTCGCCAAAACGGCGGGTTGTCGAGTTGACCAGAACTTCGCCGATCTCGCTCATGATCGGGGACATGTCGGCCATCCGCGCCGAGAGGCGGTCCAGAGCAGCAACTACCTGGGCATCGTTGATTTCAATCGTGATCATTGCTATATTACTCTTGAGGCGGTGTACCCCGATGGGCAAGGGAACTGTGCAAGCAGTCGATGTTGGTTCGAGTCCAGCCACGCCTCAGCTTCTAATCTGCGCCACGACCTTTGATCAGGATTGCCTGCTCGCCAAGCTGGGCCGCGATGTCGTCGGAGGTGACAATCCGGCCTGACCTCACTGTGTTTAGCAACTTGTCGGCTTTTTTGGCATAGACGTTAATCTTGATAACAAGCTTCGCGTGATCATCTGGCCTGTCGAAAATCAGAACAAAGACGGGTTCATCCTCCGACATATCTAAGTAGACCATGTCAGGCACCCTCAAATGCGCGGGCAGACCGCGATACCAAGCAATGTCTAGGGGCTGCACTTTGGATTGTGCGTCGGGATTGGCCCGCTTGGTGCTTGGAGTCGTGACGTGAGGCGTCCCACGAAAGGTATGCTGGATGTCCCTGTCGACAACTGCGATCTCCGCAGATGCGATCTCAATGTTATGTTTTTGGGCGGCTGCGATCCAACTCGGATCAAGAGCACCGATGATCATATGTTTTTGCTGAACATATGAGCTGAGGGATTGGTCCAAAAACTCCCCGAATTGACGCCCGATCTCATCCCTTGCTGCGGGCGGCAGCGCTGCGGCCAAGGCCGCGCCGATCGGTGCCGGGTAATCGGGCAACTTTGCTGCCAGTATGGCGACGTCATTGGCAACGGATCGCCCAGGCGCATAGGCCCAGCCCTTACTGATCCCCATTGGTGCGCCCGTCTTGGAACTGATCATTGCCCAATCACTAGGCAGCTTCAGATCAGCCTTGCCGCCACGTCGCACAGCACTTGCCATTGATCGCGCGCCCGACACCCGGCAACTGCACCCCCAGCCATTGGGGGGAAAATGCGTGGCCCAGAACGGGTGGTCGGGCGGCAGGATCAGTCCATCCCAAGCCAGATGTTGCAAGCGCGGCTCCAGGCTGTTGCCGTGGAAGTAGATCCAGAACGCATAGCTGCCTTCGGTCAACTGGGCGTAACGCCCGGCCGCATAGGAAGTCGCCATGTTGGTGCGATAAATGACGCGGGTGCGCCACGCCTCTCCGCCCTTGGTGCCTTCCCCTGTCCAGCCGTGCCAGCCTCGTTCCTCGACGATCTTGCGAAAATCGCGCCGGAAATCTTGCAGCGTGCCGCCTTGGCTGATCGACTTATCAACGGCCGCCGCCAGATCGGCCAGCAAGTCCGCTTTCAGCGCACCGGCGACCATAAAGGCGCGGTCATGTTCAGACTGCCAGACATCATCCCATTTAGCGGTGGCCTTCAGCTCGGCCAAGCGCAGACGGAAGGCCGCAACCTGATAGGCAAACGGCTTGCCGAAGGTGGCGCTGATCGTCACTGCGCGTCTTCCTCTACCGCGACCCGACCTGCAAGATTTGCGGTGGCCAGCCCCATTGCCAGCACCTGGGCAAAATCCGCGACATCAATATCAGGGAAACCCTCAGCAAACATCTGGCTCAGCTCTTCCATGCTGGAAGCGGACTCGAGCATTGCTTCGATCTTGGAAAAAATAACCCCCATCGAAGCACGCGCTTCAATCGCCATCCGTTCGGTCAAAACGCCCTCGATCGAACCCCCCTGTTTTTTCGCCGTAGAGAGGCCTTCCCCTTGCAGGGCGGGCGTTGGCGCTGAAACAGGCTCAACCCGTTTAATAACGCCGGGAATCCCTTTAATAACTGAATTCGGATCGTTGGGGTCGTCTGCGCTTGCACCCGCACGCGGCGGCCGCATCAATTTGGCCCCGGCTTTGGGTTCCGGCAGGCCAAACCGCGACAGCAGCGTTGCCTGTTCCACTTCAAGACCGCGATCAATCAGCGGACCAATCGCATCGGCCAGCGCCTTCAGATCTTCCTGCTCGGGTTGTTCGATCTTTAAGCGCGGATAGACCTTCAACGGCCCGAACTCTAACTGCATCCATGGCTGGATCAGATCACGGTTCAGGATTGCTGCCAGCGCCTTGGCATCTGCCGTCTCGATATCCTTTTGAACGGCACGATGCTCTTTGCCAGACCCAAGCCCGCCGGTGACAGCATCTGTGGTGGCCGTCTGGCCCAGCACCGCTTTGCTGATCTGCTGATCAATCCATTCGCAGCGCTCTTTGTAGAGCTGATGGGCCGCACCAACATTGCCGGATTCGATGAAGTCGATCTCCATAGATGCCGGAATGATTGCTGCACAATCCCCGGCGATATTGGCCACGGCCCGAAACAGCGTGGCCTTGTCATCTTCAGATGCACCCGCCGCGAATTTGCCCAGACGCACTGGCTGTCCGTAGGTCTGGCTGAAGATCGCCCAATCGCGTTGGGTGAACATCTTGAACATCCAGCCCCATGCCGCGACGCGGGTCAGACCTGATCGCAGGGTGACACCAGACTTTGCGGCAATCTTTGCAAAGATGAATTTGCCAAAATCGAGCGGTTGCTCCTGCCCGTCCACCCCCAGCAGCATTGGTGTTTTCAGATCATGACGCGCAAAGCGGAACCAGCGTGGGTCGCGCTGCTCAAGCTGCATCGGCATCCATTGACCAGAGCTGGTGTCCCAAATGATCTCGGTAAAGGAATAGCCCTTGCCGATACAGTCGAGGATGTTGAAAATCTCGTCTGTCAGCTCATCACGCTTCAACCAGTCGCGCACCATCTGCGCGCGGGCTTCATCCTCGGGGTCTTCCGAGCCTGACTCAACCGTGATCGGGATCTGGCTGACCGAGCGGCGACGCGTGCCCAGAACCCCGATGTAATGCGGGTCGCGCTCTTCAATGGTCTCGAACAGCTCCAGCATTTGCACCGGATCGCCAGCATCAGCACTGCGCAAGATGCTGGCCAGCCGCACCGGTGTCAGACCATCGGCAGGATAGCCAGAGATAGGACTGCGCACGCCGCCCACGGTCGCAGCGGCGATCTCACGGGTAAGGGCTTCACGGTTGATCGGTTGGCCGTTCGCTCCCAGCAGGCGGGGGGTGGTCATTTCAGCCTCCATTGCATTCTCACAAGCCACCCCGCAAACCGGCCCCGAGCGGCGAGCGGTATGCGTCGCGGCGGCCGTCATCATTGGCGGGGAAATCCCAACCGCTGCCATTTGCAGGCGTTGCAGCGCGATTGACGGGCACATAGCCGTATTCGGTAAACCGCATCCGGCTGGCCCAATGCGCCAACGCCACCGCGATGGCATGGTCGCCGTGGCGCTTCTTGCCGGTGGTGCCTTCGCGCAGAGCGGGCACGCGGGCGATACCCCGCACGATCTTGATAGCGCGGATGTCGCCCAAGTGCTCCGCATCGGCGATCAGGGCGATCATATCGTCCTCAAACGCCACCTTCAGCGGCGGCATGTTCAAGCGATACCATTCTTCGGTAAACTTGACCGCGATCACGATGCCCGAGCCTTCGGGGTCTTCGCGCAAGCCAAACTCACGGCCCAAATCTTCGGCCACGGTCCAGCCCATGCCGGTGGCGTCAAAAGCTGCACCGATCAGGCGGGAGCGGACGTGTTGGAAGATGGTGCGCACAATCAGCTTTTGCTCGACACCCGGCACGTTGCGCAATTCAAACGCCAGCACTTCGCGGCGTTTAAGCCGCTGTTCAATGGCCATTAAAGACCCCGCTGTGAGGTCGGCCACGCGGGCGAAGTCAAAGCCAAAGGCAAACTGCGGTGTCAGATCAAGTGCTGCCAGCTGCGCGCGCAGCTCTTCCATGAACTGGGCCATCAACGCGGCCTGGTCAAGGCGAGAGCGGAACATGTAATCGCGCGGCAGCTCTAAGCGCAGCACCGGCGTTTTCACCGTCATCCGCGCTTCGATCAGCGGCGCGGGCAACCATGACCCCGACGACATCGACGGCACACAGTAAAGTTCCTCGTCGGCATTGTCGCGGTAGCGGTTGATCACGCCCTGCCGCCAATCGGCCTCAGCCTCGGGCGACCAGATCTTGCCGGTCACCAGAGCGATGCGCCGATAGAGCCCCTGCTCCAGCGCCTGGTCCAATGTGATCGACAGATGGGCGTAATTTACCCGGCCGCCCAGAATGTCTTGGATCTGGACGTTGAACTCGTTCTCGGCCCCCAAATGCGTCGAGCAGACCACCACCTGACCGCCCCACATGGTGAAGGCCATAGCGGATTTCAGCAGCGCTTCGAGATCATCAACAAAGGCCGCCTCGTCGATGATGACGCAGCCCTGCTTGCCGCGCAGACCGCGCGGTGCCGACGACAGCGCCATGATCTCGAATCCGCTGGCGAACTTGATCCTGAAGGCGTTGATCGCCTTGTCTTCGCTGTCCTGGTCAAACAGCACCTCTTCGACCGCGCCCGCTGCGCTGTTGAAGGCCCGTGCCCACATCCCGCAGGCGTCGATAAACTCGCGCGTCATCTCACGGGAATAGGAGATGTACATCACATCCATGCCGCCAGAGGATTTCTGACGCGCCGCGCGCAGAACCGCATACGCACCAAGCGCCCAGGTGAGCCCGATCCGGCGCGACTTTTCGACAAAAAGCACCGGGCAACCACTGTCCAGAAGGCTGACGGTACGCGCCTGATAAGGCAGCAACACTGCAGGCAGCCCCGCCGCCTGCACCTCGGCCGGGATCGCCGCCATGGCGGCAGCGCGGGCGTCGGCCCATTGTTGTTCGCTTAAAGGGATTGTCACTGCATCCCCAAAGCTGATTTATACATGTCGATGATCGCCTCCTCTTCGGCAATCTCGTCCGGCTTGCGCTTACGCAGCGCGATGACGCGGCGCATGACTGCGGTGTCATAGCCCCGGCCTTTGGCCTCTGCGAACAGCTCTTTTTCCTGCTCGGCCACTTCCTTTTTCTCGGCGGCCAACTGCTCGGCGCGCTCGATGAACTGGCGGAGTTCGTCTGCGGTGACTGTGTAGGCCTCGGTTACATCGGTCACTTCGTTACCCCCAGTGCTGGCTTACTCTTCACCCTCAGCAAAACCTCGCGTTTGCCGACATGATCAGGCTTTGCCAGGACACCGTCAGCTTCCATCCGCTCAACAATGCGCGCGGCATCGTTGTAGCCGATCCCCAGTTTGCGCTGGATGTAGGAGGTTGAGCCGATGGCCATGGTGACCATCAGGCCGACTGCAGTGCAGTATTGCAGATCACTTTCAGTGTTCACTTCGTTACCCCCAGAATTTCAGCTTTGATGGCCTCGGCAGTCTCCGACGTCAGCCCCTTGGCCTTGGCCACCGTGGCCACTGCTTCGCCCAGGCGTTCTTGCAACGCCGCCGTCTCTTTGGCTTTTCGAGTGCTGGACATATTCTGCGCCGCCTGTGCCGACCGGAAGGCATCGGCCAGTTCCTTCAGCTCTTTCGGCGTGGTGCCGTCCGCCCCGTCGCCCAGCATATGCAACACGGTTGACTTGATCATCTCGCCCGCAATCACGGTCAGATCGTCACTCGCTTTGGCATCGTGCTTTTCTGCCAACACCGCGACGATCTCGCGGGTCTGGTCCAGCCGACGCGATAGACGGGCTTGCCGGATAGAATAGCGGTTGAAGCTTGAAAGGGCCGGGATTGCGAACTCCAGCTCACCGCGATGCTCGGCCATCAGGGCTTGGCACTTGCCGACGAACTCGGCGTAAATGCTGGTCTGGGTCTTTTCCCGATCCGAGAGTTCCGACGCAGCCCATGCCACGATGCCGTCTGCCTCCTTAGGGAGCAGATCGAAACTGGAAAGCCGCCCGCGCCCGATGGCCATGCGCTATTCCCCCGGACGCGACGGGCGCTTGATGCCCGGAATGACGATGCCCCGACGCAAATGCCGCGCACCCTTTTCGGCAAGGGTGGCGACCAGGACCGAACCTGGACGCGTCACCACGATCGCGCCGATCTCGGCCAGCCAATCCAACTCGCTGTGGATCCATTCACGCGGGCGGTCGATGCCAAAGCGTTCAAGCTCGGCCCCGAGATAGCCTGAATGCAGCCGCTCGTCGGTTTGCAGCGCCAGCGCTTTGAGGATGATCAGCCGCGCGTCTTCACGGACCTCTTGTTCGTAATCGCGCATCCCTTACCCTTTCAGCAGGAAATTATCGTGGCGACCGACCATCGCCTCCACCCGCGACATGATCCCGCGACTGCCCTCCATCTCGGCTCGCATGGCTTTCATTTCACCCTTCATGCCCTCCAGCCCGAGCGAGATGCTGTGCATGTCGTCTTTGGTCGGCATAGATTTGTGCGCCTGCTCCAGCGACTGAAGGCGCAAGCCCTGATCGTCGAGGTGCTTTGCGTGATCATCCAAGCGTTTGCTGTTGGCGCGGCTGCCTGATGCCATCAGATTCCAGATCGTCAGCGCGAAGGTCAGCAGCTGACCCAAGGCGACCGTCCAAACGATGATCGGCGAAATGTTCAAAACTTCCCCGGTCACTTGGCCACCCAAGTCTTGACCACATCCTTGACTGTGTGGCCGCCCATATAGAGCGCCATGTAAAGGCCGCTTAACTGGATCAGATCAGAGAAGGGCATTGGCGGTAGAGCAATTTTCCAGATCGCATTGGCGACGTGGAGGGCGACCGAATTCCAAAGCCAGAGGAATCCGAGCAGATACATGCCTGCGGGACGCCAGGCGCGCATCCAGACGGGCTCATCTTGCTCGGCGGCAAGAGTTGCCAGTTGCAACTGAAGGTCACGGTCATAGGCCGCGATCATGTCAGGCGTCGCCCGTTCAACCTCGCGCATTGCCTCAATGACGCGCCCCGGCATTTCTTCCGTGGCGGCGGGTAAGCCCTCTGGTGTGGTGCCGACACGATCAGCGATGGCCTTAATGACGCTGGCGGCAAGCTGACCATCCTGATCGCCGATCTTTTTGGACAGCAGCTTTTCGACAACGGGAAGGCCCGATTTCAGGGCGAGAGCGATCACCGGGTTCATGGGTCAGCCCTCCTGCCCGGCATAGCACTGCCGAGCCTTTGTCGTGTCTGCCGGGGCAAAGGCGGTCAGGCCAGCAAGCGCGACCGCGCAGGCCAGAAGGCCAAGGATTAAGGCTCTCATCAGAAGCTCCGCAGGATGGCCGCAACACGCGGCAGGGTGGGATTGAGTTTGGCAGCGATAACATCGCGATATCGCCACGCCAGCGATGCGCCCCAGACGGCAAGCCCAAGCATGGTTGCATCGCCCGACATAGGCAGACTGGTGACTTGATCGGCCAAGCCGGTGGCGGCGGCGGGCACGACGGCGACGGCGGCCAGTGCCGGGGCAACCGACTTGGCCCGGGCATCAAGGCGGCGTTGCAGTGTCGTCAGCGTGGCACGGCCAATGATGCCGTCAACGGTCAGGCCGTGATCAGCTTGAAACTTGCGGGCGGCGCTATCCAGAATGGCATTGGTGTTGGTGCCGGAATCATAGCCCAGCACTTTGAAACCATTGCGCGTGGCGGCGATCTCAGCGCCCGAGAGAAGAAGCCCCCACCGGGCAAAGCCGACCACGGGCGTTGGCAGTGCCGCACCGCGATATATGCCGTCTATCAGCATGGCGAATTCGCGTTCACGGCGCGCAGTCAGGCCGGGCAGCACTTTGCCACCAGCCTTGTTCCAAGCGACAAGGCGGGAGAGGATTTCGGCGCGCGAAGCCTTGGCCTTCCAAGCCTTCACCCACGTTGCCCGTGCGATTGCACCGAGGTTCCAATGGAACGAAAGGCCCGCGTCGAATTCATTTTGCTTTGGACGGGCGACCGAACCGTCGCGCAGCAACGGCTGCGACATCGCGACTTCAACAGCGGGCTCATAGTTCGCGCGCAATGCCTGTTGCAGCAGCTTGGTCGCTTCTTCTTTGGTGATCAACATGCCCGCCTTGGGCTTCACAACACCGCTGGCAGCAGTCAGACCTGCCCCAATGGTCCAAGCACCGACGCTGTCGCGATAAGCGCGCAGTACAACGCCCTCTTCAAGCTCGAGGGCTGCGACGCCTTGGGCGCTGGTTTGCATGAGATGACCCCCGGAATTTGGCCGGGGTGCTGCCCCGATGATGGGGACATCATGCAATGCAACCGGGGGTGAATTCCCCCCGCAACGGTGTGCGGGGTCAGAGCAGTTTAAGCTGCCGCATTTGAGTCATATCGGGCATCGGGCGCTCGTCCTTGCCCGCAAGCCAGCGGCGAACGGATACATCGGTGGCATGCAGTTTTCGGGCGATTGCGGTGTTGGACATATCCTCGACCACCGAGAAATACTGCGCCAACCACGGCTTTGCATTTGGCACCCGGCGCTGAAGAATAATGCGCTGCGCATGATCACAAAGCGCCTGCGCCGCTTCCATGCCCAGCACCTTGACCAGTTCGGACTTGGCAGAGGGCGTCTGCGGAATATAGAGTTCGGTCCCGCCAAAGTGCAGCAAGAACTTCACCGCCAGCTCGAATCCGAGGGCGGTGATGTAAGGTTCCACATGTGCTGGCGGGCGCGGATGGTTCACGGACCTGCCTCCACGAACTTCTCGGATTCATCGCCCCAAACCGTCCAGCCCTTGCGCGGTTGGCGGCTAAACAACTCGCATCTTTGGGCGTTCGGCATCAACTTCTCAGCTTCACGGAAGCACTCATCCGGCTTTCGGCTGTGCTGGCGGGCGAGACCGAAGATCGTGTTGCGAACAGACCGCGTCGTCTTGGGTGCGCCGCGTGTGGCGATCAGGAAAGGCTCACCCGCATTGCGCAAAATGTAGCCGGTGCCAAAGGTCTGCTTGCCGTTTTTGGTCTGTTTGACCCACTGGCCTTGCGTCTTGTAGGTGAAGCCCCAAGCCGAGATCAGCTCGAGCGCCTGCGGCAACATTGGCCCGACCGCCCAGAACCACATCAGGCAATCGCGCGCAGCCAATATCTCGACCGGCATCGCTTTGCCTTCCTCGATCGACATCGTCTTGTATTGTGCCTGCGGTGATTTCTCGCAGCCGAGTTCCGAGCGCATTTCGTACTGCCACGGAAAATCAACCATGATCAGGTCAAAGCCGCCAGCCGGGCGCAGAGCGTGAAACTGGCCGATCAGCGCAGGCGCCACAGGGCAAGGCGCAGCCGCCTGTCCCGTTTGCCCAAACAGATCCGGCGAGAGATTCATGCGGCACCCCGAATGCTCATGAAGACAGAGCCGCGCGACATTCCGGTGAGATCGTCCACCAGCTGCACATCAATTTCATCTGCGTTAGAGTTGCGCAGCCGCTTTGCAAGCTGTTCGAGCGCGTCGGCAAAGGCCATCTTCGCCTCAAGGCGCGTCGTAATGTCCTCATCAAAAGTGCATGCCCGCAGCGTAACCCGCAGCTCGGCGTTGATCTCTGGCCCACTCACAGCTTGATCCCCGCGCGCAAGCACATCGCCTTCAGCGCCTCAATGACCGTGGCGATCTGTTTCCAGTCGCGCAGACCGTCGATGTCGAAAGGCACAGCGCCCCATGCCTTCTCGAACCGCGCACGGATGAAGGCGTTCAGGCCAGCAGCCCCCGGCAGATCGACCACGCCGGCCTTCACCAGCTTGCCCCACAGCACATGGCAGAACCGGATATCGCCGCGCGTGGCGGGGCGGCGGTGTGTGCGACTGTCCTTGCTGGCCTGCGGCTTAAACCCCTTGGCTTTCAGCGCCTCCAGCACCGCCAGATGCTCGGCGGGCGACATGGCCGTCAGGCTCTCCTTTCCCGTCACCAGAAGCTGCAAATCGCGCCGGGTGTCGTTGTCCATGCCGAGATCACGGCATGCGACATGGATGGTTTTCAGCGTGGTGTTAGCGGTCATCACAGTGGCTCCGGTTTAGGCAAAGCCAGCATCTTCGGCTTTTTCGCGGCCTCGCGCTTTACAACGACCGCCTGCTTTTGCTGTTCCTGCAGACGCGCCAGTGATCCGAGGAAGAAGCCCAGATCGTCCAAGTCATCGGTTTCCACCTCAATCTTGATAGTTGCCTTTGTGCCCCGGCTGGCAGAGCTGAATGCTTTGAGGCGGAATGAACCTTCGGGGTCAAGATAAAGGCCCATCGCTATACCTGCCCCGCAACTAGGACTTTGGGCATCGAAGCCGAATGGACGGCCAGCGCCGTCAAAAGTCCTATGGCATCTGCCGACGCGCACATCTCGGCCAGCATCAAGGCACGGTGATGAATTTCGGCGTGGAATTCCGATTCCACGTCCACCAAATACTCAACCTCGGTCGCTGTGGCTGTCCCATCGGCATCGGCAGCTACGCGCTTCAACCCTTCCCCGAGCGCTGCCAGCACGGCGGCGTGAACGCGAATTCTCTGAAAAATGCTTTTCGGGTCCATCGCGCTACGCCTTTGCAAGATCGAGGGTGACGGCCTGCCACGGCGCATCGTGTCGCTCGCGGCGGTAGTAGCGCACATAGGTGGTGGAGCCTTCAACGCGCATGGCGTCGCGGATCGCATCCATCGCGCGCACCCAACGCGGATCGGTGATGTCGAGCCGCAACAGCATGAAGATTTCCGAGCGGTTGATCTGCCCCGCCTTGTCGGTATTGAAAGCGCGGGTGACAATCGCGCGGATTTCGTCGCGGGCGCCCTCGGCCCACTCGTTCAGGCACTCATCCGTCAACTGCTTGGCGATCTGCAACTCAGGGCCAAAGACGATGTTGTCGGCGACCTGAATGCTCATCTTGAACAGCCCGTCATGGGTCATCAGGGTTTTATTGCCCTTCTTGCCGCCGATGGTCGCGCCGTATTGCTGAGCAAGCAGCGCTTCGAAATTGCCGACATTCTCAAAGGTGTGTCCTTTGAAGCGGGCGATCTGGTCCGAAAGTGCTGTGGCAAAGCCCAGTTCGCGGCGCACCATCTCGTCTTCCAGAAGGTGCTGCGGCTTGACCAAAGACACCGGCGTCCAGCCGCCTTTGGCATCGGCGATCTCTTCGGTACCGTTGACGACGCGCCGACCGTTAGGGATTTCGGCAGGAGTAAAAGCGGACATTTAAGCCTCCTTTGAAGGGGTGAGAAAATAAGCGGGCGGTGGGTCTTCGCCCGGCAGCGTCGGCACAAGGCCAAGGGTCGCGAGTACCAGCGCCATGGCTTCGCACTCGTTGACCGACGGGTTGGTAACGCCGCGACGGCCGTGCTGGTCGATTTTGCCCAGAGCGCATGAGGCGCGCTTCAAAAGCTCGGACATGGGGAGGAGGGCTGCATCGCTCATGCTTTGCCCGCCCCCGTGGCCAACCAAGAGAATGAACAGCGCAAACCTGTCGCCAAAGACAACAAGGCCACACCACCCGGCATGGTTTTGCCGTAGAGGTAATCCTCAAAGCTGCACTTCGATAACTCGCAGGAGCTGGCGGCAGCCGCGACGGTCAGGCCGTGGCGTTCCACCTGAAGGCGGATGCGGCGCGAGACGCCCTTGGCGGTGGGTATTTCATGCTTCATTCTGAAACCTCCGTGAAACGCGGGCAGCGGCGGCAAGCGCGGAACATCCGGGTGCGCGTGGGATTGCCGACCTGAAAATCCTTCGCCATCAGCCGCCAGTCCTGGCACTGGTTGACCGGAAGCGCGCCAAGGCTCGGGCATTGTACTTTTCCATTCAGAAGCACGCCGCGTACCCGCTCTTCGATCGGGTCGGTGGAGGCGGGGTATTTGTTGTTGATCAGCTGACTGATCATGCCGCCAGTGCGGCCCAAGCGGGTTGCAACTTTGGCTTGGCTCGTGACGGTGCAGGCAATGGCCAGCGCCTCGATCCAGTCAGGCATCGGCGCTGGCCAAGCGGCGCGAGCCAGATCCATCGCTGTGGGTTTCATTGCCCGTCCTCCGTCAAGGGAAGGACTGTTCCTCGGTTGTCATCGACAATGCAGACGATGCGCCGCTTGCGCGGTGCCCGAGGGCCAGTGGCTTGGATCAGCTTGTAAACCGCTTCCTTCTTGCCGATTTGTGCCTTGCTGATAACGCGCAGATATCCAGCTGCCAGCAGAGTTCGGCAGTACGACCGCGCCTCTTCTATCGTCACCGCGATGGAGCAGTGCGCCTTCAAATCGACCGGGCCGAACGCACAGGTTTTGCGCATAATCGTCCACATCTGATCGAAAGCATCACCGATATTTGCTATGGGCTTTTCCTCAAACTCGGGGACGATTTCGAATATCGCGCGCGGATGGCCCTGCTTTCCGCCAGCGATCTGGCGGACGCGCCCTTCGCTTTCCCAAGCCCTGATAAGGGCCGCGACCTTCTTCTGGTCGTAGGAGATGTCGATTGAGATTTCAGCGGCACCAAACTGCTGCCGACGCACAGCTGACGTCCACGCTGCCTCGCACTTCTCTCTGGTTCGGACGGTGCTGCCGTGCGTCATGCCACTGACCTCCGACGAACTTGCGCGAGCCCTTCACCCTGCGCCAACCCGCGACGCGGCATCGGAGCGTCGCCGCTGTGAAACGGCTTGCCGCCCCATTCCGCCAAACTCATGCGTGACACGCCCTTCATGGCGCAGGTGGTTGCGACGTTGGCGAGGTTGGTCGAGACGTTGCGGATTGATCCGCGCGAGGCGGCAAGAAGCGCCGCCTTCAAATCCGGACCGAGCGTCAGGCGCGGCGCGTAAATCGGCGCCAGCAAATCGACGTCCTGAAGCGTGGCTTCTTCCGCCGCCACCCATGACAGCACCCGGCTGGAGACCCGCTCCCACCGGCGCAGCTGCTGCGGCAAAGACTCCTCACCCATCAAGATCACAGGCACCTGCGTCTGATCATGCAAATGCCGCACCGCCTCGATCATCTTGTCGCTCAGGATTTGATCGGCCTCGTCGATGATCAGCGGGCGATCTGTGATGCTCAGCTGGTAGGCAGCTTGATCAAATAAGCCCGACACCGTGCGGGCTGGTTTCACCCGCAGCTCCACGACGATCATCTCCAAAAGCTTCTTGGTGCCGCCGAATGGCAAGGCTTGGATATGACAGGCGTTGAATTTGTTGGTGCCGAAGATACCCGCCGTGCTTTTGCCCAAACCCGCAGGCCCGTAAAAGCAGCCCATGCCGGGAAGCCCCGGCGCGCGGTTCTGCAGCATGATCACCATCTGCGCAAACCGGCTGACATTGGCCAGTGCGGCTACGTTATTGATCGGCTGGTGTTCGTCTGACATAGTGGTCTCCTGCGTTGTTACCGCCGCCGTTGGGTCTGCTCACCCACGGCGGCTTCTTTCATCCAAAAATTGCATCGCCCTGCATTTCCCAAAGCATCCGCTCGGCGGCATAGGCGGGATGGGCCTGATAGGCGGTCAGCCAGCGTTGCTGATCCTTCGTGATCCGCTTGCCCGCTTCCAAACTGCGCTCCAGCTGCAGCGCCTCGCGGAACAACTCGCGGGCATCATCGCTTTTGTCAGGGGTGGAGGCGGTGGCACCTTGACGTGCGGCAAAATCGGCCACGATCACGGCCTGACCTGCCCGCACTTCTTCCTCGGAAAACGCAGGGACGGGGCGCGAAGCAGCAAGCAGACCTTTGCCCTTGCCGAACACTGGCTTGACCACTTTCGACTCGCGCGGTGCTACCTCGACAGGCGCAATCGCATCCATCATGTTGCCAAGCTCTGCCGCCGACAGCTTCTTATGCGCCGCCGACAGTTGCTTCTCAGCCTTCACAAAATCCTTCAGTGCCCGCGCATGCAGCCGCGCTTCATCCGCGTCAAAGAAGCCCTTGGCCTGCCGGATTGGCGCGTGACCCAGATAGGCTTCGTCATGGCTGTAAATGTGCAAGCCAGCCAAGAAATCGGCTGGATCAAAGCGGGCAATGACGCGTTGCCCAGCAATATCTTGCATCCAAGCTTCCCAAAACTCATTGCCTTGGAACCAGACAGCCCCGCTGTTGCGATCAGCCGTAATGCCCTCGGCTCCGAGCAACCAAAGGCGGCGCTGCGCTTCGGTGGCCTTCTTGATGGGAGCCCTTGCATAGCTTTCGTCGAAAACTTCGACAAAACTGCGCCCGAAGGCCACCGCCGAGCGACGACCCTGCCGCGCATTGTGCTCGGCAATACGCTCGCCCAACACCTTCAGAAAATACTCCAGCTCTATGGCCTTGCTGCCATAGTCCTCGGGCTTGGCGAGCGGTGTGTTGCCGGTATACGCCCCGTCAAACCGCACATCCTTGGCGATGCTGCTGCACATGTCGCGGAAGGCCCGCTCGATCGGCTTGGCCTGACCATGATAGGGCGTGGCCCAATGGATTTTGCAGCCAAGCTTGCCGAACAACCCTTGCGGATCATCCTCTTTGATCTTGAAGCGGAAGCGGGTGGATGCGCCACCCGTCAGGCTCTTGGCCGCGAATTCGCGCCCGTTGTCAAACAGCACATGTTCAGGGATGCCGTAAGTCTCGATCATATCCCCGGCGCAGAGTTGCACCGCGGTGCTGTTCGGGGTCTGATCCACCCGCCAAGCCAAGATGCGGCCCGAATATATATCCTGAAAACACACCATTTGCGGGCGGGTGATGATGCCCGGCTCGTTTTGTCCAAAAGCCGCTGGCCAGCGCACAAACACGTCGAACTTGTGGAAGTCAGCGTTGACCGCCTCCATCGCCGACATCGCGGTTTTGTCGCGCACCTGCGGCGGATAGAGCCGTTTCAAAGCTTCTACACCTTCGCGGCAAAGCACCTGCTGCAGTTTGCTCACCGCCTTGTCGAGGTGCCTGCGCATGGTGCGCTCGGGCAGCACTGACCAGCCTTTGGCGCGGGCAATTTTCACGGAGTCGCGGTAGCAGTCAGAGAATGTCGGGCCAGTGAACCGCAGGTACATGCTTTTCAGCACATCGACAAAATCGGGATCGCATTCCTTAGCCCGCGCGCGGTCTGCCTGTGCGCGATTGCGCGGCGCAAGATATGGCAGGCGGTCATCTGACCGAACACCCGAAATCATCGCAAACCACGACGCAATGGTCCGCGCACCATTGCCAGATGTACGCGCAACCGTGGCGATTGCCAGATGCCGCCCCTGCAAGGATACCGCCTCCAGCGCCTCAACCGTGGCGATGGTTTTCAACCGGGCTTCGGCCTTGGCCTTCACCGAAGCGGGCAGCTTTTCATACCAAGCCCAAGCCTCATCCCGGCCCATCTTGACAGGCACCGGGGCCGCGACGCCCACAGACGCTTCGGTCAACAGCTTGCGCCGTGCGCGTTCGGGCAACAGCTGCCAGTTATACTCCCAGCCGCCCCCACGCCCCTCGCGGCGACGGGCATGATCGACGTTCGCCCGCCATTGCGCGCGCTTGATTGTCGCCTCTATGCCCTGCCGTGATCCCGGCAGATCGGGCAGACCAGCGGCGGCGAGTTCCTCCGCCGTCCACCATTCCTGCAAGGGGGTCAGGGCGTTGGCCATCAGAATGCGTCCTCACCGTCGGCCAAGGTGACGGTGGATTGCGGCGCATTCAGGATGTCGTAAAGATCGCTCTGCACCTCATCGACAAACCGCCGCTTCGCTGCCTTTGGCGCGCGCGCCCACAACGCCATCAGCGCTTTATAGGCGTCTTCAACGGGGTCTTTAACGATGGGTTGAATGCCCTTCGACTGCGCCGCGAATGCCGCCCGTGCATGGGCCGCTGACTTCGCAGAACCCGCCGCAAGCGCAGAGACCACATAGCTATGCTCGCCCTGAAATGACGACTTGGCGATCACCTGCAAATCCGCCAGCGTCACAGGTTTGGGCGCATCGCGCAGCTGCTGCAGATCGGCCCGGTTCAGTCGCGATCCAGCCGAGATCATCCGCCGCACATGGCGATCCGTCATGCCAAACTTCTCGGCAGTAGCAGCGGCGAAGCTGGTGACGGACATCATGTCCGCCACCACATTTCCAGTGTGCTGATTGCCCTTAAACACGCCCGCCGCAGACTCCGGGTGCAGCTTCTCGTAAACCTTCTTGCGCTCGGCCAGAAACACAGCTGTGTCGAGCGCGTTCATCTCGGCTCCAGCAAGGTTGTCATCAACCTCCATCAGCCGCGCCCAATCGTCGGTCACATCGGTCCAGATTTGGGCGGCGATCTCGGTCCATTCCAGCCGCCGCGCGGCCTCCAGCCGATGCCCACCCGCAATCAACACCAGCCGCCCGGTCTTCAACTGCCGCAGATGGATCGGGTCTTTCATCACGCCAAGCTCGGTGATCGACGCGATCAGGCTGTTGATCCCGGCCTCTGATACCGGGCGGAGCCGATCTTCAACGTCGATCAGATTGATCGCCACCGTGTCGCGTTTCATCAGGGTCGGGGATTTCATTACTGGGCCTTTGTGATGGGGAATGGTGCGCGGCGGATCATCTGTTCACCCACGGCTGTTCGGGCGGATGACGCGATAGGCGCTGGTGTCAGCACCCGCCGCATTGGCACGGCAGGAATTGCACATGCGATGGTGGAAGCCCTCGCTTTGGAACTCTGCGCGGCAACGCATGCAGGCCCGAATTCTCGGGCGCTTCGACTTCGCAACCTTGCCCAAATGGATCGCAAGCCAGATCTCGCCCTCGGCCCGAGATTTGAACAAAGGCGAGGTTTCAGTGACGCCGATTGCGTGAAAATCCTTAGCACCGCAGCGCTCAATGCGCGGCCCACGCGGACGGGGAACGGAAAGCAACAACTCGCCCATCACACCCGCCCCCGCTTCGCCAGAAAGTTGGAAATCCGGCCCGTCAGGCCCGTCTCCATCATCTGATCCAGCCGCTCAAAGATCGCATTCAGCGCGCGGCTATATTCCACGGTAGCGGCATCGCGGATGGATTGCGCCACGCTGATATCGCGCATCCCGCGCTGCGCCACCTGTGCGCGCCGCAGATGACCGATCAGGTCGACCCATGCAAGCGGAGCGCTCATTTCAGGCCCAACCCGGCACCGATAAACAGGCCCATAAACAGCAGGGAAAACAGGCTGACGGCACCGATCAGATCGCCAACCCAGTGGTCATTCAGCCGCGCCATAGCGCGCAACAAACGGGCCATCATGCGGCCTCCTTCTTTTTGCGGGGGGGACGTGGAATGTCACGCGGCCACTCAAGGTCGCGCGGCCAGTTTTCTGAAAACCACCGAAATGCGAGCACTGCCGTATCCACGGTGCAGCCTTTGCCCTCGATCATGCGGGAAAAGAGATTGGCGCGGCCAACAGCCCTCTTGGACAGCGTTGCCAAGGCCAGGTCGGTATGCACGCTGAGCGCGCCACCAAGTTGCAAAAGGTGCGTGTAAGTGTGTTCCATACGGCCACAGTATCAATTTATACCGTTACTGCAATCTAAATTTATACTGTTGGAAACAGTTTGTTGCCGATTTGGCTAACTTGTGCGACTGGCGGTTGCGGTGTAAATTTATACCGATGTTGACTAACATAGCCCTGCACGAACTACTTGAGGCCCGGCGTAAAGAGCTGGGGCTTTCGCATATGCAGTTAGGGGTGAAGGCGTTTGCGCGCGAAGACGCTTCGACCTTACACAATATAAAACGTGGCTCCTCCCCGACCTACGAGCGGCTCGGGCAGATCGTCGAGGCGATGGGGTGGGAGGTCTATATTGGACCCACGCGCAAGTCCGGCTTTTCTGAGGCAGGTGTGGATGGATTCTCAACTGCTTCTGCGCAGCAAGCCGGTTATTTGCCGATTCCGTGGTTAGATGCTGGGGCAGGTAAAGGGTCGTCACCTGTTTCGTTCCAAATCGCGTTCTTAGATCAACTCGGACTCCAAGTTGAGCGGTTGAGGGCGATCAAGCCAGACGAGGTTTTTGTTGAATCTGGACTCGGCAAGGGCTTCGTGGCGATTATTGATCCTCTCGCCCCTCGAAAGGGTATGGCTATGTGGGCTCACCGATTAAACGGCAAGACCACGGTCTCAATGGTCGCCTTCGACCCTCCCGCAGCGATGATTATGCCCCTTACGAATACTCATGCTCCAAAACTGATTAGCGAAATATCCAGTTCCAATGTTCGTTTCTTGGGGCGGGTTGACCTGCTGGTAAGGGCAGCATGATCGGAAAGGTTGTTCGGTTGAGAATGCTAACTTAGTAACGTTCTAGCAAGTATCGGAGAGGTCTCATGAGACGAGTAATGTATGCTGCGGTCGCAATAGCTGTTGTCGCCAGCATGGCATTCGCGGCAAGAGAATTTAGCAGGACAACCCCACCCGCCGCAGCTCGTGATGATTTTGAGGGTCGGTTCAAGGCATTTGTTTCAGCCACTGCTTTTGCTCGTGAGTGCGGGACTGTTCGGGCGTTTCAACAAGAGATCGACGCGGTAACCGCCAGAGCCGCATTGGCATTTTACCCAGGCATTCTGAACTCTGGTAAACGAGCCGAATTCATATCTCAGCTTAATCACAAAGCCTCGCTGTCTGAATTCAAGCGGTCTGGCGGCTTCCTCGTCACAGACTGCGCAAAATCCTACGATGCCGCAGTTTTGTCCCTATGGCCTGTAGATTCGGCCCTAGACGATGCCGAAAAGATGAACTGGTGAGCCGTCACCTCAACCTCGCAGCCAAGCCCTTTCTGAACAACGCTGCTATATGCTCAAGCTCGCGCATCCGAAACGCCGCCTCCGGTCGATTAAGCGCCCTTGCCCAAGCATCACGCAGCTGCGCTCCCTTGGGGTGAACGGCTGCGAGGGCATTAATTGCCGCTCTCAGCGCTTGATCCAAGCGCAAATCTTCGTCGCTGGTCAGCCCGCCCGCGCGCTCTGCCAGTCGTAGCGCCTCTACAATCGCCTCATTGCCTGTGATCTGTTCCGACCAAGCGCCCCCAAAGGCGACATTCCGCAGCTGCGATTTTCGATCCACTTTTGCCCCCTTGCTGATAGGAACAAAAGTAGAACATAAAGGGGGTCAATTCCATCCACGAGGTCTAGGGCATGGGGCCATATCGCACGCTATATCTCGATATGAACAGCTTCTTCGCGTCAGTCGAGCAGCAGCTGGACCCGCAGATTCGCGGCAAGCCAGTTGCGATTACGGCGATGGAGGGCATGCACGGGTCATGCGTGGCAGCCAGCTACGAGGCCAAAGCTTTCGGCGTCAAAACCGGAACAAGCGTTCGCGATGCGAAACGGCTCTGCCCCGGCATCGTGTTTTTACCTAGCCGCCACCGCCTATACGTCCGCTACAATCTCAGGGTAGCCGAAGTTCTGGATCGTTATGCTGAACTAGAGCGCATCCGATCAGTCGACGAGTTTCAGTTGGGCCTGTCTGGCGTGACGACCAGTCTTGAAGGTGCATTCGATCTGGTCCGCATACTTAAGACCAAAGTTGCCGAAGAGGTTGGTGAATGCCTACGGTTTTCGGCGGGTATCGGGCCAAATCACCTGCTGGCAAAGATCGCTGGTAAGCTTGAAAAACCTGATGGATGCCAGTGGCTTGGCCCTGACAATATGCCAGAGAGAATTGCTCACCTCGCTCTTGATGATCTGCCGGGCATTTCAAAGGCGATGCGAGGCAGGCTCGAGGCGGCAGGCGTGAACGATATGCTGGCGCTCTGCCGCCTAGATCCGCGTCACGCCCGCGTCATCTGGAATAGTGTCGAGGGCGAAAGGTTTGTCAGATCATTACAGGGTGAGGCGATCACTCTAACCGAGACCCAAAAGGGCGGTTTTGGCAACTCGAAGATTCTCGCCCCCGAGTTCCGTAACCCGCAGTCAGCATATCTGGTATCTCGATGGCTGGTCGAAAAAGCTACAGCCCGAATGCGTAGGGATGGTTGGGTAGCAGGTTCTTACAGCCTGCAAATCTCTATACATAACGGGCCGGGTTGGCACCGCACCATGACCTGCCCTCAAAGTCAGGACACTGCATATTTTCATCGAATCAATCGCGCCATGTGGCGTCACCTATGGCGCAAAGGCATTCTGAAATTGGGCCCGATAATGGCGATTGGTGTTAACTTAGGGCATGTAGAACGATTGGATCGGCGCAACGGCGACTTTCTGCGTGGACTAAGATCGGGTCAGCAAACTCGTGGCGAACGGATTGCCACTGCCGTCGATTTCCTCAACGCTCGGCTCGGCCAAGGTACCGTAACGTGGGGGGTCAACCAACCGCATCCGGGCTTCTTTGAACGCGGATAAGTGGACGATAAATCGCGATCTGCGCGCTCTATTGGCAAAATCAGTTGCATGTTGAGCCTTCCAAGCACATGCGGTCACCGCAAGCTTATACATTCAGTTTCAGTAGCTTACCCGAACATGCAAACGCGAAAGACAACATGCAACGCCATTTGCATGTTCGGATCGCCGAAAAAGATGATTTCTACTCTTAGATCGGGCCTTAAAGGACCGTTTAACCCTTATTTTATTGCCTTTTAAACGGTACACTTCGGTCACGCGCAATTTCCCCGCCATCGCCACGATCCGCCCGATTTAGGCCCTTTTGGCGCTTTATGCCAACTTCAAGCGCCCGCCGTCCAAAGCCCCGGCGCTTCCCCTCAATCCCCTCTAATCATTGAGTAAAACCGACAGTTCCCATCATATACCAGCTGATCCCGCTTTATGCAGGGTAAGGTGTCAACACACAGCGTGACTGTGGCGTGACAGCAGAGTTGGCAGAGTTTGACAGCAGAGTTGGCAGCAGAGCGATTTTCGGGTTTTAGGCAAGCGGTCAATGGCATAACAGCTCATCTCATTTCCGATTTCCCACCTACAAGAATGTCAAAAATCAGAAAAGCATGTCGCCCCGTCCCCAGCGCCAGTCTCATTTAACGGGGGTCTTAAGCTCGGTTAAAGGGTCTTTACACCGAACCGCCGCACATGGTGCTCGTCGATACAGAGTTTCTCAGCCGTGGCTTTGGCAAACAATCTAACGGGCATCATGTCCGTTTAATCCTTAATAGTCCGCTTAGCATGTAACGAGCGAGCGCACCAAGACCTGTCATATGCTACTCTGAAAGGGCGCAGCCCGGCTGCGGGGGTGGATTACGCGTGCCATCGTCGGTGAACGCCGGCTGTTGGCACCTTGCCACCCGCCTCCGTTTGGATCTGCAGCGGTCAAAAGCCTTTATCAACAGTGCGGAGTAAAAATAATGCCCTTAATTCCTGGAACGAATGGCCCGGACACCCTCTTCGGCGGGGCAGGCAACGATACCCTCAACGGCTATGACGGCAACGATTACCTTGCCGCCGACGACGGCGATGACAGGCTATCTGGTGGGGCCGACAACGATAGCCTCTACGGCGGCGTCGGCAATGACACGCTGTCTGGCGGCACCGGCAATGACACGCTGTCTGGCGGCGTCGGCAATGACAGCCTTTCCGGCGGCACCGACAACGATTCGCTCAATGGCTGGACCGGCAATGACACGTTGTCCGGCGGGCTTGGCAACGATAACCTTTACGGCGGCGGTGGCGACGATACGGTCTATGGCGGCGACGGCAACGATACCGCCTACGGCGGCACCGGCAACGATACGGTCTACGGCGGCTTTGGCAATGACCTCCTCTCGGGCTGGGACGGCAATGACACGGTGTCTGGCGGCGATGGCAATGACACGTTGTCTGGCGGCTACGGCTTTGACACAATCTATGGCGATGCCGGCGACGATCGGATCTATGGCGGTGCCGGCAACGATACAGCCTATGGCGGTGCTGG
Organism: Cypionkella psychrotolerans; assembly: GCF_001294535.1. GTDB lineage: Bacteria > Pseudomonadota > Alphaproteobacteria > Rhodobacterales > Rhodobacteraceae > Cypionkella > Cypionkella psychrotolerans. Next base: position 2,088 of record NZ_LGIC01000082.1, on the reverse strand, counting down.
CAATGACACGATGTCGGGCGGTATTGGCAACGATAGCCTCTACGGCGGCGCCGACAATGATACGATCTCTGGCTGGACCGGCAACGACACGTTGTCGGGCGGCATAGGCAACGATATCCTCTACGGCGGCCTCGGCAACGATACATTCTATGGCGGCGACGGCAACGATACGGCCTTCGGCGGTGCCGGCCATGATACGATCTACGCCGGCGACGGCAGTGATCGCCTTGACGGCTGGACTGGCAATGACTCGCTGTCTGGCGGCCTCGGCAACGATAGCCTCTTCGGCGGCCTCGGTTTCGACACATTGTCTGGCGGTGCCGACAACGATAGCCTCTACGGCGGTGGCGCGAACGATACCATCTATGGTGGCGACGGCAGCGACAGAGCCCTTGGTGGGTTCGGCGACGATGCAGTCTCCGGCGGCGTCGGCAACGATAGCCTCTACGGCGGCGGCGGCAACGACACGATCTCTGGCGGTGCCGGCAGCGACTTGCTGATCGGCGGTGCGGGGGCGGATGTGTACGTGTTCAACACGGCGGTCGGAATCGCGAATAGCGACACGATCAACGGCTATGTCTCGGCGGATGATAGCATCCACCTGGATGACGCGGTGTTTGCAGCATTGGCAAAGGGGGCCTTGGCGGCGGAGAATTTTGCCGCCAACCTGAGCGGACTCGCGGAGCGGGCTACCGACCACATCATCTATGAAAGCGACACCGGCAATCTCTACTATGACGCGGACGGGGCCGGCGGTGCCGCTGGCGAGGTGTTTGCCAATGTCGGGGCCGATCGGGCCGGCTTCGGTGCGGATGAGTTCCTCATCATCTGATCCAGATCGCGGCATCCCGCCGCGCTGCGACCAACACTGAAAAATGGGGCGGGCCGTCAGGCTGGCCCCATTTTTTGGGTTGCCCCACAACCGCAGCGGGCTGCGCCGTGAGTTCCCGGTTGCCAACCGCAGTGCCAGACGCGAGGGGGCGGCGTCTTGTGTGCCTTTTCTGGATCTTGACGTCCGCATGGTCAATGTAAAAGGGGGGATCGCCATGACAGAAGTTCGCCTGTCCATCACGTCGTTCACCTTTCGCTGCGCTCTGGCAAGTGCGGTTTATCAGTCGTCTGACCTTGGGCCTCAGCCGAGTTGGCGAAAAGGCGCGCCAGATCGAGGGTCCGATCCGACGCGCCTTGCACTCCGTCAGGCGGGACAGGGCACAGATTGGGAGTGCAGATGCATAACCTCAGTAGGTGCGATCTGGTTCCACAACACCAAAGTACGGTGCCTAAACACCTCCCTAAATCAACGTTTAAGTGCAGTTTACATCAACTCTGCCTTCAACATGCGCCACGCGCGCGCGGCAGCCATTGGCACCATGCCGTTACCGGCAGCAGCGGATCGGTCCAGCCAGGGGGTCGCCGCGCGAGCAATGAGCCAGAATTTGCCGATGTTTCGCGGTCTTTGTTGCAATCAAAAGGAGCGCGCGCAGAATAAATTGTCGGCATGAAAGGGGGAATCGCTATGGATGACGTTCGCCTGACCATCGCAATGTTCACAATTAACTGCGTTCTCGCCGGGGCGCTTTACCTGTTCATCATGTAAGGCCTCCGCCGAGCTGCTGCTCAGCCAAAAGGCGCGCCGAACTCGAGGGCTCGATTCGACGCGCCTTACACTCCGCCACTCACGACAGATTTGGAGTGCAGTTACATAACTTCAGCAAGTGCGATCTGGTTCCCAATCTCAGGACGACAGCTCTCAAATGCTGCCTAGGTCATAGTTCGCAATCAGTACTTCTGCCCGCTCGGGGGCAGCACCCTTTGCCGCGATGGTATAGGTGGTTTTCACCTCACGGAATCGGAAGGCTTTGAAGGTTTCGCGCACGCCGTCCACGTCGTTTAAAGACAGGATGAAACGCCCCTTTAAGCCCCCTAGAACTGTCGCCAGTTCCTCGAACCGCTCGCGGCTGAACAGCGCCTTGCCGTAGTCGCCCTCGCAGCCCCAATAGGGCGGATCGAGATAGAACAGCGTCTCAGGCCGATCCACGCGGCGGATGAAATCGGCGAAGTCCAGACAGGTCACCGTCACGCCGGAAA
>NZ_LGIC01000081.1 GCF_001294535.1 Cypionkella psychrotolerans | reverse complement strand
GATGTCGACGCTCCGGACCAGTTCTGGATCACAGATATCACCTACATCCGCACCCACGAGGGCTTCGTTTATCTCGCAGTTGTCATCGATCTATTTTCTAGGCGTGTTGTTGGGTGGTCCATGCAGGGTCGGACCTATACGGATCTGCCGTTGCAAGCCCTTCTGATGGCCGTCTGGCGCCGCAAACCGAAGACCAAAGTCCAAGTGCATTCCGACCAAGGCTCACAGTTCACCAGCTATGAGTGGCAGGAGTTCCTCGAACAGCACAATCTGACGCAAAGCATGAGCCGACGTGGCAACTGCTGGGACAACGCCGTCGCCGAAAGCTTCTTCAACCTGCTCAAACGCGAACGCATCCGCCGAAGAAAGTATAAAACCCGCAAAGAAGCCCGCCAGGATGTGTTCGACTACATCGAGTTCTTCTACAACCCGCAGCGCAAACACGTTAGGAACGGAATGCTGTCGCCGATCGCATTCGAGCAGCAGCAAAAACTGAAGCTGCAAGGTGTCTAGGAAACTCGGGGCTATTCAATTGCGGGCAGGTTCAGACCGGCGCGCACTTCATTGGCGGTCATCGCACCCATTGCGCGGTATTGACTGTAAGCGGTGGCGCGGGCTGCAAACTCCACCGACAGCAGATCATCCGGCGTGGCTTCGATGTAGAAGGCGCTGCGTTCCTCTGGTGCCAACAGAACGCGGGTGTAAGCCGCTTGCCAGCGGGCAATCCAAGGCCGCAGGGTGCCAGTCAGAAAGTCGCGGTGCGATTGTTCAAAGTTTGACCACGTTCCGCGCGACAACTCATAAAGCAGGGCTGGCGGGACGTTGAACGCGCGGGCGATCTCGCGCACCTGTTCGCGGCGCACCTCGGAAAATTCAGCATCGGCAAGTTTCACCGCGATCTCTTTGAAGGTCATGCCTTCATCAAGGATTGCCGTAGAGCCGGATTGTTCACCGCCATGCGATTGAAACCAACTTGCCGCCAGTTTCTTCATGGTGTCGGCTTCCAACTTGTTCGGGTGCAAGATCACGCCCGAGGGTCGGCCACCGTTTTTGAAGAATCCGGCAAGATGGGCCTCGGCAGCAAGCGCCAGCCCGATGGCATCACGCGCCAACACGATAGGCGACACGCCGCGCAAACCTTGGATATGCAGCACGTCATGGTGCGCCAGAACCGCGTTGCCGCCGTTCGTAAGCTGAACCCGGTAGGACGGTTCGCCGTAGTCGTCATATTCGATACTGACCGCGCCGGGGTCCATCCGGTGCAATTCCACCGGCTTGCCTTCACCGTTGCGGCTCACCTGCGCAAAGCCGTTGCCGGTCAGCAAGGCGTCACTGGTCAGTTGTTCGCGCAGTTCTTCGGCGCTGGTCCAGTCGTTTGCCCAATCATGCACCAGACCATAGGCCGGGTGATCCTTCGCAGGCTCTTTGCCTTCGGTGTAGGCTTTGAACGGCAAGGTGGCGACAGATTCAGCGATCAGTGACACGGCCCTGCGAACAGCAGGAACGCGCATGGCGCTTGCAGCGGTGACAGACACGCCCGAGGCAGACGGCAGAACCCCGAACAGCGGGAAAGCCTCGGGGTCGGTCAGACGAATTGACTTCGTTTCAGAAGCGCCCCGCCCGACAATGCGGGCGAGGCTAGACATGATACCCATGTGGAACTCATAAGAACACTACACGAACAGAATCTCATAGGTTTGACCCCACTGCAAGGCAAAACTGCTACACAAAATGCTGCACATATCGCTTCACACGAAAAAAATTAATATATCTTTTTCAATAGCTTACAGATGTCAAGACTGCGCATCCCCGGACTGTAACTCCGCCGAGGCGACTCATGCTTGGTTCGATTCCAAGATCGCCCACCAGTTTCCTAAATTATTACATGATTTCAATGGCGAAGTGTCCCGCACCGGGCGCTTTGCGTTTGTTGCTGTGCAATAGGATTGACGCAGCCTGTCCCGCAGATTTCGACCTCACGCCGCGCAACCCTATACTGATACCGCAGAATATCAGTGGCAGAGGCGAGAGAACATCTTTAATCGTTTTACGCCAAGGCAGCGTGCCAATAGCGGTGTTGATAGAAACCGCAACAAATGAGATTTTATGATTTCTGGCTGACTGGTTGAAAATAATTTTCATGATATCTGCATTATAATATGCACGTATTCAATAGGAAATACTCAAAGAATTTTGCTGCCCCCCAAGTGTTAGCTTGGGAGACAGACTATCGTATCAGTGTCTAGCCACCTATGATTTTATTGGCTTGGATCAAAGCAGGAAACCTGTTGCACTCAAACTGGTCACGCCAATCACCATAATTTCAAAATCTGCCACCGTGTCACCCGTCACATCGGCTTTTACAATGCTGTTCGCCCCCACCACCGTATACCATACCGCATTGGCATGGGCTGTGGTTCCGTTAAAGGAGAACGCCTCATTCGTCACGCCAGAGCTGGCATTGGCATCAATTCCAATCAAATCTATATCATCTGCACCCGTGGTAAAATTGTAGATGATGTCGCGATTGGCCCCCACCGCGCTTTGCGTGCGGGCGGTAAACACAAAATCATCGCCCGCCGCATCCATGCCACCATAGAGAAAATCCCGCCCCGCGCCGCCGATCAGGGTATCCGCCCCCGCCCCTGCGCCGATCGTATCATCGCCAAGTCCCCCGGAAAGTACATTTGCGGCGGAGTTTCCAGTGATGCGATTGGAAAGCGTGTTGCCCGTGCCATTAATTGCGGCCGTACCGGTCAGCACCAAGGTTTCAAGATTAGCCGCTAAAGCATAGGAAATCGCGGATTGCACGGTATCATTGCCGCCACCGCCGGCCTCCACAATTACATCCCCAGCACCTAAGATATAGACATCATTGCCGACACCGCCAAAAAGATGGTCCGCGCCCAAACCGCCGACAAGGGTATCATTGCCAGCATCTCCGTATAAATAATCCACCCCGCCATTGCCGCGTAAACTGTCGTTGCCGTCAAAACCAGCCAGCACATCGTTAAAGGCTGAACCCACCAGCGTATCTGCGCCGCCCAATGCAAGGGTATAAAGATCTTCCGCATGACCGCTTTGAATTAACGCTAAAACTTGGCTGGCATCCAGAGTCAAACCCGAAATCTTATTCTGAAGCGCGCCATTGAAACTGGTCTCAAAGCTGTGCAACTCGCCCGACACCGAGCCGAAGCCGCCATAGGTGAAATCTCCACGATACACCCCGGTATTCAGCCCATCGACAATGTTTATTTCTGTGTTAGTTGGTAAACCTTGCAAAGACCAATCCCGGATCGGCGGGTTGATCATATCGAAAGCCGTATAGGCGGTCACGAGTGCCATAAAAATTCCTTCCCTAATTGAATAGTCACGATTCGGAAGCGATGCCGATGGCGACAGCCTATCAGAAAAATGGTTTCAAAGCACGGAATCGCGGGACCAGCCGACGCGCTTCAAGCCCCTGCGCGCGACGCGCATAGGTTTGATTTTGGGCCGACAAGCCCGCCAAGCGGCGCGGACCCAGCTGCGCGAAATCTACAGCCTTGGGGGGCGCAATCGTCATGGACACCATCCGCAACACCCCAACAAAGCCTTACCAGCTTGGCGACGTTCTCGACGAGGTCAAGCACGGCATCGGTGCGTCCTGAGCGGACCACCCAGTGCTGGGGGCCACGCGCGAAGGACTGGCTCCGGCGAAGGAACAACCGGGAAAGATGGTGCCAAAATACAAGTCCGTCACGCCCGGCATCATCTTTTGCAACCCGATGCGCATCTGTCGCGACAGCCCCGAACGAGCGCTGGTCGACGGATATGTGTCGCGTCTGGCCCGGGCGCGGCGACTGGGCCACGCTGGCCCTGATGATTGACTGTCATACCCGCGAGCTTCTGGGCTGGCATCTGTCGTGATCCGGCAAGTCCACGACTGCTGCCAGCGCACTGGAGCATGCGCTGATCAGCCGGTTCGGTACCTTGGGCAGGGTGAGTCGCGAGTTCCTTCTGAGGTCCGACAATGGCCTCGTCTTCACCAGTCGGCGATACACGGCGCTTGTCCGCAGCTATGGGCTGAAGCAGGAGTTCATCACACCGCACTGCCCCCAGCAGAACGGCATGGTTGAACGCGTCATCCGAACACTGAAGGAACAGTGCATCCACCGACAGCGTTTCGACAGCATCCAGCATGCGACACACGCCATCGGCGACTGGATCAGCTTCGACAACCACCGCCCCCATCAGGCGCTGGACATGAAAACCCCAGCTAAGGCATTCGCTTTAGCGGCTTAACCTGTGCAGATTCCGCTGGGTCGATACAAGACCACGTTCGGGCCTGTTGGCGCAGGCACCGGTTAACAGCCCCACCCACATAACCCCCAAAAACAGCGCAAAATTCGGCCGGAGCCGGATGAGGAGAACGCTTTCGCGGGGGCAAGTGGCGGATTGATATTCTTTATAGCTACACCACTAAATAACTATTATAACTGCTAAAAAATTAATCCACAAATAATATACCACATTGCAATCTAGTGGCTGCAGTTTATGCTTTTCGATAGGATTCGGCTTTTTCGAACAAAAGGCCATATATTTTCACCTCCAACGCTGCGATGGGACCGATTACGGCCCAAAGTCGCCGTTCTGAACCTTTCTGCAAGGGTGTTATTTGAGGTGCGTGAAGCGGGTGCCGAAATGCAGGGCGCGTTTGACCCATGTCATCGCAAGACGCGCGGTGAAACGTCACGATCACGCTAGTCTATTTGAGGAATTTCTGATGACCCCTGCATTTTTTCTCAAAAGTCCCACCCGCTTCCTGTTTTTCACGGGCAAGGGTGGGGTGGGAAAGACTTCGCTGAGCTGCGCTGTTGCGCTTGCATTGGCCGAGCAAGGCAAGCGAGTGCTTCTGGTCAGCACCGATCCGGCCTCAAACCTCGACGAGATGTTAGGGGCGCAGCTCTCCGACAGGCCAACGGCCATTTCAGATGCGGCGAACCTGTTCGCCATGAACATCGATCCTGACAAGGCAGCCGAAGAATATCGTGCGCGGGTGATCGGACAGCTTGGTCTTGATGCGGACGATGCGGAAAAGGCCACAGTGCGCGAGCAGCTTTCCGGTGCCTGCACGATCGAGATCGCGGCGTTCGACGAATTCGTGGGGTTGCTGGCGGGAGATGCGCCGGAGTTCGACCACATCATTTTTGACACCGCGCCGACGGGGCACACGCTGCGCCTGCTCAGTCTTCCCCGTGCATGGACAGGCTTCCTGCAAGGCAATGACCGCGGCGCGTCCTGTCTTGGCCCGCATTCCGGGTTGAAGATGCAGGAAGAGCGGTTCCGTGCGGCGCTGGCCACCTTGGCCGATCCCAAAAGCACCTCAATCGTTCTGGTGACGCGCGCCGACCGCGGGGCGGTCCGCGAGGCGGCGCGGACATCGGACGAATTGCGCCAGCTTGGCCTTGGCAATCAGAGCCTTGTCGTCAACGGTGTGTTCGATGCGAATGGGCAGGGAGATCCGGTAGCCGAGGGTTTAGCCCGTGATCATGCCGCAATTTTGGCCAGTTTGCCGCCGAACCTTGCATCACTGCCGAGGATGGAGGTGCCCTTGCGGTCCTTCGACATGGTGGGATTGCCCGCGCTGCGTGCCTTGTTCCGCGAGGAACCCGCCGCCGCCGCCGTGACATTCCTGCCGGACACGACCGATGCGCCTGACCTTGCCGCAATGGTCGATGATCTGTCGAAAGCAGGACGTGGGCTGATCATGGTCATGGGCAAGGGCGGTGTCGGCAAAACAACTGTCGCGGCGGCAATCGCGTTGGGCCTCGTCAAGCGGGGGCATGAGGTGCATCTGACGACGACCGACCCCGCCGCCCATGTCTCGCTTGTGGTCGATGGCAGCCTTGACGGCCTGACGGTCGACCGCATTGATCCCGTCGCAGAAACCGCCCGTTATGTCGAGAAGATCATGGCGACCAAGGGCCGCGATCTGGACCAGGCCGACCGCGCGCTGATGCGCGAAGACCTCGCCTCGCCCTGCACCGAAGAGGTCGCGGTATTCCACGCCTTCTCGCGCATCGTCGCCGAAGCCCGCAGTGCGTTCGTCGTTGTGGACACCGCACCTACGGGCCACACCCTGCTTTTGCTGGACGCCACCGGAGCCTACCACCGCCAGATGACCCAGGACATGGGCGCGGGTCAGGGCCGCATCGTCACCCCGCTGATGCGGCTGCAAGACGCAGAATACACGCGGGTCGTCCTTGTTGCGCTGCCAGAGACGATACCCGTCTCCGAGGCCGCAAGCCTGCAAGACGATCTGCGACGGGCGAGGATCGAGCCTTGGGCATGGGTGGTCAATCGGGTGATGTCTCGGACCGGCACGACCAATGCGTTGCTGCAAAGGCGTATCGCAGTCGAAGTGGCGCAGATCGCGCGCATCCGGGGCGGTCTGGCGCAGCGGCTTTACCTCATGCCCTTCCAAGCCGTGCCGCCAGTCGGCATCCCGAACTTGCTTGCCTTGACCTGAGGGGCGCTCAACGGCACCTGCGCATTTCGAACGACTGCTCTCCGCTTATTCTGTTGAAAACCTCGGCGTGTGAGCCGCGATGACATGGGCTCGTCATTTGCGCGCCCGTCTCTCGATCACGCGGGTCGGGCTACTGTTGGTGTGGGCAGGAGCTTTGCGAGCTTCCTGAGGTTCTGGGCGGCAGCGGCGAGGTGGAATTCATCGTGTGCGCCGAATGGGCCGCGCAATCGGAGACGGTTCAGGCCGAGAATCCGCTTCAGACGTGCAAAAAGCATCTCGACTTTCTTCCG
>NZ_LGIC01000080.1 GCF_001294535.1 Cypionkella psychrotolerans | reverse complement strand
GGATGAGCGCCGGCTCCTGCGCCTTCAAAAGCAAATGGTCAGCCACAAACTGCTGATCATCGACGAACTGGGCTTTGTGCCGCTCAGCAAAACTGGCGCCGAACTGCTGTTTGAACTGATCTCGCAACGCTATGAGCGGGGTGCCACGTTGATCACCAGCAACCTGCCCTTCGACGAATGGACCGAAACCTTCGGGTCTGAGCGACTGACAGGCGCACTTCTCGACCGGCTGACCCACCACGTGAACATCCTCGAGATGAACGGTGAAAGCTATCGCCTCGGCCAGAGCAAAGCCCGCCAAGACAAGGCTTAACCCAATACCAACATCGTAAGCAGTTGGCCCTCACGGGCCAAAGCATCCGGGCAACCGCCAGCTCTGTGACAAGCGCGGCCGCCCAGATGCTAGCGCACGCCTATGCGGCAATCTTGATAACCCCAAAGTGGCAACATTTTGCGCTGCCCTTTGGTCCACTTTTACTCTGCCGTTGACACCTATCACCCCGTCGTCGCTTATGGGCAGTCAAAGACCGCCTGTATCCTGCTCTCGGTTGGCATTGCCGCGAAATGGGCGGGCGATGGCATTATGTCAAACGCGCTCAATCCGGGTGCCATCGCCACCAACCTGCAACGCCATACCGGCGGTTTGAAGAAGCCCGAGCCCTTCCGCAAATCGCCGCAACAGGGGGCTGCGAATTCGGTGCTTCTGGCCGCCTCGCCGTTGCTGGACGGCGTGACTGGCCGCTACTTTGACAATTGCACGGAGGCGGAAATCGTCGACGCGCGCCGTGATCAGCCCATCGGCACGGTGGCACACTATGCACTGGATCCGCAAAACGCAGACAGGCTGTGGATGATGGCAGAACGGATGATCGGGTGTGTGCTGTGACTCGCCTGAAGGTTGGCTTCATCGGGCTGGGCGATCAGGGTGGCCCGATGGCCGAAGCCTTGGCCGAAACGCATAATCTGCATGTCTGGGCTCGACGGCCCGAGACGCTGGCAGGGTTTGCCGACAAGGGCGCCCATCTCATGGACTCCGCCCAATCGGTGGCACGCGCGGTTGATTTCTTGTGCCTCTGCCTGCCCGACGATGCCGAGCTTCAGGCTCTGCTGTTCAACGGCGGGCTGGCGGACGCGCTGCCAAATGGGGGCACCGTCATCAATCACGCGACGGGCGATCCCCGCGCCGCAGCGGCGAATGCCAATAGACTTGCGCCAATAGGATTGCGCTATCTGGATGCACCGGTCAGCGGCGGACGCCCCGCTGCCGAGGCGCGCAACCTCACCTGCTTTGTCGGCGGTGATGCAGACACGCTGCACCTCTGTGAGCCAGTTCTGTCCTGCCACAGTAGTGCCATACGGCTTATGGGCGGCCCCGGGGCGGGTCAGATGACCAAGATTCTGAATAATGCGCTGACCGTGTCGAACCTGCGCAACCTGGTGGAAGTGTTCGGCCTCGCGGCGCAGGCAGGCGTCGACCTGTCATCGCTACAAGCAGCATTGGCCACCAGCAGCGGCGGCAGTTTTATGGCACGGGCCATCGGCAAGCAAGACAACCCATCAAACGCCGCCCACATCGCTAGCCTGAACCGCAAGGATGTGCAGGAATTCGCGGCAGCCATGGAGCAACTGGGGCTGAACCCCGAACGGATCGTCGATTGGGCGATGGGCGCGCCCGCGGCGCTACCCGACCTTGTCGCGCAGCTGGGCACGCTCCAAGATACCTGACTTGGTCTGCCGCTCTCCGGGATGGACGCTTCCAGATGTTTCCCGAGCCATCCGTTCTCGAAAATGCCGCGCTGATCTCAGACGGCTGCTTCTGCGAATATCGTGAAACAAGGCAGGTGCACGCTGACCGTCGGCTAAGGGCCGAAAGCGGCGCAGCCATTGTTGATGCAATGAGTGTAGGCAATATGAAATGTGAAATGCGGGCGAGATCTTCTTTGGGTTGCCAGATCTGACCCGGGTAGGGACGTAATTTTCATTGAGAAGTGATCCATGTGACACGTTCCCTTTGGCTGCTGGCAGCAGGGGATTTTGGAGTGATCGACATGGCATTTTTGAGCATTATTCGGCGTTGGGCATTGCGCGAGCATCTGTCCATTAGGGAGATCGCGCGACGGACGAAGTTGTCGCGCAACACCATTCGGAAGTATTTGCGGTGTGGAGCGGTGGAGCCTGAGTTCAGGGTTGCCGAGCGACCGAGCAAGCTTGACCCCTTTGCCATAAAGCTGTCGGGCTGGCTGAAGACCGAGGCCGGGAAGTCGCGCAATCAGCGGCGAACATCGAAGCAGTTACATGATGACTTGGTGAAGCTGGGCTACACCGAGTCCTACGGTCGGGTTGCTGCATTTGCGCGGGTGTGGCGGGCGGATTGGCAAAGGGAGCAGCAGACGACGGGGCGCGGAACGTTTGTTACTCTGGTGTTTCAACCGGGCGAGGCATTCCAGTTTGATTGGAGGGAGGTTTTTGCCATTCTGGGCGGTGAGCGCGCCAAAACTGCAGGTGGCGCATATCATGCTGTCGCACAGCCGGGTATTTTTGCTGCGGGCCTATCCACTGCAAACCCATGAGATGCTGTTTGATGCCCAGTGGCCTGGAATGGCGCGATCCTCGACAGATGCAGGCGCATCTGTTTTAAAGGGCCCATTTTAGGGGTGCGGATTCTCGGCGCCGTCTCGGCCCTTCCATGGAAAAAATGATTGAAGCCTCGCAAATCCCCCGAGGCGCGCATGAACTGCAGCGGGCTGACCCCTGTAGCTTGGATCTTTGCAAAGCTCAGCATGAGCGACGTCGAGATGGCGCGCCGGAATCTGCGGGAACAGGTGATGAACAAGGTGGTAGGAATCGTTGCGAGGGAAAAAGAGCAGGCGGACCAAGGCAGGCGCAAGGACATTGCGCGAGCTTTCAAGTTCATCATCTGCACCCACGAGCCCTGCATGGTCCAAACAATCGGTCCAAAAGTTCAAAGTTGGATAAATGTAAAACAGGGGGACGATGACAAAGATAAAAGACGTCAGCGGGGCGAATACAGTGAACGCCACGATAAGAGCGAGGAGAACCAGTTTAAGAACGACGAAGAAGCGACCATCATCGCCTGACAGACTGATGCCCGTGTATGCGCGCAGGTGCCGTCCCATTAATGGCGTCGCAAAGTGCCTTAAGATAGTCTGCAAATTCAGCGCATCGTGCAACCCGAACTTCTGAATGACCGCGAACTCCGCATCATTATCGTAGTCTCCGTTGTTTGCGTGATGTGACAGATGGTCATCCCGATACTTTCGAAACGTTTTCATCAACACTGATGCGCATACACGCCCAATGAGCACGTTGTCTTGCCGATTTTCGGAAAACGAAGCATGACAGCACTCATGGACGATATTGTTTATTCCTCTCAGGCGCGTTCCGATGAAGATCGCGGTAGCCGTCATCATGAGCACAGACCCAACACTCGCAGTGAGTGACAGCAGGTAATTTCCAAACCAGATCGACGCTACTATCAACGCATAATACCCACAGACGATCGTCCAAGCGATCCTGCGCGAATATCGTTTCATTCCGAAAAACCGCAGGATGTACTTCCTGCGCAGTGATTGTCCTGACATGTGTCCCCCGACCCAACGAGCTCATAATACCTAAATTGTTGAACGATTTGCACAAATTCGGAAGACTGATGCTCAAAAATTCCGCCTCCATGAGAAGTGCTAATGCAAGTGTAGCTATGCACCCTTGTTTGTCTCAGTTTTTTCAGTAAAAGTCTGCGCTATGCATTAGTGAATCTTATGCAGCAAGGTGAAAAATGTCGCGCATCGACTACGACTCTCTCATCATTCTCTCTGCTGTCGTTCGAGAAGGCAGCTTCGAAGCGGCTGCCAAATCGATGAAAGTGACCCAGTCTGCGGTCAGTCAGCGAATCAGGCAGTTGGAAGAAAAAGCCGGCGTCGTTCTGGTTGCCAGGGGACGCCCGTGCCTGCCGACGGAGGCCGGGATACAGTATTGTCGGCATGTCGAACAAGTGACACTTCTTCAACAAGAACTCGACGAGCGCATGCGCGCGCTGGTCGGGGGCGACATAGCCGGCGCGGCAACGATCCGGCTTGGAGTGAACAACGACAGCTTGGCGACATGGTTCCCAAATTTGATCAAGCGAGCGTCACGGGAACTGGGGATCCGCTTAGACGTCCTTCCTGATGATCAGGACCATACCGAAGCGAGCCTGAAGTCAGGAGACGCACTTGCGGTGATAACGGCCCTCGAAACGCCGATACACGGGTGCCGCAGACTCTCTCTGGGGTCGATGGATTACATCGCCGTAGCATCGCCCGAATTCTTTCTCGCGGAGTTTTCGGAGGGGGTGTCACTTGATACTCTGCGCGGATCGACCTGTCTTGCCTACAATCGTAAGGACAATATCCAAGACCAATGGATGACACTTTGCTTTGGCGAAACCGTGCCTTTGTCTACCCATTTCGTGCCATCTTATGAGGGGTACATTGCTTGCTGCAGGAACGGGACGGCATGGGGACTTGTACCCAGCATAGCTGC
>NZ_LGIC01000079.1 GCF_001294535.1 Cypionkella psychrotolerans | reverse complement strand
TTCGATCTGCTTCCGGATTTGCTCATCGAGCTTCAGGTTGTAGGCACTCATCTCCTTCACCTGCAGCTTGGCTTCGGTCAGCACCTGACCGATCTTGGCGATGCTGGTGAGATCAATGGTCGGCACCCCTTGGGCGAGGGCAGGGACCGGCAGCAAAAGCGCTGCGGACAAAAGAAGGGGGCGCAGGCCCCGGATGCGTGAGGTGATCATTCGGAATCTGCCCTTACTTTGATGAATGTTGTGTCGACGGCATAGGCCTGGAGCCAAAGGGCGTAGCGGGTCTGATCGACCTTTACGCGCGCCGCCTTGACCCGCTCGACCATCAGCCCGATCCGAACGGCCTCAGCCCGGGCATAGCTGTTCAGATCCAGCGCTTCCTTTGCCGATTTGGTTGTTGGAATGCGCTCAATGATGGAGCGCAGCGCTTCAGCGATGCCTCGATCTCGACAGAAGCCGCCATGCCATAGTCAGACCCGCGTCCGATGTGTTGCTCGCCTCAGCGATGGCCATGTCACGCGGATCGAAGGTGCCGACCTGATCGACACCAGTGATCTTGCCCGCATAAGCATTGAAGAACCCGGTAATGCGGACGACGTAGTTTTGGGTTTCCTTGAAGGGCGGGATGCCACCGTATTTGGTGACATTTCCCGGGCCCGCGTTATAGGCGGCGAGTGCCAGTGGCACCGAACCGAAGGTGTTCAGCTGCGTCAGGAAATACCGCGCGCCACCATCAAGCTGCAGCATCGGGTCGTCGTAATAGGCGGGGTAGATGCCGAGGCCTTTGGCCGTGTCTGGCATCACTTGCGTCAAGCCAAACGCCCCAACCGGGCTGCGCGCCCCGATAGAAAACCCGGATTCCTGCTTCACAAGGCTCTGGAACCAGATGCGGAACTCGACCGGGTTCAGCCCGGCGCGGGCAAGGCCGGGGTGGCCTGCGTATTTCTGGGCCGTCGCCACGATCATCTCTTCAATGCTGGTCTTGGCATCGCCAAAGAGACGGTCGGCGTAGGGGTTGTTGTCCTCCACCGCATAGAAGACCTCTGCTTCGGCACCTGGCAGGACCTCCAGATCGCCGATCCACGGGGTCTTGCCCGTCATCATCACCAGTGTCGCATCGAGCGCATCAAGCTGGTCTTGGTGCAACGCATCGATGCGGCGCTTCTTGTCCGCCTCAAGCTCTCGCGCGCCCGTCAGATAGGACATCTGCGCGATCTCGAGGCCGTGCTGGATGATCGACTTCGGGTCGACAATCGGAACGCCCTGCGCCTCCGCAGCCCAAGGCAGGACCGCCACGCCCAAGGCCCATGCTCCGATCAGACCAAGAGATTTACTTGCAGGGAATGACATCAAGAACCGGAGTGGCTGCACGGGATACAACGCCTGACGGGGCGCTTGCGCCCATGGTGGAGGCAGTTACAGTTGAGCCCGCACTGGCCCAGCAATTGGTCTTGGCGATAGGGACACCGGCACAGCCTGAAAGGCTCGTTAGTCCGAGTCCGATAATGAAGGTTATGTAATATATTGATTTCATTGAACTATCATTCCTTCCAGAATTTGGGGCGCGCGGCATAGTCGGCGCCGAAGGCATTGAGCCCGGCCTGACCACCGCCAAGCGCTGTGAGCAAAGGCCCGAGGGGCTTGAGATCGACGTTGAGAACCGTGGAGCCACGTGGGGATCGCGATAGCAGCAGTCGCTGGCCCGGGATCGGGTTCAGGACGAAATCCAACTCGCCATCGGTCAGCCGGAAGCTGTCGTAGTCGGCACTGGAAGCTTCACCGTTCGGGAACAGCAATTGGTTTGGCAGCGCCTCGAGAATAGACCGCGCCTTGGAACCCCGGATCTGGCTCGGAAACTGGGTCATCATCACCACGACGACGTTTTTCTTGCGCGCGGTGACCAACCATTCTGCAAGTTTCTTGGCGAAGTACTCGTCATCGAGCACCTTCCAGGCCTCGTCGATCAGGATCAGCGTCGGGCGCTTTTCTTCAATCAGAATCTCGATGCGGCGAAACAGTGTACCGAGAATGGCGGTGCGCTCAGTGCCAAGGTCGAGGATTTCTGTGAGATCCACCGCCGTCACATCGTGGCTGGTGAAATCGACCACTGGCTCGCTGGCCTCACCGAAAACCCAGCCATATCGGCCGTCCGGCCCCCATTCGCGCAATCGCTGCGCGAGGTCCAATCCGTCACCGACATCACCAAACAGCTCCTGAAACGCTCGGAAGTTCCGCAGGCCGACCCGCGCTTTACCGTTCTGGGCGATGGCGGATTTGAGGGCCTCGGATTGCAGGGGCGACATTGGGCCGCTGCGGCTTTCCAAGAGCGCCACCAGCCAGTCGAGAAGCCAGGCCTCACCGCGTTCACCGGATTCGGTGGCGAGCGGGTTGAGCCCCGTGGGCCGTCCGGCGCGGATTTCAGCATAGCGGCCGCCAAGGGCGTGCACCGCCATTTTGAGGCCCGCTTCCTTGTCGAAGATGATCGTACGCCCGCCTGCCCGCTGGGCTTGGGCCGCGAGGAAGGCGACCGTCGTCGTTTTACCGCCCCCGGATTTGCCCAAGACCAGCGTGTGGCCGTTGGTCGGTTCCGCCTGCGGATCGCCGGGCTCATGGAAGCTGAAGCGGTGCAGCGAGCCTTGCAGGGTCTGAAACACGGTAATCGGCGTTTGCCAGGGCAGTCGCGCCTTCTCGGTGCCGGTGTCTGCCGCGTGCAGTGCAGCCATGTCCGCGAAATTGACCGATGACACCGTCATGTCGCGGGCCCGGTAATCCATATTGCCGGGATGCATTGCGAAGAAGGCGGCTTCCAAAGCCGTCACTTCTCGAACCAGCCGCATGCCGTTCTGGTGGGCAATGCCCCGGATGCGGGCCACTTCGGTATCGAGTGCTGCTTCCGTGGCGGCGAACACCGTGATCGTCATCTGATGCACGCCAAAGCCGAGGGTGCCGCTTTCGACCTTATCTGCCGCATCGAAAAGCTGCGCCTCGATGGTCGCGGCCATGTCCTCGGAGGCGCGCATCTGCGCTACCCGGCGTTTGACGCGCTCGGTGATGCTGCCGCGCTCGATCGGCGTGTAACTGTGGGTGACGATGGTGTCTTGCGACACCCCAAGTGCATCCAACATCCCGGGCCAGGTCGCGGTCGCATAGGATTTGACATAGAGGACGGCGGCGCAGCGGGCGGTTGTGGCCCCCTCTTCGATGGCGATGACCCCTTGGCCAAAACGTACAGCTGCCCCTGCGGCATCTTCCGCAAGAAGGCAGAATGGACTGCGGGGCTGCTGGCGCAACTCGCCGGTGAGGAGGGATGCATAGAAGCCAACAAGGCTGCCATCGCTGATCTTCAGCCGCTTGGTCTTGATGCCAAGGCCCGTCTCAAGGATCGAGGTGACCTCGCGCAACTCTTCGAGCCGCCGGTTGCTGTCTTCGCCAAAAACCTTGGCGGCGGCCTTGCTGAACAAGGGTACGGCCAAGGGGGCAACCTGTCGCCGCACGACAGTCAGGATCAGCACGGATTCTTGCAGGTTGCGGCGGGCGAGCTCCCTGCCCCAGGCCCGGTCGATATCAGCGGCAAAGCCGGAGCCGTGGATTGGTGCGAGACACGTCTCAGCCCCCCGCATCATCCGGTGCAGATAGAAGGTGAAGCGCTCATCCAGCGTGTCGAGCAGATGCGCAAAGCCAGCCCGCAGCGCGGAAACTGCTGCAGCCGCGGATGTGACACCATCAATCCCGGTCACCTCCAACGAGAGCATCAACCCGTTGTCGCGGGTGCGCACCACCTCGTCATCAAGCTCGATGACGTAGGGCAGATGGCCATAGAGTTTCGGGTCGGCCGGGATCAGTGCCCGCGCCCTGCCCCGCTCCGCATCACGCTCAAGAAACATGACGCCGCCCTTTCCGAATGATGGCGAGCGGCGTCACCTGCATCATGACGGCAAAGACATGATGCCCGTTCGGGTTTACCTTGGTCGCAAGCCGGGCAAGCCCGTACCAGATCGGGGCCGTCAGAAACCACCAGACCGGTTTGAACAGGATGAAGGGCAGTACGGTCATGGCCCCCACTGCCATGGCATAGGGCATCGGCAGGCCAAGGAACTTGGCTTGCCGGGAAAGCCCGAGGATGACAGCACTTTTTTCCATGGCCCTTGCCCCGCCTCAGCTGAACGAAGAGCGCAGGTTGGCGACGATTGCGGGGCCTGCGAAAACGAGGAAGGCACCGACCACGACGAGGGCCACCCAGGCCCAGCTGATCCGGTTGAAGGCCGCGAGGAACCCCGTCACCACGAAGGCGATGCCGAAGAAGGCGGTCGCGAGCGTGCCGCGGAATGAGGCCAGCACACCAGTGGCCACGGTCTCCGCTTTGGTGAAGACCACCTGCGCCAAAGCGGGCTCGGATTGCGCTACCACCAGGGTGCAAAGGGTCAGGCCCAGAAGAGCCAGTTCGGTCGGTTTCATGTTTTGGGGGTCCTTCAGATGTTGAGGTCAGCGAGGATGCGGTCGTAGGCCGCCATTACCTTGACGATGTGGGATTGGGTTTCGGCGTAAGGCGGCACGCCGCCGTATTTGCGCACAGCTTCCGGTCCGGCATTGTAGGCAGCAAGGGCCAGATCGAGGCTGCCGAAGGTGGC
>NZ_LGIC01000078.1 GCF_001294535.1 Cypionkella psychrotolerans | reverse complement strand
GTTCTGGGTCACAGATATCACCTACATCCGCACCCACGAGGGCTTCGTTTATCTCGCAGTTGTCATCGATCTATTTTCTAGGCGTGTTGTTGGGTGGTCCATGCAGGGTCGGACCTATACGGATCTGCCGTTGCAAGCCCTTCTGATGGCCGTCTGGCGCCGCAAACCGAAGACCAAAGTCCAAGTGCATTCCGACCAAGGCTCACAGTTCACCAGCTATGAGTGGCAGGAGTTCCTCGAACAGCACAATCTGACGCAAAGCATGAGCCGACGTGGCAACTGCTGGGACAACGCCGTCGCCGAAAGCTTCTTCAACCTGCTCAAACGCGAACGCATCCGCCGAAGAAAGTATAAAACCCGCAAAGAAGCCCGCCAGGATGTGTTCGACTACATCGAGTTCTTCTACAACCCGCAGCGCAAACACGTTAGGAACGGAATGCTGTCGCCGATCGCATTCGAGCAGCAGCAAAAACTGAAGCTGCAAGGTGTCTAGGAAACTCGGGGCTATTCACACAGACCGCCAGAACATGAAAGTCACCAACGTCTGAAGCAGAACCCAGAGAGCTTCATTCCCGATGGGCGGTCTGAACAATGTATGCTCAGACTGTGCATCCAAATTTGGGGCCTGTGACTATGGGTGAGAGCAGGGCTGTCGCCCTATCGTTCATAACAGTTAAGAGAGGGCACTCGATTGCGCCATCAATGGCACACGGTTGGCGTAAGCCTTTCACCAACTGCTTCCGGCGAACGGCTTGTTCAGTTTTCGGGACAGTAGCCCTCACTTGAGCGTCGCGCACCCTCGCCCGCAGAATCCCAACTTTTACGTGCTCCGCTGCGGTGCGCCACACCTGGAGGAATGGCTGAACTTCCGTCTAGACGCAGAATCCCGCTGACAAATCGCCATGGACAGATGAACACCCTAGCACCCACGAGTTGGTGCCGCTTGCCGAATAAACCGAAGTCCTAGAAAAAACGCTCGAAGTTCATGGGGGTGCCATCTGTTGCCGAGACAGTCGGGGCACGAAAGCTCCTCTGTGACGCGGCGAGATAACAACCAGTGTGCCGCGCGCTCGGAAGCATCGGCCCGCAGCTATTGCTGCCCTACCTGCTGAAAAGCACGCGCCGGACAGCGAAGCTGCTCAGACTTGAACCAGACGACCTGTTTGTTTGCAATCACCCCATGATCCGCCGGGCTCAGGCGTCGTATGAACTCGCAAGAGTGACAGCAAAAAACAAGACTACATGAAGTCGAACATCCGCAGCCACCCGGAGGTCAACGATGATGCCTGTCTTTTCGAAGGCCGGTGCAACGCGAACAGGTGCAGCAGTCAGGCGGTGGGCAAGATTATGCAGGATCATAACGCGCGCATTCGAGCACGATAGCCGGCATCGCGGGCAGGTTGCCCGTGACGTCACCTACCACTTCGTGCCATCGGCAATGCCGTCGAAGACATGACGCATCGCGTCCTGACTTTTGGTCTGAACAAAGGTTGCACCGTCCAGAAATCAGAAAGATACCAGACTGCGAACCTGTCTAGGCTGGCAGACTAACACAGACCCTGGCGGGCGCGTTGACGCCGTAGACTCGCGGAGAGCCGATTTGAGGTGCGGCGCGCAGTGTCGATGAGGAGAACGGGCTTGAAGCGCAGGCACCCCTGCGACTCGCTCCTGAGTCCTCCTGCGATGCCACCCAAACGCGCGAAAAAAGGGGACCGGCAGCACAGTGGGGTCGACTGGCGCACCAGCTGCCATCTTACTGAAGAGCTCCGGCTGTGGCCGCGATGTCGGACGTGACAATCAACGTCGGTATCTTTAGCCACGCGCTGAGTAACCGCGGGTCACTGAAAGATTGGCATCTTCGCACCGCACCAGCTAACAAGACGTTAACATAGCAGTTTGTGAGGCCAGTATGCTTGATCGCTTGAAGTCGATGTTTCGTTCTGACGACTTCATCCCATCCTCGGCTGTTTTCCCTTCGATTGATTCCGACAAGATTGCCAATGATCTGAAACTTGAAGTGCAAGGGACGGCACGTGGGCAAACCAACCAGCCGCCGACAGACACGAAAGATTTCGACCACGTCGAAACCAGTGTGATCGAGCGCATCGAGGAACTGCGCCGAAAGGGACTTGAAAACTACGAGTCCAACCGGCGGGTCTACAACGAACGTCTCGCGCGAGCAGGTCAGGCGTCGAAGGAAGTGGATATCGCGGCAGGTAGTGCCAAAAATGACTTTGGTGCCCTAGTGCAGGAGTGGCAATCGCGCATCGAAGATCCCCGCGAGCGTTTGAACGAGACCTTCACATGGCGGGCCCGCTATCGTGAGCGTAACCGCCTGCAACGACCCGCCAAGGAATTCGAAGGCTGGATCAAAGTCTTCTCGCTGACGATCATCCTTGTTGTGATCGAAGCTGGCATCAACAGCTACCTGTTCTCGAAGGGAAATGAGTTCGGGCTGCTTGGTGGCCTGCTGGCCGCGCTTATCGTGTCTGTTGTCAATGTCGGCGGCTCAGCGAT
Source organism: Cypionkella psychrotolerans (assembly GCF_001294535.1). GTDB lineage: Bacteria > Pseudomonadota > Alphaproteobacteria > Rhodobacterales > Rhodobacteraceae > Cypionkella > Cypionkella psychrotolerans. The sequence continues at coordinate 5,057 of NZ_LGIC01000078.1, read as the reverse complement.
GCTGGGCTATCTGGCGCGCTACCTGCATCATCGCAACCTGCTGCTGAAGCTGGGCGGTCTGATCTTTGTGCTGATTTGGATGGCCTTTGCCGTTGCAATGAACCTTGGCGTTGCCCATTTCCGTGACGGCCTAGAAAGTGGTTTGAGTTGGGCAGAAGCAACAGAAGGTGCGGTGCCTGCGTTGCTGGCCCGCCCGCTTTACCTCGCCAGCATCGAGTCATGGCTGTTGGTCGGCATCGGGCTCCTGATTTCGGTTCTTTCGTTCCGCAAAGGTTGGCATACGGACGATCCGTATCCCGGTTACGGTCGGTTAGAGCGCTCGTTGGCCAAAGCTCGTTCTGTTTACGAGTTAGAACTGCACAACGCGTTGGAAGACCTCAAGGATCGCCGTGATCAAGCGATCGAGGAGTTGCAGGACGCCAGCGAGCAAGTGCGCAACGGTATCACCGAAGCCATCGACGCGTTGTTTGGTCAAAGCACCTTGGGCGCTCATCTGAAAACGTATCTGGAACAATGCGATGTCAAAACAGCACATTTACTGGCAGTATACCGCGACGCAAACCGTGCAGCGCGCAAGGAGCCGTCGCCCAAGTCCTTCGACAAGGTCTATAGGTTTGGCGCCTTCAAGCCGGAAAGCATAGAGGTGTCGCGTCGCGAAAACGCCGAGGCCGAGGCGGCCCGGGTGACCGCGACCGTGGACGGCGCGATTAAGGAAATCTTCGAGCAGTTCGAAACCGCACGTCTTGCCTTCGACGTGACCCGTGCCGTCCAGCGTGACGGCGTTACAGCGGAGAAAGTGTGATGGCGCGCCCTAACCGTCGCCGCAACACGCGACGCAACAGCCGTAGCGGCGAGTCGTCACGTTGGCCTTACATTCTTGGGGCTGTTGCGGCCGTTGGTCTTTTGGGTGCCGCGATTTTCTATCGCAACCAGACCGAACATGAAACCGCAGTGAACCCCGATACTCTCTGCCCGCTTGACTCGGGACCTGTGGAGATGGCCGCCATCCTGTTTGATCTCACCGACCCTCTGACGCCTGCGCAGAGCAAGCAGTTGCTGGCCCGCGTCGAAAAAGAGATCGCTGACGCGCCGATCGGCACGCAGTTCACCATGGGCGTTGTCAGTGAAGCGCCGGAGACGTGGGGCGCTACCGCCCCGTTGTGCAAGCCTCGGTCAGGTCAAGACGTCAGCACGTTGACGCAAAACGTCCGGCTCGTTGAGACACGGTATGAACAACGCTTCATGGCACCCCTGCACGACAACATCGAAAGCATGATCTCTGCGAATGGCGCAAACAAATCACCGATCATGGAGGCGCTTCAGACCTTGATCGCCGACACCTCTGGCTTTCTCACCTTCGGGGGGCCGCGCAAAGTGATCATCGTGTCGGATCTGCTGCAAAACAGCGACGCGATGAGCTTTTACGCTGGCGATGACTGGCAGAGCTTTGCCGCATCACCGCAGTTTGGGCGGCTTAACAGAACACTCGACGGCGTTGACGTGGTCATCTTCGAAGTGCCGCGTGTCGTTTCCAAAATCAAAGATCCGCGCGTCATCGAAGATTTCTGGCTGCACTATTTCGACGTTCAGGGCGCGCGTAAGCCTACCGTCACGATGATAGGGGATCTGTAGATGGCACGCCCAAGGCGTCAGCTTCGGCTGCATGATGTCTCAAATCGCGAGTCTTGGGATAAAATCGTCCTGGGTCTTGCGTTCGCGGCGGGCGTGGGAGGCGGGGTTGCGCTTAAACTCTTGGGTGTTCATCCGTTCGTTGCGGCAACCTTTTCGGCAGCCGTCCTGACGATCTACGCCGTGTTGGCCTACGCCACGACGTCGCTTCGTCTTGAGCCTGAAGTGATCGGCGACAACAGCTACTATCTTGGCTTTCTTTTCACTCTGACAAGTCTCTCCGTGACGCTGTATTTCGTGGTTGAAGCGGGCGCGGACAAACGGGCAGAGCTTATTCCAGAGGTGATTTCAGGCTTTGGTGTCGCTTTGGTGTCCACCATCGTCGGGGTGTTCATTCGTGTCTTGATGATGCAGTTCCGGCTGGATCTGGTCGCGCGCGAGCGTGAGACCCGGATCGAGCTGGACGATGTCGCGCGGCGTTTGCGGGTGGAACTGGCGCAGTCGGTCGAGCGGGTGAAAGCTTTCACCGTAGAAAGTTTCCAGCATTCAGCCGAAAGAGAGTCTGAGTTTCGTCGCTCGACCGAGGTGCTTGTGAAGGGCAGCCAGACGATGCTGGCGGAGATGGCCAAAACGCTTCAAGAGGAAACCTCGCGGTCCGTGCGTGAACAGACAAGCGGCGCGATTGAGTCGATACGCAGTTCTATCGCCACAGTGTCAGAGGCAGCGCTTACCCAGATCCGAAGCTCGTTCGGTGATATGGCGAAAATTGCAGATCAGATGAACGCGACCCAGGCAGTTGCGCGCTCCTCGGTGGAGAAATCCATTATGGCGATGCAGTTGCATGGTTCAGAAATTGCAGAACAAGTCTCTCACCTTTCTCGCCGTATTCGCACCATAGCAGAGGAAACCGAAACAGCGGGCGCCAATCTTGCCCTGGGCATGAACCGAGCAGCGGCTAAGCTCGAAGTATCTCTGGACGAGACCAACCGGCGTCTCGGAGCCGGCTTCGCCAGATTTGATCAGGCGGCACTGGATGCTGCGATGCGATCACAGGTTGTCGTCAACGATGTGGCCGAACGGCTGCACAGCTCTGTCAGGCAGCTTGCCACGACTGCGATGGCTGCCTCTCGCGAACTTGACCGCACTGTGACGCAACAAGCCGATAGCTTGGTCACTTCGTCGGATAAAACCTGAGGTGGCGGATCGTCGAGGGAGCAAACTTGTGTCGCAATCCGGCAGTGGCGGCTTTGATCGCAGCTACAAGCGCGGTGCCATCATGGGCCTCACCGTGGCTGAGGCGTTTATCCTGCTCTCGTTTTGTCTGCTGTTGTTGTTCGCATGGTGGCAGATCGAGACCGAGCGCAAGAGCCTTATCGTTGCCGATGAAATAGGTAAGCTGGATGCGCAGCAGAAAGCCGCGATTGTGGCGGGCCTGTCCGACGGCACCTTCCAGGCGGCGCAGACGTTGCGCGCAGCCGGGCTCGACGTCGCGGACACAAAGGCTCTAGAAAACGCCGCGCAGTATTCACGCTTCATGCGGGATGAAGACTTTCAACGCCTTATGAAAGGCGTCGTCAAACTTTCGCCCGAAACCCGTCTCAGCCTCGCTGATGCGGTCGAGGTGACGGCTGAAGTGGCCCTGCGCGCGAAGCTGGCAACTGTCGAGGCCGGCGACAGCACCGTTGAGCAAATTGCTGGTCGTTTGCAAACTGCTGCACGACAGCAGGGCGCGCTGGTGACACTTTTGGATGATCGGCTGGGCTCAGTGATCCGCGAGGCTGGCGGCAGCATTGACGCGGAAGGCACGATTACACTGCCCCAGGCCATACTGTTCGACTCGAACAACGATAGAATCAAAGACCCAGCCTTTTTGCGCAAGCTTTGTGTTCCTTGGTTAGAAACGCTCCGTCAGTCCGGCATGAACATCTCGGATCTGAAGATCGAAGGACATGCCTCAAGCGAGTGGGCAGTCGATGCGACAAAGGAACAGGCTTATCTCAACAATCTTGACCTCTCTCAACGGCGCGCCCGAAATGCGCTCGCGCTGTGCTTGTCCGAAGTTAAAGATCCTGATGCTCTTGCTTGGGTCAGAGAACATCTTGCTGCGGTCGGCTATTCATCCGCACGGTTGATCTATGGTCCGGATGGCACTGAAGATCATGACGCATCTCGCAGGGTGATGTTCAGCGTCGGCCTGAACCAAGAGGGGCTTATCGACGATATTCGGCGAGATGTAACATCTACCGAAGCATTGATGAGCGCGACCGGACCCGCGCGAGTGATCGACGGTGATACGGTAGAAGTAAAAGAAACGAGCTTTCGGCTGTCAGGCATCGACGCACCCGAGATGGGTCAACTTTGTCGCAACAAGGCTGGCATCTCCTTTGACTGTGGGGAAGTTGCGCGGCGCGGTCTTGAGCAGGCTATCGCTGGAAAGCCTATCGAGTGTCGTGCGACTGAGGTGGATATGTATAAGCGCCCAATAGCAACATGCATGGTTGATGGTCAGGACTTGGCTGAAGTCATGATCGTGAATGGCTATGCTGTCGCGTTCAGTCGATATTCTCACACCTATGTTGCAAGAGCAGAAACTGCCCAACAGGCAAATGTTGGAATCTGGAAGACAGACTTTCAGATGCCGTGGGAATATCGAAAGGACAACTGAACCGTTGCTGAGCTGAAGATGCTGGCAAGCAAGGCGTGCCTTGTATGATGATCTTTTTTTTGCGCACCGTTTCAGTGAAAGTCCCGGCTTGGAAATAGCTTCTTCGCCTGTTCGCGCGGGTGATGCGTGAGAACGGCAGTGCAAAAGTTTGCCACGGAAGTGGCGGGATAGTCTTGCTGCGGGCAGAGTAAAACTTTGCCACTTTGGCTCTTTCTGGTGACGGGGAGGGCGGGGGATTTTCAGCGTGGAACTTTATAGAAAGGTGCGCCTTGCGCGCCGCGAAGGCCTGAGCGAACGCGCCGCCGCTCTTCATTTTGGTGTTTCGCGTGCAAGCGTGAAGAAGATGATGAGTTTTTCGGTTCCGCCAGGGTATCAGCGGACAACGGCGATAAAGCGGCCCAGGCTGGATGCATTCACGGGCTTCATCGACCAGTGGTTGCAGGAGGACCTTAGTCGGAACCGCAAGCAACGGCATACGGCCAAGCGTATTTTTGAGCGGCTGCGTGACGAGCACGGGTTCAAGGGCGGCTACACGACGGTGAAGAATTATGTCCGCGAACATGGCCGACGCAGCCGAGAGATGTTTGGGCCGCTGGCTCATGCCCCGGGCCACGCCCAAGCGGATTTTGGCGAGGCGATGGTTGTGATCGGCGGTGTTGGGCAAAAGGCGTATTTCTTCGCACTTGATCTGCCTCACAGTGACGCCTGCTTTGTGCGGGCTTATCCTGCAGCAGTTTCCGAGGCTTGGGTTGATGGCCATGTC
>NZ_LGIC01000077.1 GCF_001294535.1 Cypionkella psychrotolerans | reverse complement strand
CCTTTTCCGCCTGCCGAACCCAGACCCTCAATGTCTCCGGGATGCAGCCAATCTTAGGGGCAATCGCAGCAACTGCCGCAGATTGCGTTTCATAGGAGCCTTGATGCTCCAACACCATGCGAACGGCACGCGCCCGCATCTCCGGTGAATAACGGTTTGATGTCTTACTCTTTTCCATAGCCCTCATCCTTAGTCAGGTTGAAGGTCTCCGGTAAACAAGGGGCGGTTCACTATGCCCCCGCAATCAGGGTCGCAACCGGGGTGGCCGGGCAGGGACTGGAGCTGGACGAATTCGATCTGGCCGTGTTGGCGGCAATCGCGTTTCATCAGCCGATCAGCCGCGACGGCTTAAAAGACATCTTTGGCCGTGAGATCAGCCGTGATCTGATCGGGCGGCTGGCCGCACGGGACCTGATCGGAACCGGCCCTCGGGAACCCCGTCGCGGTGCGCCCTATACGTTTGTCACCACCGAGACCTTCCTTGCCGCCTTCGGGATGGCGACCCTGCGCGACCTGCCCGACCCCGAGCAGTTGACCGATGCAGGGCTGTCCAGTCCTTAGGTTGCTTTCAGGATCTGCCTTAGGTCTTCGGACGGAAGTCCTAAGCCCCCTACAGTGCGCTGAGCTGATGTGATGGGTACCGCCACCCGTCGGCATCGAATATGTCAAAGCGGTTTCGTTGGAACCAAGATGAGGAAGGCATCCACGGCATCAGTTCACTTGAAAAACCGCAGCCCTCCATACATGACGCTACTCTCCCGCTCCGTTCCCGACAAGCCGACCATCCTTGATACTTCAGGCGGCGTTGTCGCGGGCCTGAACCGTGCCGTGGCTTCGTCGCAGGTGTATGTGGTGAGCATGGGATAAGGGTTTTCGGCCAGCGCATCGACGGCCCCGATGATGAAATCGGCCTTTGCGTCGTCGGCAAGGGCGCTGAAGTTTAGCCGCGTCCAGCCCGGTTTCTGCATTTCGTCACCTGACAGAATCGCGGAGCGGAGTGCGTTGGATCGGGTTTCGTCGATGCCGAGCAACCGGTGGGCGTACGGCCCTGCGCAGGCGCAGCCACCGCGGGCCTGAATCCCGTGGCAGTCCGACAAAAGTCGTGTGAACAGTTGCTGGTGGATCATTCCGCCCCTGCGCGGATCGCGGACACGGAACGAAAAGATCGGCAGACGGTGGGTTGCATTAGGGTTGCCGAGTATCTCGATATTCGGGTTAGCCGACCAAACGCGCAGGGCGCGCTGGCGCAGCAACTCGTGCCGTGTATTCATCCACGCCTGACCGATGGCATCTTTCACCAGAAAGCATAGCGCGGCGCGAATGTCGCCTACCACGTTCGGCGTACCCGCTTCTTCGCGCACTGTGACATCGGTCGAATAGTCGTGCGCCCAAGGCGAAACGAAGCGGACCGTGCCGCCGCCAGAAATAACGGGCCGGGTTCGGCGCACGGCAGCTTTGCGTATGATCATCACGCCGGACGCCCCTGGCCCACCGATGAACTTGTGCGCCGAGACCACCACGGCGTCCTTTTCTGCGTCCGTCTCCGCCCGCATGTCGATAGGCAGGTACGGGCCGCCGCCGGCATAGTCCCAGACCGCCAGAGCGCCATGACGTTTGAGAAGCCGCGTCACAGCATCGGCATCTGTGACGATCCCGGTGACGTTCGAGGCGGCTGAAAACGCGCCGATCGTCAGGGCGTCCGGACCCGCCGCCAACAGCGCCGCCTCCAACTCGACAAGATTTGGCCCGCCCGTTGCGGCCTCGCCAATCTCGACTACCTTGGCGCCGCTTTCCCGCCACGGCAGGATATTCGAATGATGCTCATAGGGACCGATCAGCACGGTCACCGGCTGGCCAGCCTGCACAGCCTCGTGAACCCCCAGAAGTGCCACGATACGGTTCAGCCCTGCGGTGGCACCCGCCCCGGCAAAGACCGTGGCGAAGCCCGCGTCCGCGCCGCAAATCCGCGCGATGACAGCTCGCGCTTCCCGACGCATCTGCGTCATCCGTGCGCCACAGAACGATGCCTCGGTATGGCTGTTGGCGTAATAGGGCAGCACGTTTTCCATCACGAAACTCTCGATCTGGCGCAGCGCGCGGCCGGACGCCACGTAGTCGGCATAGACCAGCTTGCGGGGGCCGAAAGGCCCCGGAATCTCGATCCCCTCGCCGATCACACCCGCACGCAGCCTTTCAATCCGATCATCCCCTGCAAGCACGGCTGTGAATTGTGCAAGAGAACTGTCAGGGGAGGCCTGCATCGAAGGATCTTTCTTGCAATTTATCGGGTAAGAAGATCATATATCTCTTTATACGGAAGAAATCGTACCTTTTTACTCCTTCTGAAAACAGATTTCGGGTCAATTAAACGATGATTAACCATAATCCAGATCAAATTGACCGGCTTATCCTGCGGGCCCTGCAACGCGACGGATCTTTATCGCAACGGGAGCTGGCCGAACAGGTAGGCATGTCGCAGAATGCCTGCTGGCGACGGCTGCGGGTGCTGCGTGAGTCAGGCCTGATCAAGGGGCATACGATCCGACTTAATGCGCAGGCAGTCGGGCTTGGCCTGACGGTGTTTGTGATGATACGCACCAAGCACCATTCGCGCGACTGGCTGCAGACCTTCCGCAGGGAGGTGTCGGCCATTGCCAATGTCATAGACTTCTACCGGATTGCAGGGGAATACGATTACATGCTCAAAGTTGTGGCGGAGGATATGAACGACTTCGATCGCGTCTATCAAAAGCTGATCGAGAAAGTCGAGTTGGAGGCGATCACCTCCCACATCACGATGGAGGCGATCGTGAACAACCGCGACTTGCCCATTTAGGCCCGAATTTTAACCGAGACGAAAAACGAGAAATCGGCAGGTCCGAATTGGGCTTGTAGCCCGGTTTTCCGAAGCGATGTGATCGTCTTCGAGGCACTTCTTGCGGCGCTGCGTGGAGTGGTTGCGCCCGTTACAGCATCGATTTTGCACTTTGAGAGGCTGCTCATGTCGGCGAAGAGCGGGAAGTTCACTATTGTTGGCATCCCTATTATGGCCAGAGCACCTCGAAAAATTGCACCTGATCTGACGCCGGTGTAGATATTGGTCCAGCATTGGACGGAGGCAGATTGTCAGGCCGCAGATGGGTTTCTGCGATCTTTCCGATCGTTACGCGGTATTCATCCGGTGAGGGCCGTCTGACGGTTTGGGCTGAGGTTGGCTAAGACGCTGACCTTATGGATGACCCCAAGTTCAGATCACAGATTGAGGTTCTCTCCTTTGTCGACAAAGGTCGGCGGCGGGAATGGACGGATGCCGAGAAGGTCCGGATCGTCGAGGAGAGCCTCCGGGGCTACCGGCAGTGCGCTGCGACGGCTCGGCGCTACGAGATTTCGCGAGCATTGCTGACCAGGTGGCGTCGGGAGGTCCGGTCTGGTTACCTTGTCTCCGAGGGTCGGCCGCAGTTCATGGCCGTGCAAGTCGCGTCTGATGCGGCGAACTCGGCAACCTCCAGAGAGCCCAGCCGCCAGCATCAACGACCGTGTCGAGATCACCTTGTCGGCGCAAATGTCCTCGGCGTCGATCTCGGAGCCGTCCTTTTGGTGGATGTGGGCCTTCATTCTTTCGATCTTTGCCTAGGTGTCGCGTCCCGGCAGGTTACGGGGTGATTTGACGAAGAGATGGGGGTGGGACTTGTGCCAGTCCTTCATGGCCTGCATCGGCGTTCGGCTCCCAAGGACTGACTGCGGCAATTGGGTGTTGTAGAGTGTCACGTATCGCATGAGGGTCTGCTCCAGGTCGAGCGCGCTGTCGAAGCGGTTGGTTTTGAGCACGTCCGCGATGCGCCCGTTGAAGCGTTCGACCATGCCGTTGGTCTGAGGCGATTTCGGCGGGGTCAGGCGATGTTCGATGCCAAGCTCGACGCAGAGCTGGTCGAACTCATGGTCCCCCGAGGCGGCGCGCGCTCTTGAAGCGAAGAGCCGATCGGTGAACTCTTTTCCATTGTCGGTCAGTAGCTTGGTAATCCTGATCGGGCAGGCCCGGTTCAGATCGCGCAGAAACCTCCGGGCATTCGCTGCGGTCTTGGCGGGCATTATGCGCACGAACACCCATCGTGTCGCCCTGTCGATGGCTACGAACAGATAGCGCCGCGTGGTCTCGTCCGCCATCTGCGGCAGGTATTTCACATCGACATGCAGGAAGCCGGGTTCATAAGCCTTGAAGGTCTTGCGCGGCTCGGCAGGGCTTTTGGGCAGCAAGGCCTTGAGATTGCTCACGCTGTGCCGCCGCAAGCACCGATCCAAGCCTGACCGCGAGACCTCCGGGTTCAGGAACTCCCGCGTCACCGCCAGAAGATCGTCGAGCGGCAACAGAAGAAGACGGCGCAGTTCGACAACCACGGCCTCTTGGGCGACCGACAGCGTTGTTTGAAGAGTGTGCGGGGTGGCGGACAGGTCCTGAACGCTGTCACGCCGCTTCCACTTGCGCGCAGTCTCCTCGCTCACCCCATAGCGCAGCGCCAGGACCGATGCTGGTTCATCGCTCCCAGACAGCCGCTGACGGATGCCCGGCGTCGTGGTCGCGTTCTTGTGCAGTGAGATCATCATGCCGTCTGCACCCCCTCGGCATCAGCGCGCAACCCGGCGATCAAATCGCGAAGCACGGACCTTGCAATGAACAATGGCAGGCGACGCGAATCAATGCAATGTTCCGGGATGGAACACCTAGGGTCTGTTGACGTTTAAGGATTCACAAATCGGCCGCGGACTGATTCAAGGTTGCCAAATGGGAGGCAACCTTGATCCGCACTACACTGACCGACACACAATGGTCGATCATCGCCCCGCATGGCCTTGGCCGGGATTGTGACCCTGGCCGCACCGGGCCTGTAGCGCGACAAACTGGATGAGAACTCGTATTGCCGCACGTACCGATGTTCCCGAGCGATCATGCAGTTGCCTCAGCCAAATGTTCCCGGAGGATATCGCTAGGCGATGTCAGGTCCGCGGTCGGATTCTGATGACCCCCGACGCGCGAAGCTTCCACATCGCGCATCGCGCCGGGGGTCATTAGGTCGGACGCGACCTGGCGGACACCAAACACCAGTTCCCTTGCAATCGCTGCCCGCCAGATCTTCAGACGGTGTTGGACCGTGCGAAGCAATCCGTCGGGATAGGTTTCCGGGTGAGCAAATTGAAGCTTCGAGAGCAGCTCGCGCCCCGTCTGCGCCATGTCCGCATCGAATAATGCACGCAAGTCGTCCGGCACCTTTGCCAGCGGGTCAGGGCGCCTGCGGCCTCTCGGCGCGGACGGTTTTCGTCGGGATGTCGGCCTGACCTCGCCCTCTTTCCACGCATGCCGCAACCCCTCGAGAAACTGCTCCACGTCCGCCCCGTCAGCGACGTCGGTATCGTCGGTCGGCTTTGCATCGGCCAGCACCACCAGCCGCGCCTGCGCCTGCCGGATGTCGTGGAGCAGGGCGACTGGGTCGAGCACCTCGAACTGCGCCGTGAGTTCTTGCTTTATTGCATCGGAAACGTCGGGGTGGGCCTGCAAACGCTGGAACGGCGTCAAAGGGGCGTGATAGCGCTTGGACACCCGGGCCCCGTCCCGCGTCCTTTCCATCAACTTGAATGAGGGTTGGAAGAAGTTCACGAAGAGCCGCACACTACGATAGAGCCGCGCCAATTCGGTGGCTGCGGCAATGCCTGCGTACCTTCGATAGCCAACCATCCGGCGCACCACGGCGCCGTTCTTCTGCTCGACATGGGCCTGATCGTTCTTGCGATAGGGTCGTGAGCGGGTGAAGGTGACCTGTGCCGCCCCGCACCAAGCCTTGATCGTTTCGTTCATGAAGATGCTGTCATTGTCGGTGTCGAAGCCCTGCAACGGGAAAGGCAGCAACGAACGCATCGCAGTCATCACTTCGCCCAGCAATCGCTGTTCCCGAAAGAGCAGCGGCGCGCATTCCGTCCATCCAGTGGCCACATCGGTCAGTGTCAGCGTCTGAACGAAGCTGCCGCTTGCCGAGGGACCACTATGAGCCACGAGGTCCGCCTCCATGAAACCGGGCGCCGGATCGTTACAATCGGCGTAAGTGCGTATTGGCACGCTCCGCCGTACCGCTGACGAATGGCCATTGCGACGGGGTCGGCCGCCCAAACTGGCCATGCGCACCGGAGCCAGAACGCGATCGATGCTGGCAGCACTGATCCCCAGCAGCCGGGTTCTCACCGTCTCTTCCAGCGCGAGATGGCCATTTCTTTCCATTGCAGGAATCAAAAGTGGGATCTATGTGGTCGATGCACAGGCGGCGGTGGCGCTATCCCTCGGCTATTCGCTCGGCTGGAGCGGGCAGTTCGAACGGGCAAAGGCCCGGCTCGCCATCGTGGTGCCGCTGACGCTAGCGGGGATCTTTCTCTTATTGTTCCTCAACTTCCACCGCCTGACGGAAACGCTGATCGTCATGCTGTCCTTGCCGTATGCATTGGTCGGCAGGGTCTGGCTGATGTGGGGAATGGGGTTCAACCTGTCGGTGGCTGTGGCGGTCGGGTCCATTGCCCTTGCCGGCGTCGCCCAAGCTGGTCGGGCCTTCACCCGCGCCGACCTGAACGCGGCCATCACGGTGGGGGCAGTCGAGCGTGTTCGACCCAAGATAATGACCGTCGCGGCTGTCATGCTGGGCCAGATGCCTATCCTTTGGGCCACTGGCACCGGGTCCGAAGTTGCGAAGTGATTAGCCGCATCGCTGTGCCAATGATCGGGGGCATGGTGTCATCCACTATCCTGACGTTGGTCGTGATTCCGGCGGTCTATGCCTTGGTTAAATCGCGGGGATTGGTGCGACACGATACAAAGACAGCACAATAATCAAATGCGGGCTAACACCGTCGGGTTTTCCTATAGTCAGGAGCATCTTGCGGAAACTGGTGTGATCGTGCTGAAATCCATTCTAACGGTAAGGACTCTGAAGCAGTAAGGTAAAACATGACAAAAATTTCCGTAGTGACGGGTGCAGCGGGCGGTCTTGGCCGAGCGATCACCGCCAAGTTGCTTGAGGATGGCATGCAGGTGGTGGGCTTGGATATCGATGCAGCAGGCCTCGACGGCATGGCGCAGGCTGGGTTCAGCGGCCATGTCACCGATCTGACCGATGCTGCGGCCATCACCGCGACTTTCGCGCGGATTGCACAGGATCATGGTGGCATTGATGCGCTGGTGAACAACGCGGGGACCTGCTTTATGTCCGATTTCCCCGAGATACCCGCGCAAGAGTTGGACCGGCAAATGTCGATCAACTTTTCGGGCGCGTTTCACTGCTGTCAGGCTGCAATCAAGCTGATGCACGGGCGGCCCGGGGTGCGCAAAATCGTCAATATCAGCTCGAATGGTGCGTATAATTTTGACGTGTTTGACCCGCCGCATTACCGTGCCTCGAAGGCAGCGCTTGATACACTGACCAAAGATCTGGCGCGGCGTTATGCCCGCGATAAAATCGCGGTGAATTCGCTTGCGCCTGCGATGACCGAAACGCCGCTGTTCAACGTGCTGACCGAGGATGTGCTGGCCCGTGCTATCGCGGCGATGCCGCACGGCCACGCGATGCAACCGTCCGAGGTAGCAGCTTGGGCAGGCTTTCTTATCTCGACCGCCGGGGATATTTGCAGCGGCAATGTGATCATTCTCAATCAGGGCCGCGACGTCAGGTGAACCAATTGGGAGATTTGCGCAGGCTGGGCCATTGCTGCGGGCTGTGGCCATAGATCACAAACGCATCGCGTTCTCGGGCAAGCTGCATGATCCGCGCGCCGTGATGCACGGCCAGAGGCACATCCCAAGACCCCGCAAAGCCTTCGTCGATCTCTGCTGCGCGGCTGATCGCATCCGAAGTTAGCAGCACCCATCCTGTGTCGGGCAAGTTGACCATAAATGCCAACTGCCCCGGCGCATGACCGGGGCACAGCAACACCTCAAACCCTGTCGCCAAACTGAAATCCTCAGTGACCAGAGGATAGTCGCGCGCAGGCCATTCCATCGCCTGCTTGCCCGACCAATACAGCGGACGCGGCAAATCCCGCTCGGCCTTGGCGATCAGGATAGGCACGCCGGGAAAGCCATCCATATCGCCGACATGATCAATATGGGTGTGACTTTGGATCATCAGCGTGACATCGGCCGTGGTCAGCCCCAGCTTGGCCAGTTGCGCCTCGGACGTGTTTTCTGGCGTGATGCGCAGCACCCGGCCAAAGCTGCCGAGGCTATCCTCGGCCGTCGCAGCCTCGGCATCTGCCACATATTTCGCCGGAAACCCGGTATCGATCAGCACCAATTCGTCGGCATCGGTCTGAACGGCAAAGCCGCAAATGCCCACGTCGCGCGGGCCGGAATGCACCCTGAACAGCCCATAATCCAGCACCGCCAGCCGAATGGGTTTCCCCTTAAGCAAAATCTGATCCATCATCCCGCCACCCCCAGCCGGGATGAAGCGGAGTAGATGGTTGAAAGTCAAGATACACACCTTGTTTGAATATTTGCTTGAGACAACCGACGCAGCCCCAGACGCCATCGTCGGGTTCTCGCTGTCTGCCTCGCCGAAACTGGGCGATTATCTGCCCGATCTGAACCCTGAGCAATCGCTCGACTGGAACAGCCGCGACTTTCGCGGTCTGCCCGAATTGCGTGAGCATGTGCTGGCCCAAGCGGGGCTGACCGGCATCTGCACCCCCGCCGATGTGCTGATCACCGCTGGTGCGGCCGAAGCCAATTTCCTGTCGATCATGCAGCTTTTGCAACCAGGCGAGCGCATCGTGATGGAAACCCCGGGTTGGCCACAAGCCGAGGTGCTGGCCAAAGCCAAAGGTGCCGAGATCGTCAAAGTCGCGCGCAGTGAATCCGATGGCTGGCGCTTGCCGCTGGACCGGCTTGCGGCAGACATCACCCCCGGCACCCGGATAATCTTTCTGACCAACCCGAACAACCCCACCGGCGATCTGATGACGGCCGCCGATTTGGCCGAAGTGGTCGCCATCGCCGACCGCGTCGGTGCGTGGTTGTTGGTGGATGAGGTCTATGCCGGATTAGAATGGGCAGGCCCTCGGGCACCATCCGTCGCCGGGCTTTATGCGCGCGGCATCACCACCGGATCGGTCAGCAAAGCATTGGGCCTGCAAGGTTTGCGCACCGGATGGATGATCTGCCCCGATGCTGAACACATGCGCGATGCGTTGATTTTGCGCGAAAACTCCAGCGAGATCATGAATATCATGGGCGAGCTGATCGCCGAAATCGCCCTGCGGCCCGCGCGCTATGCAACCGCCCTCAGCCGCGCGCGGCTCGAAGGTGCGGCCAATCTGGCGCAGATGAACGCTTGGATCGCCACGCAAGATTTGCTGTCTTGGCTGCCACCAAAAGCCGGGCTGATCGGCCTTGCTCGTCTGCCCGAAGGCTTAGGCAGCGATGCCTTCGCGCGCATGCTTCTGGCCCCGCCCTACCGCACCTTCCTGTTGCCCGGCAGCGCCTATGATCTGCCCGGTCATATCCGGCTGGGCGTTGGCGGTGGGGCAGGCGTGCGGCTTGATGACGGGTTAGATCAAGTTGCTCTTGGACTAAAAGATTGGCAAAGAACGCGATCGGCTATCCGCATTGATGGCCCGTAAGGCATTGCTCTCATACGCTTTATCCGCCACAATCGAGCGGCCTTCCTGCATCTCAGGCAGGGTGCGTGCTGCGGTAATTTCGCCGACTTGGCCGCCCTTCATCAGGAGGCTCAGAGCCCGCCCGATCACATCGGCAAGCATGTGGATCTTGATCGTCAACCCGCCCTTGGGAACGCGCTATAGCCTGATCCTTAGCCCCCCTTTTCCGTTCGCGGCCTGCTGGTTGGCGCCCTGGATGGTCGGGTCGATCATAAGCTACTGGTTGTCAGTAACTTTGGCAGCCCCGCGAACGCACCGTATTTTGAGCATCGCTCAACTCATAGCGCTTCGCGGCAATTTAAGGCTCCATGTCTAAACAGGGAACCAGATGAGCAACTCAAATCCCGACTTGGGAATCCTGAATGTCGATCCGACCTAGACCTGATGATCCATTCGTTCTGCTTCTGGAAATTCAGTTGGGCGCATCTCGTCGGATCGCTCCATCGGGATGCGCTTGCCGCGACCGGCGGCGCCGTAAGTCTGACCATCGGCCAGCACCACCTCGCCGCGGGACAGCACGGTTTCCGGCCAGCCAGTCACGCTTCGCCCCGCGAAGGGATTGTATCCCGTGGCGTCGTGCAGATCGTCCAAGCCGAATGTCACTTTGAGCTCCGGGTTCCAGATTGCGATATCTGCGTCAGCGCCCACTTCGATCCGGCCCTTGCCGGTCAGCCCGAAAATCGCGGCGGGAGCGGTTGCAGTCAGTTCCACAAACTTTTCCGCGCCCAGCCGACCTTGGCTGACCATCGCGTCAAACATCAGTGGTAAGCGCAGTTCCAGCCCCGGCATACCATTTGCGATGCGGTTGAACGGCGCATCTGGCCCGTTCGCGAACTTGCCCGACGCATCCAGACGGTAGGGCGCATGGTCGGACGACACCACCTGAAGGCTGCCCGCAGCCAACCCTTCCCACAGCGCCACCTGGTCATCCGAGCAGCGCTGCGGTGGGCTACACATCAGGCCCGCCGCCGCCTGCCCCGGCAGATTCAGGGTGTCACCCGTCATGAACAGGTAATGTGGGCAGGTTTCGGCCACGACAGGGACGCCACGCGCACGAGCTGCGCGGACAATCTCGACGCCCTCGCGCGTGGAGATGTGGAACAGCATGATTGGCTGGCCGGTGAATTCTGCAAATACGCACATGCGCGACAGCGCCTCGACTTCGGCGGCGCGGGGGTGCGACAGCGGATGAAAGCGTGCCTCTGTCCGCCCGCTGTCCAGAAGGCGGCGAGTCATCCAGCGGATCAGCGCGTCATTCTCGGCGTGAAAGCACACCAGCGCCCCGCCAGAGCGCGCCGTCCACAGAACATCCAGTATGGCGTCATCGGCAAGGCGCACCTTGTCATAAGTCGTGAAGATCTTGATGGAGCGATGACCCTCCGCGATCAGGTCCGGCAGATCGCGGGTCAGGTTTTCACCAGAGACATCGGCAACGATCATGTGAAACGCATGGTCGATCAGCGCGCCCTTTGCGGCGAGGGCCTGATAATCGTCAACCACCTGCCGCAGCCGCTTGCCGGGGTGTTGGGCCGCAAAGGAAACAATGCTTGTTGTGCCGCCATGCAGGGCGGAGCGGGTAGCGCTTTCAAAGGTGTCGGCGTTCATCAGCCCCGCGCCGGAAATCTGTTCTACATGGCAATGGGTATCGACGCCGCCGGGCATAACTAGCCGGCCCTTTGCATCAATGACGGTCTTTGCCGCGCCAAGGCCCGTGCCGATCGCCGCGATCCGTCCACCGGACACCGCAACATCCACCCGGCGGCTTTCGGTGGCCGTAACAACCAGCCCGCCCGTAATCAGCGCATCATACATCGGTTTGCCCTTCCTGTTCCGGCTGAAACTCTTGCTATTGGATACCTAGCGTATACATTAATCTGCAAGCGAAAACATTTCTGGGTTTATCCGCGCAGGATTGACCGATAGCGTCACGATACATCAGAAGTTAGGGAGCGAACATGCGCCAGGAACCGACCACTGTGCAGACTTTGGGCCAATCGGTCCATGACCGGCTGCGCGGCATGATCCTGGCGGGGGAATTGCCCTCTGGAACGCCCTTGCAGGAAAAGCTATTCGCGGAACGTCTGGGCGTATCACGAACCCCGGTTCGCGAGGCCGTCGCGAAACTGACAAGTGAAGGGTTGGTGACACGGGCCGGGGGCGGTGTGCCAACGGTCAGCCGGATTTCCATGACAGAAATCATGGAAATACTGCATGTTCGCAGACTGTTAGAGGGAGAGACAGCCCGTCAAGCGGCCAGCGTCAACACCTCTCCAGAACCGTTTCTGGCCCTTCGGGCGCAGTTGGTCAAGTATCTTGAGGGCGACCGTCCCAGTGTCGCGGACTATGCCCAGTTTGACGAAGATCTGCATATCCTGATCGCGAAAACCGCCGGTTCCAGCGTTCTGACCGATCTGGTGAAGGGGCTAAAGCTCAAGACCCGGATTTTCGACAAAGGGTCCATCCCAGAGCGGTTCGAACCGGGATGCCGCGAGCATATGGAGATCATCGACGCCATTCTTGCACGGGATGCCGACCGCGCTGAAGCCGCGATGCGCAGCCATATCGAGAATGCACGCGGCGCGATTCTGAGCCACCTTTACCGCCTGTTCTGACCCAATCAGGGTTTTGCGCCGCAATTCCGCATAGGAAGTTGACTTACAATTCTTTGTGTATACCGTGTGGATGGAATCAATATACCGTCAGGGCAAAGAATGGTTTCGCTTCCCGTCACACGACCCGATGGCCCGATGCTGGGCATCACCTTTCTGTATTACCGCGACCTTGACCGCGCTATTGCCTTTTACGAGGGCGTGCTGGGGTTCCGGCTGGCGATTGATCAGGGCTGGTCGAAAATCTACTGCGTGACCGGGGCAGCACATGTCGGGCTGGTGGATGAGACGCGCGGGATGCACCGCGCCTGTGACCCGAAGCCGGTGCAAATCTGCATTCGCGTGCCGAATGTTGATGCCTGGCACGCTTGGGTGAAATCCAAGAACGTCGAGGGCCTGACTGAGACGAAAAGCAGCAGCGCGTTGCGCATCCGCGCCTTCGTGTTCAACGACCCCGAAGGCTACCAGATCGAGGTTCAGTCGGCGCTGGACTGAGCCGCGATCCCGCTGAAATTTTCCCAAGAAGACGGCGAACGCCGAGACCCCATCCCAGCAAGGAGTTGCTTCCCATGACCCTACACACCACGATGCGCCGGTTGCTGACTACAGCAACTTTTGCGATTGCGCTGCCCTTTGCCACCCTCGCGGACGCCAAGGACATCACTATCGGCCTGACATCTGACCCGACGATCCTTGACCCGCAGGCGGGGGAGGAGTTGTCGTCGAATATCATGTTCTATCACATTTACGATCCCCTGGTGCGTCGTGACGGCGATTTGAAATTCGGCCCCGGCCTTGCGGAAAGCTGGTCGCTGAAGGACGAAAAGACCTGGGTTTTTAAGCTGCGCGCCGGGGTCAAGTTCCACAATGGCGAGACGCTGAAAGCGTCGGATGTGGTGTTCACCATCGACCGGCTGAAAGCCTCGGTGATGTCGAACCTGTCTGCGAATATCGCCAGCGCCACGGCGATTGACGATCTGACCGTCGAGATTGCCACCCCCGGCCCCTATGCGGCGCTGCCCAATGATCTGGCGGCCATCCTGATCCTGAATGAGGCTTATGTGAAATCGGTGGGCGATACCGAACTCGGCCTGAAGCCGATGGGAACCGGGCCGTACATGCTGAAGGAATGGGTCAAGGAAGATCACCTGACGCTGGAGGCCTTCGGCGATTACTTCGGCGGCAAGGCCAAGATCGATACGGTCGTTTTCCGCCCGATCACCAACCCGGCAACCCGGACGGCTGCGCTTCTGACAGGGGAGCTGGACGTGGTGCAGGATCTTGCGGTACGCGATGTGGAGCGGGCAAAGGCCGAACCGGGCATCACCGTCCTGACCCGCCCAAGCCTATTGAACATTCTACTGGCGATGGATGTGCGGGAAAAATCTCCGACGATCGCGCTGGACAAGAACCCGATGACCGACCGCCGCGTGCGCGAGGCAATTGCCCGCGCGATTGATGTGGCCACCATCGACAAGGTGGTGATGAACGGGCTCGCGACCGCTTCATCGCAGTTCGTGCCGGAATCGCATGTGGGCTATGTTGAGGGGGCAGACTTCCACGCCATGTATCCCTTTGACGTGGCACGCGCCAAGGAGCTGATGGCCGAAGCGGGCTATGCCGACGGGTTCACGATGACGCTGGACGCCACCAACAACCGATATGTCAACGATGCGCAGATCGCGCAGGCGCTGACCTCGATGCTGGCGCAAATCGGCATTGAGCTGAAGCTGAACATGATGCCGAAGTCGAATTTCTGGGGCTACATCCGCACCCCGTCCGAAAATTCGAGCTTCATCATGTCGGGTTGGGATGTGCCGTCTGGTGATGCCGGGTCGATGTACAACGCGCTGTACTACAGCCGCGAAAAGAAGCCGGGTTACGGCGAGGTGAACCGCACCAGCTATTCCAACCCCGATCTGGATGCGCTGTTGGACAAGGCGGATTCGACCGCGAACATGGAAGAACGGGACGCCCACCTGCAGGAAGCGACCAAGCTTTTGCTGGCAGATATCCCGATGGTGCCGGTCCATTACGAGCAGGACATCTACGCCTCGCATGATGGTGTGACCTTCACCCCCCGGATCGACAAGTTTATCTGGGCTTATGAAATGGACGTGTCCGAGTAACTTCCCCGCCTGCGCGGCGTCCAGACTGGGCGCCGCGCATTTTTTGGCAAAGGACCACCGATGTTTGCTTTCACGATCCGGCGACTGATCCAGATGGTCGTCGTTCTTTGGGCGGTGTCGGTCATCGTCTTTCTGATGATGACCTTTACCGGCGATCCGGTGTTCATGGTCGTTCCCATCGACGCGACCCAAGGCGAGATTGATCAGGCGCGGCGGATCCTTGGGCTGGATCGCCCGATGATCGTGCAATACGGCATCTTCCTGTCTGGTCTGCTGCAGGGCGATTTCGGGCTGTCCTATGTGTTTCGGCAACCCGCTTTTGATCTGATCCTGGAGCGGCTGCCCGCGACCATGGAAATGGTGGTGGTTGCCATGGTGATTGCCACGGTTCTGGCAATTCCCTTGGGCGTTTATGCAGGGGCAAACCCCGGAAAGCCGCTGTCCCGCCTGATCATGTCGGGGTCATTGCTGGGCGTGTCGCTTCCGGGGTTCTGGGTCGGCATGATGTTGATTTGGGTTCTGGCAGTGGAATTCCGCATCTTTCCCTCCTCGGGCCGCGGCGACATCGGCACGGTGTTGGGTGTGGAAACCTCGCTCGCCACCGCGTCGGGGTGGCACCATATCATCCTGCCCGCCTTCACGCTGTCGGTCGGCACGCTCGCCATTCTGCTGCGCATGACCCGCGCCGGAATGATGGAGGTGACTCGACAGGATTACATGAAATTTGCCCGCGCCAAGGGAGTTTCGCGTCGGGGGGTGCTGTATGGACATGGCCTGCGCAATGCGCTGATCCCGGTTGTCACGATCTTCGGCCTGCAACTGGGCGATCTGATCGCCTTTGCCACGATCACCGAGACGATCTTTGCATGGCCCGGCATGGGCAAGCTGCTGATTGACAGCATCTACCGCGCCGACCGTCCGGTGATTGTCGTCTACCTGATGCTGGTGGCGCTGATCTTTGTGGTGATCAATTTCATGATCGACGTTCTTTATACCTTCATTGATCCCCGGATCACGGTGAAATGACATGATGACCCGTATTTTGGCCACTCAAATCGCGTTTAACTGGCGGCGCAATCTGTCGGCGATCAGTGGTACAGTGATCCTGCTGGCCTGCCTGTTCATGGTCGCGGTGGGGCCGTCGCTGGTGGCGCAAAACCCCTATGACGTGATGCAGTTGAACCTGCTGGACAGCTATCTACCGCCCGTCTGGCTGGAAGGGGGAAACCCCAACTATCTGCTGGGCACCGATGGTCAGGGCCGCGATGTTCTGGCGGCGGTGATCTATGGCACGCGGATTTCGGCGCTGATCGGGCTGTCGGCCACGTTACTTTCCTGCGTAATCGGCACGTTTCTGGGCCTGATGGCCGGGTATTTTGGCGGCTGGATTGATGCGCTGATCATGCGGGTTGCCGATATCCAGCTTTCGTTTCCGTCCATGCTGATCGCGCTATTCCTGATGTCGGCCTTTGGCACCGGGATCGACAAGATCCTGATTTCGCTGACGGCGGTGGGCTGGGTTGTCTATGCGCGGACGGTGCGCGGCTCGACACTGGGCGAGCGGCAACGCGAATATGTGCAGGCGGCGCGAGTGGCGGGTCTGCGCGACGCGGCGATCATCTGGCGGCATATTCTGCCAAATGTGATGACGCCGCTGATCGTGGTTGCAACCGTGCAGGTCGGCACGTTCATTTTGATCGAAGCCTCGCTCAGCTTTCTAGGCGTCGGCGTGCCGGTGACGCAGCCTTCGCTGGGCTTGCTGATCAAGAACGGCTTTGATGTGCTGTTCTCTGGCCTGTGGTGGACCTCGCTTTTTCCCGGATTGATGATCATGGCCATGGTGTTCGGCATCAATCTGTTGGGCGATTTCCTGCGCGACGAACTTAATCCGCGGCTGAAATAGGTGCGCCATGACAACTGAGATGCAGCCCTTGTTGCGCGTGCGCGAACTGCGCACATGGTTCCACACCTTTTCGGGCATCGTGAAGGCGGTGAACGGCGTCAGCTTTGATCTTGCTGCGGGCGAGGTGATGGGGCTGGTGGGGGAATCCGGCGGCGGCAAGTCGGTGGTGGGATATTCCCTGCTGGGCCTGATTGATCCGCCGGGCAAGATTGAGAGCGGGTCCATCCTGTTTGATGGGGAAGAACTGGCCAACGCGCCGGAGCGGCGACTGCGCGAGATCCGGGGTCGCGAGATCGCGATGATCTTTCAAGACCCGATGACTTCGCTGAACCCGGTGCACACCGTCGGCCGCCAGATGGACGAGATGCTGCGCCTGCACACCGAACTGGACAAGAAGGCGCGGCGGCAGCGCTGTGTCGAAATGCTGGAAAGCGTGGGGATTGCCCGCGCGGAGGAGCGACTGGAAAGCTACCCGCACCAGTTTTCCGGCGGGATGCGGCAGCGTGTGGTCATCGCCATTGCCCTGTTGGCAAAGCCCCGGCTGATCATCGCGGATGAGCCAACAACCGCGCTGGATGTCACCATTCAGGCGCAGATCCTGCGGCTGATGCGGCGGGAAATCCGTCAGCAGGGCGCGTCGCTGATCCTTGTGACGCATGATCTGGCCGTGGTGGCCGAGATGGTGGACAAGATCACCGTTCTGTATTGCGGGCGCGTGGTGGAAACCGGGCCCGTGCGGCAGGTGCTGGAAGCGCCCGCGCATCCCTACACACGCGGGTTGATTGATTCCATCCCCGACCCGGCGCATCGCTTGCCCCGGCTGCGCCAGATCCCCGGCACGGTGCCGGATATCCGCGCCCTGCCAAAAGGATGTGCCTTCCGCGCCCGCTGTTCGGGTGCGGCGGCGATCTGTTCCGAGGTGGAGCCTTCGCTTGTGGCCCGGGCAGAGGGTCAGAGTGCCGCCTGTCACTTTCCGCTTGTCTCAGGAGAAACCGCATGACCGCGATGCTTGAGGTGCAAGATCTGCGGCAAGAGTTCCGCCTGAACCCCGGCCTGCTGGACCGGATCAGCATGAAGGGCGGGCGGCTGCATCTGCAGGACCGGATCGTCAGCGCGGTGAGCGGTGTCAGTTTCTCTATCGCCAAGAGGGAAGTTTTGGCGCTGGTGGGGGAATCCGGTTGTGGGAAATCGACCGTAGCCAAGGCGATTGCCCGGATCTACCGCCCGACCGCTGGCAATATCCGGCTGGATGGACAGGACATTGCCAGCCTGTCGCAGGCAGAATTGCTCCCTTATCGATCTAAGATGCAGATGATCTTTCAAGACCCGTTCGCCTCGCTTGATCCCCGCCAGAAGGTGCGCGACATCGTGGCGGAACCCCTGCGTGCCCAATCCGGGTTAGCATCGGGCGAGGTCGCGGAGCGGGTGGCGGCGCTGCTGGCAAAGGTCGGACTGAACACCGAACACGCGGGGCGCTATCCGCACCAGTTTTCCGGCGGGCAGCGGCAACGCATCGGCATCGCGCGGGCGCTTTCGGTCAATCCCGGCCTGATCATCGCGGATGAGCCGGTGTCGGCGCTGGATGTTTCGGTGCAGGCGCAAATCCTGAATCTGATGATGGATCTGCGCGACGAATTCGGGCTGGCCTATCTGTTCATCAGCCATGACCTTTCGGTGGTGCATCACATCGCCGACCGGATCGGGGTGATGTATCTGGGCTTTCTGGTGGAAACCGCACCGCGTGACCGGCTGTTTGCCATGCCGCGCCATCCCTATACCCGTGCGCTTTTGTCGGCGGCGCCCAGCATCAACCCCACCCGCTCCCGGCCCGAGATCGAATTGCAGGGCGAGGTTCCGAGCGCATTGGCCCTGCCCAGCGGCTGCTGTTTCCGCACACGCTGCCCCTATGCCTGGGACCGGTGCGCGCAGGAGCGCCCGGCGCTGCGCGACATGGGCGACGGCCAATCCGTCGCCTGCCATCTGACTGACGAGCCGCAAAGGGACATGCCATGACCGCCCCTATCACGATTCTGCAGCGCCGGGCCGATTTGGTCGACCCGCATGATTGCACTGATGCTGCGGATGATCTGGCGATCCTATCGGCGGTGGCCGAAACGCTGGTGCGGCGTGTCGGTCAGTACTTTGCCCCGCAGCTTGCCGAAAGCTGGACGCTGAGTGCGGATGCC
This sequence comes from Cypionkella psychrotolerans, assembly GCF_001294535.1. Classification (GTDB taxonomy): domain Bacteria; phylum Pseudomonadota; class Alphaproteobacteria; order Rhodobacterales; family Rhodobacteraceae; genus Cypionkella; species Cypionkella psychrotolerans. The sequence continues at coordinate 63,490 of NZ_LGIC01000077.1, read as the reverse complement.
TGCGTCTGGGAATTCACCTTGCGCGAAGGCGCGGTGTTTCAGGATGGCACGCCCTGCGATGCGGCAGCGGTGGCGCAATCGTTGCAGCGCATGGCGCGGGAGGACAAAGGCTATACCCTGGGGGCACCTGCGGTATGGCGTCAGTATCTGGGCGCTGCGGATATTCAGATGCAGGGGCGGCAGCTTTGCATCCGGCTTGCCGAACCGATGGCGGATTTGCTGGATGTGCTGGTGCAAGGCTTCATCCTGTCGCCGGACACTCTGGCGCGCATGGATGCGGGCGATCTGGCTGCGATGGCGGGAACCGGGGTTTATCGAGTGGCAGGGGCTAGTCCCGGCCGGGTTCACCTGACTGCAGCGGCGAGCGGATCAGCGGCACCGGATCTGATATTTCAAGCTATGCCCGATGCCGGGGCACGGGCCGATGCGGTGCGGGTGGGCGTGGCGCAGGTGGCCACCAATCTGCCCTATGGGGTGGATCTCGGGCCTCGTGTGACGCGCGTTGAAACGCTGAACCCGGTGGCTATCATCTTCCTGATGAATGCGGCGAGAGGCCCGTTGACCGACAGCCGCCTGCGCCGCGCGTTGGATCTGGCGCTGGACCGTGACGCGCTTGTCCAAGATGTGATGGGGGGGGGAGCGACCCCGCTTTATGGCTTTATCAGCCCGGTGCATTTCGGCGCTGGCCGCGATCCTGCCCCGCTGCCCAATCTGGATTTGGCCAAAGCCCTGATGGCCGAGGCCGGGTTTGCGGAGGGGCTGATGTTGGGTGTGTCTTGCCCGACCCGTCTGCCGGATGAGGCGGTGCGGCTGACGGCGGCGCTGGCCGCGCAGTTGGCGTTGATCGGGGTCACGTTGGACGTAACCTATCATGAGGACCGCGAAGCCTACGCGCATATGGTCCGCCGCAAGGAAATCCGGGATCTGGCGGTGTTCGATTCCAGCCCACTTTCCACCTACCGGGTTCTGGTTGAAAAGCTGGATGCGCGGGTGAAAGGGTCGTGGTGGGAGGGCTATCACAACCCGCAACTGGAGGCGTTGATAGATCAGGGCCGCGCTTGCGTTGACCCTGCGGTGCGGGCGGCGATCTATGCGCAGGCCTATGCCGTCATGCAGGTCGATCCGGCATGGCTGACCCTTTACAATCCGGTGCGTGTGACTGGGCTTGCCGGGCAACATCCCAATTTTGTGCTGGGCACGGATGCCGTGTTGGACGTAACCCAACTGCCGCAGGTGACACATGGCTGATCTTCTGATCTCGGGGGCAACCCTAATCACGATGGACCCGGCCCGCCGGGTGATCCGCGACGGCTCTGTGGCCATAGCGGGGGGAAAAATCATTGCCATCGGTCCGAAGCATGAGGTGGAGCGCGACCACTCAGCCGCGGAAGTGATCAATGCGTCTGGCAAAGTGATGTTGCCGGGTCTGATTGACGTGCATGCCCATGCAGGGCATGGGTTGATCAAAACCATGGGGATGGAGCAAGCGAACCATTGGGAAGAGATGTGCGGCGCGGTTTACACCACCGCCTCACCGCCCGAATTCTGGTATGCCGAGGCACGGCTGGCTGCGCTGGAACGTTTGCGCTTTGGTGTGACCTGCGGGGTGTCACTGTTGGGCGGCGGTGACACGATCATGCGCACCGACGACCCCGCGTATGGCTCTGCCCATTGCGAAGGGGTGGCCCAGGTCGGCACGCGGTCGGTGGTGGCCATCGGCCCGACCCGCGCACCGCATCCGCGCCTGTATGCCGCCGCCGACGGCACCGCGCCCTATCCCGTCAGCTTTGAGCGTCAGATGCAAACCTGCATGGTGCTTCTGGATCGCTGGCATGGCGTGCAGACGCTTGAAATCGCCATGCTCTATCCGGTTCTGCGGGATGAGCATGAAGCCTCCATGCCCGCCACCGACTATGAGGATGCCTGCCGTCAGGCGCAGGCGGTACGCGCCCTCTCGCGTGAGCGGGGTGTGGTGTTTACGCAAGACGGCCACGCCCGCGGATCGGTGCGGCGGGCGCAGGGCCTTGGGCTGCTTGGCCCGGATGCGCTGTTGTCGCATTGCATTGGGCTGCATGACGACGAAATCCTGCTCTGTGCTGAAACCCAAACGCGCATTGCGCACAACCCTTCGGCCATCGCCTCCATTCTGGGGCGTTGTCCGGCAATCGAATTGATGGAGGCGGGGGCCGTTGTGGCGATCGGCTCTGACGCCACGGCGCCGGATCGTTCGGGCGATATGTTCCGCCATATGCAGCAGGCCATGCACTATCACCGCCGCCACTTCCGCGATCCGCTCGTGCTGCCGCCTGGCAAGGCGCTGGAAATGGTGACGATTGATGCAGCCAAGGCCTTGGGGATGGAGGACCGCATCGGCTCGCTTGAGCCGGGCAAGGCGGCGGATCTTATCCTGATCGACATGCAGCGCCCGCATCTGCACCCGGTCAACATGGAGCCCTTCCGGGTGATCTACTTTGCCAATGGCAATGATGTGGACACCGTGCTGATTGGCGGCAAAGTGTTGCTCCAGAAGGGCAGAGCAGTTCACACGGATGAGGCGGCCGTGCTGGCCGATGCCCAACGGGAGGCCGAACGGATGATTGACCGGATCGGCGCGCAAGACATGCTGGGGATACCAGCGGGATTCTGGGGCCGGACCCGCTATCCGGCAGGCGCGACGTGAAAAGGAAAGGGCGCACATGACCATCTACATCATCAACCCGAACTCCAGCCGAGTTGTCACCGACGGCATCGACCGCGCGATGGAGCCGTTGCGCGCCGCAAGCCCGGTGCCGATTGCGGCGATCCAGCTTGACGAAGGCCCAAGGGGGATCGAGACGCAGGCCCATGTCGATGGCGTGGTGACGCCGCTTCTGGCGCGTGCGGCGGCATTGGAGTCGGGGGCTTCGGCCTTTGTCACCGCGTGCTTTTCCGACCCCGGCCTTGCCGCCTTGCGCGAACAAAGCAGCCATCCGGTGCTGGGCATTGCTGAAAGCGCCATTCTGACAGCGATGACGATCGGCCAACGGTTCGGCATCCTGTCGATCCTGTCGCGGTCCGTGCCGCGTCACATGCGGATGCTGGGCGCGATGGGAGTGATGGACCGCCTCGCCGCCGATTTGCCGCTAGAACTCGGTGTCGCCGACTTGACAGACCGCAACCGCACGTTTGACCGGTTGCGCAGCATTGGCACGCAGTTGCGCGATGCCCATGGGGCCGAGGTTCTGATCCTTGGTTGTGCGGGCATGACCAGCTACCGCGCCGATCTATCCGAAGCCCTTAGTCGCCCCGTGGTCGAACCCTGCGAGGCTGCCGCCGCCATGGCCATTGGGCGCGTCGCCCTTGCCCGCGCCTATCACACGACAAAAGGATAATCCCTGTGACCTTAATTAACGAAACCGCGCAGGGCGTCTATGTCATTGCTGTGACCCCATTCCATGCCGATGGCGCGATTGATCTTGAAAGCACCGACCGGATGGTGGATTTCTACCTGTCAGCAGGGGCAACGGGGTTGACTGTGCTGGGCATGATGGGTGAGGCGCAAAAGCTGACCATCGAGGAGTCGCAAACCATCGTCCGCCGCATTCTGGCGCGGGTGGCGGGCCGGGTTCCGGTGGTGGTCGGCGTGTCGGCCCCCGGCTTTGCGCAGATGGCCGCCTTGACAGACACGGTCATGGCCGATGGCGCGGCGGGGGTGATGATCGCACCACCCTCGGCCTTGCGCACCGATGACCAGATCGTCACCTATTACATGCAGGCGGCAGGCTTCATCGGCGATGCGCCGTTCGTGTTGCAGGATTTCCCTTTGGTGACGAATGTGCAGATGTCGGTTCCGGTGATCCGGCGCATTGTGAACGAATTGCCAAGCTGCGTTTGTCTAAAGCATGAGGACTGGCCGGGGCTGGACAAGATAACAGCGCTGCGGGCCGAGGGATCCCTGAACCGCCGCATCTCAATCTTGTGCGGCAACGGCGGCATGTTCCTGCCCGAAGAAATGAGCCGGGGGGCCGATGGGGCGATGACCGGCTTTGCTTATCCCGAAATGATGGTCGATGTGGTGCGCCACATGCAGGCCGGGGAGGCAGACCGCGCGCAGGATCTGTTTGACGCCTATCTGCCGCTTGCCCGCTATGAACAGCAGCCGGGCATCGGGCTTGCAGTGCGTAAATACACCATGGCACGGCGCGGCGTCATCGCAAGCGGCGCGCTGCGTCGCCCCGGAGGCGCGCTGAACGCCGCCACCATCGCCGAGATCGAACGTTTGATCCGGCGGCAGGAACATCGTCTGAAGGAACTGAACTGATGGATTTGAAGATTGCCGGCAAGCGCGCGTTAGTGATGGGGGCAAGCCGTGGCCTTGGCCGCGCGGTGGCTGAAGGGTTGCTGGCCGAAGGCGTCGAAGTGATCGCCGTTTCCCGCAATGCCAAGACCATTCAGGAGTGGGCCGGGGAGGCACCGGGGCTGACGGCGCTCTCCGCCGATTTGTCTGACCTCGCCTCGGTTGAGGCGCTGATCGCTGCGGTTCTTGACCGGGGCGGGGTGGATATCCTTGTCAACAACTCCGGCGGGCCAGCGCCGGGGGCGGCCGCCACGGCGCGGCGCGGCGAATGGTTGGCGCAGTTCGAGGCGATGGCCGCCAATCTGTTCCATCTGACGGCGCAAGTGTTGCCCGGAATGCGCAGCCGCAAATGGGGGCGCGTCATCACCATCGCCTCGTCGGGTGTGGAACAGCCGATCCCTAATCTTGCCCTGTCCAACGGCATTCGGGCGGCGGTGGTCGGCTGGTCCAAGACGCTGGCCGCCGAGGTCGCCGCCGAAGGGGTCACCGTGAACATCGTGATGCCCGGGCGCATCCAGACAACCCGCGTGGCGGAACTGGACGCCGCCGCGGCCAAGCGCACAGACAGCACGGTTGAGGCAGTGCAAAAGGCCTCCGCTGCAGTGATCCCCGCCGGGCGCTATGGCAGTCCCGAGGAATTCGCCGCGATGGTGGTATTTCTGACGTCCGATCAGGCGTCCTATGTCACCGGCAGCCGTTTGCGGGTGGATGGCGGTGCGATCCGGTCCATCTGATCGCGGGGGGCGTTACAGCCGCACCTTGCCGTCAATCAGGATATGGGTGCGGCCCGCCACCAGAACCTGCCCGGAGCCTTGCGCGCCGGGCAGCAGATGTACCTGCCCGATCCGGGCCACCTTGACGCCCTGCGCGATGATGGTGGGTTGAGCGAGCCGCCCATGCGACAGCAGCCACATTCCCACGGCCGCATTCAGCGATCCGGTGATCGGGTCTTCAAAGCCCGGGGTGCGTTCGGATAACATGCGGATGTCAAACTGACTGGCGGCATTGGCTGGGCTGGCGGCCAGCAGACCGATGCCAAGCCCCGGCAGCGTCGCCACCTTTGCCGCAGAAACCGCCAGAACTGCTGCCGCCTCGTCCAGTTCCAACAGATGCCAGAGCGAGCCATTGTCCAGAATGACGGCGCTTTTCAGCATTTCCGGCGCGATCCCAAGCGCGGCTAGCACCTGTGCCTGCAGGTCGGCGGGCATTGGGTTGATCCGTGTGGGCGGGGCGACAAATCCGGGCAAGGGACCACGGTTGTCGATGGTGACATTGCCGATGTTACATTCCTGAACCACCAGCCCGCCACGTTTTGGCACACCGCCCGCATGAAGCCAGGCCGCACAACTGCCCAGCGTTGGATGCCCGGCAAAGGCCAGCTCCCGCATTGGGGTGAAGATGCGTAACTTGTAATCGGCGTCAGGGTGGGTGGGCGGCAACAGATACGTGGTTTCCGAAAGATTGGTCCAGGCGGCAAAATCTTGCATGACCTGATCATCAAGGCCAGTGCCCTCAACAACCACCGCCAAGCCGTTGCCCTTCAATGGAATTTCGCTAAACACATCGCATTGGACCAAGCGCCGTTCCCGCATGATTTTCGTTTCCTTAAGAGCCTTGCTTCGCCGCTGGAATCTACCACCAGGCGCCACCGATCTTCAAGCGGCTTCTACACTACCATGGTCGATCCTGAACGACGCGTCATGCTGCCAACGTCTAATAGCGATTGGTCTGGTGTGGTCTGTAGGCGGGCAATATGCCCGCAATGATGAGGGACAAAAGTGCCGTGAAGTGGGCGAGGATCTTTCGGATGTTCTGGCCGCAACCGCACAGCACCGCAAAGAGGGCGTCCTTTTCCCGGCAGGGCATGCTTGGCATGCCCGAGAGGGGCCGATGGTGCCTTTCAGGGGGCAACGTGCAAGGCGGCCATCGGATTTCATGTGCCCTTTCTCAGGCTTGATGGCGCTGCGGCGGCGGAGATCAGCGACAAGCTTGGGCGTCAGTCCGCGTCTGGTTCCGCTGATGAGCACGCGAGTTTTGTCCACGCCATGACCACGATAACCACGGTCAACCAAGGCAAGGTCGGGCCTGTGGTTAGTCAGGATTTCCACCTGTCCCAGCGCCGGGGCCAACGTATGCCGTCATAGGGATTGCCAGAAAAGCTGCGCATGCCGACCACGAAGCCCTCGTCCGGCGTGGCGGCAATGCTGACCTTGCAGCAGAATTCATACCGCACCCGCGCTTCGCCCTTTGATATGCAGTCAGCCTGCAGCTCATGAAGGGCGTAGATCTTGTCGCTGCCTTTGGGCTGTTGGTGAAGCAGTGTAACCTTAATGCTATGGTCAAAGGTGGGTGCCCACCTCATGCTGCAAACCCGTACGCGCACACTCGACGGTACGCTGCGCACAAAATTCCAGCAATGGTACCCCGGCATGAAATCAGACAGAGAAATCAAGGTGGCAGCGTGACTGCCCCACGTTTTGGGGTACTCTGCAAAACACAGCAAACAAGATCACCGGTTTCGGATGGTGTACGCCTCTGAAATCAATTACCATTGTGCTCAAACCGCGCGCTTTTTTCTCTCGACGTATTCAGTAACATCAGCTGACCGTCGGGATACTCAAAAGTTTGCGACAGAGCCAAAGCGGGCTGATAAAGGGCAACACGCCCGCAATCGAAATATACAAGTCTTGACCGAGGCCTGAAGCCCGGACCATAACCCTCAGGTGGGTCAGTTCTCGATGGAAATCCACGGGTCAGTTTTGCCTGCAAATTAACAAATTTTCTTGGATAATGGAAATTTATAGACAGGTGGGGACAATAATTGAGGGTTGAAATGACGGCAAATTGGCAGAGCGTTTTGCAAGAAGTTTGGGGAATAACGGCCCAACTCAGCCCACTTGATGGTGAGTTTGATCTCAACTTCCTTGCAACCGGCACGCACGATTTTGTGCTTAAAGTCATGCGCCAAGGCTGCGAAGCCGACTTCATCGACCTACAATGCCGAGCGTTTGATCACATCGCGATGAATGCGCCCAATGTCACCGTTCCGCGTGTCGTAAGAACCCGCGCTGGCGCACTTTTTACGGCCGTGCCTGATGAAAGTGGCATTGCCCGTCATGTCTGGCTTTTAGAGAGAGTCAAAGGGCGCACATACGCGAAGTTTCTGCCCCATAGCCCAGCATTGTTGGCAAATATTGGCCATTCTGTCGGCGCGATGGGACTGGCATTGACGAATTTCAAGCATCCGGCCCTGTCACGAGATTTCAAGTGGAACCTCACCCAAGCCGATTGGATCGCGCACAAACTTCACCTTGTCGCTGATGCAAAACGTCATGATCTGCTGAGGGGTATTCTTGCGGATTTTCGTGCCATCTTGTCGGATCTGCAAAGCCTGCCTCAAATCGCGATCCACAATGACGTAAATGATTACAATCTCCTTGTTGACGGCTCTTTGACGACGGCCCCGCATGTCTCGGGCATCTTAGATCTGGGGGATATGTGCGCCAGCCCGCGGATCTGCGATCTTGCAATCACGTGTGCCTATATTGTGCTTGGGCATTCTTCGCCGGAACAAGCGTTGGAGAATGTTGTTGCGGGCTATCATGCCGCCTATCCCCTGACGGCTGCAGAGGTCGATATGATCTGGCCTCTGTTGCGCATGCGCCTTGCTGTCAGCGTGGTGAATTCGACCGAAATGGCTTTGGCCAAGCCGGATGATCCCTATGTAACCATCTCACAAGCACCGGCATGGGCGTTTCTTGAATCTGGTCTGGTCAATCCGGGTTTGGTTGCCAAGCGCCTACGCGCAGTCTGCGGGCTTCCTGTCACCGACGCTGCTCCGAGGATCCTGGACTGGCTCGACAAAAACCGCGGCCGTTTTGCGCCCATCATGGGTGCGGATTTGACCGCTGCTCCGATGGGGTCGCTTTCGGTTGAAAACTCGACTAGCCCGCGGAACCCGTTTGATTTGCCATTGGCCGAGGCCGCCTTGATCGGGCAAGAGTTTGAAGACAACGGCCGTATCTGGCTAGGCTACTATAACGAGCCGCGCCTGATCTATACCGCGTCCGCCTTCCGGCGCGGGCCGTGGAAAGCATCAAACCGGCGGACCGTGCATCTGGCCATCGACGCCTTTGGTCCCGCACAAACCGTGCTTTACGCCCCAATGGATGCCACCGTGCATGTTGTGGAAAACCGGCCGGACCATCTTGATTACGGCGGCGTTGTCATCTTGCGGCACGAAACGCCGAGCGGTGACGCGTTCTTCTCGCTCTATGGCCATCTGAACCCCGAGGTCTGTCAAAAGCTGCGGATCGGCCAACCGCTTGCCAAGGGCGAGGCATTTGCCCGTCTTGGCGATGTGACCCAGTCGGGCGGTTGGGCGCCGCATGTCCATTTCCAGCTTGCCCTTACCACGGATGGCATGGGTCAGGACTGGCCGGGGGTCGCGGACCCAGACGAGATGGGTCTGTGGGGGGCGATCTGCCCCAATCCTGCGGCTTTGATGAACCTGTCCGACGACAAGGTGGCCTATCAACCGATCGACAAAAAGCAAATTCTGGCCAAGCGGCAAGAGCTTTTCGGGCGCAACCTCAAGCTCAGCTATGCTGACCCCGTCATGCTTTTGCGCGGCTGGCAGCACCATTTGTTCGATGAATGGGGCCGCCCGTATCTGGACGCCTATAACAACGTCCCCCATGTCGGCCATGCCCACCCGCGCATTCAGGCGGTGGCGGCAGATCAGCTGAGGCGAATGAACTCTAACACCCGATACCTGCATCCGGCACAATCGGCCTTTGCCGAGAAAATCATCTCGAAAATGCCGGACGGGCTTTCGGTTTGTTTCTTTGTCAATTCTGGTTCCGAGGCGAACGAGCTTGCCCTTCGGCTCGCGCGCGCCAAATCGGGCGGTAAAGACATTATCACGCCCGATCACGGCTATCACGGAAATACGACCGGCGCGATTGACATATCGGCCTACAAATTCAATGCCAAAGGCGGCGTTGGTCAACCCGACTGGGTGCAACTGGTCGAAGTGGCCGACGACTATCGCGGTAGCTTTCGGCGGGATGACCCTGATCGAGCGGAAAAGTTTGCGACAATGGTTGATCCGGCACTGGACGCGATTGTCAAGCGGGGCGGAAAGCTTGCCGGGTTCATCGCCGAGACATTTCCCAGTGTTGGTGGGCAGATCATTCCGCCAAAGGGCTACCTTGCAGGTGTTTACCGGCGCATTCGTGCCGCCGGCGGCGTTTGCATTGCGGACGAGGTGCAAACTGGTTTGGGCCGGTTGGGTGACTACTACTTTGGTTTCGAACAACAAGAGGTGCTGCCCGACATCGTAGTATTGGGCAAACCCATCGGCAACGGGCATCCACTGGGCGTTGTTGTCACCACCCATGCTATTGCCGATGCCTTTGCACACGGGCCGGAATACTTTTCTACGTTTGGCGGCTCCACCCTGTCTTGCCGGATGGGCAAAGAGGTGCTGGATATCGTGGATGATGAAGGGCTAATGGAAAATGCCCGCCTTATGGGTGCCAACCTGCTGAACGGCCTAAGAGACCTGCAACGCCGGCATGAGGTGATTGGCGATGTCCGAGGGTATGGCCTTTTCATCGGTGTTGATTTGGTCGAGGATCCGAAGACCCGCGCTCCCGGATCCCAGATTGCCGACTACGTCAAAAACCGCATGCGCGAGCATCGTATTTTGATTGGATGCGAAGGGCCATTTGACAACATCCTCAAAATCCGTCCACCACTGACGATTGATGGCGCGGGTGTCGAGATGATCCTGACAGTGCTTGAGCAGATACTGCGCGAAGTGGACGGTTTCAGAGACGCTGGCGTTAAACAGGCTCTATTTGCTTAAGCACCACTAACATTCAAGTTGCACCTCCCAGCCAAGAACTCCAAGTTTGAGCGTGTCTGCCCGAACTTGGGTAGGAAGATAGATAACAGGATGCCAATTTGACAGATGCGAGATCCTTGGGCCTTTGGGCAGACGGCATGAACGCTCTTTCGCCCGGTCCGCTGAATTCCATCACCGACGTGGCAGGCCTGAGGGTCGGACATCAGACGCTGACAGGCGGCGGGATTGCCACGGGGGTGACCGCAATCATTCCGCATCGTGGTGATATGTTCCGGCAGAAGGTGCGCGCGGGCGTCAGTGTTATCAACGGTTTTGGAAAATCTGTTGGGCTTATGCAGGTCGAAGAACTCGGCACGATAGAAACGCCGATTTTGCTGACCAATACCTTTGGCGTCGCGGCTTGCAGCGACGCGCTGATCCGTCGCGCGATCATGGCTAACCCGGATATCGGGCGGCAGGCATCAACCGTCAATCCGTTAGTGTTTGAGTGTAATGACGGCGCTATCAACGACATACAGGCCTTGGCGGTGCAGCCATCTGATGCTTGGGTGGCATTGAATGGGGCAAACGAGGGGCCTATGCCGCAAGGCTCGGTCGGTGCCGGCACTGGAATGACCGCTTTCGGGTTCAAGGCGGGCATTGGCAGCGCCTCTCGGCGTCTTGAGATTGCAGGGCAAGAGTTTACGCTTGGCGCATTGGTTTTGGCGAACTTTGGCCGATCTGGCGACCTGATACTGCCCGACGGGCGCAGACCGAACCCAAAGAGCACAAATCTGCAAGAAAGGGGATCGGTCATCGTCATTCTGGCCACCAATCTGCCGCTTGCTGATCTCCAGTTGCAACGTGTTGCGCGGCGAGGTGGGGCGGGACTTGCGCGGCTTGGGGCTTTTTGGGGGCATGGTTCAGGTGATATCGCATTGGCCTTTACCACGGCAGACCCGATTGCGCATTCGCCAAGCGGCGCATTTGACAGCGTCCAGCGCCTCAATGATGATCTGATCGATCTGCCTTTTCGGGCGGCGGCCGAGGCAACCCAAGAGGCGGTTCTGAACGCGCTTTGCGCGGCCCGAACGACCCAAGGCCGTGCAGGCCAGGGGCGCGCGGATCTAAAATTTCCATCACTGATTGACTGGGCAATGGCAACGACGCGTTGAAATCTTTATATCAACTGACATCGAAGGCACCGCCGGCATCGCCCATTGGGATGAAGCCGAACGCAGCCATGCCGATTACGAAGAATTTCGCGATCTGATGACGGGCGAGGTTCTGGCCGCCTGCGAGGGAGCGCTTGCCGCAGGTGCCACCGAAGTGGTGATCAAAGATGCGCATGATAGCGGTCAAAACCTCGCCCTTAATCGGCTGCCCGAAAATGTTAAGATCATGCGCGGATGGTCGGGCCACCCGGATGCCATGATGTTTGGCATTGATCCCAGTTTTGCCGCTGCGATCTACACGGACTATCATTCTAAGGCGGTGTTCCAGGCTAATCCTTTGGCCCATAGCACAAACCTGAGGATTTCGCGCCTGATCCTGAACGGCGAGGTTGCGTCAGAATTCACTATGAACTCACTGACTGCCGCGCGTCATACCGTGTCTTCTGTCTTCCTATCCGGCGACGCAGAAATGTGCAGGCATGCCGTGGCACTCGTGCCCGGTATTCACACTGTGGCGACACTGGAAGGCTTCGGGCGCGCTTCGCTTTCGATTTCACCAGCGCGGGCGCGTCAGGCGATCCGCGACGGCGTTGAGAAAGCCTTGAAGACGGCTTCCTCGCACCGAACCCCTGCGGCAGGCGGGCCATTCGAGATCTCCTTGGAATTTGTGACCCCCAGCGATGCTTGGCGCTCTTCGTTTTACCCGGGTGCCTACCTTAACAGCCCAAGGGCAGTTGGGTTCAAGGGAGACACGATCTTTGAAATCCAGCGGGCTTTGCGGTTCTTGACACAATGAAGGATCGAAAACAGCGCGCTTGATCTGATGGCTCAGGTCAAGCGCGAAACGTCTTATGTCGCACAGCGGACAAAATGGTCCGGCGCCACCTCTATCAAGTCGGAGGGGGTCGCGGCGGCATAAACATCAGGGCGATCTGTGGTTTCGGGATGGAAGTAAAACCCTGCAGGGGGCGGCGGGGCCGCCGCCGTCGCGCGATTTCGGTGCGGATGCAAAATGGTGTCAGGATCCGGGATCGTGGCAATCAGCTTGCGGGTATAAGGATGGGTTGGATTGGCAAAGATCGCATCCCAACGCCCTACCTCTACAATTTGGCCGAAATACATCACGGCGACTCGGTCGCTCATATGTTCAACCACACCCAGATCATGGCTGATCATCACAAAGGACAGCGACAGATCCTCTTGTAAATCCAAAAGTAAGTTGATGATTTGTGCCCGAACCGACACATCTAGCGCCGACACGGGTTCGTCCAACATCAAAATACGCGGATCAAGGATCAATGCACGGGCGATACCGATGCGTTGGCGTTGACCGCCAGAAAATTCATGCGCATAACGGGCTGCGTGTTCGGGCAAAAGCCCAACCTTCTTCAAGATATCTGCGATCCGGTCATTTGCTTCGGATTTTGACGCACCGTGCAGGCGCAAGGGCGCTGACAGGGATTGATGGACGGTTTGACGTGGATTGAGAGAGGCATAGGGGTCTTGGAATACCATCTGTGCAATGCGGGCGCGGTCCATCCGGCTAAGGGTCGCATCGCCGATGATGGTTTTTCCATCGACCAGAATATCGCCCGAGGTTGGCGCTTGCAGACCCATCACCGCCAATGCCGTCGTCGACTTGCCGCAACCGGATTCGCCCACGATCGACAAGCATTCACCCTGCGCCAGTGACAGGTTTACCCCGTTCACTGCCCGCAATAGGCGTTTGTTGTGGCCCAGCAGAGAGCCTCCCACCGGAAACTGGACATGCAAGTCGCGGATTTCCAACAAGGGCACGGTCATGCGGCACCGTCCGCCCGCAAGCGCGGGTCGCGTATGGTATTGCGGGGTTGAAAGCAAAACTCTTGCAGCAAGGCTTCGCGGTCTTTTATCAGCCCGTCAATATCAACCAAACGCTGCCGTCCTGCCGCGCCATGGCGAGTGCCAAGCCTGGGCAGGGCGCCGAGCAAACCCTTGGTGTAGGGGTGTCGCGGTGCGGCAAACAGATCATAGGTATCGCGTTCTTCAACCAGCCGCCCCGAATACATCACGCCGACGCGTTGGCACATATTGGCTATCACCCCTAAATCATGTGAAATCATTAAAACGGCGGTCCCGCGCGCGGCGCAAAGTTCGCCGATCAGCTTTAACACCTCATCTTGCACGGTCACATCCAGTGCAGTTGTCGGTTCATCCGCGATCAAAAGGTCAGGGTCACAGGCCAGCGCAATCGCAATCATCACCCGCTGACGCATCCCGCCCGACATCTGATGCGGGTAAGCAAGCACGCGCTCTTCGGGGGCTGGCACCTTGACCGAGGCCAGCGCATCGACGGCCTTGCGCCCCGCCTCTGCCCAGCCCATGCCCCGGTGCAGAACGAACATTTCGGCAATCTGACGGCCCACGGTTTTCAACGGGTTCAGCGCGGTCATCGGTTCTTGGAAAATCATCGCAATCCGCTCACCGCGCAGGCCCCGCATCTCGCGGTCAGACAGGGTTTGCAGGTCGCGGCCTTTGAATAGGATCTGCCCTTTGGACACCTTAAGCGGCTTTTTTAACAGCCGGATCAGTGAGAGCGCGGTCAGGCTTTTGCCCGAACCACTTTCTCCGACCAACCCGAACGCCTCACCGGGCATGATGGAAAAGCTGACGTCTTTGACGATGTCCAGATACCCGTCGCGTTTCGGGATGCCGACGTGCAGGTTCTTCAGCTCTAGCAGGGGGGTGTCGGTCATTGGCGGGTCCGCATGTGGGGGTCGAGATAGTCACGCAATCCATCACCCAAGAGGTTAAAGCCCAACACGGTTATAAAGATCGCAAGGCCCGGAAAAACTGCGGCCCAGGGAGCTACTACGATCAATTCTCGTGCGCCGGTCAACATGCTGCCCCAGCTGGGGAAGGGCGGGCGGATGCCAAGGCCAAGGAAGGACAGCGCCGCCTCAGCCAGCACTGCTGACCCGATCCCAAGTGTGGAAATGACAAGGATTGGACCCACCATATTGGGCAAAAGCTGTGTGGCCATGATGCGGATGTCGCTGTATCCTAGCGTCTGGGCGGCCTGCACATAGCCTTGCCCCTTAAGCGATAGGGTCGAGGATCGTGCTATGCGGCAGGTCCAAGACCAGTTTGTGAGTCCCAGAGCAATCAGCAAGCTGGGAAGGCCCGGCCCAAGGACCGCCATGATGGCAAGCGCGAAGATGAGCGAGGGGATTGCCAGCATAACGTTGGTCAGACCATTGACAAAATCATCCCACCACCCCCCCCAATAGGCGGCGGAAATGCCCAGCGATAGGCCGATGATGGAATTGATAATCTGGCTGACGATCCCTACTGTTAGAGAGATCTGGGCGCCGTATAACACGCGGGTGTAAACATCGCGGCCCTGTTCATCGGTGCCAAACCAAAACTGTCCATTTGGCGCCTCTTCGGCATGCATAAGATTGGCATCAAACACCGGATCTAGCGAGGTCAAATATCCAGCAAACACCGCACCTGTGATGACCAAAAGGGTCAAGACACCACCCAGCCAAAGGTTCAGGTTAAATCGTCTCATGTTTGTTTGATCCGTGGGTCAATTGCGGCATAGATGATATCGACAAAGGTGTTGATAAGCAGGAACCACAGCACGATCACCAAAATGGTCCCTTGCACTACAGGAATATCGCGGATGGAGACGGAATCTATCAGCAGTGACCCAATGCCGGGCCATGAAAAGAGTTTCTCAATCACCACCGCTTGTCCCATCATCGAGCCGAATTGAAGGCCGATGGTAGTGACAACTAAAACCATTACATTGCGCATCAGATGCCAACGGATCACGCGCGAATTGCTCATTCCCTTAGAATGGGCGGTGCGGATAAAATCCTCATTCGTGATTTCCAGAACACCCGCGCGGGTTGTGCGGGCTAATAGGGCCAGCGGCGTGACACCAAGGGTAATCGCTGGCAGGATCAGATATTTCAGATCGCCGCCCCCGTAGCCAAAGCTTGGAAGCCACCCTAAGACCAAAGCAAAGAAATACATCAGCAAAAGGCCTAGCCAGAATTGTGGCATCGACAGGCCAGACACCGCGCCAATCATGGTGATGGAATCCAGCACGCTTCCGGGGCGAAGTGCCGCGATGAAGCCAAGCGGAACACCGATCACGATGGCGAAGACCATTGCCGCAATCGACAGTTTCAACGAGGCCCAGATCCGGTCGTTAATCACGTCCAGGACAGGTTCGCGGGTGCGGAATGAAGTCCCAAGGTCGAAATGTGCAAGTCCTGACAGGTATTCCCAAGCCCGGATGTAGACCGGCTTATCCAGCCCGAACTGTTCGTTCAGACGCGCCAACAGCTCTGGGTCGGATGCGGTTTTGCCGTCGGCCATCAGGCTGGACGCAAAGCTGCCTGGAACGACACTGAAGATCACAAAGATGAGCAGCGCCACTGCGATGATCGTCGGGATCATTTGCAACAAACGCCGCATGGTGAAACGGAGCATCGCTTAACCCTTCTTGGGCTCTGCGGCCCTGAGAGAGGGCCGCAGAGTTTTGGTTACTGCAAGGCTCACTTGCGCGAGTCAGGTGCGGTGTCGTCGATCCAGATATCTTCATAGTTCTGGATAGCGAGTTCGGTCGCATTGGCTTGCAGACCGTGGACCCAAGGCTGATAGGCCATGACCGCCTTGTTATAGTTGAAGAACCAGCTTGGTGCTTCAGCTTGAAGGATGTTATTGGCCTGACGCATCAGGTCGTTCTTTTTGGTTTGGTCTGCTTCTTTGCCAGCCGCTTCAAACAGTTTGTCGAATTCGGAGTTGCTGAAATTTTCATAGTTGCAGACGCTTTGCGGGGTTTTGGAATAGAAGCATTTCAGCACTTCGTAATCATCCGGCCCTGACAGGTTGGACCACATGAACGCTTGGAAGTCTCCCTTTGGGACCACTTCCGCCAGCACCGAGGCCTCAACAGGAACGGCCGTCGCCCGAATGCCCGCGTCTTTCAACATGGGGATAATCGCCTCGACGATGGTCAGGCCCCAGCTTTCGTTTTGCGTGGCTGTAATCGCTACGTCGATCCCATCAGGATAGCCCGCATCTGCCAGCAACTTTTTGGCCAGTTCTACATCGTAAGTCACGGGAACAGCAGCAGGATCATATGACGGAGAAGAGATCGGCAGCCAGCCCGTCGCGCGGTAAGCCTTGTTCTTGACCAACTTATCGATGATGAGATCGGTGTTGATGGCATGAGCAAAAGCTTCGCGGACTTCCTTTTTGTCGAAGGGTGGTTTCTTGGTGTCAAAGCCAACGTGGCGTGTGTAAACCTCAGCCACTTCCAAGATGCCTTTCGACAGTTCAGGATCGGCTTGGTAGGCAACATATTGGGTTGGCCCAAGGATTGATGTGTCAATTTCCTTGTTGCGGAACGCTACATCACGGGCAGAGGCATCCCCCAGCAAAACCACGTTGATCTTGTCAAGGTAAGGCTGGCCTTCTTTGTAGAACTTGTCGAATTTCTCGACAACGACCTTGGAACCGGGGATGTTCTCAACAAACTTGAACGGACCAAGGCCGATTGGGTGCTGGATGAAGGTTGGGTCTTCACCTGCGCCTGCCGGGTAAATTGCGGCGTTGGTGTTCATCAGGGAGTAGCCCGGGTTGGTTGGCACCGTATATGTTATTTCCAGCGTGTTATCGTCAATCTTTTTCAGGCCAGAAATATGCTCAGCGGCGCCGCTTTTATACTCTTCAATGCCTGCGACATCTTGGAAATACCGCGCACCCGGAAAGGCGTTTGACGGTTTGGCGATGCGTTCATAGGAATAGATCAAGTCATCGGCGGTGAAGGGTCTGCCATCGTGGAATGTGACGCCTTGGCGCAAGGAGAAGGTGTATGTCATGCGATCTTCGGATGCCTTCACCTCGGTTGCCAGCTCCAGCTCTGGCTTACCATCGGTGGAATTCCACTGATAAAGGCTGCGATGAATGGCCTTTGCCGGGAATTCGTCTTGGGTGGATGGTGAAGAGTGGATGTCCATCGTCCCAAAGCTCGAACCGTAGGGCGCCACAAAGTTCAGCGTGCCACCGGATTGCGGGGTCACGTCTTGCGCCAGCGCCATGACGGACGTCGCCGCCAGCAGCAATGCGCTAAGTCTCAGGGTTTTCAGCATCGGTTGTATACCTCCCAGTTATATCCGATTTTTCGGTCGCTTGGTCAGCTTGCGGCTTGATAGACAATCTTGCCGCCAAGCAGGGTCATTGTACAATGCGTGTCCTGCAAAACCTCGTTTGGGGAGGCTGTCAGCAGGTCGCGCGAAAATACTGCGATATCCGCCAATTGGCCTGGCACGAGCCGCCCCTTCACCCCGTCCGCCTCCTGCGAATGGGCGCTGTATTCGGTATAGGCGCGCAAGGCCTCGGACATGGTCAGGCGTTGGCCTGCGTCCATCACCGTGCCGTTCCAGGTTTCGCGCGTCACCATATTGTGCAGGTTTGGCCATGGATCAGGCTTGCACACCGGCGCATCACTGCCTGTAGATGGCTTAAACCCCATATCCGTCCATGTGCGCATCGGAT
This sequence comes from Cypionkella psychrotolerans, assembly GCF_001294535.1. Lineage (GTDB taxonomy): Bacteria > Pseudomonadota > Alphaproteobacteria > Rhodobacterales > Rhodobacteraceae > Cypionkella > Cypionkella psychrotolerans. Next base: position 45,573 of record NZ_LGIC01000077.1, on the reverse strand, counting down.
AGCTAGACCGCGCGCGCTCCTCACCCAGCACTACGATATAGCTGTTGCCGAAATCATGGACAAACACTTGCTGCGGCACGGGCAAAATACCCGCCGCCTTCATGCGCTTGTGCTGGGTGGCATCGGAAAAGCCGCAGTGTTCAATCCTGTGGTTGCGCTGCGGCAACTGAACCGTTTCATAGGCGGTGATCAGTTGTTCAATCGCGGCATCTCCAATGGCATGGCAGGCCAAACGGTAGCCCATGGCGTGATAATCGGTCACCAGTTTTTCAAGCACCTCGGTTTCAAGGATCTGAACGCCAATCGTTGCATCCTCACCCGGATAGGGCACTTTCATCCAGGCAGTCCGCCCACCAGCCGAGCCATCGAGGAAGATTTTGACCGCGCCAACCCGCAGCATGTCGCAGCCAACGCCCGACACAAGCCCTGCGTCAAAACACTCTTGCACGATGGATTTTCCGGGGTCACCCAGCAGCACCTGCCAGACGCGAACGGGCAAGCGGCCATCACGCAAGGCCAGATGATATGCATGAATTTCTGAAAACCCGGTGATCATGCCCACGGCCGCATCCATGCAAGATGTGATGCCTTGGCTTAGCAGGTAGTTCCCCGCGCGCTCTGCCGCAGCGATCAAATCTTCGACAGACGGCGGCGGCGCTGCACTGCGTAGCAAACCTTGGGCGTTTTCAGCAAAAAGCCCTGTGAGGCGGCCATTGATCTTTTCAATCACCCCGCCCGACGGTACTGGCGTGTCAAATGTGACCCCGGCCATATCCAGTGCAAGCGAATTGCCCAGCGTCACATGGCCACACGCCCGGATCAGCACAACCGGATGGTCGGGGCATGCGGCGTCTAATTCATTGCGGTCAGGGTGGCGTCCGATGTCCAGCTTCACTTGGTCATAGCCGCGCGCAATCACCCAGCTGCCTTTTGGTTGGGTCGCCGCCCGCTCGCGCAACGCGACTTGCAATGCGGCCAAGGTTGGGGCGGCACCAGGGCTGGCATCTACCCAGCCCATGGAGATGCCAAGCGGCATCAGATGCAGGTGGTTGTCATTCAGCCCAGGCGTGGCAAAGCGACCCTGAAGGTCGATTACCTTGGTCAGAGGCCCGCGCAGCGCCAACATTTCGGCATCGGTTCCGTTCGCGAGAATACGGCCTTGCCAGATGGCCAAAGCGGTGCAAACCCCATCATCAAAGCCGCGCCATATAGATCCATTATACAAAATTGTATCAGCACAAACTGGCGGGTTGGACATTCCTAAGCTTCCTTGGACGGGGAGAATTTTTATGATACTGCGTTGCTAATTCCTAAAAATCAAAGAGAAAATTCTGATGGAGTGTTGTTTCTCATCGCGGTTCCGTTTTCAGCCGAATGTGCACTTTTACCGCAGTAGGGTGCCGCAATGACGATTGGGATTGGCGCCTACGGCCCCAGTGCAGGGGCCGCCGTTTTGGCAGCTTGGGCAGAGGTAGAACGACAGTCTGCCGGTGAAGTGGGGGGCTTTGCGGTTTTTGCTGCAATTCTGTCAGGGGGGCCGCTTACGCTTGAATGCCAGCGCGGCGGTTTGCAATGCATTCGCTCCGAATGGGTTGAAAACGGGGTGTTGGGCCTTATGGCACAGGCGCAGGTTGCGGGCGTCATCACCTCCGGGCCAGACCGTGCGGTGCCCCTATCGCAGTACTTGGCGGTTGGTCAGAGCGGGCTGGTCACGGGGCATCGTCGGCCAGATCATGCAGGCGAGGACGGTGTGCCACTTAACATCGCGGCGCTACGTTTGCTGGAGGCGGGGAAAGCCCCGGATCTGGCATTGGCACAGGTGATCGACCCCAGCCCAGAGGTGGACGCGGGATTGATTGCGGTGTCACATGATGCGCTTGCACTACGTGAAACCGTGCGGGTTATGCGACGCATGGACCGCGGGCAAGCAATGTTGCAGGGGCCGAGCTGGGGGCTAGCGGTGCTGCACAATTCCATCCAACCGCAGCAGGGGCTTGCCGAAAAGGTGGCACGCGCAGGCATGGCGGTGTTTAGCTAAAATCCTTTGGCGCAAGATCACTATTCCGCAACACACGGCCCGCGCGCGCGCCCGTGACGACGCCGTCGCGGCAGGCCTCTTGACCATTGACCCAGACGGAACGAATGCCCGCCGAAGGTTGGGTCGGCGCCGCGAAATCAGCGACGTCCGCGATGGTTTTTGGATCAAACAACACCAGATCGGCACAGGCCCCTTCTCGCAGCACGCCACGACCGTTCAGACCAAACCGGGCAGCGGGCAGGGTGGTCATGCGGCGCAATGCCTCTGCCAAACCGAACAAGCCGACCTCACGGACATAGTGGCCCAAGACGCGTGGGAAGGTGCCCCAAAGGCGGGGGTGCGGGCGCACATCATGTGGCAGACCGTCTGACCCGACCATCGTCAACGGGAACTGCAACACGCGGCGCACGTCTTCTTCGGCCATCGAAAAATAGACGGCACCAGCGGGTTGCAAACGGGCCACCGCCTCGGGGCGGCTACAGCCCATTTCCGCGGCGATGTCGGCCAATTCGCGTCCGGCCAAATCGGGCCGCGCCTTGGACCAGGTGATGATGATCCGCTCAACTTCGGTGGCGCGTTTCGCCTCCAGCACGGTGGAGGACGCGTTATAGGGATAGACGTCCAGCGTCACAGGTTGCTCTGCCGCGCGCGCCGCAATGACTGGCAGTGTGATCGCTGTTCGGCCCCGATTGCGTTCGTCGGTAACTTTGTGATGTGACAACACCACGGGCACATCCACCCCCCTCCCAATTTCAAACGCTTCTTCCATCGCGTCCAGAACACCGTCCGCCTCATCCCGCAGGTGAGTGGTGTACAGGCCGTTATATCGAGCAAGGGGCTCGGCCACGGTCAGCAGTTCCGCCAGTGATGCGGCGTGGGCGGGTTGATAATATAGCCCGGTTGACAGACCAATGGCGCCGTCGTTCAGCGCTTGGTCTAGCAGTCCACGCATGGCATGCGCTTCATTTGTAGTGGCGGCGCGGTCAAGTCTGTCCATGCAGGCTAAGCGAAGGGTGGAATGGCCGACCAGGGCCACCATATTAACTGCAGGGCCGGCATCGGTGACAGCTTGCAGATAATCGCCAAAGCGGGCGAACAAATCGCCCGGCCCGCGGGCGATCAGGTCCAACGGTGGCACAACGGCGCGTTGCCCCGGCAAAGGGCCAAGCGAGATACCGCAATTGCCGACTACCACGGTCGTCACACCTTGGGTTAGTTTCGCCGCCATATCGGTCGCCAATACCGCGCGATCGTCGTGGGTGTGAACGTCGATAAACCCCGGCGACAGGGAAAGTCCGGTGCCGTCCACCTCAGAAAGCGCGGGGGCTGAGAGGCTGTCGGCGATAAGTGCGATCCGCCCTTTTGCAACCGCTACGCTTGCCACGCGCGCGGGCCCGCCAGTGCCGTCATATAAGGTGACATCGTGCAAAATCAGGTCATAGCTTTGGGTCATTTTATTCCCACAAATTGGTCACTTGCCGCTATCAACGCGTCAAGAATGAAGGGTTCGGTTGCCGAATGGCTCGCCCCTTCGATCAGGGGCAAATTCGCCTCGAGGCATGCGCGGTGCAAATCATAGGCATAGTGCGCCAGGCAGGGCATGTCATATCGCCCATGCACAATGACGCCGGGAATGCCCTGCATCAAATGGGCATTGGCGATCATCTGCCCTTCTTTAAGCCAGCAATCATAGGTGAAATAGTGATTTTCCAGCCGCGCAAAAGCCAATGCAAGGGCAGGGCCAGCAAGTTCACTGCTCAGCGCGGGGTCAGACAGCAGGGTGACGGTGCCAGCCTCCCACCGGGTCCATGCCAGCGCTGCCGTTTGCTGTGCTGCCAAGTCGCCGCGCGTCAAACGGTGGTGATAGGCCGCGATCATGTCGTCGTGTTCCTCGGCAGGAATGGTGGCCTGATACGCGGCCCATTTGTCGGGAAACATCTGCAACACTCCGTGCTGGTAAATCCACGCAAGTTCGGCTTTGGTCAAGGTGTAGATGCCGCGCAAGATGAGCGCTGACATCCGGTCGGGATAGCTCTGCACATAGGCCAGCGCAAGCGTGGACCCCCACGAGCCGCCAAACACCACCCATTTTTCGCCCCCGCACAAGTTGCGCAGGCGTTCAATATCGGCCACCAGATGCCAAGTTATATTCGCCGTGAGGCCCGCGTGGCGAGTGGAGCCGCCGCAACCGCGTTGATCAAACAAAAAAACGCCGTAGCGGGCAGGGTCAAAGAACCGTCGTTGGGTTGCGGTCATACTGCCGCTCGGCCCGCCATGCAGCACCACGGCTGGGGTCGCGCTTTTGGTACCGCAAGCCTCATACCGAACCATGTCGCCATCGCCGACATCGATTATCCCCGTCGCATAGGTTTCAATCGGCGGGTAAAGAGGGTGGAGGGTCATTGGCTTTTCCTGTCAGCGTGGGCGGATGCAGCGGCGATAAACCCGTCAAACAGGGATCGTTGGATCGGATCCTTCGCCATGTCTACCTCGGGGTGCCACTGGACGCCCAAAAGGAAAGGATGGCCGTCCAACTCGACAGCCTCAATCACCCCATCGCTCGCCGTGGCGGCAATGCGCAAGGCGGGCGCCAATGTCGCGATAGCTTGGTGATGCGAAGAGGAAACCGTCATGTCCTTTCGCCCCAGCAGCGTTGACAGGGCGGTGCCTTTGGCAATTTCTACCCGTTCGCGCGCCCAAAAAGCAGCAGCGCCCTTTGGAGTTTGGTGCAGGGCGTTCGGATCGTCGATGTGTTCATGCAAAGTGCCGCCCAAGGCTACGTTCAAGACCTGAATCCCGCGACAAATGAACAGGGCAGGCAGGCCCCGCGCGATCACGGCATGGGCAAGTGCAAGGTCGGCACGATCACGATCGGCGTGGGCACCGTCCAGGGCGGGGTGCTGCGCGTTGCCGCCAAAAAGCGTGGGGTCCAAATCGCAGCCACCCGAAAACACAATCCCGTCCAACACATCTAGCCAACGTGCCAAATGTGGCTCTTCCCCCGGTAGAACAATTGGCGCACCGCCTGCGTAACGCACGGCATCTACATAGGTTGCGGCAACTAGATAATGCGCAGTATCCGGCGGGTTTATGACTGTTTTTTCCAACCGACCATAACTTGTGACGCCAATCAACGGAACCATTTCTCCCCTCCAAAGCCATGTTCCTAAGTGCTAGCTGAGGCGATTTTCTGGGTCAACATGGCTGCTGGATTGACGCCACAAGGCGGGGCTGTCAAATTTTCGGGAACGCAGATTAAGAGGGACATAATGACGCTTGCCAATTTGACGCTTGGCCTGCGCCCATCCGGCCGCACCGCGCTATCCGCTTGTTGGATTGTGACCAATCAAAGTGGCGTTCACCGGTTTTTGGAAAACGGCGAAGTGGTGATCGAGCATGACCGTATCCTCTATGTTGGCCCGCGGTTTGAAGGCGAAGTGGCACGGCGGCTCGATCTGAGGGATGTGTTGATATAACCGAGCTTCATTGATCTGGATGCGTTGTCAGACCTTGATACCACGACATTGGGTGTTTTCTGCGGTCCGGGTTGGGCAAAGGGCAGGGTTTGGCCGCAATCCTACGTCGATAGCGAGCGGCCCCTATGAGATGTATTTACCCGAAGAACTGGCCTTTCAAAAACGCTATAGCTTTGCCCAGCTCCTCTGCAACGGCGCCACCTCGGCTATGCTTGTCGCTTCGTTGTTTTACCGCGCTTGGGGAGAAACACCGGCCGAGTTCGTGGCGGCGGCGGATGCGGCGGGGCAGCTTGGCTTGCGCGCCTGGCTTGGTCCGACCTATCGGTCAGGGGGCATGGTTTGACCGCACCGGGCAAGATAGAGCCCCGCTTTGACGAGGCGCGCGGTTTTACCGGGTTGGAGGAGGCCACCAAATTTGTGCAGGATCAAGCAGGCCGACATGACGGGCTGATCCAAGGCATGCTGGCCCCTGACCTCGTGAAAACCTGCGCCATGGCTCTGCTTGTCGTCATCATGGATACCGCGCGTGGTCTGGATGTTCCGGTCCGCCTGCGTATTGCGCAAGGCGAAATGGAGCGCGATACGGTGGCCGCCCTTCACGACACCACTGCGCCAAAATGGCTGGCCGGATTTGGCGCATTGTCCGATCAACTGATCGCCCCTCATGCCACAGTCGCGACCGATACTGACCTGCAGCGTTACGTCGATCATGGCGTAACGATGGCCCGAATTGCAGACGATACCCAGACCGAAACTGCACCCGAGCATCTGCAGCGGCGCTGCGCAGGCCCGATCTGGGGCGGATCGCGGTTGGAGCAATGGCCGATATCGCCGTTTTTGATATTGCCGATGCCCTGATGTACCGATCCGAATGCTTGTTCTGGACGCCAGCGGTCGGGTCACGCGCGTGGCTTTTGTCGATGGCAGATTGTCAATGTATTTAGGCCAAGTCGCTGGGATGGACATGACTGCGGCTCTGCAACAGGCGCAACGGCAATTTGAGGGATTGCGTGCAAAATACCCACATATGACATTGGGCAACCCTGCCGAGAACCAGATCTTCCTAACAGCCTATCAAGCTTTTAGTCCAACCTGAAACGGTTAATTTCAAAAGGCGTCAGGGCTTGAGAAATGCACATCAAGTCGGTTTCAGCCTCGTCTCGTTACATCTTCCAAGAATGTTGGCCCGTGGGTCGGCATGATGTCCTCGCGCAACCAGTCGGGCGAACGCGATGTCTCCGGCGGCACTACCAAAGTAGGTGATGTCAACCTCCGTCGCGCGCTGTGTCGGGCTGCGGCCGTGATGTTGCAGCGCGGGCGTTCGACGTGGCTGAGAACATGGGCAGCGTAGGTAGCCCATCGTCGTGGTGGTAAGCGCGCCATGATCGCGCTAGCCCGGCGTATCGGGGTGATCCTGCACCGGATGTTGGTTGATTACACAGACTTCCGATCAGCCACTGCCGTGGCTCATGCGGTCTAAACAATTGCGTTCCCTGCCGTCGCCAGCCTGACTCCAGGCCTTCGAGGTCCTCTAGGGACGTGGTTCCAATGATGTCGTGCCCCGGACTGTTTCGGACCAACATTGAGCACGCCTATGAGATGGGCACATCGGAACAGCATTTGAACCAGCATCATGTTCGCAGCCATCGCGCTGACCACGGACCGAAGCATGCACCCAGGGTGATCTTAGGCGAAGACAGCAGCAATAAGTAGTACGGCTCAGAAAGAAACTGTGATCAAATCCGCAATCAGGCAGTCGGATGTCTATGTCAAAAATCGCTTGCCTGAGACGTCCCCGCTACCGAAACCTGACCCTAGTTCTGGTACCTTGGCGATCTAGTCTGCTGCTGCTCACGATTGAGCGGGCGAACGCGACAAAAGCGTCATGTCGCGGATGGGTTCCAGCGCAAACCCTAGATCGATGGCGTTGCGGATGAAGAAGAAGCGGCTCATCTCCTCGCTGCCCTAAAGCCGCGGGTTTCAATGCTGTGATCGGGTTCTGGCTACAGGCGGATTTACTCGTAGCAGCGGATCATCGGCTCCTTCACGCTTGCCGTCCTGCTTAACTTTCCGATCGACCGCAAAACCCTTGAACCGCCTATGCGTGGCGTCTTTTGTGCCCTATGTTGTAGTAATTGCCGGTTTCGGTGGCCAGATACGGCGCAAACGGGATTTCTTCCTGTTTAAGAAAGCCCTGCTGCGGCAAGGCGCCAGCCCTGACCATCTCGATCACCGCCACCACCGACGCCGATGTTGTCCAAGCAATCGCGGTGCGGCTTTTTCCCGCAATTTCCAACGGATAATAGGCACGCACAAATTCCTTGCGGCGAAGCGACCCATCAGTCCAGCCTTCGGCGGCAACGTGGACATAGACTACATCATCGTCAACCGGCGGCTTAGCATTGGTCAGAATCCGCCCAGCCTCAGCGCGGTTTTCGCGCATCAGAAGTTCGTGAAAGAAGAAATTCATCAACTTCATATGGCCCGGATACCGCATGGTTTTATAATCAAGGTTTTCAATCCGGTCGGCGTAGGTTTCGCACATCGTGCCAAGGCCGCCCGATGTGGTAAAAGCCTCAAGCCCCATGCCATCGACGTAGATTGTCTCCAGCCATTCCATTGCGGAAACAGATTTTAGAACACCTTCTTCAATGACCTCGCAATCGTTGAGATACTCGTTGACCACACCTTCAGGCGACCAGTTGAACGCATAGCCCAAATGCCCTGTGGGGTTTTGCGGCAGAGCGCCAACGCGCAGTCGGATCGAGCGGAGTTTTTCAAACTGGTTGGCAAGATCTGCCGCAACAATGCCGACAAACCCCGGCGCAAGGCCGCATTGTGGCGCCATCAAACCCTTGGAGGTTTTGCTTAATTCTTGGATATGCCGTGTGGTAGGCACGTCTTCGGTCAAATCGAAGTAATGCAGCCCAAGCCCATGTGCGATACTTGAAACCCCGATGTTCAAATGAAACGGCAGGCAGGATAGCACGGCGTCTTGCCCTTTCAAAATAGCGGCAAGGTCGGCTTTATTGGCCAAATCAACCGTTTTGGTGGTAAAGGGGGCTGTGATCGGGCGGGCGTCGATACCCGTCACCTGAAAGCCGGCATTCGCCAAAAGTTCGGCAGCTAGATGACCGACCTTGCCAAGACCTAGGACCGCGACTTTGCTGAAAGACATGAAAGTTTCCTTCTTCTTTTCAAGGGAGTGTTGTCAGTAGTCTGACGGACGGCGCAGACGAAAGTGTTTGGCATTTTTGTGAAAATGCATAATTATTGGTGAATAGTGACGACATTTTGGGCATAATGTGTGTCAAGTCTGAGTAGAGATGCGAAGGGCTCTGTTGATGGCGCGAACTCGAGAAGCTTGGCCATTCCGTGCGCTTGATCCCGCCGGTCTACGTGAAGCCATTCGTCAAGCGTCAGAAGATGGGATGGTTGCCGCCCTCCCCAGACGGCATCGCAATGTGCCAAGGTTGTGGTGTTCAACGCCACGCAAAGGAGAGGACGGCAAATGAAGGATACAATGATCGGTGTGGATCTGGCAAAGAGCGTCTTCCAGCTTCATGTGGCCAGCATGGCCGGGCACTTGAAGTTTCGCAAGAAGGTGACGCGGGTCCAATTTCGGGATTTCATGGCGAAGCACGAACCTGCCGTCGTGGTGCTGGAGGCCTGTGGCAGCGCGAGCTACTGGGCGCGCGAGATGGTCAAGCTTGGCCACGAGGTCCGGTTGATCGCGCCGCAATATGTCCGACCTTTCGTGAAGCGGCAGAAAAACGATGCTGCTGACGCCGAGGCGATCGTCGTGGCTGCACAGCGTCCCGAGATGCGTTTTGTCGAGCCGAAGTCGGAAGATCAGCAAGCCTGTGCGGTGCTTTTCCGCGCACGCGAACGGCTTCTTCATCAGCGCACCGAACTCGTGAACGCTCTGCGTTCGGTGCTATATGAATTTGGTCATGTCTTTCCGAAAGGTATCGCGCACCTCAGGCGGATCGAAGCTGTCCTCGCAGATCCTGCCAGCGATCTGCCGGCGCTGATGCGCGAGGAGTGCCATGATTTGCTTGAACAGATATCTGAGCAGACAGCGCGGATCGAAGCGAAAACGACAAAAGCCCGGTCTTTTGCCGGGGCAAATGATACAGCGCGTCGACTGCAGACGATGCCTGGCGTGGGGCCACAGACCGCGTTGGCCATCAGCAGCTTTGCTCCACCTATGGACAGCTTCAAGCGCGGGCGAGACTTTGCGGCCTGGCTCGGCCTCGTGCCGCGCCAATACTCCTCTGGCGGGAAGGAACGCTTGGGACGCATCTCGAAAGCCGGCCAGACTGACATCAGATATCTGCTGATCATCGGTGCCATGTCGCGTCTGACAGTGTTGGCCCGAAAGTCGATCCATCAGGACTCATGGCTGGCACGCCTACTCCATCGAACGCCCCTCATGCTGGTCGCCATCGCGCTGGCCAACAAGATGGCACGGGCAATCTGGGCAATGATGACAAAGCACGAAGACTATCGAGATCCGGCGCGAGCGGTTTCTGCATGAGGGTTACAAACCCCATGTGAGCTAGTGTCGGTGAAGGAGGTGTGAGAAGTCGATGACCTGAATGGGCGCAATGATCGAAAAGATCTGGATCGGGAAAACCAGACGTCATTCTTGAGCCGAAAAGCTCTTGCAGAAGATATGGACCTGATCCGCAGATCACCATCCTGGCCAGCGGCTTCTTGAACGGCCGCAATCCAAAAGGCCTGAGAGAAGAACGCATTCGATCACCAACCACGACAGGTCAAAAGCGACTTGCACCAAGGGCGGCAACCAGAGAAGAATGACGCCGCGGACGCTGAGGCCATTGTCGAAGCGGCGTTGCGCCCGACCATGCGGTTTGTCGCGGTGAAGACGGAAGACCAACAGGCGCGCGCCATGCTATTTCGCACGCGGCAGATGTTCGTCGGCCAGCGCACACAGTTGATCAATGCTCTGCGCGGGCACTTGGCTGAGCACGGATTGGTAGCGGCGACGGGGACAGCTCAGCTCAAGCGCTTGGCTGATGCGATTGAAGACAGCAACACCGCTTTTCCTGGGGGTGTCCGGGACCTGGGTCAGATGTATCTGGCACAGATTGAAGGGCTGAATGCCAGGGCTGCGGAGCTTGACCAGAAGATGAGGGCTGCTGCCAAAGAGGCCGATGTGGCGAGGCGGTTCCAAACCATGCCGGGCGTGAGACCGATCACGGCGCTTGCGATCGAGACATTCGCACCTGATCTGGCGACCTTCCGGCGCCGGCGCGACTTTGCGGCCTGGCTTGGGCTTGTGCCAAAACAGCACTCGACGGGCGGTAAAGCCCGGATGGGCAAGACGTCGAAGATGGGGCAGCGTGACATCCGCACGCTCTTGGTCTCGGGCGCCATGGCCGTTCTGCAGGCAGTCGAGCGGTTTGGCACCCCGAACAATGGCTGGCTGACGCGCATGCGGGCTCGAAAGCCTCGCATGGTCGTAGCGATTGCACTTGCCAACAAAATGGCCTGTGGCCTTTGGGCTATGATGACGAAACAAGAAGATTACCGGAACCCGGCGGCGACAATGGTATAGGCGCACTGCGCTTTCCATTCCGCCCCGGCACGTCGGGAGTGTGAGTAGGTCACTGAACAGTAAGGGCAAAGGATCGACAAGGTCCGGGTCAGAGAAAGCAGTATTTGTGCTGGAGCTAACGAGCTCGGTCTGTTGATCTGCTTCTGATCCGCGCATCGTCATACCGGCCCGCGGCTGTGTCAATCGCCGCAACATGAGGCCTGATACATGACCGCACCCGATCACGCGCTCACGCCGTTCAAAAAACCACTTGCACGAACGGGGGCATCCATACATGCACAAATCGGTTGACGGCCGGACTTCCCCTATCTCCAGACAGACTTATCCCACGACCTTTGTGACTGGGATGCCGAGCGTGGTGTAGCCGTTCAGCACGGCAACACGAACCTGGAACTCCGCCACCTGACGGTCGAAGTCCCGCGCCATGAGGTGCTGGCCCAGCAGTTTCACGCAGTGCATTTTGGTTTCGACGCGACTCCGCGGTGGTAGCCCCATTCGCGCCGCCTATCTGCTCTATTTGGGCGACACAGCCATGGCAGAAATGACCAAACCCTAGCAGGCCTAGCTTTCTGGGGCCTGAACGCTGCCTTGCACAGTTGCGAAAGCCGGGCTTTACCGCAGATCTGGGCCTGCCGGATATGGACCTCAAAAAGGCTGCAGCATCAGGGGCAAAGACGTTGGGGATCGGCACATCGCCTCAGGGCGGGCAAATTCCCGCACATTGGGTGGCGCGAACTGCAGAGGCGATGGAGGAAGGGCTGGACGTCGCGTCGGGATTGCATGTGCCGCTGCGCAGCCTTTCCGAATTGGCCGATGTGGCCAACGGCACCGGATAAAATCTGCATGACGTGCGATTTTTCGATGGCTCGTTCCCCGTGGCAACAGGTCTTCCAAGATCTGGTCATCGGGTGTTGTTGGTGGGCACGGATTGTGCAGTGGGCAAGAAGTATTCAGCCCTCCCTATTCATCGCGAGCTGGTCAGGCGCGGCATTCCTGCGACCTTCCGCGCCACAGGTCAAACCGGTGTGCTGATTGACGGCCACGGGATCGTCGTTGATGTCATTGTATCACACTTCCTTGCCGGCGCAGTTAAAGCGCTGACCCCATCCGCCAGCGACGACCATTGGGACATCGTTGGAGACCAATGATCGCTGGTCCATCCAGCCTATGCCGGTGTCTCACGGGGATTGTTGCACGGTGTTCAGCCTGGTACCTTTGTGGTCTGGCATGAAGCGGGCAGAACGGATCTGTTGGGTTTTCCGGGCCCCCAAGCCAGCAGCATCGCCGAAATTATCGAGCCGGCGACGCTCCTTGGCCGCAAGGTCTCGCCTACGATTCGTTGCATGGGGATCTGCATCAATACGGCCCGCCAATCCGAAGATCAGGCGCGTACTATATTGGCCGAAGCCGCAGGTGCCCAGGATCTGCCTGCTTGCTATCCAGTGCGTTTCGACGGCGGGTAGCTGTCGCGTCCCGGAAGGTTACCCGGTGATTTACGAAGTCGTGGGGGTAGGACTTGTGCCAGTCCTTCATGGCCTGCATCGGCGTTCGGATCCCAAGGACTGACTGCGGCAACTGGGTGTTGTAGAGTGCGACGTATCGCATGAGGTCTGCTCAGGTCGAGGGCACTGTCGAAGCGGTTGGTTTTTAGCGCATCGGCGATGCGTCCGTTGAAGCGTTCGACCATGCCGTTGGTCTGGGGCGATTTCGGCGGGGTCAGCCGAGGTTCGATACCAAGCTCGGCGCAGAGCTGGTCGAACTCATGCTCCCCCGAGGCGGCGCGTGCCCGGGAAGCAAAGAGCCGATCGGTGAACTCTTTTCCGTTATCGTCAATATCTTGGCGATCTTATTCGGGCAGGACCGGTGCAAATCGCGTAGGAACCGGCGGGCATTGGCTGCGGTCTTGGCGGGCAGGATGCGCACGAACACCCAGCGTGTCGCCCTGTCGATGGCCACGAACAGATAGCGCCGGGTGGTTTCGTCCGCCATCTGCGGCAGATATTTCACATCGACATGCAGAAAGCCGGGCTCATAGGTCTTGAAGCTTTTGCGCGGCTCGGGGCTGGTCTTGGGCAACAACTCCTTGAGATTGCTCACGCCGTGCCGCCGCAAGCAGCGATCCAGGCCAGACCGCGACACATCAGGGTTCAGAAACTCCCGTGTTACCGCCAGAAGATCGTCGAGCGGCAGCAGCAGCAGGCGGCGCAATTCGACAACCACGGCCTCCTGGGCGGGCGTCAGGGTCGTTTGGAGAGTGTGCGGAGTGGCGGACAGGTCCTGAACGCTGTCGCGCCGCTTCCACTTGCGCGCAGTCTCCTCGCTAACCCCATAGCGCAGCGCCAGGACCGATGCAGGTTCATCGCTCCCAGACAGCCGCTGACGGATGCCCGGCGTCGTGGTCGCGTTCTTGTGCAGTGAGATCATCATGCCGCCTGCACCCCGTTGGCATCAGAATGCAACCCGGCGATCAGATCACGAAGCGCAGACCTTGCGATGAACAGTGGCAGACGGCGAGGGTCGATGCAATGTGCCGGGATGGAACAGGTAGATCGTTGATCGGCTTTTTGTCAACTGAGCCGGTCCTGCAAGGGGGAATGCCGATACGTTGCTAAAATGCTGCACGTCACACTTGCTGGAAACTCACTGGCTTGAATAGTGTAGCGCAGAGAGAGTTTGCTTTTTTGCAAACATTTATGGCCAGAAGGGTCGAGGACCATGCACCGCTATCGCTTTGTCTTGTTCCGGCCGCTGCAGTTTCTGCCGGTTTTGTTTGGAATCTCAGTGGTGACTTTTGTGCTGGTTCGACTAATCCCAGGCGATCCTGCGCGAATATTGCTGGGCACACGGGCGACGCCCACTGCGATCGCCAATATCCGTGCCCAGTATGGCTTGGACGAACCGATGTGGACGCAATATTTGTACTTTTTAAAGAATCTTGGCGCGGGCGAGATGGGCAAATCAACGCTCTATAAGATTGACGTGCTGCGGTTGATCGCAACGCGGGTGGAGCCGACCCTCGCATTGGTGCTGGCGGGTGTTGTGCTGGCGCTGCTGATCGCGGTGCCTTTTGCAGCGATTTCGGCGCGGCGGCAGGGCACAGTCGCCGATCATACTGTGCGTGTGCTGTCCACGGCAGGCATAGGGTTTCCGTCGTTTTGGTTGGGGGCGATGCTGATCATCCTGTTTTCCGTCAAGCTGGATTGGTTGCCAGTGTCGGGTTACGGCGAGACGTTGTTCGATAAGCTGACGCATCTGGTGTTGCCGGGGTTGACTATTGCGCTGTCGCTGTCGGCAGTTCTGACGCGCTCGTTACGTGCGGGAATGGTAGCAGGGCTGCAATCTGATATCGCCACAGCCGCGCGGGCGCGAGGCATGTCCGAAAACATTGTGTTTTGGCGGCATGTGGTGCCCAATGCGTTGGTGCCCACGATTAACCTTTTGGCGATTAACATCGGCTGGTTGATTGGCGGCACCGTGGTGGTGGAAAGCGTCTTCGCGCTTCCAGGTTTGGGCCAGCTTATGGTGCGTGGGATTTTCAGTCGCGATTATATGGTGGTGCAAGGCGTGGCGCTTACATTCGCCGTCGCCACAGTGTTGATCAATTTTGTCGCTGATATCATCACAGTGGCGCTGGACCCAAGGATTGAGCTTTGAGTGTGCCAGCAAATACTGTCTTCGTGCGGCGGTGGGGCGCGCGGTTTGGGCGGCGCAGAATGCTCGTGGCGGGCGTGGGCATCCTTGCGGCTTTTGTGATCCTTGCGTTTATGGCACCCTATGCCGCACCCTATGATCCGATCTTTCAAGATGGCACTGCCCGCTTGATGGCGCCGTCGCCGGCGCATCCGTTTGGCACTGACAACTTTGGCCGTGATGTGCTGTCGCGGGTGGTCTGGGGCGCGCGGATCGACTTGCAGATGGCGGTGATCGGTGTCGTATTTCCGTTCCTGATCGGCACGGTCGTCGGCACCTTGGCGGGTTTTTTTGGTGGCTGGGTCGATGTGATGTTTATGCGGATCATTGATGTGGTTTTGGCCTTTCCATTTCTGGTGTTGATGTTGTCGATCATCTCTATTCTGGGACCGGGCCTCAGCAGTTTCTACATCGCGATGGCACTGGTGGGATGGGTCAGCTATGCACGGCTGATACGCGCGCAAATTTTGGTTCTAAAGACACAGGATTTTGCCGTGGCGGCAGCAAGCCTTGGGTTTTCGCGCACAAGGATCATGTTTCGCCATCTTTTGCCGAATGCGCTGGCTGGGTCGCTGGTCTTTGTCATGTCGGATGCCGTGCTGGTTCTGCTGAGCGGTGCGTCCATCAGCTATCTTGGCTTGGGCGTGCAACCGCCGCTGGCCGAGTGGGGGGTGATGGTCGCGGAGGCGCAGGGATTTATGACGCAAGCGTGGTGGATCACGTTGTTTCCGGGCCTTGCCATTGTAGTTTTGGCCTTTGGCTTTTCATTGACGGGGGATGCACTTGCCGACCTCATGGGGGTGCGTGAATGATCCCGCATCTGCAGATTGATGGCCTGTCGGTGGTCTTCCGGGGGGACGATGAGGCGCGGATTTTGCTGGATGATATTTCAGTTTCGCTGAACAAGGGCGAGATTTTGGGGCTGGTGGGCGAAAGTGGTTCGGGCAAGAGTTTGCTCTGCCGCGCGGTGATGGGGTTGCTGCCGTCACGCCAATTGCAAGTCACGCATGGCTCAGTGATGATCGAGGGACAGGTTTTAGATCTGGCGCAGATGCAAACGGTGCGCGGTCGGCGGATTGGGATGATTTTTCAGAACCCGACCAGTCATCTGGATCCAGTCATGCGGATTGGTGGGCAAATCAGTGAGGGGCTGATCCACCACAAGGGTCTAGGCGTTGCGGCAGCCAAGGCCGAGGCAATTGGTCTGCTGACGCAGGTGGGGTTTCCCGATCCAGAACGAGCCTATGACAGTCATGCGCATCAGTTCTCGGGCGGGATGAGACAACGGGCGATGATCGCGGTGGCGCTAGCTTGTGACCCAGAAATTCTGATCGCGGATGAGCCGACCACGGCGTTAGACGTGACCATTCAGGCCCAAATTCTGCGACTGCTCATGGATCTGCGTGACAGCCGCGGCTTGTCGATCGTATTGATCACCCATGACCTGGGCGTGGTGGCCCAGACCTGTGACCGTATCGCGGTGATGCGCGATGGCCACGTGGTAGAGCAGGGCGAAAAACGCGCATTGCTGGCCGCACCTCAGCATCCCTATACCCAAGCGCTGATTGCCGCGCACCCGTCGGTGACAACTGCGGGTGAACACCTGCCGCCGGACCGCGCGCATCAACCTGTGTTTGAGCTGCGCGATCTGGAGGTGCGCTTTGCCCAAGGCGGCGGTTTGTTGCGCAAGGGAAAAGAATTGAGGGCGGTTAAGGCGGTTTCCTTGCGCATCTGGCCGGGAGAAACAGTGGGGATAGTGGGCGAATCCGGCTCTGGCAAAAGCACACTGGCCCGCGCAATGTTGGGGTTAACGCCGATTTCATCAGGGAAAGTTGTCTTTGATGGCCTGGATTTGACGCAAGATCGGACTGCAACTTTGCGGCGTTTACGCTCTGACGCCGCGATGGTGTTTCAAGATCCTTTCAACTCGCTCAACCCGCGCATGACCGTGGGTGAGACGCTGGCAGAGGTGCTGCGCAGCCAAGGCGAGACTCCGGAAGCCAAAATTCAACCGCGCGTTGCCGAACTGTTGGAGATGGTTGGGCTGGATCGAAGCTTCGCCACCCGTCGGCCGCGCAGCCTGTCAGGTGGGCAATGTCAACGTGCAGGGATTGCGCGCGCGCTGGCAGTCAATCCGCGCGTCATCATCGCAGATGAATGTGTGGCGGCACTGGACGTGACGATTCAGGCCCAAATCGTAGATCTGTTTCGCCAACTGACGGCCCACAGTGGGCTAACGCTGATCTTTATCGCGCATGATTTGGCGATTGTGCGCAATCTTTGCGAACGGGTGGTGGTGATGCACTACGGTGAGGTTGTCGAAGATGGCACGTCGCAACAGGTCTTTGATCATCCGAAAACTGCCTATACCGCCGCCTTGATTGCGGCGATCCCCGATATAGACCCAGATCGCCCCATCAACGGCGGCACCCCTGCCCTTAACCAACCGGAGCTTACACTATGATTAGAAACTGGACAAAGGCCGCGCTTTTGGGCCTTGCGTTATCAACAACGGCGGTTGCTTACGCCGAAGCGCAGGGCGTGCTGACGATTGGCCGCCGCGAGGATGGCACCACCTTTGATCCCATCGCCACAGCGCAGAACATTGATTTCTGGGTGCTTTCCAATGTCTTTGATGTTTTGGTGCGGGTTGATAATAAGGGCGAGGCACTTGTGCCTGGCATTGCCAAAAGCTGGGATATTTCGCCTGATGGCTTGACCTACACGTTTCTCCTGCGGCCTGCCAAATTCTCGGACGGGACAGATTTGACGGCAGCCGATGTTGCCTATTCCCTGACCCGCATCCGCGACAACGAACTTTCGCTGTGGTCGGACAGCTACAAAATCATCAAGGACATGCAGACGCCTGACGCCAACACGCTGGTGATCACACTCAGCGGGCCTTCGGCGCCATTCTTGTCAACACTGGCGATGCCAGGGGCGTCGATTGTGTCGAAGGCCGCAATGGAGGCAATGGGCGAAGAGGCATTTGCAGAAATGCCGGTTGGTTCGGGCGCCTTTATGGTTGACGAATGGCGGCGCGGTGACCGAGTGATCCTAAAGAAAAATCCAAACTATTGGGATGCTGACAAGGTTAGTCTTGATGGGGTGGAATGGCGCTCAATCCCCGATGATAACACCCGAATGCTGGCCGTGCAGGCGGGCGAGTTGGACGCCGCTATCTATGTTCCGTTCTCGCGGGTTGACGAGTTGAAGATGGATGCAAACCTCAGTGTCGTGGCGGATCCCTCCACCCGCGAGGACCATTTGCTTTTGAATCACAGTCACCCCGGCCTCGATAACGCAAAGGTTCGCGAGGCGATTGATTATGCGATTGACAAGAAGGCCATCGTTGAGGCCGTGACCTTTAATCTCGGTGAGATTGCAAATTCCTATATCCCTAAAGGCGCGCTGTATCACAGTGACGACAATGGCGCGCGTGGGTTCGATCCCGAGAAGGCCAAGGCGCTGCTGGCAGAGGCGAATGTCGGGCCTTTGTCGCTTACATATCTGGTCGATGCTGGTGACCAAACCGCCGAGCAGATTGCGATTTTGGTGCAGCAGCAACTCGCGGCTGTGGGCATCACTGTGACGCTGCAAAAGGTCGATCCGAGCCAGACTTGGGACATGTTGATCAGCGGTGATTATGATATGGGCGTCAATTACTGGACCAATGACATTTTGGACCCTGACCAAAAGACCACCTTCGTTTTGGGTCACGACGTCAACAACAACTACATGACCAACTACAAAAACGATGTAGTTAAGGACATGGTGGCGGCCGCACGGTTGGAAATGGACCCAACCAAACGTGCAGTACTATATGCCGAGATCCAGAAACAGGCCAAATCCGATGTGCATTGGATTGACCTTTATTACAGCCCGTTCATCAGCGTCACCCGTAAGGGGGTTGAAAATTTCGGCCAGAATCCGTTGGGCCGGTTCTGGCTGGAACAAACCACAAAAAACTACTGAGCCTGTGGCGGCGACCTGTGTTGGGGTCGCCGCATTTTCAATTTCCAAATAGGTAATCCGACATGACAAAGATCGACCTCGATGCGGTAACTGCGACCCTTGATGCGTTGCCTAAGCGGTATCCTGGACCTGGGGGCGTGGCTGGCGTTATGCTGGATGGCAAGGTGATTGCCACCCGTGCCTGGGGCTATGCCAATGTCGATACTGCGCAACCTATGACCGCGGACACAAGGTTGCCGATTTGCTCAATCACAAAGCAGTTCACCTGTCAGGTGCTGTTGGCCGCGCTGGAAAAGCCGTCAGATTTCGACAGTCAGGTAGCGGCGTTTTTGCCGCAATTCATGGGGCAACTGCCGACGGTGCAACAACTTTGCGACAATCAATCAGGTCTGCGCGATTACTGGGCGCTCACGGTCTTGCAAGGCGCCTTTGCCGAACAGCCGTTTCGCCGCGAAGATGCCTTGCCATTGATCGCGCGGATGAAGACGGGGCATTTTCCGCCAGGCACGCAGTATTCCTACTGTAATTGTAACTTTCGTATCGTGTCAGAGATCATTGAAGCGCAAACAGGCCAAGAGCTTGAGCAGCTTTACAAGTTGCATGTTTGGGGTCCGGCGCACATGAAGACCACCGTGCTGACGGCCGATACCAGTATCCCAGAAGACGGTGTGGTCGGCTATGAGGGCAGCGATGCGACCGGGTTTTTTCCGGCCGAGAATGCGATTTATTGGGTCGGCGATGCGGGCATTTCATCCTCGCTGTCGGATATGCTGGCCTATGAAGCATGGATTGATGCGACACGCGATGACGCCGCCAGCCTTTACCGGCGCGCGTCAGAACCACCCCAGTTTTCTGATGGCAAACCAGCTTCTTATGGTTATGGACTCGCGCATGATAGGATCGCCGGATTGGACTGCGTCGGACATGGCGGGGCGCTGCGGGGCTTTCGTGCTCACCGCACGAATGCGCGGGCGGCGCGATTGTCGGTGGTGGTGATGTTCAATCACGAAGCAGACGCGCATGGTGCGGCGGAATCTTTAGTGCGGGCCGCCATGGGACATAAGATTCCAGAGGCCACCGCGTTGCCGGATGGTTGGGATGGACAGTGGATCGGCCCAAACGGGCTTTTGACCCGTCTGCAAAGCGGCCGCGATTATGCCGATCTTTATCATGCCGGGGGCGCTGAACGGCTAACTTTGGCAGCGGACGACACCTTGAGAGCACCCGGTGTGGTGCTGTCACGCGGAAAAGACGGTGTGACCCTCACGCGAGTAAAGGACAACAGCTACGCCATGCTTGTGCCTCTGGCTTTGTTGGACTGCGCCAACGCCGCAGAGATTGCCGGTAAATACCACTCGGCCGAATTGGATGCCTCAATGGAGATTGTGGCGCGTGGTGGCGGCGTTTACGCGCAGTTTAGCGGCATGTTGGGCAGAGGACGGATGGAGCGCATGGCACCCGCTGGCCCCGATGTGTGGACCGTTGCTACGCGCCGTTCGATGGATGCGCCTGCGCCTGGTGATTGGACTCTGACAATCCAGCGGGATGGCAATAAGGACATAAGTGGAGTGATACTGGGCTGTTGGCTGGCGCGAAGCGTGAAGTATCAGCTTATTTAGCGATCTGTGGCGGTTGACTGTGTCGGACAAATGGATACCCGAAAAGGTCCGCGAGGCGGCCAAGGCCTTCGGCGCCGACGACCTCGCCCATCCCTCAGTCAACTACCTGCACAGCGTGGCAGGCGCGGTCTATCTGGGTGGCAGGTTCAGGGCATTCAGGCGCCCGTCCACTACGACTTCAGGTCGCGACGCGACGCGCCAAACGAATTGCGCGCCTATTTCAAGAAACTCGGCTGGGAAAAGGTCGTGCCCTTCCAGACCCGCAATCCCCTGCACCGCGCGCATTAGGAACTGACCTTCCGGGCGGCCAAGGAGACGCAAGCAAACCTGTTGATTTACCCAGTTGTGGGCATGACCAAACCCCGTGACGTCGACCACTTTACCCGCGTGCGATGCTATGAGGCGGTGCTGGACAAATACCCTGAGTCGACCACCACGATGAGCCTTCTGAACGTTGCGATGCGCATGGCCGGTCCGCGAGAGGCAGTCTGGCACGGTCTGATCCGAGCAAACCATGGCGTCACCCATTTCATCGTCGGTCGTGACCATGCCGGCCCCGGCAAGAGCTCCAGAGGGCAGGATTTCAACGGCCCCTATGATGCGCAAACCCTGAAGTGGCATAGGGCGGCATATCCGTGCTTTCTCTGATCCGATGTTTCAAAGATGGGCGTTCGGGGTTCGGAAATGTTCATAATTCCTCCTCAGACGAAATTGTCATCTGTTCTAAAGGGTTGGATTGAGATGGAGGACCCGGAGCGGTAGCGCGGCATTCGTAAGCCTATACCACCCCGGGAAAGCGGCAATTTTTGCAGAAAAATCCGAAACATGATCGACACGATGAAAATTCCTAAAGCCTGTATACAGAAGCCATCAGAGCCAATGACCATGTCTGTGGTAGCTGCTCTGCCGAAGGCCACTCAAAGCGGTTGAGCAAAACAAAGCGAGTTGATCGCATCTTAGAAGCGATCAACGCAAATCAAGCGCCAATATGCGTTTCGGGCTGAAGCTATTTTGAGCCGTCCCCGAATGGCGCAAGCATCTCCGAGTCCGAGGCCGCAGTACAGACCACTGCGACAGTCAGAGCCATATAGATCCCGTCTGCATCTGCGCAAGTGCAAGAGGCCCGTCCGATATCGATCAGGTTGAAATGCGAAGTAGACCGGAAAGAGCCGCCGCCAATGCGACTGCCTCCGTCATCCTCCCATCGCGCGATCTCGGTCTGGGCCGGGCCGAAAAAATGTGGGAACAGATTTTCCAAATCGGTGCTGCGCAGCATGTGACGTCTCCATCTAATCGCAAAAATGTAATTGCCCGGTTGCTTCGCGCCAATCTTTCCGAATGGCGCCAAGCCAGCAGCAAGACAGGTCGGTCACGCCGCCCGTCTGAACTCTGCATAGACAAGATCAATGGGCTTCGACTCCGGTGCGACAGGGGTCATCCGCAGTTCACGGTCATCGAACCCGTCAACGACGCGCTCAATCTCACCCCGGTGCATCCCGATATCCTGAAGGATACGATCATCCAGCGCGGAAAGTACGGCGATCATCTTTCGCCGTTGCCAACTTCTGATAACGCTCTGCCACCACAGCCGAAAGCCGGCGCCTTTTTTCATCCCGGCACTGCGCACTACGGTCGCGCTAGGCATCTGGTGTTTGATACTGATAGACATGTTTTTTTCCTATCTTGAAACCGATGAATCCAGACATCTCAAGACGCTGCACGTCGCATTTCTGCGATTCGGCGCAGTACGAATGCTGCTATCTGTTTGGGCGCATTGAGAAATGTTTGGTCTGAAAAACCCCGTGGCGCAGTCAGGCATTATAGCCTGACCCGCCCGGGGCTACCGGCGGTTCAGAAGGATACCTACGAAACGCAGGGCTCTCATATGGAAGCTGAACATCGTCATGCGCTTAAGATGGCCCAGCATGTACTCGCTTGCAACCCGGCCATGACACGCGGCTGGCCGCAATCGGCACGAAAGCGCCGAGAGCATCAGCTTTGTGTCACAAGTCTGACGCGTCGCACCTTCGCGTGCCGGGCGCCAATTGACTTGTCCGCCCTGTGTTCCTAGCTTCCCTGCATGGTAAGCTACGAAAACCATTTCCGGTTTCTATTGCTGCACCGCCCTGTTCCCCGAGCGGTCTAGGCGCTTGTGCGCCTGTTGAACCTCTCGGGGCCTCATTGCATTTTTTAAAACGCATGAGACGGCGCGCCGTCAGGAGAGACATAATGGCTATCAAGCTTCATACTCGAACCGAAGTCTTCCCTGCGCTCAAGAGTGTGCTTCGGCGCCGATCTCGGTCTGTGCTACCGGATACCGACCATGAGCAGCTTCAACGCCATCTGGAGGCCTGCGAGCGAGAAAAGGCACCATTTTGGACGTTGCTGGCTTATGTTCTGCACAACAAGATTGCGAACATCGAAACGATTACAACGCCAGTTGAGCAAGACATTGTCACGAGTGGGTGTCGCGTTTCCTATTCGGTTAACGGGGGTTCGGTCCAGAGCGGATTGCTTGTTCATAAAGAAAAGCATGGTGATCAGCTCCAACGCGTTATTGCGGTGCCTTCGCTTTTGGGTGCGACGCTAATTGGCATGCGGATCGGACAACGCGCGCCGCTTTTGTGCGAAGGCGGCGCAATCCTGTCCATTGTGGTCGTTGATGTCGAGCCTGCGGCCTGACAAGGCGGACAGGTTGCAAACTGAGCGGCGAAATTGGAGAAAGAAGAACACAATGGAAACGTTGATATTGACTGCTGCTGCCTTTGGGGCTGGTATTCTGAATACAGTTGCGGGCGGGGGCACCTTTCTGACGTTCCCCGCACTGGTGTTCATCGGCCTTCCTCCGGTGATGGCAAATGCGACCAGCACTGTCGCGGTCTTTCCGGGCTACTTTGGTGGCGTGATGGGTTTTCGCGCGGAATTGCAGGCTTTTGATCGCAAGCGGCTTTACCGCCTCGCAGCGATCACCTTGACCGGTGGACTGGTTGGATCTGGTCTGCTGCTGGTATCGTCGAATGAGGCTTTTGCGGTAGTGGTCCCGTTCTTGCTGTTGGGCGCCACCTTCGCCTTTCTATTCGGCGACAGGCTCCGCCGATGGGCAGCTGGAAAGTCCCGCACAATGGCTCCTGAGGGGGCGTTGGGTCTGTTCTTGGTTGCGGTTTACGGCGGCTATTTCAACGGCGGGTTGGGGATCGTGCTGCTGGCGCTGTTCGCGCTGTGGGGGATGACCGATCTTAACGGCATGAACGCCCTGAAATCGGGCCTCAGCTTTCTGTTGTCGGCGATTTCGGTGGCGGTCTTTGCTGCGGCGGGTCTGGTTGCCTGGCCGCAGGCCGTGGTGATGATGATCGCGGCCACGGTGGGGGGCTATGCCGGGGCCCCACTGGCACGGGCTTTGCCGAAAATCGTGGTCCAGGGCGTAATCGCAACCGTCGGGTTCACCATGAGCGCGGTGTTCTTCTGGCGGCTGGTCAGCGGGGGCTGATGGCCCCTTTCGGGCCGACCTGCGGGCCGGTTTCGGTCACGATCATGTCCATGACGATGTCATGCGGCTGGGGAAAAATCGTGGGAACCTGCGCTGCATACAGTCCCACACCTATGGCAAAGGCGGGGGGGTCAAGGGCGGCAAGCGTGCGGTCGAAATAGCCGCCACCGTAGCCCAGCCGGAAGCCCGCCGCATCCCAGCCTACGACCGGAGCAAGGGCTACGTCGGGCACCACCTCTGGACCATCGGCCGGAACCGGGATCTTCCAGAACCCCTGCACCATCTTGCAATCTGGCGTCCAGGGCCGGAACACCAGCGGCGTGCCGGGGATCAGCACGACCGGCAGCGCTACGGTCACACCCCGTGCGACAAGATCGGTCAGCCAGTGCCGCAGGTTCAGCTCGGCCTTGATCGGCCACCAAGCCGATACCGTCAGCCCTCGCATTTGCCCAAACCGGGCAGCAATCACTGCCTCCAGATGCGGGGCAATCCGTTCGACGGCGTCCTGACGCACAGAGACCGAAAGTGCGGCACGATCGGCCAGCAGCCGCGCGCGCGCGGCCTTTCGCCAGCGCGCGACATCGAGGGCCTGCGTGGAGTTAACGGCGAGAGGGTCGAAATATGTCGGGTCAATCTCAGGCGCGAGGCACGGGGGCGAGGCGTAGCCCTTCGGTTCGTCTTCATCTGCGGTCATGCGCGCCCTCCGGCTGTCAGGGTCGCAAGGCGGGCAAGCGCTATCTGCGCCTCGCCCATGATCGCGTCAATCCGCCCGGCCGCCGTTGGCAGCGTGTTGATCAGCGCGGCGCTTTGCCCGGCATAGATCGCCATTGCCTCAAGATCTCCAGTTGTCGTGCGCAACGGGGAGTCGGTGCTGTATTTGAGTAGCGGACGACCCTCTTCATCGGCAATCACCTCGCGCGGCAAGAGATCGGGTCGATTTCCCATCAGGTTGGGACCAAGGCCGTCAATCACCGAATTGCGGATCACCCGGACCGGCGTGTTGGGTGGCCAGTTCAGCGCATAGATGTCGGTATGAACGGTATCTTCGGCCATGGCTGCTAAGACGCGGGCCTTGTGATCGTCATGGGCAAAGGATTCGACCGTAGCCAGAAAGGCGGTGCCGCAGTGGATACCTTGGGCCCCGAGCGCCAGCGCCGCAATCAGGCTGGCCCCGGTGGCAAATCCGCCCGATGCGATCACCGGCAGTCCGGTATGGCGCACCACCTGTTCAACAAGGACCAGGGCTGATGCCTTACCATGTACATGGCCCCCCGCTTCGACCCCCTGCACGATCAGCACATCCGCGCCTGCCGCCTCGGCGGCCAGCGCTGCGGTCAGCGATCCAACCTGATGCAGCACCAGACAGCCCGCAGCCTTGGCCCGCTTCACGGCCGACGGCACCACGTCCCAGAAAAAGCACATCGCGGGCACGGCGCGGTCAAGGCAGGTGCCAAGTTCGGCGTCCAGCAGGCCAGGATCGGTGGCGGCAGGGATCAGGTTCACCGCGAAGGGTCGGTCAGTGCGGGCCCGCACTGTGTCAATTTCCTGTGCGATGAACGCAGGTGTTTCCCGCACCATGCCAAGGATGCCGTAGCCCCCCGCCTGCGCAACCGCCGCCACTAGTTCGGACCGAGCCACGCCGCCCATGCCCGCAAGCAGGATTGGCAGGTTGCAGCCCAGAAGATCGCAGACAGGAGTGTGTAGGCCGCGGCCATTCATTGCTGTCGTTCCTCGTCGAGTCGCGGCAGGAACCAGGCAAGCAACCCCGCAAGAGGCAGGAAAGAGCAAATCCGATACACCGTTTCCACGCCGAAGCTGTCAGCCAGCAGGCCAAGAAGTGCTGCCGCAATGCCACCAAGCCCGAAGTTGAGGCCGTAGAACAGGCCTCCAATCAGGCCGATCCTGTTGGGTAGCAATTCCATCGCATAGATCAGGATCGAAGCGAAGGCGCTTGCCATCACCAGGTTGATCATGACCGTCAGCACGCCTGTCCAGAAGAGGTCCGCATAAGGAAGAATAAGCGTCAATGGCAGCGGGCCCAGGACAGAAATCCAGATGATCCGGTAGCGCCCGATCCTGTCGCCGACAATACCGCCGATCAGCACACCGATTGCTGCGGCCAAGAGAAAGATGAACAACATCAGCTGCGACGCGGAAATGGAAAGACCGAACCGCTCGATCAGATAGAAGGTGTAGAAGGACCGGAAACTTTCGCCATAGGCATTCTTGGTGAACATAAGCAACGTCAGGACGACAAGGCCAATGCCGATGGTTCGAGGGGCATGACCTGGAACCCCGGCGGTAGCCTTGCGGTGCCCCTCGCGCGCCGCTACGAATTCAGCGCTGATTAGACGCTGCTTGCTGCCGATCCAGATCAGCAGCGCCATGGCCAGTAAGGCTGCGACGGCGAACCAAGCCAGGCTTGGCTGCCCCCAAGGGACAATGATCAGTGCAGCGAAAACGGGTCCAAGCGATCCTCCGGCTTGTCCGCCGACCTGAAATATTCCTTGTGCAAATCCTTGCCTGCGACCCGCCGCATAGCGCGCCATCCGCGTCGCTTCAGGGTGGAAGATCGACGAGCCGATGCCGATTAGGGCAACCGAGACAAGGATCATTGGATAGTTGGTCGCAAAGCCGAGGCTAACTAACCCGGAAAGCGTGAACATCATGCCTACGACAGGGGAATACGGCGCAGGGTGCCGGTCCGTCACCATACCAATCACCGGTTGCAGCAAGGCTCCGGCGATCTGGAAGGTCATTGTGATAAGACCGATCTGCACGAAGTCCAGCGCGTATGACTGTTTCAGCACGGGGTAAGAAGCGGGGATCAGGGATTGCATCATGTCGTTCAGAAGATGGGTCAGGCCTAGGACCACGAGCAAGGAAACATAGGTTCTGGGACGGGGCGCCTTCGCGGTTGTCATGCCAGTCATCTTCGCGTCTGATCTCTGATTGTTTGATTTGCGCCGACCAACCTGGCTTGCTAGGGAAAGCTGTTTACTCGCCAAGTTTAGGTTAAATCAGTTTGCTTTAGTGGTTTCAAGCGCAGCCTGCGAGCGACTCGCTGCTGCAGACCTGTCCATGCTGATACAGAGTCTGTTGGTTTAGCAGAGCTTGAAATCTGACAATATCTCAGTCGAGCGTCACATGATCCGACCTGATACGTTCGAAGGACAGCCCTTCACATTCATTGGATTAGGCAAAAATGGGGATGGTTTCCATTTCCCTCGCGGGTGCATAAGTCATAAAGAGTGCTCTACCTTGAATTATCGTTTGTTGAATGATTGAAACCCCGTGCTTTGCTCACTAGAGCTGAAACGTCGACAAAATCACGAATGTTGGTTCAACTCTGCGCCGGATGTCTCGATGCCTTCGCGCCGAAAGCGGACTAGAGTCGAACCGCGAACGCAGTTGAGTTGCCTGCCCTTAAAACGTTTAAGCATAATTCCGTATCTGCGCCGAAAACCACATAGTTGGATGGATCCCAAATTCTATGTGCCAATGAAGTTGGCAAAACCCCAACTAAGTACACAAAAAAGTTCACAGATTTTCTGCGGAAATCATAAGTTCGAGCAACCAACGTTGCTCGTTGTTAGCCTTTGCACCAACCTGATCGGGCATGGTCGGCAGCATCTCCGGTCGACGTTGAACCATATCAGGTCGGCCCGGAGGGGCCGCCGACCTGTGGTCTTACTTGGTCTTGGTTTTAGGGGTGCTTACCGCCACTGCGTTCTTCAGGCTTGGCGCAGCTGCGATCACTTTCACTACTTCCTTCTTGGGTTTTTTGTCGTCACGTCGTCGTTTGGTCATGCCTTTGGCCATGATCTTCATCCTTTTCAGCACTGCCTCAAATCGACAGCGCACCCAGCATAGCCTGTTGCCTCTGAAAGGCCACAGCGATTGTTTACCCGTCATCGTTCCGCTGGGCATTTGCAATTCACCGCAAAATTCTCCATGCTAGCACTGCTCGGGAGCGGACAGAACATGATGGTCACGCGGGGCGATTTCTGTTTGTGGCGGTAAGTGGTCGAATTTCTGACGCCAGCCTTTGGTGAAAAAACGGTCAAACCTCTGCCCGCGCTCGGCGTCAGCGCGCGTGGGCTCAACTACCTGAATTTCCTTATTGCCGAGCCGATCCCGGCGCTAGCCCTTGTATCGGTCAGGGGTACAGGTCCAAATACCGCGCCCCGAGAAGTTCGCGATACACAGGTTGATCGTTGCGGATCGCCGCCGCGGTGGGTCTGAAAAAGGCAAGCCGCGCAAGGATCGTGGTCAAGCAGCGTTCTTGATCAACGTCTTCTCCCAAGACAGGCCCGATGACCTGCGTGACGCCTATCGGGCCGCACTTGCGCGGGGGCCACGCTGGCGAGACCGGATTTAGGCAAGCCTGACACGGCTGCCGGAAACCGCGAGCATCCTTCATGATCTCTAAAGATTATCGGAGATGAATAGCATCGCGAAATATACGACCTGCGATCTTCTGCCTGTCGCTATTCGATCAGGCTGACTAGTAAATCTGCGATATCGAGGGTCGAACCCCAACGGGAATGACATTCGAAAATGCGAAGACGTGACCTGTTTCTTGCCTTGCTGCCACCGATCCTTTGGGCCACGGGCTACTCCCTTCGAAAGGGCGGATTGCAGCATTTTCAGCCGCTTTTCACCACTGCAATGATGTATGCGATAGCCGGTGTGATCCTGTTTCGACCCAGCAGCGGCATCAAGACACCGCTGCGGTGGCTGATCATCATTTCGGTCTTTGGCTTTGGCCTGCAAAGTGCGCTGATCTTTTACGGGGTATCTTTGGTCGATACCTCGCTGGCCAATCTTGTGGTGCAGGCGCAGGTGCCATCCGCCATTCTGGCTGCGTGGCTTTTGGGACTGGAGCGGCTGAACCCGCTGCGCATGGCTGGGGTGGCGCTGGCGATCCTGGGCATTGCTGTGGTTGTGGGCATGCCTAAACCGGGTGAAGCCTATCTGGGGCTAATCTGCATTTTAGCGGGGACAGCAAGCTGGGGACTGGGGCAAGCGCTGATCCGCCTCCGATCTCGCGACTCCATCCGTCAGTTGATCGGCGCAATGTCGTTGCTGGCTGTGCCACAGCTTTTAGCCGCGTCGCTGCTGGTCGAGGATGATCATCTTGGCCGGTTGATGACCGGGTCAGCCTATGAGTGGTTTGGAGTAGTATTCCTTGGTGTCGGCTCTTTTGTGGTGGCCTATCTGATATGGTATGGCCTGCTCGAACGAAACCGAATGGATCAGGTCGCCCCTTTTGCCTTGCTCATGCCCTTGGTCGGGATGTTCAACGGTGTAGTGTTCTTCGATGAGACTTTGACGCCATCGTTCCTGTTCGGTGCAGCACTTGTTCTTTCAGGGCTGGTGATCACGATCATGGCGCGTGACGCCCGGCGCGTTGGAGCGCCAACGCCAAGGGTCGGGACGCCTGCAGGGTAAAGCGGTCAGGTCACATCAAGCATCGCCACTTTGCCCTGTTTGCGGACAGAAAGAGCGAAGGTGGCTTGAAAGGCTTTTGCCAAAGGGCTGACTACTTTGTCCGGCCGCTGGATGATGCCAACGGTTCTGCAGCAGCTTGCATCGGCGAGCGCGCGGCAGGCGACGTCTGCTGGCAGGTTGAGCGTCGCAAGATTGGGGAGCAAAGTGACGCCCATATCCGCCACGACCATCGCTACAAGCGAACTGACGTTGCGCACGGACAGATGTGACCGCTCGGTCAAGTGCTTGAAGTTTTGCTGGGGCACGGCACGCAGCGCCTCGTTCATGATCAGGTTGGTATCTTCCAGATCACGCCATTCAATCGGTTCCGGTTTGGTCGCCATGACAGAGGCCGAATGGCAGATCAGCCGGAATGGCTCGCGGAACAGCGCATCAAAGCGCAGGTGCAGGCTTTCGCTGGGGGCGCTGGCAAAACCCATATCGACCTGCCCACTTTCTACCATGTGCCAGACATCCGTGCTGTCGGTATCCACCAATTCCACATCGACATCGGGCCGCGTTTGCAGAAACTCTCTCAGAGCTTGCGGCAGCAACGTCACCGCAACCGATGGCACAGAGGCCAGCCGAAGCCGCCCGGAAAATGCCCCGGCATGGGCGGCAATTGCCTCCATCGCGCGGTCATAGTCCCGCAGCAGGATACCCCCCGTGTCGCGCACCAACAGGCCAAGCTCGGTAAGCGTCTGTTTGCGGTCGGCCTCAAACAAGGGGCCGCCCAGACGATCCTCGATCTGTTTCAGGGTCATCGACAGGGCGGATGTCGTGCGGTGTAATTGCTCGGCTGCATCTTTGATATTGCCGTGTTCGGCCACGGCCACCAGCGCGCGCAATGCATCAAGGCGGATCATCGATATCCATTTCAGAAAAATTGAACCAGATATCAGAATTAGTCATTTGCCTGACAGGTGGCAACAGGGTTCAGTCTGCGGGGTGACATAAGGAGACAGCACCCATGCCGCAACAGCTCAGCCTTGCCGAAGTCGAGGACCTGTCTTTTCGCCGTCTGGTCGCGGCAGGGGCATCGGACCTTGCAGCCCAGTCGGTGGCGCGGTCGATTCGGGCGGCGGAGCGGGACGGCATTCGCAGCCACGGGCTGATGTATCTACCGATCTACATGGAACACCTGCGCTGCGGCAAGGTTCTGGGGGCTGCGGTTCCGCTGGTGACGCAGCCGCGCCGGGCTGCTGTTGTGGTTGATGCGGCCAACGGGTTTGCCCATCCCGCCATTGATGCAGGTTGGCAGGCACTGACATTGGCGGCGCAAAGCGAGGGGGTGGCGACCATGACCATCTCTCGATCCTATAACTGCGGGGTGCTGGGCCATCATGCCGAACGGCTGGCCGAGGCGGGGTTGATCGGGCTGTGCATGACACATGCGCCCGCGTCGATTGCGCCAATCGGTGGGTCTGTTCCGGTGATAGGCACCAACCCCTTTTCCTTGGCGGTGCCAGATGGGCAGGGCGGTGTTGCGCTGTCGATTGACCAATCGGCCAGTGTGGTTGCGAAGTCCGAGGTCATGATGCGCGCCCGGCGGGGCGAGGCGTTGCCCGAAGGCTGGGCGTTGGATGCGCAGGGGCAGCCTACGACATCTGCCGAGGATGCGCTGAAAGGATCGATGATGCCATCCGGCGGTTACAAGGGCTTTGGAATCGGGCTGATGGTCGAGGTGCTTGCCTCGGCCATGGCCGGGGCCAATTCCAGCCGCACGGCCAGCCCCTTCTCCGGGCCTGCGGGGGGACCACCCGGCACCGGCCAGTGTTTTATAGCCTTTGATCCCGTTGCCTATGCCGACGGTTTCAGCGAAAGGATCGCGGAACTGATCGCTGCCGTCCTGGCACAAGACGGCACTCGACTGCCCGGATCGCGCCGTAGGGCCGCTCGGGCAATGACCGCTGATCAGGGCGTTTCGGTTGATGACGCGTTGATGGCGAAGCTTATCGCGTAACTTCAATACTTCTGAACTCAAATCAAAAATAACTCGTTTGACTGAATTCATTTAGGCGCACATTTTGCTGGGATAAGGCCCGACATGGGCCAGTTTTCCAACCGGAGGTTTTCGATGAACGGACTGCACAAGATCTTTGGGGTGGCCGCATTGGCTACCTTTGCCTTTGGGGGTACCACGACAGCACAGGCGGCCGATTGCGGCACTGCTGAAACCGTGACGATTGCCGAAATGACCTGGCTGTCGGCCGCCTCGCTGGCTCATATCGCCCAACATGTCTTGCAGGCCGGATATGGCTGCGATGCACAACTGGTGCCGGGTGATACCGTGCCGACCGCGACGTCGATGCTGAACCGTGGTCAGCCGAACATCGCGCCCGAACTGTGGGTGTCATCCGTCCAGACGATCTGGGACGAAGCGCAGACCAAAGGCGCATTTTACAAAGCGGGGGATATTTTTGCCAGCGGCGGCGAAGAAGGCTGGTGGGTTCCCGATTATGTTCTGACCGAACATCCAGAGCTGAAAACCATCGAAGACCTGAAGGCCAACTGGAAGATTTTTGCCACCGCAGACACCCCAGACAAGGGCCGTCTTTATGCCAGCCCTCCGGGTTGGAGCAGCGAGATCACCGGGGCCAATCTGTTCAAGGCATTGGGTCTCGCTGAGACGTTCGATCTGTTCTCGTCAGGCTCGGGCGAAAACCTCAAAGCCGCGATCGCCCGTGCGGTCAGCCAGCATGAGGCTTTCGTCGGCTATTACTGGGGGCCGTCGGATGTGATCGGCAAATATCACATGGTGCGTCTGGGGATGCCCGAATCTGACCCTGTGAAATACGCCTGTCTTGTTGATTCCAATTGCGCCGATCCACAGGTGACCGGCTGGGCCAAAGGCCAGATCGCGGTGGCAGTGACCCCCGATATCAAGACGACGGCCCCCGATGTGGCGACGTTCCTGTCCAAGATGCAGGTTCCCAACGACAAGATCAGCGAAGTTCTGGCCTGGGGCGACGACAACAAAGCCACCCCCGAAGATGTCGCGGTCTATTTCCTCAAGAACTACGAGCCGATCTGGACCACTTGGGTCCCCGCCGAGGTGGCCGCCAAAGTCCGCGCCTCACTTTGATCCTCTGCTGAATGCGGGCGGCCTCGACGCCGCCCGCCCCTTGACCCTTCACTTCAAAGGCCAGCCATGGACCAAAACTTTCCCGACCTGTTTGACCTGAAATCCATCAGCCGGGTCATTGACGATGCGTTCAACCAGATTGTCGGCACCTATGGCCGTACCCTGGAAGCGATTTTCCTTCCGGTGCTCAAGCTGCTGAACGGTCTGGAAAAAGGGCTGCTGGCTCTGCCGTGGTGGGTGATCCTGGTGGCGTTGGCGGGGCTGGCTTGGATGTCCTCACGCAGCTGGAAAACCGTGGTGCTGGTGGCGGTGCTTACCTTTGGTCTTGGCGTTCTCGGCGTGTGGGAGGCGGCTATGGCGACCATCGCGTTAATGCTGATCTCCACGCTCTTGGCCATTCTGATTGGCCTGCCGATCGGCATTGCGATGTCGCGGTCCAAAACAATGCAATCGGTGACCTTGCCGGTTCTGGACATTATGCAGACGCTGCCGATCTTCGTTTATCTGATCCCTTTCGTGATGCTGTTCGGTCCTGGCAAAATTCCGGCCCTGCTGGCCACAATCGTTTTCGCAGTGCCGCCGGTGATCCGCCTGACCAACCTTGGCATCCGTCAGGTTGATGCCGAAACCGTCGAAGCGGTGGAATCTTTTGGCGCCGCACCGATGCAGGTGCTGTTCTCAGTGCAAATCCCGCTCGCCTTGCCGACCATCATGGCGGGCATCAACCAGACCACGATGATGGCGCTATCGATGGTGGTGATCGCCTCGATGATTGGCGCGGGGGGATTGGGCTATCAGGTGCTGCAAGGCATCCAGCGGCTGGAGGTCAGCCGGGGTCTGCTGGCGGGACTTGGCATCGTGTTCCTCGCGATCATTTTTGACCGGATTATGCAGTCCTTCGGAAAACGCATGCAGAAATCCCTGAAACTGGGGGAATGATTATGAGCGACGATATCAAGATCAAGGTTGACGGCGTCTGCAAAATCTTTGGCAAAGACCCCAAGGCCGCGCTCGCCAAGGTGCGCGCAGGGATGGGCAAGGCCGACCTTCTGGCCCAAACCGGGCATATTCTGGGGCTGAACAACATCAGCCTGTCCATCCGGCGCGGCGAGACGTTTGTGATCATGGGTCTGTCTGGATCAGGCAAATCTACCCTGATCCGGCATTTCAACCGCCTGATCGAGCCGACGGATGGCCGCATTCTGGTGGATGGGCAAGATATCCTGGCGCTGAACGCCGCCGATCTGCGCCAATTCCGCCGCCGCAAAATCTCGATGGTGTTTCAGCGCTTTGCACTTTTGCCGCACAAGACTGTGCTGGAAAACGTGATGTACGGCTTGCTTGTAGATGGTGTGGCAAAACCCGAGGCCAGCCGCCGCGCGGAAGAACAGATTACGCTGGTTGGGCTGGCGGGGTTCGAGTCCCGCTATCCCGGTCAGTTGTCGGGCGGCATGCAGCAGCGGGTCGGCCTTGCCCGCGCACTTGCCACCGATGCAGATATTCTGCTGATGGACGAGGCGTTTTCGGCGCTGGATCCGCTGATCCGGCACGACATGCAGATGCAGCTTAAGGAAATTCAGGCCCGCCTGCACAAGACCATCGTCTTTATCACCCATGATCTGGACGAGGCCCTGTTGCTGGGCGATCATATCGCCATCCTGAAAGACGGCGAATTGCGCCAGATCGGTACTGGGCCAGAGATTCTGCTGAACCCCGCCGATGACTATGTGGAACGGTTCGTACGCGACGTGAACCGCGCGCGGATTGTTAACTGTGGGTCACTGGCCGATCCGGCGGTGGCGGGTGTGGGCAGCGTCAGCGCCGACGCGCCGCTGGAAGCTGCCTATAGTGCGCTGGCCTTAGCGGAAGGTGCGATCAACGTGACGCGCGCCGATGGCAGCATCGCGGGTGGGTTGACGATGAAATCGGTATTCTCTGCGCTGGCGCAGCGGTAAATCAAGAAGCGGAACATGGACTATGTCAGAAACTAGAAACTACATTGCAGGCGACTGGCTGGCGGGCGAGGCCACCGTGGAAAGCCGCAATCCGTCGGATACCTCTGATCTGATCGGGCGCTATGCCCAGGCCGATGCGGGGCAGTTGGATCTGGCACTGGAGGCTGCCAGGACGGCACAGCCTCTTTGGTGGGCTGCAGGCATCCAGAAGCGCCACGACGTGCTGATGTCGATCGGCACGGAATTGATGGCGCGCGCGGACGAAATAGGCTCACTTTTGGCGCGCGAAGAGGGCAAGCCCGCCGCCGAGGGCAAGGGCGAGGTGTACCGCGCCGGGCAGTTCTTCACATGGTTTGCTGCCGAGGCCCTGCGCCTGCAAGGTGATCAGGCGCAATCGACAAGGCCTGGCATTGATATCGAAGTGCGCCGCGAACCCGTTGGGGTTGTGGCTGTCATCTCGCCGTGGAACTTTCCCATCGCGACTCCGGCGTGGAAGATCGCCCCCGCGCTCGCCTATGGCAATGCCGTGGTCTGGAAGCCTGCCAACCTGACGCCCGCCTCGGCCGTGGCTTTGGCCGAGATCATCGCGCGTGCCGACATGCCGCCCGGGACGTTCAATCTGGTGATGGGACCGGGGGCCGCAGTCGGCAACCGCTTGGTCGCGGCGGATGCCGTCGATGCGATCAGCTTTACCGGCTCGGTTCCGGTGGGTCGCCAGATTGCCACCGCGTCTATCGGCCATATGCCGAAATTGCAGATGGAGATGGGGTCAAAGAACCCGATGCTGATCATGGATGACGCCGATCTGGATCTGGCGGCGACCCATGCCTGCAACGCGGCCTTTGGCGGCACCGGGCAGAAATGCACGGCGGCGTCCAGGCTGATCGTGCATGAAAAAATCATGGACGCCTTTACCGCAAAACTGACGGCAGCAACAAAGGCGCTGAAGGTCGGGCACGCCTTGGAGGATGGGACCCAGATTGGCCCGGTTGTCAGCGAAAGCCAGTTAACCTCTAACCTGCGCTATATCGAAACCGGACGCGCCGAGGGTGCCGAGCTGCTGTGCGGCGGGACGCGGCTGGACCGGGCGACCGACGGATACTTCATGGCCCCGGCGATTTTCGCCAACACCCGCAATGACATGGCGATCAACCGCGAAGAGATGTTCGGCCCGATCACCTGCATCCAGATCGCTGGCAGCTATGCCGAAGCGCTGGCGCTGGCCAATGACACGCCCTTTGGTTTGACTGCTGGCATCATGACCCGCTCCCTCGCACGCGCCAACCATTTCCGCGCCAATGCCAAGGCTGGCTGCGTGATGGTGAACCTGCCAACCGCGGGCACCGATTATCACGTGCCGTTCGGCGGACGCGGCGCCTCTTCTCATGGACCGCGCGAGCAGGGGCGCTATGCGGCAGAATTCTATACAACCGTGAAAACTGCTTACACCGCCGTGGGGGTGCCAGAGTGACATTTCTGATCGACGGGCTGCAATACGCCAACTGGTCTGAACGCATCTTTCGCCAGTTGCGCGCAGGCGGTGTCGATGCGGTGCATGTGACCATCACTTATCACGAGACGTTTCGCGAAACCGTGTTGAACATCAGCCGCTGGAACCGCTGGTTTGAACAATTCCCCGATCTGATCTTCCAAGGGTTCACTGCCGCTGATGTGCAAACCGCCCGCGACACTGGGCGCACCGCGATATTCTTGGGCGCGCAAAACCCCAGTTGCATCGAGGATGACATCGGGCTGGTTGAGGTGCTGCACCGTCTTGGCCTGCGGTTCATGCAACTGACCTACAACAACCAATCCTTGCTGGCGACCGGGTGCTATGAGGCGACCGATACCGGCCTGACCCGCATGGGACGCGAAGTTGTGGCCGAGATGAACCGCGTCGGCCTGGTGGTGGACATGAGCCATTCTGCCGAACGATCGACCCTTGACGCCATTGCCCACTCCACCCGACCGATTGCGATCACCCACGCCAATCCCGCAACCTGGCACCCGGCGCGGCGCAACAAATCGCCGCGCGTGTTGCAGGCTTTGGCGGAAAGTGGCGGGATGCTGGGGTTTTCGCTGTATCCGCACCACCTGCACGGTGGCAGCGCCTGTGCGCTGGATGATTTCTGCAGCGCCGTCGCGCGGACTGCTGATGTGATGGGCGTCACACACATCGGCATTGGCAGCGATCTGTGTCAGGATCAGCCAGATTCCGTCGTCGAATGGATGCGCAGCGGGCGTTGGACGAAATCTGTCGATTTCGGTGAAGGCAGTGCTGATGCCGCAGGTTTCCCCGCGATGCCAGACTGGTTTCGTGACAATCGCGATTTTGGCAATATATCAGAGGGGTTGCGGCGCGTGGGCTTCAGCGCCGAGGATGTGACTGCTGTTATGGGCGGCAACTGGCTGCGGTTCTTTGATGCCAGTTTCACGGGCCAAACCGAAGTTCTGCAATCGCAAAGGGCAGCGCAATGACGGGTTCAGCTGTAGAATGTGGGGCAGCGTCCGATGTCGCCGCCTTTCGCCGGACGCCCGATCAGGTGATGCGTTTGGCGCGGATGGGATCGGCGCATCCGACCCGCCTGTCATTCTTGCGTCAGATGCTGCGGCGGATGCAGGCGGAAAACTGGCGCTTTGACCGCCCGGTCTGGCAGATCGACGCCAAGGGCGTGGGGCGTGCTGTCTACCGCGCGATTGGCCCGGTGCGCACTTACAGCCTCGTGGCCTTTGCTCATGATTTGCCCGACGACATGCGATCTGACCGCGTGATCGCCACCGCCTGGGACGCCACCTTTGCGATGTTTGACGGCGACCCGTCCGAGGCCGATCTGGACCGCCTGGCTGCCAATGTGCCGCTGCAAGAGGCCGGACGGATCACGCCGCACGAGTTGGCGCTTTCGCGCGCCAATCGGTCGGTGCGCTTGTTTGGACATGTGGTCGACCAGTTGTCACAAGGCAAACAGCCCGATCCGGCAGAGATTGCCTCGGTCGGCTACCTGATGCGCACCACGGCCGTTTACGGTGCGGGCAAGTTCGGTGCCGCCGACCGCGATGTGATTGCCGACCGCGACGAGGTCAGCGCGCCGTTCCAGGTTGAAATGCTGACCGTCTGGCACATCCGCGCCTTTTGCGCCGATCTGGTCGAACATCTGGCTGCCGTCAAAGGTGGCGCGCGGGCGGCGCGGCTGGACCCTGCAACGCGACGCGCGCTTGGCGTGGGGAATTCAACCGGGCTTGGCATGGCACCGTTTCTGGTGCGCCACCCGGTTTTGTTGAACAACTGGATGATGGCCCGTGAAGAGGCCCTTGCGCGTGTGCGCGCGCAGCCTTTTGCCCCCGCGCGGGATGTGACGGCGCTGCATATGGCGCTCCAGAGTTTCACCGCGAATGCAGAACTTTGGCATTCCTCCCACCCGATCCAGATTGCCAAACTAGCCGATCTGCACGCCGATCTGGACCGCATCGCGGCACGTCTGAAGGGCTGGCCCGAGGCTGGTACCCACCCTTGGAACACCCTGTGGCTGTGGGGCGAGGCTACGCTGAGCCTTGAAGGACAAGAGGCGCTGCTGGCGCTGCTGCTGGAACCGCATGGCGATCTGATCGACGGTCTTGGCGAATGCATGTCCGCCGATGAGGTTCAAAGCCAGCGGATTGACGGCGCCATGACCATTGCCGCCCTGCGCCGCAGCTTACAGCAAGATTACGGCTGGGCCTTGGCCATCGACTTTACTGATCCGGCAAATACGGCGCGGTTCTGGTATGTGTCGGAAGAAAAGCTGGAGCCCCGGCTAGGGGAACGCCACGAGGAACCCGGCGCCGATCTGGAACAGCCGCTGTGCATCGCACGGTTGGTGCAAGCCTTGAACACCAGGATTGACGGGCTGGACGGTGCCGGATCTGTCGCCGCATTCCTGATGCAGCACCCCGAACACCGCTTTGCGCTGCGCCGGGTGCAGATCATGGCGCGCAGACCCTTTGCCGAGGTGCGCGACAATCTGATCGCGGCCGATATGCTGCCGATTGACCTGATGCGCTGCAAACTGGCGTTCTTTGGTGCCAGCCGCTTTGACCCGCGTTCGGACAAATGGGTGCGCATCAGCTTGTTTCAGGACATGCCCTACCCCGAAGACTTCAATCCCAGGGCCGCGCCATGACAATGGCCGAAGCCCATGATCCAACATCTTCAGCCACCTCCTATCTGCCGCATGCCGCAACCCCCACATTGCTGTCGCGCAATGAAATCGAGACGCTATGTCTGAAGGCCGCACGCGGGGCAGGGATGTCTTGGGGACTAGCCGAAGAAGCTGGTTTCGCCGCTGGCTGGCTGGCCGCATCGGGCATAGATGGAGCCGGGGCCTTGCTGGACCATCTGCAACATTGGGCGTCAGGTGCCATTCTGGTGCGTGACCGACATTGGACGGCGACCGCAGACGCGACGCTGTCGCCTATCCTGCTGGGTGCGACACTCGATGATCACGCGGCGCTGGCGGCCGGCCCGTGGTCTGCGCCCATCACTATCGTGGCTGCCCACCAGCCCATTCTGCTGGTGCCCTTTCTGGCCCGTGCCGCGAAGGTCTGCGCCAAGCCTCTGGCGCTGACATGGCCCGGCGGTTCGTTGGTGATCCCGACCGGCGGTGATATGGACGCCACCGGCATGACAGCGCTGTCGCGCGTCGAGGTGACAACGCTGACCCTTTCGCCTGCTTCCGATGGACCACAGTGTGAAGCTACGGGCCGAACAACTGCGCCACTCTCAGCCGCGACGCTTGAGAAACTGAACACCCTCGCCCTGCGCACGACGGTTCCCGCTTCCGACGCTTCGCGGCGCGGCGCAGGGGCCGCAACCAGTGACAACGACTGATAGCCAAGGACCTGTTATGACCATGACCCGCCTCAGCCCCGGCCCACGCATGAGTGAGGCGGTCACCCTCGGGGATATTGTCTTTCTGGCGGGCCAAGTCCCCGATGATCTGACCGCCGATATCACGGTACAGACCCAGCAAGTCCTCGCCAATATCGACGCGGTGCTTGCGCAACTTGGTGGCACGAAGGCCGACATTGCCTCGGTTCAGGTCTGGCTGGCCGACATGGCCGATTTTGTCGGCATGAACGCAGTGTGGGATGCCTGGGTTGACCGCGACAACCCGCCCGCCCGTGCGACCGGCGGTGTTGCCCTTGCCCGCAAAGGGATGCGGGTCGAGATGATCGTGGTAGCACGGTCAGCCCGAACGAATTGACAGGATTGGGCACACGCTGGCAGCCAGTGCTTCTCGCTTCAGTATGGTCTGGCCGGGGCAAACGGGCTCCTGCCAAACGAAGCAGAGAGCTGAAAAATGAAACCCAGTAAATGATGATGGCGGCGAGCAGGTTCAACCCGGCCATTCGGTAGTGGTGGCCTTTGACGGTCTGGCCACGGATTTCACTCTGACGTCCGATGCATAGAGCGTTTTTCACGGCGTGATGGGCCTCGCCCTTGATTAGGCCAATCTGGGCCCGGCGCTGCATGTCGGCATCAAGTAGCCATTCGATGATGAAGAGTGTGCGCTCGATGCGGCCGATTTCACGCAAGGTATGCGCGAGCAATTTGCGTGTTCGTTCAACGACGATCCCAAAGTCGTGCCTCAATTGCACGACTCTCCGGTGGCAAACGTCGACGCCAACTTCTTTTAACTCTTCGGCCATTCCGGGGCCGCGATAGCGGCCAAGACTGAGGCGCCACTGCTCCTAGATGTGCGCCAGTGTCGCGTTGACATTAACGGTGAGAGTCAACAATCCAGCAAAATCAATCCTTGGCCTTTGACCCTTATTGTGCCAGCTTGACCCTTAACATGAGAGTTTTGTCGTTAATTCTGGCATAAGGTGGATGTGTGTTTTCTTGGTGAAGGCCCTCGCAGACCCAGAGCCGGACCTCGGTCAGGTCGAAAGCGCGGAACGGTCTCGCCGCGCCGCAGTCTTGCGCAGTTTGCAGGCCTCGGTCACGCAAGGAAAATGCTCGAAGTCGGCTGCTGTTAAAGATGCTGCTTGGGAGTTGGGTGTTAGTTCGACCACTGTCTGGCGATTGCTTCGGAAATTTTTGGATGGCGAGGGTCGTGCGAGTTCCCTTGCGCCCGGACAGCGCGGTCGACCGAAAGGAATGTCGCAGGTAAATGCAACGGTCGAAACACTTATCGAAGAACATCTTCGGCTGTATTATTTGAAGTGCGAACGGGCAAGCTTGGCACGCGTGGTCGCGGAAATTCGAATTGCTTGTAAGGTCGGAGGACTGTCGCCACCCGCCCGTCGAACTATCCAGCGACGGCTTGATGCGATGGATGCGCGCGAAGTCCTGCGGGCGCGATCCGGGGCCAAAGCCGCGAGGCAAAAGTTCGCTGCTGTAACGGGGGCCAATAGTGCGGAACTTCCGCTCCAGGTCGTGCAGATCGACCACACACCTGCCGATGTCATCCTCGTGGATAGTTTCGAGCGCAAAGCAATCGGCAGGCCTTGGGTAACGCTGGCGATCGACATCGCGACGCGGATGATCACAGGATATCACGTCAGCCTCGATGCGCCATCGCGCCTTTCAATTGCGCTCTGCCTCACAAGGGCGGTGGCGCCTAAGGCAGGTCTATTGGCAGAACTTGGGACGAAGGCGCCGTGGCCTGCGCAGGGCAAACCCCACCGTATCCATGTGGACAATGGAAGCGACTTTCGATCCGGCGTCTTTCAAGCGGCCTGCGCTGAATGGGGGATTGAGCTTACTTTCCGTCCGCCGGGCAGCCCTCATTCTGGCGGCCATATTGAGCGCTTGATCGGCACGATGATGGGGGCAGTTCATCTGCTGCCCGGAACGACCCAATCGACCGTGGCAGCCAAGGGCAACTATGACTCAGAAGGCAAAGCCGCCATGACTCTGGCGGAGTTCGACGTTTGGTTCGCGCTGGAAATCTGCCGATACAACAACAGCATCCATTCGAGCCTCGGGTGTACACCAGTGTCAAAATGGGAAGCCCTCTCGGGCGAGATGGCCAGTGACATCCCGTTCGACATGGACGCGTTTCGCGTCAGCTTTTTGCCTAGCGAACGCCGTCAAATCCGGCGCGATGGGATCCATCTTTTCAAGATCCGCTACTGGTCGGATACCTTGGTCGGGCACATTGGCCGTAAGGATAGCACAGTTGTCGTACGCTACGATCCCCGCGACCTCTCCTCGGTCTGGGTAGAACTTGAAGCCGGACGCAGCGTTGAGGCGCGCTACCGCAACCTTGAGATGCCGCCAATGTCGCTGTGGGAATACCGCGAAGCGCGTCAATATCGGCTGGCACAAGGAAAGGAAGATTTCGACGAGGCTATCCTTGCCGAGCTTATCCACCTGCAAAGAAAGATCGCCGATGAGAGTCAGGCGCTGACCAAGACCGAAAGGCGATCGCGCGAACGCCGTGAAGTATTGAAGACAGTTGATCAGGCCGAAAGCCGGTCAGAGGGGCTGCGCGCTGTCGACACCGGTGATACATCGCGCCCACTATACAAGGTCGAGAGGTGGTGAAGTGATGGCGGACGGGGTTGGCCAAGATGATCGCATATCTCTGATCCAATCGGACATCTGGATTGGATTTCCACGTGCTGAGCAAGTTCTGGACAGGCTGCAGAGCCTGATTGAGGCGCCGCGACAAACCAGGATGCCCGGCCTTTTGGTCCATGGCGCTTCAGGCATCGGCAAGACGATGATCGCACGCAATCTTTCGCGCAGGTATGCGCCAGAATATGACCCCATGGCAGGTGTAACCCATACGCCGCTTTTGCTTTTGCAGGCGCCACCGGCCCCGGACGAGCGCCGGTTTTATCTTCATATCCTTGCAGCGGTTGGTGCACCGGCCACAGCGATTGCTGTCAGGTCTCAGAATGTCGCTTCCCTAGAAGTTCGTGTCATTGCCCTGCTGCGCGACCTTGGCCTGCGCATGATCATGATTGATGAAGTCCACAACCTTCTTGCTGGCACACATCGCGAACAGCGGCGCTTCCTCAATGTCTTGCGATATCTCAGCAATGAACTGGAGGTTTCGTTGGTCTGCTTCGGGGTCAGTGAGGCGGTAGATGCCATTCGCGGTGATGTGCAACTCGCGCGACGGCTCGACGAACACCACTTGCCAAATTGGCGCGACGATTCCGAGTTTTCGAATATGATTCAGACCCTTATCGCCGCCATGCCGCTTGAGAAGAAGTCCAATCTAAAGGTCAAATCCCTCCGGCAAATTCTCGCTTTGACGGGCGGGATCACGTCGCGGGTTTTCTCCTTGGTCAAGGACCTTGCCATCGATGCGATCCGCTCCGGCGAGGAATGCATTACCGATGATGCAGTTGCGAATTGGTCACCCCTCTGGTCGCGCTACGCACCTGTGCAACGGCGACTTGAACAGGCCGGGGTTTGACGCGACGGCCTTTGCCAAAAGTTGTTATCCCTGTCGCGGATGAACTCCTGTCAGGCTGGCTGTCGAGGCTTGCAAACTTCAACCACTGTGATTTGGTTGACCTTTTGGCACATGTCGGTATCGACGGCCGCTATATTGACGTGCTTGACTTCGGGATCGAGGATTCTGCGGCCCTCAGAATTGCCACCGTAGCGCGGACCGATTTCGAACTTGTGCAGTCGCTGACAATAACCCCGGCAACGCCGCTAGAGGCCGCATTGACCGCGCAATTCCCCTTCCAGACGTGTCCCGTCTGTTCCGTACACGGTCTTGCTCTCAAACATTGGCGGCGCGCTTGGGTCTTCGATTGTTTGATGTGCGGCGCCCAGCTCGTACCGACCATACCAAGGCCGGACATGGTCAAACCGTCAACGAAGATTCTTCGCCGCGCTCGCATCGGCGCCCGACTGCTCGAAGGGGCAATAAAGGACAATATTGCGCGCAAAATTCATCGCGCCATGCGCGGTGTCGCTTTTGCCGTGGCGGTCACAAGATTTCGCGGCCAGCCCCTTGCGGCCGTTCAGGACTTCAACCCGGAAATCCGGATCGCGTGCCTCGTGGCAATCTGCGCGGTCCAGAAGAAGCCGCTCCTCAAAGCAGCCCGGATCATGGCCGAAGCAGACGGCTACGCCAAGGCCTCCCTGCTCAAGGCCTATAGCAAAGAACCGCACTTGTTGGCAGCTGTGCGCCGCATCGCCGATCGCAAGGCGCAACGGATTCTAACCAAGAACAGGGCAGGTCGGATAGGGCAGGACGAGGCTGACTCCCACAATTTAAGTCAACAATAACGGCAAAAAGCCTTTCAACGCGAGGACTCCCGTAATTAATGACAACGCGACATGCGTGTCCTGACGCTGGACCAATGACTGGCTGAATAAGCAATCGGTCCAGCCAAAGGTCTCGGGTCGTGCGGAACTGCTCTATCCCGATTTCCATCCCCTCATGGCCTTTGGCGGGTTGCGCGATATAGGTACCAAGCAACCGGTCCCACCAAGGCAGATTGAAGCCGTAGTTCGAATTCGTTTCGCGCGGGTCGACGGAATGGTGGACGCGGTGCATGTCGGGCGTGACCAATATCCAACGCAACACTCGGTCGACGCGACGTGGTAAGTCGATGTTCGCATGATTGAAAAGTGCAGTCGCGTTCAAGATCACTTCGAACAACAACACAGCAATGGCAGGCGGGCCAAGGCCGGCGACAACGACAAGCTTGATGCCCATCGAGATCAGAATTTCAGCTGGGTGAAACCGAAGGCCCGTGGTCGCGTCAAAATCGAGGTCCGCATGATGCATCCGGTGCAGGCGCCAAAGCCCGGGGA
The DNA here is from genome assembly GCF_001294535.1 of Cypionkella psychrotolerans. GTDB lineage: Bacteria > Pseudomonadota > Alphaproteobacteria > Rhodobacterales > Rhodobacteraceae > Cypionkella > Cypionkella psychrotolerans. The sequence goes on along the minus strand of NZ_LGIC01000077.1, from coordinate 1,402 downwards.
CCGCATGGAACATGATGTGCTGTAGATAGATCGCAAAATCGAGGAGAAGCATTGACACGACCACAGCGAACCAAAGCGGAGCGTCGATATTGTTGAGTAGTCCCCAGCCACGCGCTTCGGCCATGATGGCAAGTCCTACCGCAAGGATCGGAAATGTTAGTCGCAGGATGACGGTATCGACAATAACAAGCGCAAGATTGTTGGCCCACCGGATCACACGCGGAATCTCCCGTCGCCGCCTAGGCGCCGCCACTTCCCATAGTGCCATAGCCGCAAGCACACCTAGAAAGACTACAAGACGGATCGTCGGCTCGGCACTAAGGATGCTTTGTAACACGGCGTTTCTGCTCCTGACTTGCCTCATCCCCCCTGGGGGGATATCTTCGCAATATGTCAGACTCACATCTTCATGCAAGCCACCCCGCCATCGTCACCCGGCTGAAGCGTGCCGAGGGGCACCTGCGCCGCGTCATCTGCATGATCGAGGAAGGGCGTCTCTGCGTCGATCTGGCCACGCAACTCCACGCCGTCGAACGCGCGGTGGCGGAGGCAAAGCGGGCGCTGATACATGACCATATTGACCACTGCGTCACGGCCAGTGGAGCACATGACCTGGCCGAGATCAAATCGCTGACGAAGCTGCTATAGGATGCTGAACACCCTGCGCAACCCGACCTTTCGCCACCTGTTCGCAGCCCAACTCGTGGCGCTGATCGGGACTGGGCTTGCCACAGTGGCGCTTGGCCTTCTCGCTTGGCAACTCGCAGGTGACAACGCGGGCGCAGTCTTGGGAACGGCACTTGCGATCAAGATGGTGGCCTATGTGACGCTGGCCCCCGTGGCGGCGGCCTTCGCGGAACGCTTGCCGCGGCGCGCGTTTCTGGTGACCCTCGACCTGATCCGGGCGGGAGTCATCGCCTTTTGATCATCTGCGTCCGATCCACTTTACGCGCGGCCAACGGGTTGGCCGCTTGCAGCCGCAGCTCTTGCGCCATGTCGGTATCAAAGGCGGGCGCCTCTGCCTCGGCCATGCCCGCGATCCGCTTCACTTCGGCACCACTGCTGGCAAGAATGATGCCGGTCTGTTCGCGAGCGCCTTCGCGCAGGGCCAACACCGGGAAAGCGCCCGCCCCCGGCAGATCAATCTCGATATCCAGCCGCTGCGCCATGGCCATGCCAAACCTGGTACCGGGCAGCGGCACGATCGCGTGACCATCCACCGCGACCAGCCGCGCCGGGGCTGCGCCAGTGTCGATCCAGAACGCCGTTGCCGCCGCTGCATTGACCACCCGCAGCCGGATGCGCCCGCCCGCCTCGACAGGAATCACCTCGGGGTCCGACAGGGTGCGGTCATTCGCAAGATAGGCATCGAAATTGAAGTCGTTCAGATCCATGGCCATAC
>NZ_LGIC01000076.1 GCF_001294535.1 Cypionkella psychrotolerans | reverse complement strand
AACTCGTGGCGCTGATCGGGACTGGGCTTGCCACAGTGGCGCTTGGCCTTCTCGCTTGGCAACTCGCAGGTGACAACGCGGGCGCAGTCTTGGGAACGGCACTTGCGATCAAGATGGTGGCCTATGTGACGCTGGCCCCCGTGGCGGCGGCCTTCGCGGAACGCTTGCCGCGGCGCGCGTTTCTGGTGACCCTCGACCTGATCCGGGCGGGAGTCATCGCCTTTCTGCCTTTTGTGACCGAGGTCTGGCAGGTCTATCTGCTGATCTTCCTCCTGCAGGCTGCTTCCGCCGGGTTCACTCCAGCGTTCCAGGCCGTGATCCCTGACGTGCTGAAGGACGAGGGCGATTACACCAACGCCTTGTCCCTACTGCGGCTGACCGAGGATATGGAACAGCTCGCCTCGCCCATGATTGCGGCTCTTCTGCTGACGGTTGTCAGCTTTCCGGTCTTGTTTGCAGGCACTGTCGTGGGTTTTGTTGCATCGGCCCTGCTTGTCACGACGGCCCGCCTGCCAAATCGGGTGCGGCAGGAGAACAACCAGTTCTGGGCCGACGTGACTAAGGGCATCCGCATCTACTCACTGACGCCCCGCCTGCGTGGCCTGATGGTGATGGAAGCCGCTGTCGCCGCCGCAGGCGCGATGGTCTATGTCAACACAGTCGTGCTGGTGCAGGCCCGACTGGGCTTGGGAGAGGAGTCCGTTGCACTGGCCTTCGCGGGCTTCGGCGCGGGCTCGATGCTGGCGGCGTTCCTGCTTCCCCGCATCCTCGACCGACTGGAAGATCGACCCGTGATGATCGGGGGTGCTGCCCTGATGGTTGCGGGCGTGGCACTAGTGCCGCTGGTCGCCAGCCTTGCCGAATTGATCGCCCTTTGGGCTCTGATCGGCTTTGGCTTTTCCCTCACCCAGACGCCCATTGGCCGCATCATCAACCGCTCCGCGCGCGAAGCCGACCGGGGCGCGGTCTTCGCGGCACAGTTCGCGCTCAGCCACGCCTGTTGGTTGGTGACCTATCCGCTTGCAGGCTGGGTTGGAGCAAGTGCCGGGTTGAGCACTGCCGCCCTGACCTTGGCCGCCATTGGTACTATCGGGCTGATCGCAGTCTTGCGGATCTGGCCTGCCGACGACCAGTCGATCTTGCCACACGATCATCCGGACCTGCCACTGGATCACCCGCATCTTGCCGAACACGATACCCAGCATGCCCACGCTGTCGTCATCGACGATCTCCACCGTCGATGGCCAAAAGCGGCCTGATTGATTCTTGGTCAGTCAGCGGACCGCCGTTGCTCCGGTTGCCCGCGCTTCTGCCTTCGTGGCCGCCCAACACCCGGCATCTGGCTTGGCCCGTTTCCAAGGTCCGTCAGGATCGGGCAGTCCGGCCGTTGGTCGCCACAGCAGGCGTCCGCAAGGTGCTGCAGCGTGTCCTGCACCGCCTGCATCTCGGCGATCTTGCGTTCCAGCCCGTCGATCTGCTCTTGCGCCAGATGTTTGACGTCGGCGCTGTGGCGGCACCGGTCACCGGTAAAACCAAAGCGCCGGACGTTTTGCCGCCGCAGCCGAACAGATATGAAGCAGACACTGGATCGTAACGCAGGAGTTGGCGCAGGACCATCTTGGTCTCCTTTGGCCATGGGCGAGCTTGCACGCGGCCTTACGATTTGCAAGATTCAACCATATACTTGAATAAAATTCATTCAAAGGATCAGCCCGGTCAATGACGCCGAAACTCGCTCTGTTCGAAGAATACGCCCTGATCGCCCGCGCATTGGGCGCGCCACACAGGATAATGCTGCTGGAACAATTGGCGCAGGGCGAGCGTGGGGTGGAGGGTTTGGCCGACAAGGTTGGTGGGACCGTGGCCAACTGTTCGCAACACTTGCAACTTCTGCGCCGGGCGGGTCTGGTGACCAGCCGCAGGGCTGGAAAAGCGGTGATCTACCGCATGACGGATGACAAGACATTGGTTCTGATGGACCTTCTGGGCCGGATTGCGCAGCAGAACTTGTCGGTAGTGGAATAGATCCTTCAGGGCTTGTCAGATGGCGCTGCACCTGAGCCGATCAGCCGGGCCGCACTTGTCGCCCCGTTGGCGGATGGCTCTGTGACCCTGCTGGACGTCCGGCCGGACGATGAATTTGCCATGGGCCATATTCCTGGTGCTACGCAGATCGATCTTGGCAGGCTCGATGCGATGGCGGCGACGCTTGATCCCGCGGTCGAGATTGTCGCCTATTGTCGCGGGCCCTATTGTCTCTACGCGCATCAGGCGGTTGCGCGTCTGCGCCAACTGGGTCTGAACGCGCGTCGAATAGACGGCGGGCTGCCCGAGTGGCGCGCCGCTGGACTGCCAGTTCAGACGGAGGTCTCTGGCTGAATTGCAGCAAGGCCGCAACCACCCTGCGCGGAATTGTGACTTGCTGATCTCGATGACTGGGCTTACCTGAAAACGATGCATCCCGTTCGAACATCAATGGCCGTTCTGGGCACCGCTATGCGGTTGGTGATAGCTATTGCCTTGATTTTGGTTTTAGTCCTACCGCATGCCTCGACTCCCGCATCAGGTTCCGCAATGGCGATGGATCACATGTCGGCGGGACATGGTGACATGGGCCAGATGCCCCAACACCACGACAAGGCCAACGGGGCGCTTTGCGCAACGATTTGCTTGGGTGCGGACCGGTTCTCGAGTGTGGATCTGCCGCTCCGAACGTTTGGGATCAGCCCGGTCATCTGGTCAGTGACCGCTGGGTCGTCTTGGGGACACTTATCACCTGATCCTGCTCTCCGACCGCCTGACATTGCTTTCAGCGCCTGAACCGGTGCCGCCAACTGCGGCGCCATTTGCATTTGCGTTGGGCCCTGCGGGGTCAATGAGAGCATCATGAACACCACAAAAATCTCACGTCGCGGCTTTCTCGCCGCATCAGCGGCCATGGCGGCAAGCACTGCCTGTCCACGGATGGCCTTTGCGCAAACCGCCCCCTTGTCTTTGTCGGCAGCCACGCGAGTGCTGGACATCGGCGGGCGGGCTGCAACCGTCTACGGGCTGACCAATGCTGCGGGCGGGCAGGGACTGATTCTTGATCCCGGCCAGCGGTTCCGCGTTGACCTGACCAACAGCCTTGACGTTGAAACCATCATCCATTGGCATGGGCAGTTGCCGCCGAATGTGCAGGACGGCGTGCCCAATCTGCCGCAACCGTTGCTGAAAACCGGGGAAATGCGCAGTTTTGATTTCGCCCCCAATCCCGGCACCCACTGGATGCACAGTCATGTGCCGGTGCAGGAAATGAGCCTGCTGGCGGCCCCGCTGATCGTACGGACGGCTGAGGATGTTGCGGCCGACCGGCAAGAGGTCGTCATGTTCCTGCACGATTTCTCGTTCCGTCCCGCCGAAGAGGTTCTGGCGGAAATCACCGGCGGGATGGCAGGTCACGACATGGCTGCCATGGGCAAGCCAGCCCCGGCCAAGAAAGATGCCATGGCAGGCATGGACATGTCAGGGATGGATATGTCCGGCATGGACATGTCAGGCGGCATGGCCGGTATGGCCATGGATCTGAACGACTTCAATTTCGATGCCTATCTTGCGAATGACCGCACCCTGTCGGACCCCGAGGTGATTCCTGTCGAGGCGGGCGGGCGCATCCGGCTGCGGGTGGTCAATGCAGCGGCGGCAACGGCGTTCTGGATCGACACTGGCGCAGCCCCGGCGCGGCTGGTCGCGGTGGATGGTCACGCGATCGTGCCGCTGCCCGGTACCAGGTTTGGCATGGCCATGGCGCAGCGGCTGGATATCGAGATTGATCTGCCGGGGGCGGGCGCTTTCCCGGTGTTGGCCCTGCGCGAAGGCGCTCGCGAACAGACCGGCATCATTCTTGCCAGCAGTGGTGCCGAAGTGAAGCGGATCGCGGGCATGGCCGAGGCAGAGGCGCCCGCCTTTGATACCGACATGGCGCAAGAGCTGCGGCTGCAAGCGGCCAACCCGTTGGCCGCGCGTAAAGTGGATCGGACGCAGATGATCATGCTGGCCGGTTCCATGCAGCCCTATGTCTGGACGATTGACGGGCAAACCTGGGACAGCCACATTCCTGTCACCGCCGTGAGTGGTCAGCGGGTCGAGCTGATGTTCCACAACATGTCGATGATGGGGCATCCGATGCACCTGCATGGCCATGTGTTTCAGGTGGTCAACATCAATGGGCGCGCGGTGAATGGGGCGATGCGCGACACCATCTATGTGCCGCCGATGGCGCAGGTGACGGTGGCACTGGATGCTGGCGAGGCGGCGCGCTGGATGTTGCACTGCCACCACATGCCACATCTGTCGACAGGGATGATGACGGAGTTTGCCGTCAGCGCCTGATCCCTTGTGCGGTGGCGTTGGCGGGTTGGCCAGCACCACCACACATCCATGTGCCAAAGGGGCTATGATGCAGCGGCGGATGTTTCTGAAATCTTCAATCGCGACGGCGCTTGTTGCAGGTCCGGCATACGCCCGGGCCCCCATTGCGTTGCAAGACCCTCCACAACCGCTGCTGTCGCCGCCGTTTCAGGATGGAGATGGCCGCAAGCTGAAGCTGAGTGATTTTGCGGGTCGGGTGGTTCTTCTGAATGTCTGGGCCACCTGGTGCCCACCCTGCCGCGAAGAAATGCCTGCGCTGGACGCCCTGCAAGGTCGGTTGGGCGGGTCGGACTTTGCAGTTGTGCCGATCTCTATTGATGCCGGTGGCATTGACGCGGTGGGTCGGTTTTATGATGAGATCGGCATCCGGACTTTGGGCCGCTATTGGGGCGAGGATCTGCGCGTGAAACTTGCGTTTGCCGTGTTTGGCCTTCCGACCAGTCTTTTGATCGACAGGAACGGCATGGAACTGGGCAGGGTCAGTGGACCTGTCAAATGGGACGGTGACGCGGCGGTTCGTCAGATCACACGCGTGATTGCCGGAACATGACCTGTCATTCAGAGACGATGCCTTGATGTCCATAGTTGCGGTTTATGGCTTGCTTTGCCTCTCAGCCTTCTTGTCTGCCACCTTGTTGCCGGGGTCGTCCGAGGTGGTTCTGCTTGGCATGCTCGCCAGCGGGCAAGGCAGCCCTGTGACGCTTGTCCTGTTTGCATCTGTGGGCAACGTTGCAGGTGCAATGGTGAACTGGGGGCTGGGACGGTTCTTTGAGCACTACAAAGACAAATCGTGGTTTCCCATTCAGGCCGCTGCCCTAACCCGCGCGCAGGTCTGGTTCGCACGTTGGGGCCTGTGGTCGCTGCTGTTATCCTGGGTGCCAGTGATCGGCGACCCGCTGACGCTGGTGGCCGGAGTTCTGCGGGTGCAATTCGGGCGGTTTCTGGTGCTTGTGACCATTGGCAAAGTGGCGCGCTATGGGCTTCTGGTTCTGGCTTGGCAGCATTGGGGCATGGCCTGAAGGGTCTTGATGGGATCAGGCCTGTAGACAGGGCAGTGGCGGCAATGCCCGTTCATCCGCGATGATCTGGGCGACATCGGCGGCGGGAATGGCCCCCAGAAACACTGTCCGACCAATCACCATTCCGGGTGTCCCGTAAAACCCGAACACAGCCGCCAACGCGCGTGCCTGATCGAGCGCCGTGTCTATCTCGGGCCGCTGCATGTCGGCAACCAGCTGCGGGCCATCAAGACCAAGGTCTTCCGCCATCGCTTTTACCAGGTTCAGGTCCGAAACCATCCGGTTTCGCAGCAGTCGGTCGTGCATCGCCGCGTAGGCACCTTGCCGGTCCGCAGCCAGAACTGCCTTGCTGGCCGTGGTCGAGGCCGCACCCAGAAGCGGAAGTTCGAACCGGACGAGGCGCAGCACACCGGGATTCGCTTTCTGATAGTCGGCGAGGATCGTCTCCAGCACGCGACAGTTCGGACAGTTGAAATCGGAAAAGAAGGCGACAGGAACCCGCAGGTCTTTGGCAAGGCCGAACAAAGCGGCGCAGGGATCGGCGCGAATGGCTGCGATACGTGCGGCTTTGGCCGGATCAGGCGCTTTTGCTACATCGAAACCCACAATCACATTGTTGGTGCTGGAACGCGCACCTGTACCGGCAAGTTCTCGGAAGGGCGCCAGCCCGTCCAGGTCATGATAAACAAGTTCCCGGCGCCACAAGGAACCCAGACGAGGGGCCGCGTAAATCCATGCGGCAACGGCTGCGGCCCCCCCTGTCAACACGGCACGCCGCCGCCAAGGATTTGGCGACTCCGTCACAAGTCAACACGCCGCAAGCGCAGCGCGTTGGTGATCACCGATACCGATGACAGGCTCATCGCGGCCGCCGCGATCATCGGTGAAAGCAGGGTGCCGGTCAGCGGATACAACACGCCTGCCGCAACCGGCACGCCGACCACATTATAGGCAAAGGCAAAGAACAGGTTCTGCTTGATGTTGCGCAGCGTGGCCCGTGCCAGCTTGCGCGCCCGCACGATGCCTAGAAGATCGCCACCCAGCAGGGTGATCCCCGCGCTTTCCATCGCCACATCCGCCCCGGTGCCCATGGCGATGCCGACATCTGCAGCAGCAAGGGCAGGGGCGTCGTTCACTCCGTCGCCTGCCATGGCAATCTTGTGCCCCTCGCGGCGCAGCTGGTCGATCAAGGACTTCTTGTCCTCGGGCAGAACGCCAGCGCGTACCTCGTCGATGCCAAGGCTGGCAGCGATGGCGCGGGCGGTGCGTTCGTTGTCGCCGGTGGCCATGATGATGCGCAGGCCAACGCCATGCAAGGCGCGGATGGCCTCGGCGGCAGTGGGTTTCACCGGATCGGCCACGGCGAGGATCCCCGCAAGCGCACCATCAACAGCCAAGTACATCGCGGTCTTGCCGATGGCCCGCAAGGCATCGGCGCGGGCTTCGCCATCGGCTGTCTGCAGGCCCATCTCCTGCATCATCGCGGCGTTGCCAAGTGCCACGGCGCGACCAGTCACAGTACCGCGTACGCCTTTGCCGGTGACTGCCTCGAACCCATCGGTTGCACCGGCTGCAATCCCGCGCGCGGCGGCGCCTTCGACGATGGCCTCGGCCAAGGGGTGTTCCGAGCCTTTCTCCAGCGCGGCGGCCAGCGTCAGTATCGTCACTTCATCGACGTCCCCCAGCACGACCGTGTCGGTCAGCACGGGCTTGCCCATGGTCAGCGTGCCTGTCTTGTCCACGATCAGGGTATCAACTGAGGCCATGCGCTCCAGCGCTTCGGCATCCTTGATCAGCACGCCCGCCTGCGCGCCGCGCCCTGCGGCAGTGGTGATCGAGATCGGCGTGGCAAGTCCCAGTGCGCAGGGGCAGGCGATGATCAGCACGGACACGGCGGCGGCCACGGCAAAGACCAAAGCCGGGGTTGGCCCGAAAAGCATCCAGACCGCGAAGGCCAGAAAAGCTACGGCCACCACCGTTGGCACGAAGATGGCTGAAACCCGGTCGGCCAGCCCCTGAATGGGCGCGCGTGAGCGGCGGGCATTGGATACCATGGCGACAATCTGGCTAAGCACGGTATCGGCGCCGACCTTGCCCGCCTCGATCACTAAAGAGCCGTTCTTGTTCAGCGTGGCCCCCGTCACCGGGTCGCCCGGCGCTTTCTCAACCGGCATCGACTCGCCGGTCAGCATGCTTTCATCAAGGCTGGAATTGCCCTCGATCACCACGCCGTCGACCGGAACCGCATCGCCGGGGCGCACCCGCAGCCTGTCACCCGCCATGATGTTTTCGAGCGGCACATCGTATTCACTGCCATCCGGCAGGATGCGCCGCGCCAGTTTGGGCGCCATGTCCAGCAGCGCGCGGATTGCGTCACCTGTGCGTTCGCGGGCGCGCAGTTCCAGCACCTGACCCACAAAGACCAGCGCCACGATCACAACGGCGGCTTCATAATAGGTGCCAACCATGCCGCCCATCCGGTAGGCTTCGGGGAACAGGCCCGGCAGAAATGTGGCAACCAGTGAATACAGATAGGCGGCTGCTACCCCGAGCGAAATCAGCGTCCACATGTTGGGAGATCGGTTGATGACCGACTCCCAGCCACGCCGGAAGAATGGCAATGCTGCCCATAGCACGATCGGCGTCGCCAGCACAAACTCGGCATAGGTTGCGACCTGATGTCCGATCAGGTTGCGCAGTTGCAGCCCGACCAGCGGCCCCATGGTCAGCGCGATCAGCGGCACGGCGGCCGCAGCACTGACCCACATGCGCCGGGTGAAATCGGTCAACTCGTGGCTTGGCGCGTCTGTCGGCACCAAAGTTTCCAGTGCCATGCCGCAGATCGGGCAAGACCCCGGAGCATCCCGGATGATCTGCGGGTGCATTGGGCAAGTATACTGCGTGCCCGCGACCGCCACCTTCCCGCGCTTTGCGGCGTTGCCCGAGGCGTAGAACCACGGGTCAGTCTGAAACTTGCTCTGGCATTTGCCGGAGCAGAAATGAAAGCTCTGCGCCCCGAAGGTTTCGGTCCGGGTATCGGGTTTCAGCGTCACGGTCATGCCGCAGACCGGGTCAATGGCTGTGGCAGCGCTGTCCGGTGCAGCAGCATCTTTGGGCATGTCCAAAGCATGATCAGAGTGACTCTTCGTTGGATTGCGCATTTGTGGCCCCTTGAGTGATTCAACGATGCGCTGAATATGTATTTCGGGTGGAAACTCTGGTGCAGGAATCGCTTGTAGCGTTCCCGCAGTTTGTATTGATTACACTCTGGGGCTTCCTGTTGCTGGAAGGTCAACAACAAAATTCCGACGGCCAACTCATAGATTGTCTTGACGGGGCCGGCAAAAAGATTGGCAACCGGTTCTGCAGCAGCGTGATGGGTGGCTCACGAAAACGTCAGAATTTTTCGCTTGGGGTTCCAGCGCTGGAAGGTGGTATCCGACGTCGAACGTTAAGGTTCGTTCGTTCCATATCCACCAATCGACGGTAGTTTACCTGCTGTCGTGCGGAGAATTGGCCACGTTGACGCGAAGTGACGCTCTAATGACCCGGAAAGGGCGATGGCAGGCATGAAGTTCCCGGCAACCATTTGGTTGGTATTGGCACTCGCCACGTTGGTGGGCGGGGCATACACGTACATTCGGCAATCTCAAAGTTCTGCCGTCCAAACTTCTGGCGCGCGTGAGCCGATTACTGCCAATGTCGAGATGGTGAAGGTAAAATTGCCAGCAAGGCTGTCCGACGAGGCAATGCTTGGGAAGACCTATTTTGACGCTGTTTGTGCATCATGCCACGGAGAAAGTGCAGCGGGCCAAGACGGAATTGCGCCGCCACTCGTTCACAAGATCTATGAGCCGTCGCACCATGGCGATGCGGCCTTTGTAGTCGCGGTGCGGCAAGGATCACGGCAGCATCACTGGTCTTTTGGCAGCATGCCGCCGTTGGAACAGCCTCTTTCTGACACCGAAATTAAGGCAATCATCCGCTATGTTCGCGAGCTTCAACGCGAGAATGGGATCCTGGGATGATTTGTGGCTGGACGATCCGACTGTTGGCAGCCAGGGCCATGGGCATCATCTCGGTGCTTGTCATGGTTCTGGTACTGCTGGTCTCGTCGGCGGGTCAGCGCGAAGCCCATGATAGCGACCACGCGGTTGTGACGGCGGCTCAGCAATCGCAAGTGCAGGGCTCAGCGTCTTGTCACGCTCAGGTTTCTTGCGCACAATTTATAGCCCCGATGAGGGCGCAAATTGTAACGCCAAATGCAGTGCGCAAGGCGAAATACGCGCCCTTTGGCAAAGCGGCTTCAAACCTTTTCGGCCCTTCATTCGAAACGCCGCCCCCCCGAGCCTGACGCTGACCTTTCCGGACCTTCGGTCCGAACGAAGCAGCAATCAGGCAGGAAGACATGATCAGAAATGGAACTCTGGGCGCTATCGCCCTAACGATGCTTGGCGTTGTCGCCGCAGCACACAATGGCGCAACTGGCGTGGTGATGGAGCGCATGATGGGCATGTCTGCCATGCGCGACGTGATGCGCGACCTTGCCCCGATGATGCAAGGGCAGGTGCCTTTTGATGGCATTACGGTCCAGGAAGCGGCGGCCGTGCTGCAAAGCCATGCTGGCGATCAGATGCTCGCCTTGTTTCCGGAGGAGCCTATTCCGGCGTCTTCATTCGCAAAGCCAGAGCTTTGGCAGAAGTGGGATCGCTTTGCGGCTTTGTCTGCAGAGTTGAAGCTCTACTCCGAAGGACTTGCCGTGGCAGCCGCAAATGGGCTTGAAGCGCCTGTCCCGATGGCCGCCCCTGAAGCGGGCACCGACTCTATGGCGGGTATGGACCATAGCACTATGAAAATGGCAACCGAGCCAGAAAAGTTCTCTGTCGCAGAACTGATGGGCGTGTCTAAGCGCGCGGCTGCGGCAACGGGGCAAAGCGGAGAACTGGCTGTTGCCAGTGATTTGCCAGCGGGCCCGCAGTTTGCAGCAATGGCGGCCGACGATGTTTTCGAGCGGATCAGCCAGACCTGTGCTTCCTGTCATTCTCAGTTTCGCAACGGCAACTGATATGCGGGGACTCATTCGATCTACATTTGCAATTGGTGCAGCAGGACTTGTTGGCATTGCGATCATCGCAAGGTGGCCAATAGCAACGCCGGAACACCTTGGCATGATCACAGGCGATGCCTATCGCGGTGCCTATCTCGCGCGGACGTCCGGCTGCATCGCCTGCCACACCAATGCGGCTGCAGATGGCGCCGCACTGGCCGGTGGCGCTCCGCTGGATACGCCGTTTGGCACATTTGTTCCGCCGAACCTTACACCAGATCCGGTTGGGGGTATTGGCGGTTGGACACTGGATCAATTCGCGGTCGCGGTGCGTCAGGGCGTTCGCCCGGATGGCAAAGCGCTCTATCCGGCGTTTACCTATGAATTCTACGCTGACTTTTCGGATCAAGACATTGCCGATCTCTGGGCAGCGTTTCAGACCGTGCCACCGGTCGCCGAAGCTGCCGCAGACCATGACCTGATGTTTCCATTCAACATGCGCTGGGGTTTGAAACTGTGGCGGGCGGCTTTCATGTCGCCTGCTGTGATTTCGCCAGTGTTCGGAAAGTCTGAAGCCTGGAACCGAGGGCAACAACTGGTCACAGGGGCAGCCCATTGCGCGGCCTGCCACACAGGTCGCAACATGCTGGGCGGCCTGCAAGCCGATGAAGCGTTGGCTGGGAATGCCAATCTGCCGGGGGGAAGTGCCGCGCCGCCAATTCTGGCTAGTGTTTTGGCCGCAAAAGGCTGGACGGTGTCCAACATGGCCTACGCGCTTCGGACGGGCGTCATGCCGGATGGCGATGTCTTTGGTGGCAGCATGGCTGAGGTTGTGCAAGCCGGAACATCGTTTCTTGACGACGCGGATCGCGCAGCGATTGCCACCTATTTGCTTGCGTTGCCCGCAGGAGTGGCCGCTCCAGACATACCCGTTGCAGATGCGGGGACGCCAGCAATGGTTCACACACCGGGGATGGTAATGGAATGAAAGTGAAAATTCTCGCGGCCGTTTTGGGGCTGCCCCTCCTTGCGTTCCTCGTCTTGCTGATCTGGGGAGGCATGTTCAAAAGCCCCGCAGCTGAGCCAATAGACGCGTCCGAAAGTCCGGATGCAGTCATGTCCGAACAGCTTACGGACGGCTTGATCGAAGCGCAGGTCTATCTGACCGGCAATCTTGGTTATCAGATCAACATCCAGTTTTCGCCCGTGGAGGCTTCGACCATTGCGGCAACGATGCGGCCTGATGTCAATCTGGCAATGGTTGACATGCATATGGATGGATACACCTTGCCGCTTGAATTGATCGGGGCCGGGGCTTGGCGATCAAAAGGCAAAATGCCGATGGCAGGCCTATGGGTCATGAGCATCGGCTTTGGTGATGAATTCGCTGAAGTCACCTTTGACGCAAAATAGGAAATGATGATGCAAGACAGTCAACTTGTCCCGACGGCGCGAGAGCCATTCGACCCACATAAAATCGGGGATGGCATTGTTGTGGCTGGCTTTAGCTTGGCAGCTATTGGCACGGTGACGGCCGTTTGGGCCAACCCGTTTTTTACGCGTATGACCCCCATCGGCATCTGGGAAATCCCATCGCTTGCTCTGGTTGCGGCGTTGACGGGCGTTTTTGCTGCGGTACGCCGACCGGCATGTGCCACAGGGCGTGCAGGTCTTGGTGGTTTGGCGTCTTTCCTCGGCATCGCTTGCCCGACCTGCAACAAGATCCTGATGCTGGTTTTCGGCGGCGAGGCCTTGTTGCGCTGGTTCGACCCCGTGCGCCCCTTGATGACGTTGCTTGGCATCGGCCTCTTGTGCATGGCGATCCGCAACGAATGGAAAAAGCGGCCACTCGTGCGGCCAGTTCAGACCAAAAGCGAGGCATTCTGAATGCGCCGCCCTGCCGCTGCTGATCGCGAAAGACAGACGAAGTTGACCCGACGCATCTTGCTGATCGGCGGCGTCCAGGCGGTTTTTGTCGGCGTTCTAGGCCTTAGGATGCGCCAGATGCAGATCGTCGATGCTGATCTCTACCGCACCCTGGCCGAGGAAAACCGGATCAGCCTGCAAATAATCTCTCCGTCGCGTGGCAAGATTATGGATCGGTTCGGCCAGGTTCTTGCCGACAACCGGCCAACCTATCAAATCACCATCACCCGCGAACGGGCGGACGACATGGAAATTGTATTGCGGCGCCTGAAGGTACTGTTGCCGATCTCGGACGAACAGATCGCGGCCGCGCTGGCGGACAGCAAGAAAACCAGCGCCTTTGTACCCATCCCCGTGGCTGAACGTGTGACTTGGGAGGAATTGTCCCTTGTCGCCGTGAACCTTCCTGCCCTGCCGGGCGTCAATCTTGAAACCGTACTGGAGCGCACTTACCCGCTTGGACCGGACTACGCCCATGTGATCGGCTATGTCGGACGGGTCAGCGAGAATGATCTGGCCGATGCGGGAACGGGCGAGCCCCTTCTGTCGATGCCAGGTTTCAAGATCGGAAAAATCAGTATCGAACGGTCAATGGAGCAGCAACTGCGCGGCGTTCAGGGAACGCTGGCAGTTGAAGTCAATTCATCGGGTCGCGTCATGCGGGATTTGGAGCGGACTGACCCGGTTGCGGGTGAAGATGTGACGCTAACGCTTGACCATCACTTGCAGAACTTTACGCTGGCCCGGCTGGGCGATCAAAGCGCCGCTGCAGTTGTCATTGATGTGCGCAATGGCGATATTCTCGCGTCAGTGTCGGCACCGTCTTTTGATCCAAATCTGTTTGTCGGTGGCATTTCATCCAAAGACTACGGCGCCTTGCGAGACTCCGAATACCGGCCTTTGGCGGACAAAACGGTTCAGGGGGCCTATCCGCCAGGATCAACGGTCAAGATGTCACTTGCGCTAGCGGCCCTTGAGGCTGGCGTGGTCACACCGGACGACAGTGTGAATTGCCCCGGCTTTGTCGAGATCGCGGGTCGAAAGTTCCACTGCTGGAAAAGGGGCGGTCATGGGCGCGTCAACTTGCAAGGTGCGCTTCGCGAATCCTGCGATGTGTTCTTTTATGAAATGGCACAGCGGGTTGGCATTGACGGGTTGAATGCCATGAATACCCGGCTTGGGCTGGGTTTGAAGCCCGATCTGCCGTTGTCCGGGATCACGGCTGGTCTGAATCCGTCGCGGGATTGGAAGTTGAAGAAACAAGGCAGTGAGTGGCGGATCGGCGATACCATCAATGCCTCCATCGGTCAGGGATTTGTGCAGGCGAGCCCGATGCAACTGGCCGTCATGGCGGCGCGTATCGCTTCGGGGCGTCAGGTGACGCCGCGCATGATCAAATCAGCCAGCGATATACCCGACAGCGGCTTTGCCTCCATGGGCTTGTCCTCGCAGTCGCTCGATCTGGTCCATCGTGGCATGTTCGATGTTGTAAATGCTGACCGTGGTACAGCCAAGGCTTCGCGGATCGTGGCAGATGGCCAGCAAATGGCTGGAAAGACCGGCTCCAGTCAGGTGTTCAGCATAACGGATGCGGAACGGGCCTCTGGCGTGCGCACGCAGGATCAACTGCCATGGAACAGACGGGACCATGCGTTGTTCACGGCGTTTGCACCATACGATGCGCCGCAGATCGCTGTTTCGGTGTTGGTCGAACACGGCGGTGGCGGATCAACAGCCGCCGCGCCGATCGCCCGCGATCTGGTGTTGTTCTACCTGAACGGCGGATTGCCCCCGCCTGAGGCATATCCGGCAGAGCAGCGCGGTCGGGTCGGAACTGATCTGGCACGGTTGAGCACGCTCATTTTGCCACCCGATGCAAACGGAGCAACCAGCCATGCGTGAGCCGCCGCTGGACCAACTTCTTACTGCGACACGCATTTCGCATTCACTCCGTTCAACCGAGTGATCGAAACACTCTTGCCGCTCAAAGCGATCTGATGGCCCGCAGATCGCGCGGCAGGGGGTAACCACCCAATGGGTCGTGCTTGCGTTATGGTGATGCAGGCTAACAAAAAGGAAAACACGATGTCTTCTGTCTATTCCACCTTCGCAGCCGGACTGCTTGCAGCGGTTCTGGCCACACCATCAATGGCTCAAGAAGCGGCTGATACCGCAAAGTTGACCTGCAAGGAATACATGGCGCTTGATGCCGCAGGCATGACGGCCGCAACTACTGCCATCAAGGCGGATCCTATGGCCATGGCTGAGATGAAAGCGCTTTCAGACAACGACGCAATGGCCAAGCTTATGAAGGACTGCGAAGGCATGCCGGACATGAATTTGATGGATGCCATGCACATGAAAATGTAGGGCGGACGTATGGCCATCGCGGCCTGACGACTTATCACGATCGAACCCACCCGCTGGCATAACCGGGTGGGTTTTCAAATGTCAGATTGTTTTTACTCAGTGAGGCGCTTCCAAGGAGCGGCGCGCAGTCTATGCGGCAGTCGCCTCGAATCCCGCCACTTTCAATGCCGCGATCAGGTCGGCAGTTGACCGGGTCGACGTGACACCGACGCTGCGGGTGGTCAGATCGACCGCAACTTGCGCCGTAGGATCAACGCCAGCGACTGCTTTTTCTACGGTTGCCTTGCAGTGACCGCAGCTCATGTCAGGTACATTCAGGGTAATCATGATTGGCCTCCTTTGCCTATTGATGGACATGGGGGTTCCACCCACCGGAAGGTCAAGAGCCAGTTGATACTATTTTTGCTGCAGAAAAATTTACCAGAAAGGACTTGACCTTCCTGTGACTGGAAGCCCTATCTGATGGGTTGCAAGAACGGATAGGTGCGTCATGGCTGATGGAAATTATACTTTTGAGTTGGATGGAATGTCCTGCGCGTCTTGTGTAGGCCGGGTGGAACGGGTGCTTGCAGGGCTCGACAGCGATGGGACTGCCGCCGTAAATCTTGCGCGAGAAACCGGTACCGTAAGCGACACCATTGCGGCATCGGCTGTTGTCGAGGCACTGGCCACCGCAGGTTATCCGGCACGAACTTCGGTGATTAACCTTTCCATCGAGGCGATGACCTGCGCTTCATGTGTGCGCCGTGTGGAAACTGCCTTAGGCGCTGTTCCGGGCGTTGTGTCGGCGACGGTCAATCTGGCCTCCGAAACCGCAGAGGTCACTGTGCTTTCGGGGGCGGTGCAACTGGCCGATCTGGCGGCAGCAACATCGGCAATCGGTTATCCTGCAAAACGGCGCGGGGCTGCGGTGGAAACCGTGGACCGCAAGGCTGCCGAGGCCCTGGCCTTGCGCGGGCAGTTGATCCTGGCGGCGGCTTTGGCTTTGCCGGTGTTTGTGGTTGAAATGGGCGGGCATCTGTTTCCCGCATTTCACATGTGGATCGTGATGACCATCAGTCAGCAGGCAAGCTGGATCGCCCAGTTCGTGCTGACCACACTTGTTCTGATCGGTCCGGGCCGCAACTTTTACCTGCGCGGGTTTCCGGCGCTGTTCAAGGGTGCCCCGGATATGAATTCGCTGGTCGCGCTTGGCACATCGGCGGCCTATGCCTTTTCCGTTGTGGCGACCTTTGCACCGGGGCTTTTGCCGGCCGGGACAGCAACCATCTATTACGAAGCAGCAGCGGTGATTGTCGTGCTTATCCTGCTCGGCCGCTATCTTGAGGCGCGTGCCAAGGGCCGCACCGGTCAGGCCATTGCCAAACTTGTGGGCCTGCAAGCCAAGACGGCGCGGGTCGAACGTGACGGCGTTGTGATCGAACTGCCGATCGACGCGATTCTGGCGGGCGACATCTTGCATGTGCGCCCCGGTGAACGGATCGCGGTTGATGGTGATGTGACAGGCGGATCGTCCTGGGTTGATGAAAGCATGATCACGGGCGAACCTGTACCGGTGGCCAAGGCGGCGGGTGCCGCTGTGGTCGGTGGCACGGTGAACGGCACCGGGGCGCTGACATTTCGTGCGACACGGGTTGGGTCCGATACCATGCTGGCGCAGATCATCCGCATGGTCGAGGCCGCACAGGGCGCGCGCCTGCCGGTGCAGGATCTTGTCAACCGCATCACCGCATGGTTCGTGCCCGCCGTTCTGGTCGCAGCCCTGCTGACCGTTATTGCATGGATGGTTTTTGGCCCCAGCCCCACGCTGGGCAATGCCCTTGTGGCCGGGGTAGCGGTTCTGATCATCGCCTGCCCCTGTGCTATGGGTCTGGCCGTGCCAACCTCGATCATGGTCGGCACCGGGCGGGCGGCAGAGATGGGCGTGCTGTTTCGCAAAGGTTCGGCTCTGCAAACGCTGACAGATGCAAAGGTTGTGGCGCTGGACAAGACTGGCACCCTGACCGCCGGTCGGCCAGAACTGACCGATCTGCATCTGGCGGCGGGTCAGGATGAAACTCATGTTCTGAAACTTGCGGCCTCTGTCGAAGCCCTGTCCGAACATCCGATCGCCAGCGCCATCGTGCGCGCGGCCAAAGCCAAGGGCATCACCATGCCTGAGGCGCAGGACTTCACCTCGATCACCGGGCTGGGGGCTTCGGCCATCGTCGAGGGGCAACGTGTTCTGATCGGTGCTGACCGGCTGATGACCCGCGACGGGGTGGAGCTTGGGGCCTTGGCTGTCTTGGGTGCCGCACTTGGCGTCAAAGGCCGCAGTCCGCTGTATATGGCGGTAGACGGCGTGGCGGTCGCGGTCATCGGTGTCGCCGACCCGATCAAACCGGGCTCGCCCGAAGCGATTGCCGCCCTGCATGCGCTGGGGCTGAAGGTTGCTATGATCACCGGCGACAACCGCGGCACGGCAGCGGCGATTGCAAGCGCTTTGGGCATCGACCATGTTGTGGCTGAAGTGCTGCCCGAAGGCAAAGTCGCTGCGCTGAACTCTCTGCGCGAAGGCGGGGCCAAAGTTGCTTTCGTTGGCGACGGCATCAATGACGCGCCCGCTTTGGCCAGTGCCGATGTTGGCATTGCCATCGGCACCGGCACCGATGTTGCGGTTGAAAGCGCCGATGTGGTGCTGATGTCGGGCGATCTGCGCGGCGTGGTCAACGCCTTCCGCATCAGCCAGCGCAGCATGGCGAATATCCGCCAAAACCTGTTCTGGGCCTTTGGATATAATGTGGTGCTGATCCCGGTTGCAGCAGGTGTGCTGTATCCGCTGAACGGCACCTTGTTGTCACCGATGCTGGCTGCGGGTGCGATGGCGCTGTCCAGCGTTTTCGTGCTGAGCAACGCGCTGCGCCTGCGTTGGGTGCAGCCAGCAATCAAGCAATCCGATGTGAAGGAAGGTAAATCATGAACATCAAGGACGCGGCCGAAAGGTCCAGCCTGCCCGCCAAGACCATCCGCTATTATGAAGAGATCGGTCTGGTGCGCCCGCTGCGCGATGCCAATGGATACCGCGCCTTCCGAGAAAGCGACATTCACAAACTGACGTTTCTGGGACGATCCCGCGCCTTGGGGTTCACCATTGAAGATTGCCGGGTGCTGCTCTCGCTTTACGAAGACAAAAGCCGGGCGAGCGCCGATGTCAAAGAGCTGGCGGCGCGGCATCTTGACCAGATCGGCGAGAAGATCGCAGCACTGGAAAGTATGCGCGACACGCTGACGGAACTGGTTGACGCCTGCCATGGTGACCATCGGCCAGACTGTCCCATCCTTTCAAGTCTGGCGCTTCGTCAGACGGGCATCGTGCCGCAATTCTCTCCGACAGCTACGAAGTGAAGGAACCAATTCCCCTCACATTAATTACAAACCTGAGTGACCTCGAAATATCAAAAGGATGAAAATCATGAAGAAAATATTTACTGTTCTGGCCGCGACTTCCATGATGAGTTTTGGCAGTCTCGCGATGGCGCAGGAAACCATGAAAGGCATGGATATGTCTGGTGCCATGACTGGGTATATGGGTGCCATGGACACCATGATGAAGTCGATGCCAAAGGAATCGTCAGGAAGTGCGGACGCAGATTTTCTTCTGATGATGATCCCGCATCACCAGTCTGCGATTGATATGGCTAAGGTGGAACTTGAGAGGGGCACTGACAAGGAAACCAGAGCAATGGCCCAGATGATCATTGATGCGCAGGAAAAGGAAATCGCCGAAATGCGGTCGATGCTGGAGCGCATGGGCGTCTCACCTCCCGCAAATTGATGAACGGTCGAGTTTGGAGAGTTCCCGCATCTTTGTTAGTTTGGTGACAAGCCCAAGCTGGCATCAAAGCCGATGGCAAAGGTGCTGGAACTTTGATCGACGAATGTTTTACTAAAATGAACCAGAATGACCTACGCCATGCCGCATGAGCGTCAATCAAGGCGCAAATTGCAAAGGGCCACGGTGCGGCTGACTATTCCGAAACGCCATGAAGATCGCGACTGTGGTCGGCGCTGCAATGGGTGTGGTCGCCCAGAACCTCGATCACGCGGCAGTCGCCGATGCGGCCTCCGGCGCATTGGTCCACCATACGCTCCAGTTCACCTTTCAAGGCTTGCAGGCGCGCGATGCGGCCTTCTACTGCCTGCAATTGGGTGCGTGCAATTGCATCGACCTCGCTGCAGGATTGGTCCGGGCGGTCTGACAGGCCCAAGAGGTCGCGGATCGCTTCCAGTGGAAAGCCAAGTTCGCGGGCATGGCGGATGAAGGCCAGACGATCTTGCGTGCTGCGCGCGTAAAGCCGTTGATTGCCGCTGGAGCGTTCAGCATCGGGCAGCAGGCCGATCTGTTCGTAGTAGCGGATGGTTGGCACCTTGACCCCCGCCGCCGCCCCAAGTTTTCCGATGGTCAGCATCAAAAACCCCTTGAACCTCTAGTTGCTAGAGACATTAGGTATCAAAATCCAAGGTTTCAAGCGCCGCGTTGGTGGCGAAAGGGGATTATGATGACGGGCAACGCTACTGAGCGCCACGACTGGACCGTGACCGGCATGGATTGCGCGGCCTGCGCCGCCAAGATCACGACAGCGTTGGAGCGGTTGCCTGGCGTCACCGAGGTACAGGTCGGCGTCATGTCGGAAAAGCTGAGCCTGCGGCTGGAGGCGGATGCAACGTCGCGCGAGATGATTGAAGCGACGGTCAAGAAACTGGGCTACGGAATCGCCCCGAAGGGCGAGGCGGTGGCCGGGCGCAAGTTTGTCATGCCCGCGCCGCCCCCAGCAAATGATCATGCCGGGCACAGCCACGACGCGAAACCTTCGCCGCAAGACGCTGGCCATGGCGCACCGGGGCATGATCACGCGTCCGATCCTGCCGATCGCGATAAGCGCTGGTATCAAACGGCGAAGGGCAAACTGGTGATCGGCACCGGGCTGTTGTTGGTGGCGGCTTGGGCGGTCAAGCTGCTGGCCTCGGAGCAGATCGCTTTGTGGGCTTTTGTCGCAGCCTGTCTGATCGGTGTGGCACCGGTCGCACGTCGTGCCTTTGCTGCCTTGCGGGCGGGCATTCCCTTCACCATCGAGGGGTTGATGACGATTGCTGCCATCGGCGCGTTGTTCATCGGGGCTGCCGAGGAGGCGGCCTTGGTCGTGTTTCTGTTTGCCGTGGGTGAGGTGCTGGAAGGCGTCGCGGCCGACCGGGCCCGCGCATCAATCCGCGCCTTGGCCAATCTGGTGCCAAAGACGGCATTGGTTGAAGATAACGGCGTCACGCGGGAGGTTGACGCGGCAGGTCTGCAAATCGGCCAACTTGTGCTGGTGCGACCGGGCGACCGCATCCCGGCGGATGGCACGATTGCCGAAGGATCTTCTGGCATTGACGAAAGCCCGGTCACCGGCGAGTCCGTGCCGAAAACCAAGGGGCCGGGGGATGCGGTGTTCGCAGGTTCGATCAATGCCGAGGCGGCGCTGCGCATCACTGTGACCAAATCTGCCGAGGACAACACGATTTCGCGCATCATCGCTTTGGTGGAAGAAGCGGAATCTGCGCGCGCGCCGACCGAGCGGTTCATCGACCGCTTCAGCCGCTATTACATGCCTGCCATCACTGGCCTTGCGCTGCTGGTCGCGGTGATCCCGCCGCTTTTGTTTGGGCAGCTTTGGGGCACATGGGTCTATCGGGGGCTGGCCTTGCTGCTGATCGGCTGCCCCTGTGCGCTGGTGATCTCGGTTCCAGCGTCCATTGCATCTGCACTGGCGACAGGGGCCAGGCGCGGCATGCTGATGAAGGGCGGCACGGTGATCGAGGCTGTGGCGCGCGTCACGCAAGTGGCGTTCGACAAGACCGGAACCCTCACGATGGGGCGGCCCGCGGTGACGGATGTTTTGGTGCTGGATGGCACAGAGGCCGACCTGTTGGCAGTTGCCGCCGGGGTCGAGACCGGGTCAAGCCACCCATTGGCGGAAGCGATCTTGCGCCGTGCCGAGGCGTCGGGCGTCAAAGCCCTGCCGTCCAGCGGTGCAAAGGCGCTGATCGGCAAGGGGGCCGAAGCGCAGGTGGCGGGCGAACCTGCCTGGGTCGGCTCGCCCCGTTTTGCGGCTGATCGCGGGGCACTGGACGGGCTGGGCATCAGGCGTGCTGCGGAAATGGAAGCCGAGGGCAAGACGGTGGTTGTGGTGTTCCGGGATCGCAGGGCCTTGGGCCTTATCGCGATGCGCGACGAGCCGCGGGGCGATGCTGTTGCCGCCATTAAACAGCTGTCAGCGATGCGGATCACCTCAGTTATGCTGACAGGTGACAATGCCCGCACCGGAGCGGCCATTGCCGCAGTGTTGGGGATGCAGCATCGCGCCGATCTGATGCCCGACGACAAAGTGACGGCCATCAAGGAAATGGCTGCGACCGGTGGCGTGATCATGGTGGGCGACGGGATCAACGATGCTCCGGCACTTGCAGCGGCTTCGGTCGGGGTTGCCATGGGGTCTGGCACCGATGTGGCGCTGGAAACCGCCTCGGCCGCACTGCTGAGAAACCGCGTCACCGATGTCGCGGCGATGATTCGGCTGGCGCGGGCTGCGATGGGCAATATCCGGCAGAACGTGACCATCGCTTTGGGCCTGAAGGCCGTATTTCTGGTGACAACGATTTTCGGCCTGACCGGCCTTTGGATCGCGATTCTGGCCGACACAGGGGCCACGGTGCTCGTGACGCTTAACGCGCTGCGGCTACTGGCGTTCGACCCGGAAAACGAGCGCTGAGGATGAGCCGTTGGGACGGGTATGAAATTGACCAAAAGGGTTGCTCCGCAAATTGTGTATTGTCGGATTGCATTTGAACGGGCACATACCGAAACATGCGTAGTCTGTTTGGCATCTTGAGTTTGGTTCTGACGCTGGCAACGATGATCGTTGCGCCGGTGCAAGACGCCAATGCTTCTGTAGCGGCTGCAACAGCGCCGATGATGCAAATGGCGGACGGCTCGCCTTGCACATCGCAAAGCTGCGCCAAAATGCCTGACTGCCCCATGGTCTTACCTTGCGCGTCAGTTCCCGCGGCCTTGGTGGGGCTGTCAGCTAAGCTGGGCTTCCAGCCTGCCGTGCAGATCGTTCGGTTCACTTTTCTGGTCTATTCTGGCCTGCCTTCTATTGAAGGTAGCGGCTTACGAAGACCCCCCAAAATCTGACTGTCACGGGTGCCATGGTGCGCCCTGAAACCGCTTGGCCCTGTGCCGGGCGGAAAGCGCGGCTTGACATATGTCACGCCACAATCGCGCGATTGCGCGTCTTTGACAGTCGGAAAACCTATCATGAATACAACGGTCTGTTTGCGTAGCCTCTTGCTTGCGCCAGTTCTCATCCTTGCGGCGGCTTTCAGCGCGAGCGCCGCCCCAGAAGATTACGCGTTCAAAATTGTTCAAAGCGAACTGCACCCCGGCGAGGGTGTTACCATCGCGGTCAGCCTGACCGACCTGCGCACCAACACGCCCGTCTCTGATGCGGTGATTTTTACGACGCGCCTCGATATGGCGCCAGAAGGAATGGAAGGCATGACGACGCCGGTTGAAGCGGTGGCATCTGACGTTCCGGGGCAATACCAGTTCAAGGTTGATCTGGCGATGGCAGGAAGCTGGCGCTTTCAGATTGCCGCCAAAGTGCAGGGTGAGGCCGAAACCGTGCGGGGCGAGTTGATCTTGGGCGTGACGAAATGAGCGTTCTCGGCAAAACCCTCATGGTGGGGCTGATCGCCGGATCTGCGGGTTTTGCCGGGATCTGGGCTGGGGATCAGGGTGTAACGCCGTCTGATATTCCCGGACTGGTCCGAACCTCTGCGGCCCGACTTTTTGGCGGTGACGCCGAAGCGATGGCCGCAAGCAATGTTGACCCTGTGACAGAGATCGCCCCGACAGGGGCGGTCATCTATTACCGTCATCCTGATGAGCTCGCCTATTCGGCAACGCCTGCAATTACATCAGATGGCCGCGCCTACCTGCCGGTACTGGCCAGTCAGGATATCAGTTTCGACGATGCCGCCAAGGGCGATGAACCCACCACCGCAGAGGGGAACGCTGCTACAACAGCACCAGCGCCATCAGGCGAAAAACGCATCCTGTACTATCGCAATCCGATGGGGCTGCCCGATACGTCGGTCACCCCGAAGAAAGACTCGATGGGGATGGACTATATTGCGGTTTATGCCGGCGAAGAGGCCGATGGATCGACAGTGACAGTCTCATCAGGGAAAATTCAACGATCCGGGGTGAAAACCACGCGTGCCACTCTGTCCTCGATCAGCCAACCGATCATGGTACCCGGAGTGGTGGAGCATGACGAGCGCAAGATCAGCGTGATTTCGTTGCGCACCGAAGCCTTTGTGGAAAAGGTTTCTGATGTAACAACCGGCGCCCCGATCAAAGCCGGGCAGCCTTTGGTCACGCTTTACGCAAAAGAATTTGCAACTGCGGGGGCGCAATACGCGGCGGATCTGAAAATAGGCAGCAAGACCGGGGGCGGGGGTGCCTTGCAACGCCTGCTGAACCTTGGCGTGCCTGCCGAGATGATCGCCGAGATCGAGAAAACCGGCAAACCGCCGCTGTCCGTCACCCTGATGGCCCCGCGCGATGGCGTGGTGCTGGAGCGTATGGCGGTCGATGGCATGATGGCCGAAGCTGGCGAGACGTTGTTTCGCATTGCCGATACC
>NZ_LGIC01000075.1 GCF_001294535.1 Cypionkella psychrotolerans | reverse complement strand
GGCGGCGGGTCAGGATGAAACCCAGGTCCTGAAACGGGCGGCCTCTGTCGAAGCCTTGTCTGAACATCCGATCGCCAGCGCAATCGTGCGCGCGGCAAAAAGCCAAGGGCATTGCCGTGCCAGAGGCGCAGGATTTCATCTCTATCACCGGGCTGGGGGCTGCGGCCTACGTCGAGGGTCAGCGTGTTCTTATCGGTGCCGACCGGCTGATGACCCGCGACGGCGTGGAGCTTGGGGCCTTGGCCGCCTTGGGTGCCGCACTTGGCGTCAAAGGCCGCTTCCGCTGTATATGGCGGTGGACGGCGTGGCGGTCGCGGTCATCGGTGTCGCCGACCCGATCAAACCGGGTTCGCCCGGAGCGATTGCCGCCCTGCATGCGCTGGGGCTGAAGGTTGCGATGATTACCGGCGACAACCGCGTCACGGCTGCGGCGATTGCAAGCACTTTGGGCATCGACCATGTCGTGGCTGAAGTGCTGCCCGAAGGCAAAGTCGCTGCGCTGAACTCTCTGCGCGAAGGCGGGGCCAAGGTTCCTTTCGTGGGCGACGGCATCAACGACGCGCCCGCTTTGGCCAGTGCCGATGTTGGCAATGCCATCGAGACCGGCACCGATGTTGCGGTTGAAAGCGCCGATGTGGTGCTGATGTCGGGCGATCTGCGCGGCGTGGTCAACGCCTTCCGCATCAGCCAGCGCAGCATGGCGAATATCCGCCAAAACCTGTTCTGGGCCTTTGGATATAATGTCGTGCTGATCCCGGTTGCCGCAGGTGTGCTGTATCCGCTGAACGGCACCTTGTTGTAACCGATGCTGGCTGCGGGTGCGATGGCGCTGTCCAGCGTTTTCGTGCTGAGCAACGCGCTGCGCCTGCGTTGGGTGCAGCCAGCAATCAAGCAATCCAATGTGAAGGAAGCGCAATCATGAACATCAAAGATGCGGCCGAACGATCCGGCCTGCCCGCGAAGACCATCCGCTATTATGAAGAGATCGGTCTGGTGCGCCCGCTGCGTGATACCAATGGATACCGCACCTTCCGGGAAAGCGACATTCACAAACTGACGTTTCTGGGCCGGTCCCGCGCCTTGGGTTTCACCATCGAGGATTGCCGGGTTCTGCTCTCGCTTTACGAAGACAAAAGCCGGGCCAGTGCCGACGTCAAAGAACTGGCGGCGCGGCATCTTGACCAAATCGGCGAGAAGATCGCAGCACTGGAAAGCATGCGCGGCACGCTGACGGAACTGGTTGACGCCTGCCATGGCGACCATCGGCCAGACTGCCCAATACTTTCAAATCTGGCACTCCGAAACATGGTAGGAGCGTCGTAGACATCTTAACAACCGAAAGCGAGCAGCTGGGCAGCAATCGGCTTGATCGCAAGTGATACTCAGCAAATTGTGACTTGTCGATTGGCTTCGGAGCGTGCAATCACCGTTTATGCATAAGTTGGTTAGCATTTTGGGACTAATACTGACGCTGGCAACGTTGATCATTGCGCCAGTGCAGGATGCTTATGCCGGTGTTGTGGCAGCAACGTCGCCGGTGATGAAAATGGCTGACGGGTCGCCTTGCACATCGCAAAGCTGTGCCAAAATGCCCGACTGTCCGATGGTTTTGCCTTGCGTGACTGTTCCCGGAGCCGTGATGGGGACGACGGGAAGTCCGGATTTCCTACCCATTGTGCTAATCGAGCGTTTTTCCTTTCAGAACCAAGCAAATCTGCCTTCCTTGACAGGTAGCGGTTTGCGAAGGCCTCCCAAAGTCTGACTGTTCGGGTGCCAATCGCACCCTTAAACCGCCTGGCACATATGCCGAGTGGTTTGTGTGGCTTGGCATTTGCCATGCCGATTTCGCGCAGTAGCGCGGCTCAGACAGTCAGAAGCTTTATCATGAACAGCAAACACTTATTGCGCAGCCTCGTGCTGGCGCAGGCTTTCACCCTGGCGGCGGCATTCGCTGCTCAGGCAGCGCCAGAAGACTATGCGTTTAAAGTCGTCGGCAGCGAACTGCACCCCGGTGAGGGCGTAACCATATCGGTCAGCTTGACTGATCTGCGGACAAACACGCCGGTTGCCGATGCAGTGATTTTCACCACACGGTTGGACATGGCCCCCGAAGGTATGGAGGGCATGACCGCACCCGTTGAAGCGGTGGCGTCCGATGTAGCCGGGCAGTACCAGTTTAAGGCGGACCTTGCGATGGCCGGGAACTGGCGGTTTCAGATCGCGGCCAAAGTGCAAGGTGAAGTCGAGACGGTGCAAGGCGAGTTGATCCTCGGCGTGCAGAAATGAGTGTTCTCGGCAGGACCCTGATGGTGGGGCTGATAGCCGGGTCTGCGGGTTTTGCCGGGATTTGGGCTGGGGATCAACGCGTGGTTCCGGGTGATATCCCGGGCCTGCTGCGGTCCTCTGTGGCACGTTTATTTGGCTCGGACGCTGAGGCGATGGCGACGCATGGCGCTGAAACCGCGAGCGTGGTTGTCCCGGAAGGGGCAGTCATCTACTATCGTCACCCGGACGAAGCCACCTATTCGCTGGTGCCCAAAAGCACCGCGGATGGCCGGACCTACCTGGCTGTTCTGGCTAGCGAGGATGTCAGTTTTGACGGCGGGCCAAAGGCGACCAACACTGTCGTCGCAGACACCAGCCTGTCAGACACTGTGCCCGTGACCGCAGGTGAAAAACGAATACTCTACTACCGCAACCCGATGGGACTGCCCGATACCTCGCCTACGCCCAAGAAAGACTCGATGGGGATGGACTATATCCCTGTTTATGACGGCGAAGAGGCGGATGGATCAACTGTCACGGTTTCGGCGGGCAAGATTCAGCGCTCGGGCGTGAAAACCACGCTGGCCGCACGGACCACTATCAGCCAGCCAATCATGGTGCCGGGGGTGGTTGAGCATGATGAACGCAAGATCAGCGTGATTTCGTTGCGCACCGAAGCCTTTGTCGAAAAAGTTGCCGACGTGACAACTGGGGCGCCGATCAAAGCCGGGCAGCCTTTGGTCACGCTTTACGCAAAGGAATTTGCAACTGCGGGGGCGCAATACGCGGCGGATCTGAAAATAGGCAGCAAGACCGGGGGCGGGGGTGCCTTGCAACGCCTTTTGAACCTTGGGGTGCCTGCCGAGATGATCGCCGAGATCGAGAAGACCGGCAAACCACCCCTGTCCGTCACCCTGATGGCCCCGCGCGATGGCGTGGTGCTGGAGCGCATGGCGGTCGATGGCATGATGGCCGAAGCTGGCGAGACGTTGTTTCGCATTGCCGATACTTCGACTGTCTGGATCATCGCAGATGTGCCGGAATATGAACTGGCATCCGTGCAGCGCGGTGCTGCGGCCACCGTGCGCTTTCGCAGCATGCCGGGGCGGGCGTTCACCGGCAAGGTTGATGAGATTTACCCTGAGATTCAGGCCGAAACCCGCACTGCCAAAATTCGCATCGAATTGCCAAACCCTGATGGTGCGATGATCGCGCACATGTATGCCGATGTTGAGATTGCGGCCGGAGCGGCGGAATCAGTGGTCACAGTGCCGGATTCTGCCGTGATCGACAGCGGCGACCGCCAAGTGGTGATTGTCGATCTGGGTGAGGGCCGGTTTGAGCCGCGTGACGTGCAGATTGGCCAGCGCGGCGCGGGCATGGTCGAGATCAGGCAGGGCGTGGCAGAGGGCGAGACGGTTGTGGTGTCAGCCAATTTCCTGATCGACGCCGAAAGCAACCTCAAGGCCGCCTTGTCGGCATTGACCCCAGTGGAGGCCCAGCCATGATCGCCAAACTGATCGGCTGGTCGGCCCGAAATCTGGTGCTGATCCTGTTTGCCGCCGCTGTCGCCGTAGCGGGCGGTGTTTATGCGATCCGCACCTTGCCGCTGGATGCGATCCCGGACCTGTCGGATGTGCAGGTCATCGTATTGACCGACTATCCCGGTCAAGCACCGCAAGTGGTCGAGGATCAGGTGACCTATCCGCTGACGACGGCGATGCTGACGGTGCCGAGGTCCAAGGTGGTGCGCGGCTTTTCCTTCTTTGGCGTGTCGTTCGTCTATGTGATTTTTGAGGATGGGGTGGACCCCTACTGGGCACGCAGTCGCGTACTCGAATACCTGAACGCTGCCGCAAGCCGCCTGCCTGCCGGGGTAACGCCCGCGCTAGGCCCGGATGCCACCGGGGTCGGCTGGGTCTATCAATACGCGCTGGTTGGCAAGGAATTGTCGCTCGCCGAACTCCGCAGCTTGCAGGACTGGGTGGTGCGCTTTGCCGCCTCAAAGGCCGACGGCGTGTCCGAAGTGGCCAGCGTCGGT
>NZ_LGIC01000074.1 GCF_001294535.1 Cypionkella psychrotolerans | reverse complement strand
CTCTTCAGTGATGCGCGTGTAAACATCGGCACGCGCCCCGGATTGAATCCTGGTGGACATGGTGAAAACTCCTCTTGGGGGACAGCGCATGCGCAAGCGATCACTGCCGCTCGGCGGCAGCGCTCAACGCAGCGGTGATGAAAATGATCAGGCGGTGGCCGGTGAGACAGCTTGACTGTTCAGATAACGGCCGTACTCGGCTCCGGTCACGGCCCGCAGCTCTATGCGGCCATCTTCGGTCTCAAAGGTTTTAACCTGCTCGGCCCGGTGGTTGGTCAGCCCATATTGCAGGTTGATGCCCGCCAATGGTGCGGGCAGTTGCCGCAGGTAGGAGGCCGGTGCGCCGACAATGCTGGCGAGCTGCCCGAACGCCCAATGGGTTGGCACCACCGGTTCCTGCGCCTTCGGCAGCATCAGATGCAGGCGCTCGCTATTGTCACGCGACGCCTCGACCCGAATATCTGCAGTTTGTACGACCCTGCTGCGGCTGCGCTCGGAGCGACCCTTCACCGATGCCCAAAGATCATCGAGCGACAGATACCGCTCATCATCGGGCCGGTTAAACCATTCAGACGACACCCGCCCGTTCCGCTCACCCCGGCTGACATCCACTTTGTAACCACCTGTCCGTGCTGGCTGCACCGGGTCCATAACTTCAACAACGCCCATCGGCATTCCTCCGTGACAGGCGCTGGAAGCCACTCTCCCAACCCTCAACCCGTCGCGAAAGCAACCAACTCTTCTCTGACTCTCAAGCAGTTTGGGCGGAAAGCATTCGTATGGCTGCGCAAAGCTCAGAATGCCACAAGCCTGAAAAAAACATACTTGCAGGAGCATACATACAGCTTGGCCTTCAGCTCAGGACACATTCTTGACCCGCCGGCCCCCCGAAGCGGGTCCAAACGGCTTCGTGTCTTGCGTAAATCACCCGCCGATCATAAAATATATTATACTGCCGTCTGAAGGCTTCGATGACTCGATTTATTGTCACAGCTTTGCTTACACTTTCCATCGCTTTGTTCGGCGTTCTTCCGCATGCAGCAATGGCAGGAGAAATGCAGACAACGGTGGCACCCTGTCACAATGAACAAACCGTCATGAACCGGCATGCCGATGCGATGAAACATTGCGGCGGATCTGATCATGCAATGTCAGGTGCCTGTGCGATCGCCTGTCTTGGATCGGTTGCAACCTGGTTTACCTCTGCGGACGCTGCGCCAATGGCATTTCGCCCGGTTGCGCACCGGGCCACCGTTTCCCTCGTTTTGCGCGGGCGCACGGGCGAGACAGCCGACCGCCCCCCGAAATTCCTCTGAACGATTGATGAGCGGAGCTGCCCTGCGGCTCCAGACTGATGCGCCCCTTTAGGGGTTGATGGAATAATTCAAAATGACACATGACCTCACACGCCGCGGCTTTCTGGCCGCATCCGCAGCCTTGGCTGCCACCACCGCCCTGCCGCGCATGAGTTTCGCGCAAAGCGCACCGCTTTCCCTGACCGCAACATCCCGGGTGATCGAGGTTGGCGGTCGCGCAGCCTCTGTCATGGGCCTGACCAATGGATTGGGCGGGCAAGGGTTGATCCTTGATCCCGGTCAACGGTTCCGCGTCGATCTGACCAATACGCTGGCGGAGGAGACGATCATCCACTGGCATGGCCAGATCCCGCCGAATGTGCAGGACGGGGTGCCGAACCTGCCGATGCCGCTGTTGCAGCCGGGTGAGACGCGCAGCTACGACTATGCGCCCATGCCCGGCACCTACTGGATGCACAGCCATGTGCCGGTGCAGGAAATGAGCCTGCTCGCGGCCCCCCTGATCGTGCGCCGGCCTGAAGATCTGACGTCTGACCGGCAGGAAGTGGTGATGTTCCTGCACGACTTTTCGTTCCGGCCTGCCGCCGAGGTGCTGGCCGAGATCACCCAAGGGGCGGCACATCATGACATGGGCGCGATGGATGCCCCGGCGCCGACCCCGGATGGCATGTCGGGCATGAATCATTCCGGCATGACGACAGACGGCACGGGTCACATGGGCATGGCCATGGGCGGTATGGGCGCAGGCGGGATGGTGATGGACCTGAACGACTTCGAGTTTGACGCCTATCTCGCCAATGATCGCACGCTCGCCGACCCAGAAGTGATCGCCGTCGAGCGCAAGGGCCTGGTCTTGCTGCGGGTGATCAATGCCGCGGCGGCGACCGTGTTTTGGATCGACACCGGTGGGGTGCCTGCGCGTCTGGTGGCGGTCGATGGCCACGGCGTTACGCCTGTGACGGGGACGCGCTTTGGTCTGGCTATGGCGCAGCGTCTTGATCTGGAAATTGATCTGCCGGACGCCGGGGCCTTTCCAATTCTCGCGCTGCGCGAAGGTGCGCGGCAGCGCACTGGCATCATCCTTGCCACCGCAGGTGCCGAAGTGCGCAGGATTGATGATCTGGCAGAAGTTGAAAGCAGCGCGTTCGATCTTGACCTTGCGCAGGAAAGGCTGCTGCGGGCGGCACCTGTGGTGGGCGCGCCGACCCTTGCGCCGCGCCCGGTGGACCGGACCCATATGATCATGCTGGGCGGCGCGATGCAGCCTTACCTCTGGACTATCAACGGACAGGTCTGGGGCAATCACACCCCGCTTACCGCCAAGACCGGCGAACGGGTGCATCTGTCGTTCCACAACATGTCGATGATGGGGCACCCGATGCACCTGCACGGGCATGTGTTCCAGGTGGTGAACATCAACGGTCAAACCTTCGATGGCGCGATCCGCGACACGGTCTATGTGCCGCCGATGTCGATGGTGACGGTTGCGCTAGATGCCGGAGAGGCCGCGCGCTGGATGCTGCATTGCCATCACATGCCGCATCTTTCCATCGGGATGATGACCGAGTTTGCCGTGTCGGCCTGAGACATCCGCCACCGGAGCGGGACGTCCCTCCGGTGGCAACCACATTCATCGGCGCGCCTGACCCGGACGGCCAAAGGCCGACGGCAGGGCCGCGCTAGCGCCGCGCAGTCGGCGAAGACAGATTGGAGATTGTATCATGAACAAGAGCCTCATCGGCGCACTGGTTGTCGCTTTCATGGCAGCGGCGGGCTGGTATTGGACCCAAGGCCCGGCCAGTGAAGAGCCGGTTTCGGCCACGGCACCGGCTGCCTCACAGGCCGCAGCAGGTGCACCCTTGGCCGAGGTCACCCTTCCGGCAGAGCTTTCCGCACAAGCGCGTCTGGGGGAGACCTATTTCAACGCGGTCTGCGCCTCTTGCCATGGCACGAATGCGGCGGGGAAAGATGGCGTCGCGCCGCCGCTGGTCCACCGGATTTACGAGCCCGGTCACCACGGCGACATGGCCTTTGTTCTGGCCGCACGCAACGGGGTCAAGGCGCACCATTGGCCGTTCGGAAACATGCCACCGGTTGAGCAACGCCTGACGGATGGAGAGCTTGGCGCGATTGTTGCCTATGTGCGCGAATTGCAGCGCGCCAACGGGATCAACTGATGCGGTTGAGTATCCGCCCTTTTCTCAAAGCTACACCGGACCAACCGGCATGAGGTCGGGCATCCTCATTCTCATGGCGGCGGTCCTTCTGGGATCCATCGGGGCCGCCTTCCATATCTTTGCCCCCGACAATGTAGCCGCGACGCGCGGTCGCGTTCTTTATGACGCGAACTGCGCCGCGTGCCACGGCAGAAATCTCGAAGGCCAGCCAGACTGGCGCAGCTCTGGGCCAGACGGGCGTTTCCCGGCACCTCCGCATGACGAAAGCGGGCACACTTGGCATCATTCCGACACCGCCCTGATCGACTATATCACCTTGGGCGGCGAGGAAGCGCTGGCGCAGATGGGTGTCAGTTTCGATAGCGCCATGCCGGCTTTCGGCGATGTGCTGAGTACGCAGGAAATCGCCGATATCCTGGCCTACATCAAATCGCGCTGGCCCGACCGCGAGCGCCAGTTCCAGTCGGAACGGAGCGCGTCTGACGGTGGATGATGGGGCGGCTCAGGCGGGGGCAGCAGGATATCCGGCCTCAGCCAGCACCGCTTGGACGCGCGCTGTGTCAGCGCTGCTCTCAACCGAAACCTTCCGCGCTGGCATATCGAACTCGATCTGTGCTGCTGGATCAAGGGCGAGGATTGTTTTCTCGACCGTGGATTTGCAACCGCCGC
The DNA here is from genome assembly GCF_001294535.1 of Cypionkella psychrotolerans. Taxonomy (GTDB): domain Bacteria; phylum Pseudomonadota; class Alphaproteobacteria; order Rhodobacterales; family Rhodobacteraceae; genus Cypionkella; species Cypionkella psychrotolerans. The sequence continues at coordinate 7,509 of NZ_LGIC01000074.1, read as the reverse complement.
AATGCATGCCGGGGATGTGGAAAGTTGTCATGATCTTCTCCTTTTTGATGTGTTTATAGATCAACCCGCCGCAAGCGCAGCGCGTTGGTGATCACTGAAACCGAGGACAGGCTCATTGCCGCCGCCGCAATCATCGGCGACAGCAACAACCCGGTGACTGGATAGAGCAGCCCGGCCGCGATCGGAACACCTACAGCGTTGTAGGCGAAGGCAAAGAACAGGTTTTGCTTGATATTGCGCAGCGTCGCGCGGGCCAGTTTGCGTGCCCGCACGATGCCCATCAGATCGCCGCCCAGCAGAGTGATGCCCGCACTTTCCATCGCCACATCGGCGCCGGTGCCCATGGCGATGCCGACATCCGCTGCCGCCAAAGCGGGTGCATCATTTACCCCGTCGCCTGCCATGGCGATCTTGTGGCCCTGCTTGCGCAACTCGTCGATCAGCTTCTTCTTGTCTTCCGGCAGAACACCCGCGCGCACCTCGTCGATGCCCAGCGTCGCCGCCACCGCTTGTGCTGTGCGCTCATTGTCGCCTGTCGCCATGATGACGCGCAGGCCTTGGGCATGAAGTTCCTTGATCGCCTGAGCTGTGCTGTCCTTGATCAGATCGGCGACCGCCACGATACCTGCAAGCTCACCATCGACCGCGACGAACATCGCCGTCTTGCCCTCCCTGCGCAGGGTATCAGCCCTTTCCTCAGCTTGTGTCGTGTCCAAGCCCATATCCTGCATCATGGCGGTGTTGCCGAGGGCCACGGCGCGACCGCCGACACTGCCGCGCACGCCTTTGCCGGTCACGGCCTCAAAATCCGCAGCGTCCTGCCGGGTAGCCCCTTGCGCCTCGGCACCTTCGACGATGGCTTCGGCGAGAGGGTGTTCGGAGCCGCGCTCAAGGGCCGCTGCAAGCGACAGAATGTCAGCCTCGGTGATATCCCCCAGCGCCACAGTATCAGTCAGCTTCGGCTTGCCCAAGGTCAGGGTGCCGGTCTTGTCGACGATCAGCGTGTCGACCCCCGCCATGCGTTCCAGCGCCTCGGCATCCTTGATCAACACCCCGGCCTGCGCCCCGCGGCCGGCTGCAGTGGTGATTGAAATCGGCGTGGCAAGGCCCAATGCACAGGGGCAGGCGATAATCAGCACCGAGACGGCAGCGGCGATGGCATAGACCAGCGCTGGTTCAGGCCCGAAGATCATCCAGACCACAAAGGCGAAGATCGCGGTGCCGACCACGGTCGGCACGAACACCGCCGCCACGCGGTCTGCCATTCCCTGGATCGGCGCGCGTGATCGGCGCGCATTCGACACCATGGCCACGATCTGCGCCAGCACGGTGTCGGCGCCGACCTTGCCCGCCTCGATCACCAAAGAGCCGTTCTTGTTGATCGTGGCCCCGGTCACCGCATCGCCGGGGCCTTTTTCGACCGGCATGGATTCACCGGTTAACATGCTTTCGTCCAAGGAGGATCGCCCCTCGATCACAACGCCATCCACCGGAACCGCATCACCGGGCCGTACCCGCAGCCGGTCGCCTTCCATGATGTTTTCCAGAGGCGCGTCGTATTCCGTGCCATCTGGCAGGATCCGTCGCGCGGTTTTCGGTGCCAGATCAAGAAGCGCGCGGATCGCATCACCAGTGCGCTCCCGCGCCCGCAACTCCAGCACCTGGCCGACGAAGACCAAGGCGATAATCACCACCGCCGCCTCGAAATAGGTGCCCACACCTTGGCCCATCCGGTAAACTTCGGGGAAGACGCCCGGCAGGAAGGTCGCCACGATGGAATAGAGATAGGCCGCCGCAACGCCGAGGCTGATCAGCGTCCACATGTTAGGCGACCGGTTGATCACTGAGTCCCAGCCGCGTTTGAAGAACGGAAAGGCGGCCCAGAGCACGATGGGTGTCGCCAGCACGAATTCCAGATAGCTGGCCGTCTGATGCCCGATCCAGTCGCGCACCGGCAGACCGACGAATCCGCCCATCGTCAGCACGATGAGCGGCACCGCCGCCGCCGCTGAAATCCACATCCGGCGGGTGAAATCTGTCAGCTCATGGCTGGGTTCGTCCGTCGGCACTACCGGCTCCAGCGCCATGCCACAGATCGGACAGGGTCCCGGCGCATCTCGAATGATTTGCGGATGCATCGGACAGGTGTACTGGATGTTCGCCGGTGCGGCTTTCTCACGCCCCGCTGCGTGGCCGGAGGCGTAGAACCATGGATCGACCTTGAATTTCGTCTGGCACTTTTCTGAGCAGAAATGGAAGGTCTTGTCCTGGAACTGGGCGTGCCGCGTATCTGGCGTGACTGCGACCGTCATCCCGCAGACTGGGTCTTTGGCGGTTTCTGCCCCATCGGGAATGTCGGATTTTGCGTGCTGATGATCGTGTTCCATGTCCTGCCAACTTTCTTCTGATTTGTTTCAGCGTGAGGCATCCAGTGACTGGAAGCTCAAGCTGTTTTAGATGTCCTCGGTATAGCCCTCGGCCATCAGGTTGGTTTTTTGCCCTTGGGCCTCATCGCGATCCAGAGCAGAGGTAATCCGGTGACGAGGCCAAGGCCGAGAACCGTCCATGTGGCTTGGCTCATGTCTCCACTGGCCGCTTCGATGCCAACATGGGCAAGCAGGAAGCTCGCAGGTATGATTCCAGCAAGTGTTGCCAGCGCAAACCGCCAAGCATGCAGGCAACTCAGGCCTGCCGCATAGCTGATCATGTCGAAGGATACGAAAGGCATCAGTCGGCTGACAAACACGGTCCCAGTGAGAGCGTTCTGCGATCCTAGCAGCCCGGCATCCACCGACGTGCCGAACACGTGTTTGAGCGCATCGCGCCCGAGTACCCGCGCAAGTCCGAAGGCGATCAACGCGCCGAGTTCTGCCCCAATCACGACATAGACAGTTCCCCAGACATGCCCGTAGGCCGCACCGCCGGCCAAGGCGATCGGCGCGCTTGGGATCGGACTGGCGACCACGGCCACGGTCATGAGGCCAATGATCAACAAGGGTCCCCAGATGCCCGCCTGCGCCACCAATGCTTCCAGTGCCTCGCGGTTCATCAGGTGCATGACATCAACCAGGATTGCAGGCGCAAACCACCACACCCCGAGCAGGACAAGGCCAAGGCCAGCCATCGCTGCCAGAATACCGGTGCGCAAGCTCATCTCAAATCGCGGCCACGGCTTCCGCCAGCAGGTCTCGCACCTGACCGGCGACAGCATGCAGCGCAGCATTGTCGATGGCTTGCATCGAGGCCACGGGATCAATCGCGCTGACCTCGATCCCGCCATCGACCTCACGCAGGATCACATTGCAAGGCAACATCGCACCCACGCGCGGCTCCATTCCGATGGCCTGATGCGCCATCTTCGGGTTGCACGCACCGAGAATGCGGTAAGCTGGCATATCGACATCCAGCTTTTTCTTCATCGTCGCCTTGACGTCGATCTCGGTAAGAATGCCAAAACCCTTGTCGCCCAGTGCAGCCCGGGTGCGCGCGTCAACGGCGTCAAAACCGGCGTCCGCTATCAGGCGGTTGATTGTATAAGCCATTGTATTTCCCTTTCTGTTCATGATTTCTATTCCAGCCGCGACGTCTACTTTTCAGCCAACTGTAGCGTCATTCGACTTCCGCTCGGGGTGTGCCCGCAGGTGCCTCGCCGTTCGCCTCGATATCCGCGATGTAAAGCTTCATTTCCGCGATCTCGGCCAGTTGGGCTTCGATGATTGCATCTGCCAGTGCCCGGACCCTCGGGTCCGAGATATTGGCCCGCTCGCTGGTCAGGATGGCAATGGAATGGTGCGGGATCATTGCCTTCATCCATGCGACGTCACCTACCGTTGCTTGCGTGCGGACAAGCCCCAGCCCGACCCCAAAAGCGACAATCCCCCCGACAAGGATCGCGATGTTGGCTTTCCGGTTGGAATACATGCCCAGCATGAAGGCAAGCATGATGATTGCCATCACCCCGCCCATGTAGAGCGCCATCCACATCCGGGTCTGAGAGAAAAAGACATGGTCAATCGCATAGGTGTTCAAATACATCAGGCCGAACATCGCGACGGTCGATGTCGCGATCATGGCGAGGAAACGGCCATAGCCGCCGCCCGCCTTGCCCGAATGCGGTTGCCCGTGCGTCCGTGAAAATTCCATTGTAGATTTGTCCCGGTATGTCATTGCCTGCCTCATTTATATACCCATATGGGGTATATAACCAGCTACTCGATGACAAGTTCCAACTGAATGGAGGAAAAACCGCGTGAAGACGAATAAGGACAAGACTTTGGACCGACTATCCCGCCTTGAAGGGCAGGTCAGGGGTGTCGTCGGGATGATCGAGGCGGATCGCTACTGCATGGATATCCTTGTACAAACGGCGGCGATCCGATCCGCGATCCTCGGGGTGGAAAAGCTGATCCTGGAAAACCACGCGCAGCATTGCGTCCAGACCGCGATCGACAGCGGCGACGCGAACGAGCAGCGTGCGAAGTTCAACGAGTTGATCGGGCTGCTGCAGAAAGCGTCGCGCTAGGTGCCCTTCTTTCATGAAGAGTGCGATTGATAGAGGCCAGCAAGCGTTGCCTCCGTCATTTATCCCGACAGCCGCATGCCGCGCGTGGCTGATACCCGGCGGGTTTCCCCGCCGGGCCTTGGGGGAGGCCCCGTTCTTTTCAGAACGGGATCTCGTCGTCGCGGTCGACCAGCTCGGGGTCTTGACCCTCGGCCAATTTGGGGCGGCTGAGGAAGTCGACCTTCTCGGCGATGATCTCGCAGCCGTAGCGGTCAGTGCCGGTTGCGTCGGTCCACTTGGTGTAGTGGAGGCGGCCGTGGACGAGGACCTTCATGCCCTTTTCGCAGTGTTCGGCGATCGACTTGCCGAGACCGTTGAAGCAGGTGATGCGGTGCCATTCGGTGTCCATGACCCGGTAGCCGTTTTCGTCGCGCATGACGCGACCTTCCGAGAGGCGGGGGCGCGAGGTGGCGAGGCTGAAGTTGGTGATCTGTGTGCCGCCCTGGGTGGTGCGGGTTTCAGGTTTTTGACCGATGTTGCCGGCGAGGATAACGATGTTCTGCATTTGAAGCTCCTGTGTTTCCTGTCTTCGGGACCGTCCCTTCGACAAGACCCGAAAGAAGCCTGTCGGGTGAGGCGTGCACGGCGGACAGCATGGACGCCGGAAACCCCCAGAGGACCGGGGTGGAGCGGGCAGGTGCCGCGTTTCCAAAGAAACGCTAGCCAACACGGCCCGGACTGACGCGGGGTTGCGCGATTGAACCCGAACAGGCTTAGGGGATTGTCAGTCGAAGGGATGGCGCCGGAGATGGGAGCGACCTGGAGCGTTTGCAGAACGAAGGCCTTCCTTGCTGGGGCAACAGGGCAAAAGCCGACCTACTGAGCCAAACCTTGCGGCAGATCACCCTACCCCCCTGCCCCGCCACGCGACCCTGACCGTTGGGAGTTGCATTGCGCTGACCGGACGGCGATCCCTGATCGGTCAACTTGGACACAAGGCACGTATGGCTGATTTCGACGTCGCCGCATTGTCATCCAAGGAACTGCGGAAATTGCTGAAAGACCTCGCCAAGGCGATTTCCACGCAACAAGACCGGCGCAAAGACAAAGCCTGCGCCAAGATTGATGCGATCACCAAAGAGATGGGCTATTCCCTTGCCGACCTGATCGGTACCGAGGTGAAGCCCGCCCGTGCGCCTGACGCGACGAAATACCGTCACCCAGAAAACAAGGGCCCCACCTGGCCAGCAGTGGACGCAAGCCGCCGCGGTTCGGAACCGGCTTTGAGGCTGGCAAGACGCCAGAGGGCTTTGCAGTCACATCACGCATGTCGGCCATTTGCGCAGACATGCTGATACGTGAAGAAAGTTCGAATTTGCTGACATGAAGCGTCAGTCGTGTTATCAAACCGTAACTTTCTTAACACGAGCCACATAACATGTTAAAGCCAACCTATGTGATCCCTGCCCTGCCGCCCCCAATCGACATTGAGACCGTCCGCGTTCTTAAGGCGTTGGCGCGGGCCAGCCGCGCCTTGGCCGACCTGAAGGGCCAGGCCAAGACCATCCCGAACCAAGGCATTTTGATCGACACTCTGGCCCTGCAGGAAGCCAAGGCCTCCTCGGAGATCGAAAACATCGTCACAACCCAGGACGAGGTGTTTCAGGCAGACCTGTTCCCCGATGATCCGCAGTCGCCGGCCGCCAAGGAGGTAGCACTCTACCGGGACGCCTTGCGGCTCGGCTACGCCCGCCTGCGCGAGACTGGCGGCCTAATTCCAAATTCGGCGCTGATCGACATGTTTCGCCTGTTGAAGGGGCGCGATGACGGGTTTCGGGTGACGCCCGGAACGGCGCTAAAACACGAACAGACCGGAGCCATCGTTTTTGTGCCGCCGCAGGATGCACGCGACATCGTCACACATATGTCCGGCTTGGAGAGGTTTATCAACGACGACGAATTTTGCGCCCTCGACCCCCTGATCAAAATGGCGCTGATCCACCATCAATTCGAAAGCATCCATCCATTTCCCGATGGCAATGGCCGGATCGGCCGCATCCTGAATGTGCTTTACCTGACCCGCACGGGGCTTCTCGACATCCCCGTGCTTTATCTGTCGCGCTTCATTACGCGCAACAAGGCCGACTACTACCGTCACCTTCAGGCCGTGCGCGACGAAGGTGCTTGGGAAGACTGGGTCGTTTACATGCTTGACGCTGTAGCTGAGACCTCCGCCACGACCGTCGAAATCGTGGCCGGCATCAGGGATCAGATGGCTGATGTGAAACATCGCATGCGGGCCGAACTTCCAAAGATCTACAGTCAGGAATTGCTGAACAACCTGTTCCGCCACCCCTATACACGGATTGAATATGTCCAGACCGATCTGGGTGTCAGCCGGCAAACAGCGGCCAAGTATCTGGACACGCTGGCGGAAAATGGGTTTGTCGAAAAACACAGGTCCGGAAAGAGCAATTATTTCATCAACGTAGCCTTGGTGAAGCTGTTTCTTGATGTGTCGGAGAGCCGCTGAGGCTGCGCAGCCCGATGCATTCTGTTTCGCTACTTCCTTCATATTGTCGTTGCACTTTCGGCCTCTTGTGCCGGTCGTTCGAACGACCGGCGGGCGAAAGGCCCAGGTCGGAGGCCTTGCCCCGAGCCTGAGCCCTCTTCGAGGCCGTGGGCATTATGCCCACGGATCGATCTCGGCCTTATGAAGACGTCGCCATAAGGCCGAGTATGATCCCTTCGCGATTATGGCCCGTTGAGGGTCATCGTCTCGGTAAGCGGCTGAGATGCCGGGCTTTTCGCTCGGCACCATGCCCTTGGCAGTGCGCATAATCACAGGCCCTTCAGGAAAGCCAGCAAGTCATCAGGTGCCTTGAACCTCTTCGTGCCGATGACCGTTGGCTGAAGCCGAAGCAACGCTTCCTCCTTCATCTTCATGTCAGCCGACAAGTAGATGTAAGTGGTCGCAGGGCTCTCATGTCCGAGCCACAGGGCTATGA
>NZ_LGIC01000073.1 GCF_001294535.1 Cypionkella psychrotolerans | reverse complement strand
GACCAGAACTTACTTCGAGAGAACGAACGGCTTCGGCGTGAGAACCGGATTCTCAAGGAGGAGAGGGATCTGCTAAAAAAGGCCACTCAGTTCTTCGCGGCCCCAAAGCCGTGAAGTTTGCGTTCCTTGACGACTATCGCGGCGTCCTTTCGATGGCGCGTGCGTGCCGTGTGATGGGGGTCACGGATCGCGGCCTGCGGGCGTGGAAACATCGGCCGGTATCGCACCGACAGCGGCGTGACATGGTGCTGTTGGCGCATATCCGGGACCAGCATCGGTCCAGTCTGGGCAGCTATGGCAGGCCCAGGATGACCGAGGAACTGAACGAGCTTGGGGTGCATGTGGGGCACCCGTTGCCCGGCAACGGTTTGCTTGCAAACCGTGTGAGGGGCCGGGTGGGCCGGTTGATGCGGCAGAACGCCATTTCGGTCGTCAGAACCCGTAAATTCAAGGCAACTACGGACAGCGATCACAGGTTCAACATAGCACCCAATCTCCTGCAGCAAGACTTTGCTGCGAGACAAACCAACCAGAAGTGGGCAGGCGACATCACCTATGTCTGGACCCGCGAAGGCTGGGTCTATCTGTCCGTCATTCTGGAGCTGCATTCGCGGCGGGTGATCGGGTGGGCCATCAGCAACCGCATGAAGAAGGACTTGGCGATCCGCGCCCTAAACATGGCCATCGCCCTGCGTCGGCCACCCAAAGGATGCATCTATCACACCGACAGTGGCAGCCAATATTGTTCGCATGACTACCAGATAATCCTGCGCAAACATGGTTTTATCGCATCAATGAGTGGCAAGGGAAATTGCTATGACAACTCGGCCGTCGAGAGCTTTTTCAAATCCCTCAAGGCAGAACTGATCTGGCGCAGAAACTGGCCGACACGCAGAGAGGTCGAAGTCGCCCTCTTTGAATACATCAACGGCTTCTACAATCCACGCCGCAGACACTCAGCGTTGGGCTGGAAAAGCCCCGTGGCTTTCGAACGGAAGGCCGCCTAACATGAGCACCTGACCGGAACGAAACCGCGACAGGTCCAGAGCGAGGGCCAGATCTCTGCTCGAGAGTTTCCGCGACAGTGATCGGTTCTAGCGTTCCGTGATACTGATCCTCGCCCCAGCATGCTGGCGTGAAGTTTTTGTATCTGCGGTAACAAAGAAGGAACGCTTTTGGGACCGTTGCCGCGCAGCATTCGGCAGGAGCGAAAGACCGCAAAGGGTTGGGAGCTCCATTGCGACTGCGAGCCTGTTTGGGCATGCTTTGGCCAGCGTGATTGGCGGCTTCGGTTTCAAACCCACATTTCACTCGTCCAAAACCAAGGGATGGATTTTCCTACAAGCATGACGCAGATCCGACGCTCCCGCCAAATAATCTGTTGCATATTGCTCCAGCGGAGCTTCCATCGGACGCGGAGATTTCCCGTTTGAATATCAATGCCTTATCCTACATGCAAATGGTTGGGCGAACATGCAACGCCATCTGCATCTACCGGCACCCAAAAATCCCCAAAAGGCAGCTTAAACTGAGCAAGAATCCAACATAAAACCTTTATTTTACTAGCGTTTAAAGGGTGCCTTATATGCCGCGGGTCAATGGGGGAAACTGCCATGTACGCACCGTCACCGGCCATTTTCCGCCTTTCTGCCAACTCTGCCGCGCGCAACCCTTCCCGCCATTCATTATCTCTTAAGCCCCCGTAATTACCACGATTTTCACCTGTTCTCATCAATTTCCGGATATTCCCGCTTCTCTGCAGGTTCTAGTGTCAACACACAGTCGGGGATCAGGCACGCATCATAGCGGCCAAAGATGCGGTAGCGGTTGCGGGCGATCAGTTTGTAGATCGCGTCTTTTAGCGCTTTCGGCAGGTAACGGATGATGCGGGCGCAGCGCCACGGGCTTGGCAGTTCCGCCATTGCCGCGGCGAAGGCATCGAGGCGCTGGTTGATCTCGCCGTGGGTGATCACGAGGTTGGTCCCAAAATCGATCAGGGGCAGGTTCAGCGCGGTGTAAAGCGCTTGGCCGAGCGGGCTTTGCGCCGTGGCATAGTGGAATTTTTTGCACACGGTCGTGGCGCAGCATGAAACGGAAGAAGGCCGGGCAGAACACGCATTCACCGTCAAACACGATCAGGTTTTTGCCTGCGACGTGGTGGTTGAGCGGGTTTGGCAGGTTGGCGGTTTGCATGGAAGAAGTGTGGCTCAGGTTTTGCAGCGGGGCGCGAGAGGCTGTCATGTCGCAGAGGGGCCAGCCCCTCGCCCTGCGGGCTCACCCCGGGATGTTTGAGCGCAGAGGATGAGAATTTAAGGCAAATTGGCGCGATGCCGCCAAAGCTGTACGGATCACACAAGCGTGACTGGGCAGGTGCAGGCTGTGGGCTAGATTTTTCATGTTGATAACCATGGAGCGTGCGATGGCCCGAATGACCGCAAAGGATTTCAACCCGGAATTGCTGGAGCTTTATGATTTTTACGCGCATGGCCGGATTTCAAAGCGCGAGTTTCTGGATAAGGCGGCCAAGTTTACTGTCGGCGGGCTGACGGCGGCAGCGCTTTTGGGCATCATGTCGCCGAATTACGCTTTGGCCGAGCAGGTCAGCTTTAACGACCCAAATATTGTGGCGGATTACGTCACTTACCCGTCGCCAAATGGCAACGGCAATGTGCGCGGCTATCTGGTGAGGCCCTCGGCTGCGGTGGGGAAATTGCCCAGCGTGGTGGTGGTGCATGAGAACCGTGGACTGAACCCCTACATTGAAGATGTGGCGCGGCGGCTGGCCAAGGCCGGATTTCTGGCGCTGGCCCCGGATGGGTTGACCAGCGTCGGCGGCTATCCGGGCAATGACGAGGAAGGCAAGGCGCTGCAATCGACGGTCGACCCAACCAAGTTGATGAACGATTTCTTCGCGGCGATTGAGTGGATGATGGCGCATGAAGGCTCCACCGGCCGGGTCGGCATCACCGGGTTCTGCTATGGCGGTGGGGTGTCGAACGCGGCGGCGGTGGCTTATCTCGAATTGGGCGGGGCGGTGCCGTTCTATGGGATGCAGCCGAAGGCTGAGGATGTCGCGAAGATCAAGTGCCCGTTATTGCTGCATTATGCCGAGTTGGATACCCGGGTGAATGAGGGCTGGCCCACCTATGAGGCGGCGTTGAAAGCCGCTGGGACCAAGTATGAGGCGTTCATTTATCCGGGCGTCAACCACGGCTTCCACAACGACTCCACGCCGCGTTATGACAAGGCGGCGGCGGATATGGCTTGGGATCGGACCTTAGCGTTTTTCCGTGGGAGTTTGGCGTAGATCGGGCTGGCTGGCGTTGGGGGCTAGTGCCGCCCAGTCAGCCAGTTGCCAAAGGCTGCGAATTTCGATGGCGGGATGCCGAGTTTGGCCTCGCGCTGATCGGCGATGCGCAAGAGTTTGTACATCAGATGCACGCCGAACCAGCGGAACGGCTCGGGTTCCCATTGCCGCACGCGGCGGTTGACCCAAGGGAATTTCGCGATTTTGGTGTCGCGGTTTAAGGCGAGATCGGCCAAAGTGCGGCCCGCGAGGTTGGCGGTGGACACGCCCGTGCCGACATAGCCGCCGGCCCAGCCGAGGCCGGTCTTGCGGTCCAGCCCGACGGTGGCGCACCAATCGCGCGGCACGGCGATGACACCGCACCAGGCGTGGTCGATGGGGTAGCTGGCGGCTTCGGGGAAATGCGTGTGCAGGGTTTCGGTGAGGCGGCGAATGGTTTCCGCATCCGGTTCGCCATTTTTATCCATTTGTGACGCATACTTATACGGCACCCCACGCGCGCCGACGGTGATCCGGCCCTCGCGGGTGCGCTGGCAGTAGCAATAAGCGTTGTTCATATCGCCGATCAGCTCATGGCCGTCCCAGCCGATTTTCTCCCAGACGTCCGGCGGCAATGGCACGGTGGCGATCTGGGCGGAATTCAGCGGCAACCATTCGCGTTTATGGCCCGGCAAAGTGGCGGTGAAACCTTCGGTGCAGCGCAGGATGATTGAGGCTTTGATGGTGGCTTTCGGTGTGATGACTTCGCCCTGATCGTAGGAGAGAACCTCGGTCGCCTCGGCAATCCGCACGCCCATCCGCTCGCACGCCTCGGCCAAACCGCGCACCAATTTGGCGGGTTGGATGCGGGCCATGCCAGAGACCACCATGGCGCCCAGAACATTCGGCGCTGTGATGCGTTGTTTGACCTCGACAGGCGAGAGTTCGCGGACGCGGTGGGCATTGCCCCAAAGCTGATGGTGGGCGATGGATTCATGCATCCGCGCCAGTTGCGCGGGGTTGGTCGCCAGCATCAATTCTTCGGAAGGGATGATATCGGCGTCGATGCCTTCTTCGGCGCAGATACGGGTGATTTCGGGCACGGTGGTTTCAAGTTCGCGAACCATTTCCAGCACGGAGTCGCGGCTGGTGGCTTTAGCATAGGCCTCGTGGTTCCAGGCAAAAGTGCCCATGCACCAGCCACCATTGCGACCCGATGCACCAAAACCTGCGAATTCTTTCTCAATCACCAGCACATTCAGCACCGGATTTGCCTTTTTCAGATAATAGGCGGTCCAAAGGCCGGTAAAGCCCGCACCGATGATCGCCACGTCAGCCGTGGTGTTTTCGGCAAGCGCAGGGCGGCGGGTTTGCGGCAGGCCGATGTCGGCATACCAGAAGGACACGTCGCCGATGTGGTTGGGGTGCATGCTTGGCCTCTTTGTTTGGCGTGAGAGTGCCGGGGCGTTTGATCAAAAGCAAGGGGGGCTTCCGCTCCCTCGGCCTACGGCCTATCCGGGGCGCGAAAGCGTTCGCGTCCGTTCGGCGCTGAAACCCTTCCACTGGAAGGCTTTCCGGGCGCGCCGCACCCCCTGAGGATATTTCAGCCAAGGATGATACAGGGAGCTAAAGTCTAGGCGTTTCGTTCGGCGGCAATCCAGTTGCGGAATGATGCGAGCGGCGCACGCGGCGCGGCGTCTTTTGGCCAGACCAGATAATAGCTGCCAAGCGACGGGATGGCGGGACCGAAAACCGGCGTCAGGCGGTTCTCGGCGAGTTCGCGCTCGATCAGGAACAGCGGCAGCAAAGCCACGCCAAGGCCGTGGATGGCCCCTTGGGTCATGGTGGCAAATTGGTCGAACAGCATGGCGGGCGGGCGTTGGTTGGGGTGGCCGTGATGCGCAAGCCAGCGGCCCCAATCTCCGGTTCGGCTTTCGAGTTGCAGCAGGGGGTATGAGAGAATGTCATTGGCTTGGGTGAGCGGGGTTTTCAGTAAACCGGGGGAAGCAACGGCCAGCAAGTCTTCCGCCATCAATGGCAGGAAATCGACGCCCGACCAATCTTGTCGACCGTAGTGGATGGCGGCGTCGAAATGGCTGATGGCAAAGTCAAAAGGTTGCAGGCGGGTCGAGAGGTTGACTGTCACCTCGGGGTGTTGGGCGGCGAAACGGGCAAGCCGGGGGGCCAGCCAATGCATGCCAAAGGCCGGCAAAATCGCGAGGTTGAGTGTGCCGCCATTGGGATTGGCGCGTAGAGTCAGACTGGCTTGGTTCAGCGCCTGCAGAGCACGGCGGATCTCGCGGCAGTAGTCTTGCGCAGCCGGGGTCAGACGCAGCCGGTGCTTGTCGCGGATGATCAGCGACAGGCCCAACTGGCCCTCAAGCACCTGCAACTGCCGCGAAATCGCACTTTGCGTCAGGTTGAGTTCCTCGGCTGCGGCAGAGGCAGAGCCGAGACGTTCGACGGCTTCCAGCGCCAGCAGCGAGGGCATCGAGGGCAGATAACGGCGCGAGAGCATATGAGGTTTCCTCATGTTTTATTGCCAGAACCTCGTTAGGCGTTTTGGCTCGGCTGTGCAATATAATCGGCAAAACCATAGGAGATTCCGCCATGACCGATAGACCCAAGCTGAAAGCCAAAGACGCGCCCGATCTAGGGCGGTTTGATTGGCAAGACCCGTTCCGCATGGAAGATCAGCTGACCGAGGAAGAACGCATGCTGCGCGACGGCGCGCGGGCCTATGCGCAGGAAAAGCTGCAACCTCGGGTGATCGCGGCCTATCGCGAGGAATCCACCGATCCAGCGATCTTCCGGGAAATGGGTGAGATGGGGCTTTTGGGCGTCACCGTGCCGGAGCAATACGGCGGCTTGGGCGCGTCTTACGTCGCCTACGGTCTGATCGCGCGGGAAGTTGAGCGGGTCGATTCGGGTTATCGCAGCATGATGTCGGTGCAATCGAGCTTGGTGATGTACCCGATTTACGCCTATGGCACCGAGGCGCAGCGGATGAAATATCTGCCAAAGCTGTCCTCGGGCGAATGGATTGGCTGCTTTGGTCTGACCGAACCGGATGCGGGCTCTGACCCGGCGGGGATGAAAACCGTGGCGAAGAAAACCGCCAATGGCTACGTTTTGAACGGCGCGAAGATGTGGATTTCCAATGCGCCGATTGCGGATGTGTTCGTGGTTTGGGCGAAATCCGAAGCGCATGGCGGCAAGATTAAGGGCTTTGTGCTTGATAAGGGCACGAAGGGTCTCACGGCACCGAAGATCGGCGGCAAGCTCTCCCTCCGGGCTTCGGTGACCGGCGAGATCGTTTTGAAGGATGTGGAGGTCGGCGAAGACGCGTTGCTGCCGCATGTCGAGGGGTTGAAGGGGCCGTTTGGTTGTTTGAACCGGGCACGTTACGGGATTTCCTGGGGCGTGTTGGGGGCTGCCGAGTTCTGCATGGGGGCGGCGCGTCAGTACGGGCTGGATCGCAAGCAGTTCGGCAAGCCTTTGGCGCAGACGCAGCTTTATCAGTTGAAGCTGGCGAATATGCTGACGGAAATCAGCCTTGGCATGCAGGCGTCTTTGCGGGTTGGGCGCTTGTTGGATGAGGCCAATGCGGCACCTGAGATGATTTCGATCATCAAGCGCAACAACTGTGGCAAGGCTTTGGATGCGGCACGTTGGGCGCGCGATATGCATGGCGGCAACGGCATTCAGGAAGATTACCAGATCATGCGGCATATGGTGAACCTTGAGACGGTCAACACCTATGAAGGCACACATGACGTGCATGCGCTGATCTTGGGGCGGGCTGTAACCGGGTTGCAGGCGTTTTTCTAAGCACGGGGACGGTGCCGGGGGGGCTTTGCCCTCCCGGCGTATTTCAATGTAAAAGGCCCGGATCGCTCCGGGCCTTTTACGTTAGATAACAGCCTCTTCCAAGGCGGCGGCGCGGCGGGCCTCGGCCTCACGCGCGGCCTCGACGCTCGCGTTGCGGCGGCGTTTCAGCTCATAGAGCACCGCCATCGCCAAGGTGACCACGATCAACAAGAACGCCAGCGCGTTGATGGTGGGGGTGATGCCCGAGCGCACCTTGGAGAACACATAGATCGTCAGAGTATCGGCTCCACCACGGGTAAACTGCGTGACGTTGAAGTTCTCAATCGACTGGAAGAACGACACCGCCGCCCCTGCCCCAATCGCCGGATAGAGATGCGGCAGCAGGATGCGGCGCATCACTTGGGCGTGGGTGGCACCCAGATCAAGGGCGGCCTCCTCTAGCCCCTGATCGAAGCTTTGCAACCGCGCCAAAACCAGCAGCATCACGATCGCCGCGATATAGCTAACCTGCCCCAGCACCGACAGATGCAGGCCCGGATTGAACAGGATGAAATCGCTGCCCAAGCCGTTGCCGATCTTGGTCCACATGATCATGGTGGAAATCCCGATCACCGCGCCGGGGATCAGGATGGTGGAAATCATCGTGCCATAGAGGGCGGCGCGCAGGTTCCCCGACACCGAGTTGATCAGGATCGCCGCCGCTGTCCCCACAATCACCGAGATCAGCGCCACCGCAATGGCGACGAAGATCGTGTTCTGGAAGGCGTGCCACATCCGGTCATCGGCCCAAAGCGCTGTGAACCATTTGGTGGTCGCTCCCTTCCACGGCACAATGGCGGGGATTTTGTCGGTGTTGTTGAAAGCCGCCGCCGACATGATCACCAAGGGCAGCAGCATGTAGAAGATGAAGGCCCCGGCATAGACGCGGGCGAGGGTTTGGCGAATTTTGTGCATGATATCCCTCCCTTAATTCGCGATGTCGGACAGTTTGACGCGGAAAATCTTCATCACCAGACTGACGAACAAGGTGCACATCAGCAGCAGTAAGAAGGCGTAAGCCGCAGCAGTGTTCCAATCCAGCGCATCCAGCATCCATTGCTGCACGGTCTGGGTGAACCATTGCGAGGTGGTGGAGCCCAAGATTGACGGCACCAGAAGTGAGCCTGCCGAGAGCATGAACACCATCACCGCTCCGCTCGCGATGCCGGGTTTGGCGTGCGGTAGTACGATGCGCCAATGGATGCGCCACCACGGCGCGCCCAAGTCCTCGGCGGCTTCGATCTGGTTGGAATCCAAGGACGAAATCGCATTATAGACCGGGAAGATCATGAACAGCACATAGGTATAAACCAGACCGATCATCACGCCGTTGTAACCGACGATCCAGCGCACCTCGTGGTCGATCAGGTGCAGTTGCAGCAACACCCACGACAGCGGGCCTTTCAGCGCCAAGATCATCCACCACGCAAACGCCCGCAGCACTTCGGACACCCAAAGCGGCACGAACAGCAGCAGGAACATGGTGGGCAATGATCGCGCACTGAGAATTTTCGCCATGAAATAGGCCAAAGGATAGGCCAGCATGAAGCAGATCAGCGTCACCACCACCGAGTAGAACAGCGTCAGGCTGAAGGTCAGCACATGCACCGGAATTTGGAACGTGAGGCCGAAAGGTGAGACCTCAATCGCGCCGTTGAAGACTTTCATGTAGTTGGCCGCCGTGTAGATGTCTTTCGGGCCGCCGATTTCGGTGACGGGCAGATAGGGACGGAACGAGCTTTCCAGCAAAGTGATGTTCGGCACGATCACCAGCATCAAGAGCCAGAACGCGGTGAGCAGGCAGATCAGCAGGGTCAGACTTGCGCCGTAACGGCGGATCATATTGCGCATCTTATGCCCCCGCAGCGGTGGTGTCGGGCAGGATCGAGGCATGCGCAGCGTTGAAATGCGCAAACCGGGCCGCGCCGATTTCCGGCACCGTGGCCGAGCCGTCATTGCGCACTTCGGCGACGATGGTCTGGCCGGTTGTGGTTTGACCATGCACCGCGATGAACGCCCCCTCGAACGAGACTTCCGACACCGTCACCGGCACCGAGTTTTCCGCAGCTTGGGTTTCCGACAGAACGGTATGTTCGGGGCGGACATAGAGCTTGATATTGTTGCCCTTTGCGAGTTCTCCCAGACGGGCGCGGAATGGACCAAGCGCTGTGTCAAACCCGGCCATACCGCCCGAGGCATTGCTGACCGAGCCCGCGAAGATGTTGTTTTCACCGACAAAAGACGCAACGAACCCATTGACCGGGTTGTTGTAAATCTCGCGCGGGTCGGCGACTTGCTGGATGCGACCTTGGCTCATCACGCCGACACGGTCCGACATCGCCAAAGCTTCGCCCTGATCATGGGTGATATAGATGAAAGTGACCCCGGTGCGCTTTTGGATGGCGCGCAGTTCCGCCCGCATGTGCTGTCGCAGTTTCAGATCGAGCGCGGACAGGGGTTCATCGAGCAGCATCACCTTGGGTTCCACCGCCAAAGCGCGGGCGATGGCGACGCGCTGTTTTTGGCCGCCCGACAACTGGCTGACCATCTTATCGGCAGCGCCGGGCAGATCAACCATCTCCAGCAGCGCCTGCGCCTTGGCGCGGCGGGTGGCTTTGTCGACGCCACGGACTTCGAGACCGAACGAGATATTCTCCCAGATCGGCATCAGCGGGAACAAAGCCAAATTCTGGAAGATCAGCGCGGTCGGGCGCTGGTTCGGGCGTTGACCCTTCATATCCTTGTCACCGATGCGGATTGTGCCCTGCGTCGGTTCGATAAAGCCGGAAATCATCCGCAAAATCGTCGTCTTGCCGCAGCCAGACGGCCCTAGAAAGGAAAAGAATTCTCCGGGTTTGATCGCCACAGTGGCGTTATCAACCGCGCGGAAGCTGCCAAAGTCGCAGCAGACATTTTGAAGATCAATCCCAGCACTCATCGGATCGTCTTTCCCCCTGATATGTTTTTGTTATGAGGCCTTTTTGGCCATTGGGCAGTAGAAAAATCAACGCCGGGCCCCTGCGGACCCGGCGTCTGGTTCAGTGTGATCGCTTATGCGGCCTTGAACTTGTCAGCATATTCCGCCCGTTTGGTCAGGAATTCAGCCGATTGGGTCGGCCACCACCACAGTTTCGCCAGCGCTTCATCATTGAAGGTGCCTTTGTAATAGGTGGCCACATCGGGGTCCATCAGATCGGATGCGCCCTTGCCAACCGGGTTCGACGAGAACGCGGTTGCCCACATCGACGCCCCTTCGGCGGTGGAAACCCATTTTGCGAATTCATGCGCCTGATCAACGTTAACGGCGTTCTTCAGCAGCACGAAACCTTGGTGCCACGCAAACGCACCTTCCACCGGCGCGATATAGCCGTAGCCGTCATTGCGCAGGTTGAAGCCGGTCGAATCCCAGCACAGACCAACGGTTGCGCCGTTCGCGGTGAAGCCCGCGTTAGCCTCGTTCTCGCCCGACCACCACTGCACGACGTTGCCCTTGGCCTTAATGGCCTCAGCCAAAGCGATGTCCCACAGCTCGACCATGGCGCCCATATCGGAATAGCCATCAATCCACGGACGCGGCAGCTTGCCTTGCGCATCCAGCCAGCGGCCCATGGCTGCCAATGCCGAATGCGGACGCAGCACAACTTGGTTGGCCGGATCGAACAAAGCGCCCAAAGTTGGCGGCTCACCCAGTTTTGCGGTTTCCTTGTTGTAAACCAGCGATTCGGTGCCCCAGTTCGACGGCACATACATCAGGTTGCCGTCGATACGCGAGCGTTCACCCGCCGAGCCATCGGCCAAACCGGGCAGATAATTGTCCATCGCCAGTTTCGCCGGATCCCACGCGCCGAGCAGACCGTTGGAGTTCCATGCGCCGACACGCTCGATGGTCGGTTCGGTCACATCCATGCCGCCGGCTTCCAGCGCGACCTTGGCTTCGCCAAACATCGTGTCCTGGTCGGGCAGTTCTTTGAAGTTGACCTTGATGCCAGTGGCGGCGGTGAAAGCCGGAAGCGCCACAGCGGAAAGTTTGTCATAACCGGCCCAGCCGGTGAAGTTCAGCTCGCCCGACGAGGCGAGCGCCTTGGAGGAAATGATCGCGGGGGCCGCCAATGCGCCCACGCCAATGGCCGACGATTGCAGAAAGCTGCGGCGGTTCAGTGCGATATCTTTTTTCACGAAAGTCTCCCTAGTGTTGATCCGCTTTTGGCGGATGGTAGCAGATGCTTTGCGCATCTTGTTTTAGAAACTCCTCCCGCATGACAGTTTTATGACGGTGCGGCGGAGCCATGCGCAAAGCCTACTCCCGAGCGGGGGGATTCTGTCAACAAGAGTTGTTGATTGGTGGATCAAGAAACCGCGCGATTTGGGTCTTGTCCGGGCGGATGCTTGCAAATCGGGCAGCAAAACAGACGCGCATGGCTGTATGGCGCTGCGTCGCAGCGGCAATATTCTAACGCCAGAGTTGAAAATACCTTGCGGTGAAAGGTGTGATATGCGGCTGTTTTGTTCTGTAGGCGTGTAATATTTCATATTTTTGCAAAAAATTAGAATAATATACGTATATTTTCGCAAAACTCCGAGGACATTCCAAACTCCTTTCACGGATTTGCGCTATGCTGCGATGCAACAGCAGGGTCTACACACCAAGGGGTTGCATATGAAGATCGTCATTCTCGGCGCGGGCGTCATTGGTGTCACCTCGGCTTGGTATCTGGCGAAAGCCGGGCATGAGGTTACGGTGATTGACCGTCAACCCGGCCCGGCTTTGGAGACCAGCTTTGGCAATGCGGGCGAAATCAGCCCCGGTTATGCCAGCCCTTGGGCCGCCCCCGGCATCCCCGCCAAGGCGATGAAATGGCTGTTCATGCGCCATGCGCCGCTGATCATTCAGCCGATGCCGGATTTGGCAAAAGTGTCTTGGGTGATGCGGATGCTGCTGAACTGCACCAGCGCCGCCTATAGCGTGAACAAAAGCAGGATGGTGCGCTTGGCCGAATACAGCCGCGATTGCCTGATGGATTTGCGCCGCGACACCGGGATTTCTTATGACGAGCGGATGCAGGGCACGTTGCAGCTGTTCCGCACCCAGAAGCAGGTGGACGGGGCCTATAAAGATATCAAGGTGTTAAAGGCCGACGGCGTGCCGTTTGAGGTCTTAGACGCGGACGGCTGCATCAAGGCCGAGCCCGGTTTGGCCTCGCGTCGTGACGCCATCAAAGGCGGTTTGCTGCTGCCCGGCGACGAGACCGGTGATTGCTTTAAGTTCACCAACTCTCTGCAAGATATGGCGATCGCGGCGGGCGTGAGCTTCCGCTACGGCGTGCGGATTGATCGGCTGGAGGCTGCGGGCGGCAAGATTGCCGCCGTGCATACCTCGGAAGGTCGGATGACCGCGGATGCGTTTGTGCTGGCCTTGGGGTCGTATTCGCCGCTGCTGGCGCGGCCTTTGGGCATCAAACTGCCGGTCTATCCGGTGAAGGGCTATTCGATCACCGTGCCGATTGTGGACGCGGCCCGCGCGCCCGAATCAACCGTGATGGACGAGACCTACAAGATCGCCATCACCCGGTTGGGGGACCGCATCCGCGTCGGTGGTATGGCCGAGATTGCCGGGTTCGATATGACCCTGCACGCCAAGCGCCGCGAGACTTTGGTACATTCGGTGGAGGATCTGTTCGGCGGCGCGGGCGATCAATCGCGCGCGAGCTTCTGGTGCGGTCTGCGCCCGATGACGCCGGATGGCACGCCAATTCTGGGTCGCTCGCCGATTGGCAACCTGTTCCTGAACACCGGGCATGGCACGTTGGGTTGGACCATGGCGGCGGGTTCGGGTCGGGTGTTGGCCGATCTGATTTCTGGTAAGGCGGCGGAGATTGAGACGGCAGATTTGGGGTATGCGCGGTATCAAGCGGCGTAATGGCGGCTGATGGCCGGGGGCTCGCCCCCGGACCCCGAGGATATTTGAGCACAGAGGATGACAATTTTAGATAAGTTTTAGGCGTTATCTGTTGGCGAAATGATCTGCCTGATCTCGGATTCGACGGAATCGAGGATGGTGTTGATGGCAGCCTCTGCCGCGTCGGGGTCACCCGCGACAATCGCATTGGCCAGATCGCGGTGTGGTGGGAAGCTGGCCAGACCAAACCCCGGCACTGAGAACGGCGATTCCGCCGAACGCTCGAACGCGTCATCCATTTTCGCCAGCACTTGCCCGAACATCGGATTACCGGTGGCATCGCAAATCGCACTGTGAAACGCCATATCGGCGGCGCGGTAGGGCTCACCCGTGTCAACAATCTGCAACAACACATCGCACAAGCGACTGATCTGCTGGCGCTGTGCTAGGGTGGCATTCAGCGCCGCCCGCCGCACCGTGCCGGATTCGATCACCCGGCGCATATCCAACAGCCGCAGAATCGCCTCCCCCTCCAGTTGGATCATCGTCGGTAGCGGGCCCTGCGAGGTTTGCACTTTCGCGGTCAGATAGGTGCCATCGCCGCGCCGCCGCCGGATGATCCCCAAACCTTCCCAACGATTGAGCGCCTCACGGATGGTCGAGCGCCCGACCCCTAGGGCTGTGGCCAGCGACACTTCGGGCGGCAGACGATCACCAACTTGCAGCCCCGCCCGTTCGATCATCTCGGCCAAAGCATCCAGCACCGCCACCCCACGCGCGGCGGTTTCAATCGGCTCAAGGTAGCGAATGGCGGCGCGCGACATGATCTCTCCGGTGCGCGACAGCGCGCTTTAAGCTTTGGCTGATAGCTGTGGCAGCAATTCTGTCAAGGCTGTTACCAGATGGTCCATCTGCGACTCAGTGTTGTAGCCCTGCACCGAAACCCGCACGATGCTGTGATCCTGCCAGTCAAAGCAGGGGATTTCGATGTGGTAGTCGTCATAAAGCCGGGTTTTCAGCACGGCTGTATCGCAGCGCGGCACCGGCATCGACACCATTTGTGGCGCGCAAAACTCCGGGCTGCTCAGCGCAGGCAGACCCGTCAGCGCGCGCACCCGCGCGGCGGTGTCTTGGGCAAGGCTTTGGCAGGCTTTGGCAACCCTGTCCCAATCGTGATCTTGGCGGAATTGCAGCGCTGCAGGCACGCTCAGCCAAGCCGAAGGGTCGCGCGTGCCCTGCATTTCCAAACCGTCGATGAACGGCGAATTGCCGAACACGCCTTTGGTGCCGGGGATTTTTGCGTCTGCTGTCCAGCCGTGACTGATCACCAGCGGGTCCAGCATCGCTTGCAATTCGGGGCGGACATGCAGAAAGGCCGAGCCCTTCGGGGCCATGATCCATTTGTGGCAGTTGCCAGCGTAGAAATCCGCATCCAGCGCGTCCAGATCCAGCGGAATATGCCCCGGCGTATGCGCTCCGTCGATCACGGTATAGATGCCGCGCTTGCGGGCCTCGGCAACCGAGCGTTCAATCGGGAACACCAAGGCGGTGGCCGAAGTGATATGCGACAGAAACAGCACGCGGGTTTTGTCGGTGAAACCCGCAAGAATGGCGTCGGTGAACTGCGCCTCATTGGTCAGCGGCAGCGGCACGTTGACCACTTTGATCACCGCTCCGGTGTTGCGACAGACATAGGCCCAAGTCTTCTCCAGCGCTGCATATTCGTGATCCGTAGTCAGGATTTCATCGCCGGGTTTAAGGTCCAACGATTGCGCCACGATGTTCAGCGCGTAGGTGGCATTGGTCAGCCCGACGATATTCTCTGCCGAGGTGCCCAAAATCGCGGCCATCGCCACCCGCGCATCGCGCATCCAACCTGACAGACCCCGCGCAGGGTCCAGAAAGGCCACCGGCTGGCTTTCCAGTTGCAGCTGCCATCGCTGATATTCCTCGAAAACCGGCCGAGGGCAGGCCCCGAAAGAGCCGTGGTTCAGGAAGGTCACGTCGGGGCGCAACAGGAAGAAGGCATCAAGGTTTTGCAATTCAGCGCCCTTTCAGGGTCGGATCAAGAGCGTCTCGCAAGCCATCGCCAAACAGGGTGGTCGCAAGCACGGTGATGGCAAGGGCGGCAGTCGGGAACACCGCTAAGTGCCAGTAAAAATACATGAAATTCATCCCGACGTTGATCATCTGCCCCCAACTTGGGATTGGCGGCGGCACGCCAATGCCGAGGAAACTAAGGCTGGCCTCCAGCATCATCGCCAGTGGGATCGCCAGCACAAAACCGACGATGATCGGCGAGATCGCGTTGGGGATCAGGTGGCGGCGGATGATATAGCCGGGGGTTGCCCCCAAAGCCTGCGCGGCGCGGACGAATTCTTTCTGCGCGATGGCTTTGACTTGGGCGCGGACCAGCAGGCAGACCTGCACCCAGCCGAATAGCGCCGCGATCAGCACGATGGTGGCAAAGCCGCCGTTGGTTAATGCGCCCAGCAGCATCGCGGCCAACAGGGGTGGCACCACCGAAAACAACTCGATCAGCCGCATCACGCACCAATCGGCGCGGCCACCGTAATAGCCTGCGATGGCCCCCAAAGGGATGCCGATCAGCAGCGAAAACGCCGCTGCGGTGAAGCCAATCGTCAGTGAAACCCGCGCGCCATAGACGATGCGGGTGAAGAAATCACGACCGAGATCATCGACGCCGAACCAGAATTCCGCCTGCGGGAAGGCATAGGCTTGGGTGAGGAATTTCTGGTCCGCATAGCCGGTTTTGCTGATCAGCGGTGCGAAAATTGCCATCAGGATGATCAGCAGCAAGATCGCTCCGGCCACCAAGGCGGCTTTGTTATCGGCAAAGCGCCGCCATGCAAAATAAAGTGGGCTGCGGGGTTTTGGCGCGCTCATTTGCGATCTCCGAACCGGATGCGGGGATTGAGCAGCGCATAAATGATGTCGGAAATCAGATAGGCGACGCAAAACATCATGGTGATCATCAGGATCAGTGCCATCTCTAGACTATAGTCGCGCAGCTCGATTGAGCTGACAAAATAGGCACCAAGCCCCGGCACCCGGAACATCGCCTCGACGAAAATTGAGCCTGTGGCCGTGCCAATGAACATCGGCAGGAACACCGTCACCATTGGCAAAGCGGCGTTGCGCAGCACATGTTGGAAGATGATGCGGCGCTCCGACAGCCCCTTGGCGCGCAACACGGTGACGAAGGGTTTGGTCAGCACATCGAGCATGGCAGAGCGAGTGTAGCGTGCATAGGTCGCCATCGGGATCGCGGCATAGGCGATGATCGGCAATATCCAACTGCGGGGTTTGCCCCAACCGCTTGCCGGCAGCCAGTTCAGCCAGACCGCGAACACCATGATCAAGGCCATCGAGATCACAAACACCGGAATCGTCAGCCCCAAAGTGGCGAAGGCCGAGGCGAGATAGTCAATCCAAGTGTTGCGGCGCAGGGCGGCGGCCATGCCGAGCAGGATGCCCAAAGGTGCGCCAATCAGCACGCCTGCGCCGCCCAAGATCAAGCTGGGCGGCCAAGCGCGGCCCAGAAGTTGCAGCACGGTTTCGCCCGGCGATTGGAACGGCACGCCGAAATCGAAATGCAGCACACCCCACATGTATTTGAAATACTGCACATAAAGCGGTTGATCGAGGCCGAGCGAGGCGTTCAGCTTGGCCTTCACCGCATCATTGACCGGCATGTCATTGCCATCAAACGGCCCACCGGGCACCGCGTGCATCATCAGGAAAACGATGATCGAGACCACGGTAAAGGTCAGCGCGATGGAGGCGAGACGGCCCAGAATATAGCGGATCATCGGATCGCCTCCAATCGGTGGCCGGGGGCTATGTCGTGCAATTCGGGGGTGCCGTCTTGCCCGGAAAGCCGGGGCGTTGCGGCCTCGATCTGCACGCGGCTCAGGAAAGTTCTCGCGCGCCGCTCGCGCGGGTTCAGCACCGGAATCGCATCCAGCAGGCTGCGGGTGTAGGGGTGGCGGGCATCGGTGAAGATGGTCTCCGTCGGGGCCTCCTCGACGATCCGGCCTTGGAACATCACCGCGACCTTGTCTGTGAGGGAGCGCACCACCGACAGATCATGGCTGATGAACAGGATCGACAAGCCCATTTCCGCCTGCAAATCCAGCAGGAGATTGATGATCTGCGCCTTCACCGACACGTCCAGCGCCGAGGTCGGCTCGTCCGCAACCAGCACTTGCGGACGCAGGATCAGCGCCCGCGCAATCGCCACACGCTGGCGTTGCCCCCCGGAAAGTTCGTGCGGATAGCGGTTGCCGTAAGAGCGATCAAGGCCGGTTTTCACCAGCATCTCAAGGGCTTGCTCGGTTTGCTCGGAAGCGGTGCCAAGGCCGTGGATATGCAACGGCTCGGCCACGATCTGCGCCAGCGTCATCATCGGGTCCAGCGCGGAATAGCTGTCTTGGAACACCACCTGCATCTTGCGCCGGAATGGCTTCAGCGCGGCATGGCCCAAAGCGGTGATGTCCGTGCCATCGACCAGAATCTGCCCCGCCGAGGGTTCCACCAGCCGCATCGCCATCATGCCAGTGGTGGTTTTTCCCGAACCACTCTCCCCCACCAGCCCCAAGATCTGATTGCGCGGCAGGGTGAGAGAGACGTTGTTCACCGCCAGATGATCGGTGGTGCGGGCGAAAAACCCGCCTGATTGGCGCAACTGATAGGTTTTTGAGACGTTTTTCAACTCCAGCGCTGGGGTCATGCCAGCCTCCAGCATGCCGCAGCGCGGGATTCTGACAGGGCGCGGAACGCCGGGGCTTCGGCGGCGCATTGCGCGTCCGCCACGGCGCAGCGCGGATGAAACGGGCAGCCCGTGGGCGGGTTGGCGGGGTTTGGCGACGCCCCTGCGATCTCAATCAGGCGCTGTTTGCCGGGGGTGCGTCCGGGCATCGAGGCCATCAGCGCCTGCGTATAGGGATGCAAGGGTGCGTCGAAAATATCCTGCACCGGGGCGGTTTCCATCACGCGGCCGCCATACATCACCACAACGCGGTCCACGGTTTCGGCGACCACACCCAGATCATGCGTCACCATGATCAGCGCCATGCCCAGTTCAGCCTGTAACTGCTTGATAAGGTGTAATATCTGCGCCTGAATCGTCACGTCCAACGCCGTGGTCGGCTCATCGGCGAACAGGATTTGTGGGCGGCAGGACAGCGCCATTGCGATCATCGCGCGCTGCAACATGCCGCCGGAAAGCTGGTGTGGATAGCTGTTCAGAATGGCGTCGGGAGTCTTGATTTCCACCCGCGCCAGCAGGGCAGCGGCCTCGGTGGTGGCCGCTGATTTCGACAGATCGCGATGCGCGCGGATGGTTTCTACGATCTGATGGCCAATGGTGAACACCGGATCAAACGCCGTCATCGGGTCTTGGAATACCATCGCCGCGATCCGGCCCCGCACCGCAGCTAGTTGCGTGCGCCCTGCCCGCAACATATCAACGCCGCCGAGTTCAAGCCTATCTGCCACAATCCGCGACGGCGGCTCGCGTAGCAAACGCAGCGCCGCCATGCAGGTGACGGACTTGCCAGAGCCGGATTCTCCAACAATGCCAATGCTTTCGCCCGGCGATACCCGCAAGGATACCCCACGCACCGCCTGCACCACGCCATCGTGTTGCGGAAAACTGACGGTCAGATTTTCGATATTCAGCAGGGTCATTGGCGCTCCGAAAATAGCCCCCCGGATCAGGCCGGGGGGCATGGGGGGTTATTTCGACACATGCGTGTAGAAATACAGCGCCAACTGCCGCAGTGGTGAAAAGCCAAGCTTATTCGGCTTGGTGCCATCGCCCTTGAGGTCCGCCGACACCACCGCGTTGGTGATCGGATGCACCAGCGGCACGAACGAGGCGTTGTCGATCAGCACCTGCTCGGCCTGCTCATAAAGCTTCTCACGGTCTTCCCATTTCGGGGCAGAATCGGCCTTGGCGACCAGATCATCATAGGCTTGCAAATGGTGGTCGTGACGGCCTCCGTTGTAGAAGATGCCGTAGAAGTTTGACGGGTCGAGATAGTCGTATTCATAGGGCGCGAGGAACAGATTGTTCTTCTTCTCCATCATGCCCGCCATCCAGTCTTTCTGCGGCAGGATCTTGATATTCATGGTGATTCCCAGAATATCCTTAAACTGCGCTTGCAGATATTGCAGCATCGGGCCCGAAATTGCGCCGTTATAGCCGCCCTGATCGCGATACCAAATCTCGACCTCTGGGAAGCCTTTGCCATCCGGATAACCCGCATCGGCCATGAATTTCTTGGCTTTTTCCGGGTCAAACACCGCCTGAGAGGTGATTACGTCGTTGTAGCCGGGATAGCCCGGTGGGAGCAGCGATTTGCCGGGAATGGCAAGGTCTTTCAGCACCGTCGAGGTCATCTCATCGCGGTTGATCGCGGCCTGAAATGCTTTGCGGACGTTGATATTGTCGAAGGGCGGCATGTCCAGCCCAAACGAGATGTAGGAGGTCGCAAACACCGCATTCTTGGCGATCTGGCCCGGAAAGCGTTGTTCCACAAACGGAATTTGACCGGCGTTCAGGTAGGAGAAATCTGCCTCGCCTGCCATGAAGGCGGGCAGACCGACCTCTGGCGCACCCAAAGTCGGGTCAATTTCCAACCGATCCACCTGAGGCTGCCACGGCCCGGTGTAGGTCGGGTTCTTCACCAGAACCATCTTGTTGTTGGACTTTTCCCACGATTCGACGATGAACGGGCCAGAGGACACCAGCGTCTCGACATTGGCGGCGTAATCGTCGCCCAGTTTGTCCCAAACGTGTTTCGGCACCGGATACCACAGCGAAACCACGCTTGGCAGATAGGGTTTCGGCGCTGCTGTTTTCACCTCAATCGTCAGATCATCAACGGCTTTGATGCCCAAGGTTGCGACATCTTTCTCGCCCTTGGTCACGGCATCCCAGTTCTCAATCCCGCCGGCATAGCCCCAGTACCAGGCGAAATCATAGCCGGTGGTGGCGGCGCGTTGCAGCGCGAAGATGTAGTCGGAGGCGCGCAAAGGCTCGCCATCCGACCACACCAGACCGGGGCGCAGCTTGAAGGTCCAGGTCAGGCCATCTTCGGATTGCGTCCACGACTCAGCCGCCATCGGGTTCAGCACATAGTCGTTGTCGAAGCTGGTCAGCGGCAGCTGGATGATCTCGGGGTTGCCCGCGCGAGCATAGACGGTTTTCATGTAATCCATATATGTGCCAGAGGTGGTATCCCCCGCACTATATACAGTGGTCTGCGCCGCTATGGGCGTCGTCGCCAGCAGCGTGGCTGTCACCAGCGCCCCCGCGAGTTTCAGGAACTGTCGCATCTATTCCTCCGTGTTGACGCCCGTTTGTGGGCTTTTCATTGGCAGGATGCCCGAGTCTGCCCGGTGCATTTTGACCGCAAGCGTCGGGTGACGTGGGGCCAATTCCAAATGTCTGACAAATTATGAACCGTCGCGCAAGACGCCCGTTGCGATGCGGCGCAGATTTTTCTCAAACGGTTGACCCTGCCCGGCCTGCGGCTATGGTCTGCGGCAAAACAGGCAAAGGATGGCGCGATGACCCCCTCGATTAACCCCGTGAAGCTGGCGAAACTGGCCGAGGTGGCGGTGAATGTCGGCGTGGCCCTGCAGCCGGGGCAGGATCTGATTCTGACCGCCCCGATGACCGCCCTGCCCTTGGTGCGGCTGATCGCGGCGGCAGCCTATCGTGCGGGCGCGGGCGTGGTGACGCCGATTTTCGCGGATGAGGCGATTGCCTTGGCGCGCTATCAGCACGGGCGCGATGCCAGTTTCGACACCGCCCCGAACTGGCTCTACAACGGCATGGCCGAGGCCTTCGCCAACGGTGCCGCCCGGATGGCGATTGTCGGCGACAACCCGATGC
Organism: Cypionkella psychrotolerans; assembly: GCF_001294535.1. Taxonomy (GTDB): domain Bacteria; phylum Pseudomonadota; class Alphaproteobacteria; order Rhodobacterales; family Rhodobacteraceae; genus Cypionkella; species Cypionkella psychrotolerans. The sequence continues at coordinate 165,389 of NZ_LGIC01000073.1, read as the reverse complement.
TGCTGGCCAATGAAGACCCCACAAAGGTCGCCCGCGCAGGCAAGGCGAACTCGCTCGCCTATCAGCCCGCTTTGGCGAAGATCGCGGGCTTTGATATCAACTGGTCGATTTGCTCCTATCCGGGCGAGGCTTGGGCGCAGCAAATCTTCCCTGAGCTGACCGCAGACGCCGCAGTGCATAAACTCGCCGAGGCGATTTTCGCGGCGTCTCGCGTTGATCAACCCGATCCGGTAGCGGCTTGGGGTGCACATAACGCCGCCCTGCGCACGCGGACCAAATGGCTGAACAGCAAACGCTTTGCGGCCCTGCGCTTCACCGGCCCCGGCACCGATCTGACCGTGGGTTTGGCAGACGGCCATGAATGGCAAGGTGGGGCCTCTACCGCGAAAAACGGTGTCACCTGCAACGCCAATATCCCAACCGAGGAAGTGTTCACCACACCGCACGCGCTGCGCGTGGATGGATTTGTCAGCGCCACCAAACCCTTGGCGCATCAGGGCACATTGATTGAAAACATTCAGGTGCGCTTTGAAGCGGGCCGGATTGTCGAGGCCAAAGCCACCAAGGGCGAGGCGGTTTTGCAGAAGCTGATCGATAGCGACGAGGGTGCGCGCCGCTTAGGCGAGGTGGCGCTGGTGCCACACGGCTCGCCGATCTCTCAATCTGGGCTGTTGTTTTACAACACGCTGTTCGATGAAAACGCCGCCTGCCACATCGCTTTGGGCCAGTGTTATGCCAAGTGTTTCCTGAACGGCGCGGCGCTGACGCCAGAACAGATCGCGGCCCAAGGCGGCAATGCCAGCATGATCCACGTCGATTGGATGATCGGCTCGGGGCAGGTCGATATTGACGGTATCGGCGCGGACGGCGCGGCGGAACCGGTGTTCCGGCGCGGCGAATGGGCTTGAGGTGCGGCATTTGCGGCAGGCCGCTGGGGGTTTCACACCCCCAGACCCCCGTGGGATATTTGAGCCAAGATGAAAGCAAATTTTAGGTAAATCGTTAGCTCTTGCGGCCAGCCCACCGCTATTTCACCTGAAGCGTCTTAAGGTATTCCGCCAATTCCACCAACCGAATCGGCGTCGGCGTCGCAATGCCGTCGCCGCCATCATAAGGCACGGTGTCGCCCTCCAGCAGCGGCGCGAAGTCGGGCATCACACCTTTGCCCTTTTTGCCCGCATAGCCCCAGATCTGCGCCATCACCTTCGTCGTTGGAAACGCGCCCTTGTTGCGCGCGGCAAGGGTGGTCAGATCGGCGGGCTTTTTGCCCAAGCCTGCTGCCGTTTCGCCATCGCCCTTGCCCGTCGGGCCATGACAGGCAGCACAGTAGTCGTTGTAATCATGCGCCCCAGTGGTTTTCTCGGGCGGTTTGCCATACTCGACGCAAGCGAACAGCAAGGCAGAAAGCCCGACGGCGGTGACAACTGGCATGATGTGCATGGCGATCTCCTGATCAGTGGGACGCTTTCTTGCACAGATGCAAAGCGTCTACCTTGACCTATATCAGGATGTCACAACCCGGCCTTTGTCCAGCCGCACCACACGATCCATCCGGGCGGCAAGCTCCATATTATGGGTGGCGATCAGCGCGCTCAGGCCGGTTTCGCGCACCAAAGCCATCAGAGCGGCGAAAACCTGATCCGAGGTGACAGGGTCAAGATTGCCGGTGGGTTCATCGGCCAGCAGCAGTTTCGGCTTATTGGCCAGCGCGCGGCAGAAGGCGACGCGCTGTTGCTCGCCCCCCGACAGCGCGGCCGGGCGGTGACTGGCGCGCGGCAATACCCCGACATGGGCGAGCAGATCGCGCGCGCGGGCTTCCGCTTCTGCCTTCGGCACGCCATTGGCCAACTGCGGGATCACCACGTTTTCAAGCGCGGTGAATTCGGGCAAAAGGTGGTGAAACTGGTAGATGAAGCCCACGTCATTGCGCCGCGCCTCGGTCCGGGCCTTGTCGCCCAAACCCACCATATTGCGCCCGCTCAAAGCCACCGAGCCCTCATCCGGTGTGTCCAAAAGCCCCGCGATATGCAGCAGCGTCGATTTGCCAGCGCCAGAGGGCGCGACCAAAGCAACCACCTCGCCGCGTTTCACCTCTAATGTCGCGCCATGCAGCACCATCACTTCCGACGGCAAACCGCGATTGTAGCATTTCTCAATGCCCGCCAGTTCCAGCGCAAACTCACTCATAACGCAGCGCCTCCACCGGGTTCATCCGGGCGGCACGGCGCGCGGGGAAAATCGTGACGATAAACGACAGCCCCAAAGACAAAGCCATCGCCGAGGCCACATCCCCCAGTTTCAGCTCAGCCGGTAGCGCGTAAATCCCCCTAATCGACGGATCCCAAACATCGCCGCCCGTCACCAGATTGATCAGCGCAACCACATCATCAATATAGGTTGCAAACAGACAGCCGATCGCCACCCCCATCAGCGTGCCGACCACCCCGGTAAACGCGCCGCAGATGAAGAAAATCCGCAGGATCGAGCCTTCGGTGAGGCCCATCGTGCGCAAAATCCCAATGTCGCGGCCTTTGTTTTTCACCAGCATGATCAGGCCGGAAATGATGTTCAGCGTCGAGATCAGCACGAGGATCGACATGATCAGGAACATCACATTGTCTTCTATTTTCAAGGCATTGAGATAACTTCCGGCGCTGTCCATCCAGGTCCACAGCATCGCATCCTGTCCCCCCGCCGCCATCACCGCATCACGGTAGTTGTCGATGGCTTCGGGGTCTGTCACCATCACCTCAAACTCATCGGCGAGATTGTCACGGTTGAAGAACGACTGCGCCTCGGCGAACGGCATATACATCCGGCTTTGGTCGATCAGATAATTGCCCGAGGTGAAGATATAAACCACAGGATAGGCGTTCACCCGCGGGCTCGACCCAAACGGCGATTTCACCCCCGAGGGCGAGATCACCCGCAGTTTGTCGCCCACCGTCACGCCCAAAGTCCGCGCCAAACCAGAGCCAATCGCGATGCCTTGGTCGAAATCATCCAGATTGCCATAAGCATCCGCGCCATCGCCAATACGCGGAATCCGGCGCAGATCGGCCAGCCGCAGCCCGAACACCTCGGCGCCGCTGGACCCCTCGCCAGCCGTCAACATCACCTGACCCTTGATCTGGGGGGCCGCCTCGGTCACTCCGGGCACCGCCGCCAGCTTCGCGGCAATCGCGTCGTAATCGGCAAAACCCTTCACCATCTGGCCATCAGCATCCATATGCCCCGCCGAATACACCGTCACATGCGCGTTCGATCCAAGGAACGTCGACACCAATTCGGTGCGAAACCCCGACCGCACCGCCAGCGTCACGATCAGCGCGAACACCGCCAAAGTGATGCCAATCAGGCTGATCCAAGTCATCACCGACACGCCACCCTCGGCGCGTTTGGCGCGCAAATAGCGCCACGCAATCATGAATTCAAAGCGCGAGAACGGAGAGGTGGAGGCCAAGATGCTGCTCTTTCTTTTTCGCGCCAAACTGCAACGTTACAGCAGCAGGGTCAAGGAACGCTTGTGTGACGCCGCAGACTTGACGCACGCTTGGGTTGCAGGCATCCTGAACGGGCATTTTAGCACACCGGATTACAGCCATGGAAACCTATCGCGGCGTCGAAATCACCGACAGCTATTTCACCGGCCACCCGAGCATGATTTTCTCCACCCTGGTGCGCTCAATCTCGGCAATCTGCCGCTTTGATCGCTCGGTGTACCTGTATTACATCGGTGTCGCGAGCGGCTATGACTATTATTCGGCCCTGGCGCGGCGGATTGATCAGAAAAAGCTCGAGTATCAGACCACCCGCATGAATCTGATCTATCAATCCTCATCCGAGCGGCACACCCGCCAGCTGGAGGCCAATCTGGTTGATCATTTCCAATATATCAAAGCCGACGACCGCGTCTGGAACAGCACCGGCGGCGGCGGCGGGCGGCGCGGATCGGGGCCGCGTTTCTACCTTTACCTCGCCACGTCGCACGCATTTTAGAGACCAGGCTCGCTAAAGTTCAGTCTCCGCGCCCGGCAAAGCCTCTAGCTTCAACTCAGCCGGCGTTTTCCGCCGCAGAATTATATCGCCATTCGGCAGCTTTTCCGGCGCGTGATAGTTCTTCAGATCATCCATCATGCCCAGAATTTCCATCAGCTTCGGCTGCGCCTCTTTCAGCGCCTGCGCCATATCTTGCAGGCTGGGTTCGACCTGCCCCATCATATGGTTGAACAACAGTTCCGCCCCCTGCTGCATCAGGCTCAGCCCCTTGTCCGCATCAGACGGCGGTGGGGTCTGCGCCAAAGCGGGTACAGGCAACAGCATCAGGGCGAAGATGAGATGTTTCATCCCCCGACTATGCCCGGCTTAGGGCACATTTCAAATCACAATGCCAAATCCAGCGTTACCGGAAAGTGGTCAGAGGCGGAAAGCAGCGCATCCGCCAGTTCCGGCACCGCCAGCACGCCGGGATCATTGAACGGATGCCAAATCCGCCATACCGGCTTGCCGGCCGCCAGATCGGGCGAGACCATGATGAAATCCAACAGGGCCTCGAAATAACGCTTCTGCGGTTGCAGCCAGAACCGCGACGAACTCGGGGCCAGCGCATTGGTCTGGGTCAGCGCCATTTCGGCGTGCGGGTCATGCAGCCGGGTCTGCCCACCCTGCCCCAACACAATCTCAATCCCGGAATGGCCGAACAGCTTTTCATATTCGTCCAACCCCGGACCATCGTTGAAATCGCCCATCACGATCAGGCCATCGCCCGCCTCCAACTGCCGATCAATCCGGGCGCGCAGCCACAGACATTCCGCCAACTGCTTGCGTCGGTTCTCAATCGAAATCCGCGTGAACGCGGCATCATCGTCGGCGCTATGCGGCGCCTTCGATTTGGCATGCACCCCGATCAGCCGCAATTCGCCCCCCGATGCGGTCGTCACCGCCAGTTCCAACGGCGGCTTGGAAAACCGCACCAGATCCTCCACCCCATCGCCATTGATATCCAGCCGCAACTGGCTGTCAAAACGCGGAGCCCCCGGCGCGCCGTGGCTCGGGGCCGGATCGCCCTTTGGATCATGCCGCGCGGAGAGCTTGTCGGGATCATACAGAAACGCGATTTCCTGTTCGGTTTCAGAAACATAACCGATCAGCGCCTTGCGCGCCCGCAAGCCATATTTCGCCGCAAAATTCTCCAGCGCCGTCACGGTCGACCTGCGACTGTTGGTATCCGGCGCTTCAATGATCATCACACCGTCAGCATCCAAAGCGGTGAACACAATGCCCAAAGCCGCCAGTTGTTCGCCCCGGGTGATCTTGTAACGCGCCGAATACTCGCGATCCTCCAGCAGATGCCCCCGGTCATCGAACAAAGCGTTGAACCATTCGACGTTGTAGCTAGCCAGTCTGAGCCTTTCGCTCATGCCGCGACCTTGGCCTGAATCTCGTCCCAAGCCGCATTGATCGCGATCAACCGCCGCGTCGCCAGTTGCACCGCTTCGGCAGGCACCCCGCGCGCGATCATCACATCGGGATGGCTGTCTTTCACCGCCGCCCGCCATGCTGCGCGGGCATCGTCGAGGCTAGCCTGATGCGGAATCCCCAAAACATCGTAGGGATCGCGCGGCGCGCCATCGACAAAGCGCCCCCGCAGCACGCGGAAACAGCGGTCATCCAGCCCAAAAATCTGCGCTACTTCGCGTAAAAACGCATCCTCTGCCGGGTGATATTCACCATCCGACATCGCGATCTGGAACAGCCCTTCCAGAATGTCGATCAGCACGTTGCGGTCATCAGCACAGAGCGGCAATCCAGGTTTATTGAACAAAAGTGCGATCTTACGGGCGTAAGAGGCAAACCCCGCCACATCCTGTCGCGCCAAGTTGTACACATGTGCGGCGTTGGCTTCTTCGGCTTTCGAGATCGAAAATATCCGCCGGAACGTCGCCACTTCGTCGCGGGTGACCTCGCCATCCGCCTTGGCCATCTTCGCGCCCAAAGCGATCACCGCGATGGTGAAACCGACCGAGCGTTCCGGCGCCGCGCCGCCACGCAAGCGGTCAAACACAGCCGCCAACCCCTCGCCCGAGGCAAGGGCGGCGATGGCTTCGGTGATGCGGGTCCAGATCGACATGAGGTCAGCTTATCGGTTTCGTTGGCGGCTGTCAGGACAGGAATTTCTGCATCAGCACAAGATCCATAAACCGGCCGAATTTGAAGCCCGCTTCGCGAATGATCGCGATCTCGTGATAGCCAAGGGCTGCATGAAACCGCTGGCCTTCTGGGTTTTCTCCCGACACGCCCGCAATCATCTGATGCGCACCAGCGGCCCGTGCATGATCCTCCACCGCCACCATCAACGCACGCCCCGCGCCCATCCCGCGCGCGTTGGGCGACAGGATCACCGAGTGTTCCATGCAGGTGGCATAGCCGGGGCCGCCGCGAAATTGACTATAGGTCGCAAAGCCTTGCACGCCATTGTTGATGTAAACCAGAAAGCACTCCCGCGCCGCAATCATCGCCAGAAGATCGGCCTCAGACTTCTCGGCCGAGTTGAACGTCACCGCCGTATCGCGGATCCACGGGTTCCACAAAGCCGCCAGTGCAGCCGCATCTTCCGGCAAAGCCGCCCGGATCATTCCAGCACACGCAGCCCATGCGGGGTGGTAAATGTCGCCCGCATCGCCTTCGCTACCCCCGGCACGATCACCACGCGGGCATCCTCAAACACCCCCGTAAGCGCAGCTTTCAACGCCCGCGCCTCGGGATGCGCAATCTCAAACCGCTGCAACCGCACGCCACTTTCCGGCAACGCCCGCGCCGGATGCAAAGCTCCCGCCCATTCGATCAAAGCCGGGAAGCAGCCGTCAAACGGCAGCTTGCCATCGGCGGGCACCGCCATCTGCCAACGGTAATCGCCGCGCTGCAACGCCACCGGAATCCCTACCCCAGCCGGGCTAGCCGCCACCGCAGTGCTTATACTATCACAACATGCAACCCAGTTTGTGAGCCTTGGACCGCCTTGAAAATTGTCTAAATCAAACCATCGCGGCCAAACCGGGGCGACCTGCGCCGGGTCTGCCGCGATCACCTCCAGATACAAATCGCCAAGCCCCAACAGCCGATTATGCGTCGCCATATGCGGGTGCTGCCCCCCCCCCGCGAGCGCCACGCCCAAAGCCGCCTCGACCGCAGCCACGCCTTCGGCCAAATCCAGCGCCGATACCGCGAGATGATCAAACTGAAGCATCACGCCTTCACCCCCAAAGTGGTTTGCGCCTTCAACGCCTGCGCCAGCGACATAAACCGCGCCTCGGCCACCTCGCCAAATAGCCCGCGACCTTCTTCGGTCAGTTGCAGTTCCAACAGCCGCGTCGCAGGCTGCCAGACAAGCCGCCCCGCCCGCCCCGGATCGCCGACCGAAAACATCGCGCCAAACCGCATTGCTTTGCCTAAGACCTCGGCATCCTGCAATTCATCCTCGCGCAGCAGCTTGAACAGTGGCTCCATCCGCGAGCCGTTGCGGCTGTTTTTATAGCGATGCAGCAGCGCCAGCCCCAAAAACACCCGGCCCGGATGATCCAAACCGCCCAAATTCGTCCGTGTTGCATTGTCAAAACACGCCTCGGCACGGTAATCCGGGTGCGCCCGCCATGTCGTATCATGCAGCAAACAAGCCGCCTTGATCAGCCGCAGCCGCTCCTCACTCACCTCGGCGAACAAAGGCAGCAGGAATTCATAGAGCTTCTTGCCAAACCCCGGTATCCGCGACGAGAGCTTCTCTGCCATCCGCGCCGCCTCAATCAGCGGGTCGCGGGCGCGCAGTTTTTCCGGCATCTGCTCAAACAAGAGCCCCTCACGGATGCCGTAAGCCGAGACGTCAATCTCCGACGGTTTCAGCATCTTGATCAGCTCGCGCATCACCTCGCAGGCCAGCGGCACCAGCTCCATTCGCTCCACCCCAGTGCCGGTTTTACTGCGCAGCTGGCTTAGATCGCTGGCGGCAATCCAATCCAGCGTTTCCAGCAAGTCATTGGGCAGCATACGATATTCGTGCAAAACTGTCAGCGGATAGCCGCGCCGCTCCATATCCAAACGCGCGATCACCCGCCACGAGCCGCCGACCAGAAAAATCCGCTCGCCTTCCGAATTCAGCCGCGCCTGACAGTCTTTCAGGATGCTATCAATATGGGCGGCGCGCTTTTTCGGCGTGTCGCCCACCTGCTGCAACCGAAACGGCCCCAGCGGCGTAGAGACCCGTTGCCCCACCGTGCCACCGCCGATTTTCGCCAGTTCCATCGAGTTGCCGCCAATATCGCAGACAATCCCCTTCGCCTCCGGCCAGCCCAAAAGCACGCCCTGCGCCGACAGACGGGCTTCTTCGTCGCCGTCCACCACCCAGATTTTCAACCCAGTTTGCGCCAGCACTTCGGCCTGAAACGCCGGGCCGTCAGACGCCTCACGCGCCGCAGCCGTCGCCACAACCGTCAGCGTTTCAATCCCCATTCCCTTGGCCAGCAACGAGAATCTTTTCAACGCCACCAGCGCCCGCCTGCGCCCTTCTGGATTCAACTTGCCAGTTTCCGCCAGCCCTTTGCCCAGACCGCACATCAGCTTTTCGTTGTAGAAATAGGCCGGGCTCCGCGCCGCGCCATCAAACACCACCATCCGCACCGAGTTTGATCCGACATCAACCACCCCGACGCGGCTTAAGGCCCGCGCCGAAGGGTCGTCAAACAAAGGGCGGCCAAACGGGCCGTGATCGTCGTCATGGTCTTCGGTCATAGGTATTTCCGTTCAGGTCATTCAGCCGCAAATCGTCATGTCGCAGAGGCTTCAGGCAAGGTTTCGAACATCCTTCGCGCCCGCCGTGCCGCGGCCGGACAGCGAAGGATTCTCCATAAAGAAACGGTGACAGTTGAAAGCGCTGCCGTCCACAGGCACCTGCTCGCGCTTGTAAGCGCCGCCGGGTTGCAACACCCAGGATTGCGTCTCATCGGCGAGATTGGCCGCCATAATCTGTCCGACAATCTGCGCCTGCACGGTTGGATTGTGGATTTCCACCAAGGTTTCCACCCGCCGCGTCAGATTGCGCCCCATCCAATCCGCCGAGGAGATAAACACCCGCGCCTGTTTGGAGGGCAAGCCATGACCATTGCCAAAGCAGATGATCCGACTGTGCTCTAGGAATCGCCCAACGATGGATTTCACCCGAATATTCTCGGACAAGCCTTTGATTCCGGGGCGAACACCGCAAATCCCGCGCACCACAAGGCTGATCTTCACCCCGGCTTTGGAGGCCGCATAAAACGCGTCAATCACATCCGGGTCGATCAGAGAATTGACCTTGCCCCAGATTTCCGCAGGTCGCCCGGCGCGGGCATGATCCGCCTCGGTGGCAATCATCTCCAGCAGCCGCGATTTCAGGGTGAACGGTGAAATTGCAAGGTTTTCAAGCCCTTGCGGCTCGACATAGCCCGACAGATAGTTGAACACCCGCGTCGCATCGCGCCCCAGAGCGGCATCGCAGGTGAAGAAACTCAGGTCGGTATACACTTTCGCGGTAATGGGGTGGTAATTCCCGGTGCCATAATGCGTGTAGGTGACCAGATTTTCGCCCTCACGCCGCACCACGGTCGAGATTTTGGCGTGGGTTTTGTAGTTCATAAAGCCATAAACCACATGCGCCCCGGCGCGCTCCAACCGCCGCGATTGCCGGATATTCGCCGCCTCGTCAAACCGCGCTTTCAGCTCAACCAGCGCCGTTACCGACTTGCCCGCCTCCGCCGCCTCACACAAAGCGGCGACAATCGGGCTGTCCCATGACGTGCGATAGAGCGTCTGTTTGATCGCCAGCACATTCGGATCGCGCGCCGCCTGTTCCAGATAATTGATCACCAAATCAAAGGTCTCATAGGGGTGATGCAGCAGAATATCCTTCTGCTTGATCGCCGCAAACAGATCACCATCATGGTCCTGCACTCGTTCCGGCACCCTTGGGGTAAACCGTGGCCACAAAAGATCAGGCCGAGACGACAGCACCAGTTCCTTCAGATCGGCGACGCCCAAAAGCCCGCGCACCTCGACCATTTCATCGGGCGTCACGCCCAGTTCTTCCATGATCAGCGCGCGCAATTCGGGCGGCGCGCCGGAAGACAGCTTCAGCCGGATCACCTCGCCGCGCCTGCGCCGTTTCAGCGCAGTTTCAAACTCGCGCACCAGATCCTCGGCCTCGTCTTCGACCTCAAGATCACTATCGCGCAGCACCCTGAACAGGCAATGCCCGCGGTCGGTGTAGCCCGGAAACAGCATATCCAGATGGATCAGCAGCAGTTCTTCCAGCGGCAAAAACCGATATTCGCCATCCTTGTCGGGCAGTCGCACGAAGCGCGCGATCTGCTGCGGGATCGGCAAAAGCGCCTGCAGGCTGCGATGATCGGTCTCGCGCTCCAACTGCAAGGCCAGCGAAAACCCAGTGTTCGGGATGAACGGAAACGGGTGCGCCGGGTCAATCGCGAGGGGCGACAAAACCGGGAACACCTTGTTCAGAAAGTGATCTTCCAAAAATTTCAGATCGCGCACTGTCAGTTTAGAGCGCGTCAGCAGCGTGATCCCCTGCACATCCATCAGCTTTTTCAGCTTGTTGAACACCGCCTGCTGAGTGTGCATCAAGCGCCGGGCATTGGCATGGATCAGCGTCAACTGTTCGGCAGCCGAGCGACCATCTTCCGACGGAGTCATGTTCCGCGCCCGCACCTTTGCGCGCAGACCCGCCACCCGCACGGTGTAAAATTCATCCAAGTTTGTCGCCGAGATCGACAAAAACCGCAGCCGTTCCAGCAGCGGCACGGCGGGGTTTGACGCCTCATCCAGCACCCGCCAGTTGAACGCCAACCAGCTGAGTTCGCGGTTGAAAAACCGACGCGGGCCGGTGATGTCGGCCTCGGGCACCTCAACAGCGGCGGGGAAGTCGTGCTTTAGAAAATCGGATTGGGTCATCGGGCCTTCATGCTGATCAAAGGTAACGCATCGGTGACATAGTCTCACCCCGCCTGCGCCAAGTCCAGCACCTCGGCGGCCAATGCCCGCGTCACCGGGCGGCCCAAAGCCAGCGCGCGGGCGTCGAGAAACTTCACCCATTCGCGCGCGGCGGCAATCGAGCGGTCCATCCGCGACACAAGGTAAGAGATCAGGTTCGGCGGCACCACGATCTGACGGTCGGCGAACAGCTTGATCAGCACCGCCGACAGCAGCAGATCATCCGGCGGATTTAACTGCGCCACGGGTGCCGCCTGCATCCGGCTCAGCAGATCCGGCAATCCCAGCCGCCAATCGCGCGGCGCACTCGCCGCCGTCACCAACAGCCCGCGCCCATTCAGCAGATTGTGCAGATGGAACAACGCCACCTCAGCCTCGCGGTCGCCCGCAATCGTGTCCGCATCCTCGACCGCCACCGGGCCCTGCGCCAGATCGTGCAGATCGGTTTCCAGCAGTTTGGCGGCCGAAATCACCTCAGCCCCCGCCAATGTCGCCCAGATATGCGCCAGATGCGTCTTGCCCGACCCCGCAGGCCCCACCAGCACCAGCTTGCCACCCGGCCAATCCTGCCAAGCCTCTACCGAAGCCAAAGCCTGCGCGTTGGCGGGCGAGGCATAGAAATCCGCCCGCCGAAACGCCTCGCCGCTGGGCAGGTCAAAGGCGAGCTGACGGCTCACGCGTCGTCCTCATCGCCCGGCTGCCCGGTAACCCCTTGATACAACAGGCTCGCCTGATACTGCGCAATTGCAAACCGGATCAGCACCCCCATCGCCGCTGCCACCGGAACCGCCACCAACATGCCAACAAAGCCGAACAAAGACCCGAACACCGACAAAGCAAACATCAGCCAGACCGGATGCAGCCCCACCGATTTGCCCACCAGTTTCGGCGTCAACACATTGCCCTCAAGGAACTGTCCGATGGCGAACACCCCTGCCACCAGACCAATCGACACCCAATCGCCCCAGAACTGGAACAAGGCCAGACCAATCGCCAAAGCCCCGCCGACCAGCGCACCAATATAAGGAATAAAGGTGATCGCGCCCGCAATCGCCCCCACCACCAGCCCAAACTGCAAGCCCACCAGCATCAGCGCGGTGGCATAATACGCGCCCAAGGTCAGACACACCGTCAACTGCCCGCGCACAAACGCCGACAGCGCATCGTTGATTTCCCCCGCCAAGCGCCGTACCACCGGGGCATGATCGCGCGGCAGCATCGCATCAATCCGCGCCACCATATGATCCCAGTCGAGCAGCATATAAAACGTCACCACTGGCACCACGACGATGAACACCACCGCCGACAGCAAACTCAGCGCCGAGGTCAAAACCCCCTGCGCCAGAGCCGCGCCCTTGGCTTGAATAGCCGCGCCAATCTCGGCCAATGTGGTGCGGATGGTCGAGGTGCTATCGGTCAATTCCGGGAATTTCTCGATCATAAAGCCTTGCAAACGCCGGGCAATTTCGGGCGCCGCATTGATTAAAGCCGAGGTTTGCTGGATCAGCGTCGGGATCACCGACAAAACCAAAAGCACCATCGCGAGCAGGCCCACCAGCGTGATCACCGTGGTTGCCGCCACGCGACTTAATCCCCAGCGCTGCAACCTATCCGCCACCGGGTCCAGAAAATACGCCAGCGCACCGCCAACCAAAAAAGGCAGCATCACCGAGCCCAGCAAAAGCAGCAGCGCAAACAACACCAGCAAAGCGATGCACCAGTATTTCACCTGCTCGCGCACCGGATGTGCCATGTCATCGCCCCTTTTCGCTCGCCAGACATATCGCCTTTGGAGGCTTGCGTTGCAAGGGGGCGGGCATGGCGCGGCAGGCTTTCCCCCGCTGCAAGCCAGCCTAAGCGCGCCAAAAATCCCATAAGCACGCGCTTATGCCCGCAAGACTAAGCCGCAGGTCAATAGAATCTCCTGCCAGAGCCTGACATCTCAGGCCATGCCCCAGCCGCAACACCGCGGCGAAGGGCTTGCCAATCTCTGGCACATTCACGATCAAAAGGACGATCCGATGACCCGCACTTTGCTTCTGACCCTTGCCCTGCTTGCTGCCCCGTTTGCCGCCTCTGCGATGCCCGCCGTGGGCGATATCGTCGGCACCAACGCCGACACTGCCAAGGCTGCGCTGGAAAAAGCTGGCTGCCCCGTCAACGCCTTTGAATCCGAAGATGGCAAGATCGAAGCCATTTGCACCGACGCCGCCACCTCCAAGAAGATGGATATCACCATCGACCCGGCCAACGGCGCGATTCTGACCATCAAAGGAAGCAACGATTGATGGCACAAGCAGAACTGGGGGGCACCCGCCCCCCGGCCCCGCGCCCACCGATCCTGTGGGATCGCATCGTGCGCATCAGCCATTGGGGCATCGTCATCGTCATTCTGGCCAATGAGGTCTTCACCAAGGGCGGCAGTCCGGTGCATGTCTGGTTTGGCTGGGGCGGGCTGGTCTTGCTGGTGTTGCGCATGGCTTGGGGCATCGTAGGCAACCCGGAAGCCCGGTTTTCTGCCTTCCCGCCCAATCCCTTAGCCGCCATCGGCCATGTAAAACAGCTTTTTGTGGGCAAACCGCGCAGCTACGCCTCACACAACCCGGCCGGGGCACTGATGGCCTATGCCTTATGGGCCTGCATCGCTGTCATGGTGGCGACGGGTTTGACCATGTCCGGCCCCAATCCCTTCGCGGTGGCCGAACGCCAAGCCATTATCGACAGTGGAGATTGGTCGCAGCTTGTGAAAACCGCCGATGCAGGCGAGGGTGGCGAGGAGGAAGGCTCTGGTTGGGTGAAAGACGTGCACGAAATTACCGCCAACCTGATCCTGCTTTTGGTGGCGCTGCATATTGGCGGCGTGATCGTGGAAAGCGTGATGATGCGACACAATCTGGTTCCAGCAATGCTGGTGGGACGCCGCAAAGATAAATTCGGGAAGTAAGCAGCCGATGACCTTTCTCAGCGGATTGAAAGACAGCAAGGGCGGCCGCCCCGCCGTGCTTGCGCTGGTGGTGCTGTTGCAAACCTCGGCGGCGGTGTTTTTTGTCGCCAATGCCCTGTCGGAATGGGGGGAAGATGGCTTCGGCCCGCAACTGTGGATGCAAACGCTGGTGACACTGTCGCTGATCTTGGGGGTGGCCTTGGGTGCCTTGGAACTGCGCCGCGCGCTTAACCATCAGCAGGACCAAGACGCCACCATCGCCAAGGCCAGTGGTGAAATGCATCAGGTGGTGCAGCGCCAGTTTGATACATGGCAACTCAGCAAAGCCGAGCGCGACGTGGCCTATCTCGCGCTGAAGGGCCTCGACGTGGCGGAAATCGCCTCTGCCCGCAACGCCGCCCCCGGCACCGTGCGCGCCCAGCTTTCCGCGATCTATGGCAAGGCTGGCATCAGTGGCCGCGCCCAATTCGCCGCCCATTTCGTCGAGGATTTGCTGGCCGAAGGCTTGCCCGGCGATCCTCCACTGGTCTGATCCAGCGGCACAGCGCCTTTTGGCACCTTCGGTTTGCACCAAACGCGGTGCGGCCATTGGTAAAGAAACTCTGAATACGCCATTGTAACCCATTGAAAACAATAAATCGGATAGCGTGTCCACGCGTGGACAACCGCTTGCCGCCGCAAAGCCCGCCCCCAAACCCGCCGCTTGCCTGCCCCCCCTCAACCCGTTAGGAAAGCCCAAACCCTATCTCATGAGGCCGCGATGCGCGTTTCCCGTTACTTTATGCCCGTCCTGAAGGAAAACCCCGCCGAGGCGCAGATCGTCTCGCACCGCTACATGCTGCGGGCGGGAATGATCAAACAGCAAGCCGCTGGGATCTATTCATGGCTGCCCTTGGGCCTGCGGGTGCTGAACCGCATCCAACAGATCGTGAACGAGGAACAAGAGCGCGCGGGTCACATTCCCCTGCTGATGCCCACCCTGCAACCGGCTGATCTGTGGCGCGAATCCGGCCGCTACGACGACTACGGTCAGGAAATGCTGCGCATCAAGGATCGTCAGGATCGCGAGATGCTCTATGGCCCGACCAACGAGGAAATGATCACCGACATCTTCCGCGCCCATGTCAACAGCTACAAAGACTTGCCGCTGACCCTCTATCACATCCAGTGGAAGTTCCGCGACGAGATGCGACCACGTTTCGGCGTGATGCGGGGCCGCGAGTTCCTGATGAAAGACGGCTATAACTTTGACGTCGACAAAGCCGCCGCCTTGCACGCCTACAACCGCCATATGGTCAGCTACCTGCGCACCTATGAACGCATGGGCCTGACCGCGATCCCGATGCGCGCCGATTCCGGCCCGATTGGCGGTGAGGATACCCATGAGTTTCTGGTGCTGGCCGCAACTGGCGAATCCGAGGTATTCTTCGACAGCGCCGTGACCGAGCTGCGGCTTGGCAAGCGTGAGGTCGATTACGACAACCGCGAGGAAGTCGCAAACGTCTGCAAAGAATTCACCACCCTCTACGCCCGCACCGATGAGACCCACGATGCAGCCCTGTTCGACGCCATCCCCGAAGACCGCCGCAAGGTGGCGCGGGGGATCGAAGTGGGGCAGATCTTCTACTTCGGCACCAAATACTCCGAAGCCATGGGTGCCACGGTCGTCACCGCAGATGGGTCGAAAGTTCCGGTCGAGATGGGCTCACACGGCATCGGCGTCTCCCGCTTGCTCGGCGCGATCATTGAGGCAAGCCACGACGACAAGGGCATCATCTGGCCCGAAGGCGTCACCCCGTTCCCGGTTGGCATCGTCAATCTGAAACAAGGCGATGCCGCAGCCGATGCCGCCTGCGAGGGCCTTTATAAGGCCCTCAAAGCGCAGGGCCTTGAGGCGCTCTACGATGACCGCGAAGAACGCGCCGGGGCGAAATTCGCCACGATGGACCTGATCGGCCTGCCGTGGCGCATCACCGTCGGGCCAAGAGGCTTGGCGAATGGCTTGGTTGAACTAACCTCGCGCCGCACCGGGGTTTCGGAAGAACTCACGCCAGAAGCCGCCGTCGCCCGGATTGCCGAGATTTACGCAGGCGTCTGAGCCTAACATTCCATCGCAAATGCCTTATGTCCTGTGCAAACCGCCTGCACAGGGCATTTTCATTTGGAGTATCCGCATGGACTATCGTCGCTTGGGTAAATCTGGCCTGAAGGTTTCCGAGTTTTCTTTTGGCTCTTGGGTCACTTTCGGCAAACAAATCGATGGCAATGACGCCAAATCCTTGATGACCATCGCTTATGACGCAGGCATCAACTTCTTCGACAATGCCGAGGGCTATGAGGCGGGCAATTCTGAACTGGTGATGGGTCAGGCCCTGCACAGCCTAGGCTGGACCCGTGACAGCTATGTCGTGTCGTCGAAAGTGTTCTGGGGCGGCGAGAAACCCACCCAGCGCGGGCTTTCCGCCAAGCATGTGACCGAAGCCTGCCACGCCGCCCTGCGCCGCCTGCAAGTCGATTACCTTGATCTCTATTTCTGCCACCGCCCCGATATTGACACCCCCATCGAAGAAACCGTGCGGGCGATGCACAGCCTGATCACCCAAGGCAAAGTGCTGTATTGGGGCACCTCGGAATGGTCGGCGCAGCAGATCACCGAGGCGCATATGGTCGCCCGCGCCGCGGGTCTGACGCCGCCAGTGATGGAGCAGCCGCAGTATAATCTGTTTGAGCGGCAGAAGGTCGAGGCAGATTACGCGCCGCTGTATGACAGCGTTGGCCTTGGCACCACGATCTGGTCGCCGCTGGCTTCGGGCATCCTGACCGGCAAATATAACACCGCGATCCCGAACGACAGCCGGATGACCCTGCCCGGCTATGAATGGCTTAAGGACATGCTGGCCTCGGAGGCGGGGCAGGACAAACTTGCGAAAACCCGGGCCTTGGCCGATTTGGCCGAGCGTGCAGGCCTACCGCTGGCGCATCTGGCGCTGCTGTGGTGCCTGAACAATCCGCGTGTCTCAACTGTGATCTTGGGGGCCTCGCGTGCCAGCCAGTTGACCGATAACCTCGCCGCTTTGCAGCATAAAGCCAAACTGACACCCGAGGTCATGGCCGAGATCGAGACGATCATGGGCAATAAACCAGCGGCAGCGCAACGGTTCTAGGTTGACGATCCTGCCAACAGTGGGAACTCTGCGGCGAAGTCGGGGGGCTGTCTGCCCCCCACGGATTTGCAGGCAAATCCTCCCCCCGAGGATATTTGAGCACAGAGGATGACCATGACCAAAGCGCTGATCACATGGGGCGGCTGGGACGGCCATCAGCCGGATAAGGTTGCGGCGTTCTTCGCCGAGGAACTGCGCGCGGCGGGGATGCAGGTGGAGGTCACGAATAGCCTTGGCTGTTTCGATGATCCGGGGGTTTTGGCCGACCTCAGCCTGATCGTCCCGGTCTGGACGATGAGCAGCATTGAGCCGCACCAATCCGAGAATGTCGCGGCAGCGGTGGCGGCGGGCGTGGGTCTGGCAGGCTGTCATGGCGGTATGTGCGACGCTTTTCGTACCGACGTGCTGTGGCAGTTCATGACCGGGGCGCAATGGGTGGCACATCCGGGCAATGACGGGTTGAATTACCGGGTGCGGATGGTCTCGGACGATCTGCTGGTGGCCGGGATCGCTGATTTTGATGTAGCGACCGAGCAATACTACCTGCACGTCGACCCCGCCGTGCACGTTCATGCGGTCTGCGATTTCCCGGTGGTCGACGGGCCTCATGCGCCGAACGGCCCGGTGGCGATGCCCGTGGTGTTCTCGAAATTCTGGGGCCAAGGCCGGGTCTATTACAACGCTTTGGGCCATCAGGCCGATGTCATCAACCACGGCCCCGCCCGCGAACTTATGCGGCGCGGGCTTTTGTGGGCGGCAAAACAGGAGGGGTGAATGTCGTTCCAAGCCTATCTGGACAATATCCAAGCCAAAACCGGGAAAACCCCCGCCGATTTCAAAGCCTTGGCGCAAGCGAAGGGCTTTGCCACGGCTGATGGAATCGCTGCGGGCGTTAAAGCTACCCAGATCACCGATTGGCTGAAGGCCGAGTTTGATCTGGGCCACGGCCATGCCATGGCAATCTTCGCGCTGTTGAAGGGGAAGACGAGCTAACCCAGCACCGCGCGCAAGCTGGCCCAGATCACCACCACCACGGTCGGGTAAAACGTCAGGCCAAAGCCAAACGCCCGACCCGCAGCACCCTTCGCGTAGCCCAGCGTGAAGGCGAGCCGCCCGATCAGAAATGTCACCGCCAGCGCCGGAAACAGCCCGGCCTGCGCGGGCGCAAACTGGATCGCCAGCGCGGGCCAAGCCAACGCCACCAGCACGCATTGCTCGGTGGTGTTGCGCAGCACACGTTGCGCCCGATCCGCCGCCGAGCCCGCGCCGCCGTCCTGCCCGTCAATCAAACTGGCATCCAGAAACCGCATATTTGCCATCCGCCCGATCATCGCCAGCAGCGCCAGCGCGGGCAGGCACAGCCATTTCACCGCCAGCTCCAACGGCGTGCCGCTGGGGGTGATCCAGCCCGGAGCCAGTGCGAAGACCGCAGCCGTCCAGATCACCGATGCCACCATGCCAACCAAAACCCCGCGCTGGTTGGCACTGAAGCTCATGTGCGTGCCTTGCGGATCAGATCAAGAATATCCTTCGCCGCCTCGGGGATATTCGTCCCCGGCCCGAAGATCGCTTTCACCCCGGCGTCGTAGAGGAACTGATAATCCTGCTGCGGAATAACCCCGCCGCAGATCACCAGAATCTCGCCCGCGCCCGCATCGCGCAACGCCTGCACCAGCTTCGGCGCGAGGGTCTTGTGCCCCGCCGCCTGCGACGAGATTCCCACCACATGCACATCGTTGTCGATGGCATCCTGCGCGGCCTCGGCGGGCGTCTGGAACAACGGCCCAACATCGACGTCAAAGCCAATATCGGCGAAAGCCGTCGCGATCACCTTGGCACCGCGATCATGGCCATCCTGCCCCATCTTCACCACCAGCATGCGGGGACGGCGGCCTTCTTCCTCGGCAAAGGCCTCAACATCCGCCTGAATCGCGGCAAAACCCGCATCGCCCGCATAGGCCGCACCGTAAACCCCGGCGAGGGTTTTCACCTCGGCGCGGTGCCGCCCGAACACCTTCTCCATCGCCATGCTGATTTCCCCCACCGTTGCCCGCGCCCGCGCCGCCTCAATCGCTGCCGCCAGCAGATTGCCGTCATGGCCCGCGATCCGGGTCAGTTCGTCCAGTGCCGCTTGCGCTTTTGCCTCATCGCGCGCCGCCCGCGTGGCGTGCAGCCGTTCGATCTGGTTTTGCCGCACCGCCACGTTATCAATGTCGAGAATGTCGATCGCGTCCTGCTTGGCGAGTTTGTATTTGTTCACCCCGACCACAACCTCATCGCCACGATCAATCGCCGCCTGCCGCCGCGCCGCCGATTCCTCAATCCGCAGTTTCGGCATCCCCGAGGCCACCGCCTTGGTCATGCCGCCCATCGCCTCGACTTCCTCGATCAGCTTCCAGGCTTCTTCCGCCAAAGAATGCGTCAGGCTTTCGACGTAATAGGACCCTGCCAGCGGATCGACGACATGCGTCACCCCGGTTTCCTCCTGCAAGATCAACTGGGTGTTCCGCGCGATCCGGGCGGAAAATTCCGTAGGCAAAGCAATGGCTTCGTCCAAAGCGTTGGTGTGCAAGGACTGCGTGCCGCCCAAAACCGCCGACATCGCCTCATAAGCGGTGCGGATCACGTTGTTATAGGGGTCGGCTTCCTGCAAGGACACGCCAGAGGTCTGGCAATGCGTCCGCAGCATCGAGGAGCCGAGCTTTTTCGGTGCAAACTCCGCCATGATCCGGTGCCACAGCAGCCGCGCCGCGCGCAGCTTCGCGGCCTCCATGAAGAAATTCATCCCGATGGCGAAGAAGAACGACAGCCGCCCGGCGAAGTCATCGACATTCATGCCGCGCGCCAGCGCCGCCCGCACATATTCGCGCCCGTCAGCCAAAGTATAGGCCAATTCCTGCACCAAATTCGCCCCGGCCTCCTGCATGTGATAGCCAGAGATCGAGATCGAGTTGAACTTCGGCATATGCGCCGATGTGTATTCGATAATATCGGCGATGATCCGCATCGAAGGTTCTGGCGGATAGACATAGGTGTTGCGCACCATGAATTCCTTCAGAATGTCATTCTGAATGGTGCCAGACAGCAGGGACCGATCCACCCCCTGTTCCTCGCCCGCCACGATAAAGCTGGCCAAAATCGGGATCACCGCGCCGTTCATCGTCATCGAAACAGACACTTTTTCCAGTGGAATCCCGTCGAACAGGATCTTCATATCCTCGACGCTATCAATCGCCACCCCAGCCTTGCCAACATCGCCCTCGACCCGAGGGTGATCCGAGTCATAGCCCCGATGCGTCGCCAGATCGAAGGCGACAGACACGCCCTGCTGCCCCGCCGCCAGATTTTTCCGATAAAACGCGTTCGACGCCTCAGCCGTCGAGAACCCGGCATATTGCCGAATGGTCCAAGGCCGCCCGGCATACATCGTCGCTTTCACCCCCCGCGTGAACGGCGCAAAGCCCGGCATCTCGCCCATCTGCGGCAGGCCTGCAACATCAGCCGCCGTATAAAGCGGCTTCACTGCGATGCCTTCCAGCGTATCCCACGTCAGGCTAGCGGGGTCGCCGCCCTTCATTTCTTTCGCGGCCAAAGCCGCCCATGCGTTCAGATCAGTCATGCTCTGCTCCCTTGCAGCCAACGCGGGCCAGCGCGGGCAATGCGGTTATTCCAGAAAATCCTCGGCCACCGGAATGCGGCCAAAGGCGATTTTTGCCCCCGTATAGGCGACGTAATGCGGTGGCAATTCGCCAAAACGCACGGTGTTCTGACCGTAGCGCAGGTTCAATCGGTCGATGGCATGGCAGAGGCCCACGGGCGCGTCCTCTGCCACCGGGGCGTCGAACAGATCGCCCGTCGCTTGCCCCACGAGCAGCAAACCGCCCAAGCTTACATTCACCGCCTTGATCCGTCCGCGCGGCAGCTTTGCCCAATAGCGGTCCAGCGTTTCCAGCAGAAAAAACGTATCCTGCGTTGCACGAATTTGGCCCTCGGCACTGGGATGCCCGCCCTCCTGCAACCGCAGAGACAGATGCAGGCTGCGCGCCACAAAACCCTCGCGCCGCAACCGCGCCGCAGCCTTGACCAGCAAACGCCGCGCCACCAGTCGCGCACCCTCCGCTGTCTTGTTGCCCGCCGTCAGCACCTGCCCGTGCCCAATCATGCCGCGCTGCGTCTCTGGCCAGACCACCACCTCGCCGCGGAGTTCGCGCAAGAACCGCTCGCCCAAAACGCTGCCCCAGATCGCCCGGGCCCGCTTTGGGTCCAGCGCATAAAACGCCCGCACATCCGGCACCCCCGCCGCCAACAAACGATCCCGCATCCGCGAAGAAACCCCCGGCAGATCGTCCAAGCCGAGATGCGCAATCCGGTCCGGCAAAATCTCCGGCAACAGCCAGTGCAACCCGCCGGGTTTTTCCAACCCCGCCGCCAGTTTCGCCAGCAGCCGCGTTGGCCCCAAGCCGACCGAGCAGCGCAACGCCGGGTTGACGTCCCGCAACACAGCCGCCTGCAACGCCCGCCCGAGGCCCACAGCCTTGGCCAATTCCTGCTGCGATCCCATCAACAGGCAGGAACATTCGTCGATAGAGAACACCCGATGCACCGGCAAAACCGTGTCCACCGCGCGCAAAATCGCATGATGATAGCGCACGCAAACATCGTGCTTCACCGGGCGAAACACGATGCCGGGGCACAGCGCGCGCGCCTCGTCTTGCCTTGTGCCCATGCCGACACCGCAGCGTTTCGCTTCGATACTGGCGGCAATACAGGCCGCATTCGGCGCATCCGCCGTCAACACCCCCACCGGGCGGCCCATCAGCGCAGGCTCCTCGGCCTGGGCGACCGAAGCGTAAAAGCTGTTCATATCGAAGAACAGGGTGGAGACGCGCGCGGACATCTGGCCTCGAGTCGGGGATGCGTAAACAAGCCATCAGACTAGAACAAAATACGAACATTTGTCGAGTCTCGCCTGTCGCTGATCGCCCCCGACCTGCCACCTATTCAAACTCCATGATCACTTCGTCGACCTTCAGGCTGCTGCCCGCCACCGCTTTCACCGCTTTGACCACGCCCTTGCGCTCGGCTTTCAGGATATTTTCCATCTTCATCGCCTCAACGGTGGCCAAAGCCTGCCCCTCCTGCACCTCATCACCGACCGCGACCATGATCTTGGCGATCAGACCGGGCATCGGGCAGAGCAGGAATTTCGACGTATCCGGCGGCAGCTTCTCGATCATCAGTTTCGCCAGTTCCGCCTGCCTTGGCGTACGCACATGCACCTTCAGATCAGCGCCGCGCAGCCGCAGCCGGAAACCGCCCGAGATTTTGCCGACCTTCATCACCAAAGGCGCGCCATCAACCATGATGCTGGCCAAAGCCTGCCCCGGCACCCAAGCCGAGGTCACCCGCAGGCTGCGGCCATCTTCAAACGTCACGGTTGAGCCCGCCGGATCGGCGGCGATTTTCACCACATGTTCAACGCCTTGCAGCGTCACCACCCAATCATCACCGACCCGGCGCTCGTGATTATCCATCGTGCCAGAAATCCGCGTGCGCCGGATTTCCGCCACCCGGTTCATCGCGGCGGCAGAGGCCGCAGCTCGCGCCAGTGTATCCGCGTCCAACGTGGCACCCTGGAAACCATCAGGATATTCCTCGGCTATGAACGCCGTGGTGATATTGCCGGATTGAAAGCGCGGATGCTCCATCACCGCGCCGACAAAGGGCAGGTTGTGGCCGATGCCCTCAACCTCAAACGTATCCAAGGCGAGCCGCATTTCCTCAATCGCATCGGCTCGCGTCGGCCCCCAAGTGCACAGCTTGGCGATCATCGGGTCGTAGAACATCGAAATCTCGCCGCCCTCAAACACCCCAGTGTCATTGCGCACGATGCCGCCGCGTGGGGTGGTGCCTTCCACCGGAGGCCGATAGCGGGTCAGGCGGCCAATCGAGGGCAGGAAGTTGCGGTAGGGGTCTTCGGCGTAAAGCCGGCTTTCCATTGCCCAGCCGTTGATCTTCAGATCACTTTGGGCAAACGGCAGCTTCTCACCATAAGCCACCCGGATCATCTGCTCGACCAGATCAACCCCGGTGATCAACTCCGTCACAGGATGTTCCACCTGCAACCGCGTGTTCATCTCAAGGAAATAGAAATTCCGGCTGCCATCAACGATAAACTCCACCGTCCCGGCGCTGGTATAGCCCACCGCGCGGGCCAAGGCGCAAGCCTGCTCACCCATCGCCTTGCGCGTCGCCTCATCCAAGAATGGCGACGGCGCTTCCTCGATCACCTTCTGGTTCCGGCGCTGGATCGAACATTCGCGCTCATGCAGATAGACGATATTGCCGTGCTTATCGCCCAAAACCTGAATTTCAATATGGCGCGGTTGGGTGACGAATTTCTCAATGAAAATCCGGTCATCGCCAAAACTTGCCGCCGCCTCATTCTTGGAAGACTGAAAGCCTTCCCGCGCTTCGGCGTCATCCCAAGCGATCCGCATCCCCTTGCCGCCACCGCCAGCAGAAGCCTTGATCATCACCGGATAGCCGATTTCCGAGGCGATTTTCACCGCATGTTCGGCATCATCAATCAGACCCATATGCCCCGGCACGGTGGAAACCCCCGCAGCCATCGCCAGCTTTTTCGAGGTGATCTTATCGCCCATCGCCTCAATCGCAGGGGAAGGTGGCCCGATGAACACCACGCCCGCCGCTTCCAACGCCGCCGCGAAGTTCATGTTTTCAGACAGAAACCCATAACCCGGATGCACCGCTTCGGCACCGGATGCCTTCACCGCCGCCATGATCTTCTCAATGACGATGTAAGACTGCGCGGCAGGCGACGGCCCGATATGGATCGCCTCATCCGCCATCTTCACATGCAGGGCACCCCGGTCGGCGTCGGAATACACTGCCACCGTCTTGATCCCCATCTTGCGGGCAGTCTTGATCACACGGCAGGCGATCTCGCCCCGATTGGCGATCAGGATTTTCTTAAACATAGCTCTCTCCCCTTCGCGTCCGGGCCGGGACGCACAAAACAAAACGGCCAGCCGAGGGAACACCCCGACTGGCCGTCATAGCATTAGCCGCGTAAGCGGCGATTAGATCAGTAGCAGGGCGGCAGGCCGATGTTGACGCCGCAGGTTGCAGCGCCCGCAAGGCCGCCGATGACCGCACCCGTGACCGCATTGTTGTCGGTGACATCGGCAATGGCTGCGCCAGCTGCAGCGCCTGCCAACCCGCGCGAAGCCGGGTCTTGCAGACAGCCAGCCAGCGGCATGGTGAGAATGGCAAGAAGAAGGAGAGATTTCCGCATTTTGAACTGCCTCTTTTGTTTGTTGTTCTGTGCGCAGATTCTACTGAATCTTGCAGCGATGCAAACTGAAAAAAG
Source organism: Cypionkella psychrotolerans (assembly GCF_001294535.1). GTDB lineage: Bacteria > Pseudomonadota > Alphaproteobacteria > Rhodobacterales > Rhodobacteraceae > Cypionkella > Cypionkella psychrotolerans. The sequence goes on along the minus strand of NZ_LGIC01000073.1, from coordinate 140,854 downwards.
CCCGCCCGCGCGCAACTGGCAACAAGCCGCCAAAGCGGAGCCGCAGCCGATGCAAAAAAAGGCCTGACCCCGAAGGAGTCAGGCCAGAGGGTAGGGAAAGGGTAACAGTCTTGCCCAAGGCATTGCGGTGCAAGCAACGCCCCAAGCACAGATTGATCATCGCGCAACCCAGCATTTGGCGCAAAGCCTGTTTCGCCCCGCCCGAAGGCTTGCGCGAATTGCTGCCAAGATGCCAAAGGCTTGCGCGGAATCATGCCTAGTCCTGATCCTCGTCGTCATCCCAATCGCCAAAGTCCATAGGCTCGGCGTCGGGGGCGAAAATCTCGGGGAACGAGACTTGCGCGACTTTGAGGTTGATCTTCAGCAGCGCATCATAAGACGCCGGGTTGAAGGGATCTTCGGCGGGCACCACTTCGCGGCCAAACAGCCACGACAGCCGCCCCGCATCCAGATTGCCACGCTCGAAAACGTCCTCGCCGAACTGCGCCCACAAGGCCGCCATAAAGCCCTTATCGGCCATCCGGTCAGCGTTTTTGCGATCTGCGAAACGTTCGCGTTTGATGATCTTGGCCGCGCCCTGCTTCATATTGGCGCGCCGGATCACAAACTGGAAATCAGTGCCGGTCAGGCGGCCGGGAAAACCGCGATGCTTCAGCATGATGCCACCTCTTGCGCAGAGGTGAGAGCGAAGGCGGAGCCGAAACCCCGCCCATAGCTGTTATTTGTATTTGCCGGTCTCGGTCGGCTCAACCGAAATTGGTGCCGGCGCAGGCTCCATAGGAGCCTCTTTTTTAGCGCAAGCAGCGAAAGCGCTAAGCGCGATGAAGGCAAGGATTGTTGCGGAACGCATGGGATACTCCAGTTTGCAGCGTTGATGACGCTCGCACCATAGGTGCTGGTCAGATCAAGTGCAAAGCGGTTCGCCCCCGCTAGGACAGTTGTTGCCGACGCCCCGTAAGCCGTTGCAACAGATAGAAAAAGGGCGGGCTGAGCCGTCAGGCCTACAAGCGCCCGCCCCTTAGTCTTACTTGTATTTGCCGGTGTAGGTCGGCTCAGTGGTGACAGCCGGTTGGTCCACGTAAACCACGTCTTCGGCTTTCTTAGCGCAACCTGCCACGAAAGCGACCAGGCACAGTGCCAGTACGGTAAACTTAGTGCTCGACATCCTCGACTCCATTTATTTGCTGGAGGCGTGCTTTGTGCCGCCCCCTTCTGCGAAGGAAAGGCCGCTTGGGTTCGGCCTACATGAACTCTAGCCGATAAACTGCGGAATTGACACGCAAATTGGTCAAATGCCCCAAGCTGTGGCAAGGCTACATCAGCCATCGGTTGCAAAGCGGCCCGGGCCGCTAGATTTTGTGCTTTCATCAAAAAGCCTCCCATATACAGGCGTCGCCCTCGACACGATACGCCTCAAAGAATTGAGTGGCCTCAGGAGCAGCTTCGCCAAACGGCACGTCGCGGTCGGAAAGTGAAATCACGATCTGGCTTGGCAGCGGCCCGGTTGAGGCGATACGCGGCAGAGCGAAACTCTTGCACAAATGTTCCATATCCGTCACCGCCACCTCGAAATCCACCGATCCGGTTTGCTTGGCTATCGCGGGTGCGACAAAGCGAAACCGCGCGGTCAAGCCGTCCGGTCCCGGCGCGTTCATCACCACATCGACGAAGCGCACCCATTGCCCCGAGGGCACCGCCACCACAACCGCCTCTGCACTGTCCGTTATATTCGGATCGGTCATCGCCGCCCCACCCTACAACTGCCCGCTTTTCCGCTGCCCGCACGCATTGCTGTTCTCCTTAGGTCACAGCGGAATGTTATCGTGCTTTTTCCACGGGTTCGCCAGCTTCTTACCACGCAAGCTTGCAAATGCCCGCGCCACCCGACGGCGGGTCGAATGTGGCATGATCACCTCGTCGATAAAGCCCTTCTCGGCGGCGACGAACGGGTTGGCAAAACGGTCTTCATATTCCTTGGTCAGCCGCGCAATTTCTTCCGGCGGTTTGCCGCGATGGATGATCTCGGTGGCGCCTTTCGCCCCCATCACCGCAATCTCAGCCGTCGGCCAAGCATAGTTGAAATCGCCGCGCAGATGCTTCGACGACATCACATCATAAGCCCCGCCATAGGCTTTGCGGGTGATCACCGTCACTTTCGGAACCGTCGCTTCGCCATAAGCAAACAGCAGCTTGGCACCATGCTTGATCACGCCGCCCAACTCTTGCGCTACACCCGGCAGGAACCCCGGCACATCCACCAGCGTCAGGATCGGAATTTCAAACGCATCGCAAAACCGCACAAACCGCGCCGCCTTGCGCGAGCTATCAATATCCAGGCACCCCGCCAAAACCATCGGCTGATTGGCGACAACCCCTACCGATTGCCCCTCAATCCGCACAAAGCCGGTGATGATGTTGGCAGCAAAATCGCGCTGGATTTCAAAAAAGTCGCCCTCATCGGCAAGCTTCTCGATCAACTCTTTCATATCATAGGGTTGGTTCGGGTTTTCCGGGATCAACGTATCAAGGCTCGCTTCCAGCCGCGCCGGATCATCGAAGAACGGCCGCACCGGAGCCTTCTGCCGATTGTTCAGCGGCAGAAAATCCACCAAGCGGCGCACTTCGGCCAAAGCCTCGACATCATTCTCAAACGCGCCATCCGCCACCGAAGATTTCTTGGTATGCGTCGATGCTCCGCCCAGTTCCTCCGCCGTCACCACCTCATTGGTCACGGTTTTCACCACATCCGGCCCGGTGACGAACATGTATGACGAATCCTTCACCATAAAAATGAAGTCGGTCATCGCCGGCGAATACACCGCCCCGCCCGCGCAAGGCCCCATGATCACCGAAATCTGTGGCACCACACCGCTCGCCATCACATTGCGCTGAAACACCTCGGCATAGCCCGCGAGTGAGGCCACACCTTCCTGAATCCGCGCCCCGCCCGAGTCATTCAGCCCAATCACCGGCGCGCCATTCTGCATCGCCATATCCATGATTTTGCAGATCTTCTGCGCATGGGTTTCCGACAAAGACCCGCCAAACACCGTAAAGTCCTGCGAAAACACATAGACCATCCGCCCATTCACCGTACCCCAGCCGGTCACGACGCCATCCCCCGCCGGACGATCCGCCTCCATGCCGAAATCGGTGCAGCGATGGGCGACAAACATGTCGAATTCTTCAAACGAGCCTTCGTCCAGCAACAGCTCAATCCGCTCGCGCGCGGTCAGCTTGCCCTTGGCGTGCTGCGCGTCAATCCGGCGCTGCCCGCCGCCCAAACGCGCCACATTGCGGCGGTCTTCCAACTGTTGCAGGATATCTTTCATCGCAGGCTCCCCCTCAAATCGCGGCCAGCATAGCGCCCCACAACCCGCCCGCAAAGCGCAACATCGAAAATATGCAAACTCAGTGAAGCGTCAGAAATGCAAATTGCAAATCTGCAAATTCATCACTTCCCGGTAATGCCCTCAATCGGCGGCAATGGCAGTGGCTGGGTGACCAAAGCCGGATCGACGCGTTCGTAAAACGCATTGCCCCCGGTGGTCAGCACATACTGCATGTTGTTGTAGCCTGCCTTGTAGGTTGCCGTATGGAAAAACTGCGCGCGGCCGATCAGCGGATGCCGCTCGCCCAGCAACACCGACTCCGCCGCGTCGCGCAGCTGCGGTGCGGTGCGCGTGTTCATGCGCTTGCTCATCACCCCCGGCGCGAATTGCTTGCGCTGCCCCACCACGCCACAGACATTGCGCGGATATTTCCCCGACTCGACGCGGTTCATCACCACGCTGCCCACCGCAACCATGCCATCCCGGCTGGAGCGGTTGGATTCGAAATACATCGCCCGCTCCATACATTCGAGTTCGCTATGCCCGCAGCTTGCCAGAAGCGCGAGTGCGAAACCGGCACCGAAAAGATGCCGCGCGGTTCGGATGAGGGTCATTTTATCAGTCCTGCTCGTTTTGTTTTTTTGCAATCCTAGCGCAAAACGCGCCGGAATGCAGCGATTTCCTTGCATCCTCACCCGACCCAGCGGCGCTTTGCGCAAGTGCAGTCACTTTTTCGCGGCGCGATTGCCTTCCCAAAGCCCCCTCCCACAGCCTTGGTTACGCAGACCCGCACACCGGCTATAGGGTCGAAACTGATATGTGCAGGCACCTAAGCCCACGACCCGCACCCTAAGAAACGCCTGTGGCGACCAACTGCCTCAAATACCGTCATTGATGGCAAACTTGGTTTTTGTTCTATATACCTCCCCGACCAGCAGAATTTGCATCCGAGACCCCCCATGCCCACCCTTCCCGTCCCTCTCATCACCATCGGCCTCTTGACCCTGTCTAACATCTTCATGACCTTCGCTTGGTATGGCCACCTCAAGCACAAATCCACCGCGCTGATCACGGTGATTTTCATCTCTTGGGGCATCGCGTTCTTCGAGTATTGCCTGATGGTCCCCGCCAATCGCGTAGGCTCCCGCATCTACAACGGCGCCCAGCTCAAAACCATTCAAGAGGTCATCACCCTCTCGGTTTTCGCCGTGTTTTCTGTGTTCTACCTGAAAGAGCCGCTGACATGGAACCACGCCCTCGGCTTCGCCTTTATTGCACTGGGCGCGTTCTTCATCTTCCACAAATGGAGCTGAGCCCTCCCTAAAGCCGCGCTCTTAGCTCATCCTCTGCGCCCAAATATCCCCGCCGGAGGCATCGCGCTATCCGCACGCACTACCCCAGAAAGCCCCGAATGCCCCACCCCAAGGCGATCTTCCTCAACCGCCAAACCCCGCCGAAAATTCTCACCCTGACCCTGCTCGCGGGCCTCTCGGCGCTGACGATGAACATCTTCCTGCCGTCCTTGCCCGGCATGGCCGCCTATTTCGACGCCCCCTACGCGCTGATGCAACTCTCCGTAGCCCTCTACCTCGCGCTCTCCGCCGTGCTGCAAATCCTGATCGGCCCGATCTCCGACCGCTACGGCCGCCGCAACACCATCCTGATTGCGCTGGTGCTGTTCCTGATCGCCACCGTCGGCACCCTCACCGCTGCCAATGCCACCACTTTCCTAATCTTCCGCATGGCACAAGCGGTGATCGCCGCAGGCATGGTGCTGTCCCGCGCCGTCGTGCGTGATATGGTGTCAGACGCCGAGGCCGCCTCGATGATCGGATATGTCACCATGGGGATGTCGCTGGTGCCGATGATTGGCCCAGTGATCGGCGGTATCCTTGATGAGGCTTTCGGCTGGCAAGCCAACTTCGGCCTGCTGCTCGGCCTCGGTCTGATCGTCTTGGCCCTCTGCTGGGCCGATCTGGGCGAGACCGCCACCCTGCAACGCCGGTCGTTCAAGGATCAGTTGCGCAGCTACCCCAGCCTACTGAAATCGCGCCGCTTCTGGGGCTATTGCGGAGCCGCCGCCTTCTCCTCGGGCTGCTTTTATGCCTTCCTCGGCGGCGCACCCTATGTCGGAACCGAGGTCTACCACCTCACCTCGTCCCGTATCGGCCTGCTGTTTGCCATCACCGCCGTCGGCTACATGGCCGGGAACTTCTTCGCCGGCCGCTATTCGGTGCGCCTAGGCATGAACAAAATGGTGCTGATCGGCACCACTGTCACCACGCTCGGCATGGCGCTGCTGGCGCTCGTCGCCGCGCTGAACCTCTCCAGCGCCGTGGTTTTCTTCAGCCTGACCATCACCATGGGGCTCGGCAATGGCATCGCTTTGCCCTCAGCCAACGCGGGCATCCTCTCGGTGCGCCCTGACCTCGCAGGCACCGCCTCGGGCCTGGGCGGTGCGATCATGGTTGGCGGCGGTGCCGCCCTTGCCGCCTTGGCCGGAGCCGTGCTGCCCCCCGGTTCCACCGAAATGCCGCTGATCCTGTTGATGCTGGCCTCTTCCGTACTCTCCACTCTCTGCATCCTTGCGGTCATTCGCCGCGCCCGCAGCTTAGGGATTGCCGCTTGACCGCCTGACTTTGCAAAGCCTACCTTGGGCTTTGCAAAGGAGTGCGCAATGGCCATCCAAAAACTCTACGCAGGTGCCAAACTCCGCGAACTCCGTGGCCGCCTCAGCCTGACCCAACGCGCCTTTTCGGATAAACTCGGCGTCTCGCTGCCCTACCTCAATCAGATGGAGAACAACCACCGCCCGGTTTCCGCCACCGTAGTCCTCGCGCTCGCGCAAGAATTCGGCCTCGACGTCACTGAACTTAACGCAGGCGAAGGCGAACGGCTGGTGTCAGATATGCGCGAGGCCCTCGCCGACCCGGTGTTCGCCAAAACCACCCCGCCCTTGGCCGATCTCCGCCTCGCCGCCTCCAACGCCCCGGCCTTCGCCCGCGCCTTTCTCGACCTGCACCGTGCCTACCGCCAAAGCCACGAACGCCTTGCCTCGCTGGATGAGGCTTTGGGCCGCGAAGACACCGCCCTGCGCGCTTCCCCGTGGGAGGAGGTTCGCGATTTCTTTCACTATTGCGACAATTACGTCGATTCCGTCGACCGCGCCGCCGAACATTTCATAACCGCTGCATGTATCGGGAAAGACGCCCTGATCATCGCAACCGAGGCGCTCAACAAACGCGGTATCAATGTTCAATTTTCCAACACTGGCCCCTTGCGTCACTTTGACCCCACCACCCGGACCCTTGCGCTTTCCGCCCGCGCCGCAAGCCCCACCCAGCGCTTTCAACTGCTCTACCAAGTCGCCCTGCAAACCCAGAACGAGCTGATCGAAGCCACTCTCGATCTCGCGCAATTTCAAACTACAGAAGCCCGCGACATCGCCAAAATCGGCATGGCGAATTATTTCGCCGGCGCTGCCCTGATGCCCTACCGCGCCTTCTTGGAGGCCGCCCAAACCACCCGCCACGACCTCGAACGCCTAGCCGACCAGTTCGGCGCCTCCATCGAGCAAGTCGCCCACCGCCTCTCCACTCTGCAACGCCCCGGCGCGAAAGGTGTTCCGTTCTTCTTCGTCCGCGTCGATCAGGCCGGAACCATCACCAAACGCCACTCCGCCACGCGCCTGCAATTCGCCCGCTTCGGCGGCGCCTGCCCGCTCTGGAACGTCCACCGCGCCTTTGAGACCCCCGGCCATTTCCTGCGCCAACTGGCCGAAACCCCCGACGGCGTGCGCTACCTCTGCCTCGCCCGCGATGTCTCGAAACCCGGCGGAGCCTTCCTCGCCCCCGTCCGCCGCTACGCCATTGGTCTGGGATGTGAGATCAGCCACGCCTCCAGCCTCGTCTACTCCGATGGCTTAGACCTGAAGGGCCGCTTCGAGCCGATCGGCATCTCCTGCCGGATCTGCGAACGGCAAAATTGCCACCAACGCTCGGTGCCGCCCTTAGAGCGCCGCCTGAAAGTCGATCCCGACAAACGCGGATTGCTGCCCTACGACATCGCCGACTAAGCCTAACCGCAGCACGGGCAGAAATGTTGAACGCTCCGCGGGGAGTATTTAGACCAAGATGAAATACCTAGAATTTCACGTTGGCTTAAATATCCCCGCCGGAGGCATCAACAGCAAACCAAAACGCACCATTTCAAACTCACCGCGCGGCAGCGGCGGTCGCGTGCCGCCTCGATGGCGGCCAAGACCGCCCCGCCGTATCGGCAGGCCCCAAATGAAAAGACGGGCCAAAGCCCGCCTTTGCTAAATCTAAAAGCCCGCTCACCCCTTCAAATGCATCCAGACATGATCCTTCAGCGCCGCCCGTTGCTTGCGAAGAACTTCTTCCTCAGCCTCGGTCAACAGATCCAGCCGCGCCTCTGCGCGATGCACCTTGCCATTTACTGCGTCATATTCGGCCACCAGATTGGCAAAATGCGCGTCTTTCTCCTTCATCGCGGAAATCTTCACAGCGAAGTCCGGGAACTCGGCGGCCAAGCCATGCGGGGTATGCGTCATCGGGTCTCTCCTGTTATTACTACCCCAGCTTAGGCTTAACGCCACGCCACAGCTTTGACCTTGATCAAGCCCCAACAGTTAAGAAAGGCCTAAGCCAAAAATCTAACCCTTTGATAAATAAACACAGTCAAATCGGTCCACGCCGGGACCTCAGCGCTGAGACACCCGCCAATTCTCATTGATCACTGGCTGCAAATTCGACCGCGCCAGACGCTTACCCAAGATATGATCCGCCGCCTTCTCCCCGGTCATAATCGACGGCCCGTTCAAATTCCCATTGGTGACCTGCGGGAAGATCGAGCTGTCCGCCACCCGCAGCCCCTCCACCCCGATCACCCGACATTCTTCATCGACCACAGCCAGCGGATCATCCCGCCGGCCCATCCGACAGGTCCCGCAAGGATGATAGGCGCTCTCGACATGTTCTTTCAGGAAGGCGTCCAGTTCCGCATCCGTCTGCACCCCAGCCCCCGGCTGAATCTCCGCCTTCACATGCTCTCGCATCGCAGGCTGTTCAAACACCTCCCGCGTCAGCCGCACACAAGCCCGGAAATCCTCCCAATCCGATGGGTCCGACATATAGTTGAACAGGATCTTCGGCGCGTCCTTCGGATCGGCTGAGCGCAACGTCACAGCCCCACGCGACTTGGATCGCATCGGCCCGACATGCACCTGAAAACCATGGCCCTCGGCCGCCGCCTTACCATCATAGCGCACCGCAATCGGCAGGAAATGATACTCGATATCCGGGTAATCCACCCCGGCTTTCGAGCGGATAAACGCGCAAGATTCAAACTGATTCGACGCGCCCAAGCCCTTGCCGGTAAACAACCACTGCGCCCCGATCAGCGCCTTGCCCCACAGGTTCCAGTATTTATACAAAGTGATCGGTTTGGCGGCCTGAAACTGCATGTAGATCTCAAGATGGTCCTGCAAATTCGCCCCAACACCGGGCCGATCCGCCACCACCTCGATGCCATGCGCGCGCAGAGCCGCCGCATCGCCGATCCCCGACAGCATCAGGATCTTCGGCGAGTTGATCGAAGAGGCCGACACGATCACCTCGACACTAGCGCGAATAACCTCCACCACCCCGCCGCGCTCAATCTCAACCCCAACCGCGCGGCCATTCTCGATCACCACGCGGCGCGCAAAGCCGCGCACCAGCTTCACAAGCCCGGTTTTCAGGGCGGGCCGCAGGTAAGCATTCGCCGCCGACCAGCGCACGCCCTTAAAGATCGTCGCCTCCATCGCGCCGAAACCTTCCTGCGCCTGACCGTTATAATCCTCGGTCACCGGGTAGCCCGCCTGCCGCCCCGCCTCGATGAAAGCGTTGAACAGCGGGTTTTTCCGGGGTCCCCGGCTTATATGCAGCGGGCCGTTTGAGCCCCGAAACGCCGCGTCGCCCGAGGCCGCGCCATCCGCCTCGCCGTGCCAAGTCTCCATCCGCTGGAAATAGGGCAGCACATCGGCATAGGACCAGCCCTGCGCGCCCATCTCCTCCCAAGTGTCATAGTCCCGCGCATGGCCGCGCACATAGACCATACCGTTGATGCTGGATGAGCCGCCAATCACCTTGCCGCGCGGCGTCGCCAACCGCCGACCGCCCAAGTATGGCTCGGGTTCCGACTGAAACCCCCAGTCGTAAATCCCCATATTCATTGGATAAGACAGCGCCGCAGGCATCTGGATGAACGGCCCGATATCGCTGCCGCCCTGCTCGATCACCACCACCCGCTTGCCCGCCTCGGCCAAACGATACGCAATCGCCGCCCCCGCTGACCCCGATCCAATGATCACATATTCCGCCGTCATATCTCTCTCCTGCCCGACCGAACCGGGCGCATCTTTCATTTAAACCCGCACCACCACAGCGCCCCGACGCGCCGGGGTGGGCGGTTGGGAGGCGCGTCGGGGCGCGCTTAGTAAGGCGCGTCCACCGGCCCCATGCCGACGTAGACGCTTTTCAGCTGTGAATAATGCTCCACCGCCGCATGGCCGTTTTCACGCCCCACACCCGACAGCTTCGATCCGCCAAACGGCATCTCGACCGGAGTCAAGTTATATGCGTTGATCCAGCACGTCCCCGCCTGCAACGCGCCGATCACCCGATGTGCCCGCGTGATATCGGCGGTAAACACCCCCGCCGCGAGGCCGAACTCGGTCGCATTGGCCCGCGCCACCGCTTCGTCTTCGCTGTCGAAATCCAGCACCGCCATCACCGGGCCGAACACTTCTTCCCGCGCAATCGTCATAGCGTCGGTCACATCCGCGAATACGGTGGGCAATACAAACGCGCCCTCAACCCCCGCCTGCCCGCCGCCGCAAATCAGAGTCGCACCTTCGGCCTTAGCCGTCTCGATATAGCCGAGCACCTTCGCAAGCTGCGCCCCAGACACCAGCGGCCCCATCTGTGTGGCTTCATCCAACGGGTCGCCCAACCGGATCGCCGCCGTACGTTCCGCCAGCCTTTTCAGAAACTTAGCTTTGATGCCTTTTTGCACAAACACCCGTGTGCCGTTGCTGCACACCTGCCCAGCGGAATAGAAATTCCCCAGCATCGCAGCCCCCACGGCATCCTCGACCGAAGCATCATCGAACACCAGAATCGGAGACTTTCCGCCCAATTCCATCGTCACATGCCGCACGCCCTGCGCCGCCAGCGCATAAACCTTCCGCCCGGTCGACACCGATCCGGTCAGCGAGACTTTCGCCACCCGCGCATCAGACACCAAGGTCGAGCCCACCGCCCCGCGCCCCTGCACGACGTTGAACAGCCCCGCAGGCAACCCCGCTTCGATGAAAATCTCCGCCAGCTTCAAAGCCCCCAAAGGCGTGACTTCCGATGGCTTGAACACCATCGCATTGCCCAAAGCCAAGGCCGGAGCCGACTTCCAGCAGGCGATCTGGCTGGGGTAATTCCACGCGCCAATCCCAACGCACACCCCCAAAGCCTCTCGGATCGTATAGGCAAAATCGCGCCCCAACGGGATTGTCTCACCGCCCACGCTTGGGGCAAGCCCTGCGAAATATTCCAATGCATCCGCGCCCGAGGGCCAATCGGCGACCAGCGTTTCCTGAATGGGCTTACCCGTATCCAACGTCTCCAGCCGCGCCAGTTCAGGGTTGCGCAGCCTGATCAAATCCGCCGCCCGCCGCAATATCCGCGCGCGTTCGACCGGACGCGTCGCAGCCCACGCAGCTTGCGCCCGCGCCGCACTTGCCAAAGCCTGCTCGATGACCGCCGCCGTCGCTTCGTGCAGACGCGCAATCACCGCCCCGGTGGCCGGGTAAATCACCTCGATCACCGCACCCGCAGTATCATCGACATAGACGCCATCTATGAAATGACTGGCCTTTGGCTGTGCCATCATGGGCGCGCCCCTTCCAACTTAGAATTGAGATAATTCAACGCAGTAGTAATGGCCGCCTCCCGATCCGGTGGCCCTGATTTTAACACTTCGCGCAGGTAGAGCCCGTCAATCAACGCGCCCAGACCATCGGCGATCGGCTCGGCACGATCCCCCGCCAAAGGCCGCAACCCCGCCAAAAGGTTCGACCTCAGCCGCCCCTGATACACCTTCAACAGCCGCTTCGCCTCGGGCACGGTCTGCGCCAAAACCCAGAAGTTCAGCCAAGCCCCGACCGCCTCGCGCCGGAAGTTCGCCGCGCTAAACGACGCCGCCAGCACCGCGCGCAACCGGCTTTCCGGCCCTTCGGCCAGCGCCAAAGCCCCGCGTACCTCGGCGCCATACAGCGTCAGAATGTGCCGCATCGCCGCCAAGAACATCTCCTCCTTGGACCCAAAATAATGATGCGCCAGCGCCGAGGACATCCCCGCGCGTTTGGCGATCTGACTGACCGTCACGTCCAACGACCCCACCCGCCCGATTTCGACAATCGTGGCTTTGACGAGCGCCGCCTTTCGGATAGGCTCCATTCCAAGCTTCGGCATGATGCGGCCCTTGATAATAATGCTTGCCAAAGGCAGCTAGCTTGAAGTTTATTGACTCGTCAATCAACAAAAACAGGGAGCCCAACATGACTCTTAAATCGACGCTGCTCGCGTCCGCCGTCACCTTCGCCTTTGCTGGCTCCGCTTTCGCGGCGGGCTGCGATAAAGTCACCTTCTCGGATGTCGGCTGGACGGACATCACCGCCACCACCGCCGCCACCTCGCTGGTGCTAGAGGCTTTGGGCTATGAGACCGAAACCAAAGTGCTGTCGGTTCCGGTGACCTATGAAGGCCTCGCGTCCGGCGACGTTGACGTGTTCCTCGGCAACTGGATGCCGACGATGGAGAGCAACATCGCCCCCTACCGCGATGCCAAAACCGTCGATACCGTGCGCACCAACCTTGAAGGCGCGAAATATACCCTTGCGACCAACGCCAAAGGCGCTGAACTCGGCATCAAGGATTTCAAAGACATCGCCGCGCATAGCGCTGATCTCGAAGGCAAAATCTTTGGCATTGAGGCCGGCAATGACGGCAACAAGCTGATCCTTGATATGATCGACAAAGACGCTTTCGGTCTGAAAGCCGCCGGGGTCGAACTGGTGGAATCCTCCGAGCAAGGCATGTTGGCCGAAGTCGCCCGCGCCGATAATGAAGGCAAAGCGATCATCTTCCTCGGCTGGGAACCGCATCCGATGAACGCCAATTTCAAGATGACCTACCTCACTGGCGGCGATGATTTCTTCGGCCCGAACCTTGGCGGTGCCACCGTCGCCACCAACACCCGCGCGGGTTACGTCGCAGAATGCGCGAACACCGGCAAACTCTTGTCGAATCTGTCGTTCAGCTTGGCGATGGAAAACGAAATCATGGGCGCGATCCTGAATGATGGCACCGACCCGCGCGAGGCTGCCAAAACCTGGCTGGCCGCCCACCCCGATGTGATCGGCCCCTGGCTGGATGGTGTCACCACCAAAGACGGTGGCGATGCCAAAGCCGCTGTCACGGCCGCTCTGCAATAAGCGAAACCAAGGCCCCGGCGGAAGATCGGGGCCTTTTTCTATCCAACACGGGGACGGTGAATGGAACTTCTAGGCTGGCTGACGGGCGACTCTGACTACAAGATTCCAATCGGATACTGGGCAAACGCGGTTTTCGTCTGGATGAAAACCCATCTCAGCGCGGTGTTCAACGTTATCGCCGATGCTCTTGAAGGCCTGATCAACGGCTTTCTGTGGTTGCTGCAAGCACCTCACCCCATCGTCATCATCGCGATCTTTGTGGCCCTCGCATGGGTGCTGCAACGCAATTGGAAAATCTGCGTCGGCGTCGGGCTTGGCTTTCTGTTCGTCGTCAATCAAGGCTACTGGAAAGAAACCACCGAGAGCCTGACGCTGATCCTGTCGTCCTGCGCCGTCTGCATGGCCATCGGCGTGCCCATCGGCATCGCCTGCGCCCATAACGCCAAACTCAACGCCGCGTTGTCGCCCGTCATGGACCTGATGCAGACCCTGCCAACCTTCGTCTACCTGATTCCCGCGATCATTTTCTTCGGCATCGGCATGGTCCCCGGTCTGATCGCCACGGTGATTTTCGTCCTCCCCGCGCCGATCCGGCTGACCGAGCTTGGCGTCGCCTCCACCCCCACTGCCTTGTTAGAGGCCGCAACCGCCTTCGGTGCCACCCCCAGCCAGCGGCTGTGGAAGGTCGAACTGCCCTGGGCGTTGCCACAAATCATGGTGGGCCTGAACCAAACCATCATGCTGTCGCTGTCGATGGTGGTGATCGCCTCGATGGTCGGCGCGAACGGTTTGGGCGTGCCGGTGATGCGCGCCTTGGCTTCCGTCAACGCTGCCAAGGGTTTTGAGTCCGGTTTCGTCATCGTCGTGGTCGCCATCGCTCTGCGCGCCACCTTCCAGCGCAAGGTGTAAGCCATGGTAAATGCAGTAGAATTTGATCGCGTCTCCATTGTCTTCGGCGACCACCCCGACCGCGCCTTGCCCCTGATGGATCAGGGCATGTCGCGCGGTGATATTCAGGCCCAGACCGGGCAGATCCTTGGTGTGCACGATTGCTCGCTGTCGGTGGCCGAGGGTGAAATCCTTGTTTTGATGGGGCTTTCCGGGTCTGGCAAATCCACTTTGCTGCGCGGCGTCAACGCCCTGAACCCCGTCGTGCGCGGTGAAGTCCGGGTCTGGGACGGCGCGAAAATGGTCTCTGTCACCAAGGCCAAAGGCGAATCCCTGCGCGGGCTGCGCTTGTCAAAAATCGCCATGGTGTTCCAACAATTTGGCCTGCTGCCATGGCGCTCTGTGCGGGATAATGTTGGCTTAGGCCTTGAACTCGCAGGGCAATCCGTCGATCAACGCCGCGCCAAGGTTGACCAACAACTGGCGTTGGTGAACCTGTCGCAATGGGCCGAGCGCAAAGTTGGCGAACTCTCTGGTGGGATGCAGCAACGTGTCGGCCTTGCGCGCGCCTTCGCCACCGAAGCCCCGATCCTGCTGATGGACGAGCCGTTCTCGGCGCTCGATCCGCTGATCCGCGCCAGGTTGCAAGACGAACTGCTTGATTTGCAAGCCAAACTGAAACGCACCATCATCTTTGTGTCACACGACTTGGACGAAGCCTTCAAACTCGGCAACCGCATCGCTTTGATGGAGGGTGGCCGCATCGTGCAAATCGGCACCGCGCGGGAGATCATCGCCAATCCGGTCAGCGACTATGTGGCTGATTTTGTGGCGCATATGAACCCGCTCGGCGTGCTGACTGCGCGGGATGTGATGCAGGCGGGCTCTTGTGACGGCGCGTCGATTGACTGCGAAATGCCCGTCAAAACCGTGATGACCCGGCTGTGCAATGACGAGCCGGAACTGAACGTCACCGAAAACGGTGCCCATATCGGCGTGATCCGAGCCGCCGGATTGATGGCCAAACTCATCAACCCGCGCGCTTAGATCAGCTGTCTAAAACATCCTCAGAAGCGGCGGCCTTGGCCGCCGTTTTCTTTGCCGCAGGCTTTTTCGCGGCCGTCACTTTCGCCGGGGCCTTAGCCGCAGCCTTCTTCACCGCAGGCTTTTTCGCCGCCGCAGCCTTTGCCGGAGCCTTCGCAGCCGCCTTCTTCGCAGGGGCTTTCTTGCCCGACTTCCCAGCCTTTTCTGCAATCAATGCAAGGGCTTCCTCCAGCGTCACCGCTTCGGGAGTCAACTCCTTCGGCAAGGTCGCATTGACCTTGGCCCATTTGACATAGGGCCCATATTTCCCCGGCATCACCTGCACCGGCCCACCGTCAGGATGCTCGCCCAACGCCCGCAGCGGCTCCGCCACCGCAGCGCCACGCCGCCCCGCCGCCTTCAGCGCCAGCACTTCCACCGCCCGGTTCATCCCGATGGTAAAGACTTCCTCAACATCCGGGATATTGGCGTAGACCGTGCCGTGTTTGACATAAGGCCCAAACCGCCCAATCGCCGATTCCACCATTACGCCATCTTCGGGATGCGGCCCGATCTGGCGCGGCAACGACAGCAGCTCAATCGCCCGCTCCAGCGTCAAAGCCCCCGATTCCCACCCTTTCGGCAGACTGGCACGCGGCGGCTTCGGCGCTTCTTCAGTCGCCTCGCCCTTCTGCACATAGGGCCCAAACCGCCCGGCGCGCAGGCTGATTTCCACGCCATCGGCATCGACGCCCAAAACCCGGCCATCCACCGAGCCACCCTCCTCGCCCGAGATCGGACGGGTATAGCGACACTCTGGATAGTTGCCACAACCGATAAACGCCCCGCCAGACCGCGAGGTTTTCAGATGCAGCCGCCCGGTGCCGCAGCTGGTGCAAATCCGGGGATCAGAGCCATCTTCGCGCAACGGATACAGATGCGGGCTGAGGAAATCATCAATCTTATCCAGCACTTCGCCAATACGCAGATCCGCCGTCTCGGCAATCGCCGCCGAGAAATCCCGCCAGAACCGCGCCAGAACTTCCTTATAGTCCCGCTCACCGACTGAGACGTCATCCAGCTGGCTTTCCAGATCGGCGGTGAAATCGTACTCGACATAGCGGCGGAAAAAGTTCGTCAGAAACGCCGTCACCAAGCGCCCCTTATCCTCGGGGAACAGCCGATTCTTATCTTTGCGGACATATTCGCGATCCACAATCGTCGTTAACACAGAAGCATAGGTCGAGGGCCGCCCGATCCCTAACTCCTCCATCCGCTTCACCAAAGTCGCCTCGGTATAACGCGGCGGCGGCTGGGTGTGGCTTTGGCTGGCGAGAATAGCACCATCCGGGCTGATCACCGCCGAAGGCACCCGACGTAAAGCCGATTTCGCCTCGATCAGATCGAAATCATCCTTGCCTGCAGCATCGGCCTGCTTTTTGAACGCCGCCTCAAAGCCACCCTTTTTCGGCGCAGCAGCCTCGCCCTGCATGATCTGCGGCAGACGGCCCTCGTCTTCGTCTTCGTCGTCGCGGCCTTCTTCGTAAACCTTCAAAAATCCATCAAACAGAACCACTTGGCCATTGGCGCGCAGGCCCACTTGGCCATCAGCGCTGCCGATTTCCACCACCGTCCGCTCCATCCGCGCGCCGGCCATTTGGCTGGCAATGGTGCGCTTCCAGATCAACTCATACAGGTTCTGCTGATCGCGTTCCAACAACCGCAACTCCGCCGGAGCGACGCCCATATCGGTCGGGCGAATACATTCATGCGCTTCCTGCGCGTTTTTCGCCTTGTTCTTATAGATCCGCGGCGCGTCCGGCACATAGGCCGGACCAAAGCGTTTACCAATTTCCGCGCGCGCCGCCGTCACCGCTTCCGGCGCCATATCAATGCCGTCGGTCCGCATATAGGTGATGTGGCCCGCCTCATACAGCCGTTGCGCCGCCGACATACAGGCCTTCGCGCCCATGCCATATTTGCGGCTGGCTTCCTGTTGCAGGGTCGAGGTCATAAATGGCGGATAGGGGTTGCGCGAGGCAGGCTTGGCTTCAACCGACAAAACGCTCAATGTTCGAGAAGTGACAGCTTGCACCGCCAACTCCGCCGCTTCCACCGTCGGAATGTCGAATTTGTCCAGTTTCCGGCCACCCAGAACCGTCAACCGCGCCTCAAATTCCTGCCCTCTCGGCGTGTTCAGCACCGCCGAAACCGACCAGAATTCCCGCGCCCGAAACGCCTCAACCTCCATCTCACGCTCAACGATCAAGCGCAGGCAGACCGACTGCACGCGGCCCGCCGAACGCGAGCCCGGCAGTTTGCGCCACAGTACCGGCGACAGCGTGAAGCCCACCAGATAATCCAAAGCCCGCCGCGCGAGATAGGCGTCCACCAAGGGTTGGTCGACCTGACGCGGATGCTTCATCGCCTCGGTCACGGCCTCCTTGGTGATGGCGTTAAACGTCACCCGAGACACTTTCTTGCCCTTCTTCAGCGTGCTCGCCAAAGCCTCCTGCAAATGCCAGGAAATCGCCTCGCCCTCACGGTCAGGGTCGGTCGCGAGGATCAGGGTATCGTCGGTTTTCAGCGCTTCAACAATCGCACGAATGTGCTTTTTGCTGTCGGCCGCCACCTCCCACAGCATGTCGAATCCGTTCTCGGTATCGACAGAACCATCCTTCGGCGGCAGGTCGCGCACATGGCCGTAAGAGGCCAAAACCACATAGTCCGAGCCAAGATATTTGTTAATTGTCTTGGCCTTAGCGGGCGATTCTACAACGACAACGGGCATGAAATTCCCTTGAAAACAGGCATATGTGCGGCGAGGCACCATGTGGGGGTTTGTGCGGGGATGTCAACCGGGGCGATTGGCAAAGCCCGCGCGCGTTGCTTGCTTGCGGGTACTTATCGCTTTCATCTTGGCTCAAATATCCCCGCCGGAGGCATCCGACACGGACGTAGCAAGCCTCCGGCGGGGATATTTGAGCCAAGATGAAACCCGCAGTGCAGAGCGCCCGCAAGGGAGCGATAAGCGCTCAATCTACCCGACTGAGCAACCCTCCGGATTGCCGCAAAATCCGCCCCTCTAGCTCCAACGAGATCAGGGCGGGCGACAGCATCCCCGGCGGTAAGGCCAGATCGCGGATCAGTTGATCTTCAGCCAAGGGGCTGGGGCCAAGTCGCGCCAAGATCTGACTGTGCACGGCGGCAATATCAGCCAGCGCACGTCGCTGCGGCACTGGGCCAGGCAGCGGATCAGGCACAGCAACCGCTTCAACGGGCAGTGGCACTTGCGCCAGGAAATGCCCCTGCACCCCAATCGCCTCCAACACATCCTGCGCGGATCGCACCAAAACCGCGCCGTCGCGCAGCAACATATTGCATCCGGCAGCGCGCGCATCAAACGGATGGCCGGGCACCGCCAGCACCTCACGCCCTTGATCCAAGGCGTTTTTCGCGGTGATCAAGCTGCCCGAGCGTGCTGCCGCTTCAACCACCACGACCGCCCGCGCCAGCCCCGACACGATGCGGTTTCGTTGCGGGAAATGTCGCGCCTGCGGCACCAGCCCCATCGGCTGTTCCGAAATCCGGCAACCCCGCGCTGCAATCGCCACCGCGAGTTCGGTATTTTCGACCGGATAGATCACATCCACCCCGCCCGCCTGCACCGCCACCGTGCCAGTCTCCAGCGCCGCCTGATGCGCCTCGGCATCAATGCCGCGCGCAAGGCCCGAGACCACCACCTGCCCCGCCTGCGCCAGCCCTTCGACCAACCGCCGCGTCATCCTTAGCCCCAGACTTGAGGCATTCCGCGCCCCCACCAGCGCCACCATCGGCCGTGCCAGCAGGCCAACATCACCTTGCGCCCATAGCACCGGGGGCGCATCCGCCAAATCCATCAGCGCCTGAGGATAGCCCGCTTGCCCCCACAGCAGCAACTGCGCCCGCACAAGCCGCCCCTGCGCCATCTCGGCCCGCACCACCTCTAGCGGACACAGGCTATACTCCTCCACCCCCGCCGCCCGCGCGATCCCCGGCAGCGCCGCAAGCGCGCCCTCGACCCCGCCATGATCCGCCACCAGCCGATGAAACGTCACTGCCCCCACACGACGCGAGCGAATGAGGCGAAGCCAAGCCATCGGGTCCGCGTCCGAGGGTGCGGAACTGGGGTTATGGTGTGTGTTCAGACCCGTCGCCATCTACGCCTCGCCGCATTCACGATTCGCAGTCTGCAATGGCAAGGGTTAACAACAGATGAATCACCAAAAAGCCCAATCAGACTGGACTGAACCCGCCCTCAATCTGGACTTATCGAAACCATCGCTGGGCCGATTGCCGCACGCCCAATTCTTTGATCAAATACTGCCAAGATATCCGCCGCCCCACACGACGCAACCGGGCGCCCCCTACCGAGGAAAACACCATGAAAAATGCCGAAATCGCCCGCCGCCGCACCGATAGCATCTCACGCGGCGTGGGCGTGCAAACCGAGATCTACGTCGATCGCGCGCTGAATTCCGAAGTCTGGGATATCGAGGGCAACCGCTATATCGACTTCGCCGCGGGCATCGCCGTGGTCAACACCGGGCATTGCCACCCGAAAGTCATGGCCGCCGTCACCGCACAACTGGCGAAGTTCACCCACACCTGCCACCAAGTTCTGCCCTATGAGAACTATGTGCGCTTGGCCGAACGTCTGAACGCCCTTGTCCCAGGTGATTTCCCGAAGAAAACCGTGTTCGTGACCACGGGTGCCGAAGCCGTTGAAAATGCGGTGAAAGTCGCTCGCATCGCCACGGGCCGCAACGCCATCATCGCCTTTGGCGGCGCGTTCCATGGCCGTACCCTGCTCGGCATGTCGCTGACCGGCAAAGTTGATCCCTACAAAAAAGGCTTCGGCGCGATGATGCCCGATGTCTACCATGTGCCGTTCCCACAAGAGATCCACAACATCACAACCGATGATGCGATGGCGGGCATCACCAAGCTGTTCAAGGCCGATCTCGACCCAACCCGCGTCGCCGCGATCATCCTTGAACCCGTGCAGGGCGAGGGCGGCTTCTACCCCGCGCCAAAAGACCTGCTCCGTGCCGTCCGCAAGCTGTGTGACGACAACGGCATCGTGATGATCGCCGATGAAGTGCAAACCGGCTTTGCCCGCACTGGCACCATGTTCGCGATGGAGCAGTCCGGTGTAAGCGCCGACATCACCACCATGGCCAAGGGTCTGGCGGGCGGTCTGCCGCTGGCAGCCCTCACTGGCAAAGCCAGCCTGATGGACGCTGCCCACCCCGGCGGTTTGGGCGGCACCTACGGCGGCAACCCGATCGGCATCGCCGCCGCCAATGCCGTGCTGGACGTGATCGAGGAAGAACAACTCTGCGCCCGCGCCAATGAACTCGGGGGTCGTTTGAAACAGCGCCTCGAAGCCATCCGCTCGGTCACCCCCGAGATCGTGGACATCCGCGGCCCCGGCTTCATGGTCGCCGTCGAATTCGCCAACCCCACCAACCACGAACCCGACGCAGGCTTCACCACCCGCGTCCGGGTTGAGGCGCAAAAACGCGGCCTGATCCTGCTGACCTGCGGCGTCTACGGCAACGTCGTGCGGTTCTTGGCCCCGATCACCATCCCGGACGCCCATTTCGCCGAGGCGATGGATATTCTGGAAGCGGCGGTGGCGGCGGCGCGGGTCGGGTAAGCGGGACTGGTCAAGGTCCGATTTTCGTTAGATGTTTTGGACCGGGGCGCGGAAGCGTTCCGGCCCATTTCGTTTTGCTCGCTTGGTTTGGACTCAGGATCCGTCCCGAAAGTGACGCGCTGCCAATAGGCGCCCTGAATCAGACCAATGCTGGCACAACACTAACAACAATCGCCGGGGGTTTCGTCGGGCGCTTCATGCAATACTGGAAGCTCTAGAACCAAGCATCGTGAGTCTTGCATTGGCCATTCGGCAGCGTATCCAACCCACGACTCCTCCATGTCAGATACATCAGCTTCCACACACTCGACACGGATGTGGAATTCTGGATCAAAACCTGTGTCCTTCAGCAGAGCTAAAGCGACGATACCCTCGACGATAATAGGCCTATTTCCGTCTAATCTGGCCAGGATCACATTCCTAACATCATCATATCTATAACTAATTTTCTGTTCGCTCCGAATAAGAAAAAGATCGGACTCAAGCAGTGATACGTTGAAGCGCCACGATAAGAAGCGACCTAAGGTAGTCTTTCCAGCGCCAGACTTGCCGTCGATTGCAACTATCACAGGCGGTAAATCATACAAGACAGGCTGCAAAGCCTTTAAGGCCGTAGCATATTCTGGCCTTTCGGGTGCGTTTTGGACGCAGTTACATAGGATCTTTTGCATGATCTCGGACAGTCCCCTGAAACCCATTTTTCGTCAATGCCAGCTTTGCCCACATTGCAAAACTATCATTTGCACCATCTACCCCCATCCTCACCAAATCGCCCCCCTCATCTCCCCCTCCGCACGAACCGCTGCTCCAGTACTTCCTTGCCCCATTGCTGCCCCGGCCTCTCCTCCACCAACTCAAACCCATGTGCCTCGTACAGATGCCGCGCCGCTGAAAGCCCGCTGAACGTCCACAGATGCGTCGCCTCAAACCCCTGCGCATCGACAAAGCCCAGCGCCGCCGCCAACAGCCTGCGGCCTGCTCCCGTGCCCTGAACCGCCGCATCGGTGATGAACCAGCGCAGATGCGCGAGGTTGCCGCCCAGATCTTCGCCGTCAATCGCGATGGAACCCACAATCTCGCCGTCCCGCAGCGCCGCCCAGATCGCGTTGCGCGGGCTGTCCAGCCGATCACTGAACCCAGCAAGCCCGCCAGCCACCACCGCTTCAAACCGCAGCCCGAAGCCCGCGTTTTGCGCGTAATACAGCGCGTGCATCTGGGTGATCCGGGCGATCAACCCGCAGCGATAGCCCTCGACAATCTCGACCGCAGGCAGCGCGGGCGCAGGCGCAGGCGGCACAGGCGCGCCCAAGGCCTCGGCATAAAGCCGCAACCCCTCCAGCACCACCCGATCCTGCCCCGGTGGCATTCGCGCCAGTGCAGCCGACACCTGCGCCCGCGCGACAGCATGGATCGCCGCAACCCGCCGCTGCCCGGCCTCGGTCAGCGCCAAGATTTTGACCCGGCCATCCTCGGCGGATTGCTCCACCACATCGCCCCCGGCAATCAGCTTGCGCAGCATCCGGCTGACGCTGGATTTCTCCAGATGCAGCCGTAACCCCAGATCGCGCGCTGTCACCCCGCCAGCCGTCACCCCGCCAGCCGTCACCCCACTCGCCTCAATCTCGATCAAAGCATGCACCGCCGAGGGCGACAGATCGCCCCCCGCGAAATCCCCGCCCATGAACCCAAGTTCTCGCACCAGCAACCGCGCCGCGCGGCGGATGGCTTCGACAGAGTCCGCGACCGGAGCGTTGGGCATAGGGCAATCCCATAAAGTTGCATAATACAACTTATTTGAGATCTGCCGACCGTGTCAATTCCAATGAATGCCGAACCCGGCAGACGTTCCCACCCGTCACTCTGCCCTATCCCGCGCCCACCAGCCTACGACAAATCCCAACCAATCCTTAACTCCCACCCGCCTAACCCTTTGATTCCCCATAAACCGCCCCCCTGTCCACACGTGGACACCCCCGGCCATACCCTCACCCCCTTCCCCCCTCCCCCGCCCCGCGCTATCACCCTCCCGAAGCAGGGAGCATCCATGACCACCACCCAAGGCATCACCCTCATCCAAGCCGCCGTCACCCTCGGCGGCAAAGCCATCCTATCGAACCTCTCCCTCACCCTCACCGAACAACGCATCGGCATCATCGGCCGCAACGGCTCGGGCAAAACCACGCTCTTGCGCCTGATCGCGGGCCTGATCCCCCCCACCACCGGCAGCGTCCGCATCGACGGCTTTGATCCCAGCGACCGCAAAGCCATCCTGCCTCGCCTCGGCATCCTGTTCCAGAACCCCGACCACCAGATCCTGTTCCCCACCGTCGCCGAGGAACTCGCCTTCGGCCTGCGCCAGCAAGGCCAAACCGAACCCCAAGCCGCGGCCGCCGTCACCCAGCTTCTCACCCAAGAATCCCGCGCCCATTGGGCCAAAGCTCTCACCCATACCCTCTCCCAAGGCCAGCGCCACTATCTCTGCCTGCTCTCGATCCTGCTTATGCAGCCCAGCACGATCCTGCTGGATGAGCCCTTCGCGGGCCTTGATCTACCCACCCAAATCCGCCTCGCCCGCCGCCTCGCGGCCCTGCCGCAGCGCCTGATTACCATCACCCACGACCCCGCCGCCGTGGCCCTTTGCGACCGCGTGCTCTGGCTCGACGCAGGAGAAATCCGCGCCGACGGCCCGCCCGGCCCAACCCTGCAAGCCTTCACCGCCGAGATGGCCACACTGGGAGAGCAAGATGCTGACACTCACCTCCCCGATTGAGACCTACGCCCACCGCATCCCCGCGAGCGTCAAAATGGCCGCTTTCGTGGCACTCACCGTGGGGCTGTTCGCCACCCCGCAGCCATGGCTGATCGCCCCGCCCATCGCCGGCCTGATTCTGTCCTGCGGGCCAAAATTCGCCCTGCAAAGCCTGAAAAACCTCCGCCCCCTGATCCCGCTGATCCTGATCCTTGCACTCTGGCACCTCTGGCTGCGCGACCCCGCTGGCATCACCCTGATCACCCGAATGATCATCGGCGTCGCTGCCGCCAATTTCGTCACCATGACCAGCAAACTGACCGAGATGACCCGCACCGTCGAAACCCTCGCCCGCCCGCTCAGCCCGATCATCGCCCCGAAAACCCTCGCGCTGGCCATCGGCCTCACCATCCGCTTCATCCCCACCATGCTGATGCGCGCCGAACAAATCACGGAAAGCTGGCGTGCCAGATCCCCCAAACGCCCCGGCTGGCGGATCTTCCTGCCCACCACCCTCGCCGCCCTCGATGATGCGACCCACACCGCCGAGGCTCTGCGCGCCCGTGGTGGCCTCGGCTGAACCCCAGCCCGCACCAAGATTTCAGCGCCCCATGTCCGACAACCCCCGAACCCGGCTGTCCAAAAATAGCAGTTGCCCTTTGCCAGAGCCGCAGCCTAACTGCCGCGACGCAAGCAGGAGAGCCCGAATGGAAAAGAACCTCACCCACATCGCCCTTTTCGCCGCCTTGATCGCAGTTTTGGGCCTGGTGCCAAAAGTGGACCTCGCCGCAGGCGTGCCGATCACCGCGCAAAGCATGGGGATCATGCTGTGCGGCACCATGTTGGGGGCCAAACGTGGCGCGCTGGCGGTGATTTTGTTCCTTGTGGTCGGCCTGATCGTGCCGGTGTTTCCCGGCTTTATGACGACATGGCAGAAAATCCAGACGCCCAGCATCGGCTATATCGTCGGCTTCCCGATTGCCGCCTTTGTTGCAGGCCTGATCACCCAGAACACCAAGCTGGCACTGTTCCCGGCGGCCTTCGCAGGCGCCATCTTGGGCGGTATCATCGTGATGTATGCCTTCGGCATCCCCGGCATGGCGATCATGCTGAACAAACCGTTGCCCGACATGGCTCTCGCTGCCGTGGCCTTCCTGCCCGGTGATCTGATCAAAGCCACCCTCGCCGCTTTGATCACCAAATCCATCGCCCAAATGCGCCCCGAAGCCCTGCTGTCGCGTGGGTAGATCTTAGCGCCGGAACCAGAGCGGCGGGATACACCCCGTCGCTTGCTGCCACACCGAGGTCGCTTTGCTCAGATATGATGAAAAGCTAAACCTTGCCGCGCTGGAAACGCTCGGAAGTGCCCAACGCGTAAGCTTTGCATTGGCTGCTGCCGCAAGGTTGATAAAATCATACCAAGCCTTTGCCACAACGACGGAAAGCCTTGATCCGTCAGCCCTGCACATTGTCCAATCCCGTACCAAAGGCCTGTTGACCGCAATACATGCCCCACGCAGCCCGCGCCGAGGTCAAGGCGATGCTGACCCAGCTAGACCCCATGATGGAGCTGATCTTCGACATTCCCGGCCAAGCCGCCGCATTGTGCGAAGACGCCATTGTGGCAACTATCTACGCGTTGCAGTGTTTTCTTGATCCAACCCCGCAAGAAGCTGCTTGGGCCGCGCGCCGCAGCTACGAGGCCACCGACAAGCTCGCAATCGAGGCATTTGGCTTCCCAGACAGCAAAGACGCCGAAACCCGCTTGCTCTCGCATCCGCTGATCCAGCAAGAACGCGCGCGTCAGGCCGCAGACCTCACCTTGCTGCAAGCGGCCAGTGGCCTCGCACCAGAGCGCTGTGGTCAAACGCAGATATGCTAGACCACCCACCGCATTGGAGATTTCTGCAACTGTGAGTCCACATTTCAGATTTAATCGCGCAAGAGCAAACCAACCCTGCCAAAGTTTCCTGCAGGCTTCAGCGCCTGCCCAAACTGCCAGCAGCGCAGCCTTACCCTAAAACACCGCATGGAGGCCTATTGCGGCGGCACGACCTGCTCAAACTGCGGCAGCAAGCTGAAATTGTCGCGTGCCAGTGCAATCTTCATGAGCGTTCTCCTCGCCTTCATCCAACTGCCCGTCGTCTTCTCGCTTTGGGCATTGCTGGCAGCCGTGCTCTCCACAAACGCCGCCCTCATAGCTGCCATTGGGGTATGCGTTGCGGTCATTGAAGGCGCAGTCATCCTCACCGCTCGTTTCAAACCCGCCTGACGCGCGCGTCCAGCCGCGCGCGCCTATCTGCGCCGCTTCCCCACCAACCACAGCGATACTTCCGGCCCCAAGCCGCACCAAACACCTGTGACAGCGCCAAACCGCCAAACCAAATCCCCCACCAATTCGTCCCGCCCCCCATATCCCAAAGGAGGGTGGGGCCGCAGGCCGAGGGGGCGGGAACGCCCCCTGATTTTCGCGCGAAAATCGCCTTCGCCTCAGCCGCGAAACCGCCGCAACGCCTCCAGCACGATCGCAAACGCGGGCGAGGGTTGCCTGCGGCTTGGGCAGTACAAATGATACCCCGGCCGCAGCAGTGACCAGTCGGCCAGCATCCGCACCAAGTGCTCCTCGGCGATCAACCCCGCCACCAGATCCTCGGGCAGCGACACAAAACCCAAACCATCCATCGCCGCCTGCTGCAGCAGCGCCACCGTGTTAAAAATCCCCCGGCCCTTTGGCCGCACCGTCAATTCTTGGCCATCGCGTGCGAAACTCCACGGATAAAGTCCGCCAGATCTGGGCAGGCGCAGCATCACCGCGTCATGCGCCAACAAATCCTGCGGCACCTGAGGCAGCCCACGCGCCGCCACATAACCCGGAGCACAGACTATCACCTGCCTAAAATCCGGCCCGATCCGCAGCGCGGTCATATCCTGATCCACCTGCTGCTCCAACCGCACACCCGCATCAAACCGCCCCGCCACAATGCCCACCAGCCGATAATCATCAATGATTTCAATCTCGATATCGGGATATTCCGCCATCACCCCGCGCAGCGAGGGCCATAAAATCGCCTGCGAGGCATGTTCCACCGAATTAATCCGCACCTTCCCCGCAGGCCGCGCCCGCAACGCCTTCAGGCTGCTCAACGCCGCCTCAATCCTCAAACAGCGGCCCCAGCCGGTCGATCAGCCTTTGCCCGGCCTCGGTGGGTGCCACGCTGCGGGTGGTGCGCGCCAACAGCCGCAGCCCCAAACGCTCCCCCAGCAGTCGCACCGTAGAACTCAGCCCCGATTGTGAGACATCAAACCCCGCCGCCTTGGTAAAACTGCCCAGCTGCGCCACGGCAATAAACGCGCGCAGATCGCTGAGATTGTCCTTCGGCATCGCCATTCAGAAATAGCGCTTCTAACCGCAGCCAATATTCAACAGCCAATCCGCATAGCGCAGCCTGTCTATGTTGCCCTCAACCAAACCAGCCCAAGAGGTTCCAATGTCTGCCGCTCCGCTCTTCCACGCGCTTCATCTTGCAAATCTGCCGCTGCGCAACCGCGGTGCCATCGCCCCGATGACCACTTGGGCCGCCAATCCCGATCTGACGATTTCCGACGCCGAGACGGTCTATTACCGCCGCCGTGTAGGCGCAGTCGGTCTGGTGATCACCGGTTGCACCCAAGTCACGCCCAACGGTATCAGCTTCAGCCACGAATTTGCCGCCACCAACGACAGCTATCTGCCAAGCCTGAAGAAGCTGGCCGAGGCTACCAAAAGTGGCAGCGGGCCTGCCCCTGCCACTGTTCGATGCGGGGGCCAAAGCTCTGCCCGACCTGACGCCGAACAGCGCCATCCTCGCCCCTCCCACCCCCTTCGCCCCAACGCAAACGCCGCGCACCCTGCGTGAGTCCGAAATCCACGACCTGATCGCAGCCTTCGGCCAAGCCACCCGCCGCGCGATTGAGGCCGGATTTGACGGCATCGAGTTGCACGGCGCACGCGGCTTTTTGCTGCAGAATTTCTTCTCGCCCGCCAGCAACCCGCGCAGCGATCAATGGCAAGGCTCTCTCGCAAACCGGATGCCCTTTGCCCTGTCGGTGGTGGCCGAGGTCAAACGCGTGATCGCCGCCCACGCCCCGCGCCTCTTCGTGCTCGGCTACCGGATTTCGCCCGAAGAACCCGGTGAGAATGACTACGGCGTCACCGACAGCCTTGCGCTGCTGGATCATCTGATCACCGCTGGCATCGACTATATCCATACCTCGCTCGCCAGCGTGCTGAACGACCGCCCGATGAACGATCCAAATGGCGAGACGATTGCCGCGCGCGTTGCAGCCTGTGCCGCTGGCAGAATTCCGGTGATCGCCGCGGGCGGTTTGCGCACGCCCGAACAGGCCAGCCAAGCCTTGGCCCTCGGCCTCTCGGTCGCGGCTGTCGGTCAAGGCTTGGTCATGAACCCCGATTGGGTCGAACTCGCTGAAACCGGGCCCGCCGATCAGATCGAAACCACGCTCGACCCCCAGCACGTCACCGCCCTCGCCATCCCCGAAAAACTTTGGGCGGTGATTGACGCCACGCCGGGTTGGTTCGCCCTGACACCGCAAGCCAGCACCAAGCGCGTGGCCAATGCCTAGAGCGGTTTCTCGTTTATCTTGACCCATACACTGCGCGCCAAGACCTGCGCGCCAACTGCTGCGCGCATTGTGAGGCTTCTGGGTCAGATAAAACGGATACCACTTTAGGCGCTCTGTCAAAAATCATGGGACGAGGCACGCATTGATTCGGGCTTGCCTTGCCCACCACAAACTCAGATCAGGCTATAAACTCCCGTACCAGCATAGCTACATGGCGCAAGTGAATAGCTTAACAAAACCCTAATGATCCCCCCATAACCCATTGAAATCACATAATCCGCCTCTCTGTCCACGCGTGGACACACCTATCTCTCCACCAATAAAGCCGTCCCAATCCCCCCCGCCGCTGCGATCGCGGCAAGGCCAATCCCGGCCTGCAATTCATAAAACAACCGCACCGCCAGCACCGCCCCCGAGGCCCCAATCGGATGCCCGCGCGCCAGCGCCCCGCCGCCGATATTGACGCGGCGTACATCCAACCCCGCCCCGCTCACACAAGCCATCGCCTGCACCGCATAGGCCTCCATAATCTCCGCCACCGCCACCCTCTCAGCCGAAACCCCAGCCCGATCCAACACCGCCCGAATGGCCGCCACCGGAGCCAACCCCGGCTCCACCGGATCGCCCCCCAGCGTCACCCCGCCCAAAATCCGCAACCCCCGCCCCGCTGCCACCCGATCCGACACCACCAAAACAAACGCTGCAGCATCCGCCGCCACCGCCGCATTCGCCGCCGTGATCGACCCGCAGACCACCTTAGCCCGCGCCGCCACCGCCAAACTCAAGCCCCGCGCAAACGCGTCCCGAACCTGCCCCGCAACCTCGACAATCTCGCCGTCACACACCCGCGCCTTGGCGTGGCTTTCCACCGCCCAAACATCCTGCGCGCCCCGCGAAATCCCCAGCCGCGCCGCCAGCGCAAACGCTGCCTCCGCCATCCCCGGATCACGATCACTCCAAGGCGTGAACCGCGCCTGATCGTAGGCCACCGCCGCCGCCCCCTCAGGATCGGTCCGCAGCCGCAACGGACGCCGAGAATAACTCTCCACCCCGCCCGCGATCACCACCTCGGCAGCCCCCGAATCCACCAAGGCCCGCGCCAACAAAACCGCATCCAGCCCCCCCGCGCATTGTCGGTCTACCGACAGCCCCGCCACTCGCTCCGGCAACCCAGCAGCCAAAGCCACCCGCCGCGCCGGATTGCCCCCCGCCCCTAAAGCGTTGGAGCAGATCAACTCATCCACCGAAGCCGCAGCCATCCCCGCCGCCGCCAGCAAAGCCTGCACCACAGGCGCGCCCAATTCCTCAATCTCCAACCGCGCAAACGCCCCGCCCCGAGGCACCACCGCCGTCCGCTTCGCGGCCAAGATCACGCTCACAGCCCGACCTCGCCCGCCAACCGCACCAGATCGGTCTTGCCCGAGGCCAGCACCGGCCAATCATCCACCCAAATCACCGCCCTCGGGGCAACCAGCGCGCCCAATCGGCCCCGACAGGCCGCTAGTATCGCTGCCTCAGCCGAACGATCCCCGTGCACCACCGCCACCATCACAGCCCCCCGCAACGCATCGCGACGCGGCAGCACCGCCACCCGTGCCACCCCCGGCAGCCCAGCGATAAAGCTCTCGATCTCCTCGGGAAACACGTTCTGATCGGCCACGGTCACCATCCGCCCGGCGCGTCCCGACAGATACAGATAGCCGCCCTCCAGCCTTCCCATCTCGCCCACCGACAGCCAGCCCTGATCCCAAACTGCCCCGCCCGCATCCGCCCCGGCATAGCCCTGAAACAGATAAGGCGAGCGCACCCAGATCTGTCCCGCCCGCAGATCAAGCTCGACGCCGGGATAAACCGCGCCCACCGACTCTGCAGGCGCATCCGGCCCCGCCAAAGTGATAAAACTCGCCTCCGCCGCGCCATAAAACTCGCGCACCTCAGCGCCGCTCAACGCCGCCCGCAGCCCCGCGTCCAGCTTTGATCCGCCAACCAGGATCAGCCCAGAGGCCTGCCACCCGGCCTCCACCAACAGCCTTAGTTGCGCAGGCGTAGCATAAATCACCCCAGCCCCCGCCAAAGCCCGCACCTGCCGATCCGGCCGTACGCCGCCCAGCAAAACCACCTCGGCCCCCAGATGCAGCCCCTCCAGCGCGCCATACAAAGCCAGCGAATGCACCAGATCGCCGAGCACCGCGACACGAATCCCCGGCCCAATGCCAAACAACCCCGCATTCATCGCGAAACTGGCAATCCACGACTCCATACTGCGCAGAATCCGCCGGGGTTGCCCCGAGGAGCCGGAAGTCAGCGTCTCAAACACCCCCTCGCCCACAGGCAGTGCGCCCGCCCCGCCAATCCGAAATGCCCGCCCCGGCACCGCCAACGCGTCACGCAACGCCCGATCGTCGCCCACGACCTTCGCCTCAGGATGCCATCGAAAGCATTTCATACTGGTAAAAATACTCCCGCCGGAGGCCGCCACGACCCTAGCGCTTCAGCAAAGACGCCATCCGCCGCAGCGCCAGCAGATAGCCCTCGGTGCCAAAGCCCGCAATCACGCCCTCCGCCCGCCCCGACACGAAGGAATGATGCCGAAACGCCTCGCGCTTGTGGATGTTCGAGATATGCACCTCCAAAACCACGCCCTCAAACAGGTTCAGCGCGTCCAAGATCGCCACCGAGGTATGCGAATAGGCGCCGGGATTGATGATGATCCCCGCCGCCACCCCGCGCGCGTCTTGAATCCAATCGACCAGCTGGCCCTCGTGGTTGGATTGCATACATTCCACCGCCAGCCCCAATTCTGCCGCCAGCCCCGAAAGCCCCGCCTCCACATCGGCCAAGGTTTCCTGCCCGTAAATCTCGGGCTGGCGCAGGCCAAGCATGTTCAGGTTCGGGCCATTCAGAACGAAAATCGGCTTCATTGCGGGTATCCTTGCGATATTTTCCAAGCTTTACCGCATCCTGCCCACCCCCGCATAGAAAAAACGCGCCTCCCGTGGGGGGAGGCGCGCGAGTGGGGTCGCTGATCCTGGGGGACCTGCCGTCAGGGAGACGTTAACGCTTAAGCGACCTTTTCGAGTGCAATTTGCGGGGACAGTTCCGGCGCAATGCCCAAAGCGCGGACAACTTCGCGGGTCAGTTCCGGGCGGTTGAGGGTGTAGAAATGCAGATCTTCAGCGCCGCCTTCGATCAGGCGGCTGCACAGGGTGGTGCATTGGGTCAGCGCCAGCAAATCCTCGCGCCCGTCACGCTTGGCCACCGCAAAACCTTCATCCAAGCGTTGAGGCACGCTTGCGCCACAGCGGGCGGCGAATTTCTTGGTGCCGTCCCACGACTGGATCGGCAGGATGCCCGGAATGATTGGCGCGGTAATGCCCGCTTTCACACAAGCATCACGGAAGCGGAAGAACGTATCCGCCTCAAAGAAAAACTGCGTGATGGCGCTGCTGGCCCCGGCGTCAATCTTGCGCTTCAGCCAGCTCACATCGGCGAATTTATCCGCAGCATCCGGGTGCGGCTCGGGGTAGGCCCCAACGCGCAGCTTGAATTTCCCGGTTTTCGCCAAGGCTTCGACCAGTTCGACCGACGAGGCGAAACCGTCAGGATGCGCGGTAAAGCGATCCGCACCCTTCGGGGCATCGCCGCGCAGGGCGACAATCTCGGTCACGCCGACTTCGGCATAAGCTTCCGCAATCTCAAGCGTTTCCGCGCGGCTGGCGTCAACGCAGGTCAGATGGGCGGCCACGTTCAGCCCGTAATTGCGCTTGATCGTGGCCACCGCGTCATGCGTCAGCTTGCGGGTGGTGCCGCCCGCGCCATAGGTGACCGAGACAAAATTCGGCTGCATCGGTGCCAGCACTTGCACGGTTTCCCACAGTTTGAACGAGGCGTCCAAAGATTGCGGCGGGAAGAATTCAAATGAGATACGCGGTGCAGGCATGGGGAAGCTCCTTTTACTTGACCCCGTTATGCCACCGCGCGTAAATTGAAGCCAATTCATAGTTTTCACCATAATGATGAAAGTCGCGCATGTACCTGGAACTCCGCCACCTGCGCACCATCCGCGCCATCCATCAGGCGGGCGGCCTGGCGCGTGCTGCCGATCTGATGAGCATGACGCAATCGGCGCTGTCGCATCAGGTCGCGGGACTGGAAGCGCAGGTCGGGATGGAGTTGTTTGTGCGCCGTTCTAAACCGATGACGCTGTCGGCGGCGGGTATCCGTATGTTGCGCGCGGCGGAACGCATCTTGCCAGAAATCACCGCACTGGAGGAAGAATTCCGCGCGCTGCAAGCGGGCAAAACTGGCCGCTTGCACATCGCCATCCAATGTCACGCTTGTTTCGACTGGCTGTTTCCGGTGCTGGAACTGTTCCGCCACGCTTGGCCAGAGGTCGATGTCGATATCCGTGCGGGCCTCGCCTTTGACAGTTTCCCCGCGCTTTTGCGCGAAGAGGTCGATCTGGTGATCTCGTCCAACCCCGAACCGCTGCCGGGTATCTCTTTCAACCCGCTATTCGATTATCACCCGATGTTCATCGCCTCATCGCAGAACCCGCTGTCGGCGAAGGCAATGATCGAAGCGGAAGATTTCCGCGACCAGACCCTGATCACCTACCCCGTGCCGCGCGATAAGCTCGACGTGTTCACCGAACTGCTGACCGCCGCCCGCATTGAGCCCCGCGCCCAGCGCCCGGTGGAACTGACCGCGGTGATCCTGATGCTGGTGGGCTCTAATCGCGGCGTGGCAGTATTGCCCGATTGGGTACTGCGCGATGTGAAATCCAACGCCGATTACGTCACCCGCCCGTTGGGGCCGGGCAGCATCACCAAACGCCTCTATGCCGCCACCCGCGTGGAAGACGCCAGCAAGCCCTATATCGGCCATTTCTTGAAATTGGGCCGCTCCGAGGCGGTGAAGCTGCAACGCGGGTCATGATCCTACCGCGCAGCACGCATCGAAAATCGTGTGCCTGTGCGCTGTGCGGTGGCGGCTTGCCGGTTCTGAACAAACCACACCGCGACTAATCCGCGCAGACTGCAATGCAGCCATGCAAGAATTGCATTGGAATAATAAGCAGGCTTATTATATCTATGCACAATGAATTTTGCACAAGATCAGCTTGGCCCTCTGCTGCACGACGCCGCCCGTCTGGTGCGCAAACGCTTCGCGCAGCGGGCGTTGGAATATGGCCTGTCCTCGGCGCAGTGGCGGCTTTTGGCCGTGGTGTTGCGCGAAGGCCGCGCCAGCCAGGCCCGCATCGCTGACAAGCTGGAGATTGAGCCGATCTCGGTCTCGCGGCTGGTGGATCGGATGGAGCAAGCCGGTTGGGTCGCCCGCGAGCCAGACCCCGACGATCGTCGTGTGCGGGTGATCGTGCCGACAGCCTCGACCCTGCTGATCAAGAATGACCTGAAGGCGATGGCGGATTCCGTCTTTGCCGAGGCGTTGTCGGCCCTTGCGCCCGAAGCGCGCGCCACCCTTATCGCCGGGCTTGCCACGGTGACTGCAACCCTGTCTCAGGCCGTGTGCGATGCAGCGGCAGACGTTAAGGACACTTGATATGACCGCCACCTCCACCAACAGCCCCGCAGCGAACGCGCCTGCAACTGTCACCCCGATCACCCCGATGTCCGCTCCAGCCCCCACCCCAGCCCCGCGCAAAAAGCGCCGGGTGCTGATGATCGCAGGCCCCTTGGTGCTGCTGGTCGCAGCGGGCGCCTATTGGCTGATGGGCGGGCGCTATGAAGAAACCGAAAACGCTTACTTGCACCAAGCCCGCATCTCGGTCGCCTCCTCGGTGGCGGGACGGATCGATAAAGTGCTGGTGAAAGACAACCAGACCGTCAAAGCTGGCGACGTGCTGTTCCAAGTCGATCCGGTGCCCTACAGACTGGCGCAGGCCCAAGCCGATGCCGCTGTCACCGCCGCCCGCATCACGGTCGAGCAGTTGAAGCTGGCCTATGGCACCGCCCAATCCAACCTGCAACTGGCCGAGGATGAAGCCGCGTACCAGACCACAGAGCGTGAGCGGCAGGAAAGCCTTGGTGCCAAGGGTGTGGCCACCGATTCCAACCTGATCGACGCCCGCCATGATGAACGCACCGCCCTCGACAAACGCGATCTCGCCAAGCAAGCCGTCGCTTCGGCCTTGGCGGCCATCGGGGGTGATCCGCTGATCCCAACCGACAACCACCCCGCCGTCCGCGCCGCCGTGATCGCCAGCGCGCAGGCCGCCTACAACTACGCCAATGCCGTGGTCAAAGCCCCCGCCGATGGCGTGATCTACCAAGCCTCGTCGTTCAAACCGGGCCAGATGGTCGCCCCCGGGCAAAGTCTGTTTGCGCTGGTGCAGACCGATGATACTTGGGTCGATGCCAACTTCAAGGAAACCCAGTTGGAAGGCATTACCGTCGGCTCTCCGGCAGAAATCATCTTTGACATGAACCCCGGTCGCAAGATCGAGGCGGTCGTGGCCGCCATTGGCGCAGGCACGGGATCCGAGTTCTCGCTGCTGCCCGCCCAAAACGCCACTGGCAACTGGGTCAAAGTCACCCAGCGCGTTCCCGTCACTTTGCGCTTGCTCAACCCCGAGGATGCCAAAGGCCTATCCTCGGGCGTCAGTGCCTCTGTGTCGGTCGACACGGGCCGCCACCGCAGCCTGTCAGACCTGCTCCCCAGCTTCCTGAAGTAACCCGCCATGAGCACCGCCCCCACCACAGAAGTCCCGCATAAGGGCTTGATCACGCTGTCGATTATGCTGGCGACGATCATGCAGGTGCTCGACACCACCATCGCCAACGTCGCTTTGCCGACCATGACGGGCGACCTTGGCGCATCCCAAGACACCATCACTTGGGTGCTGACCAGCTATATCGTCGCCTCCGCGATCATGACCCCGGCGACGGGCTGGATTTCCGACCGCATCGGCAAACGTGAGTTCTTCCTGATCTCTATCGCGGGCTTCGTGATCACCTCAATCGCCTGTGGCCTCGCGTGGAGCCTGCCGTCGATGGTGCTGTTCCGCCTGCTGCAGGGCATCTTCGGCGCGGCCATCGTGCCCTTGTCGCAAACCTTCCTCTTGGACATCAATCCGCGCGAAAAAGCTGGACAAGCCATGGCGCTTTGGGGCGCTGGCATCATGGTCGGCCCGATCATCGGCCCGACTTTGGGCGGCTGGCTGACGGAAAGCTTCAACTGGCGCTGGGTGTTCTTCGTCAACCTGCCCGTCGGCATCATCGCCTTTCTGGGATGCGCCGCCTATTTGCCGAAATCCGTCAAACGCCTACGCCGCTTTGATTTCTTCGGCTTTGGCATGCTGTCCGTCGGCATCGGCGCATTGCAACTGATGCTGGATCGCGGCGGTGAGGTTGACTGGTTCGCGTCCACTGAAATCTGGCTCTATCTGTTTCTGACCCTGACCGGGATGTGGGTGTTCGTCATCCATATCATGGGGGCCGACAAACCCTTCCTAGAGCCGCGGATGTTCCTGGATCGCAATTTTTCCACCGGATTGGTGTTCATCTTCATCATCGGCATCATCCTGCTGGCCTCGCTTGCCCTGCTGCCGCCCATGCTGTCGCGCATTTTTGGCTATCCGACGATCACCACCGGGCTTGTGATGGGTCCGCGCGGGGTGGGCACCATGGCCTCGATGCTGATCGTCGGGCGCTTGGTGCAGAAAACCGATGCGCGCTTGCTGGTGTCAGTGGGCCTGATCCTGACCGCCGCCTCGCTATATTTTATGACCGGGTTTACCCCGCAAATGGGCCCCGGCCCGGTGATCTGGACGGGCGTGTTGCAAGGTTTGGGCCTCGGTCTGGTGTTCGTGCCCCTGTCGACCATCGCCTTCGCCACCATCGCACCGGAACTGCGCGCCGACGCCACCAGTCTGTTTTCACTGGTGCGCAATATCGGTTCGTCGATTGGGATTTCGATGGTGACGCTGATGCTGACCCGCAATGTGCAGGTCAACCATGCCGATCTGTCGGTGGCGATCTCATCCTTCAACCCCAACTTTAACATGGTGGTGCCGCCCGGCACGCTGACCGCCGCAACGCTGCAACAGATGGATGGTCTGGTTTCAATCCAAGCCCTGATGATCAGCTACATCGACGATTTCTATCTGATGATGGTGATCACGCTGTGCGCTTTGCCCTTGGCGTGGTTTCTGAAAAAAGCGCAACCGCGCGTGATGGCTCCCGGTGAAGCCCCGGTTGCGCATGATTGATCTCCGCCGCTGATTGACCTTCGTTCGGGCAAAATGTAGCCTGTCGGGGCACACGAAGCCACAGGAGGGGTGCATGATCTTGATCTGCCACCCACGCACCTATGGCCCTGTCGCAGCCCTGCCTTTGTCGCAGGGCTGACCCGAGCCGCATCGCAGGTTTCCCGGTCCGCCCCTAACGGCGCTTTCGCGCTATTTCCTATGCGGATAAACCCATGACCCTGCTTGCCACCAAATCCTTGGCCCTGACCCTCGGCCAACCCCTGTTCAGCGATCTGACCTTCTCTATCGAGCGCGGCGACCGCCTCGGCCTGATCGCCGCCAACGGGCGCGGAAAATCCTCACTTCTGCGCTGCTTGGCCGGAACCTTGGAGTCGACCTCTGGCGAAATCACCCGCACCCGTGGGTTAAAATCCGCGCTGGTCGATCAAGATGTTCCCGCCAGCCTGTTGCCCCTGACCTTCCGCGAGGCCACCCTCGCCGCCCTGCCGCCCGATCAAGCCGCATATGAGTCGTGGCGGGCCGAGATTGTGCTGGATGACCTCTCCGTGCCCGAAGCCCTGCGTGACACGCCTCTGTCTGCCCTCTCTGGCGGCTGGCAACGCACTGCCCTGTTGGCCCGCGCCGCCATCCATGAGCCTGACCTCTATCTGCTGGATGAGCCCACCAACCATCTCGACCTTTCCCGCATCGGCATCCTGCAACGCTGGCTCACCGCCCTGCCGCGCGATACCGCCGTGATCACCACCAGCCACGACCGCGCCTTCCTTGATGCAGCCACCACGCGCAGCCTTTTCCTGCGCGCCACCTCCAGCCGGATGTTCGCGCTGCCCTATTCCCGCGCCCGCGCCGCGTTGGAGGAATCCGACGCCGCCGACTCTCGCCGTTTTGAGAATGATCTGAACAAAGCCGACCAGTTGCGCCGCCAAGCCGCCAAGCTGAAAAACATCGGCATCAACTCCGGCTCTGATCTGTTGATCACCAAGACCAAACAGCTGAAAGACCGCGCCGAAAAGCTAGAGGCCGCCGCCCGCCCCGCCCATCGCGAAACCTCGTCGGGCGCGATCAAACTGGCCAATTCCGGCACCCATGCCAAAGCGTTGATCACCCTGAACGATGCCGCCATCGCCACGCCCGACGCCCGCCCGCTGTTCCATACAGGCCAGAAATGGATCGAACGCGGCGACCGCGTGGTGATCTTGGGCGCAAACGGCACCGGAAAATCCCAAATGATCCGCGCCGTGCTCGCTGCGATCCAAGCCCAACACCCAACGATCAAAGCAGCCGCCAGCCTCGCCCTCGGCTATTCCGACCAAAACCTCGCGCAACTGCCTGACAGCATGACCCCGCAAGCCCTGATCAGCCAGCACGCCAATGATCAAACCACCAAAACCCTGCTCGCAGGCGCAGGCATCAAACCCGATTGGCAACCCCGCCCCCTCGGCAAGTTGTCAGGCGGCCAAAGGGCCCGGCTTGCGATGCTCCTCCTCCGCCTCTCAAATCCCAATTTCTACCTGCTGGACGAGCCAACCAACCACCTAGACATCGAAGGCCAAGAGGCGCTCGAACAAGAACTGCTCACTCAAGGTGCCACCTGCCTGCTGGTCAGCCACGACCGCAATTTCATCCGCGCAGTCGGCTCGCGCTTCTGGCAAGTCGAAAAGCGCCGTCTGATCGAGGTCGACAGCCCGGAAGCCTTCTTCACAGCGGAACTGAACCGCCAGCCTTAACGCCCCCGCCGCCTTGCGCTCTTTCCCCCACCCGTGTATGCCCCCCAGCTTACGCCCCACCCCAGACGCCACCGGAGTCCCCGCCCATGCAAGGCAGTGCCAACCTCAACCTGATGATCAAGGCCGCCCGCCGCGCTGGCAAAGCGTTGGTGAAAGACTTCCGCGAGGTCGAGAACCTGCAAGTCTCGACCAAAGGCCCCGGTGATTTTGTCACCAAAGCCGACCGCGAAGCCGAGCGGATCATCAAAGAGGATCTGATGGGCGCCCGCCCCACCTATGGCTGGCTTGGCGAGGAGACGGGCGAGCAAGACGGCCAAGACCCGACCCGCCGCTGGATCGTTGATCCGTTGGACGGCACCACCAACTTCCTGCACGGCATGCCGCATTGGGCGATTTCCATCGCACTCGAGCATAAGGGCGAAATCACTTCTGCCGTGGTTTTTGATGCCGCCAAGGATGAGATGTTCTGGGCCGAAAAAGGCTCGGGCGCTTGGATGAACGACCGCCGCCTGCGGGTGTCTGGTCGTCGCGCCATGCATGAAGCCGTCTTCGCCACCGGGGTGCCGTTCAGCACCAAGAAAACCCTGCCCGCCACCCTCGCCGACCTCGCCCGCCTGATGCCCGCCTGCGCCGGGATGCGGCGTTGGGGCGTTGCCTCACTGGACCTCGCTTACGTCGCCGCTGGCCGTTTTGACGGCTATTGGGAGCGTGAGTTGCAGCAGTGGGACATCGCTGCTGGCATCCTGCTGGTGAAAGAAGCCGGTGGCCTGATCGGCCCGGTGCGCGAAGGCTATGACATCTTGGAAAAAGGTGCGTTGATCTGCGCCAATGAAAACCTGTTCGCGCCATTGACCAAAATCATCCGCGACGCATAAGCGCGCGACGCTCCGCGAAACCGATTTTTGAGAAAAATCGTGGCCCCGGCCTACACCCCTAGCGCCCTAAATTAACGTTTGGGCACACGCGGGATGCGGCTGGGGCTGACCGGATATTCGGCTGCCGGATGCGGTGGCTTGCCCCTGTTCTGCGCCCAAAACCCGGCCCCCCCGCGCCGCATCAGCACAGGCAGCACCAACACCGCCCCAGCAATAAACCCGCCGATATGCGCCAGATAGGCCACACCATCCTCGGTCGCGGAATAGCCATTGAAGCTTTGCACCGCGAACCAAACTCCCAGCACGACCCAAGCCGGAATCGAAAACACCCGGAAAAAGATCACGAAGATGAACAACACATCAATCTTGGCGCGCGGAAACAGCACCAAATAGCCACCCAGCACGCCTGCAATCGCCCCCGAGGCCCCGATCAGCGGCCCGTCAAACCCCGGATCGCCCGCAACCTGCAACCCGGCTGCCAGCACCCCGCAGGCAAGGTAGAACAGCAGATAGCTGACATGCCCCATCTGATCTTCCAGATTGTCGCCAAAGATCCACAAAAACAGCATGTTACCCGCCAGATGCATCCAGCCGCCATGCAGGAACATATGGGTGATCAGGCCAGAATACCCGTCACCCTGCATCAGCCAAGCCGGCACCAGACCCCAAGTGTAGTAGAACTTCGCCAGCGCAAATTCGCTGGGCTGGCTGAACCAATAGAACAAAAACACCGCGATATTCACCGCAAGCAGCGCATAGGTCACATAGGGCGCACGGCCCGAAGGGTTATGATCGCGGATGGGAAACATCTGGCCTGACTTTCGGATATCGCTGAAATCCTAAAGCCTGCGCCCACAGATGCAAGAGCCCGCCCGCATCCGGGGCAGGCTCTGCATAAAATCAGTCTATTCCATAGCCTTGATCAGTTGATCAACCGCATCACAGGCCTTGGCCGGGTCATTGGCGACACCCGACAGATCACTTTGCAGCTCTTGCGCCTTTTTGCTCAAAGCTTCCATTTTTTCCGGGTGGTTGGTGGCGACATCCTGCATCTTGGTCATCATTTCGGTGACCTTCTTCTGCGCCTCTTCCTGTGTGCAGACAGCTTTTTCTTCTTTGCAAGCCGACAGGCTCAGCACGGTGGCAAGCACCGCGAGGGGGGCGATCAAACGCATCGTAAAACTCCACATTAACCCGAGCAACACGCTCTCAGACGGCCTAGCATTGTCGCAAAACCCTGCCAAGGCCGCCCAAAGCTTATACCTCTACCCCCCCGAAACCTCGGCGAGCAGTTGCGCATTGCCGCCCGAGGCCGTGGTGTCGATGCAGACATGCCGTTCCAGCATCACATGCGCCACATCCGGCATATCGCCGATAAGCGGCAAAATCGGCCCCTTGCGCGCGGCCAAGGCCTGCGCCCTTGCGCGCCCCTGTTCGGCATCGCCCCACCACACAGCCCCGGAAAACCCCTCCAGCCGGGTCAGCGCCAGCGGAGCAAGCCCATCCGCCAGCACCGCTTGCCCTCCCAAAGCGCGTACGGCCTGCGCCTGCGCTTCAGCCGCCTGCGGCCCCGGCCCAAGGCAGAGCAGCGGCGCGCGCGGGCTGGCGGTCAGACGGTTCGACTCGCCGGTCGGCCCCGGCAACACCCGCGCATGGGCAGCGTCCTGCGGCGCGGGCAGGTTTTTCAGCGCCTTGGCCACCTCAGCCTCGGGTAAATCCGGGCTAACCCCGCTCGACACCACAGCCGTCACCGTGAAGCGGTGCAAATACTCTGGCCCGCCCGCTTTCGGCCCGGTGCCAGAAAGCCCTTCGCCGCCAAAGGGTTGACTGCCCACCACTGCGCCAATCTGGTTGCGGTTGACATAAAGGTTGCCGACATGCAGCGCCTCGGTCACCGCCTGCACCCGGTCATCAATGCGTGTGTGCAGCCCAAAGGTCAGCCCGTAGCCGGTGGCATTGACCGCTTGCACCACCTGATCCACCTCGCCCGCCTTGAACGTGGCAATATGCAGCACCGGGCCGAAGATCTCCCGCGGCATCGCGGCAATCCCCGCCACTTTGATCACCGTGGGGGCGATAAACGTGCCTTGCGTGGGGGCAGTCATTTCGCGCAACACCCGGCCTTCCGCTCGCGCCACAGCGATGTAGTCGCGAATACCGCCCTGCGCCTGCGCGTCAATCACCGGGCCCACGTCGGTCGCCAAATCCAAAGGGTCGCCCAAAACCAGCTCATCCATCGCGCCGAACAGCATTTCCTGCACCGCATGGGCCACATCTTCCTGCACATACAGACAGCGCAACGCCGAACAGCGCTGCCCCGCCGATTGGAAGCTGGAGGCGAGAATATCGCGCACCGCCTGCTCTGGCAGCGCGGTTGAGTCCACCAGCATCGCATTCAGCCCGCCGGTTTCCGCGATCAACGGCGCGGTTGGATCGAGGTTCTCCGCCATCACGCGGCGGATTTTCAGCGCGGTTTCTGTCGATCCGGTAAAGGCCACGCCCTTGACGCGCGAATCCCGCGTGATCAGCCCACCGACCGCGCCATCGCCCGGCAGCAGTTGCAAAGCACTGGCCGGAACTCCGGCTTTCCATAGCAGATCGACCGCCAGCGCGGCGATAAGCGGCGTCTGTGGCGCAGGTTTCGCCAGCACGGCATTGCCCGCCGCCAGCGCCGCGCCGATCTGCCCCGAGAAGATCGCCAGCGGGAAATTCCACGGGCTGATGCAGGCAAACACCCCGCGTGCAGGGGCCGTCAGACCCGCTGCGCCATCGGCATAATAGCGCAGGAAATCAACCGCTTCGCGCAATTCTGACACCGCATCGGCCAAGGATTTCCCGGCCTCGCACGCCAGCAGCGCAAAGATCGCGCCAAACTCGGCCTCATACAAATCCGCCGCCCGCCGCAGCACGGCTGCACGGGTTTCGGCATCCGCCGCCCAAGGTTCAGCCAGCCGCAAAGCCGTGTCTACATCCGCCTCTGACGCGCCCAGCACATGCCCAACCAGCGCGCCCGTCGCCGGATTGCGCACCTCTTGCCGCAATCCGCCGACACTGTGCCCCGCCAGCATCGGCCGCGCCTCAAACAATGTCGCCTCATGCGGCCCCCGCGCCGCCGCAATCGCTGCGAGATCGCCCGCGTCGGTCAAATCCCAGCCCTTGGCATTCTTGCGCGCGCCAAACAGCCCCGGCCCTGTCGCAATCGCCGGGCTTGTCACCCGATGCATTGCCGCCATCGCCGAAATCGGGCAAGCCGCCACGGTTTCTGGGCTGACCTCTTCATTGACAATCTGGTTCACAAAACTGGAATTCGCGCCATTCTCCAACAGCCGCCGCACGAGATACGCCAGCAAATCGCGATGCGCGCCGACAGGTGCATAAATCCGGCAGCGCGTCGCATTGTCGGTCAGCACAATATCGTGCAGCCGCTCGCCCATGCCATGCAAGCGCTGGAACTCAAACGACTTCTTATCGTCTGCCATCTCTAAAATAGCCGCCACTGTATGCGCATTATGCGTTGCAAACTGCGGATAAATCCGGTCGGTCATGCCCAGCAGCTTGCGCGCATTGGCGATGTAGCTCACATCCGTCGCCTGTTTACGGGTGAACACCGGAAACGACGCCAGCCCCAAAACCTGCGCCCGCTTCACTTCCGCGTCCCAATAGGCCCCCTTCACCAGCCGTACCATGATCTTGCGGTCCAACCGGACTGACAACGCATAAAGCCAGTCGATCACCGCCCCGGCACGCCGTCCGTAGGCCTGCACCACCACGCCAAAACCATCCCAACCGCGCAACGCCGGATCGCTGAGAACCGCCTCGATCACCTCCAGCGACAAAGCCAACCGATCGGCTTCCTCGGCATCAATGTTGAAGCCCAGCCCCGCCGCCTTCGCTAAGCCCGCCAAAGCCCGCACCCGCGGCACCAATTCTTCCATCACGCGGGCGCGCTTGGCGACCTCATAGCGCGGATGCAGCGCCGATAGCTTAACCGAAATCCCCGGATTGCTGCGAATATCTCCGGTGGTCGCAGCCTTGGCAATCGCGGTGATCGCCGCAGAATACGACAAATGATAGCGCCGCGCATCGGCCTCGGTGCGCGCGGCCTCGCCCAGCATATCATAGCTGTAGGTATAGCCCTGCCCTTCCAGCACAGTGGCACGTTTCATCGCCTTTTCAATGGTTTCGCCCAACACAAAGTTGCGCCCCATCTCTTTCATCGCCCGCGTCACCGCCCCCCGGATCA
This sequence comes from Cypionkella psychrotolerans, assembly GCF_001294535.1. Taxonomy (GTDB): domain Bacteria; phylum Pseudomonadota; class Alphaproteobacteria; order Rhodobacterales; family Rhodobacteraceae; genus Cypionkella; species Cypionkella psychrotolerans. Next base: position 97,913 of record NZ_LGIC01000073.1, on the reverse strand, counting down.
CCGGTTCGCCCAGCCGTTTCACCGCCGCTTTCAGATGGCCCACCACGCCGGGCTCGCGCTCGTCCAGCACCTTGCCCGTCAGCATCAAAGCCCAGGTTGAGGCATTGACCAGCGACGACGCCGATTTACCCAAATGCCGCCCCCAATCCGATGGCGCGATCTTATCCTCGATCAGTGCATCCATCGTCTCGGCATCCGGCACCCTGAGCAAAGCCTCGGCCAGACACATGAGTGCTATGCCTTCATCGGTCGAAAGCCCGTATTCGGCGAGGAAAACCTCCATCAGCCCCGGCTTGGCGCTACCCCGGATCCGGCGCACAAAATCCGCGCCCAAAGCCGTCACCCGAGCACGCTGCGCGCCATCCATCCCCGCCTCGGCGATCAATTCGGCGACCAAAGTCGCCTCATCGCGCAGAGAATCACGCTCAATCACAGCCCACGCATTGCTCATAGCAGCCCCCTAAAGATTTCGCCCATGATAGCGCAGGTTTGACAGGCTGTTTCCCTCATTATAGAGTTATTATCAGCCGAAACGCCGTAAAAGGATCACCGCGCCATGCCAATCGACCGGGCCGAGCTTGACCGTTTCGACCACGCCATCCTGCGCGAACTCAGCATGGATGGCCGGATCAGCGCCACCGAACTTGGCCGCCGCATCGGCTTGTCAAAATCGCCCACCCAAGCCCGGATGAAACGGCTGGAAGACGGCGGCGTGATCACCGGCTACCGCGCCAATCTCGACCCGATCCGCATGCGCCAGGCCCATGTGGCCTTTGTCGAAGTGCGGCTTTCCGATACGCGAGAAGCCGCTTTGCAAGCATTCAACAAGGCGGTGCTGGCGGTGCCAGAAGTTGAGCAAGCCCATATGATCGCCAGCCGCTTCGATTATCTGTTGAAAGTCCGCACCACTGATATCCAAGATTACCGCCGCGTGCTGGCCGAACGCATCTCGGCGCTGCCGCATGTTGCGTCCACCTCGACCTATGTGGCGATGGAAGCGGTCAAGGAACTGTTCTGAACACATTTCCTGCGATGGTGCCCGCAACCGGAGTTGAACCGGCACGACCGTTCGATCTAGAGATTTTAAGTCTCCCCTTCGTGTGTTTCACCGAGGTTCTCGTTGTTTCGTCAAGCTTCTAACTTCCTAATTTTAATTGCAAAACTCTGTCAGTGGTGATGCACTTATTGCCCGCTTTCACTCTGGCCTGTCAGAAACTCCTGCAACTGCAAACCGGGTGACTGCTGCTTTGTCCAAAGCTTTCAAGCAGCACTCTCGGACTGAGGCGAGGCAGGCGATGCGCTCAGGCAACCCGGCTCTCCGTTCTGCGTGGCCCACAAGTCTCTGATCATAGTATAAAAATGGACCGCACGAACAAACGTGCGGCCCAAAGCTCGCGCGCGCGCTTTACTGCGATTGCACCGCAAGATCATTCAGTTTGACGGCTCCGCTGTAGGCGCGGGCCTCCGCACGGGCGGCAACCAAGAATTCGCTGCGGTCAGATGCACAGGCAAGGCAGATCGGCTCATGATGTGAGGACGGATCGCGATCCATTTCATGGGCGATATACGCTTGGCTGCAATGGTGGCAGCGGATGCGAGCCGACCAAGGATCGTCGACTTCGTTGCGGGGATCGTGCGGGCGATCCTCGACAAACCAACTACGTCGCGCAACCATCAGCGAGGCCGCATAGATGGCCACGGCGATGGCGAGCGTGATCGGAGGTGCCCAGATACCGCCGAAGCTGCCCCCAAAGACCATCATCAAGCAGCCAACAGCCGAGGCGATGACCCAGGCACCCAAACCGCCTGGATTGATCAGCGGAACCCTGCCTGGCCGGAACTCAAGCGCTTCGGCCTTGATGCCGCGCAGGTAGCACCAAGCGATATGGGTCATCGCGACACCGACCCAAGCCACGATGATGACGCCCTGGAATTGCAGCGTCAGCAGCAAATAACCGAAGACATTTGTCAGCATGACCAGGAAAATCACGACGGTCATGATGATCACCCAGACTGTGCGCGGCCATGATATCTTGAAGGCGCGCGCAAAGAAGTTCTGCATGTTCGTGGAAGACAGATAGAAATTGATGGTGTTGATCCGGGTTTGGCTGACCCAAACCAGCAGCACACCGAACGGCCCCATCAGCGCCACAATGCCGATGATCGCCGAAGTCTCCGACAATTGCCCCTCGATCGGGATGGTATAAGTGATGAACATGCCGACGGCAGCGTTGATCAGCAGTGTCACCACGTAGAAGGGAATGCCAAAGGTGAAATTGCCGTTGAAAGAGGCATCCTTGCTGCGGCCAAACCGGGCGACGTCCCAAGTCATCATCACGACGACCCAGACACCCATGTAGACCGTGAAGGCGAACCACCAACCCGGCACGCCAAGATCAACGCCTGCTGCCGGAAGCTGGGTCAGCCAGTCCGCCGAGTAGCCATGCTTGGCGATGGCCCAGATGACACAGGCCAGCAGGCCGAAGACATAAAGCGGCAGCAGGATACCGTTGATCCGGTCCAGCCAAGTCCGCACACCTCGCATCACCAGAGGCGCGCTATAGAGACAGACGATGAAATACCAGAGACTCATTGGCCCGCCGAAGTAGTCCTGAAGGGCGATGGCGACGATCGATCCTTCGGCAATGGCGTAATAGGTGATCGTCACCCCGAACAGCAGCGCCGCAAAGGTTGCCCCGACCTGTCCGAAGACCGCACGGGAAAACAGCGCGACGCTGGTGCCGCTGCGTGCGGCGAAACGCGCGGCGATACTGCACAGGATGCCGTAGACGACGGACGAAAGCGCGATGCCGATCAGCGTATTAATCGTGCCGACGGTTAAGGCGACGGTGCTGCCGACGACGACCCAGAACATCGCGCTCATCAGGCCAAACCAGGCCATCGAAAGTGAGAAGCGCGAGCTTCGCCAACTGGGCGGAACAATGTGCAGGGAGAAGTCCTCGGCGGCAGCCTGGCGCAGGACTTCAGGCTCGTCATGGTAGATGATTTCGGGGCGCGGAATGGTTCTGGCAGTGGTCATGACTTCCAACTCCTATCGTTGAACTTCCTTCAAAATCGAAAATCGGAACATACAGGCGACATGGAAGGCCGCGGTTCGCTTGATCGCATAGCCTCATGGAAAGCTGTTGGTAGTGACCCGCCTGAAACAGTTTTGAGCTTGTCGCATCATATTGAAAGGCTGATTTGGAAAGGCATCAAAGCTGGCGGTGGGCAGTGTCCGCAGTCCGGCATCCGTTTGAATTCAGTGGATTTTGCTAAGTGGACCAGACAAGGGGGCGGCGGGTTGCCTCGCCGCCCCGAAATTTCGGAGATACTGCCGTCAGGCGGCGACCCGCACCCTTTCCGTGGCTTCCTGGCTGAGCACGGCAAGCGTCCTGCCCCAATAGGGGACAGCCCGTCGTTGCATCATCTCGCGGAACTGCCGCGTGGTGTTTGCAAGCAGTTGGCCGTTGCCCCAGTCAAGGATCACCCCATACTGCCGGACGCAGTCCATGACATTGAACTCGCCTGAGCGGTAGCCGGCCGCGATGATCTCGGGGTCGGCGTCGAGCCAGCCCAGACGGGCGTCGGCGATACGCTTGCGCTCTGCTATGGTCGCCGCCTCATCGACCTCGTAAAGCGCGAGATCGCGGTCCACCACACGGATGACAACACCATAGTCGATGCGTGCACGCTCCACGCTGACATATTCTTCGGTGACATCCTCGCAAACCAGTTCTGGGTCGCGCAGCAGGGGATCACCAACCCCGCCACCACCGGCGGACGGACGGGTGAACACATCGTCCAACTCGATCGGCAGGTTCGAGAAGATCGAGCCAAGATAACGCTCTTTCTCGGTTCCCTTGTTCAGCCAGACGCCATGCGGGATCGACGGCAGGCCACCCCACATGCCCCAAGTGACGGAACGCTCGCGGTCGCAGCAATAAGACACCACAATGCGCTCGCCCTCGAAAACCGAGCCGCCCTTCTCGGCACCAAGTCCGCCACGCGACTCGCCGGGACCGGCGGAGTCCTGCACGAAATCGTGGCATTTGGTCAGCACCGGTGCCAGTCGTTCCTGTCCCTCAAGCGGTTGGACGCCATACTGGGCACCGAAGACCGGAGCGGTGGCGTTGAAGCCGTCGCGCCCGTTGCGTCCACCCCAGCCGCCGGCCATCCAGTCGTACCACATGAAGTAGGGACGGCCCTCAAACCGGGTGTCGCGCCCACCGACCAGCAGATACTCTAGGTTGAAGGCGCAGCCCATGGTTCTTTCCGGCAAGATCTCTGCCCAGAGGCCAAAGACCGAGTTCATCAGCTTTTCGAACGGTCCCGAACAGAAGCCGGCGCAAGGGCTCGGCCATTCGGCATTGACCACCGTGCCGGGTTCCCCGACGTTGACCGTCACCGCCCGATACAGACCCGAGTTCAGCGGCAGATCCGGGAATTGATACTTGGTTCCCGCAACGATGCCCGCGAAAGACCCGCCGTAGGCCGCATTGAGAAAGGTCGAGATCTGGGGATGCGATCCCGAAAGATCGTAATGGGCGTGATTGCCGTCGATAGTGAACTTGATCTTGATCGGGATCAGGCCCTCTTCCAGCTTCGGATCCTGGTCGATGTAGTCCTCAGCATACCAGGTGCCGTCCGGCAGTTCGGCGAGGCGATTGCGCATCAGAACCTCGACCCAGTCCTGCACCTCCCTGAAGGCGGTCTTGATGGTCTCGACGCCATATTTATCGCAGAGCCGCTGGATCTCGCGTTCGGCGACAGCGGTCGCCTCGGCCTGCGCCTGCATATCGCCGATGACATCGCTCGGATTGCGGGTGTTCGAGGCGATCATCCGGGCCACATCCCCAAGCCAGACACCTTTGCTCCAGACCCGCATCGGGGTGATGCGCAAGCCCTCGCCCATATGATCCAGCGCGGTGATGTTGAACGACCCCGGGGTCGCGCCGCCCATATCAGCCCAATGGCCATTTGCCTGAGACCATCCGATCATCTCGCCCTTGTAGAACATCGGGCGCAGGATGCGCGTATCGTTGAAGTGGCTGCCACCGCGGAACGGATCGTTGATGATAAAGACATCGCCCGGATGGACATCGTCACCGAAATCCTCGATCACCGCCTTGCAGGTGTAGTGAAGTGTGCCGACATGCGCCGCAATGTCGCCAGTTCCTTGCATCACGAGGTTGCCCTGCGGATCGCTGAGGCCGGACGAGAAGTCGCGGCAATAGATCACGAAGGAATAACAGGTTCTGAGCAACTGCTCGGCCATCTGATCGACGATGTTGACGAAGGCGTTGCGCAACACCTCGAACGTGATCGGGTCAAGCTCGGACTTGAACACCGTCATGCGTTCGGAGTGGGGCGGGGGAAACTGAATGCCTTTGTCGGACAGTTCGATGATTTTGGTCTTGCCGGTCATGCCGGTCCTCCTCTTTGTTTCTGGTGAAGCGCCGCTCATGCTGCGCCAAGCTTGATCTGGATGTTCAGCCACTCGTCGATATAGGCCACGTCTCCGGGCGGGATGACGGTGGTCGAGTCGAGCTGGTCGATGACCGCCGGACCGTTGATCGTGACACCAGCCGGCAGGTTTTCGCGGTCATAAAGATTGGTGGTCATAGCCTTGGCATGGCCATGGAACCACGCCTCACGGGTGCCCTTGGGAACCGCCTTGGCGTTCTTGTCGATCACGACTTTCGGGAAGGATGGCTTGGGCGTGATACCGATCGCGCGCACCGTCAGCCGGTAGATTTCCACCGGAAAATCCTCGCGGCGGAAGTTATGGGCCTTCTCGTATTCGTTGTGGAAGATGGCCAGCGCCTCATCCATCGACTTGACCTGCCCCGGAACCGGGACCGCCAGCGAGCGCCACTGACCACGATACCGCATGTCGACGAAGCGCTGGAACGTCATGTCCTTTGCGGCCACGCCATCGCGTTCCAGTCGGTCGCGCCCCTCAAGCTCAAGCTTCCTGAAGGCGGTCTCGATATCGGCCGGATCAGCCAAGGCAGCATCCTTGAAGAACATCTGGGTCACGTCGTGCTGAACATCGACCAGCATGCAGCCAACCGCCGAGGTCACACCGGGATTCGGCGGAACGATGACGACAGGGATGTTGAGTTCGCGCGCAATGTCGACGCCGTGGAGCGGACCAGCTCCGCCGAACGCCACCAGCGCGAAGTCGCGTGGGTCGTGCCCCCGGGCAATCGAGATCAGGCGAACCGCGTCGGCCATGTTGGCATTTGCGACGCGCAGCGTGGCAAGCGATGCTTCGACCAGATCAAGATTAAGCGGTTTGGCGATCTTTCCCATCGCCTCAAGCGCCGCGTCTCGGTTCAGAGACTTCTTTCCGCCGGCGAGGGAGGTTCCGATACGTCCCAGAATGATGTTCGCATCGGTATTGGTCGGCTCTGTCCCGCCTGCCTTGTAGCACGCCGGTCCCGGCGTTGATCCGGCCGATTGCGGGCCGTTCCGCAGCGAGCCTGCCTTGTCGAGCCAAGAGATCGAGCCACCTCCCGCGCCGATGGTCAAAACCTCGATGGACGGGAAACAAATCGGATGGCCCCAATCCACCTCCCATTTATTGGTCATGCGCAGATGGCCATTTTCGGCAAGCGAAATATCCGCCGAAGTTCCGCCCATATCCAGACCAATCGAGTTCTGATAACCACACAATTCGGCGAAGTATTTGCTGGCAATCGCGCCTGCTGCGATGCCGGAGGCGGCAAGGCGTGCGGCATATTTCTCGGCCGTTGCGGGCGTCATCACACCGCCGCCGGAATGTAGCAGCAGTACATCGGCCTCGTATCCGGCTTCGGATGTTCTGCGGTCGAGATCGCGTGCATAGGGACGGATAATCGGCGCAAGGATTGTATTTGCGACAGTGGTCGAGAAACGATCATCCTCAAATATTTCGGGATGGGTTTCATGCGAGGTGGAAATGGCGACATCCGGCCCCAACACTTCAGCAAGGATTTCCGCCATCCGCTGCTCATGCACGCCACTGACATAGGCGTTGATGAAGCACACGGCCACGGCATGCACTTTGCGCTTGTGCAGGATGCGCGCCACTTCACGCGCCTGTTCTTCATCCAGCGCCTCAATGACCTCGCCACGGTAATTGAGGCGCTCGCGGACGGTAAAGCGGTCGCGCCGCCGCACGTAGGGCGGTGTCCCCTCCTTATAGGCATCCCAAGGATCTTCGCGGGTGCCGCGCCCGATTTCCAGAATATCGCGGAAGCCTTCGGTGGTCACCATCGCCACAGGCTTGAAATTGCGCGTGATCAGCGCGTTGGTCGCAACTGTCGTTCCATGCGTGAACAGATCGACATCATGCCAATCAATGTCAGCCGCTTCCGCGCCATTCATGATCGCATCAATCGGATTCGCCGTGCTGGGAACTTTCGCAACGGTCTGGTTTCCGTTCGAATCCAGAACGAATACATCGGTAAACGTTCCGCCAACGTCAATTGCCAACCGTGTGCGCGCCCGCTTTGGCGTCGAGCCTACGTCTGCTCCGTCCATACTCATGGGGTTATTCCTTTCCACTTGCGTTGCGCAAAGCGAACCACAAAGAGCGAAATACGCTTTGCGAACGGTTGCACCGACATTTCATTTTGATAGGGGGGGAAGGGCATCACTTGATGCGCATGGCATCCAGCGATAAATCGCATTCGTTGTTGAATGCGTATTTCGACATTACGCGATGACTGTCCAAATCTCCAAATGATTTTTTAAATGCCGCAACTGCGAGTTTTATTTTAAATATTGCAAGAAAAACAATGAAATGGCGCCAGGCCTGCCGTGCTGCGATGCAGAAACGCATCGTCTGCGCGGACAACTGCCACTTCGCAGCTTGCCGCTAGGTTAACTTGGTGTCGTCGATTTTGCCGGACGAGGGGTGGAGGCGAATCACCTCGAACCTGTGATAGGGCAACGGTCCTGCCGTTTCTCAGCGCATGCGCCGACCGCGGCCGACATACCCCCGAACCCCGTTGCAATTTTACAGGTCGACCGCCCGGACAAGACAGGCAGCGGTTGCAGCACGCGCAGCCTATTTCTCGAATAGCTTGCTGAATTTTCCTGGCCGGCCCCGTGTGAAAATCCGTCCAATCCTGCGCAACTCTCGTCGCCACGGCAGGTAGTGTTGGCGAGGTTTGGAGGAAATCTCCGGTTGGTTGGGTGCTGTCGCGGACGGGCCGGGCTTTTTCCGCAGCCTACTCGTCTTCCCGCATGAGGGTGTTTTCGTCGTCGCGCCAGTGAAGCCCGGACAGAATCTCGCCGGAAACGACATCGACGGTGGTTCGCCGCTTCATCGCCAGCTGCCGAAGCACGCGATACGCTTCCTGCCCAGAATAGCTATCGGCCAACATGATCGCCAGTTTGGCGCGTTCAACGATGCGACTGGACTCAAGCTTGGCCTGCAGCCGGTCAATATTCAGCCGCAGCCGCTGTTCTCGGCGGTGATTGTTGACTGCTGTAAGCAGGTTGGTGAGAATTCCGAAGGGGCGGATCGGAAGGCCGATCACCGCATTCACGCGCATGTTCAGCAGACGGTCGATCGACAGCGGATTTTCGTAATCTATGACTGCGATCAGCACGGCAGATTGGGCGTCAGCCTGCCAATGGAAAGTCAGCTTGCTTTCGATCACCCGGTCAACCATGACGAAAATGATGTCGATATCCTCGGCATAGGACAGTGGTGGTGGCCAAAATTCTTGGACCTGACACCCGATCCTCTCCAGATGCGAGCGTAGCGCCAGCCCCTCGCTGTCCTGCGGCTGGACAAGCAAGAACTTCAAGGACCGTAGATCCTTGATCAAAAAAGGCTGTTCCTTCTCGCTGGCGAAGGGCTCGTTTCGTCCAGGCCGCATTTCAGATCCTCTTGCCCGAAGTACGCACATTCAATACCATTAATGGTCACGCACGTTCAGTCTTGGAGGCCTTGTGCACCTGGCAATCGCACAGACAGAGCGGTGTCCAGCGGGGCCTCGCCCTCGTCGGGGGCAAGTGAATAGGTCGTCCGATACGGGTCCGGCGAGATGGCATGGCTGGTTTGGGCGACGATCTCGAATTGACCGTCGCTGCGAGCGATCCCGATTTTTGGCCAGACATGGCAGTGCGAGTTCAATTCGTCGATCTTGATCATCCCCTGAGGCGCATTAAACGACGCACCTAGAATGCCCGACCGGATCGAACCGATGCTGTCGGCGCCGTTGTTGCTCATCGCCTGAGCAACCACATGCGCCTGTGTGTAGGCCGCATCCCAACACATATTCGCATGTGGATCTTCGCCCCGCACCGCCCTGTAACGATCAAGACAGGATATGTTGGTCAGATTGGATTGCGATGCGAAATACGTCGCAGCGGTAATATGACCCGCGGTGGCCGAGGCACCGATTTCCTGGATGTCTGCCTCACTGGTCGTCAGGCTTGCGACCAGCATCCGATCTGCGTCAAGACCGTTCTCAATGTAAGCATTATAGAACTGCAGATTTGATTGGCCGACAAAATTGTTGAAAATGATATCCGGGCTGCATTTCTTGATATGCTTCATCATGACGTCAAAATCTTTTGCGGGTGCGCCGTCCTCAATATAGTATTGTCCCAATATCTCGCCACCGCCTGACCTGATCAGATCGCCCATGATCCTTCCAGATTCACGGGGCCAAACATAGTCCGATCCAACAACATACAGGCGAGGTGAATAGTTCTGAAGAAGATAACTACCTAAAAACAAGCTGTTTTGATTTGGAACAGCGCCAAAGTATATGATGTTTTCCGAATACTCAAACCCCTCGTATTGCGCGGGGTAGCACAGAAGCCCAGGCTCTCGGTCAAGGACGCTCAGAACAGCCTTGCGCTGACTCGACGTATAGCCGCCCAATATAACTTTGACCTTGCTTTCAGTCAAAAGGTTCGCAGCCAATTTCTGATAGCTTGCCGGCTCGCCCATTGGATCGCCGTAAAGCGGAACCAGTTCACGCCCATTAATGCCCCCGGCTTCGTTAATTTCTCCGATGGCAAATTCAGTCGCTGCCAGCATGCTCCGTTCGGTTACGGAAGTTCGCCCTGTTTTGGAAAAGAGTATCCCTATATAAATCGGTTGGTCGCTTTTCATCTTGCGCAAACCTTCCTAGGAAACCAAGCGGACGATCATGAACGGCACAATGCCAACAATTCGGCCCCTTCGGCCAACCTACCGCAACGCTAGGCGAGTCTGGGGGACGGGTCAACATGTTCGGGTCGCGGGCGAAGGACTGGCCGGTGATCTTGGCACTGAGGATGCAGGCTCCCGCAAGCGTGTTGCTGCATCTATATCCTTGCGCCAGAATATCGCTGGCGACCTTGCCTTCCAGCGGCGTCAGGCTGGGCAGCTTCATGCGGATCTGTGCGCCCACGGCTTTTGGATCGCCCATATTTCCCTCGGATCTCCACGGCTCTGTTGCACAAATCCCATGAGGGATTCATCTTGTGAAACCAGCGTGATAGCTGGATGTCATGAGCAGACCGAACATACCGACCTACAAAACCCTGAACTGGCCCGCCTATAACAAGGCGCTCAAGCGCCAGGGATCACTGACGGTCTGGTTCGATCCTGACATGGTATGGGCTGCGAAGCCGACCGGCACGCGTGGGCGACAGCCCGTCTACAGCGACGCTGCCGTCCGGACCTGCCTGACGATGAAGGTCCTTTTCGGCATGGCGTTGCGACAGACGGCCGGCTTCGTCGAGAGCCTGCTTTGCCTGATCGGCCTGAATTGGGACGTGCCGGACTTCAGCACGCTCAGCCGTCGCCAGAAGCCCCTTGCCGTGAAGATCCCGCACGGAGGGCGCAGGGTCCGCTGCACCTGCTGATCGACAGCACCGGCATCAAGGTCGAGGGCGAAGGTGAGTGGAGCGCGCGCAAGCATGGCGGTCCAAAGCGCCGTGCCTGGCGCAAGGTCCACCTTGGGATCGACGAGGAAACACTGGAAGTTCGGGCTGTTGAAGCCGCCATCAGCGATGTGGGCGATGCTCCTATGCTGCCCGAACTGCTCAGCCAGATATCTCCCGATCAGGAGATTGCCAGCGTCCGTTGCCCTCTCACGGTTTGCAAGCAAACCGTGAGAGGGCAACGGACGGAGTTTACGACACGCGCAAGTGCCACGATGCGATTGCCGAACGCGGTGCTGCCGCCGTCATTCCACCTCGCAAGAACGCCAAGCCGTGGAAGGCCAAGCACCGGGGCAGCCGCGCGCAACGAAGCCGTTCGGGCATCGAAACATCTCGGACGGGCACTCTGGCGACGATGGAGCGGCTACACCGCCGGAGCCGTGCAGAGACGAAAATGCCCTGTGTAAAACGGCTAGGTCAGCGCCTCATGGCGCGGGACTTCGACCGCCAGGTCGCGGAGTTCCAGGTTCGTGTTGCTGTGCTCAACAGCTGCACCGCGCTCGGCATCCCGGTTACGAAGGTCGCAGGATAGGTCGGTCAAGCGATAGCGGCAGTCCGACCGTCAGCCGATTTGTGCAACAGAACCTCGCCCAAGCAATCCGCGCGAACGGCATCACAGAAACGGCATCACAGAAGATGGCTGCTTTTTCGGGCGCAGATTAATCACAGCCCTAGATATTGTTTAGCCGCCCTTAATGCGTTGAATCAGATAGACCTCGTCCAAGGGATCAATAGCGGCGGACATGTTGGTGACGATTTGACCATTCACAGAAACCGAAACCCCCGCCTTGATGACCGGCGTCAGGGCTGGATGCGCCGTGACCAGCGCATCCAAAATCTCGCGGACAGTGTCACCCTTGACCGAAATCACCACCTGATCCCCCGCAAACCTGCGCAGGCCGGACCAGAGGTTGATCTCAACCATGCGCTTTGGCCTTGATGGCGGCCAAAACCTTGGGCGGCGACATCGGCAAACTGCGCAACCGAGCGCCGGTGGCTGCGGCTATCGCATTGGCCAGCGCGGGCAAAGGCGGGGTGATGCCGGTTTCGCCAACACCGCGCACGCCGTAGGGGTGGCCGGGGTTTGGCACCTCGACGATCACCGTGTCGATCATTGGCAGGTCAGAGGCGACCGGGATGCGGTAATCTAGGAACACGGTGTTTTGCAGCCGCCCATCCGCGCCATAGACATATTCCTCGTTCAACGCCCAGCCGATGCCTTGCACCGCACCGCCCTGATACTGGCCTTCGACATAGGCCGGATGGATCGCGCGGCCCGCATCCTGCACCACCAGATAGCGCAACACCGTGGTGCGCCCGGTTTCGGGATCAACCTCGACATCGACCACATGCGCGCCAAAGCTGGCCCCGACCCCGCCCGCCGTCACTTCGTGGTGGCCCGAGATCGGCCCCCCGGTGCTGCCCATCTTGGCACCGATTTCGGCGATGCTCATCGGCGGGAACTTCCCGGCGTTCGGCCCTGCGGGAACGGCTGCCCCGTCCAGCCATTCAACAGCTTCCGCATCAATCCCCCATTCGGCGGCGGCGCGGGCGCACATCTGGGCAATGGCCTGCTTGGCGGCCTCAACCGCTGCCAAACCGCTGGCAAAGGTGGCACGGCTGCCATGCGTGGGCTCGTTCACGCCCAAAGCGCCGGTTTCCACGATGTTGACCCGCACGGACTCGTAGGCGATGCCCAGCGTCTCTGCCGTCATCATCCCCAACGAGGCCCGACTGCCGCCCACATCCGGCGTGCCGACCGAGACCGTCACCGTGCCATCCTCGCCAATCGCCAACGAAACCGAGGTCTCGCCGCCATGGTTGAACCAGAACCCCGCCGCCGAGCCGCGCCCCTGATTGGGGCCAAGCGGCACCTTCAGGTTGGCATGGGCCATCGCCGCCTCAAGCGACTCAACCAGTCCGATGCGATTGTAAGTTGGTCCATAGCTGGCCTTCGCCCCTTCGCGCGCGGCGTTTTTCAAACGCACGACCAGCGCATCAAGCCCCAATTCAACGCACATCTCGTCGAGCAGGCTTTCCACCGCAAACGCCGCCATCGGCGATCCGGGCGCGCGGTAGGCAGCTGCCTTGGGGCGGTTGGCCAGAACCTCATAGCCTTGGTGAAACACCGCCGGAACGGTGTAGCAGGCCAAGGCGCAAGACAAAGCCTCACCGACAGGCGACGATCCGATGAAGGCCCCGCCCTGCATGCGGAAATTGACCGAAGCGGCGGTGATGGTGCCATCGGCCTTCATCCCCATCTTCACATCCATCGAGGCCGAAGCGGTAGGCCCGGTGGCGCGCAGCACTTCGGCGCGGCTCATCACCAGTTTCACCGGGCGGCCGCCTGCCTTGCGCGACAAAGCCAGCGCCAGCGGCTCCATGAAGATCGTGGTCTTGCCACCAAACCCGCCGCCGATTTCCGAAGGTGTCACGCGCAGTTGCGACGCCTCGGTGCCCAGCACAGCCGAGCACATCCGGCGGATATACCACTGGCCTTGGGTGCAAACCCACATCTCGCCTTTGCCATCCTCGCCCATCTGGCCAAGGCAAGCGTGCGGCTCGATATAGCCCTGATGCGTGGCTTCGGTCTTGTAGCTTTGCGCGCGCACCAGATCGGCGGCGGCAAAGCCAGCGTCCATATCGCCATGGCCGAACTCGATATATTTCACCACATTCGGGTGCATGCCTTCCGGCACCGAATGGTCAGCGGTGCCCGCCCGGATGATAGGCGCATCGGGCTGCATCGCCGCATCGACGTCGATGACATGCGGCAGCACTTCATATTCGACCTCAACCAAGCGGGCCGCATCCTGCGCCAGCAGTTTCGAGGTCGCCGCCACCGCCGCCACCGCATGGCCGTCATAAAGCGCCACATCACCGGCAAGGGTGTTTTCTTGCAGGTTCCAATCGTCGCCCGTCAGGCCAGTTGGAAAATCCGCCCGCGTGATCACCGCCTTGACGCCGTCCAGCGCCAAAGCCTTGGAGGCATCAATCCGAACAATCCGCGCATGGGCATGGGGCGAGCGCACCACGGCGGCGTGCAGCATCCCCGGCGCAGAAATATCCGCGCCGTAGCGCGCGCGGCCCGTGACTTTGTCCAAGCCATCGGGGCGGTTCGGGCGGGTGCCGACCAGACGGTAGGCGGTTTTCAAATCATCCTTCGGCATCAGTTTACCCCCCGCATTTCAGCGCCCGCGTCCATCACGGCGCGGATGATTTTGTCATAGCCGGTGCAGCGGCAGAGATTGCCCGCCAACCAGTAGCGCACTTCGGTTTCTGTCGGATCGGGGTTCTGCGCGAGCAGCGCGTTGGCAGCGACCAGAATCCCCGGCGTGCAAAAGCCGCATTGCAGCGCTGCATGCTCGATGAACTTGCGTTGCAGCGGGTGCAGATCGGGGCCGGTGGACAGACCCTCGACCGTGGCCACCGTTTTACCTTCGGCTTCCGCTCCCAGCACAAGGCAGGAACACACCAAAACCCCGTCCAGTTGCACCGAACAGGCACCGCAATCACCCGTCCCGCAACCCTCTTTCGTGCCGGTCAGGCCCAACTGATCGCGCAGGCAATCGAGCAGTGTGTCGCGCGGATCGGCCAGAAACTCGACCGCATCGCCGTTCACCGTGGTGGAGACGTGGATTTTGCTCATGCTGAGGCTCCTTCTGCGCGGGCGTAGGCGATGCGCGCGGCGCGTTGCACCAAGACACCCACGATATCTTTGCGGAACGTGGCGGTGCCGCGTTTGTCGGAAATCGGCGTGCTGGCGGCAATCGCGGCGGCTGACAGTGCGGCCAGCGCCGCCTCGTCCAGCGTGGTGCCCATGATCGCCTGCGCTGCGGCGGGTGCCAGCATGACCTTCGGCCCCACCGCCCCCAGCGCAATCCGCGCCTCGGTGATCCGCGCGCCATCGCGGCGCAGGTTCACGGCCACGCCGACCACAGCAATGTCCATCTCGGTGCGCGGGATGAACCGCAGATAGGCGTCGCCGCCATGCGCCCCACGCGGCGGCAAGACGATCGCAGTGATCACCTCACCCGGCAGCAAGGTGGTGCGGCTGGGGCCTGCGGGAATATCCTCAACCGCCACCGCGCGGCTGCCCTGCGGCCCGATCACCGACACCATAGCGCCTGCAGCCATCATCCCCGGCACGCTGTCGGCGGCGGGCGAGCCGTTGCACAGATTGCCCACCAGCGTGGCGCGGCCCTGCACTTGCGTCGACCCAACCAGCTGCATGCCTTCGACAACACCCGGCCAATCAGCGCAAACCCCAGTGTGCCGCCCGAGTTCCGCCCCCGACACCGCAATGCCAATCCGCCAACCACCTTCGGCGGTGCGGCTGATGTCCTTAACGCCGGGAATGTGTTTGAGATCAATCAGATCATCCGGCGTCACAATCGCTGCGCGCAACTGCACCAGAACATCCGTTCCGCCCGCAAGAAACCGTGTCAGCCCCGACGCTCCCGCCGCAATCGTTGCCGCCTGTTCAAAAGTCTTTGGCGTGTGAAATCGCATCCTGCCCCCCCTAAGGTGATGGTCATCGTCCAGTCAGAGTCAAAGCACCGCTGAGCACTGCCCGAGTATGATGGCTATCCTGCGGGAAGTCGGCCGCATCGGCAACAGTCCGAACCCCTATGTTCAACCGCAACGTCGCTTTTTTTAGGTGGCGGATCAGGTTCGGTTCATTCTCGCTGCCTGTCCGTCATCGAATGCTTTGAAACAACCCCGTCGATTTTCGCTCTGTAGGCTCGGGATCGCGGGCGCGGCGTCACCGTTTCCCCACTCAAGGCCGTTGGCACAACTCGCAGGGGCGAACCTGCGTCAACCGTCCGGCTGTCCGTCGCAGCTAACACCACCACGTTCTGCCGCGACCCGTGGCAAAAAGCCAACAAACTGTTCGCTAACTCTTCACGCGCCTGCGAGTCTTCAAGTATTCGAAACGCGCAGCGGTGGTCACCATCTGGTCGCGCGTTCAAATCCAACACATCGCATGAAAATCATAAGCGATTGCTTTTATTGGTGCCCGCGGCCGGAGTTGAACCGGCACGGCCGTTCGGCCTAGAGATTTTAAGTCTCCTGTGTCTACCATTTCACCACGCGGGCAATCATGCGGGTTTGGCAATCTGCCGCACCATAGCCATCTGCGCGGCGGGGTAAAGCACCCGAAATCATATCACTTACAACAAACTGCTGCGCTGCGGCGATTGACTTCACCGAAATCCCCGCTTTTATAGCTGCGAGAGTTTGCGAGGGTCCCC
The DNA here is from genome assembly GCF_001294535.1 of Cypionkella psychrotolerans. Lineage (GTDB taxonomy): Bacteria > Pseudomonadota > Alphaproteobacteria > Rhodobacterales > Rhodobacteraceae > Cypionkella > Cypionkella psychrotolerans. The sequence continues at coordinate 81,717 of NZ_LGIC01000073.1, read as the reverse complement.
TATGAAGAAAATCTACCCCACCGCGGCGGCGGCGCTGGACGGGCTGTTGTTTGACGGCATGTTGATCGCGAGCGGCGGTTTCGGCCTCTGCGGTATTCCAGAACTGCTGATCGCGGCGATCCGTGATGCGGGCACCAAGGGCCTCACCATCGCGTCGAACAACGCGGGCGTCGACGGCTTCGGGCTTGGCCAGCTTTTGGAAACCCGGCAGGTCAAGAAAATGATCTCGTCTTACGTCGGCGAAAATGCTGAATTCATGCGGCAATACCTGTCGGGCGAGTTGGAATTGGAATTCAACCCGCAAGGCACGCTGGCTGAACGCCTGCGTGCGGGCGGCGCGGGTATCCCCGGTTTCTACACCGCAACCGGCGTTGGCACGGTGATTGCCGATGGCAAAGAGCATCATGATTTCAACGGCAAGACCTATATTCTGGAAACCGGCATCATCGCCGACCTCGCCATCGTCAAAGCGTGGAAGGCTGACCCGTCGGGCAACCTTGTGTTCCGCAAAACCGCGCGCAACTTCAACCCACCAGCGGCGACATCGGGCAAAATTTGCGTGGTTGAGGTCGAAGAAATCGTGCCACTGGGCGCGCTGGACCCCGACAGCATCCACCTGCCGGGCATCTATGTGCACCGCATTGTGCAGGGCCAGCACGAAAAACGCATCGAGAATCGCACGACACGCAAGAAGGAGGCCTGATATGTGGGATCGTAACCAAATGGCCGAACGCGCCGGGCGCGAGTTGCAAGACGGCTGGTATGTCAATCTTGGCATCGGCATCCCTACTCTGGTGGCCAACTATATCCCTGAAGGTGTTAACGTCACCTTACAGTCGGAAAATGGTATGCTCGGTATGGGCCCCTTCCCGTTTGAAGGCGAAGAAGACCCCGATCTGATCAACGCAGGCAAGCAAACCATCACCGAACTGCCGCAGACCGCCTATTTCGATTCTGCGCAAAGTTTCGCGATGATCCGGGGCGGCAAAATCGCCATGGCGATCCTTGGCGCGATGGAAGTCGCCGAAAACGGCGATTTGGCGAATTGGATGATCCCCGGCAAGCTGGTCAAAGGCATGGGCGGGGCGATGGATCTGGTCGCGGGAGTGGGTCGGGTCGTGGTGGTGATGGATCACACCAGCAAGCATGGTGAATCCAAGGTGCTGAAGGCCTGCACTCTGCCGCTGACTGGCAAAGCCGTGGTCAATCGCATCATCTCAAACCTTGGCGTGTTGGATGTGGTCCCCGGCGGCCTCAAGATCGTCGAAGTTGCCGAGGGCGTCACCGAGGCCGAACTGCGCGCAGCCACGGAAGGCACCATCGTTGACTGAGGTTCTCCGCGAAAAGGGCGCGCATAAAGGCCGCTACGTCATCCGTCAGAACGGCGAGGAGGCCGAGATGACCTATTCGATCACCACGCCGACGCTGGTGATCGCCGACCACACCGCAGTGCCGGAAAGCTTTCGCGGCACCGGCGCGGGCGTGGCGATGCTGACGCAGTTCGTGGCGGATGCGCGGGCCGAGGGCTTTAAGATCATGCCGCTCTGCCCTTTTGTGAACGCAACGCGAAAAAAGCATCCCGAATGGGCGGATGTGTTCGCGGCTTAGGTCAACAAGGTCAGGGGATTCTGGCGAAATCGTTAAGATCCCCTTACCGCCTACCCGTAAATCATTGATTATAAAAACTTCTGAAAAGGTCCCCAGTCGGGACCCTTTCAATTCGTCGCCGAAATCACCTTGAACACGCAAGGATCGGTGACCAATTCCGGCGGGCTCAGACACAACCCCTGCGCCACCTGCCATGCCGCCAAAACCTTGGGCACATAATCGCGGGTCTCGGCATAGGGCGGCACGCCAGAATTGGCATCAATCGCGCCCTCTCCGGCGTTATAGGCCGCGATCACCATCAAAGGATCATGATCGAACCGCTTCATCAGCCAGTCTAAGTACGCCACCCCACCCTTGATATTCTGCACCGGATCGGTGGAATCGCTGACCCCAAACCGCGCCGCCGTCGCCGGAATCAACTGCATCAACCCCTGTGCCCCCGCCGAGCTGATCGCATTGGGTTTGCCGGCACTCTCAATCCCGATCACCGCCAGCACCAAAGCGGGCGAGACATCGGTGCCGATCGTCGCCTTCAAAATCTCGGTGCCATAGTTTGAAGCGATCTCTTGCATATGCTGCATCCGGGGCGCTGCCACCCGCGCCCCGCCCGGCCCTTGGCTTAAAGTCGCCAGCGCCAAGGGGAACCGCCCCGAGATCTGATCGCGCTGCACCGGCACCGCATCCCAGAACCAGCCATATTGCGCCGTGGCCGGGGTCGGCAGGGCGGGGGTCGGTGCCGCATCGGGGTCGGCGGGCACCTCGGGCACCCGCGCCTCTACCTCAGGCAAGGCCGCCAGCAGCCGGGCCTGTTCGGCGGGATCAATCTGCACGGTGATGCGCTTGCCGGGCAGGTTGTCGCTGACCTTGATGCGCTTGAAGCCCTCACCGCTGGCGGAATTCATAATGATTTCCGCCGCTGCCGGGATCGGCAGCAGAAGAATCAACCCTGCCAGAACTGCGCCTTGTGCCCGTCGCATCACGTTGGATGCCGCCTGCCTTGTTTTCATTGCCTGAACTGTCGCAGAATCACCCACCAATTTCCACGTTTGCCTGCGCCAATCATGGCAATTTTGCCCAAATCGGCGCGAAAGCAACGGTTACGCGGCATGGGGTTAAGCAGAGGTTAAAATATATATCTTTATATTTCAGTGTGTTGAATGATTTTTTTGACTATATCGCAGCGCTTCAAAAACGCCCCACCCTGACCAAACTGCCGCCACGTTCACAGCGCCATATAGGGTCATACCGAACGGCAAGCGGCGAAACAGAGGTCGCAGCTGACAGAGCCGGAACGGTTAGAAACCTGAGCATCCCCAGAAAGGGACCAAATTATGATGACTTTGAAACTCCGCAAGCTGTTCAAATCCTTCCGCGCTGACGAATCCGGCGCTGTGACCGTTGACTGGGTCGTGCTGACCGCTGCCATCGTTGGCCTCGGCATGGTCGTGATGAAAACCGTTGGTGGTGGCATCGAAGGTCTGGGCAACGCGATCGTGACCGACTTGGAAGGCCGCTCTTCGGGCTACCAAAACCAGTAATCGGATTTTTCGATCACCTGATAGAGGTGAGGGCCGCATCCGGGACGGGATGCGGCCTTTTCCATTTGCGAAACAAATGCGCTGAAACTTCGATCACGACTGCAGTATTTTCGATCATAACCTTGTCCAACTCAGCGAAGTCAGGCCGTGCCAAACAGAGCGCAGTCGCAGCCTCGGAACGTCGGCAAGATCAAAGATCGCTGAATACGATCAGACTGATCGCATCCAAACAAGGCTGCCTCTGATCCTGAGGCGACCACTCGCATCCGCCACGCGGCGGCTTTCCGATAATTTGGCCAGAGCTTTGTTTCCAAAACAGAAATGTCGCGTTTCGACAGAACCGCAAGACAAAATGGTGAACGCGGCAATCACCCCAAAAAGACCCTAACCCCGCCGCAATCGCGCCACGATCAGGCGGCTATATCAACCCAAGCCGAAGCGGTGAACGAACTGGAACAGAGGCCAGAACGTAACGATCCAAAGCGGTGAGACCTGAGCAACTCCTAAGATAGGGAAATCCAAAATGATGACGTTGAAACTCCGCAAGCTGTTCAAATCCTTCCGCGCTGACGAATCCGGCGCTGTGACCGTTGACTGGGTCGTGCTGACCGCTGCCATCGTTGGCCTCGGCATGGTCGTGATGAAAACCGTTGGTGGTGGCATCGAAGGTCTGGGCAACGCGATCGTGAACGACTTGGAAGGCCGCTCTTCGGGCTACCAAAACCAGTAATCGATTTTTCGATCACCTGACAGAGGTGAGGGCCGCATCCGGGACGGGATGCGGCCTTTTCCATGTGCGAAATCCGGGTCAAAATCTGGCACTAGACCACATTGCCGCCACGGGCCCATCCCGATTCCGGCCACAATCCCGCGCTATAGCGATGATTGTGGGTGTTCTGAGTAGCCGGAGCGAAAGCCGCGAAGGAGGTAACATGCAAGTCTGGTTGAAGAAATTCATCCGAAAAACCGATGGCGCGGTCACTGTGGAATGGGTGACTTTGTCTGCGGCGGTGATCGGGTTGGGAATGATCGTGCTGTGGCCGGTGGCCTTCAGCACGGAAAGCTCGACGCAGGGCGTGGCGGATTACATTGAAGGCGTAGACGTGGGTTACGGCAGATGAGTTGGGGTTTTCCGCAAAGCTTGCAACGCTGCGGAAACAAGTGGGAAAGAGGTTAACATGCGAATGATCTTTGGATTGGTGCTGGTGGTCGGCATGATGCTGGCAGGTGCCGCCGTGTTCATGGCAAAGAATTTCATCGGACAACAGCAATCGGCGGTGACGCGTGAGAAGCAGTTGATGGCTGATACTGGCGGTCTGACCATGGTGTTCGTGGTCAACAAAGCGAAGAATTACGGCGATCCGCTGACCAAGGAAGATGTCCAGCGCATCTACTGGCCGAAAAACGCTTTACCGGAAGGCGCGTTTGAGGATGGCGAACTGCTGTTCCCGAAAGAGGCCAAAGACCCGCGCTATGTGGTGCGGCAGATGGAAAAGTTTGAACCGATCCTCGCCGTCAAAGTCACCGCTCCGGGTGAGCAGGCGGGCCTGAACGGCGCGATTGAAAAGGGCATGCGGGCGTTTGCGATCAAGGTCGATGCCGCTGACTTCCTGCAACCGGGCGACCGGGTGGATATCTACTGGACCGGCTCCTCGGATGCCTCGGGTTCCGAGATCACCCAGCGCATCGAGAACGCGGTGAAGATCATCGCGGTGGATCGCAACGCCAAGGCCACCGTGGCAGCGGGTGAAATTCAAAGCCGCACCATGACCGTGGCCGCGACGCCCGAGCAGGTGGGTCGTCTGGCCCAAGCGCAGGCCACCGGGCGTCTGGTGATGTCGCTGGTGGGCAATGACAGCAGCGCTGCCACCGATCCGACCCAGATCAAAGTGACGACGAAAGACATCAATGGCGACACAGCTGCCGCCCCGGTGGCAGTGGTTGAGGCGCCGAAAACCTGCTTTGTCACCATGCGTCAGGGCGGCGTCGCGACCCAAGTGCCGATCGCTTGCACCAACTAAGTTGGAAAAACAGATCTTGCCGCCACTTCCTATAGTGGCGGCAAGTTTCATCTTCCGCATTTGGTAGCCTGCTGTTGCAAGTTATCCACATAAGGAACTGCCTCCAACCATTTGATTCTTGCAAAAAAACGACACTTACGTCATCTTGCGAATTGGATTGGGCATAACAAGACCCGACCAGAGGCGTGATCGAAAGGGCAGGTCACATGAATATGCGCAAATTCCTGACCGCCGGTTGCTTGGGGCTTGCCCTTGCAACTTCGGCGCTCAGCCCGCTGTCAGCACAGACACTGCGGGTGATGGAGGGGTCGGCTTCGGCCCCGCTGAACGTGCCGATGAACCGCGCCGTGGTTGTGGAAAGCGATGTCTCGTTTGCCGAGCTGTCGATCGCCAACCCCGGTATCGCCGATATCTCGACGCTGTCAGACAAGTCGATCTACGTTTTGGGCAAAACCCCAGGCCGCACCACGCTGACCCTGCTCGGGCCGGATGGCAAGCTGATCTCAAACGTCGATGTGCATGTCACGCCCGACATTGCCGAGTTTAAGGAACGCCTGCAACAAATCCTGCCCGGTGAGAAGATCGAAGTCCGCACCGCCAATGACGGCATCGTCATGTCGGGCACGGTTTCCTCCACCGCCAAGCTGGATCGCGCCCTGGATCTGGCCGAACGCTATGCGCCAAAACGGGTGTCGAACCTGATGGGCGTCGGCGGCACCCAGCAGGTGATGCTGAAAGTACGCTTTGCCGAGATGCAGCGTTCGGTCTCCAAAAACCTGTCCTCGTCGTTGGCGGTGTCTGGCGGCAAAAAATTTGGCGTCACCGGCGAAACTGGCACTTGGCTGAACGGTGACAATAGCATCAATAATAGCACCATTGTCCCGCGCGACAGTGCCAATAGTGCGGTGGCCTTTGGCTTCACCGCAGGTTCGCTGGAATTCGCGGTGCTGCTAGAGGCTTTGGAATCCAAAGGCGTCGTGCGCACCTTGGCCGAGCCGAACCTGACCGCGCTGTCCGGGCAAGAGGCGAAGTTCCTCGCGGGTGGTGAATATCCGATCCCGGTGTCCAGCAGGGACGGTATCACTGTTGTATATAAACCCTTCGGGGTTGAGCTGAACTTCACCCCCACCGTGGTCGATGGCGATATCATCAACCTGGTGATCAACGCAGCCGTATCTTCGGTCGACACGACAACCTCGGTGACAACCTCGGGCTTCTCGGTCAATGCCTTCAAACGCCGCGAAACCTCGACCACCGTCGAGATGCGCGACGGCGAAAGCTTTGCCATCGCCGGACTGTTGCAAGACGATTTCCGGGATCTGAACGGCCAAGTGCCGTGGCTGGGCGATATCCCGATCATCGGCGCTTTGTTCCGCTCGGCGGAATATCAGCGCGCGCAGTCGGAACTGGTGATCATCGTCACGCCACATCTGGTCACGCCGACGCGCGGCGAAGCCTTGGCGCTGCCGACTGACCGCGTTAAACTGCCGTCTGAAAAGGATCTTTTCCTGTTCGGCAACGTGGCGGGTAAACAAAAAGGCGCTGCGGGCGATGTCGCCCGGCAAGATTTCAGCGGCTCTTACGGCTATGTGATGGAGTGATCTGATGCACCTGCGATCCCTCCCCCTAATTGCCGCAGCCTTGCTTTGTCTTGCAGCTTGCGATCCAACGAGTTTCACCAGCGAAGCTGGTGCCGAAGTTGATGAAGGCGGCTTCGGCCACTCGACGATGAACAACACCATGGTGATGTCGGGGGAACGCGACTACACCATCGCGCTGGCAGAACGCTTTGCCCGCGAAGTGCCCAGCACGATCACCTTCGCCTTTAACAGCTCGGAGCTGACCCCCGAAGCCCGCGCCACGCTGACGCAACAGGCCGATTGGATCCGTCAATTCCCCGAAGTCCGCTTCCGGGTCTATGGCCACACCGATCTGGTCGGCTCTGACGCCTATAACAAAGCTTTGGGTCTGCGCCGCGCCAAGGCCGCCGTGCGCTATCTCTCCAGCCTCGGCATTGGAGGCTCGCGTCTTGAGGCCGTGGCCTCGTTCGGCAAAACCCGTCCGGTGATCCAGACCTCCGGCCCAGAACAGCGCAACCGCCGCACAGTGACCGAGGTTTCGGGCTTTGTGAAAGGTAACCCGATGGTGTTGAACGGCAAATATGCCGCGATCATCTGGCGAAGCTATGTTGCCGGGGCGATCCCGCCGCATCCCAATAACAAGATTATCGAAACCCAAGTCGCCCCCGACGGGGCCCAGTAAACCACTTGGAACTTTCTCAGCCCCTGCGCACAAGCGCGGGGGCTTTGTTTTTGAATTCGTTTCCTAAATTGCGGTCTGACGCGCGAAATACCCCAGATTGACGCTGTTTTAGCCCCAATCTCGCCACCATCCTCCAGCATCTTGCACCCAATGGGAACAATGCCGCGCCGAAGGCCAGGTATGCTCCCCCGATTGGCCCCATTCGCGCCTTAATTTTGGCCGGGGTCGGTGGTGGGATGTCTTGAGAAGGACGATGAAACGATGACGAGCGTGGCCAACTTACAACCCGATCCGGCACCCATTCTGGCGTGCACGATTTCGCGCGATGTGCAGAACTTTGATCTGCTGATCGACGATATGGAAAACGAGCTCGGTGAGGCTTGGGGCGATCTCGGCTTTGATGATGCGCTGATTTTCCTGGGCCAGCCCGAATCTGCCACGCTGGAGTTTGTCGCAATCGCGGTGGATGCCGAAGATGAGGTCGATCTGTCGCGGATCACCGAGATCATCCGCACCGCCAGGGCAAAGTCGATCAAAGTGATCCTGATCGCCGATCAGGTCGGTCCCGCAGCACTACATCAACTGCTGCGCTTGGGTGCCGAAGATTTTGTGCCCTATCCGCTGCCTGATGGCGCTCTGCACGAAGCCATTGAACGCATTCGCAAAGCCAAACCGGCTGAAGCTGCCGCTGCGGCACCTGCCCCCGCTCCGCCTCCAGCGCCAATCATCTCGGATGAACCCCATGCCGAAAAGACCCCGGCGTTCAAAGCCAAAGGCGACCGAGACGCGGTGGTGCTTCCAGTGCATGGGCTTGCAGGTGGCTGCGGTGCCTCAACCTTCGCCGCCAATCTCGCTTGGGAGTTGGCAACTTTGTCGAAAACCGACGCCCCGCGCGTCTGCCTGATCGATCTTGATTTCCAATATGGCTCGGCTGCCACCTATCTCGACCTGCCGCGCAAAGAGGCGGTGTTTGACCTTTTGACCGACACCGGCCATGCCGACTCTGATACCATGCTGGCCGCGATGCTGACCTTCAACGACAAGCTGCATGTGCTGACCGCACCGTCCGACATGCTGCCGCTGGATATTGTCAGCCCGGAGGATATTGGCCGCATCATCGACATGGCGCGGGCGAATTTCGACTTTGTCGTCATCGACATGCCACGCACGATCGTCGCTTGGACCGAAACCGTGCTCAGCCGCGCCCATGTTTACTTCGCGCTGATGGAGCTGGATTTGCGCTCGGCGCAAAACGTGCTGCGTCTGGTGCGGGCGCTGAAAGCCGAGGGTCTGCCGCATGAAAAGTTGCGCTATGTATTGAACCGCGCGCCGAAATTCACCGATCTTTCGGCGAAAAGCCGGGTGAAGCGGATGGCGGAAAGCCTTGATATCACGATCGAAGTACAGCTTCCCGATGGCGGCGCGCAGATCACACAGGCCAATGACCACGGCCTGCCACTCTCGGAAAATGCGGGCAAAAACCCGTTGCGCAAAGAAATCCAGAAGCTTGCGAAATCGCTGTTTGATCTGAACAAAGCCGTGGAAACCGGCAGGGGCTAAGGCTCGGACTTTGGGGGTTAACGATGTTCTCACGTTTCAAAAAACCGGAAGCCGGCCCAAGCGCCAGCGCCGCCGCCGCGCGCCCGGCGGCTCCGGCCCCCGCGCCAAAGCCCGGCATCAGCCGCCCTGCGGTGGCCCCCGCCCGCCCGCCCGCTGAGGCGGTTGCAGCGGATAAGGAAAAGAAGCGCAAAGAACGTCTGGGCGAGTTGAAGCAGGAATTGCACAAGCGTCTGCTCGATAACCTCAACCTCGCCGCGATCGAACAGGCCTCGGAAGCCAATCTCAAAGCCGAAATCGCCGCGATCTCCGCCGAAGCGCTGGATGAGATGTCGGTGGCTTTGTCGAAGGAAGACCGCACCACCCTGAACCAAGAGCTTTACGACGAAGTGATGGGCCTTGGCCCACTAGAGCCTTTGCTGAAAGACGAATCGGTCAATGATATCCTCGTCAACGGCCCGAACCGCATCTTTGTGGAACGCAACGGCAAGCTGACCCTGACCGACATCACCTTTAAGGATGAACGCCACCTTCTGCGCATCATCGACAAGATCGTCTCCGCCGTGGGTCGCCGGGTTGACGAATCCAACCCCTATTGCGACGCCCGTTTGGCCGATGGCAGCCGTTTCAACTGTATGGTGCCGCCGGTTGCGGTTGACGGATCGCTTGTTTCGATCAGGAAGTTCAAAAAAGAGAAACTGGGTATTCCCGATCTGGTCCGCTTTGGTGCGTTCACCGAGGAAATGGGGCTTTACCTGCAAGCCGCCGTGTCGTGTCGCCTGAACGTGATCGTCTCGGGCGGTACGGGGTCGGGGAAAACCACTACGCTGAACGCGCTGTCCAGTTTCATCGACAACACCGAACGCGTGCTGACCATCGAAGACACCGCCGAACTTCAGCTGCAACAGGTCCATGTTGGCCGGATGGAAAGCCGCCCCGCCAACGTCGAAGGCAAAGGTGCCGTCACCCAACGCGACTGCCTGCGCAACGCGCTTCGGATGCGCCCGGACCGTATCATCGTCGGCGAAACCCGTGGCGAGGAGGTCATCGACATGTTGCAGGCGATGAACACTGGCCACGATGGCTCGATGACCACCATCCACGCCAACTCGGCGCGCGATGGCATCAGCCGCCTTGAAAACATGGTCGCCATGGCCGGGATCGAAATGCCGCTAAAGGCCGTCCGCAGCCAGATCGCCTCGGCTGTGAACCTGATCGTGCAGGCTTCGCGTCTGCAAGACGGCTCGCGCCGCATGGTCTCGATCACCGAAATCACCGGGATGGAGGGCGAAGTGATCTCGATGCAGGAAGTGTTCCGCTACGAACGCCTCGGCGTTGAGCCCAACGGCAAGATCATTGGCCGCTTCAACGCAACCGGCGTGCGCAGCCACTATTCCGACCGCTTCAAGCAATGGGGCTACGACCTGCCTGCCTCGATCTACGAACCGATCATTTGAGGGTATCATGACCATTTCAGCCGCCCCCCTTATCTACATCCTGATCTTCGTCGCCGTCGTGGTGATGGTGAACGGCCTTTATCTGGTGGTGTTCGGCAAATCCATTAGCCTGAACAACCGGATGAGCCGCCGTCTGGCTCTGCTGGAGAAAAACAACAACCGCGAACAAGTGCTGGAGCAACTGCGCAAGGAAACCGAGCAGCACGTCAACTCGCGCGGCATTCCACTGTATTCGATCCTCGCCAAAAAGGCGCAGAAGGCCAATATCGCCTTCAGCCCGCAGCAACTGGTGATGATCATGGTCGGCATGGTCGGCGTCGCCTTCACCGGGCTGACCTTTGGCACGCAAGTGGCGCTGCCGATCCGTGTGGTGGTCGCCGTCGGCATGGGCGTGGGCGGCGTGTATTTCTGGGTCAACGGCAAGGCGAAAAAGCGCATCGCCTTGATGGATGAACAACTGCCCGACGCGGTCGAATTAATGGTGCGGTCTTTGCGCGTCGGCCACCCGTTTGCCTCGGCCATCGGCATCGTCTCCAAGGAAGTTCCCGACCCCTTGGGCACCGAATTTGGCATGATTTCCGATGAAGCCGCCTACGGTCGTAACGTCGCCGACAGCCTGAAAGCCTTTGCCGAACGCATGGACAGCCAGGATCTACGCTTCCTCGCCGTCGCCGTCACCATCCAGCAAACTTCGGGCGGCAACCTCGCCGAAATCCTCGAGGGCCTGTCGAAAGTCATCCGCGCCCGCTTCAAACTGTTTCGCCGCGTCAAGGCGATCACAGGTGAGGCGAAATGGTCGGGCATGTTCCTGTCGATGTTCCCGATCGGTGCAATCGTCATGATCAACATCATCAAACCTGATTACTACGACGATGTCGCGAAATCCGCGGTGTTCATCCCGGCTTGCCTTGCCGTCGCGGTGTTCCTCGTCATCAACATCATCTTCATGCGTATCATGGTCAACATTAAGGTCTAAACGTCATGGATTTCCTGAACAATATCAACACGCAACTGACTGACACCTTCGGTCCGCTCGGGCCATTGCTGGCGATTGGTCTGCTGGGTCTTGCGCTGATTGTCGCCGTGCTGCCGATGCTGCTGAAAAAGCAACCCGAGCCATTCGACAAGCTGAAAGCCCTGCGCAAAGACATCGAGAACGCCAGCAAATCCCAAAAAAGCGCCAACCTGCGCCACAGTGAAAAAGCCGACAGGCTCGAGAAATTCGCCTCGTTCTTGGAACCGCAAGACGAGCAGACCATGACCGCCTCGCGCCTGAAAATGGTGCGCGCCGGCTACAAACAGAAAAACGCGGTCCGCACCTTTCACTTCGCGCAGCTTGCCTTGGGCGTCGGCCTGCTGGGTTTGGGGATGCTGTATACCTTCACCGGAAATGACGGCGCCGAGGTGTCCACCCAAGTGATGATCATCTCCACCCTGCTGCCGGGTGGCTTGGGCTATTACTTCCCGATGTATTGGGTCAACAGCCGGGTGCAAAAGCGCCAAGCCGAAATCGTCTCGGGCTTCCCTGACGCGCTCGATCTGATGCTGGTCTGTGTTGAGGCAGGCCAGTCGCTGGATCAATCCATCAACCGCATTGCCAAAGAAAGCCGCAACTCTTGCCCGGCGCTCGCCGAAGAATTTGAAACCGTGGCGCAAGAGGTCAAGGCCGGCAAAGAGCGCGTCAAGGTGCTGAAAGACATGTCCGAACGCGTCGGCATCGCCGATATCTCGTCGTTCTGCACCACCCTTGTGCAATCGGCGACCTTCGGCACCTCGATGTCGGACGCCCTGCGGGTGTATTCCGCCGAGATGCGCGACAAACGCATCATGCGGGCGGAAGAATTGGCAAACAAATTGCCGACAAAACTGACCCTTGGCACTATGCTGTTTACGCTGCCGCCGCTATTGATCATTCTGATCGGACCATCGGTATACGGGATCTCGAAAACCCTCGGTGGCGGCTGAACCACGGGCGTCTAGCCCAGCAAAATGGGGCTATTGTGACGCGCGCGGTGATTGCCTTGTTGATCTGCATCCCCTTGGCCGCCTGTCAGCATACGGGCGGCCTTGCCGCATCCGGCAAACCCCGCAACGTGCCCTACGGTGCCGATAGCCGTGAACAGGGCGTCGATGGCCTGCTGGTCGGCCACCGCCTGATGGAGGTGGGCGAGTATGAACTGGCAATGAAAGCCTATCTGCGCGCCGCGTCTGAACAAGGCATGAACGCCGATGTGCTCTCTGCCATCGGTTCCGCCGATCTGAAACTGGGCCGTCTGGGTCAGGCCGAACAAGTGCTGCGCCGCGCCATTGAGGCCGACGAGCGCAACGTCCCCGCCCTGAACAACCTCGGCTGTGTGCTGATGGAGCAAGGTAAATCCGGCGAAGCCCGCCGGGTGTTTCAGCAAGCTTTCGCGCTGGACAGTGGCCAATCGGACTCCATTCGCGAAAATCTCAAGCTGGCGATAGCGCGCAGCGAAGCCTCTGTATATGATCCAGTTCAGGACGAAAAACCCGTGATGAAACTGGTGCGACGCGGGCAAGGCTCTTACGTCTTGCTGTCGCAACTTTGAAGCCCCCGGAACTTGAAGACCCAGAATTTGAAGACTGAGCAGTAGACCAAAAAGGACGCAAAATGCGCCAACCTGTGTTGCTTACGCTGTGCCTGATTGGCGCAACCGCTCTGGCGGGTTGCCAAGGCACCCGAGACGCCGCGTCCAAACGCGCTTTGAAATCGGTCAATGTCGTCGATGAATCCAACCTCAGCGACATCATGCTGACCGTGGGCGACCCGAATGAGGCCGTCGCCTATTTCCAGAAAACCAGCGCCGAAAACCCCGACCGCATTGATCTTAAACGCGGTCTGGCCAAGTCGCTGATCCGCGCCAACAAACCGTCTGAGGCCATCAGCGTCTACACCGCCATCATCGCCTCGCCCGAAGGCACCAACGACGACCGTGTCGGTCTGGCCGACGCGCAGATGCGCACCTCAGACTGGACCGCCACCGCCGCCACGCTGAACACCATCCCGCCGACCTTTGAAACCTTCGAGCGCTATCGCCTTGAAGCCATGGTCGCCGACAGCCAGAAAAACTGGAAGAAAGCCGACAGCTTCTACGACATCGCCGCAGGCCTCACCAACAAACCCTCGGGCATCTACAACAACTGGGGCTTCTCGAAGCTGACGCGCGGCGACAATGCCGGGGCCGAGAAACTGTTCCTCGAAGCCCTCACCTACGATTCCAACCTGTTCACCGCCAAGAACAACCTGATCCTCGCCCGCGCCGGCCAACGCAAATACGACATGCCGGTGATTGAGATGACCCAGACCGAGCGCGCCCAACTCTACTACACTCTCGGCCTCGCTGCCGTGAAACAGGGTGATACTTCCGTCGGCCGCGAACTGCTGCAACAAGCCGTCGACACCTCCCCAACCTATTTCGAGGCCGCCGAGCGCAGTCTCAAAGCGCTGAGTGGCTGATATGATCTCTCCCTACATTGCCCTAATCTTCCTGCCGTTCTGCTTCGCCATCGCCATTTGGGTGTCGTGGAGCGATATGAAATTCATGAAAATTCCCAACAAAGCCGGATTGGCGCTGCTGATCCTCTGGCTGGTGCTGGGGCTGATTCTGGTGCCGCTCAAACTCTGGCTCTGGGGCTGGGCTTTGGCCGCTTGCGTCTTGGTCGCAGGCTTTATCCTGAACGCGGGCGGCGCTGTCGGCGCGGGCGATGCGAAATTCGCGGCCTCAATGGCCCCGATCTTCATCCATGCCGACATCCGCTTCGTGCTCGGCCTCTACGCCGCCTGCCTGCTCGGGGCCTTCGCCGCCCACCGCCTTGCCCGCCTGATCCCGCCGTTTCGTGCGGCGACAGAGGATTGGCAAAGCTGGACCCATAAAGACTTCCCGATGGGTCTGGCGCTGTCAGGAACATTGATCTTCTATCTTTTGGCCGCACTCTTGCCGCTTTTCTAGGTCAATCCTTGGCATTGAAGCTTCGGGCGCAACAGTCGCCCCGCCAATGCAAAGGTGCCGCCGATGAACATGCAAGTGCCGATGGGTGTGCAAGCCCCGCCGCAACCGAAGTCCTTGGCCGAAACCGGCCTGACCTCGGTGATGATGCGCGACATCCTGTTGAAAACCATGTTCCGCATGAACCTTGATCTGGTCTCTGACCTGTCGCGCGCCATCAGCCTGCCTGTCGCTTTGGTGCAAGAACTGGTTGACGCCGCCCGCCAGCAGCGCCTGCTGGAAGCCAAGGGCACACTGAACGCCACCTCGACCAGCAATGAAATGGGCTACCAGCTGACCGACGCCGGCAAAGCCCGCGCGCTGGATGCGCTGTCGCAATCCGAATATTACGGCGCATTGCCGGTGCCGCTGGCCGCCTATTCGGCGCAGATGAAACGCCAATCGGTGCGCGATATCAAACTGACGCGGCCTGAATTGATGAAGGGCATGGGCCATCTGATCCTGCCGCCCGATCTGATTTCCAACCTCGGCCCTGCCGTCACCTCTGGCCGCTCGATCCTGATGTATGGCCCGCCCGGTAACGGTAAATCCTCGATCTCCAACGGCATCCGCGCCGCCTTGGGGGATAAGATCTACATCCCGCGTGCGATCGAATATTCCGGTCAGGTGATCACCGTTTTCGATCCAATCGTGCATTCCTCTGCCGAGGAATCCATCGACGATCCCAATGCCCTGCGCCGCACCGGCAACCGCTACGACAACCGCTATGTCTATTGCGAACGCCCCTCGGTGATCACTGGCGGCGAACTCACGCTCGACATGCTCGATCTGAAATACAATCCCACCGCCCGCACCTACCAAGCGCCATTGCAGCTGAAAGCCTCCGGCGGCATCTTCATCGTCGACGACCTTGGCCGCCAAGCCGAACCGCCACAAAAACTGGTCAACCGCTGGATCGTGCCGCTGGAAGAATCCCGCGACATCTTGGCGTTACAGTCAGGTGAGAAATTCACCGTTCCCTTCGACACCCTTGTGATCTTCTCAACCAACTTCCACCCGAATGAGATTTTCGACGGCGCAGCCCTGCGCCGGATCTTCTTCAAGATCAAAATCGACGGCCCCAACCAAGAGATGTTCCTGAAAATCTTCGCCATGGTCGCGAAGAAAAAGAAAGTCCCGCTCGACGAAGCCACCCTGATCTACATGCTAAAAAGCAAATACCCCACCATCGCCAACAACTTCGCCAATTACCAACCGACCTTCCTGATCGACCAGATGATCGCGGTCTGCGAGTTTGAAGGCATCCCCTACCAAATGTCCCCCGAGTTGATGGACCGCGCCTGGGGCAACATGTTCGTGCGCCAAGAGACGATTGCGAAGTAAGCAATCAGGCAGATCGACTCCTTACATCAGCGCCTGATCGCTAACCGCGATCAGGCCCGCTCTGCTTCAAAAATCCGATCAATTTGATTAAAATTGTCATCCTCTGTGCTCAAATATCCCACGGGGGTCTGGGGGTGTGAAACCCCCAGCGGTCAGCCCCAAGCGCAGCTAAAACCGCCGCACGCCCGCCTCCGTCACCATCATGTCCAACCGCTGATCGTATTCATCAATCGGCACCTGATCCAATTCCTGCGCCGCAAAGCCAAACCCCACCGCCAAAGTCGCCCGCTTGCCCCTTAACCCCTGCAAGGTCCGGTCATAAAACCCGCCGCCATAGCCCAAGCGATACCCGCGCGCATCGAACCCGACCAAAGGCACGATCAGCACCTCCGGCTCAATCCACGCCCCTTCAGACGGAATAAAAGCCCCAAACGCTCCGATCTCCATCGCGCATCCCGGCGACCATTCGCGAAACCGCAACGCCTCACCCTGCGCCACAATCACCGGCACACAAACCGGCCCCTGATGCGCCAGCATCGCAGCCATCGGATCGGCCTCGGTGCGCATCGCCATATATCCGGCCAAAGCGCGCCCGCGATGCTCGGCCAGCACATCAGCCAACAGCTCCGCAGCCTGCCCCTGCCCCGCTGCAAACGCCAATTTCCGCGCCGCAAACGCCGCCTTGCGGGCCTCGGCCTTTTCGATCCCGGAATCCATCACAGCAGCACCAACGTCGCCAATCCCAGAAACGCCAGATAGCCCAGCACATCGGTCAAAGTCGTCACAAATGTCCCCGACGCCAAGGCCGGGTCCAGATCCAAACGATGCAACCCCAGTGGCACCAACACCCCGCCCATCGCCGCCACCAGTTGATTGGTGATCATCGCAGCCCCCAACACCAGCCCCAGCTTCCAATCGCCAAAGATTACGGTCCCCGCCAAGCCCAGCAGGCAGGCCAGCGCCAATCCGTTCAAAAGCCCGCCGACAAGTTCCCGCAACACCACCCGTTTGGCGTTGGCCGAGGTCAGCGAACGCGTGGCCAAAGCCCGCACGGCCACGGCCAAAGATTGCGTCCCGGCAATCCCACCCGTTGAGGCCACAATCGGCATCAGCGCCGCCAAAGTCACCAAACTGGCAATCGTGCTCTCAAACCGCGAGATCACAAACGCCGAAATCGACGCGGTAAACAGGTTCACCACCAGCCAAGGCAACCGCTGTTTCGCCGTGGCCCAAACCCCGTCCGACAGGCTCGAATCATCGCCCACCCCGGCCAGACGCAGCATGTCCTGCTCGTGTTCCTCATCCAGCACGTTCATCGCATCGTCGATGGTGATCACCCCGACCAGCCGCCCCGTCGCATCAACCACCGGGGTTGAAATCAGGTGATACTGGTTGAACATATAGGCGACATCGGCCTCGGATTCCGTCGCCGGAATCGTGCGGAAACTGTCCTCCAGAATATCCTTCAACCGCACATTCCGCCGAGACGACAACAACCGCCCCAAGGTCACATAGCCCGTTGGTTTCATGCGAGGATCAGTCAGAATGACATGATAAAACTGATCCGGCAGATGCTCCACTTCACGCAGATAATCAATCGCCTCGCCCACCGTCCAATGCTCAGGTGCCACCACCACTTCTCGCTGCATCAGACGGCCGGCGGATTCCTCCGGATAGCCCATCGCCTGCTGCACGGCGATCCGGTCCACATCTTCCAGCGCATCCAGAATCAAGCCCTGTTGCGGCAGATCAAGGTCTTCCAGAATATCGACCACATCATCGGTGTCGAGTTCGCGCATCGCTTCGGCGACCACCGAATGCGGCAGCGATTCGATGACTTCTTCACGGATCGATTCGTCAATCTCCGACAGGATTTCCCCGTCAATCTCGCCCGACCACAACGCTAGCAGGGCACGCCGGTCCGCCCCACCGATCTGCTCCAGCAAGTCGGCGATATCAGCGGCGTGCAAAGGCTCCAGCAATTCGGTGACGCGGGCGGCATCCTTTGCCTCTACCGCATCAAGGATCGCTTCCACCCGGTCGGCGTGGACTTCATCTTCGTCCATCAGTGCCAGATCTTCCGCCATGACGCACTCCTTTGCCGCTTGCTTACAGAAAGCTGTTTCAATGAAACAGAGGGCAGGCAGAAATTTACCTAAACGCCATAAGCCTATACCATAACCGGGTTTGGCAAGCGGAGTATGCAATGACCGACATTCTTCTGGGGCAAGTGCTGTCCTTCGCAGGCGATCCGTTTGCGGATGGCCCCGACGCCGCCCGGCATGAAACCCACGGTGCCGTCGCCATTCAGAACGGCAAAATCATAGCCTCCGGCCCCGCCGACCCCATCTGCGCCGCCTATCCGCAGGCCCGCGTCACCGATTACGGCCAATGCCTGATCTCGGCGGGCTTCATCGACGCGCATGTGCATTATCCCCAAACCGCAATCATCGCCTCTTGGGGCAAACGGCTGATCGACTGGCTGAACAGCTACACCTTCCCCGAGGAAATGCGCTTTGCCGACCGGGCTTACGCCGATGAGGTCGCCAACCGCTACCTCGATCTGGCGCTGGCGCACGGCACCACCTCGATGTGCAGCTACGCCACCATCCACCCCGAAAGCGTCGACGCCTTCTTCACCGCCGCCAAAGCGCGCGGCCTGCGCGCCTTCGCTGGCAAAACCTGCATGGACCGCAACGCCCCCGAAGGCCTGCGCGACACCGTGCAATCCGCCTATGACGACAGCAAACGCCTGCTGCAAAAGTGGCACGGCCAAGACCGGCTGTCCTACGTCATCACCCCAAGGTTCTCGCCCACCTCTACCCCCGAACAACTGGCAGCCATGGGCCAACTGTGGCGCGAATACCCCGATTGCCTGATGCAAACCCACCTGTCTGAGCAAGTGGATGAGATTGCTTGGGTGAAAGAGCTGTTCCCACAGTCCCGCGACTACCTCGACACCTATGAGACCCAAGGCCTCTTGCGCGAAGGCGCCGTCTACGGCCACGCCATCCATCTGACGCAACGCGAGAAAGACCGCCTGATCGAAGCCGGAGCAAGCCTCGTCCACTGCCCGACCTCCAACACCTTCATCGGTTCCGGCCTGTTTGACATGAGCCTCGCCCACCACCTGCGAGTCGGCCTTGCCACCGACACCGGTGGCGGCTCAAGCTTCTCAATGCTGCACACCATGGCCGCTGCCTATGAAGTCGCGCAGCTGCGCGGTGAGGCCCTGCACCCCAGCCAACTCTGGTGGCTCGCGACCTTAGGCTCCGCCCGCGCCCTGCATGCCGAACACCAGATCGGCAACATCGCCCCCGGCATGGAGGCCGACCTGACCATCCTCGATCTGCAGTCCACCCCCGCCATCGAACAAGCCACCCGCCGCGCGCGCGACATCTGGCAGGCGATCTTCCCCACCATCATGCTCGGCGACGACCGTGCCATCCGCGCGACATGGATCGGCGGCAAACCCCACTCACCGCGACCGCTCCTCGCGGCAGACAGATAACCGCGCTAGCGTGGTGCAAAAGGAGACCCCCATGCTGAAACCAATCGCCGCCCTGATCGCCACGTTGTGCCTGACCGCCTGCGTCACCCCTGAGCCAAGCCCCGGCCCGCGCCCCGACACCGCCCGCCTGTTCACCCTGGCCGATGGCTCGCAGTTGACAGTGATGACCGATGGCCGCCAAGCCCAACTGCGCTATCCCATGCGCTACCCGCTGACGGACGCCGAAACCGCGTCGTATGTTGAGGACGCCACCAACTGCGCCCCCGGTCGCCTGCTGAGCAGCAGTTCTGATGGTTACGATGCCCTGCGCAGCTACGCGCTGAACTGCGGCTAACACCCAATACCAGTGCCGCCTCGGGGGGCATCGAGCCCCCCGAGGCGGCGTTTCCACCGCAGGCCTGTGGCGGTCGCCTTACGCCGCACAGGCACCGCGCTCTGCAGCTTCGGGGTGCCTCCGGCGGGAGTATTTGAAAAAGAGCAATTTCATCTTGGCGCAAATACTCCCGCTGGAGGCTTCCACATTCCCCCAAGCACCCTACCACAGAACCGCCGCCCACCCGAACTGCCCCGGCGCAAAGCCGGGGCGGTGAGATAAAAGACTTGCGGCGCAAAGCCGCCCCATTTGCTTATCGCGCGAACAGCCTATTCGTCGCCCAATTCCCATCCGTCTGGGTAGAACTCAAACGGCAGCACGATTTCTGTGGCCAACCGTTCCCATTGCCAGACCGTTTCGGCATCAATCGCAATCGGCCCGATCCGGGCTTGCAGCACGTCGCCGGCATGGCTGGTCTTGAAGCCCTTCGCCCGCAGCGCCTTTTCCACCGCCGCCCATTTGGTATCGACCTCTTCGGCGACGAATTCATAGACCACCACCGACAGCTTCGGCAGCTTCACGCCGCGGCCCACCGTGGCAAAGGTTTCAAACGTATCCGCCCGCTGTTCCTGAAAGTTATGCATGATCTGCCTCCTTTGCCCGCGTGCCCAGATAAACCGAATCACGCAGCGCTTGATATTGCCGCGTCCGCCTTGTATCCGCTGCATTCAAGATTAGAATAGGGTCTGCTGTCACGCAGGGCCCCTCGGGCCCGCAAAAGCCCCCTGAACCGGAGTTCGCTATGTCCTGGACCGACGAGCGCGTCGAGACGCTCAAGAAAATGTGGGCCGAGGGCCAGTCTGCCAGCCAGATCGCCAAAGAGCTTGGCGGCGTCACCCGCAATGCGGTGATCGGCAAAGTGCACCGACTTGGCCTGTCCAATCGCGTCGGCGGCAGCGCTGTCGAAGCCGATGAGCCCGAGGTCGCAGCCCCCGTCACGCCGCGCTCCGAACCTAGCCCCAAACCCGTGGTCGTCGAAGCCCCGGTGCGCGCGGCCGCCCCCGAGCGCGTGGTGCCAGAGCCGCGCCCGGCAGCCCCCGCGCCGGCAGCCCCCGCGGCCAGCGTCACCACTTTGCCGATCCCGCTGCGCAAGGCGATCATTCCGGCGGGCCAACCTTTGCCGCCGCAGCCGTCTGCCAATGAAATCTCCCCCGAGGCCTTGGCTTCCGTGCGCGAGGTCGAAAAGCGCGCCAAGCGCCTGTCGTTGATGGAATTGACCGAGCGCACCTGCAAATGGCCAATCGGCGACCCCGCCACCGAAGATTTCTGGTTCTGCGGTCTGCCCTCGGTGCCTGGCAAACCCTATTGCGAGGCCCATGTCAGCGTCGCCTTCCAACCGATGTCTGCGCGGCGTGATCGTCGCCGCTAAGGCAGGCTGATTTGGCCTAAGCCCGAAAACCCAAAAGGTGCGAGCATCCCTCGCGCCTTTTGTATGCCTCGCGCCGCTTATCGGCATTGTAGGGTGGGTTTTCAACCCACCGCACCCCTTCGCGGTGGGCTTCAGCGCCACACCATCACCCTCAATTCCCCCGGCCCAGCAACTTCTGCAATGCTTTTTGCGCTTCGGCGTCCATCGCCTCATTCATCCGCCGCCGCGCCGCATCCTGCAGACTTTCGCCCTCCTGCTGCGCCACGCCCAACTCTGATTCCAGCTTGGCCTTGGCCGCAGCCTCCAATTCCGCCCGCTTGGCCTCGGCCTGCGCCTGCAAAGCCGCCTTCTGCTCGGCCAGTTTCTCATCCGCAATTGCCTGCAAATCGAGCGAGAACTTCGGGTTTGCCCAAGACCCCTTGATCAACAACGGCGCCGTCAGCCCGCCCGCGCCGGTATCATCCGCCAAGGCCGTGGCCTTGATGCGATACTCCAGATTGCGCGCGCCCAGGCCCACATCCCCCACGCCGCGCGCCGTGATATAGGGCGATTTCAGCACCAAATCCTCATTGTGCAGAACCCCGCCCGCGATGGTAAAACTGCCGCCCAAACTGTCAAAAATCGTCTTCTGGCCTTCGCCGACATAAGACGTATCCAGCGTCCGCAGCATCCCCGCGATGTCCAAGCCCAAAATCTCACCATTGCTCAAAGCCAGCGACCCCGACCCCTCCAACGAATGCATGATCGCATCCACCGACGCGCCTGAACCGAGGAACTTCACCCGCATATCCCCGGTGCCAACCAGCCGCTCATACCCGCCAAAATCCGCCAGCATCGGCTGCAACGCCATGCCCGCAAACGACAAATCGCCCCCCACCGACAACCCCTTGCGGCCATTGACCACGAACTGTCCCGAGATCACGCCTTCATAAGCCGCAACCTTGCGCAACTCCGCCACCAGCCGCGAGCGATCATTGGTCAGCACGATCTGCGACGCCCCGAACTTCACCATCCCCAGATCAATGCTGTCTGCCGTCAGTGCCACCACCGCATCCAAGCCCGAAAGCCCGCTCACCTCAATCTTATCCGCAGGCCAGCCCGCCGCCTGTGCCCCACCGCCCGAGCCGCCTCCTTCACCGCCCGACACCCCGGCCAGATCCAGCGCACCCGCCACCACCTTGGCCGACAGCTTCGGGCGATCCCCCGCCGTGGTCAGATCAGCGTCCGCTGCCAGCTTGTTGCCATCCAGAACCACCGAGCCACCCCGCAGATGCAGCGATCCCGCCGTGGTCAGCGTCACCGCCCCCGACACTTGCACGTCCGAAGCCCCCAAGCCCGCTGGCAATTTCGGTGCTGCCATCCCCGCCAAGGCCGATACCGCCGCCAAATCGCCCAGATCGGCGCTCAACTCGCCCTTAGCCTCTGGCGCAATTCCCGCCTGCCCTTTGAACCCAACCTCAGCCGCGCCCGCCACCAGCTTCAGATCGCTCACGACCAGCTTGCCATCCAGAAAATCCTGAAACGCGCCAACCTCGCCCGTCAGCCGAAACGACTGCCCATTCATCACCGCCGCCATATCCACCGTCGCAGGCCCGGTGTAATTCGGGATCGCCGCCGTGGCCTCAATCCCGCTGATTTCATACCTGACTCCCGCCGCATGGTCGGCAAACACCGCCGCACCTCCCGAAACCGAGGCCTTGTCCAGCGTGAACGGCTGCCCCACCCCCGGCGTCGCCGCCGAAACCGTGCCCCCAGAACCACCGCCGCCAAACACCCAGTTTTCCTCGCCCTTGGCGGACCGCTCCAGCACGACCTTCGGATTGATCGCCTCCACCCCGGTGATCTTCACATCCCCCGCGATCAGTGCCGCCAGATCCAGCGAGATCGACAGCCCCTCGGCCTGCACCATCGGCCCCTCTTTCGACCAGTCCGCGTTGGAAATCGAAATCGGCCCGGTCGTCACCCCCAGTTGCGGCCAGATTGACGGCCGCACCGAGCCTGAGATCACCAATTCGCGCCCGGTCAGCGCATTAAACTTCGCCACCGCGATGTCTGCCACCTTCTCCGCCGGGATCAGAAACACCGCCCCAACCAGCACAATCGCCAGCAAAACCAAAGCGATAACCGAACGAATGATCCAGCGCATACGACCCTCACTTTGACCCACACCCCGAGTCTACGCGCAACCTCCAAGCAAACAAGCCACTCACCGCCGATTGGCAACACTCCGCCCGTCACCATATTGTTACATTGCCCTGATTTACCGCGACCGAAACAGGAGGCCAGCATGCCTGATACGACCTCAAACAACACGCCAACCCCGCAAGCGCTCGACTGGCTGGAAGCCGAACTCACCGACGCCTTCGATGAGGAATACGAGCTGGAGTTGGAAGACGCCCAGCTTTCGCTGGAAATCTCCAAGATTTACAAAGACAAACACCCCGATGGCATCGACCGCCACGTCTATTTCCAATCGCTGATCCGGCTGCAATCCGAGTTGATCAAGCTGCAAGACTGGGTATCCTATCACAAGAAAAAGGTCGTCGTACTGTTTGAGGGCCGCGATTCGGCGGGCAAAGGCGGCGTAATCAAACGCATCAGCCAACGCCTCAATCCGCGTGTCGTCCGCGTGGTGGCGCTGCCAGCACCGTCGGACCGCGAAAAAACCCAGTGGTATTTCCAACGCTACGTCCCGCATCTGCCCGCAGGCGGCGAAATCGTGCTGTTCGACCGCTCATGGTATAACCGCGCGGGCGTCGAGCGTGTGATGGGCTTCGCCGACGACGATCAGGTCGAGCAATTCTTCAACGACGTGCCAGAATTTGAACGCATGTTGGTGCGCTCGGGGATTACCGTGATCAAATACTGGTTCTCGATCACCGATGAAGAACAGCAAATGCGATTCCTGATGCGGATTCACGATCCGATGAAGCAATGGAAACTTTCCCCGATGGACCTGCAATCCCGCGTCCGCTGGGAGCAATATACCAAAGCCAAAGAAGAAATGATGGCCCGCACCAATATCCCCGAGGCCCCGTGGTATATCGTCGAAGGCAACGACAAAAAACGCGCCCGGTTAAACTGTATCGACCACCTGCTCCAGCAATTCCCCTATGAGCCCGTCCCGCACGACGATGTCACCCTCCCCAACCGCGTCTTCAATCCGCAGTACGAGCGGGCGGTGCTGCCGCCGGAATTGTATGTGCCGGGGAAGTACTAAAGCCTGTCCAGATGACCGCAATCCAATCTCCCAAACTGCCCCCGCATTAAGCCGGGGGGCGGAGCATTTGGTAAACTGCCCTCTTAGCATAACAGCATTTAGCAAGCGGGGTTGCTGCCGCCACCCAAGCACTTTGCAATGAAATCGCACCCGACTGGGTTGGCACTCGGTGCTTGACGGCATCGGACAATAATCATCTATGTTTTGTAATATGCTTTGTATGACTAAGATGTAGAGGCTGCGTGGACAACAAACCCAACCCACTGGAAAAATGGAACGAAGACGCGCTGCGCAGAGCAGTTGACGCGGCGGGGATCGCTTTGTGGTCCTGGAATGTTGACAGTGACAGGCTCGACATGGACGAGCGCGGCATCGAATTGTGGGATGTTCTGCCAAAAGATGAGGTAACTTTTGCCCAGCTTTCAGACAAAATTCATCCTGCAGATCGCGATCGCGTACAGGCTGCCTTTCTGGCGACCCGGTCTATCGTCGGGCCATATGAAATAGATTTCCGAACACTCATCGAACAAAAGGTTCGGTGGATTTCCGCACGGGGTCGCGGCAGCGATGAAGACATCTTAAGGCGCGTGATGATGGGTGTGTTCCTCGACGTAACCGCCCGCAAACAGGCGGAGGAAAGCAACGAACTGCTTGCCGGTGAAATGAGCCATCGGGTGAAGAACCTTCTTACCATTGCATCGGTGCTGGCTAAAATCACCTCCCGGTCAGCCTCTGGCATCGAGGATATGACAAGTCAGTTGATGAACAGACTTACGGCCTTGGGTCGCGCACACGATCTGGTCCGACCTTTGCCGGGGCATCACGGCACAGCGGCCCTTCTTGGAGATATTTTTGCGGTTTTGCTGGCACCATATGATAACCAAGGGGCGTTCGCCGGGCGCATCCGCATTTCTGTTCCAAGGATGGGCGTTGGTGAAAATGCGGCAACCGCCTTGGCCCTTATCGTGCACGAACTTGCAACAAACTCCTTGAAATATGGATCCCTTTCGTCAGAAGACGGTGTGCTGGACGTATCAGGCACGGCTGTCGAAGACAAAGTGCGCTTTGTTTGGACCGAACAGGGCGGTCCAGATGCTTCCAACCCATTAGACCGCAAAGGCTATGGCCGCACTTTGGTGCGCAACGCCGTCGAAGGGTCGCTGGGGGGATCAATCGAATATGACTGGTCGAAAACCGGTATTTCTGTGATCTTGGATGTAAAAGCTACTCTGTTGGAAACTTAGGCCCGAAAATCCCGAAAATCTGATAATCCCGATAATGCAAACAGGCTCATACGGTGCAAGTGCTGATGCTGCGGGCATTGATCTCACGCTGAAAGCACTCCCGCTAGAGCTAAATCCGGCGCGGCTTTGTATGACCCCTGCTGCGTTGCCACAGAAAACACGCCCTCTCACCGGCAAACCTTAACAAATCCTGAACGCCCCCACCCTAACCCCTTGAATTCCCACAAACCGCCCATCTGTCCACGCGTGGACACCCCCCTACCGCCACGCGGCGTTTCAATATATACCCTTCCCCATGTCGCAAAATCCGCCAAATCTCCGCCCAGACCTCGCCCCGAAGCCCAGCTTCAGCGAACCGATCCGCCCCGGCCAGCCCACCATCGGCATGGTCTCCCTCGGCTGCCCAAAAGCCCTCGTGGACAGCGAACGCATCCTCACCCGCCTGCGTGCCGAAGGCTACGCGATCAGCCCCGATTACAAGGGCGCCGACGCGGTGATCGTCAACACCTGCGGCTTCCTCGACTCTGCCAAAGCGGAATCCTTGGAGGCCATCGGAGAGGCCCTCGCCGAGAACGGCCGCGTCATCGTCACCGGCTGTCTCGGGGCCGAACCCGAATACATCACCGGCGCGCATCCCAAAGTGCTGGCAGTGACAGGCCCGCATCAATACGAGGCGGTGCTCGATGCCGTCCACAAAGCCGTCCCCGCCAAGCCCGACCCGTTCATTGATCTGCTGCCCGCCACCGCGGTTTCCCTCACCCCGCGCCATTACAGCTACCTCAAGATTTCCGAGGGCTGTAACCACAAATGCAAGTTCTGCATCATCCCCGACATGCGCGGCCTGCTGCAGAGCCGCCCCGCCCATGCCGTGCTGCGTGAGGCGGAAAAGCTGGTCGAAAACGGCGTGCGCGAGCTTCTAGTCATCAGCCAAGATACGTCGGCCTATGGGGTTGATCGCAAGCATGACCTTAGCCCGTGGAAAGGCGGCGAAGTCCGCGCCCATATCACCGACCTCGCCCGCGCCATGGGCCATTTGGGCGGCGAGACCAAACCTTGGGTCCGCCTGCACTACGTCTACCCCTATCCGCATGTCCGCCAACTGATCCCGCTGATGGCCGAAGGGCTGATCCTGCCCTATCTCGACATCCCGTTCCAACATGCCGATCCGGGCGTGCTGAAACGCATGGCCCGCCCCGCCGCCGCCGCCAAAACCCTGGATGAGATCGCCGCATGGCGCAGCGTTTGCCCCGACATCACCCTGCGCTCCACCTTCATCGTCGGCTACCCCGGCGAAACCGAAGCCGAGTTCCAAACCCTGCTGGATTGGATGGACGAGGCGCAGCTTGATCGCGTCGGTTGCTTCCAATACGAAAACGTCGCTGGCGCGCGCTCCAACGATCTGCCCGATCATGTGCCGGATGAGGTGAAACAAGAACGCTGGGATCGCTTCATGGAAAAGGCCCAAGCCATTTCCGAAGCCAAGCTGGAAGCGAAAGTCGGCCATACCCTGCAAGTCATCGTCGATGAAGTTGACGACGAAGGCGCCACCTGCCGCACCATGGCGGATGCGCCGGAAATCGACGGCAATCTGTTCATTGATGAGGGGTTTGAGGGCCTCGCCCCCGGCGATATGGTCACGGTGACGGTGGAAGAAGCCGGCGAATACGATCTTTGGGGTCGTCGCGTCTGATCCGGCCTTTGGCCAGCGCTCCTCCTATACGTCCAAAATTTCCCGGCCATCACCCCACGGTGATGGCCGCAACTGTTTGCAAAGCCCCCAAAACACGACTTCAAAATTAACCCACAAAGCCGAACTTCAGGATAACCTTTGCGAGCGGGATTTTAACCCGCCCAAACAAAGGGACAGGAACATGAATATTTCTCGTGGGTTTCTGGTAATCGGTGCGCTGTATTTACTGGTCGGTTTGGCATTGGGCATGCATATGGGCGCATCTGGCGACCACACGCTATCGCCGGTTCACGCCCATATCAATCTGCTGGGCTTTACGCTGATGACGCTGTTCGGGCTGGCCTATCGGCTGATCCCGGCGCTGAACACTGGCGCGCTGGCGCTGGCGCATTTCTGGCTGCACCAGATCGGAACGCTGGCGCTGCTGGTTGCGCTGTATCTGCTGATGTCGGGAACCATTCCCGAGGCTACAATCGGCCCGTTCATGCCGATCGGCGAGGGACTGGTCGCGCTCGGCGTGCTGGCGTGGCTGGCCAATATCATCCGCGCCACCCGGTAGCGACCAAGCAGAAACGCGACGGGCACCTGTAGCCAAAACCCGGCGTCACGCAAAAAAACCAAGGCGACCACTTCGGCCGCCTTGGCGTTCGGGAGTAACGAATTAACCGTGGTTGACGGCGTCATCCTTGCCACGACCGCGACGGGCGAATTCCAGACTGTGATCGACCGGAACCATCAGTGCTGCATGGCCAGCGCCATCATCCTTGCCTTTGCCGCCGCGAATGTGGCCCGCCGGATCATCGGCGCCGCGACCCCGACGGGCAAATTCCTGCCCCTGTGCGGGGGCGGTCAACGAGGTGTGGCCCGCACCGTCGTCCTTGCCCCTGCCGTGGCGCGTGTGGCCAGCGGCATCATCGGCACCACGGCCCCGGCGTGACAACAACTGGCTGTCATCGCTGGGCATCCCCGGCAAGGTTGCGGAAAACTGCGGCAGAACAGTGTCTTGCACCATCGCAGCCGCTGCGGTGGCACCGGTCAGCGACAGGGCAACGGCGCCCGCCGCGATGATTTTGGTCAATGTGAAATGAGACATGATATGCTCCATGAGGTTTGTGAGTTCGTAGCCTCAATCTACGCCGCCAAACCCCGCCACATCAGGGACCATCGCCCAGCGATCTTCGCGGGTAAGACCGGCCAATGGTCTGATAAACTCTCAGTCCTTCAGATGAACCCGCGCCAGCATCGCGGCCTCCACCCGGTTGCGCACATGCAGCTTTTGCAGGATCGAGGTCATGTAATGCTTGACGGTTTTCTCTTGAATATCCAGCTTGCGGCCGACTTCCTTGTTGGAAAGCCCGGTCGCCACCAGCCGCAGAATATCCTCCTCGCGCCGCGATAGATCGGCCAAGGGATTGGGCTCGCCGACCGGCTTGCCCCGCATCGCCACCAGCAGCCGCCCCGCCAATCCGGGCGAGACATAAGACCGCCCCGCCGCCAGATCGCGCACCAGTTCGACCAATTCGCTGGCCCCCACCCCCTTCAGGATATAGCCCGCCGCCCCCGCCTTCAGCGCCGTCATCAGATCGCCCTCATCTTCCGAGGCCGTCAACATCGCGACCAAGGGCGGCTTGTCCATCTTCATGATCAGGGCCAAAGCCCCCAAGCCCCCGCCCTTCGGCATCGAGACATCCAGCAACACCAGATCGGGTTTCAACTCGGCACAAAGCCGCGCCGCTGCCTCGCCATCTTGCGCCTGCCCCACCACATCAATCCCACCCGCATCCGCCAGCGTGCGCGCCACGCCGTCGCGGTAAATCGGGTGATCATCGGCCAGAACCAGACGGATATCGCTCATGTCGCTTCCTTCAAATCCAATGTCATCCGCAACTGCGCACCCGGCCCATCGCTGCGATTGGCAAAGCTGATGTGGCCGCCCAGACTTTCCACCCGATCCGCCAACCCCGCAAGGCCAAGTCCGGCATCCTCGCGCAGAAAATCCACCGGAAGCTGCGCGAATCCCGCGCCCCGGTCCAACACTAGCACCTCCAACAGATCGCCGCGCAAGCTGACCCGCACCTCTTGGCCCTGCCCCTCGGCATGATGCCACGCGTTGTTCAGCCCTTCCTGCACGAAGCGATAGCAGCAGATTTTCACCGCCGCAGGCAGGCCGCTGACGGCTTGACAGTGCAAGGCCACCGCCGTGCCGGTGCGGGCGGCATGGGCCTCGGTCACGCCACGTAGAATATCTTCCAGCGATTTCTGCTCGATATCCGGCAGCGACAAGCCTCTGGCGATGCTGCGAATTTCGAGAATCGAGTCCTTCACCGCTCGCTGCACCGCCGCCAAATCTTCTGCCGCGCGCCCCGAAACCTGACCCTGCAACGCATCCAGCCGCAAAGCCGCAAAGCCCATCAGCTGCGCCGGGCCGTCGTGCAAATCCGCGCCAATCCGCCGCAACGCCTGATCATTGACCGAGGCAAACCGCGCCGCCGCCCCTTGCACCCGCAGACGCAGCGCAAGATTGCGCGCCACCAAGTCTTTTAGCGCGCCCAACTGGCGATCAATCGTGCGAGAACCGCGCAGCACCACCGCAAACAGCCCCACCGCGATCAACAGCATCGACCCCGCCACCGTCAGCCAGCCCATCGCCCGCGCCCGGATCAGATCTTGCTTCAGCTGGGTGGCGACCTCGTAAAACTCCGCCACCGCAATGACCTTGCCGGATTTGATCTCACGGATCGGGCTGTAAATCTCCAAAAGCGGGATGCCCAAAGCGTGCTCGGCCTTATCTTCCTCGTCTTTGGTATCGTTGAAATCGGCGCGCACCTCGCCGCCCCAAGCCTTTTTCAGGTTTTCGGTCGGCGGAAACCGCTTGCCCACGGTTTCCAGATTAGAGGCATCCACCACCAGTCCGCCGGGCCGCCAGATCTTAAAGCTGACCACCCTTTTGCCCAACGCAGTATCGGCCAAAAGCTCGCCAATCTTCACCCGCGATTCCTCGGTCATATCGGTACGCCGCGCCAGATCCTGCGTCAGCGGGGCGATAAAGCTTTCCATATACAGCGCCGTGGCATTGGCGGTGTTGCGCACCACCACCTCCTCGATACGGTTTGAGACGACAGACCCGCCCAAACCCGCCGAGACCAACATCACCACGCCGCCCGCCAGCGCGAATTGCTGCACCAGTGACAGCTTTGACCATGCAGTGAAGTCGAAATTCGCCATCGGCACTCCGGTGTTGTGCGGCGATCTTACACCGCTTACCGCCAAGACATCCTAATGCTTTTCGCCGCATGGCTTGCGACGCGGCTACCCCAGATTGTTCTGCACAAACGCCACGATCTCACTGGCCGGACGCGCGCCCGCCAGCCGCGCCACCTCGCGGCCCCGCCGATACAGCACCAGCGCCGGAATCCCCTGAATCCGCGCCCGCTGCGCGATCTGCGGATTATCCTCGGTGTTCAGCTTGGCCAAACGGGCGCGGCCCTGCAACGCCTTGGCCGCCTTGACAAATTCCGGTGCCATCGCCCGGCACGGCCCGCACCACGGCGCCCAGTAATCCACCAGCAGCGGCAATTCATCACCGCGCGTCGCCTTGTCATGCCCGGCCGCGTCGAACTCGATCACCCGGCCATCCAGCAACGGATCACCGCAAGCGCCGCATTTCGGCCCAGCCGCCAGTCGATCCGCCGCGACCCGGTTCATCTGCCCGCAAGTGGCACAGCTCAGCTTCACCGCGTCTGCCATCGCTTACAGCAAGTCCTCTTCTTCGCCGGTCACATCAATGCCCATCGCTTCTAACCCGGCTTCAAGATTCTCGGCAAGATCGGTCATGCCCAGCAGATATTCCGCCGTCGGGGCCGAGGCCTCAACCTCCGCCACCACCACCGCCTGACCAAATTCATCTGCCGTATAGGTGCCGCGCCCGACCCAAGCCAGCGCCGTCAGATGCGCCTTTTCATCGACGTTCAACGCATCCAGCAAGCCGCGCAATTCGGCCTCTGCCGAGGCTGTGGTTTCGCGCGACAGGTAAATAATTTCCACCACTTTCGCGGCTGCAATTTCCAACATCATCATCTCCTGTTCGCCCGCATTTTAGCACAAGGCCTAGGCCCGACTATGACCTAAAGCAGGGTGAGTATCCATCACCCTAAAGCGCATCCCGCTAAAGCAACCAGACCGTCAGCCCAAAACCCACCGACCCCGCCAGCGTCGCCAGCACCACCGAGCGCATGGCCGCATAAACCGCCAGCACCGACGCCGTGCCAATCACCAACGGCAGTGGCACGCCGCCCTTCACCATCGGCAGCAACGAAGCCACAAACAAAGTAGCAATCGCCGCAGGTCCGGTTGAGGCCAAAAATCGCGCCAGTACGCCATCGGGCTTGATCGCCGACAAATCCGCCTTGGTCGGAAAAAACCGAAACGCCCAAGTGCAGGCCCCCACGATCAACGCCAGAGTCAAAATCTCAAGCCGCATCATTGCGCCTCACCAACAACCCGCTCAGCGCGCCCGCAACCATGCCCGCCAAAATCCCAGCCGTGCCCGACCACGCCAGCGTCACTGCCACCGTGGCCGCCATCGCCACCGCAATCACCGGCAGCTGCAGCCGCGAGATAATCGACAGCAGCAGCGCCAAAAACAGCGCAGGCAGCATAAAGCCCAAAGCCGCATCAACCACCGGATACTCCTGCAACGCAGCCCCCCCCGCAAACGCTCCCAAAGCTGTGCCAGACAGCCAAGACCCGTAGGCCGCCAGCCCCAGACCAAACATGAACGCCTCGGAAAATACCACTTTTCCCCGCGCCAATGCGCCCAGCGCGGCACCAAACACCTCATCGGTCAGCCCAAACGCCCAAGCCCAAGCGTGCTTGGTGCGCGCGCCCGACCCCACCCGTTTGATCAAGACCGGACCATACAGCACATGCCGGATGTTCATCGCGATCAGCGTAAACGCCGAAACCAAGATCGGAGCGCCGCCGGTGATCAAAGCCAAAGCCAAAAACTGCGCCGCCCCAGCATAAATGATCAGCGACAGCCCAAAAGCCTCCAGCCCCGTCAGCCCCGCCCGCGTCGCGGCAACGCCAAACGAAAACGCGATGGGGAAGTAGCCCAAAGCAATCGGCAAGGCGGTGACAGCGCCTGCGGTGAAGGTGGATTTTGGCGCGTGAAGGCTCATGGCGCTTTGCTAAGCGGTTCGGCGGATTTGGTCAACGCGCCGCTTTTTGTCGCGTCATAAGAAAATGGCCCCACCGATACAACGGCGGGGCCATTTCTTAACAAAGGGTTAAATCGATAACCCTAAGCGTCTGATAACAAACGCTTCCAAAAGGTCCCGAGTTGGGACCCTCACTCCGCCGCCTCCATATAGCTTTCCAAAGGCGGACAAATACAGATCAGATTCCGGTCACCATAGACGTTATCAACCCGCCCAATCGGCGGCCAATATTTATCCACCCGGAACGCCCCCGGTGGGAAACAGCCCTGCTCGCGCGGGTATTTCCGGGTCCAATCGGCAACCAGATCCTCCACCGTATGCGGCGCGTGCCGCAGCGGGCTGTCCTCGCTGGAAATCTCACCGTCTTCGACCGCCTTGATCTCCGCCCGGATCGCCAGAAGTGCGGTGATAAAGCGATCAATCTCGGCCTTGGTTTCCGATTCCGTCGGCTCCACCATCAACGTCCCCGACACCGGCCAAGACATCGTGGGGGCATGGAAGCCATTGTCGATCAACCGCTTCGCGATATCATCCACCGTAACCCCGACCTCAGCAAACGGCCGCGTATCCAAGATACACTCATGCGCCACCCGCCCCTTGTTGCCCATGAACAAGATCGGATAAGCCCCTTTCAGCCGCGCCGCGATATAATTGGCGTTCAAAATAGCCACCCGCGTCGCCTGCGTCAGCCCCTCACCGCCCATCATCAAACAATAGGCCCATGAGATCAGCAGGATTGAGGCGCTGCCATAAGGTGCCGCCGAAACCGGCCCCTCCTCGCCGCCCGTCTCAGAATGTCCCGGCAGGAACGGCGCAAGATGCGATTTTACCCCAATCGGCCCCATCCCTGGCCCGCCGCCTCCATGCGGGATCGCGAAGGTTTTGTGCAGGTTAAGGTGGCTGACATCCGAGCCGATTTCCCCCGGTTTCACCAACCCGACCAGCGCGTTCATATTCGCACCGTCGAGATAAACCTGCCCGCCACACTCATGGGTGATCCGGCAGATATCCCGCACGGTTTCTTCAAACACCCCATGCGTGGACGGATAGGTGATCATGCAAGCCGCCAAATTCGCGCCTGCCGCTGCCGCTTTGGCGCGAAAATCTTCCACATCCACGTCACCGTTCGGCATGGCCTTCACCACCACCACTTCCATCCCTGCCATCTGGGCGGAGGCCGGATTGGTGCCATGCGCCGATACCGGGATCAGGCAAATATGCCGATGCCCCTCGCCGCGCGACCGATGATAGGCGGCGATGGTCAAGAGGCCAGCATATTCCCCCTGCGCGCCCGAGTTCGGCTGCATCGAGAACGCATCATAACCAGTGATCTCACAGAGCTTATGCGACAGATCCTCAATCGCCTCACGGTAGCCCAAAGCCTGATCGGCGGGGATGAACGGGTGCAGCGAACCAAACTCCGGCCAAGTGATCGGCATCATTTCCGCCGCCGCGTTCAGCTTCATCGTGCAAGACCCGAGCGGAATCATCGCGCGATCCAGCGCCAAATCCCGATCCGACAGGCGGCGCATGTAGCGCATCATCTCCGACTCGGCGCGGTTCATGTGGAACACCGGATGGGTCAGATACTCCGTTTCCCGCAGCATCGCCTCGGCAAAGCCCAGTTCTGCCTTCGCGGGGGGCGAGTCCTGAATCCCAAATGCCCGCAGCACCCGGCGCAGCACGTCTTCGTTGCTGGTTTCATCCAGCGAAATCCCGACATGATCGCGCCCGACTTTGCGGAAGTTCAGCCCCTCCAGCCGTGCCGCCGCCAGAATCCCGGCTTGGCCGACGCCGACCTCAACGGTAATGGTGTCAAAGAACTGCTTTTGCGGCAGGGTCGCCCCAGCATCGCGTAGGGCTTTCGCCAAACGCACGGTCAGCGAATGCACCCGCTCGGAAATCGCGCGCAGACCCAGCGGCCCGTGGAACACCGCATACATGCTGGCCATCACAGCCAGCAAAGCCTGCGCGGTGCAGACGTTGGAGGTCGCCTTTTCGCGGCGGATATGCTGCTCGCGGGTTTGAAGCGACAGACGGTAGGCCTTGTTGCCATGCGAGTCGATGGAGACGCCGACGATCCGCCCCGGCATCTGACGTTTATGCTCGTCCTTGCAGGCGAAAAACGCGGCATGTGGGCCGCCGTAGCCCAACGGCACGCCAAAGCGCTGGCTGGAACCGACGGCAATATCAGCCCCCATCGCTCCCGGTTCGCGCAACATACATAGGGCGAGGAGATCGGTGGCCACCACCGCCACCGCTTTGGCGGCGTGCAAAGCCTCAATCCACGGCGTCAGATCGCGGACATGGCCCCAAGTGCCGGGATACTGGAAAATCGCGCCGAACACGTCGCTGGCCTGCATCGCATCTGGATCGCCGACCACCACCTCAATGCCCAAAGCCTTGGCCCGGGTTTCGATCACACCGATGGTTTGCGGATGGCAATGCTCGTCCACGAAAAACTTTTTTGCCTTCGTCTTGGCGACACGCTCGGCCATGGTCATCGCCTCTGCCGCCGCTGTGGCTTCATCCAACAGCGAAGCATTGGCAACCGGCAGCCCGGTCAGATCGGCCACCATGGTCTGATAGTTCAGCAACGCCTCAAGCCGCCCCTGCGCGATCTCGGGCTGATATGGAGTATAGGCGGTGTACCACGCTGGGTTTTCCAGAATATTGCGTTGGATCGCGGGCGGCGTGACGGTGCCGTAATAGCCCTGCCCGATCAGGCTGGTCATCACCTTGTTGCGCGAAGCCACCGCGCGCATCCGCGCCAGCAGGTCATGTTCCGACAGCGGGGCCCAGCCCAAAGGAATGCTTTGGCGGATTGAGGCGGGGACGGTTTCATCAATCAGCGCGTCAAGGTCAGCCACGCCGACCACTTTCAGCATCGCCTCCATCTCGGACGGCGAGGGGCCGATATGGCGGCGGTTGGCGAAATCGTAGGGATCATAGTCAACGGGTGTGAAGCTCATGGCGCTCCCCTTTTGGATGCAAGAACCAGACCCCGGGAATCGGGGGCTAGAATGTTCGCAGAAATCTTGCGGGCCTGACGCCCCGATCAGCCGATCAGATCGTTGTATTCGTCTTCGTCCATCAAGGCATCCAGCACCGACAGATCGTCGATCCTGATCTTGAAGAACCAAGCGGCCCCGGTGGGGTCTTCGTTCACCAAGGACGGGTTATCGACCAGCTTGGTGTTGACCTCGGTGATCTCGCCATCCAGCGGAGCCAGAATATCCGACGCCGCTTTGACGCTTTCAATCACACAAACCTCGTCACCTTCGGCGACCACGGTTTCCACTTCGGGCAGCTCAATAAACACCACATCGCCCAGCGCGGTTGCCGCATGTTCGGTGATGCCAACAACCACCACATCGCCCTCGACGCGCAGCCATTCGTGATCTTTTGTGTATTTCATCTGACGTCCTCAGCGTTTGTAGGTGGTTGGATGGAAAGGCATTTCGGCGACGGTCGCGGGCAGGCGCTTGCCGCGCACCTCGCCTTCGAGTGCGGTGCCCGGGCTGGCAAACGCGGCTGCGACATAGCCCATCGCAATCGGCGCGTTGACACTTGGGCCAAAGCCGCCCGAGGTGACTTGGCCCAAAGGCGTGGCATCGGGCGTGAACAGATCAGTATGCTCGCGCATCGGCGCACGGCCTTCAGGGCGCAAGCCGACGCGCTTGCGCTCGGGGCCTTCTGCCAGTTCTTGCAGGATGCGGGCCTCGCCTGGGAAGCCGCCGGCGCGTGCGCCACCTGCACGGCGGGCCTTCTGGATCGCCCAGGTCAGGCCCGCCTCCACCGGGCTGGTCGTGGTATCGATGTCATGGCCGTAGAGGCAGAGGCCCGCTTCCAGCCGCAAGCTGTCGCGCGCGCCAAGGCCGATGGGCATGACTTCGGGCTGGTCCAGCAGCGCCTCAGCAAAGCTGCGCAGGTGCGCGTCAGGGACCGAGATTTCAAAGCCATCCTCGCCGGTATAGCCCGAGCGGGAAATCCACAGATCCCCGCCCTGCCACGGCAACATGGCTGCATCCATGAAGCGCATCGCAGCCACTCCGGGCACCAGCCGCGCCAAAGCCACCTCGGCCTGCGGGCCTTGCAGCGCCAGAAGGCCGCGATCCATGACCGGGATCACCTCGGCGTCCTCCGACAAATACGCCTGCATATGCGCGATATCGGCAGCCTTACAGGCGGCATTGACCACGACGAAGATATGATCGCCCCGATTGGCGAACATCAGATCGTCGAGAATGCCGCCAGTTTCATTGGTGAAAAGCCCATAGCGCTGGCGACCCTGCGCCACGCCCAGCACATCGACGGGCATCAGCGCTTCGAAGGCCAAGGCCAAGGCTTCATAGCTGGTTTTCGGGCGCAAGATCACTTGCCCCATATGACTGACATCGAACAACCCCGCAGCGCCGCGGGTGTGCAGGTGTTCTTTCATCACGCCTGCGGGATACTGCACCGCCATCTCATAGCCCGCGAACGGCACCATTTTGCCGCCCAAGCTGACATGCAGATCATGCAGATCCAATCTTAGCAATTCTTCGGCCAAAGCCGCCCCCATAACTGCCGGAAACGGAATCCGGCACCGATCAGGCGGGCCAATCCCCACCCCTCGATGCCCCCTCTGTCTATACCCAACTTGGGCGCCTGAGATCGTTATCCCTTCGGCGGGTGCTGTGGCACCACTCTCCAGAGTCTGTTATCAGAACGGTCCTTGAGCCTGAGAGTTTACCGGGGCGGTTGCTCCTTCGGCACCAGAAGTTTCCTACTGGATTCTCCCGATCCTGATGCCTTTAGCTAGCGCAGAGGCTGTGGGGCTTGCAAGTGAAAAGAATGCGACGGTATGCACCTGCTTTACGACACGCCTAAATCCGCGCTGGCGTGGCCAAAATCATCCGATAGGCCAGCCAGACACCGAGGATGCCAAAGATCACCCCGCCCAAGGCCTGCCCGATCAGCACGCCTTGCGCGCCCCAATAGTGTGAGAACCACCATGCGAACGGCACGGTGCCGATGGTGTGGCGGCCCCAGTTGATCAGGGTCGACATCAAGGGTTTGCCTAAGTTGTTACAGGCGGCATTGGCCATGAAGATTGCGCCGTTGAAGAAAAACAGCAGACACAGCGGGCCGCAGACCAGATCGCGAGTCAGCCCCTGCGCGTGGAACAGATCGGCAATCGGCGCGCGGAGGGCGAACAGGATCACCGTGACGATGGCAACGACGATGGCCGTAAACTTCAGCCCATCGAGGAAGGTTTGGCTCACCCGGTCCATCCGACCGGCCCCATAATTCTGCCCGATGATCGGCCCAATCGCGCCCGACAGTGCAAAGATCACCCCCAGCGCCACAGGGGTCAACCGCCCGGCGATCGCCATGCCCGCCACCGCAGCCTCGCCATAGCCCGACACCATGCGGGTCACCATCGCCTGTCCCAAAGGGGTGGCGACTTGGGTTAAAATCGCAGGCCCGGCAATGGCATAGACTGGCGCGAGGTCCGCCTTCAGCCCCTCAACCGACGGTCTGTCAAAACCGCCGTGATGCCGGATCACCGGCACCAGCGACACACCTGCAATCACGATCCGCGACACCACCGAGGCGATTGCCACCCCGGTCAGATCCATATGCAGCCCAAAGATCAGGATCGGGTCCAGCACCGCATTGGCCGCAGCCCCCCACAGGGTTGCCGCCATCGCCCGCTTGGCATCGCCATGGCTGCGCAGGATCGCACCGCCAATCATCCCCACCATCAGGAACGGCTGCGCCGGAATGACGATGCGCAGGAAATGCACCGTCAGCGCGTGGGTGCGGCCCTCCGCGCCCAGCAGGCTGACAATACCCGGCAGAAACGCCCAAACCACGGCGGCAAAGATGATGCCAAAGCCGATGCCGAGGATCATGCCATTGGTGGCCTTCTCCCGCGCCATCACCAGATTACGCTGTCCCACCGCGCGCGCCACCAGCGCCGAAACCGCGATGGAAAGGCCAATGCCGAACGATGTAGTGAAGAACAGGATCGCCCCGGCATAGCCCACCGCCGCCGTGATATCCTCTTGGTTCAGCATCGAGATGAACACCATGTTGATCAGATCGACCGCGAAAATCGCCATCAGCCCGACCGAATTGGTAAGCGACATCACCGTGATATGGCGAAAGAGGTTGCCCTCGACAAATTTCGGCTGTTGATCCGGCGCTTTTACCGCTTGCTCTGCCATCTACACCCTGCGGAAAGGTGCCTCTCCGCCACCTTTTGCTTCAGATTATCCGGAAATTTACCCAGATTGGACCGAAGCGCAGCTTTGCATCCGCAACTGCGGGGGTTCAAGACCGAACGCCGCAGCCTGCCCTGCATCCCCGCAGAACCCTCGCGCGTTAATCGGCAGCGGGCTTGCGGCGGTACAGCCATCTGGGCCTATAAATGCTCAACGCGGGCAGCCAAACTGGCCCCCGCGTCTTGCATGTTCAGCTGTCAGGCAGTGGGTTTAGTCAGCGCTTGTCTCGCCGAGTTGCAGACCCGCTGGGGCGTGCAGATCTTGCACTGGCACGAACGAATTCGGCAATTCTTCCCCCCGCAGGGCTGCGTTAAGCTTGCCGCGATCCAGCGCATTCTCCCAGCGGCTGACCACCACCGTCGCCACCGCATTGCCGATGAAGTTGGTGATCGAGCGGCATTCCGACATGAAACGATCCACCCCAAGGATGATCGCCATCCCTGCCACCGGAACCGTCGGCACCACTGACAGGGTCGCGGCCAGCGTGATAAAGCCCGCACCCGTTACCCCAGCCGCACCCTTCGACGACAGCATCGCCACCGCAAGCAGCGTTATCTGATCGCCCAAGGACAGGTCGATATTGGTCGCTTGTGCAATGAACAGCGCGGCCAAAGTCATGTAGATGTTGGTGCCATCAAGGTTGAACGAATACCCCGTCGGAACCACCAGACCCACCACCGGACGGGCACAGCCAGCGCGCTCCATCTTCTCCATCAGCGCAGGCAGCGCCGATTCAGACGACGAGGTGCCCAGAACCAGCAGAATCTCGGTTTTGAGATACGAGATCAGCCGGAAGATCGAGAACCCGTTCAGCGCACAAACCGTGCCAAGCACCACGATGATGAACAAAGCCGAGGTTAGATAGAACGTGCCCACCAAAGCCGCCAAGTTCACCACCGACCCGATGCCATATTTGCCGATGGTGAAGGCAAAGGCTCCGAACGCCCCGATCGGAGCCGCTTTCATCAGAATATCGACGATGCGGAACACCACGCGGCTGACCGTTTCAAACAGATCGACCACGGGCCGCGCTTTCTCGCCAATCAGGATCACGCCCACGCCGAACAGGATGGCGATGAACAGCACTTGCAGGATGTTGCCATCGACAAAGGCCGAAACCATGGTGTCGGGGATGATGCCCAACATAAAGCCCGTCACCGTGGTCTCATGCGCCTTCTCGCTATAGCCCTGCACCGCAGAGGCATCCAGCGTCGACGGATCAATGTTCATGCCAGCACCCGGCTGCACAACATTGGCGACGATCAAGCCAACCACCAGAGCCAGTGTCGAGAACACGAAGAAATAGCCGAACGCCTTGGCCGCGACCGATCCGACACCGCGCAGGCTGGTCATGCCAGCAAGCCCGGTGACGATGGTCAGAAAGATCACCGGGGCGATGATCATCTTCACCAGTTTGATAAAGCCATCGCCAAGCGGTTTTAGGGACTCCCCGACGCTTGGCCAGAAATGCCCGATCAACGCACCCAGAATGATGGCGAAGATGACCTGAAAATAGAGCGTGCGATAGAATGGACGCGGCACTTGCGCCACGGAAGTTGTGTTAATCTGCATTGTGGTCTCCTCCCAACATGCGGATGACGAATCTGTGATGCTATGATGACAGGCTGCCGTTCGGCTGCGTAGAAATGAGGCGACTGGCGGCAATGCATTGATGTCACAGGATTTTCGCTCTGATCGGCATCAATATATGTATGCTTTTCCACACATATTTTTAATGATAGTGTGGAAATGGGAACAACAGGCCGCAGATGATCCATCGCATGAACCGCGCGCTTGCGCGCTTTATCCTTGCCAGTGCCGCGCTTGGCCTGCTGGCGCTGGTGTTCTACTTCGGTCAGGCCAGCACTGTGTCGCGGCTGGGCGAACAGGCCACGGCGGCAGCGGACTCGCGGGGGCAGGCGCTGGAAAGCGTGCTGGCGACGCAGCGCGCGGTCGCGGCAATCCTGTCGGATGATGGCTTGGTCAAAGACGCTCTGCGGCTTGGCTCCACCAGCGCGCAACAAGGGGTTTCGCGCAAGCTCGATCAGTTGCGCGCCGAGACCGGCAGCAATGTGATCTACCTGCTCAACACCTCTGGCACCGCGATTGCGGCCTCGAACTGGGACGAGCCTGTGTCGTTTGTCGGCACCAGCTATAGTTTCCGGCGTTATTTCACCGATGCGATGGCCAAGGGCACCGCCCTGGAATTCGCGCTTGGCACAGTCAGCAAACGCCCCGGTCTGTATCTATCGCATGTGGTGTCGGACGGCGCGGCGGCGGTCGGCGTCGTGGTCGTCAAGATGGAGTTTGACGCGCTGGAAGCCAGTTGGGCCCGCAGCCCCGATCAAACGAGGGTCACCGACAGCACTGGCATAGTGTTGCTGTCATCCGCCAGCGATGAACGGTTCAAGCCGATGCCACGCCTGCAAGACCGACTGAACATGACCCGCCCGGTGCCGGGGGTGCCCGATTGGACGCTCACCCTCAGCACCTCAATCGCCCCGGCGCGGCAGGCCGGGGTTTTGGCTGCGGGGGCTGCGTTAGGGTTTGAGATTATCCTCGGTGCGCTGATCTGGCGGGCGGGACGGGCGAAGCGGCGGGCCCAGAACGCAGTTGCAACCGAGCGCCGCTACACCGCCGATCTGCAACGCGCTGTCGAAGATCGCACCCGCGATCTGACCGCCGAGATGGCCGAACGCCGCGCGGCCGAGGCGCGTTTGGCGCGGATGCAGGCCGATCTGGTGCAGGCCAACAAGCTGGCAACCTTGGGGCAGGTCACGGCGGGCCTCGCGCATGAGGTCAATCAGCCGTTGGCGACGATCCGGCTGCTGGCCGAAAACGCGCTGGCTTTGCAAAACACCGCGCCAAACGAGGTCACAGAGAACCTTGGCAAGATCGTGCGGATGTCGGAACGCATTGGCCAGATCACCACCCATCTGCGTGGTTTTGCCCGTAAGGCGACCGGGCAAGTCGGTTCTATCAGCGTGAAAGAAGCCATCGACGCCTCGGTGATGCTGACCGCTTCGCGCCGCCGGGTTGAAGGCGCGCGGTTGGTGATCGAAGGCGCTTCGCCTGATCTGCTGGTGCGGGCCGAAGCGGTGCGGCTGGAACAGGTCTTGGTCAACCTGATCCAGAACGCGCAAGAGGCTTTGGCGGGGCGGCCCGACCCCGAAATCCGCATCACCGTCTCAGCCGACGCAACCCATGTCACGATCAGCATTGCCGACAACGGTCCCGGCCTGCGCCCCGACATCGCCGCACAACTGTTCACCCCCTTCGCCACCAGCAAGCCCGATGGTCTGGGCCTTGGCCTTGTGATCGCACAAGACATCGTCCGCGATCTGGGCAATGAATTGACCGCCGATCCCCCCCTGCCCGATCAAGGTGCCACATTCCGCATCAGATTGACCCGCGCATGACCGCGCGGCCCTTGGTCCGCCTTGTCGATGACGACGCCGATCTGCTGGAGGCGCAGACCCAGAGCCTGCGTATCGCCGGATTTCAGCCCGAGGCGTTTTCCTCGGCCGCTGCCGCCTTGCAGGGCCTTGATGCCGATTATCCCGGCGTGGTCCTGTCAGACGTGCGGATGCCCGGCATGGATGGGTTTGAGCTGTTCCGCCATATCCGCGCGATGGACCCCGAACTGCCGGTGATCCTGCTGACCGGGCATGGCGATGTCGCGATGGCAGTGGCGGCGATCCGCGATGGGGCTTGGGATTT
Organism: Cypionkella psychrotolerans; assembly: GCF_001294535.1. Classification (GTDB taxonomy): domain Bacteria; phylum Pseudomonadota; class Alphaproteobacteria; order Rhodobacterales; family Rhodobacteraceae; genus Cypionkella; species Cypionkella psychrotolerans. The sequence goes on along the minus strand of NZ_LGIC01000073.1, from coordinate 39,305 downwards.
TCTGACCAAGCCGGTGGGATTGGATGCCCTGACCGCGGCGCTGCGCCGTGCAGCACAAGCCCGCGCTTTGGTGCTGGAAAACCGCCAGTTGCGCGCCCTGCGCGGGGTTCCGGTGGCAGCTGGGCAGCTTTTGGGCGACAGCACCGCAATGGTGCACCTACGTGATACGATGGCGCGGCTGGCCGAGGCGGGGGTAGATGCGCTGATCACCGGGCCATCCGGGGCGGGCAAAACTCTGCTCGCCCGCGCGATCCACCGTGAAGGCCCGCGCCACGCACGCGCTTTCGTGCACGTCGCCTGCGATGCCTTGGACGCCGCGCGGTTTGATCTGGATTTCATCGGCGCCGAGGCAGGCCAGCCCGGCGCGCCGCGCCATGCCCGGCTGGTGGGGCGGCTGGAGAAGGCGCATCGCGGCACGTTGTTTCTGGACCGGATTGATCGGTTGAGCCTCGCCCAGCAGGCCCGCATCCTGCATGTCATCGAGGCGCGTGAGGTCTGGGCTACGGGGGCCGCTGCTGCGCGGGCGGTGGATTTGCATGTTCTGGCGGCTTCTCAAGCTGATCTGGCCGCGATGGTGGCGCGGGGGGAGTTTCTGCCGGACCTATATTATCGGCTGTCGGGCGTGACCCTGCAGGTGCCTGCGTTGAAGGATCGGCGCGGGGATATTGCGATCTTGTTCCGGCACTTCTTACTGGCTGCTTGCGGGCGGCTGAACCTGCCGGTGCCACAGATTACGCCGCTTTCGCAGGCGAGGTTGGCCACCCATAGTTGGCCGGGAAATGCGCGGGAATTGATGCAGTTTGCGGAGTCGGTGGCTTTGGGCTTGCCTGCATTTGGCGGAAATGTGGGCGAGGAAGTGGTGGGGTTGGCGGAGATGATGGCGGGGTATGAGGCGGGGGTGATTAGGGAGGCATTGTTGATTTGTGGGGGGAATGTTAGTCGGGCGATGGAGCGGCTTAGGCTGCCGAGGAAGACGTTTTATGATAAGGTGAATCGGTTGGGGATTAGGCCAGAGGAGTTTCGGAACCGGGGAAAATAGAACCGTCCACGCGTGGACAGGGGTCTATTCCTATATAGATCAATGGGTTACGCGGCACCCATTAACAACTCGTTCATCTTTGCGCGGTGCTGCCATTTTACTCTACGCCGCCCCTTACTCTACGCCGCCCCTTACTCTACGCCGCCCCGGACTTGATCCGGGGCCTCATGCGTTTCGGGTCAGACCTTGAGACCCCGGATCAAGTCCGGGGCGGCGTGGGATAGGTGGGCTTTAGCGGCCCAGTCCTGCCGGGCTTTCCATACAGTCGCGCAACTGGCTGATCGGCAGCAAAGCGTTGGGGGCGTGGCGCATCAGGGCGTGCAGGGGGATCGGCGCGGGAGTGCTTACCGGGATCGCCAGCGCCTCGGGCGGCCTGCCTATCGCCCATTGTGCAAGCTCGTGCCCCATCGCGGTGGTCATCGCAATGCCACGTCCGTTGCAGGCAATGCCTGCGATCAGGTTGGGCGCTGGCGTGATCAGGCGGGGCAGGAAGTTGGGCATCACGGCGGCGATGCCGGACCATGCGTATTGCAGCGGCGGCAGGTCGGGCAGGTTGAGCATTTGGGCCATGCGGCGGTGGATGGTTTTGGGTACGCGGACGTCAGCCCCTATTCCAAGAATGTGCATCCCGCCTGTGATCAGGCGATTGGCCGCATCGAAGCGGAAGGTGAACAGGTTGCGGCGGCTGTCGGAGACGCATTGACCGCCGGGGAGCAGGCGGGTGCGGACGGATTGCGGCAGGGGTTCGGTGGCGATCTGGAACACTTTCAGCGGGAAAAAGCTGTGGGCGAGGCCGGGGATCAGGTTATCTGCGTAGGCGTTGGTGACATTGACGACGCGGGCCGCTTGGATGGTTGCGGTTTCGGTGCGGGCTTGCCAGCCGTTTGGTGTGGCGGTGAGGGCGGTGACGCGGGAGTTTTCATGCAGTTGCGCGCCTGCGGCGTCGGCGGCGCGGGCGAGGCCTCGGGCATAGGCGACAGGGTTTAACACTCCGCCGGATCGGTCGATCCAGCCGCCGAGCCAGCCTTGCGCGCCTGTCAGGGATTGCACGGCGGTGGCGGTGAGGAATTCCACCGGGCGGCCCTCGGCGGACCATTGGCGGACTCGGTCTTTGGCGCGGTTGAGGGCAGTGGCGGAGTGCGAGGGTTGTATCCAGCCAGAGCGATGGGCATCGCAGGCGATGGCGTGGCGTTTGATCAGATCGAACACCAGATCGGCGCTGGTGGCGGCCATTTGCACCAGTTGGGTGCCTTTGGCTTCGCCCAAAGCGGCGCGGACGCCGTCTGGATCGACCTTGGCAAAGTTCGGCACCACGAAGCCCGCGTTGCGGCCTGTGGCACCATGGGCGATTTGGTTGGCTTCCAGCAGCACGACTTTTAGACCCGCTTCGGCGGCGTGCAAAGCGGTGGAGAGGCCAGCGAAACCGCCACCGATGATCAGGAGATCGGCGGTGATCTCGCCCTGTGCCGGGGGACGCGGGGTGACGGGTGCTGCGGTGGCGTGCCAGAGGGTTGGGGGTTCGGGGTTCATTATGAGCGGCGCTTTCCGAGGAAGCCGTTCGGGCCGAAGAAGCCTTGCGGACGCCACAGCAGGATCAGGCAGAGCATCACGCCGATGGCGACGATTTGCAGCGATGCGGCGCGGGCTTGCCAATCGCCGGGGACCACGGCGGCGCTGAACGCCCCTGCCCCGACCCAGATCGCCCAGACCACGACCGAGCCGAGGATTGCGCCTCGGTTGGAACCGGACCCGCCGACCATCAGCATCGCCCAGACTTGGAAGGTCAGGGTCGGCAGGTAGCCGTTGGGGGCGATGAAGCCGATGAAATGGGCTTGGACCGCGCCCGCAAGGCCCATGACGGCACCACCTGCGGCGAAGGCTTGGATGCGGTAAGATCGGGCGGATTTTCCCAATGAGATTGCGGCGCGTTCGTCTTCTCGTAGCGCCTTCAGCACCCTGCCCCATGGGCTGCGCGAGAGGTGCTCCAGCGCAAGGTAGACGGCGATGGTGACAGCGGCGATGACGCCGAGGTTGATGAAGTTGAACAGCGCCGGTTGGTCTTGCAGGCTGGCGAAGGGGCGCGGGATGAAGGCGACGCCGAACGGGCCTCCGGTTAAGGATTGGGCGTTGAGGGCGACCAGTTGCACGACGACGGCGACGCCGAAGGTGGTGATGGCGAGGTAGTCGGATTTTAACCTGAGGGTTGCAAATCCGGTGAAGGCGGCGGCGGCGGCGGTGACGAAGGCTGCGGCAAGCCAGCCAGCGAGGATTGGCCAGTCAAAGCCGCCGATGCGGTCGGCTGTGTCGGGCGTGGTCAGGATGGCCGAGGTGTAGGCTCCGATGGCCACAAACCCCGCGATGCCGACGTTGAACAGGCCTGTTTGGCCCCATTGCAGGTTCAGGCCCAGTGCGATGAGGCCGAAAATCAAGGCGCTGGACATGAAGAACGCGCCGTAGCCCAACAGATCAATCATCTTTCTGCCCTTCCAAACAAGCCCATCGGGCGGACGAGTAGCACCGCCATCAGGATGGCGAAGGCGATGGCGGCGCGCCATTCCGCGCCGATCAGTTGCACGGCAGCGGCTTCGGACAGGCCGATGATCAGACCGCCCAAGACGGCTCCGGGAACCGAGCCGATGCCGCCGAGGATGGCGGCGGCGAACATCGGCAGCAGCAGATCGAGGCCCATCAGCGGGCGGATTTGCACGAGGATGCCGACCATGACTCCGGCCGCACAGGCCAGTGCTGCGCCGATGATCCATGTGGCGCGCACCACGCGGGCGGTGTCGATGCCGACGACGCGGGCCAGCGCAGGGTTCTGGCTGTAGGCGCGCATCTCGCGTCCGGTTTGGCTGCGCGACATGAACAGGTGCATGGCGGTGACGAGGATCACGGTGGTGGCCAGCATCACCATCTGATCGGGGGTGATGCGGATGCCGAGGCCAATCGGGATCGCCATCTGGATGCCGCGTGAAAAGTAGGTCGGGCTGGAGGTGAAGATGAACTCCAGCAAGCTGCGCAGGGCCATGGAGGCCCCAAAAGACGCCATCACGACGATGATCGACTGGCCCTTGTCGCGCAGGCGGGCGAACAGCAACCAGTCGAGCAGGAGGGCGAGGCAAGCGGTTAGGATCATGCCTATGAGGGTGGCGGCGATCAGGGGCCAGCCGAAGGAAAGCGCGCCGATTGGGGCGGTGGTGCCGACGAGTGCGCCGATTGCCGCTATGACCGAAAGGGTGCCGTAGGCGCCCCAGGCCATGAAATCACCGTGGGCGAAGTTGGAAAAGCGCAGGATGGAGTAAGTGAGCGTGATGCCGATGGCGCCGAGGCCGATCAGGCTGCCTGAGATTAGGCCGTCTACGATGAATTGCAGGTTCATGCGTGCCTCCGCTGGCCAAGGTAAAGTTCTGCCACCACCGGATCATCCCAGAGGGTGGCGGCGCGGCCTTCGTGGGCTTCGCGGCCCTCGACCAGCACATAGGCGCGGTCGCCGATGGCAAGCGCGGCGCGGGCGTTTTGTTCGACCAAGACGATGGTGAGGCCGGCGCGGCGGATTTCATTGAGACGGGTGAAGACCATTTCGACGAATTTCGGCGACAGGCCCGCTGAGGGTTCATCCAGCATCAACACGCGGGGATGCACGATCAGGGCGCGGCCTACGGCGAGCATTTGGCGCTGACCGCCGGAGAGGCTGCCTGCGGCGAGTTTGCGTTGGCGGGCGAGGTCGGGGAACATGGTGTAGGCTTCGTCGATGCGGGATTGAACCTCGGCTCGGGGCAGAACGCCGCCTGCGACGCGGAGGTTTTCCTCAACCGTCATCAGGGGAAAGATGTTTTCGGTTTGGGGCACGAAGGCGAGACCTTGGCGGACGCGAAGGTGGGCGGCTCCGTAGGTTATGTCTTTGCCGTCTAGCAGGACTTCGCCGCCGGTGATGGGAACAAGGCCCGCGATGGCCTTGATAAAGCTGGATTTTCCGGCGCCGTTGGGGCCGAGGATCACCACGATTTCTTTCTCATCGGCGTGGATCGACGCGCCTTTGACGATGGAGAGCCCCGGTTCATAGCCTGCGATCAGGCCCCTTACGTCAAGGATGGGCACATCGAGGATGCTCATGCCGGGGTTCCTCCGAGATAGGCTTCAATCACGCGGGGGTCGCGGGCGACTTCTTCGGGGGTGCCTTGGCAGAGCATGGAGCCGGAGGCCATCACGAGGATGCGGTGGCAGAGGCGGGTGACCATGTCGATGTTATGCTCGATCAGCACGAAGGTGACGCCGGTGCCGTTGATGTCGCGGATACGGTCAATCAGCACTTCCAGCAGGCTGGGGTTGACGCCTGCGGCGGGTTCATCGAGCAGAACCACCTTGGGATCGGCCATCATCACTCGCGCCAGTTCCAGCAGTTTGCGCTGACCACCTGATAGAATGCGGGCGGGATCATCGGCCAGTTTACGCAGCGCCACGAGGTCTAACACGCCCAAAGCTTTGTCGCGGGCGGCGCGCTCCTCGGCGGCAATGCGGCGGGGGCTTGTGAAATTCGCCCACAGACGTTCGCCGCTTTGATGTTGGCGGGCGAGCAGCATGTTGTCGAGCAATGAGAGTTCAGGGAACGGGCGCGGAATTTGGAAGGTGCGGCCCATGCCGCCCGCCAAGCGGCGATGTGGGGGGGATTGGGTCACGTCCTGCCCCATCAGTTTGATCTGCCCGGAGGTGGCCCCAACGGAGCCTGCCAGCAGATCGAACATCGTGGTCTTGCCCGCGCCGTTTGGCCCAATCAGGCCAAGGATTTCGCCTGAGGCCACAGAGAACGACATCTGATCCACGGCCGTGATGCCGCCGAACCGCTTGGACACATTGATCGCTTGCAGAACTGTCATGGTCACCTTGATGTTTGATCTGTGATCACACTTGATTTGATCACAGTATGAGCGTCTAATTTGATCTAGCAAGATGATTCGTGAGGTTCAGATGGCGGTTGCTGAAACAGGTTTGACACTGGCCCCAGTGGGGCGAGAGAGTGTGCAGGATCGGGTTTATACCGAGTTGCGTCGCGCCCTGATCAGTGGACTGTTTGCGCCGGGGCAAGTGGTGACGATCCGGCAGTTGTCGGATGCGCTGATGACTTCGACCATGCCTGTGCGCGATGCTTTGGGGCGTCTGATCAGCGAACGCGCGCTAGAGGCGCTGCCGAACCGCTCGATCCGGGTGCCGCCGATGACTTTGGAGCGGATTGACGATCTGCTGCGCACGCGGATTTTGATTGAGGGCGAGGCGATTGCTTTGGCCGCGCCCCGGATGACCCCGGCGATTGTTGCCACCTTGCGCGGCTATATGGCGGAGTGGCAGGTGCTACGGCTGGATGGCGATCCGGCGACTGTGGATCAGGAAGCGGCCCTCAATCAGGCGTTTCACTTTGAGATTTACAATGCCTGCGGCTCGCCCGTGCTGATCCCGATGATCGAAAGCTTGTGGCTGCAATCGGGGCCCTGCACGCGGGCGGCGATTTTCGCGTTTTCGGAAGCGGGAGAGTCGGACTCGGCGCATTTTCATTTGAGCATGATTGAGGCCTTGGCGGCGGGCAAAGCGCAGGCCGCGCGGGAGGCTTTGGTCGCCGATATCAGCCGCCCCTTTGCGTTTTTGCGCAAGAAACTTTTGTCGAAGGAGATCGCCGCATGAATTCTATTCGCATCAGCCACGCAGCCTCGGGTATGGATATTTTGGCGGTGTTGAGCCCCGAGAAAGCTCCGGTCAACGCGGCTTTCCTGTGGCGCTATCTGGAAACCCCGCGCGTGGTGCCGGGAATTCATGCGATGTGGACCGGGCCGGAAATTTCCTGCCCGATCCCTGCGGCGCATCTGGGGGAAGAACCTGCCCTGCCCCCGGAAAACGCCACTTTGCATCCGCAACCGGGCGATATTGTGCTGGCCTATGTGCCGGCGCGGATGTGGGGGGGCAATCCTGATCCGATCTTTGACATCGGGCTGTTTTATGGCCCCGGCGCTCGGATGCTGTTTCCGATTGGCTGGCTGGCCGGGTCGGTTGTGGCACAGGTGCGGCCCGAAGATCGCGCGGCGTTGGCCGAGGCTTGCGGGAAGATACGCCGCGCGGGCGCTTGTGAGATCACGTTTGAAAGGGTCGCATGATGGATGAGTTTGAGCTTTACGATCTGCGGGTGGAATTGGTGGCTCCTGAGGGGGCGAAGATTTACTGCGGCACCGTCGGCGATTGGTTTGAGTTGCGGGGTGAGCAGTTGCACATGCCGCCGGGGCAAAGTTTCTCGATCTATTCTTTGTCGTCGATCCTGCCTTTGTTGCCCGCCAAACAGCGGGTGACGCATCCGCATGACTGGATGACCTCTGATGCCGAAGTCGCCTGCCCCGATCCGCATTGCCCGTCGCGGCTGCGCATCACCCGGTTGGGCAAGCGGCGGTTCTCGCACGCTGATACCACCGCCGTTCCACTGCCAAAGGAGCCTGAAGCATGAGCGTTCCAACCCTAGAATTGCGTCCCGGCTATACCACGTCACGGGTGATCCGCGGTGGTTGGCAGTTGGCAGGCGGGCATGGCCCAGTCGATGCGGCGCAGCAGGTTGACGATATGATCGCCTTCGCCGATGCCGGGATTACCAGTTTCGACTGCGCGGATATCTACACGGGTGTTGAGGAATTGATCGGCGCGTTCCGCACCGCTTATGGCAGTCAGCGCGGGGCCGAGGCTTTGGCTCGGATCAAGGTGCATACCAAACTGGTGCCGGATTTGGCGGCTTTGGCAGTGGTGGATCGTGCCAGCATCCGGCGCAGCGTGGAAACATCGCTGTCACGGCTGCGGATGGAGCGGTTGGATCTGGTGCAGTTCCATTGGTGGGACTACGCGGTGCCGCGGTATCTGGAGGCCGTGGGTTGGCTGAATGAGATGCGGCTGGAAGGAAAGGTTGACCAGATCGGCGGCACCAATTTCGACACCGCCCGCACGCTGGAGATTATCGAGGCCGGGGTGCCTTTGTTGTCGATGCAGGTGCAGTATTCGCTGCTGGATACGCGGGCGGAGCGGTTGATGGCCAAGGCGTCCAGCGCAAATGGCATGTGGATTTTCTGCTATGGCACCGTGGCGGGCGGGTTCTTGGGGGATCGCTGGCTGGGTGTGGCCGAGCCAGAGCATCCATTGGAAAACCGCTCGCTGACCAAATACAAGCTGATCATCGACGATTTTGGCGGCTGGGAGTTGTTTCAGGCCTTGCTGCGCTGCTTGCGGGGGATCGCGGATCGGCATGACACCGATATCGCCACCGTCGCCAGCGCTGCGATGCTGGATCGGCCAGCCGTCGCGGCGGTGATTGTGGGGGCGCGCAATCGCAGCCATCTGGCGCAGAATTTGAAGGTGGCGGGGTTGGCTTTGACAGCGCAAGACCGCGCGGAAATCGCAGCAGTGCTGGCGCAGGGCCATGTCCCCGAAGGCGACACCTATACTTTGGAGCGTGACCGTCAGGGGAGGCACGGCCAGATCATCAAATACAATCTGAATAAGGCGTCCTGACCGGGCGCTGGCGCGCAGAGTTGCCTGTTCCTGCGCGGATAACAAAAGGCCAATTCAACAGATGAGGACAACATGAGAAAGTTACTTTTAGCCAGCGCCGCTTTGGCCCTGATGCCACTTGGTGCGCAGGCCTGCGATATCACCGTCGGGCTGGTGCTTGAACTGACCGGCGAGGCCGGGGCCTATGGTCAGGCTGGGGCAAAATCGGTTGAGATGGCGTTTCGCGATCTGAACGATGCCGGGGGCGTTGCGGGCTGCACGCTGAAAACCGACACACGCGATAGCCAGACGCAGGCGAATTTGGCGGTCGATGCGGCGACGCAACTGGTGCAGGTGGCCAAGGTGCCTGCGATTATTGGCGGCATCATCAGCCCGATGTCGATCCCGATCCTGACTTCGGTGACCGGGCCCGCGAAGGTGCTGCAAGTTTCGCCCGCCTCGTCCTCACCGACACTGACCGAGTTGGGCAAAGATGGCAAAACCAATGGGGTGTTCTTCCGCACCATCACTTCGGACGCGCTGCAAGGCGTGGCAGCGGCGAAGTTCGCGATGGATCAGGGCATGAAGAAAATCGTGATCATCCATCAGAACAACGACTTCGGCGTCAATCTGGTGAAGGAATTTACCGCCCCTTACACGGCTTTGGGGGGCACGGTGGTTTCGGTCACGCCTTACAACGCCAAGCAATCCAGCTATGCGTCAGAAGTCACCGCCGCTTTGGCGGGCGAGCCGGATGCGTTGTATCTGATCTCGGATCCGGTTGATGGGGCCACCATCGCGCGGACATGGATCAGCCAAGGTGGCGTGCAGAAATTCCTACTGAATGATGGCATGAACTCGGATGATTTCGTGGCCGCTGTCGGCAAGGAATACCTGGGCAACGCTTATGGCACCTCATCCGGCAGTGTGGCTTCGGCCTCGACCGAGTATTTCAATGCCAACTACAATGCGTTCTCGGGGCTGGACCCGGCAGCCCCTGCGGCTGACCGTTCCTATGATGCGGGCGCTTTGGTGGGTCTGGCCATCGCCATCGCGGGCGGGCCGGATGCGGCAAAACTGCCCGAGGCTTTGCGCAAGGCGGTCGATCCGGCGGGTGAGGTGATCCATGCAGGTAAGGAAGAATTCACCAAGGCGCTGGCGCTGATCAAAGACGGCAAGGCGATCCGCTATGAAGGCGTGATTGGCCCGGTGAATTTCGACCAATACGGCGATATCTCGGGGCCGTTCCGGCTGTGGCAGATCGTGGATGGCAAAGTCACCACGATTGGCGAGATGACCACGGCGGATGTCGATAAGGTCAAGGCCGAGGTGAAGTAACGGCTTGGCGCGGCCGGTTGCCGTGCCGTAGTTGGAAAACATCAGAAAAACAGATCGGCCCGCAGCACGGGCCGATTTTTTTATGCACCCTGCCCTGCCGCCTTGAGGCGCTTAAAGTGAGCCTGCTCTGCACGACAAAGCGAGCGCAGCTTTTGTTGCAGCGGCGTCAAATATCCTGAATATATTTTAAAATCAGTGACAGAGCATAAGGGGCAAACATGGCGGCTTCTTTGATCGACCGTTTCATCCCCACCAGCGCCCTGCGCAAACTAGGACCGCAGGACAGCCCGCGCGTGACCAATATGGGTGTGTTTTTCGATCTGGTTTATGTGTTTTCGATCATCCAACTGTCGCATTTCCTGCTGGCGCACGAAAGTTGGATGGGCGCTTTGGAGGCGCTGACTTTGTTTGCCGCTGTGTGGTGGGCGTGGAATTACACGGCTTGGGCGACGAACTGGCTGAACCCCGATCATGCCAGTGGACGGATGCTGATGGCTGTGTTGATGGGCTGCGCCTTACTGATGGCGGTGGCGATACCCGAGGCCTATGGCAGCCGGTCGGGGCTGTTCGTAAGCGCCTATGTTACGATGGCTATGATCCGCGCGGGCTATATGGCGCTGGTGTTCCCGGGGCAAAGGATGGGGCAGAACTATGCCCAGCTTTGCGCGTGGAGTGTGATTTCCGGGCAGTTCTGGGTGGCGGGGGCTGTGCTGCCAGACCAGCGGGTTTGGCTGTGGATCGTGGCGGTTTTGCTGGATTTTGCCGCACCCTATAATGGTTTCTGGCTGCCAAAGCATGGCTCCACGCCGATGCAAAGCTGGCCTTTGCGGGGCTTGCATCTGCTGGAGCGCAATCAGCAGGTGTTCATCATCGCCTTGGGTGAATCCGTTCTGCTGCTGGGCGGTTTGTTGGTGGAACACCCGCTGCACGCCGATGTTCTCGCGGCGGCGGGGCTTGGGTTTATGCTGATCCTCAGCCTGTGGTGGATTTACTTCGTGCATCTCTCTGACGCGGGTGAGCATGGCTTTGCGCATTCGTCAGATCATACAAAGCTGGCGCGGGCGGGGCTGGCCTATGCGCATGGCGTGATGGCGTGTGGTGCCATCGTGATGGGTGTCGCCATCGAGATGATTCTGGCGCATCCGCCGGAGGCCGTGCACGCGCCGGTGGCGTTAATTGCTGCCGCAGGGCCTGCGATCTTTCTGGCGGGTTTGGCGCTGTTCCATCGCACCATGGCGCAAAAACTGCCGCTCAGCTATTTGGAAGCGGTACTGGCCTCGGCGGTTTGTGGCGGGCTTTGCCTGATGCTGCATCTGAACGGGTTGTGGCTGGGGGCTGGTGTCTTCGCGTTGATGCTGGCGCTGGCCGGGTTTGCGCATGGAAAAGCGGCCAGCGGCAAAGCGGCCTGAACGCTGCAACACCTGCGCCAGCGGTGTTTACCCGCCCAGCACTGGTTGTCCGCAAGCTTCGCTGCTATGCTGGCATCGTCCAAACTGAAAAGTCCTATATGTCTTTGCTGCCGCGATTGATCCATCTGCTTGTCGGCATCGCTCTTGTGGCGATGCTTGCCACGGCGGGGGTGCAGCATTCTGGCAGCGATTGTTTGAAGCTTTCAAGCGTTGAGATGTGCATGGGTCCTGCGCTGCGGGCGACTGCCGAGACCTCTGGCGATGCGCTTGGCAAGAAGTGCTTCGATGCGATTTTGCTGGGCGATGTGACGGTTGATCGGGATGGTAGATGCGCTGCGGTTTCGGCCGAGTTGGCGTTGGGCAAGCCGAAATCCTCACCTGTCGCGCCTTGGAAACCGCCGCGAGTCTCTGTCTGAAAGCTGTGCTGGTCCTTTGGGGCCAAACCGATTTCAGTGCAGCCCCGGAAAGGCCGGATGCGCGGTTTTAGGAGATATGACATGATTAATACGACTCAAAACAGCGGCGATGCCGGCTATGTGATCCCCGCGCTTGCGCCGGTTTACGCGCGGCTTGCGCCCTTGGCCGAGACGCTGCTGCGCGTCGTGGTCGGCGTGGCTTTCGTGATCCACGGCTGGCCGAAAATCCAGGATCCGCTGGGCGCGGTCGAGATGGTGCAGAGCATCGGGTTTTATCCGGGCTGGCTGTGGGCCACCGCTTTGGCTGCGACCGAGTTCTTTGGTGGTTTGCTGTTGATTGTGGGCTTGCTGGCGCGTCCCGCAGCTTTGGCGACAACCGTGGTGCTGCTGGTGACGGTGTGGTTCCACTGGGTCCAGCTAGATCAGGGCTATAAAGGCGCCGAGCTTTCGATCATCTGGGCCAGCGTGACGTTGTTTTTCGCGCTGAACGGCGCGGGGCGGTATTCGGTGGACCGTCTGATTGGACGCCAGATCTGACGCGATATCTATGATTGCGATACCTATAATTGCTGCGGGCCGGATGGAGCTGCGTCCGGCCCGTTTGGCTTTTTAGCCGAGCCAGTTTGCGGTCTAACGGTAGCGCCCCCCGCGCTGCAGCACCTCAATCTGGTAGCCATCCGGGTCGGCAATGAAAAAGAATTTCGCAATCACCTCACCCGCCGGGGCAAATTCCACGATCTTGCGGGGGGCGAGTCCAGCGGCTGTCAGACGGCTATGCGCGGCCTCAAGATCGGCGACCGACAGCGCCAAATGGCCATAGCCATCACCGATGTTGTAAGGCTCGGTGCGCCCGGAATTGATGGTCAGCTCAAGTTCAAAATTGGATTCGGATTCGGGGTTGCTGAGATAGACCAGCGTGAAGGTGTCAAACGGCAAGCGATCCGCGACATGCAGCCCGAAGGCTTGTTCATAAAACGAGACAGAGCGCGCTTCGTCCAAAACGCGGATCATCGCATGGATGAGATTTGACATGATGCGTTTCTCCATAGAGTTGCGCGTAGGCCGAACAGGCGGGGCAGGTCGGTCAAACCCACCTGCCCCGCCCATGTGCTGGGTTAAACTTCTGAGGCCCGAGTCTCAGGCCGTTTCAGCATAGCAGCGAAACGTTCGGACACCAAACCGAACACACCGCCAATCACCAGAGAAACCGCGACGCAGATCAGCGGATTGGCCGCCGTCAGCGCGGTCAACGATGCCCCCGATAACAAGCCGTAACCTGCGGTTGAGGCATAGCCGTAGACTGTGGCGGGGATGATGCTGAACGCCTCGATTTTCGCCCCCATCACCAGGATGCCCGCAGTTATCCCGACTACCAGCGATGGCCAGAGCACCCCCGGCAAGCCCGAGTCGACTTGGGTGATCAACAGCAGCGCGATGTAAGCCATCACCACGCCCCACAGATTGGCGCAGACCGATTTGCGCAAGCCATCCACACCGCCGCCGCAATGGTAAAAACTTGCCCAACCGATGAAGGCCACCCAAATCTGGATGGTGCCGATGGTCAGGAACAAATAGGTCGCAACCGCGCCCAACAGGCCGATTGAGACCGCCAATGCTGTTATGATATCCACTTCTCTCTCCCTCTTGCCAGATTTCTGGCTGTTCTTCTTAGGTGCTGGGCGTTGCAGGAACCGAGGAAATGCCAGCAGCAGGCAGGATTGCCCTTCCCCGGTTTCGTTCAGGCCACCGCGCTTTCGGCGGGACAGACGGCAACACGCCACCGCAAGGCAGCCGCGATCTGCCACCGCTGCCTTGGGATGTGCTGCGGCTGGGCGGCGGTTGGCCTTACGGCACGATCACGCCACGGCCCGCGAAGCGGCGGTGTTTGAAATCATCGAGGGCTTGGTTGATGTTATCCAAACTGTATTCGGCATAGTGCATCTTGACCTTGCCGTCTGCGTTCAGCTCCATCAACTCGACCAGTTCGGTGTAATTGCCGACAAGGCTGCCGCCGATGTTGATCTCATTGATCACCAGATGCGCGGTGGGCACTTCGATCTTGCCGCCGTAGCCGATCATGATCAGCTCGCCACCGGGGCGCACCATTTTCCAGCACAGGTTTTCGACGCCGAGTTCGCCGACGAAATCCATCACCACTTGCGCGCCGCCGCCGGTGATTTGCTTGATCTCTTCGATGATATTCGGGCCGCCATCCAGCACGAAATCCGCGCCGAGGTCTTTGCACAGCTGCCGAGCGGCGGGTTCACGGTCAACCGCGATGATGCGGCAGCCCGAGATTTCGTGCAGGCATTGCAGGGCGATGTGGCCTAAGCCCCCTACCCCGACGATCACGCAATAGGCACCTGGGCGCAGGGCTTTGGCGGCTTTTTTGGCGGCGCGGTAGGCGGTGATGCCTGCATCGGCCATCGGGGCTACATCCAGCGGTGTGATGTTGGGGTTCAGTTTGATCAGGCTGCGCTCAGAGGTCAGAAAATATTCGGCAAAGCCGCCGTCCAGACCCAGCCCCGGAAACAGGCTGTGTTCGCAGTGCATGTCATCGCCATAGCGACACGAGAGACAAATGCCACAGGTGCGGTGCGGGTGGCAGATCACCGTATCGCCGGGTTTGACCGAGGTGACGCCCGAGCCGACATCCTCGACCCAGCCCGCGTTTTCATGGCCCATGATGTAGGGCAAAAGGTTGCCGCCCTGATCCATGATGTCTTTCCACACGCCTTCGATGATGTGCAGATCGGTGCGGCACAGACCCGCCGCCCCGACTTTGACGATCACATCTGTCGGCCCCATGATGGTGGGGGCTTTGACGGTTTCGATCTTCAACTGGACGTTCATCGCGGGGTCGTATTCGTAAAGTCTTGCGGCTTTCATTTCGCAGCCCTTTCCTGATTTTGATGGTCAGCCAATCACTTACGGCCCAGCTTTTCGGCCCCGCCACCCAAGGCAGCGCCTGCGGTCGGGTCTTCGTCCTCGGCCAGATCGGCGATCAGGGTTTCGGTGGTCAGGATCAGGGTTGCCACCGAGCCTGCGTTCATCAGCGCCGAATAGGTGACGCGGACCGGATCAATCACGCCGGATTTCATCAGATCCTGATAGGTGCCGGTGGCGGCGTTAAAGCCATGATCGCCATGCAAAGCGCAGACCTTGCGCACCACGTCATTCGGTTCGGCCCCGGCGTTGAACGCGATACGAGCAAGCGGCAGGGTCAGCACCGATTGCACCAATTCGATGCCCCGACGGACATCGCCTTGCTCGGCCAGCGCCAGTTCGGCGAGCGAGGGGGCGATACGGGCCAGCGCCACGCCACCGCCAACCAACACGCCTTCGTCCGAGGCCGCGCGCACGGCGTTCAGCGAATCCTCGATCAGTTGGATGGTGCGCTTTTGTTCAACCGGGGTGACGCCGCCCGCGAAGATCGTCGCGGTGCCGCCGCAGAGTTTGGCGAGGCGCTCTTGCAACTTGTCTTTGTCGATGTTCGGGGGGGCCACTTCATATAGCCGCTGCACTTGCGCGCGGCGGGCGGCGATGGATTGCAGATCACCGTTGCCGCGAATGATCATGGTGTCGGAATTGGTGGCCTCCACCCGTTCCGCAGAACCCATATCCAGCCGGGTGATGTTTTCCAGACTGTCGCCCAGATCGCGCGCGAGGACCTTGCCGCCCGTCAGGATCGCCAGATCCTCCATCATGTTGCGGCGCCAGTGGCCGAATTCTGGCGGATGCACCACGAGGAATTTGCCGGGGCCGTCTTTGCCCAAGAGTGTCAGCAGCACTTCGGGCGAGGTTTCTTCCGAGATGATCACCAAGGGGCGGCCATCTTCAGCGGCAATCGCCTTGGCGGCGTCGAGCTGGCTGGCGGTTTTCATCTTGATGTCGGTCAGCACGATATAGGGGTTCAGCACCACGGCGCGCATCGCATCAAGATCAGTGACCATGTGATGTGAGATATAGCCGCGATCAAACGCCATGCCATCAACCACTTGCAGGGTCGAGGTGTTGCCCGTGCCGTAATCGGTGGAAATCACCCCCTGCGCACCAACGCGGCGGAAGGCTTCGGCGACGAGTTCGCCCAGTTCGGTGCTGGATGCCGAGATTTTGGCGACAGCCGACAGCACCGCGTGATCTTTGACCGGCTTGGCGGCAGCCCGGAGGGCATGGGCGGTGGCCTCGACCGCCATCGCGATGCCACGGCACAGATCAACCGGCTTTGCGCCCTTTTCGATCAGCACCACGCCGGATTGAATCATGCCATTGGCTAGGACGATTGAAGTGGTGGTGCCATCGCCCGCCACGTCATTGGTTTGCATCGAGACTTCGCGTACCACCTGCGCGCCCATGTTTTCAAAGCGGTCGAACAGTTCGATTTCCGAGGCAATCGACACGCCATCGCGGCTGATCAGCGGAGTGCCCATCGGGCGATCAATCATCGCGTTCATGCCCATCGGGCCCAGCGTCGATTCAACCGCTGCCGACAGTTTCTGCACACCATGCGCCAGCGCGCGGCGGGCGTCGTTACCGTGGATCATGATCTTGGGCATAGTTCCTCCTTCGGCCAAAGCCGGATTTTGCAGTGTTTTTGGGATCGCCTGTCAGCGGCAGGCGTGCGTTGGATTGTGGGTGGTGAAATCGACCAGAATGGGCATGTCGCCCGACAGATCGGCCTCTTGGTAGCGGCTACGTTTCAGACCCCGGCACAGCGAGCCGGAGAATTCCATATTGATCCTGACCGAGCGGAGCAGGCCCATATAGGTGGCGTAATCGTCAATCTTTGCGCCCTGATAGGTCGGGAAAGCCAGATCACGCGGGCTGGGGGCGAGGTGTTTTTCGTCGAGGATCGCCAGATAGCGGGCCTTTTGGCGGATAGTCTCAGGGTCGGTAAACTCGGCGATTTCCACCAGGGCACGCGGCATGGTCAGAATTTCAGCAGGCAAGAAACCCATGGCAATCATCGCTTTGATCACCACTTCTTGCCGACGCTGAAACGCCTTGATGTCGAATTTCTCGCGCAGGGCGGCAAGGTCTTCATCGGGGTGGAGTTCAGCAAACACCGAGCCGAAACTGGTTCCGGCATTGATCGCCGCGTTCATTTCCTCGGCGGCCATGTGGTCTTGCAGCGTCACTACGGCTTGGCTGACCCAAGGCAGCACTTCGATCTGGCGCTTGATGCCCTCGGCCATCAGGAAGGCGAAGTTGGGCGAGCACCAATATGTCGGCAGACGAAAGCTGACATGCACCGTGCTGGTGTTCTGTTCGGGTGGGCTGGTGATCGACACCGCCTCGATGAAGCCCATATCGGTTACGGGTTCATCGAGTTCGGGATCCATCACCAGATCAAGCCGCGCCCATACCTGTTCCAATGGGGCTTGGTTTAACGGAGCATCGTCCAAGGGGAAAGATAGGGGCGCGGTCATGGTCATCACTCGGCTGCGATTGACATCGGGTGCGCGGCAAATTCGGCTTTGCGCGCGGCGACGTCGATGTTGTAAAGCCGGGCGGCATTGAGGCCGAGGATCTTTTCCTTGATCTCATCGGTCAGTTGCACGCCGCCACGTTCTGCCGAGATGTCTTCCGGGATCTGGAAGGCCCACAGCTTTTCGACCAGCCATTTCGGCGTCCAGATAGCATAGTCCGAGCCGAACAGGATCTTCTCTGGCCCAAGCCAGAACAACAGTTCCGCAATGATCTCACCGAAGTAACGCGGGCGCGAGTGGATGAACGGCAGCGCCACAGCAAGCCCTGCGAAGACGTTGGTTTCCTGCGTCGCGATCCAGCAGAAATCATCCAGACGCGGCAGGCCGCAGTGCTCGATGATCCAGTTCAGGCCCTGGAAATCGGTGGCGGCGTAATCCACATCATGCACATCGAAGGCGTCTTTGTTCAGCGGCAGGATGGTCGGGCCTTTGTGGACATGGATGTTCTTGATGCCCAACTTTTCGCAAAGCTCAAAGCATTTGTAGGCATCGGGGTCGTTCAGCCGCCAGCCTTTGGAGGCCCCATTCCATTCGGCGGTGTACATTTTCACCCCCTTGATGTCATAGGTCTCTTTCATGAAGTGGATGTATTCCAAGGCTTTTTCGCCATCGCGCGGATCAAACGCGCCGTTGACGATGAAGCGGTTTGGGAACTTCTTGGCCACCGACATATTGCGTTCGATGTTGTTGAAGCCGTCCTTGTAAAAGTCCGAAAGATAGGTCGAATTCAGGATCGCCATATCGTCCGGCCCGTCGATGAACAGGTCGTTGTACAGATCATCGGCAGAGTATTTCTCAAACTTCTTCTTGTCCCACAGCTCTTCCTTCGGGCTTAGGCCGGTGTGGTAGGCGTAAAAGCAGTCGATGAACTGCTTGCCGTGGATGTTCTTCTGGTTTTCGGGGCTGCCATCCCAGAAATGGGTGTGGCCATCCAGCACGAAAATCTCTTTGCCTTCGGGGGTTACATACATCTTCGTCGCCTTTGGGAATGGGTTGGGTGGTGGCGCGGGGTTTGCCCCCGCACCGGATTTTCAGATGTATTCGAGCATCTCGTTCATATCGCCGAACAGGATCACCGTGTTGTCGTCGGTGCGCACCATGCGGCCGTAGTGGGTCGAGGAATTCACCTCGAACAACTCGGCGGTCATCTCGCGGCCCAGAAATTCGCTGATCTCATCCATCTTGAAGATCAGCTTACCCGAGCCATCAATGCGGATCAGCGCGGGGTTATAGGTGACGGTCACCCCGGGCTTGGCATCCATGAATTCAGCGATGGCGCGGGCCTCGACCGAATCCGACATCGTGACACCGCATTGATGCGAAACGGTTTTATCAAAGGTGATGTCCTTCATCGCCTTGAAGATGTTGTCGTGCGAATTGTCGCGTGCAACAGTTGACATAGGATTTCCTTTCAGCGGGACAGGGAAACTTCGCCGAGGATCTTGGCGAAACGTTCTTCGGACACAGCACGCGCTTCTTCAAAGCTGATCGGCTTCGAATGCGGCTTCGACCAGATCGGCTGCAACTGGCGGGCGGCTTTGTCGGCCAGCGCGCCGTGCTTCTTGACCCAAGACTGGAACAACGTGCGGTTCGCCGCGCCGAACTTTTCGTCATTGGCCAGTAGCCAGATCAGGTCGATGGCATTGGCGAGATTGCGCTCATAGTCGCCTTCTGCCGCCGCGATCACCGAGGGGGTCATGAAGTCGTTGTTGGCGGCGCCAAACTGCATCAGGAAGCCCGAGCGGAACAGCTCGCCCACCAGCGGCTCGAACACCAGATTGATCGCGAAATACTGTTCGAGATAATCTTCGGTGCCCATGATGGTTTCAACGGCTTCGCGGGTGCCTTGCCACATCGGGTCTTCCAACCAAGCGGTTTTGCCCGCCTCGTCATCCCACCCCGCAATATCCATACCGATCTCGGCCAGATACAGCGTGATGTCCTGCGACAACCGCAGTTTGTACGACGAATTGGTGAGCGTCGCGTTATTGATCATCTGGGTGTAGCCGCCGCGCTGTGCCTGCATCAGCGCACAGCCCAAGCCAAATTCAGCGTGTTTCCAAGCGCCCAGATGCTTCTGCAAGGTCTTGCCCCAAGCGGCATCAAACGCCAGCTGCGCGCCGGATTTGCGACCATTGGCGATCACCGCCTGCACCATCACCTCAATGCGCGACTGGCGCTGGTAATGCGTGCGCTCCCATTCCTGATCGGGGGCGCGGAAAGCGTGCCAGTTACTGCTTTGCGCCTTGGTGCTGTTTTTCTCATAAGCCCCGCGACCATCGGGAAACGAGATGATCCAATCCTGGATCAGGTAACGCTCCGGGTCGGGCTGCACGTCCACCGTCACATCTTCGTAATGGGTGGCGCGCTTGGCGCGGGGTTCAAAGTAGCGGTAACGGCGGCTTTCGCTGTCGGCGAAAATCGCGGCTCCTGCGGCGCCTGAGCCAACCGAGCTTGATGTGGCAACCATGTCTCTCTCCCTTGTGGTGGGTTTTAACCCTTTGGTATCAATGCGCTTTGATGGGCGCGGGTGCGGTGGACGGGGTGAACTTGTCGTAGAAGGTGCGCTCGGGGTCGAAATCGAGCATGAACAGAACCGGGCTGAGCGCGTCGATCATCGGCGGTGGGCCGCAGGCATAGGCATCGCCATCTTCGATACCCAAGCGCTTCAACTCGCTGCCAACCACCTGATGCACAAAGCCCTGTGCGCCGTGCCAATCGGGATCGTCGCTGGCATGCGACAGAACCGGCGTGAAGCTGATTTCCGGGTGGGCGGCAGTGATCGCCGCGATCTGCGGCAGATAGAACAGATCAGTCTGGGTGCGTGCGCCGTAGA
Organism: Cypionkella psychrotolerans; assembly: GCF_001294535.1. GTDB lineage: Bacteria > Pseudomonadota > Alphaproteobacteria > Rhodobacterales > Rhodobacteraceae > Cypionkella > Cypionkella psychrotolerans. The sequence continues at coordinate 19,269 of NZ_LGIC01000073.1, read as the reverse complement.
AGAAATGCACCGGGCGGCTTTCACCGCTGGCGATATGGTCATGCAGGATCGACCAGATCGGCGACATGCCCGAGCCTGCGGCGACCAGCACTATGGGCCCTTGGCGTCCTTCGCGGCGGAAACAGGTGCCGTAGGGTCCACGGACGTTGACGGCGGCGCCGACTTCGATACCGCCTGCGTCGAGTTCATTGCTGAACTTTCCGTCGGGGTATTTTTTGATGATAAACCGGAGTTTTTGGGTTTGGTCCGGCGTATTTGCCATGGAGAACGAGCGCGTAATCTCCTCCCCATCTTTGGTTCTGACGGTGATGTCGACATATTGCCCGGCCCAAAATTTGATCGGCGTTTCGATATCAATTTCGATGGCCCGGATGTCATGCGTCAGGTTGGATTTGGCCGTGATCTTCCCCTTGAAGTCTTTGACCGCGATGGATTTCGACAGCAGTTCTTCGTCGAAATTCAGCAGCTCGATGGTCAGATCGTCTTGTGCGAGGGAACGACACAGCAAGATGCCGCCCTGTTCGCGCTCGCCATCCGACAAAGCGAAAGTGGAGTATTTCAGCAGTTCGACCTCGCCTTCGACTAGGTTGCATTTGCAGGCCGAACATTGGCCCTCTTTGCAGCCATGCGGCAGCGAAATGCCCTGACGGAAGGCGGCATCCAGCACGGTCTCGCCGGAGGCCACTTCGAATTCGACCCCGACGGGTTCCAATCGAACGGTGAAGGTTTCTGACATCTGATGCGGCCTTTTGCAGAGTGCAGGTTTCAATCCCCTGCCCAAAGCGGGCAGCGGCGTGGGGTGTATGGGCCGGAATATCCGGCCCATGTTCAGGGGGTTAGTTGCAGGGGTTGATCGTGAAACCCTTGGCATAGTCGGCGAGATGCGCCTTGCGGGTTGCCTCATCCATGCCGCGCAGGGCGTTCAGTGGCGAGCCGAGTGTGTGGCCGCGCACATGATCCAGCGTCCACATGTCTTTGTCGTCAAAGCGCAGGTGCGGTTGCGGGATCAGGGTTTTGCCATCCGAACGCACGAAGTTCAGATCGACAATCGCATCGGCCAGATCGACGCCATCATACAGCGTTTCCCATTCGCGCTTGCCCGAGAACCGGCCCATCGCGGGGGTCGGACGGCCTTGGTATTCGTCAGCGAAAGCCTCAACCGCCGTCCAGCGGTCGATCTCATGCGCAAACGTGTGCAGTTGGCCGTCGATGGTATCCACCACCATATCTTCGCGGATCAGGCAGGGAACCAAGCAAGACCAGCAACGATGCGGATAGACGTAACCGACTTCCTCGTTGAAGGTGATGACCTTTTGGCCGGGCTTCGACAGCTTGGCATACCATTTCCAGAAATCGCCGAATTCAGCATACCAGCCGGGATACTTGTGTTCGAACCATTCGAAGTCTTTCTCGGTCTGCGCCTCGATCCGCCAAAAGTTGACCGGCCAACCGACTGCAAAGAACTGCCCGACCTTGTGGACGTAGTTCTTCTTGGTGATCCGCTCCCACGCCAGGGTCACGTCATCATGGTGGATTTTGATGCCGTATTTTTCCATCGGAAGCATGTAGGTGCGGTAGTAATCTTCGTAGACCCAGCGATGCCACATCTCGGCATAGCTTTCCTTGTTCTTGTCGCGGTCGGTGGTGCCGTATTCGATGAAGGTGCCGATGGCCGCATCGACGATAGCATGGTTCTGCCAGAAGGCATATTTCATGTCGCGTTCGATCAGCAGATGGTTCTCCGGCTCTTTCAGCGCGGCCATCATCAGCGAGTGGCCGTTGCCGATGTGACGGGATTCGTCGGACTGCACCGAGAGGAACACCGTGGGCAGTGCATAGTCGCCATTGCGGGCAGCTTCGGACGGCATGGCCACGAACAGCGTGTTGGTGAACGCGGTTTCGGCCACAACCGTCAGATACATACAGGCCGAGGTCATCGCATCGCCGGTGATGAAGCCCTCGCCGAACTGCCGCCCGATGGTGGTGGCATAGCACTTTCCGAACGCTTCTTCGGTGATATCGAAGCCCGCAGGGTCGATATAATTCTCCATATACCACTTTTTCAGGTTCATCTGAATCGTGGAGTGGCGGAATTCATCGACCATCTGCATGGTGAAGCCGGTGCGCAGGTCTTCTCCCGGTGCGAGACGGCTGACCATCGCCATCGAGCGGGCAGCGCTGATTTCCGGGAACGGGATGATGGCGAGGAACAGCTTCATCCATTCGACCCAGCGGGGTTCGACGTTGCGGAACATATCGCCACGCAAAGCGGCATCTAAGGCACCGTAGACCCGGTTGTCCTTTTCTTCCTGCATCGAGAAGTAGGACCGCAGCACCTGCTTCATCGGATCGCGGGGGGCTTTGGTGATCTTGTAGTCGCTGGGGTAGGTCATCGCTTCCTGAACGTAGGAAGGATTCCACCCCAGATCGGCGCATTTGCGGGTCGCATCGGCCACCGAAATGCCCTTTTGCGCGGTAATTTTGTTGAGTGTCAGAGTCGACATTGTTGCTCACCTTTTTGGTTCGAGTTGCTGTGGGCAGGACCGTCGGCAAAGGTCAGAGAACTGCGTTTCGCAGCCATCCAAGACGTCGGATCAGTTTCACGGGGTGTGAATTTCATTCGCAACGCAGGCCTCCCTTCCTTCGTTCTTTGAGCCACCTTGAGTTGTCGCGGCGGCTGTTCTTTTTCTTCGATGAGGCAATGTAGGGGCCAAAATCCACTGCGGCCAAACAGATAATTTTTTGTAACGAACGGCTACGAATTGTAATGAATGGTTACGGATTCATAATTTGTCGCAATGTTGGCGGCGGTAGATATGCTGTGGACTGCGGAGGAAAAATCGGGTGATCCGGTTTTGGTGCGGAGCAGGCATATGTCTGATTTAGAACAGATTTCTGACAAGATGGCTGAGTTGCAAAAGCTGCGGGTCGCGGTCGTGGGTTTGCTGTGCCAAGAGAACTGCAAGCTGTTGAGCAAGCGTCAGCGGGTAGCGGGCAAAGAGATTGAAGTGATGTGTGCTGAACATGACCTGATCGAATATGTCGATCAGGCCGCCGCGCAGGCCGCACTGGATCAACTCTATCTGGAGCAGAGTTCTGCCCAGCAGGCCTTGGCCGAAACCGAGCAGGAAGCTGAGAAGCTGGAAACGTTACTGGCCCGGATCAGTGCCGATATTTCCGCGCTGTGCCAATCATAAACGGGGGAACCACCATGAAAGACGAACGCGCCCATTTGCAGCTTTTTGACCTGATTGCCCGTGATTGGCAGCTGGCCTCGCCCGTGGAGCAGATCAGCTTTAACGCCGATATTTCCGCCGTCGCTTTCGCCTGTGCGGATGGCTCGGTGCATCTGGCGGCCACTGCTGATAAAGCCTCACCCACCCTGCGCACGCGACGGGCGATTGACACCGGGCGGCTGACGATTGCGGCGCGCGAGAAGCCCTTTCTGCCGCTGAAAGTGGCGGAGTTTACGGAGGGGCGCAGTTCGGAAGTGGTGGCGTTTGGCGCGCAGGGTTTCGCCTTTGCCAAGACCAGTGGGCGGATCAACGCGCTGTCGGCGGGAGGGATCGCCTATCACATCCCACCGCGCGCGCAGGCGGCGATTGGGGTGTTGGCGGCGTCAGTGGATGGCAAGACCTTGGCCTATGCCAGCGGTACTGAGCTTTATGTTGCCAGTGCCGAAACCACCGACCCGCAGATGATTGCGCTGCCGGATATGATCAGCGCCGTGGCGTTTTCGCCCGATGGGCTGACGCTGGCCGTGGCGCAGGGAAACGCCGTTTGGCGACTGCCCCTTAAGGATCTTAACAGCCCTCCGATTGAAACCGTGCTTGCCGAACCCGCCACCGACTTGCAGTGGCACCCGGATGGCACTTGGATGGTGTGCCGGGCGGCGGCGGACGGGTTTTATCTGATCGACACCGCCCGCAACCATGCCCTTCACCGCAGCAACTTCCCCGCTGCCGTGCGCAGCACTGGCTTTGGGCAAAATACCAAGACCGTGGTTGCCTCGGGCGCGTTCCGCGTCGCCGCATGGGCGCTGGAGGATGGGCGCGATGTGGTGACGGGCAAGGCGGGCCTCGTGGTCGTCAATGCGGTGGCCACTTGCCCCAACCGCAATCTGGTGGCGGTCGGCTATGCCAATGGGCTGCTGAGCCTTGCCGAGATCGGCCAGCCATCCGAAATTTTGCTGCGCGAGGATACCGGTGCGGGGATCAGTGCAATGGTCTGGTCGCAGGACGGCCGCTTCCTCGCCCTTGCCGGAACCGACGGCTCTGCTGCTTTGGTCGAATTCCCCGACGCCATGTTCAAATCCTGACCCTGTTCACAGAAAGCACTCCGATGACCGCAGAACTCACCACAGAAGAAAAAAGCAAAGACGCGTTCTTTCAACGCATCGCCCTGATTGGCGAGGAAATGATCGCAGCCCATGGCCGCGACTTCGCCACCGGCGCGTTTGTGCTGGCCGCCCGCTGGATCAGTGAGGGCCGTTTGGGCGCGAAAATCCAAACCAAGGCCGAGCCGGGCGGCGAACAGCGACCAAACTAACCAGCGGACAGCCGCGTGTAACGCTTCGTTACAGCAGATTGGGTTTTTTTGCCCGGTTTCGATGCAATGCACGAAAACCCGCAGGCTGTGTTAGCCTGCGACAAAATGACACCCATCGCACACCAAGGAGTGAGTCGATTGGATATCCATTCTAGACTTAGCGCGACAAGACCGGAAGACAAGCGCGCCAAGGAATATCTTCAGCGCAACTGGGGCACCATCGAAAAGCTGGCCGATACCCTCAGCGGCGGCAAGTATTCGCAGGACAAGGCCCGCAAGGCGGCACCGCCTCCTCAGGCGCAGGGGTTGATCATTGTCGATCAGGCCGCGCCGCGCAGACCCGATGAAGCGGTGCCTTATGTGCGCGTCAGCCTGAACGGGCGGGTGGTGCTTGCGGATAGCAACACCGGTGTACAACTGGCTTTCCTGGGTGAAATCAAACGCTTGAACGGCGAGAAATGCTTTTTCATCGCAACGGCGGCGAATGGGTTCATCAGCCCGCTAGAGCCTGAAATTGTTGAAAAAATCGCAGATCTTGCGCAACGGGTGATCAACCGCGCCTATACGGAAGACCAGCTTGCCGACGACATCAAAGCGCGACTTGACATCGCGTAGCTTTATTGATGCCGATACGAACTTCGGGCGAAGCAGGAGCAGATCACCATAAGATTGCCCTGCGCCGAAGCTTAAGTCTACGGGAGGAGACTTAAATGATGACATCTGACCAGCGCAGCGGGCCTAAAGCCGCACGTCCAGATATTGATTTCACCGATGTAGACCCACGAGAAACCTCGCGGGCTTGGAACAAATTTCTGTCAAACCGCAACGCGCCCAGCCTGCCGATGGCCGGAGTGCGCTCGTTGATCTATCAATCTTGGGTGCGGTCCACCAGCACGGGCATCAAGCCAGAGCAATTTGCGGCGCCCTCCTTTGAACGCGGGATGGCGACAAAATCGAGCCATGATCAGGCCGAGTTGCGCCGGGCGGCGCGGACCTCAATGATGCGGATCGGCGATCTGCTGTCGGGGGCCGAGGCGATGCTGCTGCTGACCGACCGCGACGGTGTCATCCTCGAGACGGTCGGCGACAGTTCCACCCTGCGCAAAGCCTGCAAGATCAACCTATCGGTCGGCGGGTTGTGGAGCGAACATGCCTCGGGCACGAACGGGATCGGCACCGCGCTGTGGACGGGGCAGCCAGTATATGTCCATGGCGAGGAACATTTCTGCGAGGGCATGAAGGCGTGGAGCTGTGCGGCCGCCCCGATCCGCGATCCGATTGATCACAGCATCATCGGTGTGGTCAATCTGTCCGGGTTGACCCGAATTTTCCAAAAGCACAACGCCGCCTTCGCCGCCACCGCCGCCCGCGACATCGAACTGGTGCTACAGCAAGAGCAATCGCTGATGAACATTCGGCTGATGGAGGCGACGATGGGCAGCCTGCCCGGTCGAGCGATGGACAATTCGGACGGCTTTGCGATCATCGACCGTTTCGGCAGGCTGATCTTCAGCCGCAACAGCGGCGTCAATGTCGGGCGACCGGATCAGGATCTGGGGCTGGGCGCGCATTTTCTGGAATTGCCCGATGGCATTTCCGAAGCAAAAATCGCCGCCGCTTTGCCCAGCACACATTGCTGCGATGACATCCGGCTGATCGAGATCGACGGGATGATCAAGGGGGCGGCACTCGCGCTTCGGCAAAGACCAAAAGTGCCGCAGGCTGCAACCGTCATCCGACCCTCTGCTACGGCGCTCCCGGGCGTGCTAATCGGCACGACAGGGTTGAAGATCGTCGGCAAGAGCGAGGCTATCCTTGAGGCTTTGGACACCGCCCAGCGCATCGCTTCGGCCAATCAGCCGACATTGATTGAGGGCCAGACCGGGGTTGGCAAAGAGTTGTTTGCCCGCCTGATCCACGCGCGGATGTCGCCCGAAAGTGGCGATTGCTTCCGAACTGTCAACTGTGGGGCAATGAACCCGAAAATGTTTGGCGATGCGCTGCTGCAACCGCTGGAGGCGGGGCGCACCGAACCGCTTTGCTTGGACGAGATCGGCGAAACGTCGGCTGAGACGCAGCTATACCTGCTGCGCATCCTTGAGGAACAAAGCACGCGCCTGAATGGCCCGCATCCGCCCGCCGAAGCTTTGCACGTGCTGTCGCTGACCAACCGCGCCATGCGCGATGAGGTCGAAGCCGGGCGGTTCCGCCGCGATCTGTTCTACCGGCTGAGCACCTTGGTGCTGACAATCCCGCCGCTGCACGCGCGCGGCGAGGACGTCTTGCTGATCGCCGAGCATTACATCCGCAAGATCTGTATCGAGACCGGACGGGATCGGCTGATCTTCAGCCCCGAGGTGCAGGGTGCGTTGATGGCGCATGTCTGGCCCGGCAATGTGCGAGAGCTGCGCAATGTGATGCTGGGGCTGCACAGTCTGGCGAAATCGCGCACGGTGACGCTCGCCGATCTGCCCAGCGAAATCACCGCGCCCGCCGTGGCCAAGACCGGATTGACCGAGGTGTTTGCGACGCAAGAGCCAACCCTTGCGCGCGATGCTTCACTGAAACAGGCCGAAGTCAGGCTGATTGAAGACGCCCTGAAGCGTCACCACGGCAATCTCAGCAAGGCAGCGCTGGCGCTGGGGATTTCGCGACCGACGCTGTATCGCAAAATCGAGGCCTATGGGATCAGAACGCCATAGGTTTTGGTTCGGTCAATATAGCCCCAAATCCCGCATGATCGGCGGCCAATCCTTGATGCGTTTGCGCGCCTTGTCGGGGAATTTCCCGGCGACGGCGTGGATGATGACGTTCATCAGCGTGGTCATCGACCCGGTGCTTTCCAGAAACGCATCGACTTTGGTGGTGACGTGGAAGACGAAGGGGGTTTCGCGGGCAGCCCATGTGTTCAGCTCATCCGTCACCACCACCACTGTCATGCCCAGCTTACACGCCGTCTGGATGATCGGCAGCGCTTCGCGCGCATAGGGGGCCATATCGACCAGCACCAAGCAGCGTTTTTCCTGCGCGCGGCGGAAGGACGGGATCCATTCCACCAGCCCACCGTCATGCGGTGACAGGAACCGCACCGAGCCGCGCACGATGGAGAGCCTGCGGGTGAAGTCTTCAGCAATACCGCGAATGGTTTGGAATCCGATAACAAAAACCTCATCCGCCTCTGCGATGGCGTCGATGGCCAAGGGCCATGTTGGCTTGTCGACCTCATGCGCCAGCGCCAGCACCGCATCGGCATCGCGTTTCAGGATCGCGCCTATCTCGCCATCCAACAGGCGGAAATAGCGCTCACTCGGTGAGATATGGGTATGCACCAGCGCCGCCTGTAGGTCTTCCTTCAGGCCTTGCAGGCCCTTGAACCCGGCGCGCTTCAGGAATCGGCTGACGGTGATTTCACTGACGCCGGTTTTGGCGGCGATTGAAGCACCGGTCTCCAGCCCCAAGGTGGCCTCGTTCAGAATAAGCCATTGCACAATGACTGCCTCCGATTTGGTCAGGGCACCGGAAAGACTGCGCAAACGCGCGGCAAGGGGCGAATCTTCGGGAGTTTCGGTTCGATTATTCATGACAGAGTTTACATCAATTATTTGTTATGGTATCATTCTGTCATAACCATAACATGCTCGACTCGCCGCTACCAACAGATTTTGCCAATGCGGTGAGGCAAGGGCACCAACCGGGAGATCACCATGAAGGCTTTAGGAGTGGCCGTTGCACTGGCCCTGATGGCAGGTGCGGCGCAGGCCGAGGAAACACTGGCCCTGTATAACTGGGGCGATTACATCAACCCCGAAATTTTGACGAAATTCACCGCAGAAACCGGCATCAAGGTGACGTTGGACACCTATTCCTCGAACGAGGAAATGCTGGCGAAAATTCAGGCTGGCGCCACGGGTTATGACATCGTGTTCCCCTCGGTGCATATGAATGACATCATGTTGAAGCTGGGCCTGCTCGAAAAAACCGACATCAACCTGTCCCCAGATTTCAAGAACATCGACCCAGCCAATTTGCGTTCGAAAGAAGACCCGACCAGCAGCTATTGCCTGCCCTATGCCTGGGGCACGGTGGGGGTGTTTTACAACGAGAAAATCACCGGGCCGCTCACCTCTTGGGCAGATTTCTTTGCGGTGCCGGAAAAGACCGGCGGCAAGATCACCTTGCTGGACGACATGCGTGAAGTGCTGGCGATTGGGCTGATCGCCAATGGCAAATCGGTGAACTCGGCTGATCCGGCGGATATCAAACTGGCAACGGATTACATTCTGGCGCATAAGGCCAGCGTCTCGGCGTTTTCTTATGACAGCATGGCGATGATGACCTCGGGCGATATTGCGGCGGCGCATTTCTTCGTCGGCGGCAACGTGTTTTTCATTCAAATGCCCGAGATCAAATACATGATCCCCTCGGAAGGGGCGACGATGTATCAAGAAAACATCTGCGTGCTGGCCTCGGCCCCGGATAAGGAAAACGCCAAAAAGTTCATGGAGTTCTACCTGCGCCCGGAAATCGCGGCGCTGAATGTGGCGCAGCAGTATAATGGCACCGCCAACGTGCAAGCCCGCGAGCTGATCCCGGCTGAGATCAAGAACAACCCGAATATCACTGTCGGGCCAGAGACGCTCACGCGACTGCATATCTTTGAGGATATTGGAGCGGCGTTGAAGCTGTATGATCGCGCGTGGAACACGATCCGCACCGCGCAGTAAACAAAGCTTGGCAATGATCGGGTGGCCCTTTGTGGGCCGCCTTTGCTCACCGGGATATCTGGCATGGCACTTCTTGAAATCCGCAAAGCGCGGCGCGAATTCGTCACACCTGAAGGCGGGAGGTTTGCAGCACTTGATGGGATTGATCTCGACATCGGCGCGCATGAATTTGTCACGCTGCTGGGGCCTTCGGGGTGCGGCAAGACCACCTTGCTGCGGTCAATTTCGGGGTTTGAGACCCTTGATGGCGGCGCGATCTTGCTGGATGGGGCTGATCTTTCGACGCTGCCGCCGTTCCGTCGCCCGGTGAATACGGTGTTTCAAAGCTATGCGTTGTTCAGCCATATGTCTGTGGCGCGCAACGTGGGCTATGCTTTGGAAGTGCGCGGTGAAGATCGTGCAAGCCGCGAGCGAGCGGTGGCCGAGGCGTTGGAAAAGGTCGGGCTGACCGGAATGGGTACGCGCAAACCGTCGCAACTGTCCGGCGGGCAACGTCAGCGCGTGGCCTTGGCGCGGGCGATCATTGGTAAGCCTCGGCTGTTGCTGTTGGACGAGCCGCTGTCGGCACTGGACCGCAATCTGCGCCAGCAGATGCAGATCGAGTTGAAAACCCTGCAAAACACCCTTGGCATCGCGTTTATCTTCGTCACCCATGATCAGGAAGAAGCCCTGACCATGTCGGATCGCATTGTGGTGATGCGGGCGGGCCTGATCGAGCAGATCGGCACCCCGCGCCAGATTTACCGCCATCCGAAAAACCGCTTTGTCGCTGAGTTCATCGGCGAGACAAATCTTTTTGCACTGACTATTGACCGGATTGAGTCGGGGCAAGCTTTGGCCCGCACAGTTGAGGGGTTGGAGTTGCTGCTACCAGCAGGAACGGCCAAAGCCGGAGACAAAGCCGTGGCCGTGCTGCGTCCGGCGGATTTCACTTTGGCAGATCAAGGCATCGCCGCGACCGTAACAAAGGCGGTTTATCTGGGCGCTGACCTGCATCTGTTCGTGCAGCCCGCCGTCGGTGGCCCGGAAATCCGCGTCACCGCCCGGGATAGTGCCTTGGCCCCAAAAGAGGGCACAAAGGTGCATCTGGCCTATGATCCCGCAGCGTCGCATGTGCTGGAGGCGGCATAATGGCGATCCGCCGACAAACCCTTGTGCTGGCAACGCTTTTGACCCCGGTGACTTTGTTTCTGGGCGTGTTCTTCCTGCTGCCCTTGCTGATCATCGCGCTGTTTTCGTTCCTGACGCCCGGGCTTTACGGCGGGGTGGAATGGGCATTTTACCACTGGAACTATGGCCGGATCTTTGGCTGGGCCGATGACATCATCGAGGTTTACGAGCCGATCTATCTGCAAATCCTAGCGCGCAGCCTTGGCTTTGCCGCGCTGACGGTCTTGCTGTGTCTGCTGCTGTGCTATCCGGTGGCGTTCTGGGTCAGCCGCCTGCCAAACCGCTGGCGGATGTTGTTTCTGTTTCTGATCACGCTGCCGTTCTTCTCTAGCCTGATCGTGCGGCTTTATGCGTGGCTGTTGATCCTGAAACCCTCGGGCATTCTGAACACGGTGCTGATCGGCGTCGGGGCAATTTCTGAACCATTGGAAATTCTCTACACCCCCGCCGCTGTGGTGCTGGGGATGGTCTATGTCATGGTGCCGTTCATGTTTCTGCCGCTGTATTCGGCGGTGGACAATCTGGACCGCGCACTGATTGAGGCATCGATGGACCTTGGCGCGACGCGGTTGCAGACCTTCCTGAAAGTGGTGCTGCCGCAGACCTTGCCCGGTATCTTGGGCGGCGCGGTGATCGTGTTTATCCCCTCGGTCGGCAACTTCATCGTGCCGGATGTGCTGGGCGGCGCAAAGGGGCTGATGATCGGCAATCTCGTTGAGCAACAGTTCTTGTCGGCGCGCAACTGGCCGTTTGGCTCGGCGCTGTCGATGATCGTGATGGCGGTGGTACTGGCGGTGCTGCTGGGCTCCACGGCTGCAGCCAAGCGCAAAGGCGGTCAGAATGCGTAATCCGATTGGCTGGGCCGCGCTGACTTTGTTCTCGCTGGTGTTTTTCCTGTTCATCTACGCGCCATTGCTGGTGATCATCGGCTATTCGTTCAACTCCAACCCAGTCAATATGATGATCTGGGAGCATTTTACCTTTGATTGGTATCGCGGCTTGCTTGGCCTTGGCAGTCGCGCGGCGGACGCCAACAACCGCGCCGCCTATATCGAAAGCACCGACCAGATGCTGCGGGCTTTGCGCACCTCGCTGACGGTGGCTGTCGTCACCACAACGATTTCCACTTTGATCGGCACGGCGACCGCCATCGCTTTGGCGCGGTATCGCTTTGCGGCGAAAGGGTTTTACAACGGCTTTCTGATGTTGCCGATGATGATGCCCGATATTGTGCTGGGCATTGGCCTTTTGATTTTCTTTGTCACCATCGGGATGAACCTGTCGATGCTGACCATCATCATCGGGCATTGCACCTTCCTGATCTCTTACGTCTTCATCATCGTGCAGGCGCGCATCGCGGGGCTTGATCCGGCACTGGAGGAGGCTTCCGCCGATCTGGGGGCGTCGGAATGGGTGACATTGCACAAGGTTCTGCTGCCGCAACTGGCACCGGGGATCTTGGGTGGGGCGCTACTGGCCTTCGTGATCTCGATGGATGATCTGGTGATCACCTATTTCGTCGCAGGCACCGACAATACGACGCTTCCGGTGTTCATTTTCGGCATGGTGCGCCGGGGGGTGAAGCCAGAGATTAACGCCATTGCAACCATGATGATCGCGGCTTCCATCGTGATCGCGGCTTTGGGATTATGGCTGCGCGCCAGAAAGACAGAATGAGATGAAAGACACGAACGTAAAACTGGCCCAAAAACCGCGGGCCCGCGATCTTGGCTTGCCGTTTCCCGGCATCCCCGGTCCGCTGAATGCGATCACTGATGTGCCGGGCGTCGCGGTGGGGTTTTGCACCCTGACCGACCCTGATCGCAACATGCGTACCGGTGTCACCGCCATTCTGCCGCGTCCGGGCAATGTGCCGATGCCGGTCTGGGCGGGGCAATATTCCCTGAACGGCAATGGTGAGATGACCGGCACGCATTGGATCCATGATGCGGGCTATTTCGTCGGCCCGATCTGCATCACCAACACCCATGGCGTGGGGGCGGTGCATAGCGGGGCGACACGTTGGATGATCGACACCTATGCGGACTATTTCCAGAACCATCACGCTTGGGCGATGCCGGTGGTGGCCGAGACCTATGATGGTGTTCTGAACGACATCAACGCGCTGCATGTGCAGCCGGAACATGCCGTGGCCGCGCTGAACGCCGCCAGCACCGGGCCCGTGGCCGAGGGGTCCACAGGCGGCGGCAACGGCATGATCTGTTACGAGTTCAAGGGCGGCACCGGAACATCGTCGCGGAGGATCGAGATCGGCGGGCAAAGCTACACCGTCGCCGCCTTGGTGCAAGCCAACCACGGCATCCGGCCATGGCTGACCATTCTGGGCCGCCCGGTGGGCCAGTTGATGCCTGAGGATTCACTTCACGCGACTGAAATGGGCTCGATCATTGTGGTCATCGCCACAGACGCGCCTTTGTCAGGGCTGTCGCTGCGGCAGGTGGCCAAACGCGCGGCCATTGGCATCGGGCGGGGCGGCACGCCGGGGGGCAACAATTCAGGTGATATTTTCATGGCGTTTTCGACCGCCAACGCAGGCCCAGTGCCGCAATTTGCGCCCGCCGTGCTGAGCAAACAAGAGTTGAACGGCGAGCACATCGACCCGCTGTATCTGGCGTCGGTTGAGGCGGTCGAAGAAGCCATCGTCAACGCGATGGTTGCGGGGGAAGATGTGGCGACCTTCAAGCCGCCGGCGCATGTTTGCCGCGCGATTGACCCTGATCGCTTACGCGCGATTTTCCATCCGGCCTGACTGCGGCGCTGGGGCAACCAACAACCTGTGATGATCCATCACGCGGTTCGCACTTTTCCCCGCCCGCGCCTTCTGCCAAACTGGCTTTGGGGCGAAGGAGACCCAAGTTTGGTGAGTTCCGCACGTCTGCCACCTGCCCCCGCCTCTTTCCGCGCGCGGTTTTCCGCGCTGCGCAACCTCTGGCCGTTCCTGATGCTGGTGTGGCAAGCCAGCCGTGCACTGATGCTGATATCAATGGTGCTGCGCCTGATCCGCGCCGTGCTTCCGGTGGCGGCTTTGTGGATCGGCAAGCTCATCATCGACGAGGTGGTGCGGCTGTCGGCGCTGCCAAACCGCCCGGCTGATCTGTGGGGCTGGTGGAACAGCGACGCTTTGGGGCTGTTGATCGCCTATGTTCTGGCCGAATTTGCCCTAGCGATCCTGTCGGATGTGTTGGGCCGGGTGGTTGGATTGGTCGACACATTGCTGTCGGATCGTTTGACGATGTCATCTTCGATCCGGCTGATGGAACATGCCGCCACGCTCGATCTTGAAGATTTCGAGGATGCCGAGTTTCAGGACAAGCTGGAACGCGCGCGCAGGCAGGCCAGCGGGCGGATGACGCTGATGGGCCTGCTGTTTACCCAGATGCAGAACCTAGTCACCGTGGCGACCTTTGCCGCTGGCTTGGTGATTTTCAATCCATGGCTGATCCTGCTGCTGGCCTTGGCGCTGATCCCGGCTTTCATCGGCGAGGCGCATTTCAACGCGCAAACCTATTCGCTGGATTTTGGTCGCACACCCGAGCGGCGTGAACTCGACTATGTCCGCCAAACCGCTGCGAGCGTGGAATCTGCTAAAGAAGTCAAGATCTTCGGGCTGAACGGGTTTCTGACCGACCGTTACCGCGAATTGTCGGAAAGCTTCTACACCGCCAGCCGCAAGATTGCCCAACAGCGCGCGATATGGGGCGGGGTGCTGACGGCGCTTGGCACGCTGGGCTATTACGCCGCCTATGCGTGGATCATCGCGAGTACTTTGGCGGGGCAGTTATCGCTGGGTGATCTGACGTTTCTGTCGGGTTCATTCCTGCGACTGCGCGGGCTGCTGGAAGGTCTGCTGACCTCGTTTTCCTCCACCGCCGCGCAGGCGCTCTATCTTGACGATCTGTTCAGCTTTTTCGAGGTTCAACCCGAAATTCTCTCCGCCCCCGATGCCTTGGCCTTCCCCAATCCGATCCGCCAAGGCTTCGTGTTTGAGAATGTCGGATTCCGTTATCCGGGAGCAGAACGCTGGGCGGTGCGGGGATTAAATTTCACCCTGCACGCGGGTGAGACTTTGGCATTGGTGGGGGAAAACGGTGCGGGCAAAACCACCCTCGTGAAGCTGTTGGCGCGGCTGTATGACCCCGATGAGGGGCGCATCACGCTGGATGGTCAAGACCTGCGCCAATATGATCTGGACGGTTTGCGCGGGGCGATGGGGGTGATTTTTCAGGATTTCATGCGCTACAACCTCAGCGCTGCCGACAATATCGCGGTGGGTCGGATTGAAGAACGCGACAACCGCCCGCGTATTGTGGACGCCGCCCGCCGCAGTCTGGCTGATCAGGTGATCGACGGTCTGCCAAAGCAATATGATCAGATGATCGGCAAACGCTTTCGCAATGGGGTTGAGCTTTCGGGGGGTGAATGGCAAAAGCTGGCCATCGCGCGGGCCTATATGCGGGGGGCCGAGGTGTTGATTTTGGATGAGCCGACCGCTGCCTTAGACGCACGGTCAGAGTTTGAAGTGTTCCAGCGGTTCAAAGAGCTGAGTGCGGGGAAAACCGCCATCCTGATCTCGCATCGCTTCAGTTCGGTGCGCATGGCCGACCGGATTTTGGTGCTGGCTGATGGCCGGGTCGAATCCTCGGGCACCCATGCGGAATTGTTGGCGCAATCGGGCCGCTATGCGGAACTGTTTGAGTTGCAAGCCGCAGGTTATCGCTGAGGAATCTGTATTTTGTGTACATAACTGACTGTATAGACAGATATGTACACAAAATCTCACTGACCATCCCTGCGATGCACCGCAAAGCCATCAGTCTTCCGGTGGCGCACCACCGGATTCGCTGCGGGATCGCACGAAGCGGTCAAGCAGATCTGCTACACCGTCACAGGCTTCGGGCGGGGTAAAATCGGCAAGCCGTTGCTTCCAGATCGCTGTTGCCCGCTGATCAGCCGTCAGCGCCCCGGCTTCGGTCCAAGCGCCGTGGTTTGACAAATCCGCCACCAACGGGCGGTAGAACGCGGTCTGATAGCGCTCCATCGTATGCGCGACCGAGAAGAAATGGCCCCCCGGCTGCACCTCGGCAATCGCGTCAAAGCCCAAAGCCGCCGCATCTGCAGGGGCGGGCTGGGCAAGTTCGGCGATCGTCTGCAGCGATTCAATGTCGAGGATGAATTTCTCGTAGCCCAGCGTCAGCCCGCCTTCGAGCCAACCTGCCGCATCGACCGTCACCATCGCATTGCCCAATAGCGCGCCCCAAAGCGCCATGATCGTCTCGGACGCCCCTTGCGCATCTGCTGTGTTCGAAGCAGCCCCGGTGGCCGAGCGCCACGGCAGGCCGATATACCGCGCCAACTGGCCCGAGCCCATGCAGGCGCGGATATGTTCGGGCGTGCCAAAAGCGGGCGAGCCGGACTTCATATCGACGTTCGACAGGAAGCCGCCATAAGACACCGGCGCGCCAGCCCGCGTCATCTGGGACAGGGTGATCCCCGCCATTGCCTCGGCATGTTGCAGCATCAACGCGCCGGAAACCGTGATCGGCGCCATCGCGCCCGCCAGACAGAACGGCGTGATGATCGACATTTTCCCAGCGCGGGCGAAGTCAATAATGCCGCGTTACATCGGAATATCCAACTGACGCGGTGAGTTAGAGTTGATCACGGTTGTCGCCCAGACGCCGTCCTCAAAACCCGCCGCGTCCAAGCCGCGCGCAAGGCGGATCATCTCGAAGCTTTCTTCAACCTGCTGACGACCGCGCGCATAGACAAACAGCGGCTTGTCGCAGTTTTCCAACTGGCCCTTCATCATCGCGTAGTGGCGCAGATGGATCGGCACATCCTGCGGCTCGACCGAGGGGCCGTGCATGTGGATCACATCAAAGTATTGCTGCAGGCGCAGGGTTTCCAGATAGCCCTGCAGATTGCCGGGTCTGCGACCACGCTCACGGTCAAAGGCGTTCGGGCAGCCCGCGCCCGCCATGAACAATATGGAACCAGGGCGGTAGTCCTGCTCGCGCGCCGGATTGGCAGCGCGTAGGCGCATGGATTTGGGTGCCATTGCCAAGGCAGAGCCGACCATGTCGCAACCGATGCGCGCCATTTGGCTGTCTTCATCCACCAGTGCCCCGCCGCGCCGCAGGATATCGCGCGCCTCAGTAAGCAGAACGCGCATCCCCAGCTCTTCCAAGATGCGCAGAGCACCTTCGTGCATGGCAGCGATCTGATCATCCGGAAAGGTCGCCTGTGGGGCGAGCGGATGCGTCAGCCGCACGTAGGCTGGGTTTGATGTGCTCGTCTGAACGGCAGGGCGGCGCGCCCGCACCCTGCCCTGCCGACCGCCAGTTTGCTTTTCCATCGGCCCTCCGCAAAAGCTTGTTGTGATCTTGCGGTATGTGGACATACATGTACATAATATTATTTGATCTGGCGGCGCGGATGCCTTCTTAGCTTGTAGCATCGCCATTTTCATCGTTATGGTTCTGGCCAAAACAGCAAGAGAGTTGAAATGGTCGTCATAGCTGCACAGGCTAAATCCGATGCCATGGCACCGGGCCGCTCCACGCGTGAGGATTGGCTGAAATTGGCGTTGCAGACCTTGATCCGAGACGGAATCGACCGGGTCAAAATTCAGATCATGGCCAAGCAGTTGAACGTTTCGCGCTCTAGCTTCTACTGGTTCTTCAAAAGCCCACAGGATCTGCATGACCAGATGCTGGAGCAGTGGCTTGAGAAAAATACCGGGCCGATCCTCCAGCGGGCTTTGCGCCCGGCACGTACGATCTGCGAGGCGATCCTGAATGTGTTCGAATGCTGGGTGAACGAAGACCTGTTTGACCCGCATCTGGACGTTGCGGTTCGGCTCTGGGCCCGGCGCGCGCCTGAAGTGCTGGAGGTGGTTTCCGGCGCGGATCAGCAGCGGCTTGATGCGCTGACCGGCATGTTTCTGCGCCATGGTTTTGCCGAGACCGATGCGCTGGTGCGGGCGCGGGTTTTGTATTTCACCCAGATCGGGCAGTATACGCTGGATATTTGCGAAGACTTGGACGTGCGGTTTTCACGGACCCGCGCCTATCTGCTGGCGTTTTGTGGGCAAGAACCGAGCGAAAACGAACTCGCCCGGTTTAAAGGGATTGCTCTGACGGCAAGCGGCAAGGGGTGATCGCTACTGATTGCGGCCTTGGGGTTTGCGTGTTCGGGTTGCGGTCTTGGCCCCGATTTGGTCAGGCCGTTATGGCATACAAGCGGGCGGCACAGATGAAATCATTCTCGGTTAAGCCACCCAGTTCGTGGCTGGTGAAGGCAGCCCCGCCCGAAACCCACATCCAGGTGATGCCCCATCTTCTCGCCCAGCCAAGCCGCGAGATTGGCCATCTGCACCGCTTTGGCAAAACCCTTGAAAGTAAAACGGCGCAAAAGGCGGCTGCCGTCCAGCTGCCAGTCGGGATGTAGGCCCAGCATCATTGCCGCTGGATCAGGCAGTATTGCACCTGCGCCTTGACAGGGCGCGCAGTCGCGCTGCGTCAGATCGCACAGGGTCATTCAAACCGCCTTCGGTGGATATTTGGGCGCATGCAGCCCCAACGCGCGCGCCGTGGCCACATCCGCCAGCAGGTCACGCTGGGCTGCCGCGAACAGATCGTCCAGATCCTCGATCACGAAATAGACCGGTTGCAGAATGTCGATCCGGTAGGGTGTGCGCAGAATGTCGATCACATCGAACGGCCGCAATTCTGGCTGGCCCGAGGTCGCCCATTGCAACTCGGCGATGGAGGAAGCCAAGCCCGAGCCCAACCCCTTCAGCACGCCCTTTTCCCGCGTCAGACCAAATTCGATGGTGAACCAGTAAAGCCGAATCAGCCAGGCGTAATCGACCTTTTCCGCCCGCATCCCGGCTTGCCCGATGGCATGGCTGAAGCCAGCAAAACGCGCATCGGTCAGCAGCGGCGCATGGCCGAAAATTTCGTGGAAGATGTCGGGTTCTTCGATGTAATCGAAATGCTCGCGCCGCCGGATGAACGACGCCGCCGGAAAACAGCGATCCGCCAGAAGTGCGAAAAACCGCCAGAAGACAATTAGGGCTGGCACCGGTTCAACCCGCCAGCCGGTGGTCGCGCGCAGAGCTTCTGTGACCTCGGCGCATTGCGCGACGCGGTCGGTCGGCAAGCGCAACTGTGCCAGACCGTTAAGGTAGGGGCTGGCCATCCGCTGCTGCACCGACGGCATCTGCCGCGCCATCAGATCGTGCCAGACGCTGTCTTCGGCGGCGTCATAGGCAATGTGCCCGCTACTATCCGGCAGTTTTGCCGCGTAATCGGTGGATTTTGGCATGGCTTCCCCCCTAAGTATTCAGTCCCGGCATCCGGTGGATCGGGTTTAGGATGAATCGATCTGGCTCTGATGTCCAGATTTTGCAGATGTATGCGTAGGGCGTGAGGCCGTTCAGCGTCTTGTGCCGTCGGGCGAAGTTGTAGGCTGCCAGGAAGTCGGCAAGGTGCGTGCGTAGCTGTCGTAGTGGAAGCGCTTGATCGTCGCGTCCTTGATCGTGCGGTTCGGTTGGCTGACAGCTGTTTGCCGTCAAACACCGAGAAGCATTCGCTCGACTTGGCCGTTCGTCCATGGGTGGTTGGGTTTCGTCAGCCTGTGTTCAATCCCGTTGGCCTCGCAGATCATGTCGAAGCGCATTGGCCGGGAATAGATGGTATTGCGGTTCCGTGGCCGCTCGGCGAACCGGATGCCCCTCGCCATTGGGCTTGAACCCGTGGCGCTTCCAATGGCTCGATCGGTGAGAATGGTATGAACCTGATAG
>NZ_LGIC01000072.1 GCF_001294535.1 Cypionkella psychrotolerans | reverse complement strand
CCAGTGGGCTTGTCGGTGCCACGATCATAACGGCATCGTCCCAGAAACGCGTCCAGCTCCTCCTCGAAAACCGCCTCGATGGTGGCGCGGATGTTCTCACGCAGACGATCTTCGATCGGATCATAGCCCGCTTCACTGGCCAGTAGCGAAAGTGCAGAAGTGTCGGTATTGTTCTTCATGGTGTGATCTCCCTGGCGGTTGCTGCCGCCGGTTGGGTGGGTTCAAGTCACCCGGAGATTACGCCACCTTCAAATTTCCACCACCTTCGCGACACGACCCCGTAGCGCCGCGTCAAACACTGCGCAGAAGATCAGTCAGCGCTGACGGCATACCCCGAATGCCGTCAGCGACTAGACGGGCGATCCAGGTCCAGAACGGGACCGTCGGGCACGATGCCATTGGGATTGATGGTCCCGTGGCTGCGGTAATAATGCTGTTTGATATGGTCGAAATTGATCGTCGCTGCGATGCCGGGCTGTTGATACAGCTCGCGGGTATAGCTCCACAGGTTTTCGTAGTCTTTCAACATTCTCAGGTTGCACTTGAAATGCCCGTGATAGACGGCATCAAAGCGGATCAAGGTCGTGAACAGCCGCCAGTCGGCTTCGGTGATCCTGTCGCCCAGCAGATAGGTCTGTTTCCCCAGCCTTGCCTCTAACATGTCCAAGGCAGAAAACAGCGCGCGGACTTCGGTTTCATAGACGGTTTGATCGGTGGCAAATCCGGCCTTGTAAACACCGTTGTTGATTGCGTCATAGGTGAAGGCGTTGATGCGGTCGATCTCAGCCAGCAGGTCCGCAGGGGAATAGTCGTCGGTCGGGGGCACGATGCCGTCAAAGGCCGCATTCAGCATGCGGATGATATCGGCTGATTCATTGCTGACGATGGTATCTTGTTGCAGATCCCACAGCACCGGCACTGTCACGCGGCCGCTGTAGTTTGGATCGGCCCGCAGATAGACCTCATACATGTATTTCGCATTGCCCACAGGGTCGGCGATGACGCCGGGGCCGGACGCAAAGGTCCAGCCGTTTTCGGCCATCAACGGGTTGACCACTGACAGGCCGATAACATCTTCCAGCCCTTTCAACGCGCGCAGGATCAGGGTGCGGTTGGCCCAAGGGCAAGCAAGCGAAACATACAGGTGATATCGGCCCGCTTCGGCCTTGAACCCGGCCTTGCCCGTTGGCCCCGCCGTGCTATCGGCGGTGATCCAGTTGCGAAACTGCGCGGCGCTGCGCTCGAACTTGCCGCCGGTGCTGGTGGTATCATACCACTGGTCATGCCATGTGCCGTCGATCAACAGTCCCATGATGGGTCATCCTTTCAAAGGGGTGCCGCGCCTGTTCGGGTGCCGCAGAAAGGACACGGCCCGCGCGTTTTGCGGGGCCGTATCCGTTGCCGGTCTGGCGTGTCAGGCCAGCTTTGCTGCGAATTCGACCAGACGGCGTGCCTGATGGCCGATGCTGGCTTTCACATCATCGCTGAAATCCGTCCCCTGCGTGTGGCTGTAGCCGTAGGGGTTGCCACCGGTCTTGAAGATCACACCATCGGTATAGCCGGGGGCGACGATGATGCCACCCCAATGCATTACGGTGGTGTAAAACGACAGCAGCGTCGCCTCTTGTCCGCCATGTGCGTTCTGGGCAGAAGTCATCGCCGAGACGGGCTTGTTGGCCAACCCGCCCTTACCCCAGACACCGCCCAGCGTGTCGATAAAGGCGCGCATCTGGCTGGCCATACCGCCAAACCGGGTCGGAGCCGAAACCAGATAGGCATTCGCCCATTCCATATCAGCGGCGGTTGCTGTCGAAATATCGGCAGATTTTTCGGTCTGTGCCTGCCAGGCATCGACGCCGGCCACAACGTGATCCGGCGCGGTCTCGGGCGTTTTCAGCAGTCGCACCTCGGCGCCCGCGGCCTTTGCCGCCTCGGCTGCGATGGCGGCCATCTGGTGGTTGGTGCCGTAGCTGGAATAATAGATAATGGCGAGCTTGACGGTCATGGACGTTCTCCTGTCAGGGGGTTGGATGCGGTTGGATAGGATATAGGCAAAAGGATCATTTTTCAGAATGGCCATAATCTTGCATTCACTATTGCCGTTGGTGTAACAATCGATGATGGGCGAACTTGAATCCATCCGTGTTTTCCTGACCGTGGCGGCGCAGCAAAGCTTTGCGGGTGCCGCGCGGCAATTGGGCATGACCCCGGCATCGGTCACGCGCACCATCGCGGCGCTGGAAGCGCAGCTTGGCGTGCAACTGCTGGTGCGCACAACGCGGCAGGTCTCGCTGACCTCGGCGGGGGCAGGGTATGCGGCACGGGTGACGCCGCTGGCAGAAGGGCTGGCCGAGGCGGCCGATCAAACCCGAGAGGCACAGGGCATCACCTCTGGCAGGCTGAGGATCAGCGCGCCGCTGTCCTTGGGGGTGAAAGTGCTGCCCCCGATTTTGTCGCAATTCGGGGCACTGTATCCGCAGACGCATCTTGATGTCAGCCTGTCAGATCGTTTTGTCGATATTGTCGACGAAGGCTATGATCTGGCGATCCGCATTTCTGGCCCGCCCAGCGATAAATCGACGATCTGGCGCAAGATATGCCGGGTGCCGCGCCTTTTGGTGGCCTCACCAGGATATCTGACGGCGCGAGATACGCCGCAGCGGCCAGAGGATTTGGCCGAGCATGATTGTCTGGGATATCGCGACGATCTGGGCGCAGAAATCTGGCAACTGTCCAATGGCAAACGCCAGCACAGCCACAAGGCGATTGGACGGCTGAGTGCCAATAACGGGGATCTTTTGGCGAAGCTTGTTCTGCAGGGCGAGGGAATCGCCCTGCTGCCACGGTTCATCATCGAGGATGACATCGCCGCCGGGCGCTTAGCTTCGGTCTTGCCCGACTGGTTCACGCCGGAAATCTGGCTGACGCTGTATTATCCGCCTTACGCGCAATTGCCGCTGCGGGTTGCGACCTTTTCGGACTTTTTCGAGACCCATGTGAATGAAACCTGTCCGCTTTGACGCGGATAGGTCTCTGTGCTGTTGTTGCTGTGGTCTTGCAACGGTTATTCTGACGGCGCGGCGTCTTGCACTGTGCAGGTCTGAAGGCTGCCTGCCTCCATCTCGTTTTCCCGCGTGGCGGTATCGCCCTTGGTCCACCACACATCCGCGCCCGAGACGTATTTCGCACCCGAGGCCGCAACCACATTGACGAAGATACGCTCTTCCCCGTCGATCTGCAGGATGGCCAACGCGTTTGCACCGGAATTCACATATTGAACGGCAAAGGCCTCGGCATCGCCGCAGGTATAGGTCTGCGACAGAACACTGTCTGCGGCCCCGATCTTGAGCGGAACAGACAGGGTCGTTTCTGCGGTGGCGGAGCTGGCAGTTGCCAGAGCGGCGATTGCCAAAATACTGATACGCATGCCTTATTCTCCTTGGTTAAAGGGTTTCATAGCGCAGCTGTCCACGCCACGGCAAGCGGTAGACCCGTGCCGGACGCGAGGGAACAGCCGCTATGGTCAGTTTGTGCGATCTCACCCGCGAGGCGGGCGCCGCAGCGGTTCGCCCTCATTCCTTGGGGCGGGTCCGATCTAATTCGGGGCTGATCGGGATGAACTCTGCGTCATCGCCCGGCGGCAGTTTGAACGGGCCATTTTGCCAGTCGGCGGCTTTCCAATCCTCCTTGGCCTGCTCAATGCGGTCCTTTGACGAGGACACGAAATTCCACCAGATATAGCGTTTCTCATTCAGCGTGGCGCCGCCAAGCGCCATCAGCCGCGCGCCCTGCGGCCCGGCCTTTACCGAAATCCGGTCACCGGGGCGAAAGACCATCATGCGGCCGGCCTCGAATGTGTCGCCCGCAACTTCGATGCTACCTTCGGTCACATAGATCCCGCGATCTTCGTGGTTGTCGGGCAGCGGAAAGGCCGCGTCCGCCGCCAGCACCACATCCAGATAGAACGTCTCGGATTGCATCGTGACCGGGCTGGTTTGTCCGTAAGCGCTGCCGAGGATCAGCCGCGCAGTAGTGCCGGTATCGGTGATGACAGGCAGCGCCGCCTCCTTATGATGCTCGAAATCGGGGGCCATGTCTTCGCGGTCTTCGGGCAGGGCGATCCAGGTCTGGATACCAAACAGCTTGTGCCGCGTGGCGCGGGTCTCTGCGCTGGTCCGTTCAGAATGGGTGACGCCGCGCCCGGCGAGCATCCAGTTCACCTCACCGGGGTAGATCATCTGATGCGTGCCAAGGCTGTCGCGGTGTTCAAACTCGCCCTGATAGAGGTAGGTGACTGTGCCCAGACCGATATGCGGATGCGGACGCACGTCAATGCCGCCATTGGTGATAAACTCGGCAGGCCCCATCTGATCAAAGAAGATGAACGGCCCCACCATCTGCCGCTTTGGCGAAGGCAGGGCGCGGCGCACCTCAAACCCGCCCAGATCATGGGCGCGCGGAATGATCAGGGTTTCAATTGCTGCGCTATCGGATAGCGGACATTCGGGGTTATGGGTTGGGTTCCAGCTCATGAAATCTCTCCTGTATTTGCGTGCGAAATAACGGACACGGCATTGCAGCGGTCATTTTGGTAAGGTGTGATGCGCCACTGTTGGCGCGTCACCATGTCGCTCCGGTGCCGTGACGTGTTTTACCACTGGATGACATCCGCCAATTCCTCGCGGTGTTTTTGCGCATGGGCGCGCACAAAGGGGCAAAGCGGAACGATGCGCTGGCGTTTTGCCCGTGCATCCGCGATCAGTCGATCGACCAGGGCACGCCCGATGCCAAGCCCGCGCATGCTATCGGGAACAGCCGTGTGATCTGCGATGATCAATGTGGGCGTCACTTTTGAGATCGTCAATTCAGCCGCGCCTTTGACACCGGGTTGCGTGGCCGCATAACGGCCTTTGGTTTCGGTCTCGGTAAAGATAATGTTCACGTCTGTCATGGGTTGCCCCCTCATGGTCAAAAAGAACTACAAGATCGGTCAAGCCCTTTCCCGCAGACGCGCCTGTGGTGCGCGCCTACGAAAAGGCATATTGCCGAGGCTTACGGTGCTGTCAGCAGGGTTTGCAGCGCCGCCACCTCTGGCTGGCGCAACTCGTGGCCGCCGTCATGGATCTGCGTGGACACCTCGGCGCCCTGTGCTGCAAACCAGTCGATCAGCTTTTGGCTTAGCGGCCACGGGCAAATCGGATCGCGTTTTCCGGCGGTAATCAGCACCCGGCTGCCAGCAAGCGCAGGATTGGCCTGTGGTTCCCATGGGATCAGCGGATGCAACAAGCCGATCCGCGCAAACAGATCGGGGTGCGCCATCGCGACAGAGGCAAGGATATTCGCCCCGTTGGAATAGCCAAAGCCATAGACTGGCGCATCAGGGTGTTGCGCCTTGTGAGAGGCCACAAAGGCGGCCATCGTTTCCGTGCGGCGGGCAAGATCATCCATGTCATAGACGCCCTCGCCGGTGCGGCGAAAGAACCGTGCTGCGCCGTGTTCGGACACATCGCCGCGGGGCGAGACAACGCCCGCCGATGGCGAAAGCTGCTGTGCCAGATCAAAAAACTGATGCTCGTCGCCGCCGGTGCCGTGAAAGGCAAAGATCAACGGCGCGCCGGCCTGCGGCGCCTTGGTCAGCGCTTGGTAGGTTTTGGTCGACATATCGCTCTCCTTACGGGGCCAGTGGGGGCAACAAGCGTTCAATCTCGGCGCGATGCGGCTCATAGCGGGTGGGCAGCTTCAAAGCCTGACCCAGATGGGCAGTGTCTTCGTCACGGTCAAAGCCCGGCTCGTTGGTGGCAACCTCGAACAAGATGCCACCGGGGGTGCGGAAATAGATCGCCCAGAAATAGTCGCGGTCGATCACCGGTGTCACCTGATAGCCGGTGTCCAGCAGGGCTTTGCGCACCTCCAATTGCTTGGCGCGGTTTTCAACGGCAAAGGCGATATGGTGGACCGATCCCGAACCCTGACTGGCGGATTTAGCGCCCGACATTTCCTCAAGGTCGATGGTGTCCGCCGCATTTCCGCCTTCAATCCGGTAGCGGGTGAGGTTGCCTGCGGTCTCCTCCTTCTGATAGCCCATATAGGTCAGCAATTCGCCGGTGGCCGCCGCATCGCGCAGCGTGAAGCGCGCGCCATGAAAGCCCAAAATCCCGGAATCTTGTGGCACATCGGTGCCGGTCCAGGGCGTGCGTCCCCGTTCCGCGCTTTCCACCAGGGCAAATCCATCGCCGTCGGGGCCGTCAAATTGCAAACGATCCTCGCCCAGAAAGCTTTCCTCGCGCAGGCCCGTGACACCGTAATTGCCAAGCCGCTCTTTCCAGAACGGCAACGCGCCTTGGGGCACGGCGAATTCGGTCACGCCAACCTCGCCCGCACCGCGACGGCCTTTGGGCATCTGGCCAAAGGGAAAGTAGGTCATCACGGAACCGGGCGTGCCGACCTCGTCACCATAATAAAGGTGATAAACATCGGGCGAGTCAAAGTTGACGGTCTTTTTGACCCGGCGCAGTCCAAGAGTTTGGGTAAAGAACGCGTTGTTTTCCGCTGCATTGCCAGCCATCGAAGTGACGTGGTGCAGACCTTTGATGTCTTTGATCATCGTTTTCCCTCTCAAATCGTCCATCATGTGTTGTGATCAAGATAGGGCAATGTATCGTTGATCAGAATGGCTATAATCTTGCATTTACCATTGTCGATAGTGCAACAATTGAACAAGCAACACATCAGGGCGTTCGGGCGTCGCTGAACGCTGTCGATCAAAATAATGGCAGCCAAGGTTGCACGGGGCATCGCCAGGCTGGAAATCAATTGTCTTGCATCGCATGTGGGGCGAGAACCCTATATTGACCAAACAGAATGGCCGGACGGCTCAATCCAACTCGGTGGCGATGCCAGATCAGGTCATAGTGACAATTGGCGCAACCTCTGAAGTGCAAAGGAAAAGCCCATGAGCATGGAATGTGACCCAGTGACCGGAGTCTGCTTTCTGCCAGGCACAGAGATGCCCCGCCTTGATACTGCGGCCAGCGATCGGGCGCAGGTCTCCTATATTGGCGATCCGATGTGTTCGTGGTGCTGGGGCATGTCACCGGTCATTGAGGCTTTAGCCTTGCATTGTGCCGAACAGGGGCTGGCGTTTCGATTGGTGATGGGCGGGTTGCGGGCAGGTGGCGGCGATGCCTGGAATGCGGGGTTTCGCGGTTTTCTCAGGCAGGAATGGACGCATATTGCGGCGCAAACCGGCCAACCCTTTGGCTTTCGCCTGCTGGAGCGTTCAGCCTTTTCGTATGACACCGAACCGGCGTGCCGCGCCGTGGTGACAGCGCGCACGCAATTCGGCCAAGCGCAGGACGCCATCAGCCGAGAACTGACCTTCTTCACGGCGATCCAGCGGAAATTCTATGTCGAGGGCGATGACCCCAAAGAGCCTAAGTTTTACAGCGATATCTGCATGGCCACTGGCATTGAACCGGGGCGATTTGAAACCGCCTTTGCCAGCGCCGAAGCGGTCGCGGCCACACAGCGCGAGTTCAGGCTTGCACGGCAATTGGGGGTGCGGGGCTTCCCGACAGTGATGCTGCAAACCGCAACTGGGTTGCATGAGATTTCTGTTGGCTACGCAACCCTGTCCGCCTTGACCGAACGCATTTCGAAATTCAAGGTCGTCTGACGGATGTTTGTGACATGATCGCCGCTGATGTTGCCCCGTGGATCCAAGCCAATTTGAGATAGGCTCTGGCCCAACCGAAAGGACCAGAGATGAAGCGCCGCAGGTTCAGCGAAGATCAGATCATCCGTTGCCCGGCAGGCGATTTGTGAAACAAATCTGCCGAGAGGGGGCATTCTTAAGGAGCACGAGGCCGGGATTTCCGTCTTCGATCTGTGCCGCAAGCACGGCGTCAGCGATGCGACCGTCTGCAAGCGGAAAGCCAAGTATGGCGGCATGGATGTCAGCGAGGCGAAGCGTCTGAAAGCGCTTGAGGATGAGAACGGCAGGCTCAAGAAGCTACTGGCTGACTCAATGCTCGACAATTCGGCCTTGAAGGATCTGCTCGGAAAAAATGGTGACGCCCGCTGCGCAGCGGCAAGCGGTCGCGCATCTGGTGGAGGGCCACGGGATGAGCGAGCGGCGGGCGTGCCAGGTGATTGGCTGTTGCCGGATGACCATGCGCTACGAGGTGGTTCGGCAGGACGACCCGGTGTTGCGAGAGCGGTTGAAGGAACTGGCCAAGGTTCGACGCCGGTTCGGCTATCGGCTGCTGCATGTGTTTCTCCGGCGTGAGGGCTTCAATCTCAATCACAAGCGGCTGTTCCGCATCTACCGGGAAGAGCAGTTGCATGTGCGCCGTTGTGGTGGGCGCAAGCGGGCCATGGGCACACGGGCCCCGATGGTGCTGCCCCTGATGCCAAACCAGCGCGGGTCATTGGATTTTGTGTCGGACCAGCTGACGGATTGTCGCCGGTTCCGGATCATGACCGTGGTAGACGACTGCACGCGCGAATGCCTCGCCCTGATCGACGACACATCGCTGTCGGGGCACGGGTGGCGCGGGAGCTGGCCACGCTGTTCGACACCCGCGGCAAGCCTCAGACGGTGGTCAGCGATAAAGGGACAGAGTTCACCTCGAATGCGATCCTGAACTTCGTGGATGATCGCAAGTTTTACAGCCGGTTGATGCATGAACCCATCCGCACAGCTGCCATTTGGAATGGCACAATGCTGCACGACGCACGAATGGCCGGTTTGGTGAAACTGCACTGCAGCGCTACCGGATGAAGCGAGTGACAGCAATGGGCCGACTGCGTCGACAACCAAACCCAAAGTCAGGCGTAACCGGCCTCTTTTTCCAGCAAGCCTTGCAGCAATGCTGTCCGGTCCCCGCTGAAATCGCCACCCTGAGCGTCAGCCCCTCCATCGCAAGCACAAAAAAACTGCCTGAAATCCCTGCGCTCTTCGCAATAGGCAAGTTGCTTTACCCCTTGGGGCGGATGCACCAAGGCAACCGGCAGCAATATCCGCGTTGCCGAAGCCCACCGGCCGACTTGCGCTGATTGCTCCATAAAGGGCGGCCAGATCCACCGTTGGAGCAGGGGGCAAATCCGCGTGCCAGTAGGCCTCGGAGCGCACGTCGAGCAATTGAGATGCGGCCGAGAAGGGCAGCCTCTGGATCGGATACTGCCCGCCGCGCAAGTGTTGCTTCGGCTGCGGCCAATGGATCACCACGATGGCTTGCCAAGGTAAGACCCCTTGGGTCTGGGTCACCCAGTTCCGGCTACAAGACGGGCACCGGCTGCGCCGTCACGTTGGATGCCGCACTTTGCCCAAAGCCGATGGCAGCGGCAAACCCGGCAAGCCGGATGCCGAGCGCACTGCGCTACATGTCCGAAGTAGCGCCCTGGGCCACGATGGACCCGGACGGCATTCCACCTAAAGACCAGAAATCCTTTGGGAAAACTTGCTCATGCGGGACACTACTATCGTGGTTGGCGGTTTCAGCATGTCGATATGAACCTCAAGCTCTGCGGAGGCCACAGCTTCTTCCGGCGGCGACGGCGCCTCAGCATCCATAGCCTCCGGTTCAACCTCAGGCGCAATTTCCTCCCGCGCAACGATCTCTGCAGCCAGTTTCGGTTCTGGCTCGACGGGCGCTTCCGCTTTCACCTTTTCGGGACGCACAAAATCCACCACGATCCGGTCAGCCAGACGCCGCTCCAGCGCCTCCATGCGTTCGGTCAAGACCCGCACATCGGCTATTTCCTTTGGTGGATAGGGCAGGGCACCCTTCTGGCCGTCGAACAGCTTCTTGAAGGTCGGGTCCTGGAAATACACGATCCGGTGGACCAAGAGCGGATTTTGCCGTTCCGGAATGAGGATTGCCAGATTGGGATCCAATCGCCGCACCTCGTCGGGCATCAGCAGCGGCCGTTCTTCCATGCGCCGACTGACCGAGCGCCTCTGCATGAAATCCCGATCCCTTGACACGCTGTCCGACACCGAAAGCTTGGTGGTCTTGCCCAACGCATCCGAAATCTCTCCCGCCGTCTTCTTGTCGTTTGCGGCCAAGTAGAGCTTCATGCCAGCCGCGGACTCGAGCGACAGGCGGACGTTTTCGCCATAGATATTGTCGAGGCCCGGGATCGACTGGGTGATGATCGACACCCGCGCGCCGTGCCCGGCCAACTGCTTCAGCGCCTGCTCGACGATAGGCATAGGCCCGAGCTGGTCGAATTCGTCGAGCATGACCATGACGGGCCAGGGTTCAATTTTCGGGTCAGGGAGTGTTGAGCGCATGGTGGCGATCAACTCACCGAAGAACAACCGCACCAAGGGTGACAGGGTGCGAATGTCATCGGCGTTGACGACGACATAGATCGACATTGGGCGCTTGCGCAGATCGGCGAAGGAGAAATCATTGCCAGACGTCGCGCGATCCACCGCTGGGTTGTTCCAGAGCGTCATGCCCGCGCCGCCCAAGACCGAGGCATGCGAGGACAGTGTCCGGTCGGAATAGCCCGCGAACTTGCGGAAGGTCTGGGCGGCGTTTGGGTGTTTCACCTCCTCGGCATGTTCGCCGTAGACCGCTTGCGTGGCGCCCCGGCCGAAGAGGATGCGGCTGATCTCGCCGATGGTGGGCTTGCCCCTTTCAATCGCAAGGAGGCCACCTGCCACAAACAGCTCACGGCCTTCGGTCAGGAAGTCGCCTGCGGTGCCTTTGTCGGAAACCGTCAAGAAGTAATCGGAGATCTTGGCCAGTTCGGTATAGCGCTGTTCGAGATTGGCAATTCGCGCAACGCGCTCGAGCGGGTTGTAGCGGTGGGTCGGATGTTCAAAATCGAACGGCGAGAAGCGATAGACCGCGTCGCCCTCGGCCTGGCGGTGGCGTGACGTCGCCTCAAAGATTTCACCTTTCACGTCGAGGACGACAATGCTGCCGTTGAAGAGAAGGGTGTCCGCCACCATGGCGCGGCGTTCTTCTTCCAGGGAGCTTTCCTGCCCGCGCAAGAAATGAAACGTCCGCGCCGCGCGCCGCGTATCGCCCTGCTTTGAGCGGAAAATCCGGATGCCGATCACCGTGCCGCTGGCAACGGCAGGCGACCCCACCACCTGACAGCGCAGCATCAAGTCGCGGTAACTCACCGCTGCTGAGACCAAGGGCGCGGTCTCGGTGAAGGTGTTGGAGGTCGAGTTTGCGATCTGCGAGGCCAAATCGCGCACCGCCCGTGCGCGCAGGGCGGGCAGACCGCTTGGCGTCATGTGAATCTGGCCTGCGCGCTCGACCCAGACGCTGCCATCGGCGTTGATCGCCAGTTCCATCACCGCAGGGTCCGAGAGGCCCGCATCGAGCTGCCCGAGATAGGTGTCGAGGTAGCTCATCAATAAAACTCGATGTCGGCATCAACCCGGACCATGACGACGGCGCCTTGGGTAACGCTGATCGTCGGTGGGATGCGCAGATAATCGGCCATCACGGTGTTGACCGCCTCGCCCAGATCCGTGCCGACGTTTTCGGCAGTGTCCGAGGCCACTTCGTTGTCCGCATACTTCGCGGCGGCGATGTCGGGGACAGCACCGATGACAGAAATCAGGGCAGCAGTGCCGAACCGCTGCAAGAAGTGATTGCGCACTGTGCCCGGCAGGCCGGAGCGCCCAATGCGGTCGGTGCCATAGGCGGCGAGGGTGACCGATTGCCCATCGGTGGTGACCAGCCTGTCCCATGCTATCAGCACGCGGCGCTGACCTGCGCCCACGTCGGATTCATAACGCCCGAAGAGGCGTGAGCCCCGCGGGATCAGGACCCGGCTCATATCGAACGACCAGACATCATGGCTGACGATGGCCGAGACATTGCCGGCAAGATCAGTGCTGACGGCCGTCTCTAAGGCCGCCTCGATCAGCGTGCCCTGCATCACGGTATTGGACGGATTGGCGATCACTTCGGCCTGGCGCACCTCGGCGGCCTTGGCCCCTGCGCGGCGGAAGGCTTCATCGCCGGTTGCCGCCGCCCCGCCGGGGGCAGGGGATGCGGCCCCAGCCTCGCCACCCATATCCATGCTGGACCGCAGGGCGACCATGTCGGAATGGATCTGGGACTGCTTCAGCGCCTCGGCTTCTTCGCGCTGACGGGCCAGATCAGCTTCCCGGGCGCGGGCCGCTTCCGCCTCGCCATCGCCCGTGATCAGGGCGTTGGTTTCCAACTCGGTTTGCAGGCGGATGTTTTCCCGCTCGAGGTCCGACAGGGCGGCAGCGCGGGTCTTTGCCTCGGCATCCAGAGCTTCAACCTGCGCCTTGAGCGCCGCAAGAGCGGCCTCATCCGTCACCGGATTGGCCTTCAGGTCCGCGATCTGGGCAGTCAGCGCCTCGACCTCGGCCTGCAACCGATCGGCTTCACTGCGATCGGGTGCAGCGGGGACAATCTGTGGCTTTGGCCGTGAGACGTTGAAGCCATCCGTGCCTATGCCATCGCCCTGGAAATCACTGACCGATGCGGTTTCAATGGCGGGAGCCGGGGCAGGGGCATCGGGTGCGGCCAGCACCAGCCATGCCCCAACCCCAACTCCCGCGACGGCGGTGACGGCAGAAAGGGCATAGGGGTTTATGCCCCGGCGGCGCTTGGGTGCCTCGGAAGGCTTCATGCGCTCCATGCGCGCGGCGAGTTTTTCGGCTGCATCGGGCTCAGTCATTGGCTGACCCCCACTTCCGCCGTGACGCAGACGTATTCCTCGCCATAGCGTAGGACCCAACGCTCGGAACGGGTGCTGACGGTGATCGTTGTGCCGCGCACCGAGGAGTTGACCGAATACTCCTGCCCCTTGGCATCAGCGCGGAAGATGGTCGGCATCGGGGCCCCGGGTGGGATCAGGAAGGTGGTCTTGCGCCCGTCATCCGAGATCGAGATCGGCGCGAAGGCGGGTAGGGCGCCACTGCGCTTCATGATTTTGTAGGTCATGGGCAATGAGGGTGGGATGTCGGAAGCGGCCTCAGCACCACGAGCAGCACCCGGCACGGTGAACTTCACTGAATAGTTCGGGCTGCCGCGACCGCCTTCGGTCACCTGCAGGAAGTAGATATTGCGCTGCGTCTCGACGGTGAGGTTGGTCGTAGCCCCCGCCACCACCGGCTTGATGATGAAGAGGTTCGCCCGCTCCAACTTGTCGATCTTGAAGCTTTCAAGATCTCCGATCGCAATGGATTGGATCTTCTCACCCTCGCCAAGTTCGACGAGGGTCACGTTCCGCAGCCGCGTGTTGATCCGGTAAACCTGGCCCTCCTGAT
>NZ_LGIC01000071.1 GCF_001294535.1 Cypionkella psychrotolerans | reverse complement strand
CTCTGGCGGCGCCCTGCTGTTCCATCTCATCAGCCAACTCTACGAAAAGACATCCCTCATCGTCACAACCAATCTCAGCTTCGCCGAATGGGTCACGGTCTTCGGTGACCCAAAGATGACCACTGCGCTCCTCGATCGCATAACTCACCACTGCGACATTCTCGAAACCGGAAACGACTCCTGGCGCTTCAAACAGCGCAAGAAAATCAGCGACCAAACTGATCAATATTGAACGCTGTTACCTGTTCAATATTCGACGCTGATTGACAGCGAAACACCAAAATGAAGAGCGGCGGCGCGTTCGCTCAGGCCTTCGCGGCGCGCAAGGCGCACCTTTCTATAAAGTTCCACGCTGAAAATCCCCCGCCCTCCCCGTCACCAGAAAGAGCCAAAGTGGCAAAGTTTTACTCTGCCCGCAGCAAGACTATCCCGCCACTTCCGTGGCAAACTTTTGCACTGCCGTTCTCACGATGAAGCGTTGATAAGGAAGTTTTACATGACGCGCAAACCCAAGCACTCAACAGCACGCAGGCCCTTCGACTCCTACAGGGAGTTTGGCATGCGCTTGACGGTTGATCCGCATGTCTTAGACAACACGCCGTGGACATCACCGCCTTGCAACGCGTTTTTTGTGTTTTGGGAGGACATGTGGAAAGCTGAGGGTCAGGAATTTCCGGATGCCGCAAAGATGTTTGCAACGACAAACGGATCTTCAGACTTGCCATTGGTAACGGTGCTCGTGTCGTTATCATTGAATATGTTTGAGTTTCTCCAGCAGTATGAAGCTTTCCCGACGGTAGAAGAGATCGTCAATCAACTTGGGTCTATACGGCAACAGTTGGAACGTCTCGGATCACTTGCTCAGGGCGGGAGTGGTCGGGATTCAATAAACAACCATCCCATTTGGCTTGAAGGCTCTGGTGACGACGAAGAGCGCCGACAAATTGACGCCTTCATTCGCAGTCAAGAAGGTCGAAGCGCGCATCTGCATCCAATCTTGAAGCATTGGATTGAGATAGCCTCGACCGATGGGTTCGACATGACGGGTGACGATTTTGCAAAGGATCAGAACAACCTGGTGGCTCGGGCACAAAGTCGCAAGATGGCGGACTTTTTCGATTACTTGCCCGAATTGATCAAAACGTTTTCAAACGCCGAAGAACTTTGTAGGAGAGATGGCCCGACAACTCACAAACAAGGTCGCAAAATAGGCGCCCCCGGTGACGCCGCCAAGGACTGGCTATATGTGCGACTGATGTGGATCTGGCGAGATATTCTCGGGCAAAAGCTGAGTATTTATGCCAAGCGCATTGAAGACCGTACCGAACTGACAGCACCCAAGCCGCAAGGGTGCATGGCATTTATCGTCCGCATAATGCGCGACGTTGAACCCCTTAGGCCTTCAGAATTTCAGGCGCTCGAACGCAAGCTCGGGCTGCTAGCGGAAAAGGTTCCGAAGGGTCCGTTAGCCATAATCAATTATCGAGAAAACTGACGACTTAGCTGCACTTCATTCGATTTTTCGGTATCCGGCCATTAGGCATGGTCAGGCGATGACACGTCGCCCCACTCCCCCAGTAGCGACTAACGCAAACGCGCGCACCTTGAGTGACGCGTTGCATCGGCTTGTCCGCCTGTTGGCGCAGCAAGCTGCGCGGGAAGCGTGCGGTGTCAGCAAACCTGATCCAAAGGATGATCCCAATGTCGACTAAGCCGCCGCCCAAAACCAACACCGCTGACGAACTTCTGACAGTTAAAGAGATTGCGGCTTTGGATCGCTGCTCTGAGAAAACCG
>NZ_LGIC01000070.1 GCF_001294535.1 Cypionkella psychrotolerans | reverse complement strand
TCATCTTCCTGCTGCACGTCCGCTCGGCTTTGGTAGCGATCATCATGTTGCCGGTCGGCATCCTGATGGCGTTTTCGGCGATGAAGTTTCTGGGGCTTGGATCCAATATCATGAGCCTTGGCGGCATTGCGATTGCCATCGGGGCGATGATCGACGCGGCGATTGTGATGATCGAGAACGCGCACAAGCATCTGGAACGCGCCGAACCCGGCAAGCCAAGGGTCGAAATTCTGATCGAAGCGGCGGCAGAGGTTGGCCCGGCGCTGTTCTTCAGTCTGCTGATCATCACCGTGTCGTTCCTGCCGATCTTCACGTTGGAAAACCAGGAGGGCAAGCTGTTCGGCCCGCTAGCCTTTACCAAGACCTTTTCCATGGCGGCGGCGGCGATCCTTTCCGTGACACTGGTGCCTGCCTTGATGGTGATCTTTGTGCGCGGCCACATCGTACCGGAGCACAAGAATCCGGTGAACCGCCTGCTGATTGCGCTTTACCGCCCCATTATCCGCGGGGTCCTGAAGGCGCGCGGTCTAACCATCCTGCTGGCGATGGCGGCGCTGGTGATCACGATCTGGCCCGCGCGCCAGTTGGGCAGCGAATTCATGCCCGCGCTGGACGAGGGCACCTTGATGTATATGCCAACGACGTTGCCGGGAATTTCCGTAACCAAAGCGGCAGAGCTGTTGCAGATGCAGGACCGTATCATCAAAAGCTTCCCTGAAGTGCAATCAGTGTTCGGCAAATCCGGTCGCGCCCAAACCGCCACTGATCCCGCCCCGACCGAGATGTTTGAAACCATCATCAACCTGAAACCGAAATCGGAATGGCGACCCGGTATCACCTCGGAAAGCCTGAAGGACGAAATGGATGCCGCCCTGCAGTTTCCTGGCGTCTCGAACGCCTGGACCATGCCGATCCGGGCGCGCACCGACATGTTGTCGACGGGCATCCGCACGCCGGTTGGGATCAAGATCTACGGCACCGATCTAGCCAAGATGGAAGGGGTGGCGCGGGAAATCGAGGCCGTGGTGCGTAAGGTTCCCGGCACATCCAGCGCCTATGCCGAACGGGTGATCGGCGGCTACTTCCTTGATATCACGCCCGACCGTGCCGCCTTGGGCCGATACGGCTTGTCGGTCGCTGCGGTGCAAGAGGTGATCGCGATGGCCTTGGGGTCCGAGGTGATCACCCAGACAGTCGAGGGCCGCGAGCGTTATGGTGTCGCCGTGCGCTATCCACGCGATCAGCGATCCGACCCGCAGTCGATTGCCAATGATGTGCAGGTGGCCCTGCCGGGTGGCGGTTCGGTGCCACTGGGTGCTGTGGCGAAAGTTGAATTGACGCGGGGGGCGACCACGATCCGCACTGAAAACGGCCAGTTGGCGGTGTATATCTTTGTCGATATCGCGGGGCGCGATTTGGGTGGCTATGTGGCCGATGCCAAGGCAGCGGTTGAGGCGCAAGTCGCATTGCCGACCGGCTATTCCGTCGCGTGGAGCGGTCAGTTCGAATATCTCGAACGCGCCACCGAGCGGTTGAAAATCGTGGTGCCGGTGACGCTGGCGCTGATCTTTCTGCTGCTGTTCCTGAACTTCCGCGCGCTGACGGAAACCCTGATCGTGATGTTATCACTGCCCTTCGCCTTGGTGGGCGGCATCTGGTTGATGTGGTTTCTGGGCTTTAACACCTCGGTCGCCGTGGCGGTGGGGTTTATCGCCCTCGCAGGGGTGGCCGCAGAAACCGGGGTGATTATGCTGATCTATCTTGACCACGCGCTGCTGGAGGCTCGGGCGAAAGCCGCCGCAGAAACCCGCGCCTTCACTCGCGCCGATCTGAACGCCGCCATCATGGTGGGCGCGGTGGAGCGAGTGCGGCCGAAGATGATGACCGTTGTCGCAATCATGGCCGGATTGATGCCGATCCTTTGGGCGCATGGCACCGGGTCCGAGGTGATGCAGCGCATCGCGGTGCCGATGATCGGGGGGATGGTCAGCTCGACCGTGTTGACGCTGGTCGTCATTCCGGCGGTTTATTCGCTGGTCAAAGGGTGGGGGTTGTCGAGAACAGTCGCGATGCCATCGATTGCGAGAATGGTGGAGAAAGTGTGAGCGGCTCGGCACCCGGCGTATTTGAAAAATAGGGCGTTTGGAGACAACCTTCAGGCAGCTGCCAGCGCAAGTTATGTTTCGTTTTTGGAGCGTTGGCCAATCGAGTCGGTCAACCCAATCGGATGTGAGAAAGACCAACGAGGCCGAGCAGAATGCCTTTAGCTGTCGTACCAAGGACAGCTAAAGGTAGCTTTGTCAGGTCAATTTATTGCAAGCCGGTCCTCGCCCCGCCGGTTGACGCTGATCCAGACCACGATGGCGATGATCGTGCCGAGGAACAAGGCGCTGGTGATGATGGTGCCAAGGCCGAGGCCGCCGTACTGGGTTGGCTGGGACAGAAAATCACCGAATGAAGCGCCGAGCGGCCGGGTAAAGATATAGGCCAGCCAGAACCCCAGGATTGGATCGAGGCCAAGGAAGAAATATCCGAAGGTCAGCGAGGCGATGATCATCCCGAACAGGATACCGTTGGCAAGGTAACCCAGACCGAAGGCTTCGGCGACCAGATCTCCCGAGGCCGTGCCAAGGGCGAAGGTGAAGAGGATCGCCAGCCAGTAGTAGGCCTCACGCTTGGTCGTAAAGATCGCGTGGATCGACAGGGTTTTCTCGGAGGCGAACCAGACCGCGAAGGTGACTGCAAGCGCGACGGTGAATACGACCGTCGTGGTGATCAGCGAAACGCCGAAGTTGTCGACCAGATTATCGGTCACCAAGGTGCCGACGATGCTGATCAGCACCACCGACAGCCAATAGGACCACGGCACGTAGCGTTTCTGCGCGAATTGCAGCACAAGTGCGCCTATCAGGATGGCCGTCATCAGCAGGGATGTTGCGGTTAGGCCCAGCCCCAGATTGACCGCCAGATAGTCGGCCGCCGTCTCACCCATGGTGACTGCCATGAGTTTGATCAGCCAGAATTCGGTGGTGACCGCTGGCACGCGGTTGATGGCGGTTGCCGGGGTGTGCATCGGAGCGGTTCCTTGTAGAGGTGCGGAGGAAATGTTGGTCATGGCGTCACCGACTTTGCGGCTTGCAGCGCCGCCTGAAGTGCAGCGAGCGTTTCGGTCACTTGGGCTGCGTCCGGTGTCGTCGCACGAACCGCGTCAAGTGCGGCATCGGCAGCATCATCGACTGTACCCCAGGCCGCCCCGTCCAAAGCGCGAAGGGCGCTGGCCTGGTCGTCCCAGGCTGTCTCAAAATCTGTGATGCGCGTCTTGGCCGCCGCGAAATCGGCCTTGTCTGCATCGGCCTGAACATCGCTGATGATTGAGGTAAAGGCCGATGTATCGCCAAGACCTGCGGCAACGGCTGTGGGTGCGGCCGCGTTCGCTTGAACGGGCGCGCCAAGGCTTATCTGCAAATCGGCGAGGGCTGTCTGGATTGTGGCTGCATCAGGTGCTGATGCGCGAACCGCCTTCAACGCCGTATCGGCGGCGCCATCGATGGTGTCCCAAGTCGCTGGGTCAAGCGACCGCAGACCTTTTGCATTTTCATCCCAGGCGATTTCAAAATCCTTGATGCGAGTTTTTGCGCCCTCGATGTCGCCTTTGGCTGCGAAGGCTTGCACATCGGTAATGATGCCGGTGAATGCAGAGGTGTCGCCGATGCCTGCGCTGACTTGCCCCGCTGCCGGTACCAAAAAGATCTGATAGCTGGAGAATGCGGCCACAGGCAGTGCGATCAGCGCCGTGGCGAGCAAGAGTTGTTTCATGATGTGCTCCGGTTGGGGCCGGAGTTTGCCCGGCTTGCGCAGTCCTCTGCGCCCAAACCTGCAGCCAGCTTTCGCCCGACTTACAGATTTGTATGGTGGCCGCGACCTTTGTGTTAAGCCGCCGAGATAGTCCAACCAGCGTCAAGAATGTTCTGAATGTGAAAGACCCCAAATGCGCATCCTGCTGATCGAGGACGACCCTTCTGCCGCCGACTATGTCGCTCGCGGCCTGTCCGAGAACGGGCATGTCTGTGATGTCATGGCGGATGGCACCGATGGGCTCTTCGCGGCTACGCGCGAAAGCTATGACGTTTTGGTCGTAGACCGGATGATCCCCGGTCTGGACGGATTGTCGCTGGTGCGGGCCTTGCGGGCGGCCGGGCGCAAGACGCCGGTGCTGTTCCTGACTGCGCTTGGCGGCATTGACGACCGGGTCGAAGGGCTGGAGGCCGGGGGTGACGATTATCTGACCAAGCCGTTTGCCTTTGCCGAGCTGTTGGCGCGCGTCAACGCCTTGGCTCGCCGCCCACCCGTGCAAGAGGTGAAAACGCTGCTGAAGGTCGCGGATCTCGAACTGGACCTGATGCGCAGGCAGGCGTCACGCGCAGGCCAGCCGATCGACCTGTTGCCCAAGGAGTTCACGCTGCTGGAGGTGTTGATGCGCAATGAAGGCCGTGTGGTGACACGTACCATGCTGTTGGAGCGGGTCTGGGATTTCCACTTCGACCCGAAAACCTCGGTGGTGGAAACCCATATCAGCCGCTTGCGGGCCAAGATCGACAAGCCCTTTGATGTAAGCCTGCTGCACACTTTGAAAAACATGGGCTATTCGCTTCATGCGCCCCGCTGATCTGTGGCGGCACAGCTCGTTCCGGTTGGCTCTTGGCGTCACGCTTGCGGTGCTTGGCGCCCTAATCCTGGCGGGCGCTGTCGGCTACACCGTGCTGCATCGGCAATTGGCCGACCGGCAGGATGCCCGCCTGCGGGAAATATTCACGACATTCCAACAATCGGATGCGGCGGACCAGCAAGACCTGATCGAAGCGATCGCCGCACGCATCAAGGCCAGCCCGAACCAGTCGTCGGTTTATCTGTTGCGCGATGCTGCGGGCAAGGTTCTGGTCGCGAACATCAACGATGTCTCGGTCCCTGCAGGCTGGTCTACCGTGGAAGCGGCCACCTTGGGTGTGCCGACGGATTATCCTTACCGCATCTTCGCAGGCGAACTGCACGGCGATTATCTGGTCATCGGCCTCAGCAACGCAGATCTCGATGATCTGGCCG
Organism: Cypionkella psychrotolerans; assembly: GCF_001294535.1. Classification (GTDB taxonomy): domain Bacteria; phylum Pseudomonadota; class Alphaproteobacteria; order Rhodobacterales; family Rhodobacteraceae; genus Cypionkella; species Cypionkella psychrotolerans. Next base: position 15,594 of record NZ_LGIC01000070.1, on the reverse strand, counting down.
AGATCATTCTGACCGGCTTTGGCTGGGCGGCAGTAGCCGTCCTTGTCGCGGCGATTGCCGCCGGAGGCTGGATTGCCTCGCGGCTACAACGCCGCCTGAACGCCGTGACTGAAACGCTGGCCCGCGTCGCGAGCGGTGATTTGTCCACACGCCTTGCTGTTTCAAAACGGGGAGACGATCTCGACGTGATCTCGGGCGAGATCAACCAGACACTCAGCCGCCTAGGCGCCTTGGTCGAGGCGATGCGCCAGGTCAGCGCCGATATCGCGCATGAGTTGCGCACGCCATTGAACCGGCTGCGCATCCACATCGAGGGGGCCGCGCTCAATGCCGCAAGCGGTGCGTCCGTCGATGACGACCTGGCCGCCGCTATTCAGCAAAGCGAGGCTATCGACCAGACATTCTCGGCCCTGCTTCGGATTGCCCAGATCGAGGCTGGTGCGCGGCGCGAGAAGTTTGCACCCGTCGATGTTGCGGCCCTTATGGCTAGCGTTGGGGAGGTCTATGCCGACGTGGCCGAAGATGCCGGTCATACCCTGCGCGCTGATATCACCGATGCGGCATGGGTTATGGGCGACCGGGAACTGTTGACCCAAGCCGTTGCCAACCTGATCGAAAATGCCATCCGCCATTGCCCACCGGGCACACAGATCACCTGCGCCGTACGCGCCAGCCGCACGGAGGTGACTGCATCAGTTACAGACACTGGTCCCGGCATACCGGAAGCCGAGCGCGACCTTGTCCTGCGCCGCCTCTATCGCCTGGAGAAAAGTCGAACGACCATGGGCACTGGACTTGGCCTTTCGCTGGTCAAGGCGGTGGCAGACCTGCACGGCGCGGAAATCTGCCTTGTCGATGCAGCGCCAGGACTGCGGGTTGAATTGAAGTTTCCTCGGATAATCGGTGTGTCGTGACTCAACTGCTTTCTCAATTTGTCGATTTCCTCGGCCAGCATCAGTATCTTGCGATCCTGTTTGCCTTTCTCGTGGCCTTTGGCGAGGCTTTGCTGATCCTTGGTCTGTTTGTGCCATCGACAGTTGTCCTAGTGGGCCTCGGCACGTTGATCGGCTTGGGCAAGATGGCTTTTCTGCCGGTTTTTGCCGCGACAGTTGCCGGTGCGATTGCCGGCGATGCCCTGTCCTTCTGGGCTGGGGTTCACTGGAAACAGCAGATCCGCACTTTCTGGCCGTTTTCGCGCTACGGCAGTCTAATGGACAAGGGCGAAGCGTTCATTGCCCGCCACGGTGGCAAGAGCATCTTCATCGTCCGTTTCATCCCCGGCGTGAAGGCCGTGGTGCCGACGATTGCGGGGATGATGGGCATGACCACGATCCGCTTTGCACTGGTCAATGTGGGGTCAGCGATTGTCTGGGCCGCAGCGCATCTGCTGCCTGCAGTTGCCCTTGGTCGTGGCCTTCAGGTCGCACATGCGGCGAACCCACGCATCGCCATTCTGGTCGGGTTGGCAGTTGTTGCTGCGGTCCTGTCATGGGTTCTGTTGCGCATGTTACGCGGCATTATCATTCCGGCGGCCGACCGGGGGCGTCTCGCGCTCGCGCTTTGGCTGGAACGCCGGGAAGGGAGCAGCAGATCGCTGGCCGGGGTGTTGCGCAACGACGACCGCAAGCTGGAGGCGGCGGCCTTGATCGGGCTGGCCGTCGTTGGACTGGCAAGCTTTGCGCTTGTGCTGTCGGCTGTCGTCTTCGATCCGCAGGTCGCTTTGGCAGATGCGGCCATAGGGCAGTTTGTGCAGGGCCTGCGGACGGATTGGGCCACATCAGCCATGGTCGGCATCACCATGTTGGGCGACATGGCAGTGCTGCTGCCGGTGGCGGTTCTAGTGATCGCAGTCCTTGTGGTGTCCAAGCAATGGGTTATGGCGGGCACCGTAACGGCGGCCAGCCTCGCCGGGGTGATCTTCGTGCCCGTTTTCAAGGTGCTGCTGCACCGCGCGCGTCCGATCCCGATGTATCAGGGTGCGGATGGTTTCAGCTTTCCAAGCGGGCATTCCACATTTGCCACCATCATCTTCGGAATGCTGGCACTTCTGGTTGCACGGACCGTGCCCCCACGGTTTCGGGGTTTGGTCTACGGCGGCTTTGCTTGCCTGATTGTGCTGATCGGCGTGTCGCGGGTTTATCTTCAGGCCCATTGGCCCAGCGATGTACTGGCAGGCATGCTGTTCGGCGGCGCCTTGGTTTGCGTCGTGGCCCTTTTGATGCATGCCCGGGTCGTGACGGTGTCGCGTCAACTGCTTGCGGCTGTGGTGTCCATCGCGGTGATTGCCATCGTGCCATTGCACATCTGGACGGGTTGGGCTGCGGCCTCGGCCCGCTATGATGCGGCTCCGCCCGTGGCAACGCTTGTGGCAGCCGAGTGGCTGGCGGGCGGGTGGCAAAACGAGCCGACCCAGCGGGTTCTGCTGGACGGCGATCCGGGCGAACCGATGCTGTTGCAAACGTCGATGCCGCTGGCAGATCTGGTCGGCGCTCTGAAAACCGTCGGGTGGAACCCCTCGGACGCAACCTTGTCTGGCGAAATCATCTCAGCGGTTCTGCCGTCACGCCAGACACTTGCCTTGCGCGCGCCTTGGCCGATGACGCATCTTGGCCGCTCGGCATTGGCAACCCTTACGATGACCGGCGCTTCGGATCAGAGGTATGTCCTGCGGATTTGGGCTACGCAGACGGTCATTCAGGATGGGCCATCCAGTTCGCCCCTGCTCATGGTGTCGCTAACGGCTGACCGACTGGACTCCGTGGCATTTGGATATGCGCAACTGGAAGAAGCCACAGTGTCGGCTGAACAGATCGCCACCGAGAAGGCTGCCATCGTGGCGGCACTACGCCAGACAGGTGCGAGCGGCGTTGTGGAGTTGCCGCCCGCACTAGCGCCCTGACAACGGCTCTACCGGTTTCGGGGAAAGACCGTCCGTGACAGCGCAAATCGGGAAAGCATAGTTTCATAGACTGAAATCAGTTTGGGATAGACGCTGCGCCGAAGAAAAAGACCGACCATCCACACCAAAAATGCCGCGACAACCGCAACTCCAAAAGCTCCGATCATGTCCAAAGGGAAGTGCACCCCGAGGTAGATCCGCGACCAGGCCACGCCAAAGCCCAAGGCCAGAACCACTGCGCCCCAGCGGCGGGTCTGGGTGCCCAGCAGAAGTGGGATCGCGAGGCCGAACATCAGTGTGGCGTGATCGCTGGGAAAAGACGCCTCGGCAGCATGGTCGAGCAGTTGCCGCCCCAGTCCGATCTCAAAGGGCCTTGGGTGATACCAGATGGCGGTGATGACTTGCGCAAGTCCCAAGCCGATCAGCGCCGTGAGTGTCGCGTCAAGCAACACAAACCTAACTCCTCTGCCACGGCGAACCCATGCGACAACAAACAGGGCGGGGGCGAGATAGATCGACCAGTTGGCCAACACTTTGGCAAGTGAAATGATCAATGCAGGGGCGTGGGCCCCGGCATTGACGGCAAGGAATGCAGATTGGTTCCACTGCTCGATGACAGATAAGGTCAAGGTTTTGGCCTACTTTCCAAGGGACCACATGGTCGCGAGGCTCATCGACCGCAAAAGGTGATGCAGCACGGCCAGGCCCGCGTGGACGATCAGATAGGCCCAGACCAGATTGCCGAGCGCGAGGTGAACCGTCATGGCGATCATGCCATCGGGTTCGGCAGAGTGCAGGCCAAGCCCGACCTGCACGAAGTAGACCGCCCCAGAAGCGGCCATCGCAGAGACCAGCAGCAGTCCGAGGCCGTGAATCGCCGATGGCAGCGCGGCTTGCGGGTCATGCGCAGGGATCCGCAGGTTGAGGGCCGCACGGCCATGGACCTTGATGTCCTGCCACAGCGCCGAAAGTCGCCGCACCGAAACCCAAGGGATCAAAGCGCCAAGATCTGTCCCGCGCAAGCGGAACAGAATTGTCAGCCAAAGCCCAAACGCCATAACTGTGGCCGCAAGGCCAGAGTAACGATGTACCTGAAACAGGATGTCGCCCGCCTGCACATCATCCGGCCCCTGCATGGCAAGGCTGGTCAAAAGCTGGCTGACAATGGCAAGCGCCAGCCCCGCATGAAGCAGCCGGGTGGCCCGATTGTGCCGGGGTTCAGGAAGGACGTAAAAATCGCTGGGCATGTTAGGTGGTTCCAATTGTGCAGGTCAGAAAGTAGGCCGATGTGCGTCGTGTAGGGCCCTGCCACCGCGACTGCCTTTCCGCCAGGTTACAAATTTGTAAGTCGGCGGTGCAGTCGTACGGTTGCGCAGATATCGCGAGGCGACGCATTGTCCGGGCTTACCCCCAAGGCAACCGGGGCCGGAGACGTGTCTGTGTTCAAAACAAACCACAAGTTCCCCGCAGGTATCTGGGTTCTGGGCTTTGTCAGCCTGCTGATGGATGTCTCGTCCGAGATGATCCACAGCCTGTTGCCACTGTTTCTGGTCACGACCATGGGGGCGAGCGCCTTGATGATCGGGTTGATCGAAGGGATGGCCGAGGCGACAGCCTTGATCGTCAAGGTCTTTTCTGGTGTCCTCAGCGACTGGTTCGGGCGGCGCAAGGGGCTGGCGCTGATCGGCTACGGGCTGGGGGCTGCCACCAAGCCCTTGTTCGCTATTGCCCCTGGTTTGGGTGTCGTGTTGACGGCGCGCTTACTGGACCGCGTTGGCAAGGGTATCCGGGGTGCCCCACGCGATGCGCTGGTTGCCGACATCGCACCACCCGAGTTGCGAGGTGCTGCCTTTGGGCTTCGACAATCGCTGGATACTGTGGGCGCATTTGCTGGGCCGTTGCTGGCGGTAGGCCTGATGCTGTTGTGGTCGAACGATTTTCAGGCGGTGTTCTGGGTGGCCGTGATCCCCGGTGCCATGGCTGTGGCCCTTCTGGCTTTCGGCGTGAAAGAGCCGCCGCGACAACCCGGTGCGGTCCGCCAAAACCCGATCCGACGGGACAATCTGGCCCGGCTGCCAGCCGCCTATTGGCAAGTGGTGGGCATCGGGGCTGTCTTTACATTGGCCCGCTTCAGCGAGGCCTTTCTGGTGTTGCGCGCGCAGCAAAGCGGCATCCCCTTGGCCACCGTACCACTGGTCATGGTGGCGATGAACCTTGTCTATGCCCTGTCGGCCTATCCGTTTGGCAAATTGTCTGACCGGGTCAGCCATAGATCGCTGCTGATGGGCGGGTTGGCGGTGCTGATCTTGGCCGATCTCATTCTGGCCAGTTCGGCCCATTGGGCAGTCGTTCTGGCCGGGGTCGCGGTCTGGGGTGTGCATATGGGGATGACACAAGGCCTGCTGGCCGTGATGGTGGCCGATACTGCGCCCGCCGATCTGCGCGGCACGGCCTACGGCTTTTTCAACCTTGTCAGCGGTATTGCCTTATTGGTGGCAAGCCTTGTGGCAGGCCTGCTGTGGGATGGTCTTGGTGCCCCGGCAACCTTTCTGAGCGGGGCTTTGTTCAGCGCCGCGGCCTTGGCGTTGCTGTTCAGGAGCGGCGGAAATCTGACCTGTTCTCGCGGGGCTTGAAGTTGCACGTTCCGTGGCAAGGCGGTTGTGATTGGTACATTTTTTGAACGCGTCTCCATTCGCAGTTTGACGTGCACAATCACCCATTGAATCAAAATTTGTTGCTTGTTCGCTCTTGCGGTCTTTTCATCTTGCATACTCCGGTCCGATCAATTCGATCAGACGGCGCAGAAGCCCCGGCTCTGTTTGGCTGCAAGCTCGGGCAGCTACTAAACAATGTTTGACTTCATCCCGAACTGAGCTGCGGCGTTGAAATATAAGTTCCATAACCGCCTGCGCAAGATCGTTCTAATTAATTTTTTTCTAGTCTTTCAGGCGCGGTCACAACAGTAAACTTACAAATTTTTAAGGCCACCGCAAGCTCACCGTAAGCCGGTGTGTTCATGGTCTGCTGGCCTGAATAGGCGATCTCATCATGGAGCTTTATTGTGAATATTTTCGCGGCGCTTTGGGCGACGGCAGTTCTGTTGGCCCCCGTTGCATCCATGGCAGAGGGTTTGACGTTTGGTGGCAACGTCGGAATCAACAGCAATAGTCTTTCAGATGGGCTCTCCGAAACTGGCAACCGACCAGCCCTCCAATTTGGCGCCGAAGTTGGCAAGGACGGACTCTACGCAGGCTTTTTCGCATCTCAAGTCAGGGATGGCGATGGAAATCGAGCTTCGCTTGATCTCTCAGCGGGATACAGGGGAGAGTTTGCGTCGTCGATCGGGTATGACATCGGCGTTACCCAGAGTTTTCGAAATAAAACTGGTAACGACGGCTCTGAAATCTACGGGTCGCTCTCGTATCCGCTGGCTGATAAATTAACGCTATCAGCAGAGGCATCCTATGATCTGGCTGAAAAGACAGTCGGCGGAAACCTCGGCTTGGACTTCGCGCTTTCTGACGTTTTGTCTCTCTCTGCCGTTGCGGGCAAAACTGATCCGGCGTCTTCCGCATTCTGGGGATTCGGCGCTTCTTATGACTTTAATGAGGCGACCAGTGTTGCTCTCGATTACCAGGATACTACGACAACATCGGGATTGGTTGCACTTACGCTGAAGTATAAGTTCGGCTCTGGTGGGGAATAGATAAGTCCAATTCCGAGTAGTTTGGACTTCCGGCGGCTATTTCTGCGACAGGTTCGTGAGATCTTGACTTTGATTAGCACGTTTTCGCCAACTGAATGCCGAAGATAAAGATGTAATGGTGCTGACAACTCGGTGTAAGAAGGCCTCCCCATCTTTCCCTCATCAGGCCGCACCCCCGCGGTCATGATTGACTGGAGAGACACATGAACACGAAAGTTTCTTTGACGGTTACCGGCGCGCTGCTTGCGCTTTCGCTGATCGCGGGCACTTCGGCCTTCGCGGAAACCGAAGGCAACGGAAACCCGATGGCCGAGGCGCAGGCCTTCCTCGCCTCGCCGACCAGCCTTTCGCAAGCAATTGCCACGGCTGAGGCAGCAGTAGGCGGCAAGGTGTCTGGCATCGAATACCAGAGCGGCGAAAATGGTGCGCCCGATCTGATCATGGCGGATGTCGTGCTGGTTGATGGCAGCGAGAAGACGGTCGCCATCAACCCTGCCGATGGCAAGGTGATGAACGTCACGTTGGCCGAAAACGATCAGCGGGGCGATGAACAGGACGGCGAAAACGGCGCTGACAGCGAGCAGGACGGCGAAAACGCCAACAACTGATCGCTGACCTGAGAACAGAAAAGGCGGTGCCGCAAGGCGCCGCCTTTTTCTTTGCCGGACTGCGGCAGTCGGAAAAGCACCGTCTTACAAAACTGTAAGTCGGGGGAAAGGCATCTGCGGTTTGGGGCGGGCATTGAGGGTTCATCAAGACCCTGCCGCAGCGCCATCCATAAAAGGAATCCCCAGAATGCCTGAACCCATGATACGGACAAACCGGCTGACCCAGTCTTTTGATGGAGTCATCGCCGTTGACGCCTTGTCGATGGAGATCGCCAAGGGCGAGATCTTCGGCTTTCTGGGCCATAACGGTGCTGGCAAGACCACGACGATCCAGATGCTGACCACGCTGGCGCGTCCCGCTTCGGGAACGGCCACCGTGGCGGGCTGTGACATTGGCACCGACCCCTTGGCGGTGCGCCGAGCCATCGGCTATGTCCCCGAAAACGTGCGGCTTTACGATACCCTTACGGCAGCCGAAAACCTTGTATTCTTTGCCCGTCTGTCCGGTGTCGCCGCCCCGGAGCGCCGGGTGAACCAGGTGCTCGACCTGCTGGACTGCACCTACTTGGCCCAAAAGCGCGTCGGTGGGTTTTCCAAGGGGATGCGCCAGCGGGTGGGTTTGGCGCAGGCCATCCTGCATCAGCCCGCTGTCCTGTTTCTGGATGAGCCGACTTCAGGCCTTGATCCGATGGGCATCAAGATGCTGCGCGATCTGATCCTGCGCCTGAACACCGAGTTCGGGATGACGATCTTCATGAACACGCACCTGATTTCCGAGATTGCCAAGACATGCACCAGCATTGCGGTGCTGAGCCACGGCAAGCTGGTCTATCATGATCGGATCGAGGCTGTGACCGCCCGCTATGGCGACGATGCCGCGTTGGAGGAGCTGTACTTGTCGCTGACGCCTGTGGGCCGACTGGCCGAGGTGGCATGATGAGTGATGTAACCTCACCCGGCTGGCTGATCGCCCGCCAATCGGCGCGCTTTGTGCTGCGCGAAAGCACGGTGGCGCTGTTGTCGCTGATGTTCGTCGTGCTTGTGCTGATCTCGGCTTGGCTTGGGTGGTCGGCCACTTCGACCGTCAACCACATCTATCTGGATGCGGCGGCTTTCCTGCAATCGGCGGGCCAACCGGTGCCGACAAACCCGGTGCTGGATATCTCGCCATTGTCGTTGATGCGCAACATGTCGGTCTACGTGGCGTTGATCGGGGCCCTGTCAGCCATCGTGATCGGCAATCGCCTTGTCGGCCTTGATCGCAAGGCCGGGGTATTGCCGCTGATCGGCATTCGGCCGCTAGGGCGCAACGCCTATGCGGGTGGCAAGATCGCGGCACTTGCCGGGCTGATCTTGGGCTTGGCAGCGGTGGCATCGGCGGTAGCGGTTGCGACGTTTCTGGTCCTGCCCGCGGTCACGCTGACCGGCCTGCAATGGGCGCAACTGGCCGGATTCATGGGCGTCACCACGCTCTACATGGGGTTCTTCGGCCTGATCGGTCTGGCCGCCGGAGCCGCCGCGCGGTCGGAAACCGTGGGCCTCTTGCTGCCGGTCACGCTGTGGCTGACGCTGACCTTCATCTTTCCGCAACTGACCGCCAACCTGAACCCCACGGCCGCGATCAACCCGATCTCGGCACTGGCAGTGCCGCCTGACACCACTTTCTTTCACTGGGCGGCACGTCTGCTCGGGCCGTTCTCGTTGGCTGATGCCTACAAGTTCGCGTCGGCGGGGCTGCTCGACTACCTGCCGCCGGGCATCACCTCGCCGTCCTTCATCCCCCCGGTCATCAACCTGATCCTTGCTGCTGGTTTCGCCCTGGCCATTGCTTGGCGCGCGTTGACCCGCCTGTCGATGGCGCAAGGAGACTACAATGTCTGATCTTACTCTGAACCCGGTTCTGTTGAACCCGAGCCCCGTCCGCACCATCGCGGCCAAAGACATCCGTGACGCTTTGCGTGATCGTTTCATATTGATCGTTACGGGCTTTCTGGGGCTTGCGGCTTTGGTCGCCCTCGTCACCGGCGCCATTGCCCTGCGTGGCGATGTGGCCACCTACGAGGCGGCGAAGGCATCCCTGCTGGCGCTTGGTAAATCTGCCGACGCGATCAAGGCCCCTGAATTCTACCCGCTGCGCCTGTTGCGCGGTGCCATCGAACAGATCGAGATCATCGGGGCCGCCATCGCCATCCTGATCGGCTACCGCTCCGCTGCCAGCGAGCGAGGTCGTCAGACCCTTTCGCTGATGCTGACGCGTCCGATGCGCCGGTGGCAATTCGTGGCGGGCAAGGCTCTGGCCGGGATCGGCCTTCTGGCGGGTGGTTTGGCGCTGGTGCTGGGCGGGCTGACGCTGATCTTGCACCTCTTATCCGGCATTGGTCTGGGGGTGGATGACCTGTTGCGCATCACGATCGTCTGGGGCGTGTCCGTGGCCTATACCGCTTGCTTCTTTCTGGTCAGTTTCATCCTGTCACTGCACATGAAGAATCCCAGCCACGCGCTGCTGGTGGCTTTCGCGGTCTGGCTGACGCTGGTTTTGGTGGCTCCCCAGATCGGTGACACGCTTGACCCCGACAATCAGGTGGCGGGCGGTGTGTTCAAGCAGTTGAACATCGCCAAGCCAGATCAAGTTGAGATCATGAAGAGCTTCGCCACTTTCGAAACCGTGCGCGACGGCATCGAACAGGCCTCTGTCACCAAACATTTCGAGCGGTTCACCTTCGCAGTGCTGGGCATCAAAGCCACCTACGCCGGACTGCCGCTCGGCCCCATCCTGATCGAAATGCTGGGCAACCTGATCTGGATTTTTCTGACCTCCCTCGGGCTTGGCGCGCTGGCGCTGGCCCTTCCTCTCAACCCCGACCGGCTTGCAAAAGCCTGACCTCAAAGGAAACTGAAAATGACACTGAAGAAACACATCTCGACGCTTGCGCTCGTCTCCATCCTTGGCCTGACGTTGGCCAGCCCTGGGTTTTCGCAAACCACCACGGATACCGATGGTGACGGCGTCCCGGACACGTCCGAAGTTTTGCTCGGCACCGATCCGATGGTGGCAGACACCGATGGCGACGGGCAGAACGATCTGGCCGATACCGACCCTGCCTTCATGGCAAACCCGATCGACATGACCGGCGCCCCGGCCACGTTTGCGATCAAGGAGGCGCTGGTCGAGAACAACTATGACTTCGCCGCCAAAAAAGACGCGACCGACCATCTTGAACTGCTGGTCACGAATTCGGGCTCGGCACCGCTGACGGGGTTTTCGCTCTATTACAGCATCACGGACGCCGACACCGGCAAGGTCGAAGGCACCTTCCGCAAGCTTGACGGCTTCAGCATCCCCGCCGGTGGCGAGGCGCGCATCCACTTCGACGAGGGCACCGAGGCCGGGCATTTCCGCGCCAACCCGAACTCGATCTACATCAGCAGCCAGGCGGCGAAGACAGTCACCTTCGTACTGAAAGCTGATGGGCTTGCCCCCGTCAGCGTCGATGTCGCTAAGGACAAGGGCGGTGCCGAGGCTGCTGACTGAGCGCCGCGGCGCTCCCATGACACTGAGCCTCCAAACTTGATGCTCTGCGCGGGTGCGTTCCCCGCGCAGAGCGTCATCTTGGCTCGATTGGAACCGCGATGACCGGCGTCGTGCTGGGCAAAAGTTATTTCTGTCTTTGCGCCAGTCCCGCTTACCAAGTGCGGCGCTTGGCTTTCGCGAAGTGAATAACCTCAAATCTCTGCCAAAGTTAACGAGCCTCAACACCCTCATTCATCTGGGCGCGTCGGCAAATAGATTTGGGAACAGCCGCTCCCGGTAATCCAAAGGGAAACCAAGCCGAACAGGTGTCTTGAGGCTATCGGACTTCAGGAAGCCCAGTCTGACAAGATCGCCAAGCGTTTTTCGCGCCGTGACATCCGAAACTTTGAGAACAAGCGCCGCATCACCGCGCGGCAGTTTGCCATGCCTCAGCACGGCACCGATCAGGTCAGGTGCGCGTTTGTCGCCCGTTACATCCAAGACCAAGCGGCGATATCGCAACTCAAGGCCCGCCAGATCAAATAGAGAAGACGTAAAGCGGATCTGATCCAGCATCACCTGCATAAACCACTTGGTGAAGGTCAGGAGTGCGGCCTGCGACAGGTTCCCGCGCCCGTCGCGATCACCCCGGCGCGGGCTATCGGCCATGTCCATCATACGCTTGTATTCGCCACGATCTTCAAGCCCCCGTGCAAGGCCTCGGGATATCGACCACAACCCCTGGCCGCCGATGCCAGCCTTCAGCGCCATCGCATGCGACATCAACCTGCTGACACGGCCGTTCCCATCCGGAAACGGGTGGATGTAGTTCAGCCGGTGATGCGCTGCGGCAATCGCAATGATCTGGCCGCTGGCAGAGTTTTCAGTCGAGCGGAAGCGTTTGGCAAAATGATCCATGAAGGCATCGACGCGGTGCGAAGACGGCGGCAAGTGACGCCCAACAGCAACTTCTTGGTCTCCTTCGGCCCTGAACCTACCGGGAATAATCTCCTCCCGTGTCCCGTCGGGGTGATCCACAAAGCGGAACTCCGGGGGCATTTCGCGGTAAAACGCTTCATGAACCCAAGAAATGAACGCAGACGATGTTGGCGAACCGAGCGCACCGCACAAGAAGCGCTCGTCAATCTGCCTTTGAACGATGACATGCGCGCGCGCCTCAAGCGCAAGGGGCCGGGTTTCCTCGGAAAGCTCCGCCCCGACCAACGCACGTTCGATATCGCGCGGGCGCGTGTTGTGGCCCTCGATGAGGTTGGAGTAGTAACAGTTCATGATCCGGACCAGATCGGCCAACTCTTGCGCGCTTTCAGGATGCAGCCCACGGCCGAGATCGGCGGCCGCGCGCTGGACCTCAACCGCGAGGTCGGCCAGTTCGGCGGGGATGAATTCCTCAAAGAGGCAGGGCTCAATGCGCCCAGGGGTCTCAATCATCTGTCGATCTTTCACTCTACGCTTGGCGCTGTTATATAACAGAAAAGAGACAAAGTAGAGGCTTCATATTTCGATCTTCGGTTTCGATCTTCGGATCGGCACAAGCCTCTGGAGGAAGACGGTCAAACAGAGATTTCACCTGCGGCAACGGATTTGCCGTGGACAGCAAGACAGGCGGCAAAACGGTTCACTTTCAGCAGCGCTTGGAGGGCTCGCACCCTAACCTCGTAGGCATGTGACCCGATCAGTCGCTCAAGGTCACGCTGATGGAACTGCCTGTTTTGAAACGGAGCAGGGCGCGCCAAGACCAAGGCTTGCTCTTCGCCGCTGGACAGGGGCTTTTCAACGCTTCGAGGCTGAGGGGCTTGGGTACAAGGTGCTTTGCGCCATTTCCGCATGAAGCCAAGCAAGAACCCTGCCGGCACCGCCGCGTTGCCCCGCGCCTTGTTGAAAGCAACGAACCGATCCCAGATTGCTTGGGTATCAACATTCCAGCACGGCAGCGCAGCTTTCGCAGCTTTGATCACGTCGGCCCAAGGCGTGCGATAGACATTCGTGCCGTCGCCGATTTCGATCCTACCTGTGAAGATAGTTTTGTTCTTAGATTCTCTATATAGCGATGTGTCGCCTGCAGCCGACGCGACATCTGGCGCGATGAGGTCTTCGTTGGGCCCTCCGAAGCGGAAGTTCCAGGGTGCATACTTGCCGTTCGGCTTCCAGCGGGTAAGAGCGAGGTTTGAGGCGGCGAGCTCCGACAGCAAATCTGACAAGTGCTGCCGCGACACCCCCATTTTTTCGGCGAGATGTGACAGGGTGAAGGCTGCGGTGCCGTGATCAAGACCATTGTAGCCGTCCTTCCACGCGATGCCGTCGAGGATCAACGTGGCCAGTTTGTGGGCCGAGGCTGAGAGAGGGGTCTCGATGATGCGGCGCAGAAGTGCGCCTGTGGTCAGCGTCATAGGGTTGTCGTCCTTTTGGTAAGGACGCCAGACTGCGGCATGCAAAAATCGTTCAGGCAAAGCGCTTTGCCGATTGAACGGGTCCTCCACTCACGCTAAATTCCTTGTGCAACGAAAGAATTCAGTGCGGCGCTGGACCTATGGTCTGGCGTCGTTTCTGTTTCTGGGGGTCGGTTTTCCGTTTAAATTCAGTGCGCGTTGTCGGGGATGGTCAGTAATGCACCTCCTCGTGGCCGTAGGTGCCCTCGTAGTCCCGCCATTCGACAAAGACCGAGCGGTGCCAGTAGCTGCTGCAACTTGCGGGGATGGCGAAGTCTGATGCCTCGGGAATAGCCGAGGTGCTGCTACGCATGCGTGTGTAATCGCCCTGCTCGCCGTAACTGCCCATGTAGACGGTTCCCCAACTGTTGCAGTCGCCGTCAGAACTGCGGCGTTGCTGGTAGGTGATCTCGAACACGCGGATGGAGCGGACGAAATCGAAGGCCGGGTCAGAGATATCGACGTCGGCCTGAGCATCGACCAGCATCGGCTCAACGGCTTGTTCCGGGAATGACATTGCTGGCGCTGCCAGGTCACCCCGAACCGCGATGTCAAAAAGCCGGTCCAAGGACCGATTCGCACCCCGGAAACTCGCCCGCATCGGACAGTTCCAGATCTGCAGCGGCGGCTCGATGGGCCAGGGGGTGATGCGGCGGATGAAGACCGCGCGCGCATGGGCGCACTCGACTGACGCGGGCCAGCCGCCGGCAAGACACAAGAGGATCGCACAGTCGACGGGGTAGGCGGCTGCGGGCGTGACGGCCGCTGTTGAGAGACCAAGGCCAAGGAAGAGGGCAGGGAGGAGAGGTTTCACGGGAGGTCTTTCTGGGCTGGGGGGATATTGAGGAAAGTTGCATAGGCATCCGCGGCGTCGCGCGCCTCGGTCAGCGCGCGGGTTCGCTCTTCGTCAAGGCAGGCGATGTGGGTGCTGATCGCGGTGAAATAGCTCTCGAACTCGGCGCCGATCTCGGCCCGGTACTCGGCCAACACTGCCTTGGGCAGGTCCGTAACCGGCACTTGCGGCGGCAAACAGCGAATCACCTCTGGTTGTGCGGCGGTCGCAGTGATCACCAGAAACATCGCTGCGACTGTCGTTCGCGGCAGCGTCAGACTTGGCATGACGCAGCATTTTCGGTGCGGTGTGCGTCTGCCCTAGGTGGCAAAATCATCAGTTTTTCTTGATGTTTTCTCATCGGCATATCCTCATTCTCTCTTGTGTCCTCGCCGCCCTAAGACTGGCCTGCATGACCGCCCGCCACCAACCGCCAGAGCCATGGGCAAAGCAGCTTTGGCGTTTCTTTCCCCGTGTTTGTCATTTTTGTATTGAATGTGCCATAGTATCTGTTAGGCATCGCCACACTCAGAAATCTGAGATATGACGTTCCCAACAGACGATCCGAGGGGACCCCAAGATGAATACCAAGCGGCGTGCATTGCCGGTGCTGCTGGAGCGCGATTTCCGCGCCATGGCACTGTCAGAAGGAGCGAGTGTTGAGATCGAGTGTGTTTCTGCGCCAAACCCCGACAGCCGGTTCACCGGGGAATGGCTGTTCTACGTCGTCAACAAGGCGGGCGAGCGCTACCTTCTCGTCACGGCCTTGGCGCGCGAGCGGATCGTCAATTCGCCAATCGGGATGTTCGGGATCGCCTTTGGCAAGCTCAACCTCGATCATCTCGATGTGCCTTCTGTCGTTGGCGATGTACGGCGCGGCATGCTCAGCCGCGCAGGCGGACGTGATCCGGTGGAATGACGCGAGGCAGGGGCATAGCGTTCAACCCGCCGCGCTCGAGTCGTCCGTTCAACGCTATGATGCCCAAGGCCAGCTGATCGTTCCTGCCAGGCCTGCCGCGCAGGTTGAAGGTGAAGCCCCGGAAGGTGAGGGGGATGACACGGCCGTCAATGTTTCCTACAGCACACGCAGCGTTGCGGCCCCGGCGGATGTGCTGCCCGCGATCCGGTTGATTGCCACGCGGTACCAGGATCATCCGGCCCTGCAGAGCCTCGATCTCTCGCCTGCAGAATGGGCGGCGTTTTTCCAGGCGATGATCAAGGTCGAGAGCAATTACACCCAAGGGGCGGTTAGCCATGCCGGTGCACAGGGCCTTGCACAACTGATGCCCGGCACTGCCGATTATCTGCGCGTTGATGCAGCTGATCCCATCGAAAACCTCGACGGCGGCGCGCGCTATTTGCTCGAGCAGATGGCCGCCTTCGGCAGTCTCGATCTCGCCGTTGCCGCCTATAATGCCGGACCGGAAGCCGTGCGCAAATATGGCGGCGTGCCGCCCTACGCCGAGACCCAATCCCACATCGTAAAGGTAATGGCGGCCTACGACCGCATCCTCGCTGACCTCAACATCTGAAGGACCTCAAAAACATGAAACCGACCGAACTGGCTCTTCTGGGCCTGACCCTTTGCACC
>NZ_LGIC01000069.1 GCF_001294535.1 Cypionkella psychrotolerans | reverse complement strand
GTGTAGCGAATGGACACGTATTGCCCGCCGCGATCGCTATGATGAATAAGCCCGCCTTGATAGGTTGGACGGCGGGCATAAAGCGCTTGCTCAAGTGCATCGAGAACGAAGTCGGTCTTGGCAGACCGCGATGCCTTCCAGCCGACGATGCTGTTGGCAAAGGTGTCGATCACGAAGGCGACGTAGACAAAGCCCTGCCACGTTGAGACATAAGTGAAGTCACTGACCCACAGCATATTTGGCGCTAGCGCTCGGAACTTGCGGTTCACCTTGTCGCGTGGGCATGGCACTGACGTGTCGGGGATCGTTGTTTTCATGGCCTTTCCTCGAACGATTCCCCGTAAACCCATGCCTTTCATGAGGCGAGCAACGGTGCAGCGCGCCACGGCTTCACCTTCACGGCACAGCTGTCGCCAGGCTTTGCGGACACCGTAAACCTCCCAGTTGTCATCCCAGACCTTCTGGATTTTTGGCCGTAAAGCCGCATCCCGCTGCTGGCGTGCCGAGGCCTTGGACGGATCGGCGCGCACAGCGAGGCATGCGTAGTAGGTCGATGGGGCAATCGGCAGCACCCTGCAGATAGACTCGACCCCATAAACCACGCGATGATCATCAACAAAGTCGATCATGGCTTGAACGGGCGGTCGAGTTCCGCCTGTGCAAAATACGCTGACGCCTTGCGCAGGATCTCGTTTGCCTGCCGAAGCTGGCGCACCTCGCGTTCCAGTTCTTTGATCTTGTCACGCTCAGCACTGGTCGCACCTTCCCGTGCTCCGCTGTCCTTTTCCGCCTGCCGAACCCAGACCCTCAATGTCTCCGGGATGCAGCCAATCTTAGGGGCAATCGCAGCAACTGCCGCAGATTGCGTTTCATAGGAGCCTTGATGCTCCAACACCATGCGAACGGCACGCGCCCGCATCTCCGGTGAATAACGGTTTGATGTCTTACTCTTTTCCATAGCCCTCATCCTTAGTCAGGTTGAAGGTCTCCGGTAAACAAGGGGCGGTTCAGAATGCCCCCTTGGCCGGGGCAGACGAGGAGTCCAGAGATTGAGCAAGATCTCTGTCCACCGATTAAGTGGAAACTTCGAGGGCGAGAGGGCTGATTTCGGGTGAATCCACCCATGAAACTAAAACGACATCCATGCCACTGAACATATCTTCTTTATGTCCGATAATGCAACATTATTGGACATTGCGGCGTTGGGAAAGATGCGGCGCTTTTGGCGCTACAGACTAGCCAAAAGCGCCGTTGTATATTAACGTGGCCGCATGAGAAAATCCCACGCC
Organism: Cypionkella psychrotolerans; assembly: GCF_001294535.1. GTDB lineage: Bacteria > Pseudomonadota > Alphaproteobacteria > Rhodobacterales > Rhodobacteraceae > Cypionkella > Cypionkella psychrotolerans. Next base: position 120,887 of record NZ_LGIC01000069.1, on the reverse strand, counting down.
AAGGCTTCTGAGCTCCTGCCGATGCTTCACCCGCTGCCGGGCTGGATCACCGTCACGCCGCCGGAAACCCTTGAGGCGGCAGCGTTCAGATCCGGAGCTGCGTTGGCGCACCTCAATCTGGCGACAGCCGGCGACCAAGTGCCGCAGGCGCTTTGGCGTGATCGGCTGGCGCTGGCGGCGGCAGAGGTTTCAGCGGGCATCGCGGGACGCCGCGAAGGGGCCGGTGCAATGCGTGACGCCCTTCATCTGACCAGGGCGGGCGATGATCCAGGTCCAGCCGGAAATGTCCTGCGGCAGTGGTCGCGAGCGGTAGCGCGGCCAATGTCGGTGGCGCATCTGGTGGCGGCACTTCAGGGAATCGGGCCGGAACGGATCGCGCTTTGCCTTGACGCTGAAGGACCAACGCCCGTGGACCTGGCAGCGCAGGTTCTGGAGGCCGTGCTGACCGATAGCCCGCGCAGCGAGACGGCAGCGTTGATCCTTGCCGATGCCGTTTTGGCGAACGCGTTGAGCCGGACGCATCTGCTGCCGCTCTTGTCGCTTGGCTTAAAGGCCCGTGATCTGCGCCTGCGGGGCGATGATCTGCGGCTGACCTGTCACCGCGCCGTTGTCTCGGGGGTCGCGCAAGCACTTCCGCTGGCGGGGTCCTTGGCACGCGGCAGGGCCCGGCTGCACGCGGTGGTGCCAAAGCTGCGGGCCAAGGGTGCCGCGCGGGCGCTTGATCTGTTTCTGTCGCGCGACGCGCTGACACCTGTGGCGCTGGCCAAGGAGATACCGGACAACCTGTCAGACCGTGCCGCGCGGCGGCTTTGTGAGCGGCTGGTGGAACTGGGTGCGCTGCGGGAACTGACCGGGCGCGACACCTTCCGCCTGTACGGGGTCTAGGCATGGCCCGGCGCGAAGAGGGAGGGCTCGACCGGGAACTGGCTGACCTGCCGCCTGATCTGCGGTGGCGGGAATGGCTGAGCCGGATCGAGGCGGTGCTGTTTGCGAGTGCGAGCCCGGTGGCGCGCGATGATCTGGCAAGGGTGGTGGGGCAGGGGGCCTCGGTTGATCTCTTGATCGAGGATTTGGCGGTCGATCTGGAGGGCCGCCCCTATGAGGTGGCGCAGGTGGGTGCCGGGTGGATGCTGCGGACCCGCGCGGCCTATGCGCCCGCGATCCGCGCCGCGGCGGATGTGGGGGAGCAGGCCCTGAATTTGTCAGAATACGATCTGGCCGTGCTGGCGGCGATCGCATTCCACCAGCCGGTAAGCCGCGACGGGTTGAAGGACATCTTCGGCAAAGAGATCAGCCGTGACCTGATCGGCAGGCTGGCCGAGCGTGACCTGATCGGCACCGGTCCGCGCGAACCCCGGCGCGGCGCGCCCTACACCTTTGTCACGACCGAAACCTTTCTGGCGGCCTTCGGGATGGCGTCCTTGCGCGACCTGCCCGACCCCGAGCAACTCGCAGATGCTGGCATGGCGGGCCCGTCAGAGGCCTACGAAATTTAGGGAGCGGGTGGAGCTTCGGCAGGAGATCGGCGGTGTTCATGAAGCTGGGCCGCTGCCCGCAGCAGGTCGGCCAGATCAGTCGCTCTGGGGAAGGAGGCCCGCCGCTGCCCGGCAGTTTCGGCAAGCTGATCCGAGAGCGCCCCGACCAGCCCGTTGTAATTTCCAGCGGCATTGGCAAGCCGGACCCAGAGGTTCAGCGGGCCACCACTTTTGTGGTTCTCTATCTCGCCCTGCCCTTCCGACAGCCGTCGGAAGAAATCGTGGCGAACCCGGTGCGACAGATGCGGAATCGTTGATGTCGTCGTACCGACAGGCACCGGGAATGTCGCAAGCCTCTCGGGGACGGTTTTCCGTTCGCCAAGCGCGTGCCCAGCTGTGTCAAGACGAAGCAGATCGTCGATCAGCCGCTCGAGGCACCGGGCGCCTGGGTTTGCCGGGTCCGTTGTTTTGGCGAGAGAAGCGTCGCAGAAGACGCAGTATTGTTGTGGAACAAGGCGATCCCGTCTAAACGGCGCGAGGCCCTGACCACACGAAGGGCAGCGGTCGCGCAATCGGCAGCCATGGCGAAAGCAAGACACGCGGGTTGCCAGGGTCCAGCTGCGCCGGAAGTAGGGCACCTCGTCTTCCCGTAGGCAGGTGGGACAGAACTGCAGCCAACAGGACTGCACAGTCGATGTCTCTGGATCTTGCGGCCGGGCCCGCAGCCGCAAGCGCACGTTCGAGAATGGACTGTGGGCCAGACAAAGTCCGTCAATGTCTTCGGGGCAGATCGACGTATGGTCGAGCAGCAAGCTGCGAACAGCATCCGGCAGATGCCGGTCAAGTTGTGCCGACCAGTTTTCGTCGGCGGCTCCGAGCACCGCTCCGAAATAGCGCGGCGGCACACCATTGGCATGTGCAACCCGATGCAGCCAGCTTGACATAAGCTCACCGGGAGCCGCCCTGACCTCCACCGGCCAGCGACGTCCCGACGCCACACTGTAGCGGCGGGCCTGGGAAACGGAGATCCTCGGCCCATTGCTGGTCATGTCATGGCTTGACGCAAGGCAGAGTTCCGCCGTCGTGACAGCGGCACATAGCCGAGGGCGATGACGCTGCTGGACGTGATCCGCTCCTCACCGCTCTCAATCGCTGCAACCGCCGCCCGGGTGACGATGTCGATCACTTCTCCGATCAGCCCTTCCGACAGATCATGGATCGTTTTGGCAAGGGGCAACCGCGAGAGATCTGAGGCTTGGGCAAGTGGCATGCTCGCTTCGAGGCTGTCGAGAAGGGCTGCAAAATCTTCGTTAAAACCCCACCGCGGCACCGGGACGGTATCAAATCGTGATCCCATTTCTTCGGTGTCGTGCAGCGCATCGTAGACGGCGATTTCGCCGACAAGCACCGGCGAGATGTCATGCACCCGCGCGATCCGCCGCAGGAACGAGAAGATTGCCTTCACATCCTGCCTGCGCCCACGCAGTGCACTGTGGAACTCGTCGAAGATGAGAAGGCGCGGCTTCAGGCTGTCGAGAAGATGATCGACCTGTTCGCTGGCGCGGGACAGGCTACGCCAGCCGGCAGCCTGCGGGGCGCGCAGTCCGGACAGGATGCTGGCGTAGAAATGCGACAGGCCGGCCCCTTCCCGGGTCTGGATCACCCAGACCCTTTGTCGATCAGCACGGCGCAGATGGTCGACGGCAAAGCGTTCGGCGATCATGGTCTTGCCGTTGTGATAGGGACCAGCAATCAACAAGCCGCGTGGTCGGAGTGATGGGGGTCCTTCCAGCAGCTTTCGCATCGCGTCATGCGCAGTGACGGCAACCGGATGCCCAATCCAGCGTGGTGCCCTGACATGTGCAATTCGGGCGGCAACATCGGCTTCCAGAAGCGCTGAGGCAGGCGGCAGGAGATGCTCAGCCATGTCACCAGGTCTCGACAGGAAAGACGCGGCGGGGTCGGTCAGGCTCCGGTCCAGGGTTCGCCGCCTCTGAAACGGCTCCTGTAGCTTGATATGGTTTTGTCGCGCCTGCGGCATGTCTTGCGCGGGTCATCTCGCGCAATTGAGCTTTTGCGGATTTAGCTCCCGCGACCGTTGTCGCGATTTCTCGGCGCAGCATAGTCTTGTCCTGCACGGAGCGTTGCTGGCTCTCGCGTTGGCGCGTTCGGTCGGCTTCATGCTGCCAGAGGGTGACCGGCATCGTGACCCCGTCCCGGCGCCTTACTGGACGCCAGACACGCGTGTCGGGATCGGCGATGTAGATCCGGCTGATATCGCGGGGATCATAGCAGAGATCCAAAGGCGCCAGACGGTCACGCCGGGGCACGAACGGCCCAAGCCAGTGTTCGAAGTAGTCTATGGCGAACAGGCTGACGCCTTGCGGCGAGATGCGGCGCGTTGTGCGGGGGAGAAAGTTGAGCAGGACATGTTCAGGATCGTCGATTGGCCGGTCTGTCGGTGGACGTCGCCGCTCCCATTCGAGGCGAGGTATGGTCAGCTTGCGCGCGTTCTGGGTCTGGTTGTGATCGATGATGGCCAGGGCAATGCAGCGTTCAAGGGCCGGGAAGGTCAGACTTGCCCGCTTGTCGGATGAATAGTCGCCCCGGTCCGCTATCGACCGCCCGGTCTTGCCGGGAAGAGAACGAAGCACCGTATTCACTTTGCCCAGAAGCCGTTCGACTACGCCACCGAAATGAACCGTGCCCTTGTTCCGGGTACGGATGGCTATCCCGAAGTCGGCGCATCCCGTCTTGAAGGTGCTGCTCTGGAACTCCTTTGCGGAATCTACCACGATCTGCTTCGGACGGCCATGCTTCGCCCATGGATGCGCAATTCCGCGTTCGGCCAGCCAGTCATCCTTTCGGCACATAGCATGTGCAAGGCACAGCGCGACCGAGAGCCGGGATGGTCGTTCCAAGGTCAGGCAAAAGCCGATGATCGCGCTGGTTGCCACATCGGCGGCGATGGTCAGATAGGGCCGTCCGACGAAAACGCCGTGGTCGTCTATAACCTCGACGAACTGAATGTCGGCCGGCGTGTGATCGATCTGAACGACGTCAAGGGCATGAGTGGCGCGGATGTACCCCGGACGTGGCTTCAGGCGGTGCAGGTGCTTGCCGCCGGAAAGCCGTCGCCGCGCAATCTCCTCGGGGGAGAACACGCGCGGAATCCTTTTGGCCACGGTGACATAAGCCGGGGGCTTTAACCCTTCACTGGCACAGCGTGCACGGATTTCGTCGACGATCGGGGCAAGATCAGGTTGCTCCGGCTGCAGCCACATCTCCCGCAAGGTGTCGGCAATGATGGCTTCAATGCTGGTCGATATCCTTGCCCGCCGCGCGCCGCTTGTCTGAGGCAGAAGCGACGAGATACGGCGGTCCTCGCGATACCGGGCGAGGTGATTGTAGACCTGCCGGGTCGAAAGGCGCAGTTCCGTCGCTGACCGGCTGACAGCCTCCCGCATCGGTAAGTCGCTGTCGAGAACCCGGTCAAGTTCGCGAGCGATCCGAACTGCCTTCGACCAGGCCTCCTCTGAAGCGCGGTAAGCTGCCCGCTCCAAGGGCCGATCTTTGCTGAGCGCTGTCATGCCACTGTGCCCTTCGAAACCTATTGAAGTCTGAAATGAAATTGAAATCGCAAAGCAGAAACTGGTGCCGCTTCCGGCGCCACCTTGCGGAAATCATGTGAAAACCATGCAGTGAAATCGTGAAGGAAAAGCGACACAGTTCGACATCCGGCTGCAATACAGAACCACCTCGGCCAGCAAGTCTTGCAGCGGCACCTCGGCGGCATTGACCACCTCGATCGCGTCCAGCAGGAACGCCTCGCTTTGCGAGAGGTGGCAATAGTGGCCACTCCGGCTGATGCCCAACTGCATCGAATGCAACGCAATTGCGCGGCGGACGGCGGCGTCATAGGCGTCGGGCTTGGCCCAGATTTGCCACAGGCTTTCCTGCACGAAGCGGAAATAACCGTCAGCGGTGGCCATCGGACCGAAGGGGATGTTGTGGCCGCTATTGGCCAGCAGCGTGGCGATTTCGGCAGGCTCGGCCTGCCATGCCAAGCGCCGGGCGCGTTGGATGCGGTGCCAAGCGGTGTCGGCTTCGGGCAAAACGGGCTGCGCGCCGGTGGGCGTGTCTTTCAAATGCAAGCTGGCGGTGAACGGTTTCGAGCCTGCCTCGCGCCGCTGGCGGCTGGCATAATCGCGCAGCTAAGTCACATCACCCGTCAACTGCCCCAGATGGGTGACGGCAGCAGTTTCGGCCTGTAATTCATCATAGATGATTTCCAGATACTGCCGATCCGGGTAATATAGAAACGACCCCGGCGGCAGACGGTGAATGTCCGTCGCCTCCTCCAGATCCGCCAAAATCGGGCTCGGCCAATAGATGTGACAGCCCGCGATCTTGGCGCAGTGGATGGTGGTGGTCGCTGGTAGCCACGCGGTCAGTTGTGCCAAAGTGGGCGAGGCCGGACGGTCAATCAACTCGATCTCGTGATCCTGACCTTCACAGTCAAAAATCAGCGTCGTCATCCGTCGTTCCTTTTCAGCACGAAGGCATTGGCCGACCAACCGCCATCGACTGGTAGGATCACGCCGCTGATCATACGGGCGGCGGGTGTGCAGAGGAAAGCGCAAGCCTCGGCAATGTCTTGCGGATCGGCCAACTGACCCAAGGGCGTGCGGCCCTCAACCCCGACAAGATCGTAAAGCCCGCGGTCGATCAGGTCTTGCACCATCGGCGCACGGGTTCCGGTGGGGGCGACGACATTGACGCGGATATCCAGCGGGCCCCATTCCACCGCCAAAGACTGCGCCAAGTTGTGAACAGCGCCCTTAGATGCACAGTAGGCGGTGCGTTGCGGCGCCCCGCCAATGCGGTAGACCGAGCCGATCATCACGATGCTGCCAGCCCTTGCTGCTTGCATCATCCGGGCGGCGGCGCGAGCGAGCAGGAAGCTGCCGGTGACATTGACCGACAGCACGCGTTCAAACTCACTTGCATCGCAAGTCATCGCGGGGGCGACAGCGACGATGCCAGCCGAAGTCACCAGGGCATCGACGCGGCCAAAGCGGGCAGGCAGAAGACGTCACTGCCCCCTAACCGACGGGCTCGGATGGTTCTCTCAATCATCCCGAGTCTCATCTCAGCGTCCAAGGCTTGAGCTTTGGTGATAAAAAGATCCTATGGGAACTGCTTCGGGCGTTTGGATAGGTGTCGCGTTGCCGTTAAATCTGAAATGAGGAATCCAACAAAATCAATGGCCTCCCGTTGCCGTTAAATGAGATATTTTGCCCTTAACTGCGATATCGTTGCCCATAATTATGAAACAGCGCTCCAGCGGACTTGTTCAGAGAAACCAGTTAAGGTCATGTTTTTAGCTCAGTCGTCTCATATTTAGGGGTAAGACTTTGGGAACAAAAGGGCTGCCAAAGCGTCCTGTCCCATCGTTAAGGGCAACGCGACAAGACGGATCTTGGCTTGCGGGTGCCCGTGACGATGACGTTGCTTTCGGCGACGGCTCCTGCCTGAGCGGTAATGCGGGACTTGCCAGTATTTACGCGTTCAAAGTCAGGCAGAGCGCTGCAAATGGCGGGGTTGGCGGGCAATTGCTCCTCGCAGGGGACAGGATTGCATGCATCGGCGACTTTTGCGTTGGAGCGTGCAAAAGGCTCTACGCTTTGATCGTCGCGGGGATCGACGTCACGCGGCAACCTTTTTGGACCTGCAGTAGCAGGACGACCTGATCGGGACCTCGGCCCTTGCCACGGCCTGGTCAAGCTGAAGTCTGACATGCCGCCGTTCGACGGTTTCATCCCGTCTGCGCAGGCATTCATCTAGCCCGTGCAGACTCCACACGTTGCGGGGATGCTGGCAGGGGCGCGGCAGGGTCTGGTCCAAACCCAGATCGGCCCGATACACCGCCTCGGCCTCGGCATACTGCCCGGCATCCATCAACAAGGCACCAAGGGCATGGCGGGATGGCTGCATCCAGCCCCAGGGTTCGTCATACAACATGCCGTCATCCAACCTGACCGCCGTACGCAGGTGTTCAAGGCCCGCTTCGGTTTGCCCCGACTTGTAGGCCAGTTCGCCCAGCATCATCTGTTCGGCCACCAGCAGGACGGCTGAACAGGGGTTGTTGAACATCATCCAATCCTCGGGCACGGCGCGCTGCGCGGTTGCAAAAGCGTCACCTTCAGCGCGGGCTTCGTCAAGTCGACCGAGATTGGCAAGGGCCACAGTCCGGGCATAATGCAGAAGGGCGGTGGTGTTCAGGTAGAGGGCGGGGTCGGTCGGAAACGGCTCGTCCAGAATGTCCTGCCAGCGCCCAAAGCGGACCAGCACATGCAGCTTCATGCCGATGAATGCCTCAAAGAACTCGGGCATGTAGCGGACGACAGGCTCGGGTAGAGTATCACGCAGCGCTTCTGCCGCTGCCAGGGCGGTGGTCGGGCGGGCCAGAAACATCGCGCCGTAGATCACGAAATGCAGGTTGTGGATGCGGTAGATCGTGTAGAAATTCTCGCCTCCCGCATGGTCGAAATATTTTCGGTCAACTGCCGCGGCGCGCAGGTTGCGCCAGATGACATTCTGATAATCGCCGCACAGCACGTCGATATGCGTGGCCATATGCACCAAATGGCCAGAGTCGGGAACAAGATCCACCAGCCGGTCCCCGTGGCGCAGCGCCCTTTCGGGTGTGGGCGACATTTCCAGCAGGTGGATATACATGTGCAAAAGGCCGGGATGGTCCCATGCAGCGGGATCGTTGGAAAAGGCCCGTTCCAGCGCGGCCTGAGCCTCCACCGTCGAGGCCCCTTCGGCGGGCCCGCCCGCCTCGAGGTCCCACAGCTTCCATGGCGTGCGGTTCATCAGCGCTTCGGCAAAGAGCGCCGTCACGTCAAGATCGGTCGGGAAGGCGGCATGGACCTTGCGCATTTCATCCGCAAAGGTGTCGTTCCACGGACCATAATCTTCGATCGCGGGATCGGTCGGAAACCGGGCAGCAAGGGCCATCAGCATTGCATGCTCTGCCGGAGTCACGCGGTCGGCAACGGCTGCAGCCTGTTTCAACGCCAGGTGCGCGCGGTCCAACGCCGCAACCTTTTCCTCTGGACTGAAAAACTCCCACTGCTTGTTGTAGTTCGGCCCGATGCAATGCGCGATGCCCCAATGCGCCATCACGCAATCCGGGTCCGCCATCAGCGCCGTCTCGAAGCAGGCAATCGCCTCTTCATGATTGAAGCCGTAAAGCCAGTTCAGCCCGCGGTCGAACCAAAGCTGCGCTTCCGGCTGCGCGGTCGTGACCTTGCGTGACCGAGCGCCCAGATCGAAGTAGGTCATGTTGATCCTCCTGACGCGATGATGACCTCAGATCACATGCTTGACCGGCGCGTCCCTCAACGGTCTCGATCACCCATGCCCCGCCTGTGCCTTCAATGGTACCACCAGATCGCCGCCAATCCGCAGGGTTTCTTGCACCAGTAGGTCAAGATCAGTGCGCCGTGTACGGTGATTGCAAATTGCTGCACGCAGACAGTGGCTTCCATGGATGGTGGTATCGGAAACTGCTGCGGTCCCGGCTTCCTGCAGTCGTAGCATGACCTCGATGTTCAGATCGCGCAGGCCACCTTCATCCAACCCACCCGGATTGTAACGAAAACAGACGACGTCAGTCACAGTTGGTGCCATCAGTTCCAGCATCGGTTCATGCGTGATCCGTTCTGTCAGATAGTGCGCCTGCGCAATGCCCTGATCGATGAGCCGCCCGAACTTTTCAACCCCGTGTTCCTTGAGCATCATCCAGATCTTCAGCGCTCGGAACCCGCGTGAAGTGTCCAGATTGTAATCGTGCAGGAATTCTGCAGCCGAAATGCCGCGCGACATCTTTTGCAGGTATTCGGCATCTTCGGCAAAGGTCAACCTGTGCTGTCGGCGGTCACGCACGAGGGCACATCCTACATCGAAGGGAGCCTGAAGCCCCTTGTGCAGATCTAGTGCCAGCGAGTCTGCCCGTTCGATCCCTGCGACCAAATGGCGGTTGTCCGGTGCGATGGAGATCAAGGCACCGATGCAGCCATCGACGTGCATCCACAGCCCCTCTGCGGCACAAAGATCAGCGATGGCGGACAGATCATCGATGGACCCGGTGTTGGTGGTCCCTGCCGTTGCAATCACACAGGCTGGCTTGATGCCCTGATCGAGATCAGACCTAATCTGTTCTTTCAGTGCATCAATGCTCATGCGGAACCGGCCATCCGAGGGTACCTTGCACAAGGAACCCTTACCCAACCCCAACAGGTTCATCGCCTTGAAATGACAGCTGTGCACCTGATCCGAGGCATAGAACCGCAAGGGCTGCGCCATGGCGTCCACCCCGTATTGCCGCAGATCGACTCCGGCCATGGCATTGCGCGCCGCCATCAGCCCGATGATGTTGGCCATGGATCCGCCTGTGACCAAAGTGCCGCTGGCCGTTTCGGGAAAGCCCATCATGTCCCTGATCCAGTCAGTCACCTGCCGGTCGATCTGGCTGGCCGCCATGTTCCCGCCGCCGAGGTTCGACCCGTCGATGGCCGCCAGAAAATCGCCCAAAGCGCCGGTGAAATTTCCGGCCCCCATATACCACATCCAGAACCGTGGATGGATGTTGCCCATCGGATGCGGCATCAGACTGGCGGTAATGTCAGAATAAACGTCTTCAAGAGGCTGCGGTCCCTGTGGCAGCGGTTCGGTAAAACCGGCCTTCACCGAGGCAGGCATCTCTAGCCACAATGGCCGTTCGCGAACCGCGTCCAGATGGTTTATGGCGTCATCGACCATCCGGTGCGCCAGCGCCCGTGTGGCAGCCCAGTCGGTGGGATCAAGCGTCTCTTCGGCGAAGTTGGTTTCCTGCGTAGTCATGTCCTTCTCCTTCGCTACGACGGCCTCAGCCCATCTGATTTCCGGGCGTCGATTGCGACAGCGCCACCTCTTCCGCGTCCATATCTTCGGAAATGTCGGCGAAAAGCGGCGTCGTCAGATAGCGTTCGCCGGTGTCGGGCAGCATCGCCAGAATCACCGCTCCCTCTTCCGCCCGCTCGGCAACCTTAATGGCTATGGCAAAGGTAGCGCCGCCCGAAATACCGGTCAGAATTCCCTCGCGCTGCGCCAGTTTCTTCGCCCAAGCCACGCCGTCGGCTCCTGCAACTGGGATCAGTTCATCATAGCCGCTGCTGTCGAGACATTCCTGCAAGACGTTGGGGATGAAATCCGGCGTCCAGCCTTGAATGGGGTGTGGCTCAAAGCTGGGATGGCTTGCGGCGGGCGCGCCACCGACGCCGCGCTCCTGCGCCTTTCCACTGCCAATCAGTTGCGCGTTGGCGGGTTCGGTCAGGATGATCCGCGTCTCGGGACGTTCGCGGCGCAACACACGCGAAAGCCCTGTCACCGTGCCGCCGGTGCCATAGCCGGTCACCACATAGTCCAGCCGGTCCCCGGCAAAGTCACCGATAATCTCGCGTGCCGTGGTCGCCTCATGGATGTCGGCATTCGCAGCAGTTTCGAACTGTCGGGCCAGAAACCAGCCGTGCTTTTCGGCCAGCTCTGCCGCTTTCATATACATGCCGGTGCCCTTTTGCGCACGCGGGGTCAGCACGACCTTGGCCCCCAGCATCCGCATCAGCCGCCGCCGCTCGACCGAAAAGCTGTCAGCCATTGTCACGACCAGCGGATAACCCTTTTGCGCGCAGACCATCGCAAGTCCAATTCCGGTGTTGCCGCTTGTGGCCTCGACCACGGTCTGGCCCGGCTTCAGCGCCCCCGTCCGTTCTGCCGCCTCAATGATGTTCAGCGCCAGCCGGTCCTTGATCGAGGCTGCCGGGTTGAACGCCTCAACCTTGACGTAAAGCCGTACGCCTTGCGGGCCTAGGTTGTTGATCCGCACCACGGGCGTGTCACCGACAGTCTCAAGGATACTGTCGTACAGCATCCCGCGCCCTTTGGTCGTCCTTATAGCCATCGCGTCCATTGGCTTTCTCCATCGGATGTTCAAGGTTTGCAATCGCCCGCATCAGTCCGGGATAACTGACAAGTCAGTGCTGGTGCTCGGGCGGCGCGAACAGGATGAGTTCAACCCGCACGTCACCTTCGACATACGCATCATGCCCCGGCGGGATTTCAAAGAAATCGCCGCAGCCAAGACGCGTTTCGACACCGCTGGCGATCATTCGGACGACCAATCTGCCCGAAATGCAGTAGCCGGTATGCCGCATCGGACAGGAGTCGGGCGAGCCAAGCAACGGTTTTTCATCCGCTTCCCATGTCCAGCCCGGCTCGAAGATCGCGTGCATTCCCATGCTGCCATCGGTCATCTTGACGATGGAAATGCCGCCGCGTTCCTTCATGTCGAGCCGTTGGTCAGGGGTTTCAAACCGCCGTGTTTCTATAGCATTCGCGTTCATGTCGTCCTCCGTTGGATGGATACGTTTTCCCGTTGCCGTGGTCGCTGATCAGGAAAGCTTACGTCTTTCGGTTCCGGCGGGCTTGATGGAGTCCTGAAGAATTCGTGTAGAAACGTGTGATTCTGCGGTATTCTGACGCATGACATGGATTTTTGGCGCCTTCCGGCTTGATTCAGAGCGGTTCGAATTGTCGCGCGGGTCCGAGTCCGTGCGCCTGGAACCGCAGGTGCTTACCCTGCTGGTCCATCTGGTGCGCAACCGCGATCGCATGGTGACCAAGGACGAAATCGTGGCAGAGGTCTGGCAGGGACGGGCAGTTTCGGATGCCAGCATTTCCAGCCGTATCCGTTCGGCGCGCCGCGCGGTTGACGATAATGGCGAAGGCCAGACGATCATCCGCACCGTTCACGGCCGGGGATTCCGTTTCGTGGCAGAGGTTGTGGAAACACAACCCGCGCAACCCGCGGCACGGGAGATCGCCCAACCGAAGGGTACGCTGGCCGGCAGACCGTCGATTGCCATCCTTCCGTTTCGCGCCCTGGCAATGGCCCCCGATCTAGCCATTCTGGCCGAGGCGATCCCGTGTGAGATCATCCAGGCGCTGTCGTGCATGCGTTGGCTAGCGGTGATTGCGCGCGGCTCGTCTTTCCGGTTCCGAGACCCCGAGCCGAACCTTGATCTTGTCGCCACAGCCTTGGGTGCGCGCTATGTCCTGACCGGCATCATCGAGGCCCGAAATCGCAGCCTTGCCGTAACGCTTGAACTCTCGGACAGCAGCAAGAACGAAGTGATCTGGGGGGATCGTCTGGTAGCGCAGATCGACAACATCGACGATCTGCGTTTTCAGATCGTCACGCATCTTGTCACAGCGCTTGAGGTCTACATTCCGCTGAATGAGGCGCGGGTTGCCCAGATGGCCGGGATCGAGACACTGGATGCGTGGGCGAACTACCATCTCGGTCTGCAACATCTGTATCGGTTTACGGGTGACGACAACCTGCGAGCAAAGGGCTGCTTTGAACGGGCCGTGACGCTGGACCCGCAATTCGCTCGTGCTCATGCCGGGCTGTCCTTCACCAGTTTTCTTGAGGCATTCCTTCATCTCGGCCCGGATGTGCCCGCCGCGACGCTTGCTGCGCGCCGCCATGCCGAGCGTGGGCTGGAACTTGACCCGCTGGACCCGTTCACGAATTTCACCATGGGGCGGTCCTTCTGGTTGACCCATGAGCTGGGTTCAGCGGCAGGGTGGCTTGACCGGGCCACCACATTGAACCCGAACTATGCGCAGGGCTTCTATTCCTCGGCGTTGACCTCGATGCTGGCAGGTGATGCTGCGGCGACCGAGGCCGGGCTGGACATCGCCCTGCAGCTTAGCCCGCTGGACCCGCTGCTTTACGGGTTTCACGGGGTCCGGGCGCAGATGCTGATGCAAACAGGCAATTACCCGTCCGCCGCCCGCTGGGGCGACAAGGCCGCAAGCACGCCCGGCGCGCATTACCTGATCGCGATGATAGCGGTTGCTGCCAATGGGCTGGCAGGGCGCCGAGATCAGGCGGCCCGCTGGCGGCAAGAGGTGCGTCGGCGCAAGGCTGACGCGACGACCGCACATTACCTTGCAGCCTTCCCCACGCAGGACACCGCCTCCAGATCGCTGATCGTCGCCGAACTGCGCCGCCACGGGTTCTGAAACCTTCCGAACGTCGTATCAAAGTCCGCAGGCAAGTCGAGTTCTCAGGAGTCGATGCCGACTTGCCAGCATCGGCCTTTGAAAGCCGCCGCCGGGCCAGTGCAGCCGTTGCATCAGCTGAAATCTGGCCCGGAGTCACATCATTCCGAACTGCCGCCCTGACCGCTAAAGCCCGTATTGCTCGCGCGCGTAACCGCCCAGGCCGACGGCGTCGAGCTTGGCTAGGGGGGCGAGGAACGTCACTTGGATGACGCCCGGTGCGCGTCCGATCTCAATCGCGCCGTTCACAGTGGCGCGGTTGCGAACCTCGGCGACGGTCACACCCAGCAGCTTGGCCGCGCGTGCAAGGCCGTTCTCGATGGCCTCGTTCAGGTTGGCCGCCGTGCCAATCACGGAAATCGGGGCTAGCGGTTCGATGTTGGCCACACCCCACTTGTCGGCAAGGCGCTGCCCCTTGGCCTTTTCGGCATCGGTGAAGGGCCGCGCCATAGGTGGCAGATCCTCGATCAGCGGGAACAGGACCGGGCCGTCCAGCGGGTAGTTTTTTACCACCTCGACTTGCAGCGTGACGCTGCCTGCAACATCCATGGTGTGCCCGGCGATCTCGCCATCGCCTTGGCCCGCGTGCATGTCGCCCATGTAGACGCCTGCACCTTTCACCTTGACCGGGCACACAAGGATCGCGCCCGCCCGCACCGCGTCGATGTCCATGTGGCCATCGGTCTTGTGCTGCGCTAGTTGTTCGGCGGTCAGGCCATAAGCATGGGGCGCGCCAACGAGGAATGAGCCAAAATCGCCGGCATTATGACTGTCGGGCATCGCGATGGACGGGCAGGTGCCAAGCTGCCCCATGAAGGGGCGCATCCGCACCAAAGTGCCGGGCATGTCAGAGGGCGCGAAGTTGAGGATCGAGTGCTGGCGGCTTCCATCTGGCAGGGCCGAGTAGTGGTCGGCCCGCTCGGCAATGGTCTCGGCCGCCGCTTTCGGCAGGGTCAAGCCAACGGCGCGCGTGTCATCGAAGGTGACGGTATAGCCGTGCACAATCGCGAACGGGGTGACCGCATTGCCGCAGACATTGCATTTCACCGAGTCCTGGCCGATGCCTTCGATATGCGTCTCGGGCCAAACGGTGTCACAGGTGGGGCAGCGTCCGGCGACATAGGGGTCGCCAAGGCAGAAACCGTCGGGAGAGCTGTCATGGCCAGACGCGGTGGCAATCGAGGTGACAGTGATGTCGCGGATGCGGATGGCCACCCCGTCGCCCACCTCGGCGCCCGCGATGAACACCGGTTGCGTCACCTCATGCCCGCCGCGCAGGCTTGGCGTGATCATCGGGCCCCAGCAGCCCGGTGCAGTGTTCGCGATGATCGTGCCGCCGTCTTCAACTGGGCCAAGCATCTGGGCATCGGGGTCTAACACTGAGTTGGTGAAGCTGCCCACAACGATGCTGCGCTGTGCGCCTTTATCTGTCTTGCTTCCGTCCGGCATGGCCCGTTCCTGTGCATTTGAAATCTCTGAATATGAGATTAGGATAACCAATAAAGTGCGCAAGTGCGCTCGAACAATTGCATGCCACCGTCGCAGCATTTTGCCGCAATATGATGGATGGCACGCTCACACAAACTGCAGGAATTATGGAACTTCATACAGACTTTTCGCAGCGAATTCTGCTCCGTACGGCCGAGATGCCTTGGCAGCACTCACCTTTGGCTGGCGTGGATCGCCGTATGCTGGACCGGATCGGTGGCGAGGTTGCGCGTGCGACCACCATCGTGCGCTTTGCGCCGGGCCACAGCTTTTCGGCGCACACCCATGGCGGGGGCGAGGAATTCGTGGTTCTGGACGGGATTTTTCAAGACGAGCATGGCGATTACCCCACTGGCACCTATGTGCGTAATCCTCCCACTTCGCGGCATACCCCCCGATCGGATGCAGGTTGCACCATCCTTGTGAAGCTGTGGCAGTTCGATCCTGCTGATCGAGACCAATTCAGTAAAAACATGGCCGAGGGGCTGTTGTCGGTCGAGGATGGCGTGCGGTCTGCAGAGTTGCACCGCGACGCGCGTGAGGTGGTCACCTATTTCGAACTCGACCCCGGCGCGGCGCTGCAAGTTGAAGCACCCGGCGGGATCGAGGTTTTTGTGCTGAGCGGCAGCCTGATGGAAAGTGGCGATGACTTGCGCCAAGGATCCTGGCTTCGCCTGCCCGAAGGGCAGCCCTTTGCGGCAGAGGCGGGGCAGGGCGGCGCCAAGCTCTGGATGAAAACCGGGCACCTCCGCTTTGTCGCAGCCCCTTCGTAAAGACAGCCCGATGAAAACACAGGTGGCCATCATCGGTGGTGGACTTGCGGGTCTTGCCCTTGCACGACGGCTTGATCAAACCGGCGTCGATTTTCAGCTGTTCGAGGCGCGCAGCCGTTTTGGTGGCCGGATCGCAGCGTTACAAACGCCAAACGGCGCGGTCGATCTGGGGCCATCGTGGTTCTGGCCGGGGCAGCAGAGCATTGCGACGCTGCTCAAGGCGTTGGGCCTGACCGATTTCGCGCAATATGCGACAGGCGATCAGTGGTATGAGGATGAAACCGGCAGGGTGCATCACGGCTTGGGCTTTGCCTCGATGGAAGGCTCTTTGCGCATTGCGGGCGGGGTTATTCGGCTGGCCGATGCATTTGTGGCCGGTCTGCCCGCAGATCGTCTGCATAACAGCGCCCGGGTCGCGACGATTGACGAGCAGAGCGGCGTTCAACTTGCAAACGGGCAGATATGCACCGCGCCGCACGTTGTTCTTGCCCTGCCGCCCCGCATAGCCGCCGGTTTGACATTCCTGCCCGCCTTAAGACCTGATCAAAAGCACAGCCTGGAAGCCATCCCGACCTGGATGGCAGGGCACGCGAAGTTTGTCGCCGTGTGCGACACACCGTTCTGGCGCGACGCTGGCCTTTCCGGCGATGCTACAAGTAGGCGCGGCCCTATGGCGGAAATCCACGATGCCTCTGGCACGAATGGTACACCCGCTGCGCTTTTCGGCTTCTTGGGACTGCCACCCCGCGCACCGCAAGGGTCGTGCGCAAGAGATCACGACAGCAGCACTGGAGCAGTTGGCCCGCATTTTCGGGGCGAAGGCGATGACACCTGCGCAGGTGGCGCTTCAGGATTGGGCTTTCGAGCCGGAAACCGCAACTGAGCACGATCTTGTGCTCCTGTCTGCGCATCCGGATTACGGCCTTCCCCAGAGCTTGTCGGGCCTATGGAACGGAAGACTTCATTTCGTCTCAACTGAAGTTGCGCCGAGGATGGGGGGCTATATGGAAGGAGCACTGGCGGTCGCTGAAATTGTGGCGACTGAGATCGGGAAATTATCAGATCGGACGTGGTAGCTGCATCACAACCTGTTCTGCTTTTAGCTACCCGTTGATGCACAGATAACGAAAGGGGCATGGGCCGTCATTATGGCCGCTGTCTCCTTCCTCGGCCAGTATCAGAGCAGAACAGCCGTCCGTTTGACTCGCGCGCATTCCATCGAGGCTTCAGTCCGGACTTCTAATTCCAGCGGCCCGCCTTTAAGCTTGTCCAGTTCCTTGTAAAAGTGAGAAAGCCTTGATCGATACGTCCCGTTTTCTTTCTGATCTTCATCACCTCCGCAGCTTTGGCGCGCAGGGCACCGGTGTGATACGCCCAGCCTATTCTGCGCCCAAATCGAATCAGCGTCGGCGTTTCACTCTGATCCAGCCGCTGCTAGGGTAGGCCCGAATTGATACGGATTTCCAATGGCATCGAAGACCACCCTGAATGCAAAGAACCTCGAGACGCTGGGTGCAGAGCGCTTGGCTCAACTGCTGGTCGAAATCAGCACCGGATCGGCCATGGCCAAGCGGCGGCTGCGGCTGGAACTGGCGGGGGCGCAAAGCCCGAAGGAAGCCGGGCGCGAGGTGGCCAAACGGCTGACCAGCATTGCGCGGGCGCGCAGTTTCGTGCACTGGCAGAACCGCAAGCCGCTGGTCACTGATCTGGAAAGCCAGAAGCGCGCGATCAAGGAGCAGATCGCACCTACCGATCCGACCGAGGCGCTGGCGCTGACCTAGCGCTTCTTGCAAGTTGCCACGCCCCTGTTCGAGCGCTAAGACGACAGGAGCGGCATCGTCATTGGTGTGTTTCACGATGCCTGCGCGCTGCTGGGTGAGATCGCACTTGCAGCCGGAACGCGTCCCGAGGCGTTGGCCGATGCGGCAGTCGAGGCTTTGCGCGACAATGGCTGCGGCCAATATGACGGCCTCATCGCCATCCTTACCCCCGCACTGGGGGCCGAGGGGCTTGCCCATCTCAAGGTGCGCATCGAGGCGTTGGCGGCGACGTCGGTTCCCGTGCCGCCGAAGGGTGAATGGGAGGCGGTGGGCTATGTCAGCGGCGGCGCTACCTATGCGCATCAAATGGAAGAACGCGCCCGGCAGAGCCTGGCGCGGATGGCGCTGAAGGACATTGCCGATGCGATGGGCGACGTGGACGCCTTCATCGCCCAATACGATCCCGCCACGCGCAAGGTGCCGAAGATCGATGCGCAGATTGCGGTGCGGTTGTTGGCCGCTGGCCGGGCTGGGGACGCGTTGGGGTTTCTGGAGCGGGCCGAGTTTCGCGATCGCGCTTGGGTGCCTGAGGAATGGCAGGCGGCCGGGCTGGATGTGCTGGAAGGGCTAGGCCGGTCGGACGAGGCGCAGGTGTTCCGGTTGGAGTGCTTTCACCGCAGCCTCGCTGCGGACCACCTGCGCGCCTATCTGAAGCGCCTTGCGGATTTCGACGATGTCGAGGCCGAAGAGCAGGCTATGGCCCATGCCATTGCCTACCCTGAGCCCCTTTCGGCACTGCATTTCCTGATCCATAGGCCCGCGCTGGGCCGGGCGGCGCAGTTGGTCCAGCACCGGTTCGACGAGTTGGACGGTGATCGCTACGAAATCCTGACCCCGGCCGCCGAGGCTGTGTTTCGGCGTGCAAAACGGACCCCGTTGGCGGGGTAATCGGCGTCCAATTTTGGCTCTGACTCAATCTTGATGCACGCTTTTCTGGCCGACATGTTGTGATGGTTCCGGGAGGACCAACAAGATGTCGCGGATGCACAAGGATGATTTGGAGGTGCCGGAGGGGCTGATCGTTGAATCGATCGAAGTTTGCGACGGCCTGGTCACGGTCGTAGCACGGTCATTGTTGCGATCATCGGCTTGCCCTGGATGCGGGGCGGTGTCGGGTTCGGTTCACAGTCGATACGTCAGGAGCTTGGCGGATTTGCCGTCACATGGTTCGGCGGGAAGACTGTTGCTTCAAACCCGGCGGTTCAGATGCAGGTCAATCGGTTGCCCTGTGAAGATCTTCGCCGAGCGGTTTGACCCGTCTATCGTGCAGCGATTTGGGAGGCGGACGGAGCGTCTCGAGGGGATTGTTCATCATATTGGCCTCGCACTTGGTGGTCGCCCGGGCCAGCGGACAGCGAAGCGACTGGTCCTTCCGGTCAGCCGCGATACGCTGCTCAGGGTCGTGCGCCGAAGGGCACCAGCAACTGACGCCTCACCCAGGGTGGTCGGCATCGATGACTGGGCCTGGCGAAAGGGTCACCGCTATGGAACCGTCGTCTGTGACCTCGAACGGCGGCGGATCATCGATGTCCTGCCGGATCGCGAGACGGCGACGGCTCAGGCCTGGCTGGCGGCACGCCCCTCCATCGAGATCATCGCGCGGGATCGTGGCGGTGGCTATGGACCTGCCGGCCGTCGCGGGCGTCCGGACGCCGTGCAGGTCGCAGACCGTTGGCATCTCATGGAAAATTGTAGTGCGGCCCTGTTAGGCGTTGTCCGGAACGCGATGCGAGACATCCGCCGGGTTGTGGGGGTAAGGCAGCTTGGTCCGGAGGTCATGACGGCCGTCGAGCGCAAGCAATACGAGGGCTGGCGCCATCGTTCTGCGGAGAGCGCCATGATCACGGACCTGGTGAAGGCGCAGGTGCCAATCAAAGACATCGTCCGCCGAACCGGCCGATCGCGGCAATGCGTGCGCAACATTGCTCGAGGCGATCGTTCTGACGTCTTCCGATCAAAAGCCAGCACACTGGACGGATATCTCGACTGGCTGTCGCACGAGTGGGCAAGTGGTTGCCGGAGCGGCGCGGAACTCTGGAGACGATTGCGCGCCCAAGGTTATGCAGGCTCACTGCGTGTCGTGACCGAGTGGGCGACCCGGCGCCGCCGGGATGAGGCAACGGAGTTACCGCGCAGATGTCTGAGTTCGCGAATGATCGCCAGATTGCTTATGCTCGATCCAGACCGCCTTCCACGTGCCGACCTCATGCTGGCAACTCTGATAGAAGCGGAGTTGCCAGACCTATGGCAAGCAAAGACCCTTGTTCAGCGTTTCCACCACATGATCCGCACCGGATGTGCAAAAGACCTCGATACATGGATCCAAGACGCGTCTAAACATCTGGTCGCCTTCACACGCGGCATCATCGCGGATCGGACTGCGGTCGCCGCTGCCATCGCCAGCCCTTGGTCCAATGGCCAGACAGAAGGACAGATCACCAAGCTGAAGCTGGTCAAACGCCAGATGTATGGCAGAGCAAACCTCGACCTCCTGCGCGCGCGACTGCTGGGGAGTGCGTGATGTGCATCGAGATTGAGTCAGAGCCAATTTTGCGTGCCGATTGACAGATTTGACCGCAACCTTGTCTTGGCCGAAGGTGGGTCTGTCCGCTACCTTGTGGCGAAGCTGGAGGTTCAAACTGCTAAATTGCAAAGCCGGGTCGAGCGCGGTCCCCTCAACATTGCCTTGTCGATCGACGCGAGTGGGTCGATGTCTGGCGGCAAGCTCGAGGCTGCAAAACTGGCGTCCCTGGGGCTGCTGGATCGTTTGAACTCCCGCGACCGTTTGACGGTAGTCTCCTTCGCCTCGGATGTCGTGACCCATCGCCATTTTTGCCAGCGGCGGATGGCGTTAGAATTGTCAATCCCTCCAGGACAAAAGGAAAATCTGGCCACAGCCGGAGCGGATACACTTTCCTTAAAGTGGCAGAGGGGACCGGACTAACGTGCAACGTTTTTGCGCCGCTTTGGTTTTTTACGTAACTTTGCGATCACGGGTTGCAGGTCGGACATTGGCCTGGGTCGGCAACGTTCGGTCCGTAGACGCGGGGTTGAACAACTTGTTGTCCGTAGAGCGTGCAGCCGTGGATCTCGGCCTTGACCAGCAGCGTCGGACCGTCGCACCAGGCACAGGGCAGGCCGGTTTCCACCCGCAACAGCCCCCAACCGGGCGCTGCGCAGCTTGGGCATGCCGTCGCCAGCCGCGCGGCAAGGCGTTCGGCGAGACGGCCGACGGTTTCCATCCGGCGGGGGTTCAGATGGGCGCGCATGTCGGTCTGAAGGAACGCTCCCCCCTGCGCTGACAGTTGAGCCGCGCGCGCGATTGCGTCATCAACAGCATCGCGGTCCTGCAAACCCTTGGCCAAAGGTGTCGCGCCTGCGCCTGTCGAAGCCACGATGACCGCGGTCCGGGGGAAGCCCATGCTCAACAGAAAAGCGGTCGCTTCGTCGGCCGAATAGATGGTTGCATGATCGTAGCACGGGGCCTCGTCTATCAGCCTTTCAATAACCTCATGCCCTGTTTCCTCATTGCGCCACAACAGCACCTCCCTGCCAATGGGCAGAAAAGGGAAGAATGGATGTGGGCCATAAGCGCCTTCACTGGCAATACCGACCGATAGTCTGGTGGCTGCGATGGCGGCACGTGCCTTGGCGCGGGCGGCATCTTCCATCGTGCCCATGCGCGGGGTTTCGGCGGTGAAGGTGCATAACTGGTCGGTGTTCAGCCCCTCGGGAACCACCAGCGTAATACCGAGACGGGCGAGCGGCGGCGCGATTGCCGCCGATTTGCCGTGCATGGTGCCAAGGGCGGCGCGGTCAGGCAGTGTCATGCGGCACGGCGTTGATATTCCTTGTCGTCCCAGACCAGACCAGTCTGATAGCGGGCCGCGATCTGACCCTCATGAAGGACGAACAGATGCAGCCAGCCGTTGTCGAACAGGGCGCGCACCCCGGCGTGACGGGCCAGCACGTCGATGATTGCCTCGCGTGGGGCTTCAATCAGCACCGACAGCCGCAACGGCTCATGCGCCAACTTCGCGCCGTCGTGCACGGTTTGCCATGGCAGACCGGGGCGCAGCTTGCCGCCGTTGCCTTGCACCACGCCGATGCCGCCCACCACGTTGTGGATCAACTTGTTGCCGCCGCCAAACACCTCGGGTGCGACGGATGATCCATAGTATTGCAGGCTGATCCAGCTGGCCACGACCACCGGTGCGGTCAGGATCAATTCCAACGTGCCAAAGCCCGCGTCGGCCTGCCAGTCATAGTTGTGCAGGAAGGCGCGACCTGCAAGATCGGCCCCGGCTGTGGCCGGGCGCGGCGCGGCGATGAAGGCAGCACAGCCGGCCAGTCCCCATTCAGGGCGCACCTCGGCCCAGTTCAGCGCCCGCTGGCCGATCGACCTGGCCGTCGCCCCCGGCAGACGCAACGCGCGTTCAGACCGCGCCAGACCCCCGGCGCGGGCAAGCCAGTCTGCGGCCTGCGCGATATCCGCTGTGTGTGCAGGGGCCGCGTCGTCGCGAAACAGCGCGATCTGGTCGGTGGTCGTGTCGTGCAGGCCCGCCAGAAACACCGTGTCCTGCGCCAGATCAATGCCCTGCGCTGGCAAACCCGCCCGCGTTTCGGGGTCGTTCAGCAATTGGGCCAGCAGCCGGGCGGAAACTTCGCCGGTCTGCCCGGCACAGGCACCGCAGTGATAGGCGCTTTCATGGGCGTTGTTGGTAACCTGCCCGCCGTGACCAAGCAGCAGGACAAGCCGCGCGTGGTTCGTGGTCATGCTCATCGCCTTCAACACGGCAGACCCGGTCGCGGCCTTGGCCTCGGCGCTCAGGCCGCCCTCGATGCGCGGCGCGGGTTCGGGGGGCTGGTGACCGGGTGGCAACGCAAGTGCGCTGCGCACCAGTTTCAAAGCATAGGCCGGTCCCGCCGCCTCGACAAAGGCAAAGGACGACACCGCCGCCTGCCGGAACCGGCCCCAGGCGCGGGTGGTGCGGGCAGCGATCCGCGTGGCACGCTCGACCTCGGGGGCGGTATGGCCGGTCGAGGTCATACCGGGGTTCAACAGGACAGGCAGGTGGATTTGCAATTCTTCGGTGCCATGCGCCCTGTGTTGCAGCGGAAGCCCGAAAAAGCCCGCAAAGCCGATGGTTTCAATGTCCGGGCTTTGGCTTTCCAGCGCGCGGCGGAACACTTCGGACCGCACGTCGATGCAAAAGGCGGCTTGCAGCGCCGGACGGCCCGTCGTGGCTTTGGGTCCCGACAGCGCCGCGTCGAGCTTGCGCTGATGCGCCCGCTCGGCGGCCTCTTGCAGGATCGCGTCGATCACCTCATCCGGCGAAGGCTGCACGGGCGCGCCATGTGCCGCAACTGCCAACGCCCAGTCTGCTGCAACCTGCGGCACATGTGCGAGCAACGCCTCTTCCCAAATCAGGCGAATGGCCAGCAGATCAATGATTGTCATGTCGGATTGGCCCTTCAGCTCGGCCTCCCACAACAGCCAGCGGGCGTGCTGCGACCAGCCGCCCAGATCCATCAACATCCGGTGAAAGGTGGTCTCGGCCGCTGTGTCCGACAGGCCCAGCCGGTCGGTTGCGCGCAGGATGACGCGCTCGGGCGCATCGTCGGACCCGGCGACATGGGCGCAAAAGCCGGTCAGCCCGGCAATCTCGGGCGTCAGGTCGTGTGACGCCCACGCACGCCAGGCGGCAAAGGCCCCAAGCATCGGCGCTGGCGACCACAGCGCCTGACCCCGGTCGAAATGACCCGCCGCCCAAAGGCCAAAGCTGCGCGCGATGACCGAAGGCCAGTCGGTGCCGACGGCCTTGGCGGCCAGATCAGCCACCGTCGGCAGCATCCGGGGCGCGGCACTGGTCGCGGTCAGTGATGCCTTGAGCCGCGCCAGATCGGCGGGTTTTATGGGCGACTGGCAAGCTATCAGGGCCACAGCAAGATCGTCGTCACTGATGCTGCCTGCCCGCACCTGGCCTGCATAGTCGGCGCGCATGCGGGTAATCTTGACACCGGCCACACGGGCCAGCCGTGCGCTCGCGGTGGCCAGATCTTCGCCGGTCTGCCCAAGGAAAGGATTGACGGCTACCGTTGCATCCAGCGGAAAAGCGGGCGGAATGGCGCGGGCCGCAGCCTCGGCGGCTTTGAGAAGACCTGCGAGGCGGGCTGGCGCGATCTGTGCATGTTTAAGGAACATCTTTGTCTCCGAAGGGGAAAGGGGGGTCAGAGGGGTTTGGTGGCGCGAAAGCCACCGATCATCCGGTCAAGAACCGCATTCAGATAAAGGCCATTGGCCAGATGCACCCGCAGACCCGCCGCCGCCGGGTGATGCGCCCAATGCGGGAACAGCGCCTGCGCCACTGCAACCAGACCAAAGGACATCAGCGCCAGGACGATCAGCGCCCATTCCAGCGGCCCGGGCACCGGGGGCAAGGGCAGATAGGGGCCCCAAAGTGCCGCCGCGACCACCTGAAAGCCGAAATAAGCCACTGCTGCCGCCAATGAGACCAGCGCCGTGCGCTGTGTCAGCGCGCGTGGTGCGGTATCGGCCAGCCCTTGGGCCACCAGATAAGCCACGCCGAAGATCAGGATCACCCCCAACGCCAGCGCCTGCGCCGACTTCGGCCCAACCACCAGCCCAAAGCCCACTGCCACGACCGCATAAAGCACCAGCGCCAGCACAAAGGCCCGCGCCACTGCGCCGATGCCCGGTACGGCGACCGGACCGGGCCGATGCACCTCGGCCACCGCCCTGACAGCACCACCCGAGGCGAGGAACGCATGCGCCTTGTACAGGGAATGCGCCACGATATGCAGCAGCGCCAGTGCCCAGAGCCCCATCCCGCATTGCAGCAGCATGAACCCCATTTGCGCGACTGTGGACCAGGCCAACGCCGTCTTTACCGCACTTTGCGTCAGCATCACTGTAGCGCCAAACAGCGCGGTCAGCCCGCCCAGCATCACCAACGCCGCCATCGCACCGGGGCTGGCCTGCATCAGATCGGACAGGCGGATCAACAGGAACCCGCCGCCGTTGATGATCCCCGCATGCAGCAGCGCAGATACGGGCGTTGGCGCCTCCATGACCTCGGTCAGCCAGCCATGTAGCGGGAACGTCGCCGTTTTGAGCGCTGCCACCAGCACCAGCAGCGCCACGGCAACTTGAGCCGACAAAGGCAGTCCGCCCCCGGCAGCCTGCGACAGCGCGGCAATGTCCGCCGTGCCAAACGCGGTCCACAGCAGCATGGCAGCCAGCACCAGCACCGCATCGCCCGCCCCCCAGACAAGGGTAAACTTGGCCGCCGCCCGCCGTGCCTCGGCCCGTTCGGGGTAGAACAGCAACAACTGCCGCAGCCCCAGACCGATGGCGACAAAGGCCAGCGCCAGCACTGCCAGACTGCCCGCTTGCACCAGCGTCAGCACAGCGGCCAGCGTGGCCAGCATCAACCCGTGATACGCACCTTCCCTGGCCTCGCCGTCCAGATAGGTTCGGCCATAGCGCACGACTACCCAGCCGACAAAGGCAACGAGCAGCGCCATCGTGGCACTTATCGCGTCAAGGCGGAAGGCGATCAGCGCCAGCCCTCCGCCGAACCCGACAGTGGCCGGGCCATTGAGGATCAGTTGCCCGACGCTCGCGATTGCCAAAGCAAGAACGCCAAGCGCCGCACCCTCGGCCAGACGCGGCAATGCGCCCGGTCGGCGGCCGGGTTGGAACAGAGCAAACCTGGCCACGGCCAGTAGGAGGATTGGTGCGAAAACGATCAGGGGTGGAACAAAGGGCATGGCATTCTCCGGTGTGCGATAGGTTTGACCGGGATAGCGATTGCGATTTACAAAATAAATTACATATTATCCGGCGAAACGTTCTGTATGGTAGAAGAGTGGCACCCCTGAACCTGCATCACCTGCGCCTTTTCCGTGCTGTGGCATCGGACGGCACGCTGACTGGCGCCGCACGGGGGCTGAACCTGTCGCAATCGGCATTGTCTACGCAGATCAAAGCGCTTGAGAAGTCACTGGGCCATGATCTGTTTGAACGCCGCGGCCGTGGCCTGATCATGACCGAGGCAGGGCGCATAGCACTTGACCATGCCGAGGCGATCTTTCGCACCGCCGATGACCTGACCGCGACCCTGCGCGAAACCGGCAGGGGGCGGCGGGCCTTGCGGGTGGGCGCGCTTGCCACGCTGTCGCGCAATTTCCAGATGCAGTTCGTTCGCCCGTTGATCGGACGGCCCGATGTGGAGGTCGTGCTGCGTTCAGGCAGTCAGGCGGAACTGTTGCGCGGGCTGGAGTCTTTGGTGTTCGACGTCGTGCTGACCAACCTTGCTCCGCCGCGCGATGCGGCAACGCCGTGGCTGGTTCACCGGCTGGCCGAGCAGCGCGTCAGTCTGATCGGAACGTCTGCGCGCCTTGGCCAAGTCCCCCGGACGATACAGGAATTGTTGTTGCAGGAACCGCTGATCCTGCCTCCGCCAGAGACGGCGCTGCGTGCTGCGTTCGACGCCCTCACCAGCCGTCTGAACATCGTGCCGATGATCGCCGCCGAGGTTGAAGACATGGCAATGCTGCGCCTGCTTGCCCGCGAAAATGCGGGGCTCGCGGTCATCCCGCCAATCGTAGTGCAAGACGAACTGGCGGCAGGTCTGCTGGTTGAGGCGGCACGGCTTGACGATGTCACTGAGACATTTCAAGCCGTAACCGCAGCGCGTCGCTTTCCCAACCCGCTTTTGTCCGAGGTTCTGGCGCAGGGTCGCTTTGGATAGAACACAGACGCTGCACCCGCGATGACAGGTTCATTGGCCTCCTGATCTGAATGTACGCCAAGGGGTGTCACGGATCAGGACCCATTTCCGGTCCCAGGACGGAATTTGTTACGCGGTGCAAAGCCTGAGGGGGTCGCCTCTCGCGGGTTGCGCACCCAGACTTCACGGTTAGGGTGCAGACCCGCGCCACGCCTTGCCGGAACGGCCATGTGCCGCGCGCGTTGCAGCAGGCGCGTATCCGCAGCGCCACAGTTCGGGTGGAAACCGCAGTTGTCGGCCACCACCTTGTCCCACGCAGATTCGCGTGCCTTCCAGACAGCGGGATCGTTCAGTGCTGTGCAGTTGATCTCGTTGCTCTTCAAATCCACCACAATCTCGTCGCCATTTTCAACAAACGCGATCGGCCCACCAAGTGCCGCTTCGGGCCCGACATGGCCGATCACAAGGCCGATCGAGCCACCAGAAAAGCGCGCGTCGGTCATCAGGGCGATGACGATGCCGCGCTCGCGGCACAAGGTGGTGATGCGCGCGGTGGGGTCAAGCATTTCCGGCATGCCCGGTGCGCCGCTGGGTCCCTCGTAACGCACGACGATCATGTCATTGTTCTCGAAAGTCTCTGGCGCCTTGTCCAGCATATCTATCAGTGCCTGCTGACCATCGAACACGCGCGCGCGGCCGCGAAACAGGTTGTTCTCAAGCCCGCCCTCGACGCCTGCAAGCTTCAGGATTGCAGAAAACTCTGGCGAAAGGTTGCCGCCAAGCATTCGCAGGCCGCCGGTTGTCTTGTAGGGTGCCTCGACCGGATAGATGACCTCGCCATCGGCAGGCTTCGCGCAAAGGCGCACCACCTGTTCGCGCAGCGTCTCCCCGGTGCAGGTCAGCATATCGCCATTGAGCAGACCCGCGTCCAGCAACTCGCGCACGATGACCTGCACGCCGCCCGCCCGGTCGATATCGACCATGGAATACTGCCCGTAGGGCCGCGCGTTGGTAAGCACTGGCACGACATGCTCTGAAAGGTGGTTGAACTCCTCCGGCGTGATGATCTCTTTCCAGAAATCAGCAAAGCCTGCGGCACGGGCGATCTCGGGCGCGTGCAACATCGCATTGGTGGAGCCGCCGATGGCCATGGCGACAATCGTGGCGTTTCGCAGGCTGTCGCGCACGACGATATCGCGGGGTTTGAGGTCATTTTCGATCATCTGCGCCAGCAGGGTGACCAATTCGGCAGGGAACTCGTTCAAACGGCGGGGATCGTCGGACGGCGGTGCCACCATGTGCAACGGCTGCATGCCCAGCACGCCGATGAATGTCTGCATGGTGTTGTAGGTGAACATACCGCCGCAGCTGCCGATGCCCGGGCAGGCGTGAAAGGCGATGTGTTCGCGATATTCGGGGTCCGGGTGCCCGGCGACCTGAAATGCGCTGACGATATCCAGCTTTTCGCCGGTCTTGGGGTCGGTTCCGGGGTGGATCGGACCATCCGACATGATGATGGACGGCAGGTTATGCTCCAGCATGGCCGCGAGTGTGCCGACAGGCGGTTTGTCACAGGCAACGACAGCAATCGTACCGGCAAGACCGGTTGCACTGAAGTGTTCGCACAAGGCATCTTGCGTCACCTCGCGCCCGATCAGCGAATAGCGCATCTCCCGCGTGCCATTGCGGATGCCGTCCGAGGTCGCAATCGTGTATTCAGGCTGCACAAGGCGGAACTTCAACTGCCCCGGCCCGGTGCCGATGCGGTCCTTGAGGGCACGGTGAATCGCCTCGACCTTGGCCATGACGCCAAGATAGCACTGACTGTCGCCTTTGGTGCCAACCACGCCAACAGAAGGTTCGTGGATCAGTGCCGGGTCGGTGCCGATCTCGAGCGCGAGGACGATGGTCTGGGTAGAGCGGCCCGGATGGCGATCGATCAGAACAATGTTCGGGTTGGTCATGGGGGTCTCTTTTCTGTTGCTTGGCCGTGGAAAAATTACACGGTCGTCTTTGCCAGCTAAAACGCCAGATTTGCGAAAGTAAAGGGCGGCAGGCAATGCTGCGACATATGGCTATGACAGGCGATGGAGCGATTGTTCAAAGACACGTCGCACGCCCAGATATTGCGACGCCTTCGCGTCCTGATGGAGTAACAGAAAATTGCAAGCGGTCCCATCTGAGCCAGACCGTGGTTACCCTATAAGCTATGGCAAGATCCGACAGAAGTCGGCGAAACGGTGTTCCGGCTGGAAAATGCTGAAACTCAGCGTTCAAAGCCCCAATTTGTCAGCCACCGACCAAATCACTGACCCGATGGTAAGCATGCCACCGATCACTGGTTCGATGTTAGAAGTTTGAACATAGCCCTTGGCGACGAGCGCCGTGCCCCCGATGGTAAGGATTTGGCGGATGAGGGCGAGGATGGCGGGCTTCAGTATGGTGGTTGACAGATCAGCATTCGATGGGGGGCATGGTGCAAAGCAGCGTGATGGATCTGATCGGCAATACCCCTTTGCTGCCACTGCGCCGTTTGGTGCCGCAGGGGCATGCCCGAGTGTTGGTCAAGCTGGAGCAGGCCAACCCAACCGGCAGCATGAAAGACCGGGCGGCACTTGCCATCGCGCGTTGCGCCGCCCAATCGGGGCGGTTGCATCCCGGCGACACGATTGTCGAATGCACCAGCGGCAGCACCGGCACATCCTTGGCCAGTGTCGCGGTGGCGATGGGCTATAAATGCCTGCTGGTGTCATCGGACGCGTTCAGCGCCGAAAAGCTGGCACATATGCAAGCACTTGGGGCTGAGTTGCAGATTGTCCGCAGTGACAACAAGAAGATCACCGCCGAACTGGTCAAGACCCTGATCGAGACATCGCGGCAACTCAGCCAGCAGCCGGGGCATTTCTGGGCAGATCAGTTCAACAATCCCGATGTTCTGTCGGGCTACACGGACTTGGGCAACGAGATCTGGACGCAGACCGCCGGGCGCGTCGATGCCTTTGTGCAGTTGGTGGGCACTGGCGGCTCGCTGCGCGGCACCGCCGAAGCGCTGCGTCTGCATGACCGCGCCATCCGCATCGTCGCGGTTGAGCCGGCCGAGTCGCCGGTGCTGTCAGGTGGTACCTCCGGAGCCAACCGGATCGAAGGCATCGGGATGGGTTATGTCGTGCCGCTGTGGAAGCCGGACCTTGTGGACGAAATCATCTCCGTGTCGGCCAGTGACGCGATGGCGATGTCGCGTCGTCTGGCCCGCGAGGAAGGAATATTTGCCGGTGCCTCTTCGGGAGCGAATGTGGTCGCGGCATTGAGGCTGGCCGAACGGCTTGGACCGGACGCAACTGTGGTGACCCTGATGATCGACACCGGCATCAAATATCTGAGCACCGAGGTTTACAAAGAGCATTGACCATTGGTCACGGCAGAGCGGCAAAGGTAACAGGACTGCTGGCGTGGCCATTATGGTGCCCGAAGCCTGCGCGGCGACCGGGCGTGCCGCTTCCACTTTTGTACTTGCGTCGTTGTCGCTCGCGACCGGCCGACGTGTTAAGCATGAACCGGGTATAGTGAGCGGTGCGGGTGAGCGAGAGCGATGCAGATGGAGAGTTTGGGTGCGGGCGACCTTGCTGCTGGTCTGGACAGTAGGGAAAAAATATCTATAATTTATAATTTAGACTGCACGCTATGGTATTTTTATCTATTATGTGTGAGATGCTCTCCACAACATTGCTGCCCTGATCCAGGAGGCCACTCTTGCACGCCCAGACCGACCTGCGCACCGATTGGACCCGCGCCGAGGCTGAACAGATTTACTGCCAGCCCTTCAACGACTTGATGTTTCAAGCGCATAGCCTGCATCGGCGCTATTTCGACCCGAATGCGGTGCAGCTTAGCAAGCTGTCGAACATCAAGTCCGGCGGTTGCCCCGAAGATTGTGGCTATTGCAGTCAATCGGCACGTAACGGCTCTGCCCTGCCGGCGTCAAAACTTGTCGAAGTGGAAAAGGTGCTGGCCGAGGCGCGCAAGGCAAAGGCTGGCGGGGCCACGCGGTTTTGTATGGGAGGAGCGTGGCGATCGCCCAAAGACCGCGACATGGCAACGCTGGAGGCGATGGTGCAAGGCGTCAAAATGCTGGGCTTGGAAACCTGTATGACGCTGGGGATGTTGGACGATTTTCAGACGCGGCGGCTGAAGGCGGCGGGATTGGATTATTACAATCACAACATCGACACCTCGGAACGCTATTATCCGCAGGTGATTACAACCCGGACTTTTGCGGATAGGCTGGCGACATTGGCGCGGGTGCGCGACGCGGGTATCAAGGTCTGCGCCGGTGGTATCGTTGGCATGGGCGAGATGCAGATGGATCGCATCGACATGCTGCTGACACTGGCGACGCTGCCCGCGCATCCGGATTCGGTGCCGGTGAACATGTTGATCCCGATGCCCGATACCCCACTGGCCGATGCGCCGCCGCTGGACCCGCTGGAATTTGTGCGCACCATTGCGCTGGCACGGGTGCTGATGCCGAAATCACATGTGCGGCTTTCGGCGGGGCGGTCGGCGATGAGCGCGGAATTGCAGGCAATGTGTTTCTTTGCCGGTGCGAACTCGATGTTTGTGGGCGACAAGTTGTTGACAGCGGACAACCCGGACGAAAGCAGCGATGCGGATTTGTTTCGCCGCTTGGGCATTCGTGCGATGGAGTTCGGAGCCGAAGCTGCGGAATGAACGCTCCTGGCCCAGAACGGCGGTTGCTGGCGGCCTTGCAAGCCAAGGGCCGTTTGCGCAGCTTGCAACCTATCGCCGGGATTGATTTTGCCTCGAATGATTATCTGGGTTTGGCGAATTCGGCAATTCTGCGTGCGGCGGCGCGTGAGGCAGTGGATCGAGGTGTGCCGCTTGGGGCAGGCTCAGCCCGGCTGTTGCGCGGCAACCACGTCGAGCACGAGGCGCTAGAAGCGGAGGCGGCGGTGTTTTTTGGAACCGCGCGGTCGCTGTATCTGGCGAATGGCTACACCGCCAATCTGGCGATTTTCAGCACCTTGCCGCGCCCCGGCGATCTGGTTCTGCACGATGCGCTGATCCATGCCAGCGCGCATGACGGCATGCGGTTTGGTCGGGCTGCGGTCCTGGACTTCGCCCACAATGATGTAACCCATGCCGAGGCGCAGATTGTGGCGTGGCGGCGGGCGGGAGGGGCGGGGCGGATCTGGTTGGCCTGCGAGTCCGTCTACAGCATGGAGGGCGATCTGGCCCCGCTGGCCCCGTTGCAGGCGCTGGCTTTGCGGCACGGCGCGGTGCTGGTGGTGGATGAGGCGCATGCGACCGGGGTGTTCGGGGTGCAGGGGCGCGGCTTGATGGAGGCTGCGGATAACGTGCTGTTGCTGCACACCTGCGGCAAGGCTTTGGGCGCATCCGGCGCGCTGATCTGCGGTGCCGCAGGACTGATTGAGCTGCTGATCAACAAGGCGCGCAGCTTTATCTTTTCAACAGCACCCTCGCCGTTGATGGCGGCATTGGTGCGCGCGGCATTGCGGGAGTTGCAGCAGGGTGCTGCTCAGGCAGAGCTAACGGCGCTGGTCGCGCGCGCGCAAGCGGCGGCGCAGGCATTGGGGCTGCTGCGGTCAGGGTCGCAAATCTTGCCGGTGGTTCTGGGGCAGAATGCGCGGACAATGCAGGTGGCGGCAGCAATGCAGGCGCGCGGCTTTGATCTGCGCGGCATTCGTCCACCGACCGTTCCGGTGGGCACGGCGCGGTTGCGGATTTCTATCACGCGCAATGTGACGATTGCGCAGATTGACACGATGTTTGCCGCATTGGTCGCAGAATTGGAGGCAGTATGACACAGCGATTTATCGTGACGGGTACCGATACTGGCATCGGCAAAACAGTGTTTGCGGCAGGCCTGACCGGGGCGCTTGGTGCCCTCTATTGGAAGCCGGTACAGTCGGGGCTAATGGAAGAAACCGACAGCGATTGTGTTGCGCGGCTTAGCGGTTGTGTCCCCTTGCCAGAGGCCTACCGGCTGCAAATGCCTGCCTCGCCGCATCTGGCCGCCGAGGCGGAAGGGGTAACGATTGACCCGGCGCGGTTGAGCTTGCCCGACAGCAACCCGTTGGTGATCGAAGGCGCGGGTGGCGTGATGGTGCCGTTGACGCGCGACACCCTGTTTGTCGATGTGTTCGCGCGCTGGCACCTGCCGGTGATCCTCTGCGCGCGGACCAGTCTGGGCACGATCAACCACAGTCTGCTGTCACTGGTGGCGCTGCGCCAACGCGGCTGCGCGCTGCTGGGCATGGCCTTTATCGGCGAGGCCAATCCGCAGGTTGAGGCTACAATCTGCGAGATCGGTGCGTGCCGCAATCTGGGGCGGTTGCCGATGTTGCCCATGCTGACTGCGGGCGGTCTGCGCTACGCCTTTGCGGCTGGCTTTGACCTTGCCGCTTTTGATCCTGCATGACGGACCTGGCTTTTGACCGAGATCACCTCTGGCATCCCTATGCCAGCGTCAGCACCGCCGGGCCAGTGCATCTGGTGACAGGGGCGAGAGGCGTGCGGTTGACGCTGGATGACGGCCGGCAGATGATTGACGCGATGTCGTCGTGGTGGTGCGCCATCCACGGCTATGGCCAGCCTGCGATCGTGCAGGCGATCAGCAATCAGGCGCAGACGATGGCGCATGTGATGTTTGGCGGGCTGACCCATACCCCCGCGATCCGGTTGGGGCAGCAGTTGCTGGCGATCACGCCGGCCGGATTGCCGCGGATTTTCTACTGCGATTCCGGCTCGGTGTCGGTCGAGGTGGCGCTGAAACTGGCAGTGCAATATCAGGTGGCGCAGGGCCGGCCGGGAAAAGTGCGCTTTGCCACACCGCGCGGCGGCTATCATGGCGACACTTGGAAAGCGATGAGCGTCTGCGACCCGGTGACCGGGATGCACCAGATTTTCGCCGGTGCGCTGAGCCCGCAGTATTTCTGCGCACAGCCGCCGCTGCGGTATGGTGCGGAGTGGGTTGAGGATGAAGCGCAAAACGGTTTGGGCGATTTGCGAAGGCTGTTGGCAGCTCATCACGCGCAGATTGCTGGGTTAATTTTGGAACCCGTGGTGCAGGGTGCGGGCGGGATGTATTTCTACCACCCGACCTATTTGACCCGCGCACGCGCACTCTGTGATGCTTTCGATGTGCTATTGATTTTCGACGAAATTGCCACCGGATTTGGCCGCACCGGACGGATGTTTGCCACCGAGATGACCGGGGTGCGGCCAGATATTTTGTGCCTTGGCAAGGCTTTGAGCGGCGGCGCGATGTCTTTTGCCGCCACGCTGACCACAGATGCCATCGCGCTGGCGATCAGTGCGGCCACGCCGGGCGTGTTCATGCATGGGCCGACATTCATGGCCAATCCGCTGGCCTGTGCTGCCGCCAGTGCCAGCCTGTCGCTATTGGACACGACGCCTTGGCAAAGCCGCGTCGCCGCGATTGAGGCGCAGCTGCAAACCGAGCTGCGCCCCGCGCGCAGCCTTTCCGGCGTGGCAGATGTGCGGGTGCTGGGCGCGATTGGCGTGATCGAGATGGATCATGAGGTCAGCGCAGCGCAAGCGCATCCGCTGTGCAAAGACTTGGGCGTCTGGCTGCGCCCGTTTGGCCGCAATATTTATTGTATGCCGCCGTTTATCACGGGGGCTGATGATCTATCGCAGATCAGCCATGCCATGTTTGAACTGGCCAAGGTGTTGTAAATGCGCGTTGATTGGTTGCGAAAGTCCGAAGGTGCGAAGGAAGTCACCGTGATATTCGGCGGCTGGGCGGTAGGGCCGCAGATCTGGTTGACGCTGCAAAGTGCGGCCGATCTGCTGTTTGTCAGCGATTACCGCAGCCTTGACGCCGCCCTGCCAGAGCTTGGCGGTTATGCGGCGCGCAGTCTGATTTCATGGTCGTTCGGCGTGGCGACTTATACGCTGTGGCAGGCGGGGCGGGTTGATCCATTTCAGCGCAAGGTGGCACTGTGCGGCAGTATGACTCCGGTGAACCGGCTGACCGGGATCGCGCCGCAACGGCTGCAGGTGACGGCCAACAGCCTGTCGCAGGCCAGTTTTGCCACGTTTCAGACCCGGTGTTTTGGTGCAGAACAGCCGGAGCAGCAGATTGACCTTGCCGCCTGCCGCGCCGAATTGCTGGCGATTGCGGCGCGCGACTATCCGGTGCAAGTGGCGTGGGATCGGGTTTGGATCGCCCGGCAGGATCAGATTTTTCCGCTGCCCAATATGCTGCGGGCGTGGGCGGGGTGCGCCGCCGTGCGCCTGATCGACGCGCCGCACGCGCCGTTCGCGCAATGGTCGCGGCTGCAGGACGTGCTGGCATGACGGAGCACGCGCCCCACCCCAAAATCGGCGCGCATTTCCGGCGCGCGCTGGCCAGCTATACCGCCGATGCGGGCGTGCAGGCGCAAATTGCGACGGGGTTGGCACAGGCGATCGCCGCCGCATCCCCGGCACAGGGCTATCGCACCGGTTTTGAGTTTGGCTGCGGCACCGGGTTTTTGACCCGCGCTTTGCGGGATCGGAATTGTTGCTCAAACTGGCTGATCAACGATTTGCTGCCCGAGGCGCAGGCGCAAATCGCGCCGCTGTTTGCTGGCCATCGTGCTTGGGAATTCCGGGCGGGTGCAGTTGAAAAGATGGAGCTTCCGCAAGGATTCGACCTGATCACTGCCGCCTCAGCGGTGCAATGGGTGCGTGATGTGCCTGCTTTGCTGGCCCGGTTGACGGGGGCGCTGACCTCTGGCGGCGTGCTGGCGCTGAGCAGCTTTACGCCCCGGCATTTCGTTGAATTGCGGACTTTGGTGCCGGGCAATTCGGGAATGAGCTATCACGGGGCGCAGGATTGGCAGAGGATGCTTGCCGCGCTGAATCTTCTGGAGCTACGGGCCGCAGAACAGGTGCTGCGCATTGCCTCGCCCCGCGAGGTGCTGCTGCATCTGCGCCGAACTGGAGTGAATGCCACAGCGCAGGTTCCGTGGTCGCGGGGCCATTTGTCGGCATTTGAACAGGCCTATCGCGCGCAATTCCCCGATGGCGCGGGCGGCGTGACGCTGACCTATGCGCCGATTCGGGTGTTGGCGCGGCGGCGTTAACGCAACCGCTGCAAATGCCGGATCAGAATTGCCACCGCTGCTTCGGTGTCTTTGCGTAGCAGCGCAGACAGGATGTTGCGGTGGTCAATGTCGGTGCGGCTTTCCCAATCGGCGCGCCAAGTGGCGTGAAAATGCCGCGCGCTGAGCAGTTGCAGCGTGCCGATTTCGGCCAGCAGGCGCGGCATCGCACAGGGAGAAACCAAGGCATAATGGAAGCCGCGATTATGAATCTCCCAATCCAATCTGTTGTCTGCGGTATCGCAGGAAATGCGGGCGGCATCGACACGTGCAAAGTCCGCCGGGGCCATCACGGGGGCTGCGTGTCGCAAGGCAAGCACCTCTAGCGCCAGCCGCATGTCCAGCACCTCGCGCATATCGTCGCGGCTGAGCGGGGCTACGCGCACGCCACGGCGCGGCTCGTTGGTAGCAAGGCCCTTAGCGACCAGTCGTAAAAACGCTTCGCGCACGGGCACATGACTGGCATTATGCGCTTGCGCGATGTGATCTTGGCGAAGCTTTTCACCGGGGGCGAGATCGCCGCGCACGATTTGCTCGGTCAGCGCGTTGGCGATTCGGTCGGAGAGGGTTTCTGTTGGGGGCGTGTCGGAGTTAGCCATATTTATAGATAAAATGGCTGCGGTGCCGAACGCAATGCTTAACTTAGCAGCTCGCCAGCCACTGCTGCAAATACTCGCGGGCGACGGCGCAGGCCTCCGGCAGATCGTATCCCCGTGCCAGAGCCGATGCCAAAGCCGTTGCAAGAGTGCAGCCTGTACCGCGTTTGTCATTGGGCAGGCGCGGGGCGGTGAAGGCAAGAGTTGGCTGGCCGGGGCGGTGCAGCCAGTCTGTGGCCCACGGCCCGCTGGCATGGCCGCCTTTCAACAGCACCGCCTGCGCGCCCATGGCGATCAGGGCCGCCGCCGTAGCATTTCGGGTGTGGTCGTCCATCGCCTCAGGCAGGCCGGTCAGTTTGGCCGCTTCAGGCAGATTTGGCGTGATCAGCGTCGCGCGTGCCAGCAAATGCTGAAGCAGGGCGGCACGTCCGGCCGCATCCAGCAGCTCGGCACCCGAACTTGCGGCCAGCACCGGATCGAGGACAAAAGGAATGCCGCATGGCAGTGCCCGGGCGACTGCCAGCACGATACCTGCATTGGCCAGCATGCCGGATTTGATCGCCCGAACCGATCCGGCGGCCGCGATCTGCGCCGCCACGACCGCCGGGGGCACCGGGTGCAGTGCCGTCACGCCCATCGCCCCTTGCGCGGTTACCGCGGTCACCGCGACCCGTGCCGTCAGCTCGTGTTCGGCCAACACGGCACAATCGCGCAGCACTCCGGCGTCACCGGAACTGTCAAGCCCGGCAATGACCAGAACGCTCATTGGCCGTCTGCCAGCAGAACCACGTCTTTCGCCCCGCGCGCGGCGAGAATTTCTGCGGCACGCCAGGCCCGCAGTCCGGTCTTGCAGGCCAGAACGATCCGGCATTGGGGCAGAACCAGTGTGGAAAGATCGGGCGGTGCCGCGCGCAGATCAATCAGTGTGTCCGACGGCAAAGAGCTGGCAATAAAGGCAAAACCGGCAATCTCTTCGGCTTTCGAGAACTCAAAGCCTCCGAAGTGCCAGCGTTGCAGATCCAACGTGACCATCCGGCCAAGCGGCGAGGGGGTCATGCCCAACAGCACCGCCAGCGCCATCTGCGCCTGCATCGCGCCTAGAACCGCCACCGCAGGACCAAGCACCCCCGCGGTGGCACAGGTGCCCGCCGCCGCGTCGGGTTTGGGGAAGACCGCACGGAAGCTGGGCGCGCCGCCGCAAAACCCGCCGACAAAGCCCGCCATACCAAGAATCGAGGCCGCGATCAGCGGCTTTCCCGCCGTAAAACACAAGTCAGACAGCGCGTAAGACGTGGCAAAATTATCGGCCGCATCGAGGATCAGGTCAGCCGAAGCGACCAGAGATTCATCCTGCGGACCCGCGCGGATGATGCGGGCCTGCACCTGACAATCAGGGTTGATCGCCCGCACCCGCGCCGCCGCCACCTGCGCCTTAGCCTGACCAAGATCGTGCATCGTATAAAGCGGCTGGCGGTGCAGGTTGCTCGCCTCCACCACATCGGCGTCCAGGATGGTCAACCGCCCAACTCCTGCGCCCGCCAGAG
This sequence comes from Cypionkella psychrotolerans, assembly GCF_001294535.1. Classification (GTDB taxonomy): domain Bacteria; phylum Pseudomonadota; class Alphaproteobacteria; order Rhodobacterales; family Rhodobacteraceae; genus Cypionkella; species Cypionkella psychrotolerans. The sequence goes on along the minus strand of NZ_LGIC01000069.1, from coordinate 83,106 downwards.
CCGGGATCACAGTTGACCCAAGGCCGCCGGCGCCAACCACTACGACATGAGCCGCTTGTAACTGCGCTTGGCCCAAAGCGCCGAACTGCGGCAGGATCATCTGGCGGGCATAGCGTTCATTGCTCATCTGGTCGCCCTCAGCCAGGTTTGGGTCTGTGCGACGGGGTCCTGGGCCGTGACGATATCGGTCACCACGGCGGCACTGTCAGCCCCGGCCGCAAATACGCCGGGCAGACGGGGCAGGGTCAAGCCGCCGATGGCGACAAGGGGCAGGGCGCTGATCCAGGTCTTCCAGCGGGTCAGCTTTTCCAGCCCCTGCGGCTGCCACGGCATCTGCTTCAACAGCGTCGGATAGATCGGCCCCAGCGCCACATACGCCGGGCTTAGCGACAAGGCGCGCTCCAACTCCGCCTCATCATGGGTGGACATGCCAATCGCAACTCCGGCGCGGCGCAGGGCTGGCAGATCGGCGGTATCCAGATCTTCCTGCCCCAAATGCACAGCATCGGCGCCAAGGTCGATGGCCGTTTGCCAATGGTCGTTGACCACCAGTTGCGTACCATGTTTGGCACAGATTTCAAGGCTTTGCGCGACTTGACGGCGCACTTCTGCCACATCATCGGACTTCAGGCGCAATTGTACCAAGCGCGCGCCCAAGGGCACCAAAGCCGCCAGCATCGTTGCATCCGGCAGGATCAGATAGAACCGGTCCAGCCTCATGCCAACACCGTCGCCAAATCCGCCATGCCAAAGATCGGGGTCGAGGGGGACGCCATGTCACGTGGCGGTATCAGGCCTGCCAGATGTGCTGCCCGCCCCGCCTGCACGGCTTGACCGAAGGCGCGAGCCATGGCCACCGGATCGCCCGCCTTGGCGACGGCAGTGTTCAGAAGAACCCCGTCAAAGCCCATCTCCATCGCCAAAGCCGCTTGGCTTGGCGCGCCGATTCCGGCATCGACAATCAGCGGCACGCTCGGAAAATGCGCCCGCATGGTCGCCAAAGCCTCGCGGTGGCGCAGGCCCTGACCGGAGCCTATGGGCGCACCCCAGGGCATCAGCACGCGGCATCCGGCATCCACCAGACGCTCGCCCACAATCAGGTCTTCGGTGGTGTAGGGGAAGACCTCAAAGCCTTCAGCCACCAGAATGCCTGCCGCTTCGACCAGCGCGAAAGGATCGGGCTGCAGGGTATCGGCATGGCCGATCACCTCCAGCTTGATCCAGTTGGTTTCAAACAGATCGCGCGCCATGCAAGCTGTCGTCACCGCCTCTTGCGCCGAATGACACCCGGCAGTGTTGGGCAGGATCCGGCAGCCAGCGGCTTGGATTAGCGGCCAGAAGCCGGTGCCGTGCCCGCCTTCACGCCGCAGCGAAACCGTAACCACCGCAGCGCCCGAAGCGGTGATGGCCTGTGCAAGGGTGGCAGGCGAGGGATATTGTGCTGTTCCCAGCAGCAGGTCTGAGCCGAGGTCAGTGTCATAGACCCTCATCTCAACCCCCTTGCATCGGGGACAGTGCCTCGACCCGGTCGCCGTTGTTCAGGGTAGTGATGGCGCGCGCCGATCCTGCCACGAATAGCCCGTTTACGGCGGTGGCCAACGGGCCGGTCAGCCCCAATTCGGTCAAGGCGGCGGCGAGAGTTGTGGCGGTTATGGTTTGCGGGCGGCCGTTCAGGTCAATCTGCATGGATGGGCTCCGGGATTATGGTGAGGCGCGCCGCCAGTTGCTGCGCCAGCGCAGGGGCCAGCAGGAAGCCGTGGCGGTAGAGGCCGTTGAGGTGCCAGCGCCCGGCGTCATGCTGCACGGTCGGGATGTTGTCGGCATAGGCCGGACGCAGGCCAGCGCCAGTTTCGATGATTTCCGCCTCAGCTAAAGTGGGGTGAATGGCGAAGGCGGCAGAGAGCAGCTCCATCGTAGAGCGGGCGGTGATCGGCCCTGCATGGTCGGACTCCACCATCGTCGCTCCCAACATGAAAGTGTTTTTGCCGCGCGGCACAAGATAACAGGGGAAGCGCGGATGCAGCAGCCGGATCGGGCGCGACAGGGTCAGATCCGGGCAGCGCAGCAGCAGCATCTCGCCCCGCACGGCGCGCAAAGCGGGCAGGCGGTCCCGCGCGGCGATGCCGCGACAATCGACGATCTGGCCTTGAGCGGTCCGGTCAAAGGCGACACCTTTGGCACGCAGCGTGGCAGCCAGCGCAGCGAGGGCGGCGCGGGGGTCAAGATGGGCTTCGTCCGCAAAGAACAGGCCCCGGGAAAACCGCCCCGCCAAGGCCGGTTCCAGAGCTGTGATTCCAGTGCCATCCAACGCTTGATGCCCCGTGGAGCGGCTGGCAAAGCGCCGCAACTCCGTGCCGTCACGCGGCGGCGCGATCACCAAGGTGCCGCAGCGGTGAACGCCCGGCACGCGGGCCTCCCACCAACCCGCAGCGCCGCGCCCAAGCGTGGTGACAAGAGCCGGGGCGGCTTCGGCTTCGCAGAACGGGGCGAGCATGCCGCCCGCCAAATGGCTGGCGCTTGGGCCTTGCGGCGCGGCGAGTTGCACCGCCAGCCCCGCCTCGGTCAGGGCGGTGGCGGCACACAGCCCCGCCCCGCCCATGCCCAGAACGGTGATCATTCCGCGACGACTGGCATGTAAAGCTGGCCACCGTCGCGGAACTTTTCCGCCATCGCCGCCATGCCTTCCTTCTGCGCCTCCGCCCTTATGTCGTGGCTGATCTTCATCGAGCAGAACTTCGGCCCGCACATTGAACAGAAATGCGCGGTCTTATGGGCGTCCTTCGGCAGGGTTTCGTCATGGAACGACCGCGCGGTGTCGGGGTCCAGCGACAGGTTGAACTGATCCTCCCAGCGAAACTCGAACCTTGCGCGGCTCAGCGCATCATCGCGCAGCTGTGCGCCGGGCAGACCCTTGGCCAGATCGGCGGCATGGGCGGCGATCTTGTAGGTGATCACCCCGACCTTCACATCAATACGGTCGGGCAGGCCCAGATGCTCTTTCGGTGTCACATAGCAGAGCATCGCCGTGCCGAACCAACCGATCATTGCCGCACCAATGGCACTGGTGATATGGTCATAACCCGGAGCAATGTCGGTGGTCAGCGGCCCTAAAGTATAGAACGGTGCCTCGCCGCAGGTGGCCAGTTGCTTGTCCATATTGGCTTTGATCTTGTGCATGGCGACATGGCCCGGCCCTTCGATCATCACCTGACAGTCACGCGCCCAAGCCACCTGGGTCAGCTCGCCCAGCGTCTCCAACTCGGCAAATTGCGCCGCGTCATTGGCGTCGGCGATGGAACCAGGGCGCAAGCCGTCGCCAAGGCTGAAAGACACGTCATAGGCGCGACAAATCTCGCAAATCTCGGCGAAATGAGTGTAGAGAAAGCTTTCGCGGTGATGGAACAGGCACCATTTCGCCATGATCGAGCCGCCGCGCGACACGATCCCGGTCACCCGGTTGGCGGTCAGGTGGATGTATTTCAGCCGCACCCCGGCGTGGATGGTGAAGTAATCAACGCCCTGTTCGGCCTGCTCGATCAAAGTGTCGCGGTAGATCTCCCAGGTCAAATCTTCAGCAACGCCGTTCACCTTTTCCAAGGCCTGATACAAAGGCACCGTGCCAATCGGCACCGGCGAATTGCGCAGGATCCATTCACGGGTGTTGTGGATGTTGCGGCCTGTGGACAGGTCCATCACGGTATCGGCCCCCCAGCGGATCGCCCAGACCATCTTGTCGACTTCCTCCGCCATCGAGGAGGTGACGGCAGAGATCCCCATATTGGCGTTGATCTTGACCGCGAAATTGCGGCCGATGATCATCGGCTCCAGTTCCGGGTGATTGATGTTGGCGGGAATGATCGCCCGGCCAGCGGCGATTTCCGAGCGCACAAATTCCGGCGTGACCAGATCGGGGATCGAGGCACCAAAATCCTCACCATCGCGCGGCGGGGTTTGCGTGCGCCCCAGATTTTCGCGAATCGCTACGAACTCCATTTCGGGCGTGATCACCCCGGCGCGGGCATAGGCCAACTGGGTAACCGCAGCGCCGTTTAGTGCGCGGTGCGGCTCCGGGCGGATCGGAAAGGCGGGGACCAGATGGCTTGCGGGGGTAAAGCCGTTGTCAGCATCCTGCACGACGCGACCCATATAGGACTCGGTATCACCGCGTGCCGCGATCCACGCGGTTCGTACAGAAACAAGCCCCGCACCAATGTCGATTTGCGCCGCAGGATCGGTGTAGGGGCCAGAGGCGTCATAGATTACCACCGGCGGCTCTCCCGCCGTGGGGTGTAGTGCAATCTGGCGCATCGGCACGCGGATATCGGGGTGAACTGCGCCCGCCAGATGGATTTTGGTCGAGGCAGGCAGCGGCCCGGTGGTCACTTGCGGGTCGATATTGGTCACATGGTTCATCTTTTGCCCTTTCAAAGCACAAGATGACCCAAGCGGATGATGAGGCAGGAGCTGGGGCGCAGGCATGCCCCCGAAAGGCCCCTCCGCACGGAAAGGGCGACCGTTTGTGCTTCCTACGCCAGTATCAACTGGGTCAGGTTCAAAGGGTCGCAGCGCCGCTCCGGGTTACCCCATTGCCATCTGCCTCTCAGTCCCTGCGGCGGGACTCCCCTGACGTATGCGCAGGATAGGGGGGAGAATTGACCGGGTCAATCTTCGTAATGCATCGCTTAGCCCTTCTGTGGCATCGCTTCCGTGCTGGCGCGTCCGATCTTGGGAAGTCTGGATAGGAGCATGATGGACGTTGACGCGATCAGGGCCAAACTGGCGCAAAGCTTTGATCTGGCACCTTCCCTTGCCGCCGCAGAGGCGACGGCGGATGTACACGCTCGGGTGGCGCGGGTTGTGCCCTTGGCTGATTGGGCGTGCCATGCGCCCTATGTGCTGGCGATTAACCGGCTGAAGCAAGAGCGCAATGCTGTGATACTTGCGCATAACTAGATGACGCCAGATATTTTCCATGGCGTCGCCGATGTGGTCGGCGACAGCCTGCATCTGGCGATCAAGGTGACCGAGGTGCAGGTCGATGTGTTCGCTAGAGCGTGTCGCGTTAAATTGAATTCACCCCGCAACCCGAGGCAGCGTTTGCAAGGGCAATCGCTGCCTCGGGTTGCGGGGTGAATGCCTGAATGTGATTGAACACGACATGCTCTAGCGGACGCGATCACTCCGGCGGGGATTACGCAGATGCGGGCGCGCTATCTGGGTGCGCTGGTGGTCACGTATGTGAAAACGAAGGAAGCGGGAAAGGCCGCATCGCATATTTTCCGCACGTCGGCTAATGCGGCACACATCGTGCCGGCAATGGAAGGCGATACGCTGATTAAGACGCCAGACAAAGATCTGGCGCAGAACGTGGCGCGGATGGTGCCGCATCAGCGGGTGATGCGGCGGGAGGGCTCGTGCATCGTGCATGAACGATGCACCGCGCAAGACCTGCGTGAATTCCGAGCGTTCAGCGCGATAGGGTGTTCATCGCCCACCCGGAATGCCCGCTGATTTGGTGGACGAGGCCGACTTTTCGGGCTCGACTGCCGGCACCATCGGATATGTGCAGCGGCTGAAACCTGCTAGGGCGATGCTGGCCACGGAATATTCGATGGCCAGCAATATTGCGGATGCGCTGCCAGAAGTGGATTTCGTCGGTTCGGGCAATATGTGCTCTTAAATGAAAATGATCACGTTGAAAAATTTTGTAATCGTTGGATTCGATGACCACTCCGGTCGAGGTGAATGGCGCAATTGCCGACCGCGCAGGGCTAGCAGTGCAGGGGATCCAGATCCAGGTCAACTGACTGGATCAACTGGCCGAGGTGCTGGCGTTGAACTTTGCAGTTGGGGTGCTGCTGGAAAATATGGACACCGCGACCCTGCGCACGGCGCTGCAGCTTGTTGCGGGGCGCTGCGTGACCGAAGCGTAGGGCAACATGGCGCGCCGGCGGATTGCCGAAGGGGCGGCGACCGGGGTTGATTATTTCTCCGCATATGCGCTGACACATTGGGCGCGGACGCTTGACTTGGGCTGGATGCCTGATCTGCGCGGGATGGTCTTGGCTGTCATCATTCGGGGGCGCGGCAGCGCGAGCCGCGGCAAAATCGGCACCTTCGCGCAAGACATCAACCACGACTAGTGACAGGATGATGCCCCTTCCCCTCCGCCAGTCGCCGCAGTATGACCTGAGCCATGCACTACCGGTCGCAGCCTACCCGGTTAAAACAAGGACACTCGCATGAAAACTATCGTCATCTGCTCCGGCGGATTGGACTCCGTTTCGCTGGCCCACAGGGTCGCGGCCGAGCATGACCTGCTCGGGCTGCTGTCGTTTGACTACGGACAGCGGCACCGCAAAGAGTTGGACTTTGCGGCGGCCTGTGCGACGCGCCTGAACGTGCCGCATCAGATCATCGACATTCGCGCGATTGGCCAAAGCCTGTCCGGCTCGGCTCTGACCGATGATGTGGCGGTGCCCGACGGGCATTACGCCGAAGAGAGCATGCGCATCACCGTCGTGCCGAACCGCAATGCGATCATGTTGGCCGTCGCCTTCGGGGTCGCTGCATCACGCAGGGCGGATGCCGTGGCCACCGCAGTGCATGGCGGCGATCATTTCATCTACCCTGATTGCCGCCCCGGATTCATCGACGCATTCCAGGCCATGCAACGCCATGCGCTGGACGGATATGCCGATATCGCGCTGCTGGCCCCCTATGTGAATGTACCGAAATCGGCCATCGTCACCGATGGCGCAAGGCACGGCACGCCCTTTGCGCAGACTTGGTCCTGCTACAAGGGGGGCGCGGTCCATTGCGGGCGCTGCGGCACCTGCGTCGAGCGGCGCGAGGCCTTTGATCTGGCCGGCATTACCGATCCCACCGATTACGCCGATGCGGATTTCTGGCGCGAAGCTGTCAAGCGGGCGGCGGTTTGATGTTCAGCATCACCAAGGAGTTCCACTTTTCCGCCTCGCATCAGTTGTGCCAACTGCCGGTGGATCATCAATGCGCCCGGCTGCATGGCCATAACTATATCGTGGTGGTGGAACTGGCCGCCGCTGCGCTGAACGCCTTTGGCTTTGTGCGCGATTACCACGATCTGACCCCGCTGAAGCGCTACATCGACGACAATTTTGACCATCGCCACCTGAACGAGGTGCTGGGCCATGACGCCGTCACCTCGGAATGTCTGGCGCAGCATTTCTATGACTGGTGCAAACCGCGCCTGCCGGAAACCGTCGCGGTGCGGGTCAGCGAGACGCCAAAGACCTGGGCGGAATACCGGCCATGACCGGGACCGTCGAAAGCGACATCCGCGTCTCGGAGATCTTCGGGCCGACCATTCAAGGCGAGGGCGCCCTGATCGGCCAGCCCACTGTGTTTGTGCGCACCGGCGGCTGCGATTACCGTTGTTCCTGGTGCGACAGCCTGCATGCGGTGGACAGCCGCTTTCGTGCTGATTGGCGGGCGATGACCACCGGTGAGGTGCTGGACGAGGTGCGGGCTTTGTCGGGGGGGCAGCCCTTGATGGTGTCTTTGTCGGGGGGCAATCCGGCCATTCAGCCTTTGGGGTCACTGATCCGGCAGGGGCAAGCTGCGGGCTATCGCTTTGCGCTGGAAACCCAAGGTTCGGTCAGCCGCGACTGGTTTTCCGATCTTGATGTGTTGGTGCTTAGCCCCAAACCGCCCTCTAGTGCGATGACAACCGACTGGGCGGCGCTGCGGGCCTGTGTGGAAGCCGCCGCGTCCGGGCCGCGCATCGTGCTCAAATTCGTGGTGTTCGACGAGGCAGATTATGCCTACGCCCGTGATGCCGCAGCACGGTTTCCGGGCCTGCCGGTTTATCTGCAACCGGGCAATCACACCCCGCCGGGGCCGCAGGACGACGATGCCTTTATCGACACTGACGGGATATTACAGCGCATGGGCTGGCTGGTGGAGCGGTTGATTGCCGACCGTTGGTTTGCCGCCCACGTGCTGCCACAACTTCACGTTCTGCTTTGGGGCAACAAACGCGGGGTCTGACCGCGATGGAGATCGACATGACTGATATCTACAAGGATCTGAAACAGCTTGGCACTGCCACCCCGCTGCCGCAAAGCCCCGAAGAGGCGGTGCTGGAAAAGGTGGCAAACCCGCAGGCGGGCACCGCCTATTGCGTCCGCTTTACCGCACCTGAATTCACCTCGCTGTGCCCGATGACGGGCCAGCCCGATTTTGCACATATGGTGATCGACTATGTGCCGCAGCATTGGCTGGTCGAAAGCAAATCGCTGAAGCTGTATCTCGGGTCGTTCCGCAATCACGGCGCGTTTCATGAGGATTGCACGGTTTCGATCGGCAAGCGGCTGGTGGAACTGCTCGACCCGGAATGGCTGCGCATTGGCGGCTACTGGTATCCGCGCGGCGGTATCCCGATCGATGTGTTCTACCAGACCGGCGCTCTGCCCGATAACGTCTGGATCCCCGATCAGGGCGTGCCGCCCTATCGCGGGCGCGGCTGATACATTAAGCCAAGAATACAATACCGTGGTACTGGCGGGCAGGATCGGGCCAAGGTCATCACAGTGAGGCGGGATGGAATTTCTACCGACAAAGGCCGACACGCTGAACGACATTCTGCGGTGGCTTCGCGATGTCCGGCACTTTCGCACTGATCCCGTTGCGGAACCCGTCATCGATCGGTTGCGGGCGGCGATGGATATGGCTCCGTCGGTGGGGAACTCCCGTCCCTGGCGTGTCCTGCGGGTCATGGATCCGGGGAAGCGCGCAGCGGTTCAGGAGATCTTTGAACGCTGCAACCATGAGGCGGCGGCGGGCTATGATGATGTGACAAAGGCGGAATATGTCCGGCTGAAACCGGTGGGGCTGCGCGATGCCCCGGTGCATCTTGCCGTGTTTAGCGATTAGACCCCCGCCGAAGGGCGCGGGTTGGGGCGGCGGACCATGCCCGAAACCCTGCAGTTTTCGACCGTCATGGCGATTTAGGTTGATGCATTGAAAGCCGGTTCTCCTGCCTTCGCGACGATGCGGAGCGTTGCCATGCGGTTCGAAGGAATCCTGCGCGGTCGTCAGGCCGATCGCCCTGATGCTTGGATCGAAAACGCAATCAATACGAACCTTGCGCTTATCATGCGCTTTGCTTTAACGCTTCACCCGAACATCGATGCTTTCAGAAACGCCATCGAACTACCGCGGAGCAACATTCAAGCTAAAGGCCAGATCAATCGGTTGAAGACCCTGAAACGTGTCGTGTATGGCAGAGTTGGTCCGAATTTGCTGAGAGTACTAAAGCTTCCACTCCGCCACACAGATTGAGGCAGAGCCTCGCCCGCACAATGATATCCGCATTCCTTGATCGCCGCCTCAATCGCTGGCGAACTTGTTTTCGCCGGGTCAAAGGCAACTGTGGTCGAGCCTGACACCGGGTTGACCGACACACTGCCGACGCCAACGATTTGCTTGAGCTGCTTTTCAATTCCGTGCGCGCCGAGGATCGAGAGCAGATCGCCGACTTCAAACGTGCTGGTGGTCATTGTTTCAGCCTTCCTGTCACTTTTTCAGAATGTTCCGACGGTCGCAAGCGATCCTGCGGTTTGGAGTCTTTCGATAAATTCGCTCATGGTTTCTGCGCCATGTTGCCAGGCGTCATGCCGCCCATCTTCATGCCGGTCATCATGTTGCCCATCATTTCCATTGCGGGAAGGCCCAGAAATTCGGGCAATAGGCTGTTCAGAGTGGTGCGCTGCGCATCGCTCAGCCCTTTGTTCAGCCCGTCCAACGCCGCGTTAATTGCCTTCAACCCGGTCAGCTGGGCCTCCACTATGTGTTGCTGCGACAAGAGCCGGGCTGCGACCCCGGTTGCCCCACTATCGCTGGACAACGAACGTGAATCGGCCAAGCCCTTGGCGTTGACGCGGATCGCATTGGCAAAGGCTCCCCATGCGGTCTTCTGATCGGCGGTGATTGCGAGTTCCGCATGCAGAAAGGCGATGCGGCCTTCGACGTGTTCAGTGGGCCCGCCGATCATGCCAGGCGACATGGCCGCCATCAACTTCATCATGTCCGGCATCATAGCCATCATCCCTGGCGCGGGGGGCGCAACTTCAGTCGCGGGCGCTACAGTCTCGGTCGTGGCCGCAGTGACTTCGGGCGTGGCCGGGTGATGGGCATCTTCAGCCCAACCGGCTGATCCCAGCATCAGAAGGCCAAGGGCAGAGGTGACAACAAGTTTCATGCAGGTTTTCATATCAGATTTCCTTTTCGCGTGGCGATAAGTGGAAAGCAGGGAGCACAGCGTCCTACCCTTGTTGAGGTCGGGGCCGTGAGGGAAACATTAAGCGTCGGGCGACGGCGGCTGCTTGGGCTGGGAAGAATATCCTTCCGCGGCGTCATCGCCGTGGCGCATGGACCCATGTTGGTGCCCATGCCCGCCATGCATGAACACATGCATCAGCGGGCAGGCCAGCAGCAGCAGAAATGGCAGCGCCACCGCGACATGCGCGCCATGCCAGACGAATAGATAGACAGCCAGCAGCATGACCCCCACCAGCAGCGCCGCACCTTTCAGGGTTGAAAAGCAGCGAAACATTTCAAGCCTCCCCATAGGCGACGGTCCTCATCATGCCTGTGGCCATGTGGTACAAATGGTGGCAATGCAGCGCCCAGCCATCACCCGGATTGTTGGCATCGAAAGCCACGCTGACGCTGGTCATCGGCGGCACCAACACCGTGTCGCGCAGCGCGCCGCTGAACGCCGCGCCGTTGATCGCCACGACCTGGAAATGATGGCCGTGCAGGTGCATCGGATGCGCCATCATCGTGGTGTTGCGGAAGGTCATCTCCACTCTATCACCATGTGCCACCTTGATCGGTGCCGGTATCCCGATGGCCCAAGTGTAGCCTTTCATGGTTCCGGTCAGGTCCAGCGTAAAGCGGCGTGTGACCGGGGTCGCGACAAGTGGGCGGGCCGTGACCAGCATGGCTTCACTGTCCAGCGTCAGGACCGGGCCGTTCGCGACCCCTGCCACCGGCAGTTTCACCACGGCAGCCCCGTTCGTTGCCAGCACGATACCGGCGCGCTCTGGCGCACCTTCACGCAGCGCAAGGATCGGAAACGCCCCACCCTCGGCAGGAATCCTGCACAGAAAGTCAACGCGTTGCCCCATGCTCAGCGGGAAGGTGGTGGCGGTGAGGGGAGTGATATCCTGCCCGTCTACCGCGATGACCTGCGCCTGCAACTTGCCCACGTCCATCGTGAATCCGGTCGCCGTGGCCCCGTTGATGATGCGCACCCGGACCATGCCGCCCTTTTCAACCATCACAACCTCGGGGTCGTCCAGCGTGCGGTCGTTGGCGAGATAGGCGTCATACTGGATGTCGTTCAGGTCGTGCGCCATGGCCATCCCCTCCGTCGAGAACTTGTCCATTCCGCCCATTGCCCCGCCTGCCTGCAATCCGACCAGCAACTCCTCTGGCGACTTCCACGAGAAATCATGCAGCAGGATCACGACGTCCTGCGCGTCCTGCGCCTTATCCGCCTTGCCGCGCACGATCAAAGGGGCGGCCAGCAGCGCCTGTTCCTGAAGCGTATGGGCGTGCATCCAATGCGTGCCAGGACGCCCGCCGGGCAGGCCATAGATCCGCGTCTCGCCTGCTGCCAGCAGGGGGCTGGGCATACCGGGCACGCCGTCTTGCGGCCAGGTCGGCGTCAGCCCGTGCCAGTGGATCATTGTTTCGACCGACAAGACACTGATCAAATCGACAGTGCTGACGACATCCGCATCCATCGACAGGCCCGGCTTGCCATCTGGCCCGATCAGCCCAAAGACCGTAGCGGCCTTGCCGTTGACCTCGATCACGCGGGTGACGGCATTGACAGTAATGCTTGGCGTGGCCGCCCGAGCATATCCGGCGCCGCCAAGGCGTGCATTGACGAAGGGAAGCAGGCATCCTGCTGCGAGGGCTTTCGAGAAACTGCGGCGATCCATTTGAGTGCAATCCTGACTTTTGTTGAGACGATGTCCGACGCAGCGGACTATTCCGCGACATCTAACCTGATGGATCTCAAACCAGTCGTGGAGGTGCCTTCGCAGGTGCCGTTTGCAGGCTTTGACGAACAACCGCTTCACTTGGAAAAGTGATGCGAACCCGATCAAAGGGAACTGATTGTGATGTAACAATCGGAAAGGCTACGATACAGGACGCGCAGTCAGCTAAACCGCCGCAACCATGATCGCAACATCCGGACTTGTCGGCCAAGGCGGCGTCGCCGGGCATCGGGAAGGACACGCCACGCTGGTCGCCAACTGCTGATGCATGGCCCATTGAATTCATGCTGGCCGTACCCATGACCATCATGAAAGCAGTCAAAAACATGATCACACGCCAGACCAACACTGTAATAAACTCCATATCCGCAAGGCTACTAGGTCACTTTTTGCATTCGCCGAGTATGATCTGGATCAACATACGTTGAAAATGGGCAAGATTGCCGAAATGCATGCATGGATTCCAAGCGTTCATCTCCTGGAACCTCGCAAGCAATTGGCATGGCTGGCCTAGCGGGCGGGTGGACCAGCATCGCCTCCATCGTTTTGCCAAGATTCGCTGCAAACCACATCCAAGGCTACTCCCTCGTTACCGTCTATTTCGGATGCGCCGGGACTGTTGTTTCCATGGGAACCGTCGCCATCAAGCGGCTCACCGGCCGGGTTGACCCGATCGTGGCAATGCCCATCATTTGCTTATAGGTGCGGCACTCGTGGTGCTCCTTTCCATACTGACGGAAGAGGTCTCATCCCTGATGTGGCCGATGGATGTCGTCCTCGTGGCTCTCACGGCCTTCAGATCATCGCTTGCATTCTTCTGTGCTCGCCTTCGACTACGGCGTGCGTGATGCCCAAGTCGGCCAGTGCCAAAATTGGATCGGGATCCCTGGTCAATGCGACATCAGCACGGGCAGGCGAAGATCCGAGAAGACACCCTTGGTTGCACCGCCAAGGATGAAGTCGCGGATGCGTGAATGACCAAATCCGCCCATCGCGAGCAACGACGCGCCGGCATCAAGGGCCGCTTCTTGCAACGTTTCGCCTATCGTACGGCTTCCCATGGCAATTTCATGCACCTCCGCCGCAAATCCACGTTTCCTCAATGATAAAGCGAGGGACTGGGCGATCCCCTGTCCAGCGAGCAGCTTTTCGTCCTGCACCGTCAGAACCGTAATGCGGCCGCCCTCAGGGAGCAGGGCCACGGCATCCCAAAGGGCGCGCGCGGCGACCCGGCTGCCATCCCACGCAACCGCAAGATGGTGCAGCGTTTCTTCCCGGGCGGACGGCGGCACGACGATGGTGGGGCGGCCAGACCCGAAGACGACGGCCTGCGTCATATCCTGTGCCGCGATGCTATCGCCCGACCAAGGCAGCACGGACAGGTCATAGTAGCGCGCCTCGTCGGCGGCCGCGTCAAGTGCGGCACCCAGAACGACCTCGCGCTGGTCCAGATCAAGAACAATCGCAGGTCCCGCCTCTCGCACAACACCCCCAAGGCGGAGGCACTCGGCCCGGCTGCGCTCTTCGGCGACACGCACCATCCCCGGAACGTCCAGCACCAGCCCGCCGAGAGGGGAGCGCATCTGCGGGATGTTGACGGCAAAGGTCGTGACATGTAGCGCCGCGCCCAAAGATGCTGCGAAGCCGACAGCAGCCCGAACCGCGTCATCAGAAACGGCATCGGGATATGTGTTCAAGGGCATGTAGGCGGTGTGGATCTTCATCAGGCTGGCTCCTCTTTCGAACCATAAACCATCGCGACGAACGACTGCGAGGATCCTCGGCGGGACGCTGAGGACACAGCCAAATTCGCACGAATAAGCAATTCTGGAGTTGATCCAGATCAACGAAAGATGACCAGACATCACTATTCTGCATCATGTTGGGGAGTAAATTGAATGCCGAAAGACGGGTATCAGACCGTGCAGGAGCTTGCCGAACGGCTTGAAGTTGCCGAGGCGACCGTGCGGCTGTGGATCAAGTCCGGTGACTTGCGCGCCATCTATATCGGCAAGGGATGGCGCATCGCCGATACCGATCTCGCTCGGTTCCTCAAGGCGCACGAGACGGCTCCACGCGATCAGGCCGTTGATACGTCCGCCGGTCTGGGCGGCATGGCGGGGCCGCCAGAACCCGGAAATTGACGACGATCAACCAACTTGCCGGGGGCTTCATGTCTGGTCCCGGGATGGTCGAGATCGTGGCGACGCCGATGCAACCGAAAAACCGAATTACACAAATTGAACAACGAAGGGAAAATTGATGAAACGGATTCTATGCAGTGTCGACGGGTCGGACCATGCAGAAATCGCCTTGCTTGCAGCGATGGAGCTTGCCAGCAAGTTTGAGGCCGAACTTTCGCTTGTCACGGTGAACGTAGCTTTTGGCGCATCGCCCCGAGGGCCACAGGCGTTGGTCTGGACCAAGGACGAAGCGCAGGCGATCCTCGACGCCGCTGCAGTGTCGGTTTCCAAAAGCGGACAAAAGGTGTCTGGAGCGATGGTCGTTCTCGCCCGGGAGGCATCTGGCGGGATCATCGACTGTGCGATCGAACATGACATTGATGCCATCGTCTTGGGCACTGGTGACAAACGCGGATTGTCGCGCCTGTTTCTCGGTTCCGTGGCCTCGGATGTGGCAAACCGGGCACCCTGCACTGTGATCATCGCGCGCTAGATCGGCGCGCGCCCCGTCGCGCAATGCTGCCGTTTCGTCCGCCAACTTTGGGGGCAGCCGTCAAACGAATGCCTTCCCGCGTACGGTTCTCACTGGAATCTGCGCGCAGACGGGATCGCCACCCAATCGTTGAAACCGCCGTATCAAAGGAGAGCCATCATGAACCGTCTCAAATCCAGAATAGCCATTGTCACCGGGGGTGCCGTCGGCATCGGCCGGGCCTGTGTGGAGCGGATGGCTGAAGAAGGCGCGAAGGTCGCGGTCTTTGACATATTGACCACCGAGGGCAAAACGCTGGCCGCCACACTGTCTGCGCAAGGTCACGATGTGGCGTTTTGGCACGTCGATGTCGCCGACGAGGGCGCGTTGAAAATCGCCATTGACGCGGCGGCGGCGCGGTTTGGCGGGCTGCATGTCATGGTGAACAACGCAGGCATCTTGGGCAGTCCCAATCCCACCGATCAGGTGACCGAGGCCGAATGGGACCGGGTGCAGGCGGTGAACGTAAAGGGCGTATTCTTTGGCACCAAACACGCGATCCCGCATCTGCGCGCGGCAGGGGCTGGGTCCATCATCAACCTTTCGTCGATCCTTGGTCTGGTCGGCAGCGGCAGCCTCGCACCCTATCACGCCTCGAAAGGGGCTGTGCGGCTGATGACGAAGAACGATGCAATCGCTTATGCCCTTGAAGGCATCCGGGTGAATTCGATCCATCCCGGCTATATCTGGACGCCGATGGTGGAAAACCACCTGCGCGCTATGTCGGGTGACCCCGAAGCGGCAAAGGTCGCTACCGGATCGGCTCACCCCGTTGGGCATATGGGCGAGCCGGACGACATCGCCTGGGCGGTGGTCTATCTGGCGTCGGACGAGGCAAAGTTTGTCACCGGGGCCGAGCTGGCGGTGGACGGCGGCTATACGGCACGATGACATGGTGCTGACCGACGCGCATGCCCACCCCGCCGCAACCTGCCTGGCCGAACTGAACGCAAGTCCCGAGGGCTTGACCGCGCAGGAGGCTGCGCGTCGGCTGGCCGAACACGGGCCGAACCGCCTGCCCGAGGAGCGGGGTCGCGGGCCGGTGCTGCGGTTCCTCGTGCAGTTTCACAACGTGCTGATCTATGTCCTGCTGGGGGCCGCTGTGGTGACAGGGGCCTTGCAGCACTGGGTCGATACCGGGGTGATCCTTGCCGTTGTGCTGGCAAATGCCGTGATCGGCTTCATCCAGGAAGGCAAGGCCGAGGCCGCGATGGCCGCGATCCGCAACATGCTTGCGCCAAAGGCTGCCGTGCTGCGGGGTGGGCAGCGCGTGACAGTGGACGGGGCCGAACTGGTGCCCGGCGACATCGTACTACTGGAGGCGGGCGACAAGGTGCCCGCCGACCTGCGGGTGCTGGAGGCGCGGGGGCTGGCGGCGCAAGAGGCGATCCTGACCGGCGAGTCAGTGCCGGTGGAAAAGACCACAGGTCCGGTGGCCGCTGATGCACCGCTTGGCGACCGCCAATCCATGCTGTGGTCAGGCACTCTGATCACCCAGGGCACCGCGCGCGGGCTGGTGGTGGCGACCGGACAGGCCACGGAAATCGGACGGATCGGCGGGCTGCTGGCGGGGGTCGAGACATTGACCACACCGCTGGTGGCGCAGATGGACCATTTCGCGCGCTGGCTGTCATTCCTGATCCTGCTCGCGGCGGGTCTGCTGCTGGCTTGGGGCTATTACGTCGGCCATCACGAATTTTCCGAATTGTTCATGACCGTGGTCGCCGTCGCTGTTGCGGCGATCCCCGAAGGCCTGCCTGCCGTGATGACCATCACACTGGCCATCGGCGTGCAGGCGATGGCGCGCCGCCATGCCATCGTGCGCCGTCTGCCGGCGATTGAATCCATCGGCTCGGTCTCGGTCATTTGCACCGACAAGACCGGCACTCTGACCCGCAACGAAATGGTGGTGGCCGCCGCCCAGACACCTGACGGCGCGTTTGTCGTGTCAGGTGCTGGCTATGCACCCGAAGGTGTAATCGAACCCTCGGGCGATCTTGCGCGCCTCGCCCGCGCGGCGGCGCTGTGCAACGATGCCGCTTTACATCAGCGCAACGGGATCTGGACGGTTGAAGGCGACCCGATGGAAGGCGCGCTTTTGGCCTTTGCCCGCAAGGTCGGCGGCGACCATAGCGCCCGCAGGCTGGATGCCATTCCCTTTGACAGCCGTCACCGCTTCATGGCCGTTCTGACCGAGACGCCGGAAGGACGCCTGACCCATGTCAAGGGCGCGCCCGAGCGGGTGCTGCGAATGTGCACAGGCATCGATCAGCCCCACTGGCACCACAGGGCTGAATTGTTGGCGCGGCGCGGTTTGCGCGTTCTGGCGCTTGCCGAGCGGGCCGAAGCAGCCGACTGCATCGACGCCACCGGCTTGGAGGGCGGGCTGACATTCCTTGGCCTTGTCGGCCTGATCGACCCGCCACGCCCCGAGGCGATCGTGGCCGTCGCCGAGTGTCGGGCAGCATCGATCAGGGTCAAGATGATCACCGGCGATCACGCAGGCACCGCCGCCGCCATCGCGGCCCAGATCGGGCTGGCAAACCCGCATCGCGTGTTGACGGGCGCCGATCTCGACAAGTTGGACGATGCGCAACTGGCAATGGAGGTGGCGGATGTCGATGTCTTTGCCCGCACCAGCCCCGAACACAAGCTGCGGCTTGTGACCGCCCTTCAGGCCGGTGGTTTGTCTGTCGCGATGACCGGCGACGGGGTCAACGACGCCCCCGCGCTGAAACGCGCCGATGCAGGCATCGCCATGGGCATCAAGGGGTCTGAGGCGGCAAAGGAGGCAGCCGACTTGGTCTTGGCCGATGACAACTTTGCCTCCATTGCTGCAGCGGTACGCGAAGGCCGGACAGTCTATGACAACCTCAAGAAGGTGATCGCCTTCGAATTGCCGACCAATGCCGGCGAGGCGATCGTGGTGGTTGTGGCGCTGCTTGCCGGCCTTGCCCTGCCGGTGACGGCGGTACAGATTCTGTGGGTCAATCTGATTACCGGCATTACGTTGGGCCTTGCCCTTGCCTTCGAGCCGACCGAGGCCGGCACCATGGCCCGGCCACCTCGCCGCCGCGATGCGCCGATCCTATCGGGGGCGCTTGTATGGCATGTGGCTCTGGTGGCGGGGCTGTTCTTTGCTGCCGTCTTTGGCGTCTTCAATTATGGTATCGACAAGGGCTATCCGCTGGCGCTGGCCCAGACCATGGCGATGAACACTCTTGTGGTGCTGGAGATTTTTCACCTATTCTTCATCCGCAACATCCACAGCACTTCGCTGACCTGGGCTGCTGCGCGCGGGACGCGGGTGGTCTGGACCGTAGTCATCGTTATTACCGCCGCCCAATTCGCCATCACCTACCTGCCGCCGCTTCAGCCCGTGCTGGGCACGCAGCCCGTGCCGCCCCTTGACGGCATTCTGATCGTCGCTATCGGTGCGGTCTTCTTCGCCATACTCGAAATAGAAAAGCAGATACGGCTTGGGCTAAGCGATGACCGCAGTCCGCTAAGCAATGCCAACAGTTGATGTATCAACATCGCGGCTGCATCGGGGCACAACCCTACAGATAGGAATGGATAGGCAATCGGCCAAACACCCAGGAAATGACACGACGCAGGGGGGGGACCTCTGGCTCGAACCCCATCTGCGCGGGGAGGCCCGGTCGGCTTACGGCAAAGCGCAGCGCACGGCCCTGAATGGACAGCGCATAGGCGCGCTCGGGCGTGGAGCTGAGGTCAATAATCCTGGTCAGCTCGGCGATGATTTCGGGCTCTTCGAACAGGACCCCCATTTCCGTATTCATATTGGCGGATCGCAAGTCAAGGTTCAGCGAACCGATGATCGCCCGCCGCCCGTCTATCAGAAAAATCTTGGCATGCAGCACATCGCGGCCCCGGTTTAGGTCTGCGGGTGGCGCGAATTCGTGGATCTGCACTCCGGCTGCCAGCAACGGCCAGCGATAGCGGCGGTAGGCTCCATGGACCAAAATCATATCGGTCGAGGACAATCCGTTGGTCAGCAGGCTGACGCGCACCCCCCGGGCTGCCAGTGCCAGCAAGGGCAGCATCCCGGTACTGCCTGGCACGAAATATGGTGTTACAAGGCGCACCTCCTGACGGGCCTCGGCCAGAACGGCGGCTACTGTTTCGGACATCCACGGTGCGTCGCGCAGGCCGTAAGCCTTGCTGACCGGATCGTGCAGGATGCGCACCGTATCGGTCCAGCGCAAACCCGTGCTCAGCACAGTGTTGGAGTCCGGTGCATCCAGAACCTGCGTGCGGAAATCCAGGGGGCGCGGCGCGGCCAGGCGCCGTGCAAGCCTGCTGCGAAAGCGCGTCATATTGATCCTGAACTTAGGCCACAGCGCCAGAATGGGTAGCACAAGGCCATGGTTCCAAAGGAGATCGAAATGGGTTTCGAGTTCGGCGACCGCTGGTCCCACCACCATCAGGTCCGCGTCGATCGAGTTTCGCCCGCCCTGACCCACCGCCCCGAAATAGGTGTCCCCGATGTTGCGACCACCAACGATGGCCAGCCGCCCGTCGGCGATCCAGGCCTTGCAATGCATCCTGCGGTTGAACCGCGCCAGACCCAGCAACATCTCCAACCCGCGCCGCAGCGCGTGGCCCCGGTTGCGGGTCGGATTGAATAGGCGCACCTCAATCTGCGGGTGCTGGTTCAGCGCAAGAAAAGCGGGATCAAATCCCTGCACATTGACATCATCCAGCAAGAGCCGGACACGCACCCCGCGATCCGCCGCCGCCAGCAGATCGGCAACGAGCAGCCAGCCGGTCATATCGGTGCGCCAGATATAGTAGATCAGGTCAAGACTGCGCCCGGCCTGTTGCGCCGAAAAGGTACGGGCGGCGAAAGCTTCACGCGGATCGAACAGGCCAAGCAATCCGTTTTGCCCGGGACGCAACGCTTCAAGAGGGTTGAAAAGCGCGTCCAGCGGCGTATCCGGCCCGGTCCGTAGCAGCGATTTGCCCGGCTTGCCGCGCGCCGTTTTGGCAAAGCGCCGCCACGACCGGAATGTCAAGATCGAGGCTACGGCCACAACCGCCGTTACCAAAAACATCCAGATCAGCAAGCCAAGGCTCCAGTGGATCATGTCTCATCCACCAACGGGTCCAAACCCGATTGCAAACCGATCAGCCGCAACTGCGCCTTGATCGGCAGATGGTCTGACGCGCGCCGCGCTAAAGGCGTGTCATGGACGTCAAGGCCATGCAGTTCGGCCTGCGCATTGGTCATCATCCGGTCCAGCGCAAACAACGGATAGCGCGCTGGGAAGCTCCGCAGTTTTGGTGGTTTGGTGAAATGTGCATTCAAGGCCTTCAATGGTGACCGGGCATCGTGGCGCCATTCGTTCAGATCACCCATCAGCAGGATGGGCCGGGCGTCAAGCGTGCTTAGCTTGTCCAGAATGGCGCGGGCCTGCAGCCTGCGCGACGCGGGCAGCAGCCCAAGATGCGTGGACACGACCCGCAAAGATTGGCCTGCGATCTGCAGATCGTTGATTAGTGCGCCGCGCGGCTCCAGCCCCGGCAGGATCAGATGATGGACCTGTTGCACCAGCCCGTTGCGCACCAGCAACAAATTGCCGTGAAAGCCATGCGCTTCGCGGACAGTGGCCACCGGCACGGCGATCAGGCCCAGATCGCGGCGCAGAGCCTCCAGATCAAGCAAACCCTCACGATTGCCAAACCGCATGTCGACCTCTTGCAAGGCCAGAATATCAGCCCCGATTTCAGCAATCACCGCAGCAATCCTGCCGGGATTACGTCGTCGGTCAGTGCCCACGCCCTTGTGGACATTATAGGAGGCGACAGTAAGGTCATCGAATTCGGTCATGTAAAGCAGTCTGACCTGCATAAGGCCCAGTGTATAGGATTGCCGACGGGTCGCGCCTGCTGGGCAGAGGAAAATGATGGCCCAACGAGTTAATACCCCGGCCGACCCGGGCATAAACACCTTGCTTCGCGGGTTCCCCAGAACGTGTTTTTGATCTGGGACACCTCGAAAGGGGAGTGGACATAACATGGGGGTCATGCCGCGCGTTTGCTGTTTGTGACCGTCAGGCGACCGTCGAGGACGGCGGCCCGTGTGACGGCAACTCGGTGAGCCCCTTTTAGTGACCACCTCATCCTTCTGCGCTTTCCCATCCGGGCATTGGCAATGTCATCGACCGAACTCTCAGCACGAGATGATGAGATCGGCAGCCCACTCCGATAGCGGCGGCCATAGTCCACAAGGGATTCCATATTGTTCGCAAGATAGGTGTACAGGGTCTCGCAGCGTGCCTGCACGCGCGCGGCAGCCGCGCGGACAGCCTGAGGTTCTTCCGCAAAGCTGGCGCAATCGTGCATGAGCCCCTTCAGGTAGGTTTCCGCGACGCGTGCTCTGCCGTGCCACAACCACCAGCGTAGGCTTTTCGCGGGGCGCTGGAACAGCACTGGATTGCCGGCAAAACGTTGTGTCTGGACGAGCCCTTGAACGGCTGCCTCGACATGCTGCACACGCATAGAGAAGTGCCACCAGTCGAGGATATGCTTCACCGGGCCGTCGCCGTTGGTGGCATTTCGGATGAGGTTCGGGAGAGCTGCCTCGCCGTCCGAAATGACCGTCAAAAGACGGCCTGGCTTCCATTCAAAGGCCGAAAGCTCCTCGCGCATGCGGCGGCGTGGCGACGCTGTCGCATTGACGACCATGCCAAATCGTCGACATATATTTCGGCTTTCAATCTTACCGACCACAAGATCCAGATGTCGCTGCTGATATTCCGGGCGACAGCGGATATGTGCACCGTCTAGGAAAACCGTCAAACCACCTTTGGGCGTCACCTCAGCGGGACTGCTTGAAGCCCTGCGACTACACTCGAGCCGCTCGGCGATCCGACCCAACCGGGCGCGCACTGTGGCGTGATGGGGCGGGTGGCAGGGCAAGAAGCTCTTCATCAGCCGCGCGGCTTCGCGAAAGGAATGCCGGGACCCGAGCTCCGCATGGAACCGCTGCAGCTCCGGGGTAGCCCGGTCTGGAAAGAAATAGGCCAGCGGAGAAATAGGTCCGCCGGGCATCGCCGCTGACTTCACATCACAGGAACAGCGGCGCAAGCGCGCGGCTTCGACCCGAACCCGCCCGAAGGTCGTGTCGAGAACGCGCGTGCGATAGTCATGAATGGCACGAACCGAGGCGCAATCAGGGCATACGCGGCTCTCTCGAGTGATCTCCTCGACTTGGTCGTAAAGGATTACCCTTTGGAACTGTTCGGCGATCTTCTTCCCATCCTCGAGGCGCAGCCCGATCCCGTCTGGGCAGGTGACCCGGTAGGGTCGAGATATGCTATCAAGCTGATGTGTACGCTTCTCCCCGTTGTCGAAGGTCGTTTCGATCGCAATCCGAACGTCCATGGCAGCCCCCCTCGTAAAGAGCTTACCTTAGCACAGGCCAGATCACCGACGACGACACCCATGTTTTGTCCACTCCCGACCAACGCGCCAAGTGCCAGATTTAAGGGCAACGCGACAACTGACATCTGCGGCAAGGCTGTAGCCTCCACCCCAGACGGTTGCGATCAGCGCAGGCTTGGCCGGATCAGCCTCGATCTTGCGGCGCAAGCGGCTGATCTGGTTGTCTATGGTGCGGTCGAACACCTGTGCGGCGCGACCCGATCTAAGATCAAGCAGTTGTTCGCGGCTGAGCACGAAGCGCGGCCGTTCCAGAAACACCGTCAGCAGACGGAATTCTGCGGTTGTCAGTGCGACCTCGATGCCATCGTCGTCGGTCAGGGTCCGGCGGTCGGTATCAAGCACCCATCGGTCGAAGGCCAATCTGTGCCCGGCAAGGCTGCGACCAACGACTTCCGCCCGGTCGGACCTTCGCAAGATAGCTTTGATCCGAGCCAGCAACTCACGCGGATTGAAGGGTTTCGGAAGATAGTCGTCCGCACCAACCTCCAAACCCACGATACGGTCAGTTTCATCACCCAGGGCTGTCAGCATCAAGATCGGAATGGCCCCCTGCGCGCGCAGACGTCGGCAAACCGACAGGCCATCTTCGCCTGGCATCATCACATCCAGCACGATCAGATCGAATTGACCCACCTTCATCGCCGCATCCATGGCCACGGCATCGGCGGCAGAGGTCGCGCGCATGCCGTTCTTTTCCAGATACTTCACAAGCGCATCGCGGATATCGCGATGGTCATCGACGATCAGGATATGCGGCGGCTGGGTCATATCATTGTCTCCTGATTTCGACCCTAGCCGAACCTGTTGGGTCTGCGGACAGAAGTTTGTCGCAAATCTCTCTCAACGCCCTTGCTTGCGACAGATTGATACAAAACTGGCGTCGCCCTGACAAACCTGTGGGACACCTCGCTCTCAGATTGGACCCATCGCAATCTGATCCAGGAGAGACAGAATGAAACGTTCGACAAAATTCGCCCTCGCTACCGTTGCCGCCCTTGGCGTAGCCGCTGTCGCCGTACCGGTCGTCGCCCAGCAGGGCCATATGCAACATGACGGTATGATGGACGGAGGCATGGGAATGATGGCTGGCGGCCAGAGCTATGCCATGGTCACGTTCGATACCAACAAAGACGGCACGCTCAGTCCCGAGGAAATGACAGCCGGGATTCAGGCTGAACTCAAGACCTACGACACCGACGCCAACGGTACTTTGTAGCTGGAGGAATTCGCGGTGATGCATGCGGCCCACACTCGACCGATGACCGTGCGTGCCTTCCAGATGCACGACGCCGATGGAGATGCGCAGGTGACGGAGGCTGAAATGTCCGCCATGGCAGAAATGATGCAAAGCCACATGGGCGGACAGCAAGGCGGCATGCAGGGCATGGGTAAAGGCATGATGGACAACGACTGACGCGGCTTTTTTCTCCCGCTAACTGGGCGAAGTTTCCGTTAGCGGGAGAAATCCCAACACAGATCAGGAGGCCATGAAGATGAACGGCTATGGTATGGGATTTGGAATGGGCTTCGGCTGGCTCTGGATGATCGTCACCCTCGTGCTGGTCGGCCTCGCGATTGCGGCGCTGGTCAAATACTTGCGCAAATAGCTTAAAGGAAACCCGATGGACTATACGATCAACCGGCTGATCACAGGTGCGGAATTTGACGTGGTCGACGCCAGAACCCGTGCCGCGCTGGCTCATAACGGCTTTGGCGTGCTGACAGAGTTCGACGTCAAGGCAACGATGAAGAGGAAGCTGGACGTGGATATGCCAGCCTACCGCATTCTAGGGGCCTGCAACCCGAAGATGGCACTGGAAGCCATCGCGCTGGAGCCGCGCGTGGGCGCAATGCTGCCCTGCAACGTGATCCTCCGGGCGGTTGACGGCGGGGTTGAGGTCAGCGCCATAAATCCCACGGCCTCGATGGCGGCCATCGACAATCCGGCGCTACATGCGGTGGCCGGTCAGGTGCGTGATCTGCTGGCTGGCGCAGTTGCAGCGATCTGAGCCGCGCCGTATGACAGATACCCCACGTGATCTTGTCAAAGCCAGACCTCGGACATCAATGCTTGCCGCCCTGATGCTGGCGGTGTTCACCATTTCCGTCGGTTTCGGGATATTGCTGCCGCAGCTGCCCGACCTGATCGAACGCCTGCTGGGCGAGGCCAGCACGGCGGAGCATGTGTCGCGCGCTACCGGGCTGTTGACGGCGCTTTATATGTTCGCGTTGTTTCTATGTGCACCGTTCTGGGGGCGGCTGTCGGATCAGTGGGGGCGGCGGCCTGTCCTACTGATCGGGCTTGTCGGTTTTGCCGCGACTATGTTGGCATTCGCAGTGTTCGAAACGTTGACCGCAGTCTATGTGGAGCGGGCGTTGAGCGGGCTATTCGCCGCCGCGGTCACCCCGGTTGCCCTTGCGGCGGTCACGGACGTGTCGGCGACCAAGGCGGAACTGGGCCGTCGGTTGACCTTTGTTTCGCTGGCGGGGATTTCCGGGTTTCTGTTGGGGCCGACGCTGGGCGTGGCACTGACACGTGGATTGGGCGGGCTTGGAGGTGCGGCGGGTGCTTTGGCGGTGCCGCTGGTCGCAACGGGCGGTCTGGCGCTGATCGCGGCGCTGGTCGTGGCGTTGACTGTGCGTCTAGCCGTTGCCACCCCGCCCGATGCCCGTGAGGTTGCCGTGACCAGCGAACCGGGACTGGTGCGGTGGCTTTTGGCCTTGGGCTTTGTCGTGTCCGCTGGGGTTGCGGTGTTCGAGGTGGGGTTGGCGTTGCGCGGCAAGCAGGAACTTGGTCTGACCCCGGCGCAGATTGCGGCGATGTTCACGCTGTGCTCGGGCGTAATGATCGCGGTGCAGGCACTGGTGTTTTCGCCGCTGGTCAAGCCAGAACTGACCCGCTGGCTGATCGCACCCGCCTTTGGCGTGATGGGGGTGGGGCTGTTTGCCGTGCCCTTGGCCACGGAATTCCCGGCGATGCTGGGGGTGGTCGGGGCTGTGGCGGCCAGTGCCGGGATATTATCACCGATCCTGACCTATTGGATTGCTGGCCATGCCGGGCATAAATCCGGCGCGGAACTGGGCAAGCAGACGGCGGCAGCCAGTCTGGGGGCGGCTCTGGGGTCAGGGGCGGGCGGGCTGCTTTATGATGTGACTTGGTTGCCCAACGCCGCCTTTGTGCTGACGGCGGCGGTGCTGGGGCTAGCGGTCTGGCCAAGCCTGTGGTTGCCGGAGCGGCTGATGCCCCGCCGGGCTAAAGATCCCTGACGGTGTGTCCGGGCAACGGATCGCCCGGACGCGCGGCCTACATCTTGGTGCCGTTATGGGTGCGCCCGCTGGGCATCTGCACGTGAAGCGTGCCCGTTCGAATGATCTTTGCCAGCAAACGACACAGCAGAAACTCTCCGCTGGTCTGTTGCAGACGGCCACGCCTGCGCAGGTCCTTTTCCTCGATCACATCCGTGGGCGCGGTGTCGGCCCGCCAGCCCGGCGGTGTTTCGATGTTCATGCTCATTGCGGCATCCTGTTCCGGGCCAAGGCCCGCCACGCCTGATGGCGCAAGAGCCTTCTGAACATACAGACGCCTGACCCCGCTGCGGATTACAGCGCCGGGGCTAATTCCGCGAGGATTTGCCGGAACTGCGGATCAGACAGTCAGAACCGGCGCAAAGCCGCCGCCGGGGGTGCGGAAATTGGTGGTCTGACCCTGATAAACCCTCGCAGCCACCAGCAGCGGATGTGCGGCATAGGTGTAAAGCCGCAAATCGACCTTGCGCGGGGTGGGCACCCCGTCGAGCTGGATCATCCGCGTACTGGGCGTGGCCATCGCCTGCGCCACATAGTCAGCCTGGGTGATGTCGACCCAAACAGATTTCGTCAGCTTGTCACCTCGGTAGACCGCCTTGCCGCCATGCCCCGAGACGGGTTTGAAGAACAACTGCCGCCGGTCCTGCCACAGGGCGGCGGCGTTTTCGGGTGTGACCAATCGGGTTTGCGGGATTGACTGCAACCGCGCGGCCAATGTGGGCGGCACTCCGATTGCCGCCAATGCGACGGGGTCGGACAGCACCGTCAGATTGCGTTTGTGGGCCAGAAGCGCATGGGTGTGCGGGTTGGGTGTGACCACCACTGCGCTGGCCTGATAGGCCGCGCGGAGGGCGGCATGGCGTGGCTCGGATAGGGTGAAATCCACCAGCCGATTATAGACCAGATCAACCAGCAGATCGCCGAAATAAAGCCCGCCGTCGCGAAAAGTCAGCGTCTGCGGATCGCAGATCAGCGCATCCATGCCGTGCCGCGCAAGCGTCTGCTGGGCCAGCACAAATTCCGGATACAGATATTGATCCTGCGGCGCATCATCGACAATGGCAATCCGGCGCAGCGGTGCCGCATCACGCTGGCGCTGCCATTCGGCGCGAAACATTGCGATCACAGCCGCCTCGAAGCCTGCGACATGGCTGTCATCAGCGACATGCACCCGCCCTGCGCAGCACAAGGTTTGCGCCTGTGCCAACAGCGCATTCAGAAATGCCCCCCCGGCGTTGGTGTTCACCTCGATCAGTTTCGGGGCTTCGTCTGACAAGTGAAAGTCATAGCCCATCAGGGCCCCCTGCGGCCCAAGATCGTGCTGTGCAATCGGCGGGGCCCAGCCCAGAACCGTCGCCTTGTAGCTGGGTATTTGCGCCACCTGTTCGATGGCTGCGACGATATCTTGCATTGCCATCAGGGCGCGGGCAGGCAGAAACACCGGGACGTTGGAAAACAGATGCGGCTGATTGGCGGCGATTCGGTCGTGAAACCCCGGCTCGCTCGCGGCAGTATCCAGCTCCCGGCCCAGCTCATTGCGGTCCAGCGTTATACAAAAGCAGGATTGATTGAGGTGTTCGGGTGCAAACCCGGACGTGTCACAACAATCAGGCTGAATAGGGTTCTTCATCTGTTGTCCCTTGGGGTTGAGCATCAGACACCTCGCCTGCCGCACATCCTTTTCAGTCAGAGTGCTATGTCACTGCGCCCACAAAGGCCAGCACCGTGAAAACCGAAGCCGCGGCTTTGGAACCAACTGTCAGAGGACGGATGTTTCGCTACGGTGCAATGGCACCGCTTTGCACATGCTCCTTGGCATAGTCGAAAACGGTTTCGGGGTCGGCTTTCGCCAGATGCTTGTCTTTCTCAGGGCAATCAACGCGTGACATCAGGTGACGGATCACGTTCAGCCGGGCCTGTTTCTTGTCATCGGCCCGCACCACATGCCATGGCAGGTCGTCGCTGTGGGTGCGCGCGAACATTTCGTTGCGCGCCGTCGAATAGTCATCCCAGTGGCGCAGCGCGGTCTTGTCGATCGGGCTGACTTTCCATTGCTTGAGCGGATCGTCACGACGCGCCTCCAAGCGACTTTTCTGTTCGAGTTTCGAAATATCGAGGTAGTATTTGAACACCTGCGTGCCCGAGTTGACGAGCAGCCGCTCGAACGGCAAGACGGATTGCATGAACTCCTCGTGTTCAGTCTTGGGGCAGAACCCCATCACCCTTTCCACACCGGCGCGGTTGTACCAGCTGCGGTTCATCAGGACCATTTCGCCGGTTGCCGGTAGTTGGGCAGCGTAGCGTTGAAAATACCACGAGTGCGTGTCGCGGTTCGACGGTTTGCCAAGTGCGACAACGCGGGTGTCGCGCGGGCTGAGGTGTTCGGTGATCCGCTTGATCACGCCATCCTTGCCCGAGGCATCGCGACCCTCGAACAGGATGAGAATCCGCAGGTCATTCTTGATCAGATGCCGTTGCAGCTTGACCAGTTCAATTTGCAAATCGTGCAGAGCGGATTTGTAGTCTTCTGGTTCAACAATCGCATTCTTGGTATTGGCGGGCTTCTTCGATTTCTTGCTCATCACCTGTATCCCTTGAATATCTGGTGTGGAGTTATCGACTTGCATATGCTGGAAAGTTCGCCCGCAGCGACGGGAATTGGTCGCAGTGGGCAAGCAAAATTTTCAGGGCAAATACGTGATGCCGTTCGGCCCCTTGCCAACCGGAACCGTCGCGATCACGATTTGCGTCGCCACGTCAATTGCCGAGACGGTTGCGTCAAGGATGTTGGTGACAAAGACGGTAGCACCGTCGCGGCTGACCACCACGCCATGGGCACCGCGCCCGGTTTCGATTGTCGCCACCACGGTGTTTGTCGCCACGTCGATTACCGAAACCCTGTTGTCAGGCTCCGCCTCGGTTCCCTGATTGGCCACATAGACCAACCGGCCGTCCGGCGTGGCAAAAACCTGAATCGGATTGCGGCCGACATCGACAGTCGCAACCAGCGCTCTGGTTTTCACATCGACCACCGCCACCTGATTGGCATCGCGCAACGAGACATAAAGACGGCTGCCGTCCGGGGTGAACCCCACTTGCACAGGGGTTATGCCAACCGGAATGCTGGCGACCTCTTTCAGCGTTGCCGTGTCAATCACCGAAACCGTTCCGCTTTGCACATTGGCAACCATGATCTCTAGCCCGTCCGGGCTTAGGCGCAGGCCATGCGGATAATCGCCTGTGGGGACGGTCGCGGTCACCTTGCGCGTGGCAAGGTCGATGACGCTGAGCGTGTCGTCTTCGGCATTGGTCACGAAGGCGCGGGAGCCGTTCAGGTCGGTGATGACGTGGGCGGGATGCATCCCGACGTAAATCCGCGCCACCGGACCTGCCGCCATGTGATGCGGATCGAACAGCACGACCTCGCCCCTGACGTCCATACCCGCCATGCCGCCGCCCGATGATTGATCGGTGGTTTCTTCGGCCATGTCCGGCGGTAATCCCACGGCAAGCAGCCAGGATCCATCCGGAGATATCTGAATATTGTGCGGCTCGATCGTCGCTGGAACCGTGGCGACTTCGCCGCTGCCAAGGTCGATCCGGCTGATGGTCGAGTCATATTCGTCAGCTGTGAATACCACGCCGCTGGTCAATCCCGGCGCAAGGGTTTGGGCGACTGCAGGGTGGCCCAGAGCGAGGGCAGTTGCCATAGCTAGAAACAACCTGCGGACCGCGGGCACGCTCGTGTCCGGGGCTTTCGCGGTCTTGCCGGTTTGATTGCTGAGTTCCATGATGAGTACCCTTTCCTATTTGGTTTTCGGTGCACAGTTCCGAATGATCACACCCGTCGCCATGAAATTGCGTTGATGAATGCCAAGCCTATGCCGGTGTCAGCATTTGCCCTGGAGACGTGCTGCCATGCATTCATGCCGGACCAAGAGCCCGTGACATGATCCCGATATTAAGGGCCGCATCGGTTCGTTCGATCGAGTCCCGGAAGTCTCGGATACTGCCGGTCAGCGCCCGTATCGCGTCGATCGTTTCAGGGATCACGATGGCCTGATTGTCGACCATGTAGGCATAAAAAAGCTCGTCGCCCTCGACTTTGAGCATGTCTGCCCACAGCGCCACCTCATAGAGGTCGTCGTGCGGACGCCCGAGGTCAGCTGCAAACTCCTTGACCGTATTGATCGCGGTCAGTCCTGTATCCTGGCCGATCAAGGCGATCCGGGAAGATGTGCGGAATGCGGCGAGAACTTCGTCCTTGCTGGCCGGGCGGGTCAGTTGAACGGCCCAGTAATGCAGATGGGCCAGCGTCTCAGGAACCTTGACCGCCATCGTTATCACGTCCAGGTCCGGATCGACGGTGCGCGCGTCCGGGCCCTGATGGCTCGGAATTTCCGGTTCGGGCAGCAAGGTGTTCATGATTCCGCCCAGATGACTTTCCCAAGGGTCTGTGGCGCGGCGCAGCAAAGTGCCGCGTGCTCGGCGTAAAAGACCCGCCCGTTTCAGCGCAGACAGGGTGCGCACCGTCGCGGTGGTGTTGCAGGAAACGACACGCGTGCAGTCGCGATCAAGCGCACTGGCGAAATTCGCCTCGGCGACAAAGGAGTGACCGGTCACGTCGTGCTTTTCGCCGCCGTGCAGGATGAATTTCAGACCGCGCTGACGGTAGAGTTCGACATTTCGGGAAGCGACATGCTTGGGGGTACAGTCGACCACCAGATCCGACACTTCCAGCAAATCATCGAGCGTTCCCGTGACCTGCATTCCTGCAGCGCGCATCGCTTGTACGGCGTCTGGCGTGGCACCAAACAGATCGAAACCCTTGTGCGTTGCGATGCGTGGGCGCCAATCGGTGCCGATGTCAGCAACACCGGAAAGCGTCATGTCGATCTGCTGATAGACTGCGTCCGCAACTCGCTTGCCAATCACACCATAGCCGTTGACCGCGATCCGCAGTTTTGTGTGTTGGGTCATTTTCGTACTCTTTCTTTTGTGCCGCTTGTTGCGGGCTGGGCATGACTGGAAATGTCTTGCTGCTGCGGGTCAGGTCGTAGCAGGTTGCGACTTTGCGATCCCCTCAAGCCGGGTTCTCTTGAGGAGAAGCGCGTTGACGGCGACCAGGGCAGAGCTGCCTGACATCGCGAGGGCCGCAATTTCGGGGCTGACGACATAGGGGAAAAACACACCCGCAGCGGCCGGGAAGGCCACCACGTTGTAAGCCACCGCCCAGAACAGGTTCTGGTGCATTTTTCGCAGGGTGGCGCGTGATAGAATGATTGCCCCCACCACGTCATAGGGATCACTTTTCATTAGCACCACATCGGCGCTTTCCATCGCCACGTCGGTGCCTGCGCCAATGGCAAAACCGACGTCGGCTTGGGTCAGGGCGGGGGCGTCATTGACCCCGTCGCCCACCATGCCGACCTTTTTGCCCTGCGCCTGCAACTCCTTGACCTTCTCGGCCTTTTGCCCCGGCAGCACATCGGCCAAAACGATATCGATGCCCAGTTCGCCCGCGATGCGCGCCGCAGTCCCCGCATTGTCGCCGGTCAGCATCGCCACCTGCACGCCGCGTTCGCGCAGCTTGGCAACCGCCGCTTTCGCGGTAGGCCGCAAGGCGTCGGCAATCGCGATCAGGCCCAGAACTTGGCCGCCCTCGGCGACATGCACGACCGTCCGGCCGGCGCCCTTGAGCGTCTCGGCGCGGTCCGCCAGCGCGCCAAGCGCCACCTTCTCTTCGTCCATCAGGCGCCGGTTGCCGACCAGCACCGACTTGCCCGCGACTTCGGCCTTGGCCCCGCGACCGTCGAGCGTCTCGAACGCCGACATCGCACCTAGGGTCAGGTTGGCGGCCCGTTCGACGATGGCAACGGCCATCGGGTGGTCAGACCCCTTGTCCACTGCCGCCGCCGCCATCACAACCTCGTCCTCGCTGCGGCCTTCGGCGGCAACCACTTCGACAACCTTGGGCTGACCCATGGTCAGGGTGCCGGTCTTGTCAAAGATGATGACATCGAGTCTGGTTGCATCCTCCAGCGCGCTGGCGTTCTTGAACAAGATGCCGTTCATCGCGCCCAGCCCCGTGCCGACCATGACCGCCATCGGCGTAGCAAGGCCAAGCGCATCGGGGCAGGCGATAACAAAGACGGTGATAGTCAGGGTGAGGGCAAACAGCAGCGGTGCGCCCAGCCACCAATACCAGACCGCAAAGGTGGCAAGGCCGACCACGATCGCCACCAGCACCAACCATTGTGAGGCGCGGTCGGCCAGCAGTTGCGCCGGGGCCTTGGAATTCTGCGCCTCTTGGACCAGCTTGACGATCTGGGCCAGCGCGGTATCGGCCCCAACCTTGGTGGCACGGTATTGGAAAGTGCCGCTCTTGTTGATCGTTGCCCCGATCACCTGACTGCCGACAGTCTTATTCACCGGCATCGACTCGCCGGTCAGCATGGATTCGTCGACCAATGAGGTGCCTTCGGTGACTTCGCCATCGACGGGGATCTTGTTGCCGGGGCGGATTACGACGATCTCGCCTGCCAGCACCTCGGCGGTGGACACCTCGACTTCGACACCTTTGCGCAGGACATTTGCCTTTGGCGGGGCGAGGTCCAACAGGGCCCGGATCGCCTCAGACGCGCCGGCCCGGGCCCGCATTTCCAGCCAGTGACCCAGCAGGATGAACACCAGCAGCACGGCGACCGCTTCAAAGAACTGCACGCCCGGGAAGAACAAAACCGATGCTAGGCTGAATACATAGCCGGTGCCGACCGACAGCACGACCAGCACCGCCATGTTCAGCACGCCATTGCGCAGCGCCCGCGCGGCGGCGACAAAAAACGGCCAACTTGGGTAGAGCACGGCGGCGCTGCCAAGGATCAGCAACCATACATCCAGCCGCAGGCCGAACGGCGGCGGCGGGGCTTTGAACAGGCCCGCCATCGGGGAATAGATAAAGATCGGGACGGTAAATACCAGCGCGACAAAGAAGCGGTTGCGCATGTCACGCACCATGGATTGCATGTCGCCACCTGCGCCATGGCCCATTTCGGCCGCCATCTCATCGCGGGCGGTGCCGGTTTTTGCCATGCCCGCCATGTCATGCCCCGCATGAGGGCCCGCCATGTTATGCCCAACGTGGGGATCGGCCTTCGCCGGGGTCGGCGCAGGAATTCCCGGCATGTCGTCCGGCGCGCAGATATGGGCGGGCACCTTTTCGCCCCGGCAATGCTGGCCGCACGCCACGATCACCGCCTGCAGTTTGCCGACACTGGTAACGCCCTCGTCAAACCGCACTGTGACCGAGGCCGAACCAGGATTGGAGCTTGCCTCCTGCACGCCTGGTTCGGTCAGCAATTGCTTTACGACACCAAGATGGCCCAGCCCGTCAAAATAGGCACCAACGTCAAGTGAAGCTGTTCTGGTCATCTTTTGTCCTTGCTGTCGCGTCAAAGGGCGGGCGGTAGGGTCAGCCGCAGCAGCAGCCTGAAGATCCTGCCGGTTTGGTCTTGCTGTCGGCGGCCGGATGCTGCGGCGCGGCGTCGGCAGTCGCCTGCGGCTTGGCCTCGGCACCGCCGCAGCATCCGCCCGCAGCGGAATGGCTGTCCGATTGCGCATGGCCGCTGTGATCATGCGCAGGCTTCAAAATCTGGTTCATGGCTTTCTCCTGATGCGTTGGGTCCAAGGGCGCGGAACCTGTTCGTTTGCCCGGCCTCATTCCAATAGACGCAAAGGCCGCGCGATCATTACAGGTCAGCCCTTCTCCGCCGCAGCGGCACGAAGCAATCCTGCCCGACGGGCGGCATCGCAGCCGCAGTCCATGAAGCCATGCTCCGGGCAGGTCAGGCACATCTCGACCAACCGCTGCTTCAGTGCCTTGCGGGCGCGGTGCAGCCGCACAGCCAGAGTGGAAGGCGTCAGACCAAGATCAGCAGCGACCGCCGCGCGTGGTTCCTCGTTCAGGTCGATGCGCCGGATCAGGTCGGCATCATCGGGTTTGATCGTTGCGATCAACTCGAGGAGGCAAGCGCAAATGGCGGCCTGCAATTCGACCTCGGCGGCCGGGCTTTCGTCAAAAAATTGCGGCCTCATCACAGCCTCCCGCTGTCTGCGCCGTGCCGCACCACGCTGGTGATCGGCAAGGGATGTGGCCAACAATCGGCTAAGCCAGCCACGAACAGTTCGGACATCGCGCAGATCATCGGCGCGTTCCATCGCCCGCAACATGAAAGATTGCATGACATCGCTGGCTTCCTCGCTGTTGCCCAGGCGCCGTTGCAGATAAGATCGCAGATACGCGTGGCTTTGGCTCAGGGCGGTGCAGACCGCACTGGCATTGGCGGTGGTGGCCGGATCAAAGGCGTCAGTCACAGGCGCATTCCAGAAAGCTGCCGTCGCGACAGGACAGGCAAGCGGATTCAAGTTCCTGACGTAAGGCATGTCTGGCGCGGTGCAGGCGGACGTTCAGGGCGTTTGCCGTCAGCCCAAGGTCGGCGGCAATTTGGGTACGCGGCTCTTCCTCCAGGTCGGCACGGCGCAGGATCGCGGCTTGATCCTGGCCCAGCCGAGACAAGGCCTTGGGCAAGCATTTGCATGGCCCTGCAGCAGGGTCAGCCTCTGTCGCTGGTTCCTCAAAACCCTGCTCTTGCGAATAGGCGATTTCCGCCCGTAGTCGCGTGGCACGCCGCCGATAATGATCAATCAGCGTATGGCGCAGGATCTGGCCCAGCCAAGCGTCAATCTTTTCCTCGCCGCTTGCGGTCTGGCTGGCGCGGATCACCTTGAGGCTGAAATTCTGCAACACGTCTTCGGCCTCATCAAGACTGCCGAGCCTGCGGCGCAGGTAACCTAGAAATGCCTGTTTTCCCGCAATCAGGTGCTGATTGACGGCCGGATTGACAGCAGCGCGGTTGTCCGGTTCGGACAGCATGTAGCTATGGATGGACATGGGGTGCTCCGTGCGTGGAAAAGCGGTTGGATCGCAACGCGGAGGCGTTGGACCACCCCGCGTCAGTCAGACAGGCGCACGAAAGGCTTTGGGCGGGCGAAGCAGCCGCTGATTGATCGGGGCCGGACCACAGGTCACCGCCGCATAATGCCAGACGCCTGAGTCGGCGACGGGCATGAGCGGGACATCAAGTGCCCGTCTTTCGGGAATAACGACTGTATTGGCATTGCAATGTGTGTGGCCAAGTGACGGGCCAGAAGTCTGGCAATCGGACGGCACGGCGGAAAGACTGATCTCGGCCACCGGATGATCCGCCATTGTCGGCACTTCGGCATTTGCGGTGGTCAGGAACAGCCCGAAAATCATCAGCAGGGCAATGGTCTGCAAGATCGCAGTTTTGATCTTCGGCCTGTTGAACTTAAGTTGCATTGGGATGGCACCACCGCCAAGGAATCGTTCCTTGTCTGCATTTGGTCACAACAGGCCCTGTCGTGCTTTGATCTCGATCAACCGGGCCGCGAGCCCGCCAAATGCAACGAGCACGTTGAAACAGCCAAAACCGGTATGCCACCACAGCAGCGGCGGTGCTTTGGCGCAATCTGGCAGTCCGGCCTGTAATGTTCCGACCCAAGCCGCGTCTGTATCTGAAAAGTCGCCACGTCATGCCGCCCGATATGGGGGCAGGCGGAATCTGTCAGGATCAAGACCGTGCCACCAATGACCCATCACGATCAGTCCCAGGCCATTGTGAGCGGCTCACAGTCCGACGTTTTCGCCCATCTCGACGATCAGACCAGGCTTGCCGCCCATATGGGCAGGCGGTCGATGATGATGCTGGGCGGGCGGATGACCTATCAATTTGACGCCGCACAAGGCCGCGCCGTGGGATCTGTGATCCGGACGGGCGGACGCTTTCTAGGCCTTTCGCTGTTCGTCGAAGAGGTCGTGACGCAGCGGACGCCACCCAGCACCAAGCGTTGGGAAACCCGCGGGCTGCAGCGCCTGCTGGTGATCGACAGCTACGTCATGCGGTTTGTGACGCGGAGAATGGGCGCAGGAACCGAGGTCCGGGTTTTCATCGACTACCGGTTGCCATCCGGTCTTGTAGGGCGCTGGCTTGGCCGGATTTTCGCGCCGATTTACGCCAGATGGTGCGTTTGGCGCATGGTCAAGGATGCAAGGCAGCATTTCGGCTCAGGTGAAGAACCGGGAGTTGCCGCATGACGTTGGTCCATGTTCCAGCATCGGTTCTCAAGGCCAAAGCCTGCAAAACATTCGCGCCAAGTCTGTAGTGTTCAAGGAGAAACAGCGATGCAAGACCATGATCATTCGATGCACAAGCTAGAGCCCAACCCCGGTTTCTGGCAGTCTTCTACCGGAATTGCCCTAATCGTCTTTCTTGTCATCGCCGCGATCCTGCTCGGCTATGAACACCGCGTCCATATTTTTGGCGGCACTTCGGGTTCCTTTGTGTTTCTGGCAGTCTGGATCGGGATGCATTTCTTCATGCACCGGGGCCACGGCGGGCACGGTGGGCATGGCAGCCACAACGAACCTCAGGCCAAAGCGCCAGATGATCAGACTAATGACACCGGAGACAAGCCATGATCACCACGTCCTCTGGCTATGGCCTGTGGTTGTTTGCCCTTATCAACGCGGCGATTTTCATCCTGTTCGCCTTCAGTTTCTTCAAGCCGCAGACGCCGCGCGACTGGCGCAGTTTCGGCGCGTTCAGCGCGTTTCTGGTGGCCCTCTTTGCCGAGATGTATGGGTTTCCACTTACCATATTCTTATTGTCCGGCTGGCTGCAGACCCGCTATCCCGGTATCGACTGGTTTGCGCATGACGCGGGCCATTTGCCCGAGATGATGTTCGGCTGGGGAGGCAATCCGCATTTCGGCCCGTTCCATTTGCTCAGCTTCTTGCTGATCGGCGGTGGTTTCTGGCTGATTTCCGCCGCCTGGCCGGTGCTGTATGCCGCACAACGCAGCGGCAAACTGGCCACCACAGGTCTTTATGCCCGGCTGCGCCATCCGCAATACGCAGGCTTCGTGCTGGTGCTGACCGGGTTTCTGGTGCAATGGCCGACGCTTTTGACGCTTGCGATGTATCCGTTCCTGATCTGGATGTACGCCCGTCTGGCCCGCGCCGAAGAGCGCGAAACCCGCGCCCGGTTCGGTGCCGTCTTTGACGACTATGCGCGACGCGTTCCGGGGTTTTTGCCGATCCTCGGATCAACTGCTCAACCCGTAAAATGATTGGAAAAGAGACCGCCATGGCACTTAGCCCCACCCCACAACCTGACAGTCTCGCCTCGCGATTTCCCACCGCATATACGATCCTGTTCGCGCTGATCATCGTCGTGGCAGCCCTGACCTGGATCATTCCGGCGGGCAAGTTTGACCGGGTGCAGAACGACGCCGTCGGGCGCGAAGTGGCGGTGGCGGGCACCTACAAGACGGTCGAGGCCAATCCGCAGGGTTTCATCGACGTCCTGCTGGCCCCGACTGCCGGATTTTACGACCCCGACAGCTATGCCGCGAACGCCATCGACGTGTCGCTGTTCGTTCTGTTTCTGGGTGGCTTTCTGGGCGTGGTCAATGCCACCGGATCGATCGACACCGGCATCAAAGCGGCGATGCGCAAGCTGAACGGACGCGAGGTCTGGATGATCCCGATCCTGATGTCGTTGTTCGCACTGGGCGGCACGACCTACGGCATGGCTGAGGAGACGCTGGCGTTCTATCCGCTGTTGATCCCGGCGATGCTGGTCGCGGGGTTCGACACGATGACGGCGGTGGCGGTCATCCTGATCGGCGCCGGCATCGGCACGCTGGGCTCAACGATCAATCCCTTTGCCACTGTCATTGCCTCAAATGCCGCTGGGGTGGCCTTTACAGAAGGCATGGTGTTGCGCGTTGTGCTGCTGTTGGGCGGGCTGGCGATCTGCATCGCCTATGTCACCCGCTACGCGCTGCGAGTTAAGGCCGATCCGGCAAGGTCCGTGGTGGCGGCCCAGGCGAGTCGCGATCGGCAAGCCTTCTTGTCGGGTGGCAATGGGACCGGGAACGACCGTCTGAGCGGCACCCAGTCTGTGATCCTGGTACTGTTCGCGGCGACCTTTGTGGGACTGATCTGGGGGGTGTCGTCACAGGGCTGGTGGATGGCGCAGATGGGGGCGCTGTTCCTTGGCATGGCAATCCTGATCGGGCTGGTGGGACGGCTTGGCGAAAAGCGTCTGACCTCGACCTTTGTTGACGGTGCGCGCGATCTGTTGGGCGTGGCGCTGATCATCGGCCTTGCCCGCGGTATCGTGGTGATCATGCAGAACGGCCTGATCGCCGACACGATCCTGAACGCGGCGGCGCAGGCGGTGAGCGGACTGCCGGAACTGGCCTTCATCAACCTGATGTTCTGGATTGAAGTGGCGATGAGTTTCCTTGTTCCCTCATCCTCTGGCCTCGCCGTACTGTCGATGCCGATCATGGCACCCCTAGCCGATTTCGCCGGGGTGACGCGCGACCTGGTGGTGACGGCCTATCAATCGGCCAGTGGTCTGGTCAACCTCATCACCCCCACCTCGGCAGTGGTGATCGGGGCGCTGGCGATTGGCCGCATCTCTTATGACCGCTGGATCGTGTTTGTCTGGCCGCTTCTGCTTATCCTGACGATTTTCATCTCGGTGGTACTGAGCATCGGCGCGATCCTTTGACATTGGAGACATTCCCCATGACGACCCATGATCTTGGAGTTCATTCCGAAACCGGCAGACTGCGGCAGGTCATCGTCTGCCGCCCCGGTCTGGCGCATCGCCGCCTCACGCCCTCCAACGCGCAGGCACTGCTGTTTGACGATGTATTCTGGGTCAAGCAGGCGCAGAAGGACCATGACGTTTTCTCGACCCTGATGCGGGCCGAAGGCGTCGAGGTGCTGGATGTGAACACCCTGCTTGCCGAGGTGCTGGACATTCCGCAGGCGCGCAAATGGGTGCTCGATCACCGCATCACCCCCAATGATGTCGGCACCGGGATGCTTGGTGAACTGCTGGCATGGATGCACGATTTACCGGGGGCAAAGCTCGCCGAATACCTGATTGGCGGGCTGGAGGTTGGCGATCTGCCGTTTAAACCCTCGGGCCTTTTTGGCAGCTATCTCGGGCCGCATGGGTTTGTTTTGCCGCCGCTGCCCAATTTCCTCTTCACCCGCGACAACTCTGCCTGGGTTTACGGTGGCGTCACGCTGAACCCCATGTACTGGGCGGCGCGCAAGCCCGAAACCCTGCTGACCGCCGCCGTCTACCGGTTTCATCCGAAATTCGCGGGCAAGGCTGCGGTGCATTGGGGCGACCCGACAGTGGAGCATGGCCTTGCCTCGGTTGAGGGTGGCGACGTGATGCCGGTAGGCAACCGCACCGTGCTGGTCGGCATGGGCGAAAGATCCTCGCCGCAGGGCATCGGCCTTCTGGCGGCCTCGCTGTTTGCCAAGGGCGTGGTCGACCGGGTGATCGCCTGCCAACTTCCCAAAAGCCGGTCCGCCATGCATCTGGATACCGTGTTCACACTGCTGGGCGGCGATGTGGTGACAACCTTCAAAGAGGTCGCCGATGCAATCACCTGTTTCGATCTACGCCCCGTCGAAGGCAATGCCCCCCTGCAATTCCGCGCTGACCCCCGCCCGCTGTTCGACGTGGTGGCCGAGGTGCTGAGCCTGCCGAAACTAACCATCGTGCCAACTGGTGGGGGTGATCCGGCGGAACGCGCCCGCGAACAATGGAACGACGGCAACAACCTGCTGGCGCTACGCCCCGGCGTGGTGGTCGGCTACGACCGCAACGACGACACCAACGCCGCCTTGCGCGCCGTCGGCATCACGGTGCTGGAACTCCCGGGGGCCGAACTGGGCCGGGGCCGGGGTGGCAGCCATTGCATGAGTTGCCCCACCATTCGCGATGCCGAATAGACCCCAATCCCGAAGGAACGCAACATGAGCTACAACCTCAAGAACCGCAGTTTCCTCACCTTGCGCGATTTCAAACCTGCCGAGATCGGATTTCTGCTGAAACTCGCAGCGGACCTCAAAGCCGCGAAGTATGCGGGTACCGAACAGCCGGGTCTGAAGGGCAAGGAGATTGCGCTGATCTTTGAAAAAGACAGCACCCGCACTCGCGTCGGGTTCGAGGTGGCCGCGCATGATCAGGGGGCCACCGTGACCTATCTGGGGCCATCGGGCAGCCATATCGGCCACAAGGAAAGCGTCAAGGATACCGCAAGGGTGCTGGGCCGAGTCTATGATGCCATCGAATACCGCGGCTTCGGCCAGTCGATTGTCGAGGAGCTGGCCGCCTATTCCGGCGTACCGGTCTATAACGGCTTGACCGATGAATTCCACCCGACCCAGATCCTCGCCGATTTCCTGACCATGCAAGAGCACAGCGATAAGCCGCTGCGACAGATTTCTTATGTGTTTCTGGGCGATGCCAAAAACAACATGGGCGACAGCCTCTTGATCGGCGGGGCCAAGATGGGCATGGATGTGCGGCTTTGCGCGCCCAAGGCCTGCTGGCCCGCCAAAGCCATTCAGGCTGAGGCGGAGGCGATAGCCAAAGAGACCGGCGCGAGGATCATGATCACCGAAGATGTAGGCGATGCGGTCAAGGGCGTCGATTTCGTCTACACCGATGTCTGGCTTTCGATGGGAGAGCCCGAAGACAAATGGCCCGCCCGGATAAAGTTGCTGCTGCCTTACCAGGTCAATGCCAAACTGATGAAAAAGACCGGAAATCCGCGCGCCAAGTTCATGCATTGCCTGCCCGCCTTTCACAATGCGGACACCCAGGTCGGCAAGGACATCGCGACCAAGTTCGGCATTTCCGAGATGGAAGTCACCGACGAGGTGTTCGAAAGCCCGGCCTCGATCGTATTCGATCAGGCCGAAAACCGGATGCACACCATCAAGGCGGTGCTTGTTGCCACTTTGGGAGGCTGAGGTGCTGGTTGTCGCAGCCCTTGGCGGCAATGCCCTTCTGCGGCGGGGCGAGCCCATGACAATCGAAGTGCAACGCGCCAACGTCGCGCGCGCGGCGGTGGCTTTGGCCGCCCTGGTGCGCGCGGGGCATGATGTGGTCGTCACGCACGGTAACGGCCCGCAAGTCGGGCTGCTGGCGTTGCAGGGGGCCGCATTCCGGCCCGAAGCACCCGACCCGCTGGATGTGCTGGGTGCGGAAACCGAAGGCCTGATCGGCTATCTGATCGAGCAGGAGCTGGAGAACGCACTGGGCCACGACCGTCCGGTGGCGGCCCTTTTGACTCAGGTTCTGGTCGATCCGGCCGATCCGGCATTTACCTATCCGACGAAGCCTGTCGGCCCGGTCTACAGCGAGGCCGAGGCGAAAGCACTTGCCGCTCAACGTGGCTGGTCCGTCGCCCCAGACGGAGCGTTCTGGCGGCGCGTCGTGCCCTCGCCGAAGCCCGTCGAGATTCCCGACCTGCGGGTGATCCAGTTGCTCCTGTCGCAAGGCGTGGTGGTGATCTGCGCCGGGGGCGGCGGAATTCCAGTGGTGCGGCGGGGCGACGGCAGCGTGATCGGCGTCGAGGCGGTGATCGATAAGGATCACGCCAGCGCCCTGCTTGCGCATGGCCTTGGCGCTGACGCGCTGCTCATGTTGACGGATGTGGAAGGGGTGATGGAAGGGTTTGACACGCCTGCCGTCCGCCGCATTCCGCGCCTGTCCGCCGCCCAGGCAGGGCAGTTGGCGCTACCGGAAGGATCCATGGGGCCGAAGGTCGCCGCCGGGTTGAGCTTTGTCGCAAAGGGTGGGCAACTGGCGGGCATCGGCCGGATGGAAGACGCCACTGCCATCCTTAACGGAGTGGCCGGAACCGTCATCTCAGCCTAGAATAAGGACAGCGCAATGTGTCTCTCGGCCACCGTCAGCTTCACTGCCAGCGCGCTTCTGACAACGGGGGGCGCCGCGATCATCGTCAAAGCCGTGCGCAGTAACTGGCGCTATCTTCCCATCGGTCTGATGCCACTATTCGCGGGCATCCAGCAATTCAGTGAGGGGTTTGTCTGGGTCGGCGTCAACGGAGGCGACCATACCACGATGGTGTGGGGCGCGATGAGCTTTATCTTCTTCACCTGGTTCATGTGGCCGTTTTGGATCCCCTTCTCGGTATGGGTGCTGGAGCCGCCGGAGAGCCGCCGCCGTCCCTGGTTCCTTGCTATGACAGGGGTGGGGCTGCTGCTTGGCCTTCTGCTCTACATCCCGCACGGGTTGGGGACAGACTGGCTGGTGGTTACGGTCAACCGCGACTCACTCGCTTACGAGAATTCGATGCTGCTTGACCAGTTTATGCCACGCTGGGTTAGTTACACGCTTTATGTCGTTCTGATCATCGCACCCCCCGCCTTGTCGCACTATCGGCACATGAGGCACTTCGCGCTGACCGTGGTGGGAGTGGTGGTGCTGGATGTGACATTGCTGCGCTACGCCTACATCTCATTCTTCTGCCTTCTCGCAGGGTTGGCGACGGTGCATCTGGCTTGGATTATCCTGACCAACAAATGCGCCGAAGAATGCCCGGAGCTGTTCGGACACGACCCGGCCAGAAGTGCCGCCTGAAGTTTCAAAAAACTCACTTCGCGCTGATTCCTGGGGACATCGCCTTCGAAGAGAGGTTGGGCAGGCGCGCCAAATTTTCTGATCTGGCGCCGATGTAATGTCCTTCTCGTAGGAGCGTCTTTAATCATATCGGGCAGTGTTGCCTAACCGTTGGAGAAATTGTCATGGATCATCGAGAATTTCGTCCCCTTTCTATCGTGCCGCTTGGCTTTACACTGTCGGTATTCTTCGCGGTCAGTTTCATCCTTTGCCTGCTGGCGGCGCTCGTTCTGCCGACACAAGGAATGCGAATGGTATTCGATGCAGTCTTTCCGGGTTTCGTCTGGCTCACGGCAAAAGGTGTCGTTCTGGGACTATTCTGGGCGGCTTTCTACGGATGGTACATTGCCGTACTGTTTGTCCCGATCCGAAATTATTTCTTTCGGCGATTTGCGTGATGGCCGGGCGGGACTTGAGCCAGCTTGATAAGCAGTGAAGGCAGCAAAGATGTCTCCTATTCCGATGATCTTGGCCATGCCCGGGAATGAGAACTTCGCCCGCGAGCTTGCTTTTGCCGGGGGCGGCGACGTAGGCGCGATTGAAACGCGCCGCTTTCCAGACGGCGAGACCTATCTGCGACTGTTGTCGTCCGTGAACAGTCGTGCCGTCGATGTGGTTGCCACGCTGTCCGGACCGGATCCGGATTTCCTCCGCCTTGCCTTTGCCGCCGACGCGGCCCGCGCGCAGGGGGCAGCGCGTGTCCGTTTGGTTGCGCCCTATCTTGCCTACATGCGGCAGGACAAGGCGTTTAAACCTGGCGAAGCGGTGACGTCCGACACGTTCGCACGGCTCGTCTCGTCACTGTTCGATGGGCTTGTGACGGTGGATCCGCATTTGCACCGCCGCACTGCGCTGTCTGACCTCTACGACATTCCGGCCGCAGCGGTGCAGGCGGCCCCGGCGCTGGCCGACTGGATCCTGGCCGAGGTGGAACGCCCGCTTCTCATCGGCCCGGATTCCGAAAGCGCGCAATGGGTCCAAGCGATTGCCGAACGGATCAGTGCGCCCTGGACGGTGATGGAAAAGACCCGGCGCGGTGACTTCGACGTGTCTGTCGAACTACCCGACCTTACAGGACATGCCATCTGCACCCCGGTCCTGATCGACGATATCGCCTCGTCCGGGCGCACCTTGATCGCGGCTGCGAACCTTCTTGCCGCGCGGGGCATGGCGCGGCCGGTCTGTGCCGTGGTCCATGCGCTTTTCGCCGGCGACGCCTTCGCGCGGCTTCAGGCGGTCTCGGCGCGTGTGGTGTCCTGCGATAGCGTGCCGCATCCCTCGAATGCGGTCCCGCTTGCCCCGCTGGTGGCTCACGCACTGGCGGAGCTGCCTTCGCGATGAATCACATGCCGACTTCGGCTCTGACAGGAGATCGTTGATGCTGACCCTTACAACGCACGGAGCGGCCGGAACCGTCACCGGCTCGCGCCATCTTCTGACCCGTGGCAACCAGCGCATTCTGGTGGATTGCGGCATGTTTCAAGGCCTGAAGAATCTGCGCGACCTCAACTGGGCACCGTTTCCGGTCGAACCGCGGTCGATCGGTGCGGTCGTGCTAACCCATGCGCACCTAGACCATTCGGGTTATCTTCCAAAACTGGTGGCCGACGGATTCCGCGGCCCGATCTACGCCACACCCGCAACCCGTGCCGTGGCAGAGCTGATCCTGCGCGACAGCGGCTTTCTGCAGGAAAAAGACGCGGAATATGCCAACCGAAGGGGCTACACCAAGCACAAGCCCGCGCGG
Source organism: Cypionkella psychrotolerans (assembly GCF_001294535.1). Taxonomy (GTDB): domain Bacteria; phylum Pseudomonadota; class Alphaproteobacteria; order Rhodobacterales; family Rhodobacteraceae; genus Cypionkella; species Cypionkella psychrotolerans. The sequence continues at coordinate 39,202 of NZ_LGIC01000069.1, read as the reverse complement.
CCTCTTTACGGCGTCAAGGACGCCGAGCGCGCGCTGGAGGCGTTTGTCGACGTCGATTTCCATGAAGCGACCGCAATCCTGGGGGACGCCGCGCTGACGTATCGGCGTGCGGGTCACATTCTGGGCGCGGCGTCTGCCAGCATCGACTGGGGTGGGCGCAAGGTGGTGTTCTCTGGCGATCTGGGCCGCTACGGAGACGAAGTCATGGTTGACCCGGAGCCGGTGGAAGAAGCGGATCATATTGTCATTGAATCAACCTACGGCAACCGCATCCATGATCAGACCGACCCGGCCGAGGCGCTGGCGACCTTGATTTCACGCACCGCCGCGCGGGGCGGCACCGTGGTCATTCCGGCCTTCGCTGTCGGTCGGGCGCAAAGCCTGCTCTATTACATCTGGAAATTGAAGCAGGGTGGTTGGTTCCGGGATTTGCCAGTCTACCTCGACAGTCCGATGGCGATCAATGCAAGTGAACTGCTTTGCACCTACCCCAATGACCACCGCATGTCCGCCGACACCTGCCGCGACGCCTGCGCCATCGCAACCTATGTCCGCGATGTCGAGAAATCGAAGGCAATTACCGCCAATCCCTACCCGAAGATCGTGATTTCGGCTAGCGGCATGGCAACCGGGGGACGCGTCCTGCACCACATCCGCGCCTTTGCCCCTGATCGGCGCAACCTCATCCTCTTTTCCGGTTTCCAGGCGGCTGGCACGCGCGGGCGGTCGATGGTCGATGGCGCATCCGAAGTGAAGATGTTTGGCGAATCGGTGCCGGTAGGGGCCGAAGTGGCGAACCTTGCGATGCTTTCCGCCCATGCTGATGCGGGTGAGTTGCTCCGCTGGATGGGCGGGTTCCGATCCGCTCCCAAGCACGTCACCATCGTCCACGGCGAGCCGGAGGCAGCCGAGGCACTGCGCGTGAAGATCAAGCGCGAACTTGGATGGCGCGCGGATGCTGCGAGGCAGGATCAGGAGTTCACACTGTGAGCGAAAGGAATGGCGACGTCTACGAGGCACCAACGCCGATGCGGCTTTTGCGGATTGGCCTGCACAGCCAGGGTGAAGCTATTGCCATGATGCGATCCGATTGCCAAGTCTGCCGGTCCGAAGGGCTGCACGCCCGTGCGCGTGTTGAAATCGAATCCGGTGGGCGTCGCGTTACTGCCCGGCTTCTGCCCGTAGATGGAACGGTGCTGAACTTGCACGAAATCGCACTGTCCGAAGACGCATGGGCGCGCCTCGGTGCCACAGAGGGGGCCGAGGCCATAGTTCTGCCCGCATCTGCAGCGGGCTCGATGTCTCTGGTGCGCCGCAAGCTTTACGGTGGCCATCTCGAGGAGACTGACTTTGTGTCCATCCTGCGGGATGTCCAGGCCGGTCGTCTCAGCGATATTCAGATCTCGGCATTCCTGTCAGCAAGTGCCGCGCTGCCGCTCGATGATTCAGAGACAATCGCGTTGACCCGCGCGATGGTCGCGGTCGGAGAACGCCTGAAATGGGATGTCCCGCGCGTGATGGACAAGCACTGTGTCGGTGGGCTTCCCGACAACCGGACGACGCCGATCGTCGTAGCTATCGTTGCGGCATGTGGCCTTGTGATCCCGAAGACGTCATCGCGTGCCATTACTTCGCCCGCAGGGACTGCAGATATGATGGAAACGCTGGCGCCCGTCGATCTGGACCTGCCCGCGATTCGCCGCGTGGTCGAGGCAGAGGGCGGCTGCGTCGTCTGGGGTGGCGCGGTCCGGCTCAGCCCGACGGATGATGCGTTCGTGCGGATCGAACGCGAGATCGACATCGATGCTGAAAGCCAGCTCATTGCATCTGTTCTGTCGAAGAAGGTTGCCGCCGGATCTACCCATGTCGTGATCGACATCCCGGTCGGCCCCACTGCCAAGATGAGGACCGCTGAGTCCGCTCGGGCACTTGCTGGGCGGCTTTTAATGGTTGGCACCGCGCTGGACCTCGACGTTGCCTGCCTGCTGACCGATGGCAGCCAACCGGTTGGCCGCGGCATTGGCCCGGCACCAGAGGCACGTGATGTCCTTTCGGTCCTGAGACGCGATTTCGGGGCACCACAGGACCTTGCCGAACGCGCACTTGCCCTTGCGGCGACGTTGCTGGAAACTGGCGGGGTGGCCGCGCCCGGCACCGGTTCCGACCTCGCGCGGGCTGTGCTTTCAGACGGTCGCGCTTGGGCGAAATTCGCCGCCATCTGCGAGGCGCAGGGTGGCCTGCGCGATCCGCCTGAAGCGGTGCAGAGCCATGAAGTGGTGTCCACCGCTGCCGGCAGCGTTGCTGCCATCGATAACCGGAAACTGGCGCGGCTGGCGAAGCTGGCAGGGGCGCCCGGCAATCTCGCCGCAGGGCTTACCCTTGCGGTCCGGGTCGGCGACACAGTCGTGAAGGGACAACCGCTGTTTCGCCTTCACGCGGGGAGCGCCGGGGAAATTGCCTATGCATTGGAATACGCGACCGTTGCACCGGCAATCACCATTGCCGGGTGACTATTCCAAACCGCTTGGTCGCGGAACGGTCGCCAGCCTGCTCGCGGTCGCGACGCTAACTGCGCTTTGCTACCCGCTTCTGTCGGTTGGACTTGCCCGCGCACCTCCGTTCCAGTTTGCCGCGCTCCGTGCGGGCGTTGCCGGGCTTTCGCTGCTGATGCTGGCTTTGGTGCTGCGCCGCCCGTTTCCCCAAACAAGACGGCTCTGGTTGCTGGCTGGGGGGTCGGGCTTTTCCGCTACGACCATGGGCTTCGCGAGCGTGTTTGGTGCGGGTGGCCTGATCGCGCCGGGCATTGCCGCCGTGGTTGCGGGAACGCAACCCATCGTCGCGGGCCTTCTGGCGTTGGTGATGTTCGGCCAGCCCATTGGAAAATGGCAGGCTATCGGGATGTCCGTAGCCCTTGCCGGACTAACTGCGATGACGCTTCAGGACATTTCGGCTGGGGGGACCACGGCGGTCGCGGGAATTGCGCCGATTGTCTCGGCGACTGGGGGAAGCGCTTTCGGCAACGCCCTGACGAAGCGATTTGCTTCGGATGTCGACCCGATCGCTGCGGCAGCGGTTCAACTTCTGCTTGGCTCGGTGCCTCTCGCCATTCTTGCCTTCGTGTCCGAACCGTTCACTTCAGTGGTGCTGGAGCCCCGATTTCTTGCGCTGGTGATCGTCTTGGGGATTGGAGGGACGGCAGTGACATTCACGCTGTGGATAGCTGTTTTCAATGACTGTCCGCTGAACACCGCGAACGCCTTCAACTTCCTCGTACCGCTTCTGGGAGTCGCGATCAGCGTCGCCTTTCTGGGCGAGAGCCTCACCCCGCTTGCGATGGCAGGGATGGTCCTGACGATAATCGGGGTCGTGCTTGCCGTCCTGGGCGGATGAAGGGCTGGCGGGTTCGGCATGAACGCTTTCGTCGCGCGCTAATTCCTGTTCAGCCCATCCTACGCAGACTGTGAAAAACGGGCAGATAAATGACCGGCTGCGCATGTCGCGGACCATAGCCTGCGTATCCATGCCGGACGCGTGGCCCATCTCATGGGCCAACGCGTCCTTGGCCATGCGCCCTTTTTGTCGGCCGGGCTCTTTCAGTCGCCGCCATCGTTGCGGCCGTCAATTCCGGCATGGTCCAAATGGGGCGTCTCGCAGCCACCGCTGGCGAGTGGACCTTTGGAGCGTCAGGGGGCACCCCCAAGTGGTCGGGCAAGCAAAGATGTTTGAGCACCGATCATGGTCGTAAGTCACTGTGGCGCTGAAGGGCGCGGCCGTTATCTCGACCGCCGCACGCCGGCAATTGCCCGACGGGCCGTTCTTCTGTTCCTTGTCGAGCAAGTGTCATCGCGCCGATGGCGGCAGATGAACATAGCCTAGCGCTTGCGAGCCAACCACGTTGACCTCGATCAACTTCGCGGGGAAAAAGATGGGATATGCTGGGAAATGAGTGTTGCCTGCCAGAGTGACCATCCGTTCCCGCCTTCAGCTGAAGCCATATTAGGAAACCAGATGCCCGTCTTGTGTGATACCTTGCTTCACGGCACGCCCGGTCTGGTCCCGGCGGACCTGAATCAGAGCTGTTTCTGCATCACAATTGATCAGGCGAAACTTGATCGGGCTCTTGCGACCGATTCGGGGAACCCGTGTCTGTCCTTCCAGATGGCTGAGAGCCATCCGCATCTGTTTTCCAACGTACCGGTGTTTCTGCCGGCCGCGGCACTGGAGGCCATGCTAACTACCGTCACAGCAATCGAGGCGGTGGCGCAAATCCCGACCTTTCGCGAAGCGGTCATGGCCTGGGCGCCGGAGATTTCACAGCTTGATCCCGGTCCGGCGGGCGCGCTGATGGGCTATGATTTTCATCTGGGAGACGACGACCCCAAGCTGATTGAGGTGAATACCAATGCCGGGGGCGCGTTCCTGAACGCCCTGTTGGCCCGGGCGCAATCGATATGTTGCGCCGAACTGGTGCACCGCCCAGAGGATGGGCTGACGCTGGGGTTTGAGGCGCATGTTCTGGCCATGTTCCGCGCAGAATGGCAGCGCCAGCGCGGGGACGCCCCGCTGCGCCGGATCGCCATTGTCGACGATGGGCCTGAGGGGCAGTATTTGTATCCCGAATTTGTGCTGGCGCAGCAGATGCTGATCTGGGCGGGGATTGATACGGTGATCTGCGACCCGGGCGCGTTGGAAATTCGTGTCACTGGGCTGTTCTTCGGCGATTTACAGATCGATCTGGTCTATGATCGACTCGTCGATTTCGCACTGGCTGAACCCAGCCACGCCGCCCTGCGCCGCGCCTACCTTGATGGGTCCGTGGTGCTGACCCCGAACCCGCACAATCACGCGGCTCTGGCGCATAAGCGCAATCTGACTTTGTTGTCAGACTCGGTGGCGCTGGCCGGGCTTGGGGTCGCGCCCTCGCTGATTGCGCGGCTGTCTGGGATACCACAGACCCGGATGGTGACGCCCCGGAACGCGGATGAGTTGTGGACCGCACGGCGGCAGTTGTTCTTCAAGCCGGTGTCGGGGCAAGGCGGTGTATCCGGCGACAAGCTGACGAAATCGGTCTGGGCCGATATTCTGCAAGCCGAGTATGTGGCGCAGACCATTGCCGCCCCTGGCCAACGGATGATCCGGCTCGATGGCGTGCCCACGCTGCGCAAGGTCGATGTTCGGCTCTATACCTACCGGGCGCAAACGCCGCTCGTTGCGGCCCGGCTTTATCAGGGCCAGACCACGAATTTCCGCACACCGGGCGGTGGCTTTGCGCCGGTGCTTATTGTCTGACGCGGAGGCATTTGTTCAGGCCATCTCTCCGGATTAAATATTCGGCTAACCACAAAGGCTGTCAAGCAGCGGCGCGAGACAGCCCCAGATGTCGGTCGAAAATGGCAACGAGATGCCCGCCATCGATAAGAACGAGAGATGGCGTCCAAGTAATTCTTTGTCCGACGAAATTTGTGACAACGGCAATAGCGACCGGTGTTATCGCTGCCGTGAACACGCCGCTTGGGTCCCGTTCACAATAGACCACCGCCAACGCCCCGAAAAAGGCAGAGGCGATCAGGGTGGCGCTGAATCCAGTGAACCCGAACAGTAACACCCGCCGCAATGCAATCGAGGCGGCGTGTTGGATGCTGCACTGCCACCACAGGCCGAATCTGGCAACTGGTCCGATGACGGCATTCGCGGTGTCAGCCCGAGCCTGGCCGACATCATAGGTAGGCCTGAATCGGCAACAGCCCGACAAGCCACGAAATAGCCCGCTGCGGTGCGCTCGCCTCAGGTTCCACGAACATGACCGTTGGCAGACCGGGACGCGCAACGCTCCAGTGCAGCGCATGTTCGGGGCGCGATACGGCATAGGCCTGATCCGGGGCGCTCAGCGCGTCGATCATCCGGGTGATGTCAGCCACCAGCGCGGGGTGTTCGAACAACAGCCCCAATTCCGTGTTGGTGAAGGCCGAACGCAGATCGAAATTCAGCGAGCCGACGATGGCCTGCACCCCGTCGATCACGAACACTTTCGAATGGAGCACATCACGTTTGCGATTTGGCTTGGGCGCAGGCGAGAATTCATGGATCACAGCCCCTGCCTTCAGAAGTGTGCTGCGGTAACGCCGATAGGCGCCATAAACCAGCAGCATGTCGGTCGCCGACAGCGCATTGGTCAACAGGTTTACCCTGACACCCCGCTTCGCAAGTACGGTCAACCCCTCAATGCCCGCCCGACCGGGTACGAAATATGGGGTGATCAGCCGAACCTCGGACTTGGCCCGCAGCAGTATGTCGGCGATGGCCGTCGACATCCAGGGGGCAGAGTGGTTGCCATACGCCTTGTCCGGCGGGTCGGCAAGAAGCTGCACCTTGTCGGTCCAGTGCAGCTGCCCGGCCAGCACTGACTCTGCCGTACGCCCGTCCAGCGTGCGCGCGAGGTAGCGGCGCGACGCAGGGCTGCGGACCTCGCAGGCCAAACGGGTGCAAAATTTGGCCAGATTCATCTTGAACCCGGGCCAGAGGGCAAGGATCGGCATCGAGAGCCCAAGATTCCAATAGCTGTCAAACAGCGCCGCCACCTCATCCACCTTCGGCCCGACCAGCAGCATGTCGGCGTCAACCGAGTTGCGCGTCCCGGCATCGACCGCGCCAAAATACGTATCGCCAATATTGCGCCCGCCGATGATCGCCAACCTTCCGTCCGCGATCCACAGTTTGCCATGCATGCGGCGGTTGAACCTTGCCAGTCCCAGAACCATCTCGATGGCGCGCCGCACGGCATGGCCCCGGTTGCGCGTCGGATTGAACAGCCGCACTTCGATGAGCTTGTGTTGGGTCAGCGCCAGAAAAGCCGGGTCAAATCCCTGCACATTCACATCGTCCAGCAGCAGGCGAATGCGCACGCCCCGGTCTGCCGCCAAAACCAGCGCGTCAAGCAGCAGCCAACCGGTCACGTCGGTGCGCCAGATGTAATACATCAGGTCAAGGCTGCGCCCCGTCTGCGCCGCCGACAGGGCGCGGGTGGCGAATGCGTCGGAATTGTCAAGCAATGTCGCAAGGCCGGATTGGCCCTGGTTCTGTGCTGCCAAGGGATCGAGCAGCGTATCGAGTTTTGTCGGCACCTCTCCACGACCAAGCGACTTTGATGCAGGTCCGCGCGCCCGGCGGAGGAACCGACGGTAGGACCAGTGCGCCAGCCAGGATGCTATGCCGATCGCACCTGCGCCGACCACAATCCAGAGCAGAACCTGCATGGCTAGTGCTGTCATCACAGCCCCTCTACGCTTTGCGGCACCAGCCGCAGCCTGGCGGTAATCGGCAGATGGTCCGAGGCGCGGCGGGCCAACGGGCTGTCATGGGTGGCAATATCCATAAGCTCGCCCTGAATACAGGTCATCATCCGGTCGAGTGCCAGCAGCGGGTATCGCGAGGGGAAACTGGGTCGCGATTGCCCGATAGTGAACTGCTCACCGAGGGTTTTTAGCGAGGCACTTTTGCCGCGCCATTCGTTTAAATCGCCCATCAGCAAAGTCGGCCGCGCTTCGAGGCTGCCAAGTTTGTCCAACAAGGCGCGGGCCTGCGCAGCGCGCGAGCCCGGCAACAGCCCAAGATGTGCGTTCACCACCCGCAGAGGCTGCCCGTCGATCAGCATATCCGTCACCAGCGCACCGCGTGGCTCAAACCCAGGCAGGATCAGTTGGTGCACTTCATGCACCAACGCATTGCGGACCAGCAGCAGGTTGCCATGCCAGCCATGCGCGTCACCGACACCTTTCAAAGGCACCGCAATTAAGCCAAGGTCACGCCGGATACTCTCCAGATCGAGCAGCCCGGTGCGCGTGCCAAATCGGGTATCCGCCTCCTGCAATGCCAGAATATCGGCGCCGATCTCGGAAATCACCGCCATGGTCCGTGCCAGATCACGACGCCGGTCGGTACCGATGCCTTTGTGAATATTGTAGGAGGCGACTGAAAGGTCGCGTGACGAAGTCATCGGCTGTGGGGTTCTTGGGCTGCCGTTCGCAGCGATGACAGCCCATTGAACTGGGTGCGGACTTGTTCATTCCGTTGGGTTGCACCCCGACCGAGATCCGCAAGGATCGGACAATCTGGGCGATGGTCACCGCAACAGGCATCAGCCAGCTGCCGTAGCGAATCCATCATCGACTGCATTTCCAGTATCTTTCGTTCAAGACCCTCGATTTGTTCCAGAGCAATGCGTTTGACGTCGGCGCTGTGGCGCGAGCGGTCACGCCAAAGGGCAAGAAGCTCCTCGATCTTTTCAACCGTAAAGCCCAGATCGCGCGACCGCCGAATGAAGCGCAGCATTTCCACGTCCGTTGCGGAGTAGACCCGATAGCCAGATGTCGTCCGGTCAGCTGCCGGGATAAGGCCGACGGATTCGTAGTAGCGAATCATTTTGGCCGAAACGCTCGACGCCTTTGCAGCTTCACCGATGTTCATACCGCAACCTCCTGCGAGGGGGCAAAGCGCCGCAGCCGCAGCGCATTCCCGAGGACAAAAACAGATGACAGCGCCATCGCTGCTGCTGCAAAGATCGGTGAAAGCAGCAGGCCAAAAGCGGGCCACAGCGCACCGGCGGCAACCGGGATCAGGAGCGCGTTATAAATGAAGGCCCAGAACAGGTTCTGGCGGATGTTGCGCATGGTGGCTTTGGAGAGTGCAATCGCATCGGGCACTGCCGTCAGGCGGCCAGTCATCAAAACAACGTCTGCCGCCTCGATGGCAATATCGGTGCCGGTGCCAACGGCGATGCCGACATCAGCCTCGGCCAGCGCCGGTGCGTCGTTGATGCCGTCGCCGACGAAAGCCAGAGTGCCCATCCCCTTCAGCCGCTTTACTGCGGCCACTTTTCCATCGGGCAGCACTTCGGCCACCACTTCGTCAATACCAAGCTGCCGCGCGATGGCATTTGCGGTGCGGGCATTGTCGCCGGTGATCATTGCGACCTTGAGGCCCAACGCATGCAGTGCGCGGATCGCATCCGGCGTTGTTTCCTTTATCGGGTCGGCGACTGCGAGGATTGCTGCTAGCTTTCCATTGATGGCAGCATAGAGCGGTGACTTGCCGTCATCGCCCAGTCGCGCGGCCTCGGCGGCGAAGGGCGCGACATCAAGGCCCAGCTTTATCATGTAACGGTCGGCTCCGACCTCGATCTTTTGCTCGCCCGCTTGCGCCGCGACACCGAAGCCGGTGACGGAATCAAAGGTCGTAACCTCAGGTAGCACCAGGCCTTCCTCGCTTGCCGCCGCGACAATGGCGCGGGCGATGGGGTGTTCCGACTTCGCCTCGACTGCCGCAACGGCAGCCAGCACAGAGGCACGGTCAAAGTCCGGTGCCAGCACCAGATCGGTCAGCCTCGGCTTGCCCATCGTCAGCGTGCCGGTCTTGTCGAGGGCCACCACTTTGACGCCGTGCAGGGTTTGCAGCGCCTCGCCCTTGCGGAACAAGATTCCGAGTTCCGCCCCCCGCCCGGTGCCGACCATGATCGAGGTCGGGGTGGCAAGACCCATCGCGCAGGGGCAGGCGATAATGAGGACAGCAACTGCATTGACAAGGCCGAATGTTAGGGCGGGCTCCGGCCCGAACACCAGCCAAACGAAGAAGGTCAGCGCCGCAAGTGCCATGACAGCGGGCACGAACCACATCGTTACCTTGTCCACCAGTGCCTGAATTGGCAGTTTGCCACCCTGCGCAGCCTCGACCATGCGGATAATCTGTGCCAGCATTGTTGCTTCGCCGACAGCTGTTGCACGGAAACTGAAGGCTCCCGTCTGGTTGACGGTGCCACCTGTCACCTGACTGCCGGCCGTTTTCTCGACGGGCAATGGCTCGCCGGAAATCATGCTCTCGTCGATCCAGCTTGCGCCAGCCGTGACCTCGCCATCGACCGGAACCCGCTCCCCTGGTCGCACGTCGACCTCGTCGTTGATGCGCACCTCGGAGACGGGCACCTCGGTGATCGTTCCATCCCGAGTCACGCGCGCCGTTTTTGCCTGCAGGCCGACTAGCCGCTTGATCGCCTCGGATGTGCGGCCCTTTGCGCGGGCCTCAAGATAGCGACCGAGCAGGATCAGCGTGACGATGACCGCCGCCGCCTCGAAATACACGTTGACTGTGCCTGCGGGCAGCAGACCCGCGGCAAAGGTTGCAACCAGCGAATAGCCGTAGGCAGCCATTGTGCCGACCGCCACCAGGCTGTTCATGTCGGGCGCAAGTCGGGCAAGCGCCGGAAGGCCTTTGCGATAAAAACGCAGGCCGGGGCCGAAGAGGACTGCAGTGGTCAGTGCGAATTGAAGATACCAGCTGTTTTGCATGCCGATTGTGCTCATCACCGCCATGTGGACCCAGGTGAACAGGTGCGCACCCATTTCGAGCACAAAGACTGGCAGCGTCAGAGTCGCTGCGATGAGCACATCCCGCTTGAGCGCGGCCTCTTCTGCGGCTTTCTTGCTCGCGGTCTCTTCTGCGACATCAGCGGCCGGTGCTGCTGCATGCGCCTCATAGCCAGCCGCCTCTATCGCACGGACGAGGGCGGCAATATCGGCGGCGCCCTTTACGGTCGCCCGCTCGGTCGCAAGGTTCACTGCCGCAAAGGTCACGCCCGGAACCGCGGACAGTGCTTTTTCCACCCGGGCCACGCAAGACGCGCAGGTCATCCCCTCGATCACGAGGTCAACGGGACGAGATGCAACGTCATAGCCCGCATCCTCCACGGCCTTGATCAGTAGCGCCCGAACAACGGCAGCACCCGTCACTTCGGCCCGTTCGGTGGCGAGATTAACGAATGCCGTCTCAACTCCCGGCACTGCTTTCAGCGCGCGCTCGACACGACCAACGCAAGAGGCACAGGTCATACCCTCGACCTCGAGAACAAACTTTTCTGACTCGGCAGTCGGTAGCGTTTTCGCGTGCATGTTCACGGCGGAACTCCTTCGGCATATGTTTCCGCTATTCGAGATAAGGCTTCCCATGATGGTAAGGTCAAGGCCTGATTTTGATTTGCCCATCACGGGTTTGTGCTCTTGACCTTACAACGATGGGAAGCCCCATATGCTGTTGCATGAAACGAAATCCTGAAGGAGGACTTCATGCAGTTCCATATTGAGAACATGACCTGTGGCGGCTGTGCACGCAGCGTGACCAAGGCAATCCAGTCGGTGGATCCTGCCGCCGAAGTTAATGCAGATCCCGGCGCACGCAAAGTCGATGTCAAATCTTCGGCTCCACGCGACCAGTTGGTCAACGCCTTGACCGAAGTTGGCTATGCGCCAGCGTGACCGTCCTGACAGGGCGATAAAGATAAAGTTCATTAAATAAGAGGAAGAAAACAATATGAAGAAGATCGCATCCGTTATAGTGCTTGCCGCCGTCTTGGCCGCAGGAAGCTATGTCTATGCCCAGTCCGACAATATGGCTGGGATGGACCATTCGGGCATGAACATGGGAACGGACGGCATGACCATGATGAGCCACGCCGCCATGATCCCGCCGGAGCTGGCCGAGAACGCAGCCGTCAAAGGCTATGCCGCCGCGATGGACGCCATGATGACCAATATGGCCCCCTATACCGGCGATGCTGACGTCGATTTCGTCAAAGGCATGATCCCGCACCACCAGGCCGCCATCGACATGGCGAAAGTCCAGCTTGAATTCGGCACGGACCCCGAAATGCGCAAGCTGGCCGAAGAAGTTATCGCGGCCCAGGAAGCGGAGATTGCTGACATGAACGCCTGGCTTGCTGCCAAGGGCATGTGATCAGGCTTGCGGTGCGGGCATCGTGGCCAATGATCACCTTGCCCGCAGCATTCGTGCCCGTCACCCCATGCCGTGTAGTCCATGGAAGCCACCGGTGAAGATGACAGGCACCACGATCAGGGCCGCGGGCGCGAGGATCAGCGCCCGTTGCCATGCCCGTTCGAGCCGCCAGCACAACAATATTGCGAGTAAGATAACCAATCCGACCTCGAAGGTCGCGAAAACGTTGCCGTAGAATCGCTGGTCCCAGTAGCTGACCGGGCTTCGAAAGACCCAGTCAGACACCGGCCAGAACTGACGGCGGGCGTCCTCGTGATGAGTTGCGAAATCCGCTACGGCGTGAAGCAAGCCGGAGCCCGCGAAGGCGCGCAGAAGGACGCGGGCGCTCCAAAGGGCTGCAAGGAAAAGCGGGCCCCAAATCAGGAAGCCGTGATCCACCGCGAAAATCGCCTGCCACGAGTCCGAAAAGTATAGCCGTCCAAAGACATCATGCTCGGGCAAACCGAGCACGCGGGTGGACCACATCACCAGAGCGAACATCGGCAAGTCAGGGACAAACCCCCCGACCATCGACGCAACAAGTGTTGCCGGGGCCAGGGGCCGCGCAAAAAAAGCCGCTCCGATCAGCATGTGCGATGGCGTGTTCATGGCGTCAGCATACAGGCTTCTGTCTGGATTTCTCGTCTTCTGCGATGCGACGGAGGAGTGCGTAGGGAATTGCGCCGTTGAGGACGGTTCGCCCGATCACGAGCCCCGGCGTGCCGATAAACCCGAAAATATCGGCGAGAGCCCGGGTCCGATCAAGGTCTGCCTGGACTTCCGGCGAGGCCATGTCGCGGGCAAGCTGATCGACGTCGAGCCCGATGTCGGTGGCTACCCGCAAGACGGATGCTGGATCTGCGACCAGTGGGGTCCGCATGAAGCGGCGACGTAGCTCCTGCTGCTTGCCTTGCCGTGCGGCCGCAACCGACGCGCGTGCGGCGAGTTCGGACGGAGGCCCGAAAATCGGAAGTTCGTGCTGGATGAGGCGGAAGGATGAAGTATCCTCTGCCAAGAGCGCGTCCAGATCCCGTTCGAGTGCCCGACAGTAAGGGCAGCGGAATTCACTAAAGTAAGCGATTGGGACGATTTCCGTCGGCGCTGCCAGGCCGAACAGAGCAGGGCAAAGGTCGGCCCGCAAAGCGTCTGCACGCGCGCGTCGCTGGTCGGCATCGTCGCGCGGTGCGTCGAGCCCTATGAGTGCGGCCGTTGCTCCAGAAGTCTGACCCTGCTCCGCAAGCCGACGAAATGGCGGCAAGTCTGGCAAGTCGACATAACGTGGGCCGCGCCCCGGAAGACGGTCCCACGGCAGGGCACGCAAGCCGTAGATCAGGGTGACGATACCGCCAAGAACGAGGAGGCCACGGCGTGACCCTGTCACAGCACGGTCACCAGCGTGCCGACGGGCACTTGATCATAGAGCTGCTTCACATGATCGTTCAGCATGCGGATGCAGCCGTTCGATACGGATTGCCCTATAGAGGCCGGATCTGTCGTGCCGTGGATGCGGAAATAGGTGTCGCGGCCGTCTTTGTAGAGATAAAGCGCCCTCGCCCCGAGAGGATTGCCGGGCCCGCCCGGCACGCCGTCTGCGAATTGCGCATAGCGGTCGGGGTCACGCCGTATCATGTCATTCGTCGGCCGCCACGAGGGCCACTCGGCCTTGCGCTCGATGATCGCCGTTCCCTTGAACTCGAGACCAGCCTTGCCAACACCGACGCCGTAGCGAATAGCGCGTTCGCTGTCGAAGACGTGGTAGAGGTAGTAAAGACGTGGGAATACAAGGATCTGGCCCGGAGCGTGCTGCTCGCGGACGCGCACCTCTCGCGGCTGAAATTCTTCGGCCAGAACGAAAGGTTCTTCGGTGTGGGCTAGCAGGATAGAAGGTGTGGCAAAAGCGGTAGCCGCGGCACCGGCTAAAAGGGAACGTCGGGAAATCATGATGTCTCCTGGGATGAAACGATTGGACTTGGGTTCGTTCAGGAGACGTATCGCGGTGGAGGCGGTTGTGGAGAGGAGATGCGGCTGCTTGCCCGGACTGGCACGATTTCGAATAGCGATGAGGCAAATGCGAACGTCAATATCGGTGTCGTGATCTGACTGGCTAATAGGATCTGGCAGGCCGCGTGACCGGAACCGCCGCCGCAATGGGATTCCTGGGCAATTGGCATGGCATGCGTTTCTATGAAGGGGCTTTCATGAATTGCATGAGCTGATCGCGACGCCCCAAAAAGAGACGCGAGCACAATAGCGCTGCAAAGAATGGCGAATAGCTGTCGCATCCCCATACATAGAGACACATGTGCCCTAAAGTGATGTTCACATCGAAGTGACCTCTGCTATTTTCGCGCGGCGCGGCGAAATCGCCACGTTATCACCAGTTTGTGACCAGTTGATCTGACAAACCAGTTTGACCTTCCCACGTTGGAAGGCTGCATCACGATAAAAAACCGAGGAGCAGCCCATGCGATTCAATCGACGTTACTTCGTTGTCGGAGCACTGGCCGCGCCCTTTTTGGTGGGCCGTGCCGCCTTTGCCTCCGAAGACGCCGAAGGCCCGGTTCGCAATAACATCTCGTCGTTTCGGGTTCACGAATGGCAAGACCATTTCGATGCGTTGGGTCTTGGGATCATCATATCTGACACGACCGCGAAGGTTCTCCAGCACTGGACCGGTGACGGTCAAATGTTCCTGTATCCGAGTTCTGTCCCGCTATCCGAGGATCTGACCCGCAGGGGCTATACCGAAGTCGTAGAAAAGCGCGTCAACCCAAGCTGGACACCGACGCCATCGATGCGGGAGCGCAATCCCGAGTGGCCAGCATTTGTGCCGGGTGGCGACCCCAGCAACCCGCTTGGGACGCGTGCCCTTTATTTGTCTTGGCAATATTACCGCATCCACGGCACCCACGATACGCGGAAAATCGGGCGCCGTTCCTCAAACGGTTGCATCGGCCTCTACAACGAGCATATTGAAGAAGTCTTCGACCGAGTTCCGGTCGGGACGCAAGTCAAGTTGATCTAACCTCATGTTGAAGACGCCCACCAAACGGACCGCATTGAACTTCCTGCTTCCGGGCGGGATCGTGCGTTTTTTATGGGCATGGTCTTTCACGGTCGTGCTGCTCTGCGGTTTGACTATTGGCCAGTCTGCATCGGCGTTCGCCCCGGTTGATCATCACTCTCCGACCTCCGTAGAGACGTCAGACGGCAGTGCCGGATCGACGAACATATCGCTGTCTTGCCATCCGGCGCTGGCATGCGCTGCATTTGTGTTGCCTATCGGTGCAGTGACTGCGTTCATCCCCGGCTATGCAGTGGTGTCGCGACCGCAAATTGCCCAGACCCAGCTTCGCTTCAGAGGCCCCTCTGTCAGTCTGCCCCCTCCACGCCTGCTGATCTGAAGGTCAGCTTGGGCCAGAGCCATGGTTCGACGGTGCCGTTTCAGGCCCAGTCGAGTGCTCTGTCGTTTTAATCCTGACCCAAAACATGTGCGCAGTTCGCGAACCGCCTGACGTGCGGTGCGCGGTGGTCAATCAAAAACAACAAACCGAGAGCAGTCAGGCAGATGGCAAAACAATGGACAGGCGCTATGGCGCTTGCCGCGTCCGCAGTCGCGGCAGTGGCGATGGCACACAACGCGGCGACGGGCGTCGTCCTTGAGAGGATGAACGGCATGACGGCGATGCGGGATACCGTGGCGGAACTGGCGCCAATGATGCAGGGCGCTGTGCCCTACGATGCCTTCATTGTCTCGGAAGGCGCCGCCGTGATCGCGGGCCACGCTGGCGAAACCATGCTGTCGCTCTTCCCCGAAGGCAGCCTTGAAGGCGTAACTTATGCCAAGCCGGAGATCTGGTCCAACTGGCAGGATTTTGCGGCTCTGGCAGAAGAGATGAGGGTTTACGCAGATGCCCTGTCCGAGGCTGCGCCGAACGGGCTTGAACCGGCTTCCGCACCGCCGGCAGACATGGCGGGGATGGATCATACGGGAATGGCCATGCCTCCTGCCGAAGAGACCAATCTCGGTTTTTCGGTGGCAGAGCTGATGGGCTATGGCGAAAAGACCGCAGACAGCCCGGTTTCGCAAGGACTGGCAGGCCCGGCCTCTCTTGCGCTGACCCTGTCTAGCCTTGCAGCAGATGACCTGTTCACTCGGATCAGCGGAACCTGTTCCTCGTGCCATTCGCAGTTTCGCGCGGGAAAGAACTGACCATGCGGGGCCTGATCCGGCTTTTTGCCATCTTGCCGACCGTTGTGGGTAGCCTTGGTGCCGGGATGCTGGCGCTCTGGCCCATCGGAGATGCGGAGCCCGCCGCATTTCCGATCGGCGACCCTGAACGTGGGGCGTATCTGGCCCGTTCAGGCGGTTGCGTGTCGTGCCACAGCAACGCGGCGGCGAAGGGCCCCGCACTTGCTGGCGGTGCACCGCTCGATACGCCGTTCGGAACTTTCGTGCCGCCGAACATCACGCCGCATCCTGTTGCGGGAATCGGACGGTGGACCATTCAGGATTTCGCGCGTGCCGTGCGTCAGGGCGTTTCCCCGGAAGGGGACCCTTATTATCCGGTCTTCACTTACTCCTTCTACGCCGGGTTTACAGACCAGGACATTGCCGACCTATGGGAGGCTTTCCGGACTGTCCCACCCGTCCCCGAAGCGGCTCCTGTCCATGATGTGGGCTTCCCCTTCAGTTTCCGGTCCGGGCTGAAGCTGTGGCGGGCCAACTATCTTGATGCGCCGGTGACGGACGCGCTGATGGGCACATCGTCGCCGTGGAACCGCGGACGTGTTCTGGTTGAGGGGGCGGCGCATTGTGCGGCCTGTCACACGGGACGAAACCTTGCCGGTGGCCTGAAAGACAGCGCGCGATTTGCTGGGAACGACGATCTGCCCGGCGGCAGCAAGGCGCCGTCGATCCTCGTGGCCGACCTCGTTGGGCGGGGCTTTACGGTGGGCAACCTCAGCTATGCCCTCAAATCCGGGCTCCTTCCGAACGGGGATGCCTTTGGCGGCAGCATGGCTGAGGTCGTAGCGCAGGGCACTTCTTATTTTACGGACGCCGACCGCGAAGCGATTGCAACCTACCTTCTTGATCCCGATGGCACTGGATTAGTGCCCCTGCCTGCACCGCTGCCCACAGACACACCCATGGCGGGGATGGATCATTCAAACATGGACATGAGCAATGAAAACTAGAGTTCTGGCCATCCTCGTTGCCCTTGGAATCCTCGCATTTGTGGGTGCATTTGTTTGGGCAGCGATGCGGCCCCCGCCGTCGGTGCAGACAGCATCCGATGGAGTCGCACCGACGGCGTCGGTTTCTGAAATGCTGTCGGACGGACGACTCGACGTGCAAGTCTACGTCACGGGGAACCGAGGTGTCCGCTTGGAAATTCAGTTCATGCCGGACGCTGATGCTGTAGAGACGGTCGGCATGCGCCCGGACGTCAACTTAGCCATGGTTAAGATGCATATGGACGGTTTCACACCGCCGCTTGAACTGGTCGAGGCCGGAGTTTGGCGGGTCAACCTCAAGCTGCCAATGGCTGGTCTATGGATCGGCAACGTCGGTTTCGGTGAGGAGTTTGCGGAGATTCAATTCGATGCTCCCTGAAATTCTCGCGCCTGAGAAATTGCGCGCAGATGCCCTCCGAAGGCTTTTTCGCGGAACCCTTGCCGGGCTGGCCGTATTCGTCGCCTTGGGCACAGTTACCGCTGTCTGGATCAATCCCTTCTTTGTGCGCATGACCCCGGTTGGGCCCTGGGAGCTTGGGGCGACGACCCTGACGGCTATACTGGCTGGCGTGATCGTCGGCCTCTGGGTTCCGCAGTGCCGTTTGCGAACGTCCGGGGCGGGCGGCGTTGCAAGCTTTCTCGGCATCGCTTGCCCGACCTGCAACAAAGTCCTGATGCTGATCTTCGGCGGTCCAGCACTGCTGGCCTGGTTCGACCCGGTTCGGCCCTATCTGGCGGTGGCAGGTGTAATCATCATGTCATTCGCAGCGATGCGGGCGTTGCGGGCATACCGTGATTTCAGAATGTCGGCGGGCGGAACTGTAAACGCCAGTTCAAAGTCGTTTGGGGGCAACAAATGAGGGTCGCCGAAATATCAGGCCACGCTGCAAGGCCGCGTCGTCTGGCAAAACGGATGCCGGTTCGCCATGCAGCCGTGGCGTTTCTGGCCACGGGACTGGTTCTTGGCTTTGCCGCCGTACACATCGACTTCAGCCCGATGCACCGCTGGAACCGGGCATTCGGAGATGCCTCCATGGTACTTGTGGCTCTGTCCATCGGGTTAGGGCCATTGGCCCGTTTCCTCCGGGGCGTCGTGCGTGTTCTACCTTTCCGGCGTGAACTTGGCATCTACGGTTGTCTTCTTGCCAGCGTTCATGCCGCTGTGATCCTGATTGGTTGGGTCCAATGGGACCTGATGCGGCTTTTTGGCTTCGAATGGCATCCTGAACTTCTGACCTATGTGATGCTTCAGCGTGGCTTCGGACTTGCCAATGCCATTGGGCTTGCCGCCCTTCTGCTTGCGATCCTGTTGGGTGCGACTTCGAGCGACTTTGCCATGCGTCGCCTTGGTGTTTCGGGCTGGAAATTTCTTCAAATGGGCGTCCTGCCGCTCTGGTGGCTGACCGTCGCGCATGTCGCCTACTTTCTGTTCATGCACTTCCTCAGTTTTCACCGCGCGACCCCGCCGCCGAATATGCTCCAGCCTTGGTTTCTGGAGTTGGTCGCCGCAGTTTTTGCTCTGCGAGTGGCGGCCTATGTTGACCGTGCGCGTAAGAGGGAAATCTCGACCGGAAAGCGAGGGAGGTGACCGTGCGCCGATCTGAACCTGACCATATGTCTCGGAAGACCACACGAAGGGCCCTCTTGATGGGAGGCGCAATGACAACGTTTGCAGGCGTACTTGGCCTGCGGATGTGGCAACTGGGCGTCCGTGATGCCGACCAATATTATCTGTTGGCCGAAGATAACCGGATCAGCTTGAGGCTCGTCCCACCCAACAGAGGTCGCATCTTCGACCGCGCAGGGAAGATCGTGGCCGACAACGAGCAAGCTTTCCGCATCGCGATGGTGCACGAAGAGGTTAAGGACCTTGACGATATTCTTGCGAAACTGCGAAGCCTTCTAGGGCTTGATGACGAAGCCATCCTGAAGCTTAAAGGCCAGATCGACCGAGCGAGCGGCATTGCCCCAATCACCGTGAAGGACCGGGTGACCTGGGAAGAACTGGCAATCGTCGCCGTGAACGCGCCAGCACTTCCGGGGATCCATCCGGAAATGGTCCTATCGCGCGTCTATCCGTTTGGTTCCGATTTTGCCCACCAGGTTGGCTATGTCGGCCCAGTGAGCGAGAACGATCTGAAGGAAGAAGAGGACGCGGCTGAACCGTTGCTTCGTCTGCCAGACTTTGAGGTCGGCAAGATCGGGATCGAGCGCAGACATGAACGTGCGCTGCGCGGCTTGCCGGGAACGCGACGTGTCGAGGTCAATGTGTCTGGCCGCACCATGCGGGAACTGGCGCTTGATCCTCCGACAGCTGGGCCGGACATGCAAATCACGCTTGACCACCATCTCCAGAATTTCATGCGCGTGCGTCTCGAAGGTCAGAGCGCCGCTGCCATCGTCATGGATGTGACGAATGGCGATGTGCTTGGTTGCACATCGGCACCGTCGTTTGATCCGAACCTGTTCGTGCGTGGCATCTCGAATCGGGACTATAGCGCGCTGCGCGACAACGAGTTTCGCCCGCTGTCCGACAAGACAGTGCAGGGCGCCTATCCACCGGGATCAACGGTCAAGATGTCGAATGCTTTGGCCGCTCTTGAAAGCGGTGTCATGGACCCTGCAGAAACGGTCGCCTGCAATGGCTATGTCGAGATTTCAGGCCGCCGGTTCCATTGCTGGAAACGTGGCGGGCACGGGCGGGTGGATATGGTGGGCGCTTTGCGTGAGTCCTGCGATGTCTACTTCTACGAGGTTGCGCAACGCATCGGGATTGACGGCATTTTTGCCATGAACGATCGGCTCGGGTTTGGCCAGAAGTATGATCTGCCGCTGTCCGGCATGGCGCGCGGCAACAACCCGTCCCGCGAATGGAAGCAGCAGAAGTACGGGCAGGACTGGCTGATTGGCGATACGATCAACGCCTCCATTGGCCAAGGCTTTACTCTTGCCTCGCCGATCCAGCTCGCAACCATGGCGGCGCGGCTTGCTTCCGGCACGGCCGTGCTGCCTCGGATGGTGCGGTCGATCGGCGGGACGTCGACGGAAAACTCTGCTCCGGCGTCTCTGGGACTTTCAGCTGAGGCGCTGTCCATTGTTCGGCAGGGTATGTTCGAGGTGTCGAACCACGAACGTGGCACTGCCTACGCGTCAAGAATTGCCGACCCGACAAAGGTGATGGCAGGTAAGACCGGCTCAAGCCAGGTTTTCTCGATCTCGGCGGCGGAACGCGCGGCGGGTGTGCGGTCACAGGACGAACTGCCGTGGAACCGTCGGGACCACGCGCTGTTTGTTGCTTTTGCGCCGTTCGACGCACCCCGCTATGCGGTCACAGTGGTGGTCGAGCATGGTGGCGGAGGTTCCACGGCTGCCGCGCCGATAGCACGAGATATCATGCTGTTTGCACAGCACGGAGAATTGCCACCGGTGGACGCTTATCCCGCGTCGCAAAGGACCCGCGTCAGCGATCAGCTGGCACTCTTGTCCGATCGCATCCTTCCGCCCGATGGTGCGACGTCAATTGTGAGCCGGACATGACCTTTTGGGAGAAGAACAAACTGCCGTTTCGCCTTCAAAGGTCGTTGCTCATCGGCGGGCTCTTGGCGAGCATGGCCACTCCATCCTTCGCCTTCTTTCACAAAGAGCCGGATATCGAAAAGGGTCGGACGATGTATCAGGAAACATGTGCATCCTGCCACGGCGCAAATCTGGAAGGGCAGCCGAACTGGCAATCAGCAAACTCGAACGGGACTTATCCTGCACCTCCCCACGACGAGACAGGTCATACGTGGCACCACGGGGATGAAATGTTGCTCAACTACATCCGCAAAGGTGGGCAAGTTGTGCTGGACGAGATGGGTGTCGATTTCATGTCAGGCATGCCCGCGTTCGGTGAGCAACTTTCGGATGCCGAGATCGAAGCGATCCTCGCTTATATCAAATCGACTTGGCCAGCGCGGGTCCGCGCCACGCAGGAAGACCGCACCCGCATGGAGGCGGCGAGCGAATGAACAAGCACCTTAATCTCACCCCAAGAAGAACCCTGCTTGCCTCTCTAGTTGCTAGAGGGATCACACAATGCAAAATCAGTCACATTTCCCAGAAGGTCTCACCTATGCGCGTTTCCCAAATGATCCTCGCCGCCACGTTCGCGCTAGCGTTGCCAGAACAATCCCTGTCGCAAGAGATCTCCGATGATCGGATCAAGGCGCTCGTGGCCGAAACACTTCGGGAAAATCCCGAACTGGTACTGGAAGCCTTGCAGGCCCTGGAAGCGCGCCAAGCCGAAGCTCAGGCCGCCACTGCCGCGTCTGTCCTCTCCAAAGAACGCACCACTTTGGAACGCGACCCGAATGCCCCGTTTCTCGGCAATCCAGACGGCGACGTCACGATTGTCGAATTCTTCGACTATAACTGCCCCTATTGCAAACGGGCCATGCCCGAAGTCACTGCCTTGATGGCCAAGGACACCAACGAGCGACTTGTTTTGCGTGAGTGGCCGATCCTGAGCGAGGGGTCTGCTTTTGCCGCCCGTGCCGCCCTGGCATCGCGGCAGCAGGGCAAATACGCCGAAATGCACGACGCCCTGATGACGATGCGCGGCAAGGTTGAAGCAGAGGCCGTGCTGCGCATAGCAGGGGAAGTCGGTCTCGACGTTGAGAAGCTGAAGATCGACATGCAGTCGCCCGAAGTTGAGGAGCATATTGCCACCTCAATGCGACTGGCCGAGGCGCTTGGTTTCAATGGCACGCCGTCGTTCGTGGTCGGCGATCAGCTGATCCCCGGTTTTGTGGAAAAGCCGCGGTTGGTCGAAGCCGTGACAGCAGCACGGGCGGCAGAATGACTGTCCTATTGCTGCGCATTCTTTTTGCCCGTCTTCCATTCGCTTTTGCGTTGGTGGAAAAGGTCCAGACCTCGATCATTAGGTCTTTCTTGGTCGTTGCAGTGTGGACAGCCCTGTCAGGGAACGCCTTGGCGCATTCGTTCACTGCCGCTCTTATAGTCGCCGGCGATAACCGTGAAGCAAGCCTCGCAGAAGCCGTCCGCGGTTTCCTGCTGGCGGCAGACGAGCGGGATGGGCACTCAAACGAAACGTCTGACGGGCATCTGGGTGGGGTCGATGTGCATGTGCTTCCGCTTACGCAGGATGCATCCGGGTTGGTCGAAGGCCTGATCGGTACGCCCACCGAGCCCGCCGATGTAGTGGTCGTCCTTGGCCCGGAGTCCGCAGCAAGCGAAGCCGCGCGTGAGTACCTGTCAACCAGCACCGTCCTGCTGCAAGTGGTGCTACTGGTGGGATGGGACAGCGACGAAGGGACTGACAGTTTTGTGGCGCTACCGTCTCGCCTATGGCACAGCGCCCGGCTTGATGGCGGCAACAGGCTATCGCGCAGCGCGTCGTCTGGATGTCGCCATCAGACCGCTGGACGGTGTGATCCCGCGGGCGGCTCTGGAAGACGCTTGGCGATCACCCGAAGCTGGGCTGCCTTGGTAATCCTGAAGTTCTCGGAAATCGCCGTCTGCACTGGGCCGTTACGAGTCGGTGCTTTTGGCGCGACCCTGCTTGCCTGACCTAAGTCAGGCGGCCGGATAGCTGGTGAAGATGCTGCTGCTGCCGTCAAGTTCGACGAGAAGAACGTCAAAAGCTTCGCGCTCGGCCTCTGGCCCCATGCCGGGAGAGCCGAAGGGCATGCCTGGAACGGTCAGCCCGGTAGCAGCGGGCCGTTCGGCCACCAAGCGACGGATATCGGCGGCTGGGACGTGGCCTTCGATGGTGTAGTCGCCGATCGTCGCCGTGTGGCACGAGACAAGATTATCGGGGATGCCACGTTCGCGCTTGAATGCGGTCAGTTCTTCAAGGCTGCGCTCTTCGAAGCTGACGGCAAAGCCGTTCTCGCGAAGGTGGTCGATCCAGGCATTGCAGCAGGGGCAGCCCGGATCCTTGACCACGTGGATGCTCGCGTCTGTTTCGGCCCAAACGGGCGTGGTGGCGAGGCTGATGGCCCAACTCATTGCTCCGATCATGGTGCGTCGAGATATCCGCATGTTTTTGTCCCTCGCGGTTTATCACTTTGGCATCGTTGTAGTGGTCTGCAGGCGTCCAAGCCATCAATCTTTGGTGGATTTGCGCCCGATCACCGAAAGATTACTCCAATCTCGGATCGCCGGCTTGCACCAGAAGAACACCATGATTGTTGTCTGCATCGTCATCCGTAATCTTGCGGGTTTCGACCCTGGGCAGTTCAGCAAAAGCTTCCATCATCCGCTTGGGAAACCACGTCATCGGCAAGCTTTCAAAGCCGGGGACACCTTCAAGGACCCGAGAGAGCGCAATCGTGCAGTTCGCTTTTGGAACCGCACCATAGGCCATCGCTCGCTGCATGATCAGTGCGGCCACTTCTGGCGAAACTTCGACCGTCTGCTCCACCACATCGAAAGTCTCGCGCGCATGGTAGTCGATGTAGAAATCAACCATTTTTTCCGTAACACCGAAATGCACATCATTGCGCTCTGGAAGCCGCGGGTGGCGCCATGTCCCGGCGGGATCAAACATGACCCTCTGCGAGCCGTTGATCAGAAGCCCCGCATGGGCACCAGAGCCATTGCGTGTCGAAAGCACGGTGTAGAGTGTTACCGAAGTCGGGCCGGGATGCGTGTAGCGTGATGCGACAACAGTCGCTTCGGGTGCCCAGATCGGTTCCGCCCCGCAAGCAGCCAAACTCAGGGTTGCCGCTAATGCCAAAAAGATATTTCTCATCTGTGTCACCTGCCTGTGTAGCCAAGCCTTTCTTGGCAAAACTCAGGTCATCCAGTAAACTTTCCGATAGGCTAAATAGTTTTCAACAATTTTGACAAATCTGCCGCATTGTACGGGTTCTTGGGCATGTTCTGAGACACCAAAATGTCAAATGACTGTGCCGCATCATGCTGATAGTTACAATTCCATGAACAAGGCGGGCCTCTTCGTTAAAGTCCTCGTTTTCGCAGCCTATTTGCTGGCGATGCTTGTTCCCGGTTTGACCATGGTTGGTGAGCAAACTCCAGTCGAATATGCCCAGATGATGGCCATGGTCGGCCACGAGATGAACCTGGCCGATATGGGCAGCTCTGAGACAGACCAAACAATGCTCTTGTGCCAGCAACATTGTTTGGTTGTGGTTGCGACCTTGCCGGCAGCAGATCAAACGATTGAAATAGCCGGGCACCCGATTGACGTTGTGACCGGAGACGATCCTCTGGTTTCCTCCCTGGCCTTTCCGCCCCCCGGACATCCTCCAAAAGCCGTAGTGATCTGACCCCGCAGAGCAGGCGCTCGCGCCACGGTCTGCCAGTCTGCTGTTTTCTGCGACTCACAGGAGAACTCACATGTCGCTTTTGACCCGACGCGGCTTTCTTGCCGCTACTTCGGCTTCGGCCGCTGCTTTGCTTTTGCCCGCCCAGGTGCGTGCTCAATCCACCCGGATGACACTTTCGGCCACATCGCGCACCATTGAGGTGCAAGGCAAGGCCGCGAAAGTCTGGGGTTTGCTCGACGGGAACGGACGTTCCGGCCTTGTCCTTGATCCGGGGCAGGCCTTGGCGGTTGATCTGACCAATACGCTTGACGCACCGACCATCATCCACTGGCACGGTCAGATCCCGCCCAATATGCAGGACGGGGTGCCCGACCTGCCGATGCCGATGCTCCAACCCGGAGAGTCCCGCGGCTATGACTTTGCCGCACGTCCCGGTACGCATTGGATGCATGCCCATATCCCCGAGCATGAAATGCTACTGCTTGCTGCCCCGCTCGTGGTTCGCCGGCCGGAAGATGTGTCGGCCGACAGGCAGGAAGTGACGCTATTCCTGCATGACTTCTCCTTCAGACCACCCGCCGAAGTGCTGGCCGAGATCACTGGTGGCGCCTCGATGGCCGGGATGGATCACAGCCAGATGGGGCAGGACGGGATGGCCGCGATGAACATGGACGCGATGGGGCAGGGCGATGCGATGTCGATGCCGGGCATGGACGGCATGGCCATGGACCTGAACGATTACAACTTTGATGCCTATCTCGCCAACGACCGCACCCTTGACGACCCCGAGGTATTGCAAGTCGACAAGGGGGGTCGGGTCCTTGTCCGTGTCATCAATGCGGCAGCAGCGACGGTCTTCTGGATCGACACAGGCAGCCTGCCGGGGCGGTTGGTCGCAGTGGATGGCGAGCCGGTCCAGCCCTTGCCCGGCAGCCGTTTCGGCTTGGCCATGGGTCAGCGGCTTGACATCGAACTGGATGTGCCGGCCGAGGGCGGAGCTTTCCCCATCCTTGCGCTGCGAGAAGGCGCGACAGAACGCACGGGCCTGATTCTTGCGACGCCGGGGGCTGCTGTGATGAAGCTATCCAGTCTGTCGGACGCTGAACATCCGGCATTCAGCGCTGACCTTTCGCAAGAGGCTGTCTTGCGCGCAGTCATGTCGCTGCCCGAACGCGCGCCGGCTTCGCAGCCGATGCTGATGCTGGGCGGGTCGATGATGCCCTATGTCTGGACGATCAACGGCCAGTCCTGGGGCAACCATGTCCCTGTCACCGCGAAATCCGGCGACAGGGTAGAGATCACGTTCCACAACATGTCGATGATGGCGCATCCCATGCACTTGCACGGTCACGCGTTTCAGGTGGTCAGCACGGGTGGCGCGCGCTTTGCAGGTGCGGTGCGCGACACTGTGCACGTACCACCCATGGGCATGGTGGCCGTCGCTGTGGATGCAGGTGAAGCCGCACGGTGGATGCTGCATTGCCACCACATGCCCCACCTATCGACGGGCATGATGACCGAGTTCGCCGTATCGGCGTAAAAGCCACCGTGGCCCGCGACATGCCCGCGGGTCACGGACCTTTGCTCTGTGAGGAAACGATGCCCATTCGAATCGGACGCCGCGCCGTTCTCGCTGGTTTGGCCTATCCGCTCGTTGCGCGGCAAGCCCAAGCGCGACCGCCCTTCCGACTGCGGGATGACCCGCAGCCTCTGCTTTCGCCTCCAATCTTGGACGAGGCCAGAACCAAGCGGCACCTCGTCGACTTCGCCGGTCGCGTGATACTCCTGAATATCTGGGCGACATGGTGCCCACCCTGCCGGGGAGAGATGCCCGAGTTGGACGCGTTGGCGGCGCATCTTGACGACGCAGACTTCCTGGTGCTGCCACTTTGCGTGGATGACGCCGGGATAGCACGGGGGCGGCAGTTCTTTAACGACATCGGCATACGAAACCTTGACCTTTATTGGGCCGAATCTCTGCGAGTGCAGTTGGCCTTCGGTTTTTTGGGTTTGCCGACACGATGTTGATCGATAGATCATCACGGGAAATCGGACGCCTTCAGGGCCCATTCGACTGGAACAGTGCCGATACAAAAGACCAGTTCTGGCAGTTGCTGCGATAGCAATTGCCGATAACCGAAGGCTCACTGCAGCTCACACGGATTCGGACACCCGTCGAGTCCGTCGGATGCTCAGCGTTGTCACTTTCACCCTAGAAATGCTTGAAAAACGCTCGGTCAGTTACGTCAGCGTTACTGATCGGTCACTTTGTGTTGAAGCGGTGCGACAAAGTCGAACAACATCAACCATCTGACAAAATTGTTGGTTGACAGTGGAGGCTGTGCGCTGGCTTAAGAGGTGCAATGATGTATCGCAGTTTCATATATCTATCGCGGGCAGTGTGCCTGATGCTGGTCCTTGCGACCGGGATGACTGGTATTGCCTTTGCGAGTCATCCCGGCACACATGGATCGCACTGCATCGATTCGAGCCAAGAGGAACCGTCTGCTCCGCATAGCCATGCGGCAGGTCAGCACGAGGCCGCTGCAGATCCCGAGCCTAAAGAGCGTAGCTGCGTACAGCATAGTTGCGTCGCGGTAGATGCGTCTATGTCGATCAGCGCACGTGTTCAGCACCTAGCATCTGCAATTCCTACCTTGCGCGGGGATCTTCTCCGCGCCTCGCTGAGTGCCGAGAGTTTGCACCGACCGCCCATCGTCTGATCCCACGCTCTCGCGTGACCATGTTCGCCTGAAGCCCCAGCAGCAAGCTGCGGGATCAAGAAACATATACAGGATCAGAAAATCTCATGCTTTTCAGACTCAAGGCGGCATTGTTGCCGCTTGCGGTGGCGGCTTGCGCTCAATCCGTCCCGCTGCCGCAGCCAGGTACAGTCGCACCAGCAATCGTTCCGACCGGCGTAGCAACACCGATGCCATCCGTTCAGCTGGTTTACACCGCGAGGCCCGTTACGGACCCGGCCAACTGGCGTGCCGTCAATGATGGTCAGGCACCCGGAGGTGATCAATGACCGCGTCACGCAACCTTTCGCTTGTCTTGTCGGGCGCTATGCTCCTAGCCGCGTGCACACCGGCATCGGACATCTCCCGACTTTCTTCACCGACCGCTGGCTTTGGCTCGGTCGTCAGCACGACCAAACGCGCGACAGGCGCTAACGCTGTCTGGTTGCAGACGCCTGAAGAGGTCGCGGCAAATGCCAAACGCGTTTCGGCACTGGTCGTAGGCAAAACCATCTCGGCTGACACAGCGGTGCAAATAGCGCTGTTGAACAACCGCGGACTTCAGGCGGCCTATGCCGATCTGGGGCTGTCGGCCGCCGATTCGTGGCAGATCGCTCTTGCCCCGAACCCGTCCCTGCATTTTGGAATTCTGGGTTTGGGCAGCAAGAGCCTTGACGGCTTTCGCACTGTGGAAGGTGGCATCGCCGCCAGCCTAGTTGCCTTGACAACCCAAAAGAGCCGCAACCGCATTGCTGACGTCCGGTTCAGGAAAGCCCAACTTGCGGCTGCTCAGGAGACGCTACGTGTCGCAACAGAGGCGAGACGCGCCTGGATCGACGCTGTCGCCGCCTTTGAGGCGGCAAGTCTTATCGGCCAGACACTTGAAACGGCTGATGCTGCATCCGAACTGGCTGCCGAACTTGGCAAGACTGGCTATCTGGGCAGAGACGATCAGGCCCGCGAGCACGCGTTTGCCGCAGAGCTTTCAGGTCAAAAAGCGCAGGCTGACCTTGCAGCAAAACTTGCCAAAGAAGACCTGACGCGGGTGCTCGGTCTTTTCGGTGCAGCTCTGAACTACTACGTACCAAACTCTCTGCCGGGGCTGCCAAGAATCGCTACTCGCAACAGCTTTGAAGCTGAAGCCCTTGCAGGCAGGGTCGATCTTGCTGCGGCGATGCTCGAACTCGAAGCCATTGCTCTGGAATATCGTCTGACCGATCGAACGCGCATCGTGTCGGACATCGCCCTTGCCGCTGGGACCGAGATCGAGCGCGAACTTGAGGACGGTGAACGTCATTCGGCTCAAGTCGACAGTGTCGACCTTGAGATAGCTTTTGAGATTCCGATCTTTGACAATGGCGCGGCACGGCTCAGAAAAGGCGAAGTAGCCTACATGAAGGCCGCCCATGAGCTCGCACAGAAAGCCGTCGATGTTCGCTCAGAGGCAAGGTCGGCGCACATCGCATGGACTGGCACGCACAAGATCGCCCGGCACTACCGGGATACGCTCTTGCCGCTCCGCAAGACCATCGAGGAAGAGGCCTTGCTGTCCTACAACGGCATGATCACCAACACCTTTGAACTTTTGGCGGACACTCGGGCGCGCATGCAATCAAACTTGCTCGCAGCTTCGGCGCGACGGGATTTCTGGCTCGCAGACGCGAACATGACTGCCGTCCTTTACGGCGGCGGCAGCGAAGTGGCGGCGGGCGGCGGCGGTGAAGCCGCCGCAGCGGAAGAACCAGCAGGTCATTGAGGAGAAACCAGATGAACAGACGTCAACTTATCGGCGCTGGCGCCACTTTGGTTGCCACCGGCGCTTGGGCGCAGACCAGCAACTTGGGCCTTCCCGAGGCTCCCGTTGCGACGGATGCGAAAACACAAAAACCGATCCAGCCCACATCCGGGGTGGACTACAATCCCGTCGTTACGCTCAACGGCTGGACGCTTCCGTACCGGATGAATGGCAACGTCAAGGAGTTCCACCTTGTAGCTGAACCGGTCGAGCGAGAGCTCGCGGAGGGCATGATCGCCTACCTTTGGGGATACAACGGCCAGTCGATCGGACCGACCATCGAGGCTGTTGAAGGTGATCGTGTCCGGATTTTCGTTACAAACAAGCTACCGGAGCACACCACAGTCCACTGGCACGGCTTGATCCTTCCCTCGGGGATGGATGGCGTCGGCGGCTTGAGCCACAAAGCGATCCCTCCGGGCAAGACCTACGTCTACGAGTTCGACCTCGTGAAATCCGGCACCTTCATGTATCACCCGCATGCCGACGAGATGGTGCAAATGGCCATGGGCATGATGGGCCTTTTCATCGTGCATCCCAAGGATCCAGCCTTGATGCGCGTGGACCGGGACTTCTGTTTCCTGCTCAATGCCTATGACATCGATCCCGGCACCTACATGCCGCGCGTCATGCAGATGACCGATTTTAACCTCTGGACCTGGAACAGTCGGGTTTTCCCGGGCATCGATCCTTTGGTCGTAAACCAAGGGGACCGCGTTCGCGTGCGGGTTGGCAACCTCACCATGACCAACCATCCGATCCACATGCATGGCTACGACTTTGAGGTGACTGGTACCGATGGCGGCTGGGTTCGCCCCGAAGCCCGCTGGCCCGAGGTGTCGATCGATATCCCAGTGGGTGCAATGCGGGCCTATGAGTTCGACGCCGTACACCTCGGCGATTGGGCTATCCATTGCCACAAGTCGCACCACACGATGAATGCCATGGGTCATGACGTGCCTACTTTCATCGGCGCAGACAAGACCAAGCTGGCAGAGTTGGTTCGCAAGCATCAGCCCGAATACATGCCGATGGGTACGGCGGGAATGGCCGACATGGGTGAGATGTCCATGGAAATTCCCGCTAACACCGTGCCGATGATGACCGGCTGGGGTCCCCATGGGCCCATCGAAATGGGTGGCATGTTTTCTGTCGTTAAAGTGCGGAAAGGCATTGCCCCCGACGATTACTCAGATCCCGGTTGGTATGAAAATCCGCCTGGAACTGAGGCTTACGAATGGACCGGCGCTGTACCGGCCCCCGTCATCAGAGACAGCGGCGAGACTGTCCTGACACCAAATCCTGCCGCTATGCGCAGGCCCTGAAACAATCTCGAGCAAACAAGATCAAGGAAACATCGATGAAATCTCTGTTACTTATTGTTGCTACACTAATGAATGCAAGCGCTGCTTTCGCAGCCGGAACCGGCGAACATTCTCACGATGAAATGGAAGTGGGCCGCCCCGGAATCGAAGCCGAAGTTACCCGAACGATCAACGTCCGGATGTATGAAACCGAGGACGGTGAATATCTCTATGAACCGAGGGACTTGGCGATCAAAGCAGGCGAGACGATCCGCTTTGTCATCGTCAACGATGGCGAAAGTCCCCATGAATTCGTGCTCGACACAATGCCAAAAAATGAAGAGCACAAGGCTCTGATGGAGAAGTTCCCCGAGATGGAACATGACGACCCGAATGCCGTTCGACTTGAACCGGGCAAAGAGGGAACCATCATCTGGACCTTTGCGAATTCAGGCGACTTTGAGTTCGCCTGCTTGATTCCTGGCCACTACGAAGCCGGGATGTTCGCCCCTGTTGCCGTCAATTAACCCTCAAACTGGAGAAAACCAAAAATGAAAAACTTCACCACGATTGCCGCCGCCGCCATTATGTCTCTTGTCCTGTCGGGAGCTGCCTTTGCCGCTACGTATACCAAGGGCACCGTCAAGAAGATCGACGAGAAGGCAGGGAAAGTGACCTTGATTCATGAAGATCTGGTCGATCTCGAAATGCCGGCGATGACCATGGTATTCGTGCTCGGCGATCCCACAATGCTGGCGCAACTGGAAGTGGGCAAAGAGATCGAGTTCACTGCCGATCGCGTGAATGGGAAGCTGACGGTCACAGCCGTCAAGTGAACTCCATGAAGTGAACGCTACAGGTTTCAACGGGCATCACTGGGTCCGTTGAAACCCAAAAAGAGCGACATTGCCGCAGGAACTGAGCAGTTCTTAGTTGTCAAGACAACCAACCATATCCCGTGTGAGACGGGTACGTTTCTGCATATCTGCCGACAACCGTATACAACAATCATTGGCGGCAAAATGAAATGAGACACGAATCTAACAGGTCAATACCATGTCATCAGTAGATCACTATCATGCCTATGTTCACGACGCAGCCGCCGTCCTAGGCTATCAGTATAGTGACGCTTCGCCGGCATGGGTTCATCCCTTCATACATATGATTGTGGTTCTGACCCCAGTATTACTGACTGCAGTCGCAGTCTATCTGATTGCAGCTCTAATCATTCGACATAGGCAGAATTCTAAAAATGACATTCATCCCTCCACTTCGGTTCGCGGCCTATATCCAAACCTAAGCCGATCTGTTTTTAAGTATACCAGAAAGCAGCAGGCCATATTGGTTGTGTTAAGCTTAATCGCGATGCCCATTTTGTATGCTTCTCTTGAACTCCCCAAGCAGATCGTCAATAATGCATTGAATTCGTCACATTTTCCTATAAAAATCATAGGCCTAAGCTTTGATCAAGTTGACTTCTTGCTGCTTCTATGTGGCGCCTATCTTGCTGCTGTCTTTACAAACTCACTTAACAAGTACTTGCTCAATGTCGCGAAAGGCTACGTTGCGGAGCGCTTTAGTCGACGCCTCCGCTTTCTGATCTACCGTCAATGGCGCGTTCGGTCAACAGACGGAAAGAATAGTGAAATTATTCCGATACTCGGCCAAGAGGTGGAATCTTTAGGAAGCTTTGCAGCAGAATTTATCACGTTACCCTTGCTTCAAGGCGGAACACTTCTTACCATTGTTCTCTTTATGCTCATTCAGGATCCTATGCTGGGAATTGCAGCATTGATGGTTGTGCCAGTGCAAGTTCTTCTGCTTCCAAGGCTTCAGCGACGCGTCAACGAGCAATCCAGACTTCGGATTAAGAAAGTTCGCACTTTGGGCGGTCATTTGGGATCGCAGCTTGCGCGCGAAGACATATCCAACAATGAAGTGAGATACGTCTCCATTATTTTCAAGGACCTTGAACAGATCCGGAGACGGATATTCCGGATGAAATTCTTTAACAAGGCACTGAACAACTTCCTAACATCATTGACCCCGTTCATGTTCTATTCTTTGGGCGGTTACTTTGTGATTGAGGGTCGCATTAGCTTAGGTGCGCTGGTAGCTGTTTTGGCGGCACACAAGGATTTCTCTTCGCCGATGAATGATCTTTTTGCTTACTACCAGATGGTTGAGGATACGCGCATACGATATCGGGAGATACTTCATTACTTTGCTAATGCTAAGTCGAAGGAAACAAAGCCAGTGGTTTCCGTTTATCCTTTTTTAATGGTGTCCAATAGTCCATTTGCGGAAGGTCGCGGCAAGCCGGGCGACCTTTCAACGGCCACCAAGGTGCGTTGAAAACTGCGACGCGAAGCCAAAAGTCACACAGACTTGACTGGACATCAGGGCCGCCTGCGCCGCATTGCCCAGATCTACAAGATCGCGGCCAGCATACGGGGTCAGGCGCCCGAAAGCCGCGCGCCATTCGCCCCGCTCGTCGCCGACTTCCGCATGTGGCTGACCCATCAACGCAACCGCATCTCCCCCAAATCCCGCCTTGGCGAAAAGCTCAGTTATATCCACCGCCATTGGGAAGGGCTGCAGATATTTCTGACAGATGGCCGCGTCGATATGGACCCCGACCCGGTTGAAAATACCATCCGCCCCGTCGCGAAGCGCGGTTCATTGTGCAGTCCTTCTTCAAGTATCTGTAAACATTGGAAGTGTATTCGTATCAATGATGCGACACGGGCGACCTTTCCGGGCTACTGCGGTTTTGACCGACTCCGACGCCAGGTCGTCGGCACGGATTTGATAGGGTGCACCGGATACAACCTGCACGGCCGGAAGGATGCCGGATTTGATAAGGTGCCGAATCCTGTGGTTTGTCACGCTTAATGCCTTTGCTGCCTCAGTCATGGTCAGCCATTCGCCATCTTTTTCGGCGGATCGATAGGCATGGATATCTCGAACGCGCCGAACGGATGCGACACGGTGCGCCGTCCAGGTTTTGCCCTGCCCGGTGGGCAAGCCTATTCGATTGAGCGACGCGGCAATATGCTCGTCTGTCCAACGACCCGCCATGCTGCGCATGACGGCCAAAGCATCGTCAGCTGTCGCACAACCATGTTCACCAGTTTGGGGTTTGCGAACCCGCAGTTCTGAGTGCTGGCCACCCCGCCAGTGGATCGTGAGGACGACATCGCGCACCGTGTCATCGACATCGACGATGATGTCGGCGATCAGCGTGCGGAGAAGCTGCTGACGGGCACGCATCGTTACATCGGGAGCATTCCAGGCTGCGGACAGGTTTTCTGCCATGTTGGCAAAAGCGCTTGGGTCAACCTCGATGGTCGATGCGCTTTCGGTCGGCTGGCGTGCTTCCAGATCTCGCACACGACGCAATGCGATTTCCCAGTTTTTCTCCAGCTGGGCGGCGATCAGGCGATTGTCGGGATCACAGGCTGCGTAGCGGCGCTCGGCGAGACTGGCCTCGTAACGGGCCTGCTGAAGCTCCAGATCGAGGATCTGGCGTTGACCATCTTGTCGCTCCCGGTGCATCCGCTCCGCCTCGAACGCGGCCTCAATCGCCAAAGGTTCTACCGCGCCCAGCAGTTCGCGCGCAACAGCCGCGTCCACCCGGGGCCCTCCGAAGGTCATGCACCGGGGCAAGCCCATCATCAGGTTGGGCTTGTCGCAGCGATAGACGGGTCGGCTTTGCGGGTTCCCGGTATAGGTAACGGTCAGCCGCCGCCCGCACCGGCCACATGTCAGGATGCCTGAGAGCAGCGCCCGGCCTCCCCGGCCCGATTTCACACCGTCGGCGCGACCGTAGGTGTTGAGTGCCAACTGTTTTTGGTTTCGCTCATATGCGTCCCAGCTGATGTATCCTTCGTGATGATCCTTGATAAACACTTCCCAAGACCCCATCGGCTTGCTGTGGCCATAGCTCCGACGCGCGCGCCCATCGACGATCGAAGTCCGTTTTTCGCTTTTCCCGTAAACATAAACACCTGCGTAAAACGGGTTCTTGAGCACAGAGATGATGTTGCGATAGCGGATCGGCAACCAGGTAAAGCTGGTCATACGCGCTTCATCCGAAGGTCGAGGGAAGTGGATCTGGTCGATCGTCATCGACAACAACACCTGGCGCGCGCTGCCAAGCTCGCTGAACCTAGTGAAGATGAGCCGGATGACTTCCTGTAAGCGCAGATCAGGATCGAGTCCCAGACCCGCTTCGCGGTGCCAGACGTAACCGAACGGGACTGATAAGCGCAGTTCGCCCCGGCGCGCCTTCGACCTAGCGGCATCGAGCATCCGCGTCCTGAGCACGCCAAGCTCGAACTCGCTGATGCTGCCTTTCATACCCAGGAGCAGGCGATCATTGGGCTGGCAAGGATTGTAGACGCCATCGTAGTCAACGACACGGGCCTCGACCAGCCCGCACAGCTCCAGAAGATGGTGCCAATCACGGCCATTTCGCGCAAGCCTTGACGCATCCTGACACAAGACCGCGCCTACTTTTCCAGCACATAGCCAGGCCACCAGACGATCAAAGCCGGGGCGCGCTACGGTTCCGCTCGCGGACCGGCCGAGGTCGTCGTCAATAACCTCGACATCGATGAACCCGTGCTGGCGTGCAATGTTGACAAGGTCATATTGCCGCCGCTGGCTTTCCAGGTTGGTCATGACCTGAGACTGCGTCGATTGACGCACATAAACAACCGCTTTGCGCTTCAGGAGTTGCGTGGGGATCAGTTCAGCGCCGGTCATCATCGAGCTCCTCGACGACCAGGCCGACGGCCTGCATCAGAATTTGGGCAAGCGTGATTGTCGCCTTCGCCCGCGCCGTGACGTCCATCCCGTCCAGTTTGCGCGGCTCGAACATCAGGCTCATCTGCCTGCCCAAGGTCGGCGCAGGCGCATCGTGCTTCTTCATCGGCTTCCTCCCTTGCGATTCCATTTTCGCTCGGGGAGTTTGCGGCGGCAGCAGTCGCCGCGACCAGCCTCTTGAGATCCGACAGCGCCGCAAGATCAGCCTGTGGCCTGCCAAATTTCATATCGGCGCAGACGAGGGGGTCCACCATCCACCCGGGAATCGAGACAACAACGCCAGACGGCCCCTCCACCATGAGAAATTGGCCGGTGGCCCGATGCTCGACCCGCCGGACGATGACCTTCCGGCCGAAATAGGGATGCCAACGATAATGAACTTCCCGATCTTCGCCGACATGGGCAGAATGAACGGGTAATGACCCTGAACCGCAAGAACGCGCTCTTCGCCGGTCACGACGAGGGCGGCCGCACTTGGGCGCGCATGGCATCCCTGATCGAAACCTGCAAACTCAACGCCGTCGACCCCAATGCCTACCTGCGCACAGAGGTGGTTCCGGAAATCTGAACAGCCGGGCTAGGTGGACTTTCCGCGCAACAGCAACATGATGCTGCAAGCGAGGAGCATTGGAGCTTGGCAGGGTCAGTGGCCCGGTCAAATGGGACGGCGAGGCTGCTGTCAGTCAAATTGCCCAAGTGATCGGCCAAGCGTGCCCCATTGGGTCAAGGCGGCAACAACATGCGGTGGCGACATCATGTCAAGGCGTGCGAAATGGCCCGGATGGATTTCAGACCAGAGCCAAATCTTTCAATGGCGGCGCGGTTGCTTTGCAGCTCGCTGTAGGGAAGGTATCTGATATCCAGATCGGCGACCCGCTGGAAGGCCGGGCGCAAAAGCTGTGCGCGCACGTCCGCTTCGCGCGCATCCGGGGCAACAAGAAACATGCCGACACCCACATTCAGATCGCCGCAACTGAGCGCAAGGTCCAGCATCCTGACAATGCCGGAATAGATGGTGGTCGAATGTTCAACCTCGAACGCAGCGGCGACGGATGTGCCAGTTTGCTCCAACCATAAAACGTCGATCAGTCTGATGGACTCCGCCCCCGTGGAGGTGGCCAGCCAATCCGGCAGGCGTTCCAGACACCGATATCCCAAGGCTTGCCCGGCATGAATGCGGCTGCGGTCGTTGGCGGCAATCCAAACCTGATAGCCAAGCGCATGACCAAGATCGCGCAGCCAGGCCTGAATTTCGGTATGGGTGCGGTCGCCTTCGCCCTGCGCAAGTGCGGCCTTGCTCAAACCGGCCGCATGCTTGCGGGCCTGTTCAAGCCGCGAGGTCCAGTCCGCAAAACTAGCATCGCCGAAGTCGGGCGGTGGCGCGGGATAGGTGCCAGACCCGATATCAAACAGCAGGCCGCCAATCGCCCCCAGATCGTTTGACAGCAGATCGCGGTGGCGGTCGTTCAGCTCCAGAATACCGGCCCGCATCGCCAGAAAATGCTCCCAGCTTCCCAACTTTACATTGGACCCGGTCAGCGCATTGTAGCCTTTGACAATCGCGGTGTTGAACGGCGGCACCAGCGTCGGGTGCAAGAAGTACAGCAGGTTTGCCACAGCGGGGCCGAGCCCCTTGATCTTCAGCCGGTCGATCGCGTGGATATGCCCGATGATCGCCTCAGCGGTATCGCAACACGAACAGGCATCCAGCAAATGGCCAAAGGCGCGCTGATTTATCGGGCTTTCATAAATATCAGGAATGCGCAGTTTGGGTTTCCACAAAAAGGCGTGATCGGCCCCGCGAAAGATCTGACGCTGTTCGGCAATAGAATGCACCACGGTTTCCAGCGAGGATCCGCGATAGATCACGCCGAAGCTACCTTTCTCGATTTCGGCCACGACCTGCGAAATCCCGCGCCGAATAGAGCGAAAGTTTTTCAAGCGTTCCGGCCACAGAAACCAGCTTTGATAGGTTGCGTTGTTATCTTCCTTCCATCGCCGGATCAGCATTCGAGTGGCGTCATTCTGGCGATCAACAGCAGCGGTCATATATTTCGTCTACTTCCGGGAACACTTGCAGGGGCGGCGTCAGTTCTGCACGTCAAGGCGATTTGCGCAAGGGTCGGGCTTTTGCCACCGCCGCCCACCTGTGCTAACTGCGCCGGAATTTCCTTCTATATCGGCGGACCCCCATTATGACTGTCGCTGAGGTTTACGGCCTGCTTTGCCTTTCGGCCTTTCTGTCCGCCACCTTACTGCCGGGATCGTCCGAGGCGATGTTGCTGGGTTTTCTAGCGACGGGTCAGGGCAGCCCTTTCATCTTGGTGATGTTCGCCACCTTGGGCAATGTTGCAGGCGCGGTTGTGAACTGGGGGCTAGGGCGGTTCTTTGAGCGTTTCAAGGACAAGTCATGGTTTCCGATCAGAGCCCCCGCCACGGCACGGGCGCAGGTCTGGTTCACGCGGTGGGGACTGTGGTCGCTGCTGTTGTCCTGGGTGCCAGTGATCGGTGATCCGCTGACCCTGGTGGCCGGGGTCATGCGGGTGCCGTTCGGAAGGTTTCTGGTGCTGGTCACCATCGGTAAGGTGGCGCGCTATGGGCTGCTGGTTCTGGCTTGGCAGAATTGGGGAGTTGTGTGACAGGCTTGGGTTCTATCAGACCTGCTGGCAGGGTAACGGCGGCAATTCCTGTTCGTCTGCGATGATCTGGGCGACATCAGCGGCGGGAATCGCGCCCAGAAACACGGTGCGGCCAATGACCATTCCCGGCGTGCCTGTTGCAGAGAACCGGAGGTGCAATATGGCAGATGGCAATTATTCATTCGAGTTGGACGGAATGTCCTGCGCCTCTGGTGTCGGCTGTGTGGAACGTGCGCTGAATGGGTTGGACGGCGACGCTGGAGCTGTAGTGAACCTTGCGCGTGAGACGGGGACCTTCAGCAATGCCGTTCCAGCCTCGGCGGTGCTGGAGGCGCTTGCCACGGCGGCCTATCCGGCGCGGACCGAAGTGATCAACCTGACCATCGAGGCGATGACCTGCGCCTCTTGCGTGCGCCGCGTCGAGGTGGCGTTGCTTGCGGCGCCGGGGGTGGTCACCGCGACAGTCAATCTGGCCTCCGAAACCGCCGAGGTCACTGTGCTTTCGGGGGCAGTTGATCCTGGCGGCCGCTTTGACCCTGTCGGTGTTTGTGATTGAAATGGGCGGGCATCTGGTGCGCGGGTTGTGGCGCTGGACAAGACCGGCACCCTGACCGCCGGTCGGCCAGAGCTGACCGAATTGCATCTGGCGGCGGGTCAGGATGAAACCCAGGTCCTGAAACTGGCGGCCTCTGTCGAAGCCTTGTCTGAACATCCGATCGCCAGCGCAATCGTGCGCGCGGCAAAAAGCCAAGGGCATTGCCGTGCCAGAGGCGCAGGATTTCATCTCTATCACCGGGCTGGGGGCTGCGGCCTACGTCGAGGGTCAGCGTGTTCTTATCGGTGCCGACCGGCTGATGACCCGCGACGGCGTGGAGCTTGGGGCCTTGGCCGCCTTGGGTGCCGCACTTGGCGTCAAAGGCCGCTTCCGCTGTATATGGCGGTGGACGGCGTGGCGGTCGCGGTCATCGGTGTCGCCGACCCGATCAAACCGGGTTCGCCCGGAGCGATTGCCGCCCTGCATGCGCTGGGGCTGAAGGTTGCGATGATTACCGGCGACAACCGCGTCACGGCTGCGGCGATTGCAAGCACTTTGGGCATCGACCATGTCGTGGCTGAAGTGCTGCCCGAAGGCAAAGTCGCTGCGCTGAACTCTCTGCGCGAAGGCGGGGCCAAGGTTCCTTTCGTGGGCGACGGCATCAACGACGCGCCCGCTTTGGCCAGTGCCGATGTTGGCAATGCCATCGAGACCGGCACCGATGTTGCGGTTGAAAGCGCCGATGTGGTGCTGATGTCGGGCGATCTGCGCGGCGTGGTCAACGCCTTCCGCATCAGCCAGCGCAGCATGGCGAATATCCGCCAAAACCTGTTCTGGGCCTTTGGATATAATGTCGTGCTGATCCCGGTTGCCGCAGGTGTGCTGTATCCGCTGAACGGCACCTTGTTGTAACCGATGCTGGCTGCGGGTGCGATGGCGCTGTCCAGCGTTTTCGTGCTGAGCAACGCGCTGCGCCTGCGTTGGGTGCAGCCAGCAATCAAGCAATCC
>NZ_LGIC01000068.1 GCF_001294535.1 Cypionkella psychrotolerans | reverse complement strand
CGTCTCACGGCTTAAGTCCCTGCAATTGTTCGGAATGGCAATCGCGTGGCGAGAACTGCAAGCGGAATCGCCGCGCAACAAATCCCTCTCGCTCGAAGCCCTTTTGCTACGGTTGCTGGATGCCGAGCAAGCCGATCGTCAGGCGCGCAGCCTGCGCTATCAGCTAAAAGCTGCGCGGTTCCCCATCCATCGTGATCTGACCGGTTTTGATTGGAGCGAAACCCCCTTGGACGGTGCCCGCATTCAGGAGTTGGCCAAGGGTCACTATCTGGAAACGGCACACAACCTGATCCTGGTTGGGGGAACAGGCACCGGCAAAACCCATCTTGCCATCGCACTCGGTGTCGCCGCCATCCATCACGGCAAGCGCATACGCTTTTACAACGCCGTCGATCTGGTCAATCTTCTGGAACGGGAAAAAGCTCAGGGCAAAGCCGGAAATCTGGCCAAGCAACTCACCCAGATCGACGCGGTCATTCTTGATGAGTTGGGCTATCTGCCATTCCCGGCCTCTGGCGGCGCCCTGCTGTTCCATCTCATCAGCCAACTCTACGAAAAGACATCCCTCATCGTCACAACCAATCTCAGCTTCGCCGAATGGGTCACGGTCTTCGGTGACCCAAAGATGACCACTGCGCTCCTCGATCGCATAACTCACCACTGCGACATTCTCGAAACCGGAAACGACTCCTGGCGCTTCAAACAGCGCAAGAAAATCAGCGACCAAACTGATCAATATTGAACGCTGTTACCTGTTCAATATTCGACGCTGATTGACAGCCCTCGCGCGTCGTGGCTGAACTAGCCGCCACTGACAGCGTAGGAGTTGTGCCTCGGGGCAGGTGCAGGATCCCGTTTGCCAGGCACAACTCCCAATTTTGGATTTCGTTGTTTTTCAGGGCGCGATATTCTGGTTGACCCTGAAGACGTTGTCGGGGTCAAACTGGCGCTTGATCTTCACCAGCCGATCAAAGTTGGAGCCATAATTGGCGCGAACTCGCGTTCCGTCGTCGTCATCCATGAAGTTGACATAGCCTCCGACCTCGGAATGGGGCGCGACTGCGGCAGAGTATTCGCGCACCCACTTTGTGTTGGCCGCGTCATCTGCTGGATCTGACGATGCCGCAAGGATCACCATGGAAAAGTTGGCGTCGCGATGGCCGAACGCGGTCGCATCCGAGGCCACTCGATGGCAGGCCCCGTTGATCGGATAGAGGTGCATGGTCGAGCTTGCATTCGGGGCGTTCGGTCCGTGCTGGACATGGGCTGCAATCGCATCATCCGTCAATTCCTTGACGAAATTGCCTTTCCAGTACTGCCGGATGCCGGGCGGGAAGAGGCCGTCGAAGGCGCCGTTGATCACCGGATAGGGCACTGGCCCCACCATCTCGGCCTTCACCTCGGCAACATCGTGGAAGGCTTTGAACTGGCGCGCACCATCGGCGGGATCACCAGACCAGCAAGCCACGATGGCGGCAAACATGTCGCCGTGCCGATTTTCGGGAATGAAAGGCAGCGGCGGGGCGATCTGAAAGGCTGGAAACGCGCCCATCTCCTCGGGGGCATCCTTGATATAGTCACGATAGAAACGCAGGATGTTTGCAGCCTCGCTGACCTCGTAGAACATCGGCCCCCAGTACACAGTCTTGACCGGCTGGAGTTTGTATTCCAGCGAGGTACACACACCGAAATTCCCGCCGCCGCCACGAATGGCCCAGAACAGATCCACATTCTCGTTCGCGCTGGCAACAAGCATCTTGCCATCGGCCGTTACAACATCCGCCGACACCAGATTGTCGAGCGAAAGACCGTGGCCGCGCGTCAAATAGCCTATGCCACCTCCAAGTGTTAACCCGGCAATCCCGGTTGTGGAGATGATCCCCCCCGTCGTGGCAAGGCCAAACGCACTGGTGGCGGCGTTGAAATCGCCCCAAGTTGCGCCGCCCTCGGCTCTGGCCGTTTTGCCATTTGGGTCAACCCTCACGCCACGCATCTTTGAAAGATCAATGACGACCCCGTCATCGTTGGTGCCGAACCCTGGGCCGCTGTGTCCGCCGCCTCTGACTGATAGTTTGTGGCCATTATCCCTTGCGTAGTTGACCGTGGTCATTACGTCTCCGGCGTTCATCACGCGTACAACCACGGCGGGGCGTTTGTCGATCATGCCATTGTGGACAGAACGCGCGCTTTCGTATTCAGCGTCGCCTTCGACAATCACTTCCCCGCGTACCAGATCACGGAGTTCATTTGGTGTCTTAACACTCATTTCTTCCTCCTGAATTGTTTGTAGTTGACCGCTGATCGGGCGGTAATTTTTTGAAATATCGGCTTGGCTGCCTGCGGGCACGGGCGGGGCGCGACCAGGGCTTAACATACCTGAAACGCTTGCGAGTCTGTGTCCCGTCCCGAATTCTAGCACGATTCCGCCAATAGCGGGAATCGTGATGGTGCCGCCAATTCCTGACGTCTGTGACTAGTACGAGCATCGTTTGACCTCCGATGTATTCTCACCAAGGTTTACATTTCAAATCCGATCGCTGCAGTTTGTTCGGCTCCCGGCTCCCGGCTCCCGGCTCCCGGCTCGTTAGTGTGGTGTCCTGACCACCCAGCGTGGTAAGATTGGCTGACGTGAGGCGGAAATTGCCCGAGGCTCAAACGGCTAGACTTGCCCGGTGCATGAGCTTCAAAATCCAACGGCCATTCGGCCGCAAGAAGCTTTTCAAAGTGTTTTCCGTTCATAGCCTGTCTTAATTCGGCGATCCTTCTCGCGGATCTGCCTGTCGAACCGATAGGCGCGCAGTTAATCGGAAACCATTGTCGCGGGCATCTTGTATTGCAAAGACCGCGCCTCACCGCCGGGTTCCAATATGCGTCTAAAAGAGAGTCGAGGAGGTCATCGAGGTCGGCGATCTGATCACCACCTGCCGCGCCCGCAGAACCAAGTCTGATTGATTGGCCACACGATCTGCCAGCGCCGCCCGTCACGACCCGATGGGTCTTGTCCTTGGCGCTTCAGCGGCAGCGGCGGAAGGTAATGGTGCCCAGAAGATACTTTCGCCGGTCGCCGCTGTCGGTAGCGCCCAGATCGTCGATGACCTTGGACAGATAATTGTTGGGCAAAAGCAGATCGCTGTGGCCTTCTGACAGGGCGATGGTCATCACATCAGTGCCGCTGTCATCCGCATCCTTTTTCGCTTTCAGCTTGACCTTTTTCGTCGGTGGGCCGGGCTGATAAATGTAGGTGCCCGCAGCAAGACTATCGATGCTCATCACGTTCGTGTCGCCTTTATAGGTCACCCTATAGTCGGGGTAATTGGTGATGATGTCCTGAATTGTCATGTTGACCACTTTATCAGGGGTGAGCGTGGTATCCATAAAATGGGCGTTGAATATCTCGCCAAGCAATTTCATGCCTGATTGACGTTGGGCTGTATCGCCAACTTTGGTTGTATCGAAAACGACAATATCGGCCATGACAGGTCCTTTCGGGTTGATGGTGATCCGCTAACTTGTAACTCTGAAAGCAAGTCTCACGAGGTCGCAGTAATCAAACTTGTCCTTGAACAGCCCGCCAAATGCCGGATCGGGCGCAAACGGTTGGCGGACACCCTTCACGATCATCCCGGTACCGCTTGCCTCAATTGCGGCGCTCAGGGTTTCTGCGACCATGCGGGCGCCCAATGGGCCGAGGCGATTGCCGTCACCGCAAACCGCTGCTTCGCGCAGAATATACAGCCAAAGCGGCGTTTGATCGACAAATCGAGCCCCAACCGTGCCCTCGCGCATGATCGCGGTCGCGGCACCGTTATCTGGGATGTCAAGAAACTCGGACTCTAGGATCGGAATGCGGCAGGGCGACCCGGCCTCGTCCAGCTTCTTCTGCACTTCCTTGGCCAGCGCTTGTCCGGTCGGCAATTCCAACAGCGCGCCGTTCATCAAGGTGCGCCGCGCGAGATTGAGATGCCCCTGCGCGTGCATCGCGCAGGGACGGTCGTAGCCGCTTGGCTGGAACAACCGGTCCGGCAGGCAGAACAAGGCCTGGCTCAGCGCTGTGTCGATGCGCGTCGCCTTGATCGGGTCAGTCCCCTCCAAGCCAAGCATATGACGCCAGTCGGTTGTCCAAGTCTGCAGAAGCTGGCCATCTGTCAGGTTTTTACCGTCAAACGTAAAGTCCAGCAGATCGGAGGCCAGCGCACTGGGGACGGTATGACTGGCATCGGCCGTATTCCATGGCGCATAAACATCGCGCACCATCGCATGCCCAAAGCGGAAGATCGCGGCAGAGACCTCGATGGGAACGAAGAACTGATGCAGCCCGTGCGGTTCATTCGATGGGGCGACATAAACGCGGCCATGGCTCATCACGTCGTCATAGGTGTGCGGATCGACCAGACGCGGAAGATAATCCTGCAAAACGATCGACTGGAAATGCCGGACAACCGTCTGTCGATGGGCTTTGTCG
The DNA here is from genome assembly GCF_001294535.1 of Cypionkella psychrotolerans. GTDB lineage: Bacteria > Pseudomonadota > Alphaproteobacteria > Rhodobacterales > Rhodobacteraceae > Cypionkella > Cypionkella psychrotolerans. The sequence continues at coordinate 14,656 of NZ_LGIC01000068.1, read as the reverse complement.
TCCAAACCGTTACCCTGCAGGATTTCCAGCGCCGCTTGTGCGAAACGTGTCACCGCCACATGCGTCTGCGACAGTGCGAGGTTCTGGTCATTGCGCATTTCAAACAGCAGGGCGCGACCGTCAGCCATGCGCGGCAAATCGTCGAACCCGCCACCTGAGAACTTTATCCCTGAATCCGGGATTGTCGCACCCAGCGCCAGACCTTCGACCTCTTGAACATGGCCGGGCAACTTGGGGGGAAAGTCCAGCGGGCGCACGAAGATCGTTTTAAGGTCGATGGCGCTGTCAATCACAACAGAGGAAAAAGCCTCGCGCTCCGATCCAGTCGGTTTCCAGACCGTGAGTTCATGGGCGAGAAACTGGCCAAGATAGGTGTAGGCGGCGGGCGTCTCTTTCATCAGCTTTGGCAGCGGCGGCGGCGGGGCAAAGCCGTAGTCAACCAGCAGCGCATCCCCAAGCCGTCCGAGGCGCTCGAGCATGGACTCATCTGCCGGAGCGGTTCCTGCGGCAATTCTCGCATAGATCCGAACGGGTGCCGAGCGGGCAACGTCCATCAAAGATCCAGAGTCCAATGGCGAATTACGGGAGCCGACAATCAGGCGATCAATCTGGGCTGCGGCTTTGTCGCCGATCACCAATGCCAACCCGCGTTCAGTCTCGACGACATCAAGGGCAATCGGTTCCTCGGCAGTATTGGCAATGCCATCGGGACCAAACAGATCAGCCTGCCTTGTCAGCTCGGCTCCGGGCAAAAATTGCCTGATAACCAGACGATAACCAGCGCCATGAAGACATGCCAAGTCGATCATTGTTCTGCCCCGTGTAACGGTGGTGAACTGAGAAATTGTTCGAAAATCAAATCTTCAGAGGCCGATCTTACCAATGCGGAATCAGCTGTCAGGGATCATAGCATAAGTGCCTTGTCAGAAGAATTTTTCTCTAGCCCTGCGCGACCGGATACAGTCAGAGCCCAGCGCCGCCTACAACAACAGCGGCACTGGGTTCGGACGGCTTGAGCGGACGGGAGCAAGGTCACGCAGGTCTGGGGCTAACAAGCGGTGATGCCCGAACCTTGGCTTGTAATGGCAAAGATCGGTGGCCACAGCACGGATCACGGGCACCCCGAAGGCCGGGCGGGTCAGATCCACGAAGGCGATCCTGCATCCCGCGTGATCGAGCGCGTCAATGGCCGCCGCTAGCCGCGTGCCCGGTTCAGTCGGAGTTTTCGTCCGGGTATCTGTCGCCCGAGGGCCCGACGGGGGCAGACCGGCGGGACTACGGGCGAGCCATTCGGCGGTCAACGGATCGGGCTGTTCCGCTGCCGACAACAGCGACGCTTCGACTCCCAACATCTCGGCCACAGCCGCGCCCGCTGCCTCCACCATCTCGAATCGCGCGGCAAAGCCCAAGGCTGGTACGCCGCCGTCTGACGTGGTCGAGACGGCAGCGACCACAGGGATACCGATGTCGGTGGTCAGATCCAAAAGCCGGGTCAGGCGCGTCCGTCCATCCAGCCAACGGGTCAGCTCGGGCCACTTGTCCAATAGCGCGGCGGGCAAGGACGGGCGAAGCCGACGTCCATACCACCACCGCCCGGTGGCATCGCGTTCGATCAGCTCCAGCAGAGCGGCCTCCATCGCCTGCGCTTTTGTCGTGCCAGCCGCACAGCCGTTTGAATCTGCGATGGCGGTGGCCGCCGGATCACCGGCCTCGCGCCGACCAATCAGAACGCCATCGGTGGGCAGAAGCACGGTGGCCCCGCTGACCGCGTCTGTGCCCGCAATCCAGTCGATCTCTGCACCCCGATAGGCTGGAGGTCGCCAGTCGTGTAAGCCATATCGCCGGTTCCAAGCTGCCCGCGCGCGGATCTGCGCCGAGCTGAACCCTGTCGCCTGCTGCGGCACGATGGTGCCGGGAGGCAGATCGTCGCGCCGCGCTCGGATCAGCACTTCGTCGCCCCATGCGCAGCAGCTTGCCAACTCAACCGCCTCACCCAGTCCGCTTAAGCGGCAGCATTCCTTGTCCAACCCGCATCCGTTTGCCACCCGCCCGGAGACCGGCAGCGCCGCCTTCGGATAGTTGGGACAGCGCGCCAGCAGCCTTGCGCCCGGCACCACGACCGAGGCCCAAACCGCCGGGCCAATCTGGATCGTGCAGCAGTCAAATTCAGCGGCCAGCACCTCAAGCCGATTGGCATTGCCCGTTTCGTTTTTGCCCCAAGGGTCTTTTTCCTCTATCATTGACGGTAATACCCGAAGTTTGGTGCATGTCGTGTTCACAGACAGTCCTCCCACAGTCATACTCTTCGCGGATGTCGTCGGCTACAGCCGGCGCATGAAGTTCGACGAGGCAGGCACGATTTCCGTCGTGGAGCGGGCATTCGCCCGAGCCCGACGCGGCAGCGAGCGGTTTGGTGGTAGGGTCATCAAGACAACGGGCGACGGCTGGATCGCGCTGTTCGACAGCGTGTCCGGTGCGGTTGACTGTGCCGTTGTGCTGCAAAGACTGTCCCAGCGCACGATCGCCACGTCGAAACTGATATTACGGATCAGCGTTCATCTTGGTGAGGTGGTATTGAGCAACGAGGAATACTTTGGCCACGCTCTGAATGTCGCGGCACGAATGCAGGGGCTAGCCGAGCCCGGCGGTATTGTTGTCTCGCAACAGATCGTGGCCGAACTGGATCGTTCGCCCCGGTTCCGTTTCGAAGCGATGGGTCACCCTTTGCTGAAGAACATCGGCGATGGTCTGGCCTTGTACCGGCTGCACGCTACAGGTGTTGGCGCCCAGATGGCTGTGCCAGTTGAGGGTCTGCGGCTGAATCTGCTTAGGAGCCTCACCATCACAAATTCGGATGGCAAGCAGTTGTCTCTGACCTCGGCACATGCCGCCGCGATGGTCGGGGTGTTGGCGCTGGAGCCCGGACAGCCGATCTCCGACGATCGGTTGGCGGCCATGCTTTGGCCGGACAGACCGTTGGCGCAGGGGCGCGCTGCGGTGGCTCGGACGCGGCGGCATGTCAATGATCGGCTCACCCCTGAGGGAGCAAACCTGATCATTGCCCGCGGCACCCTGGTGTTTCTCAACCAAGCGGTTGCAGAGATTGACCTGCAAACCGTTTTGCGGGCGCTTGACGAGGGTGATGTGCCCGCAGCCCTGCAGTCCGCAACGGATCTGCCGGGCGAGGTGCTGGCAGGTCTTGGCCGCATCAGCCCCACACTTGACGCTTGGCTGAGCGTGCGCCGGTCGATCTGGCGAGATCGGATCATCACTGGGCTTGAATCCTGTCTGGAACGTCACGAGTCTGATCGGCCAGCGTTGCGCGCCGCCGCAGAGGTATTGCTGCGGCTGGAACCGGGGCACGAACCAGCGTCAATGGCGTTGATACGGCATTTGGCCAGCCGAGGCCGCAAGGAAGCTGCGCTGAACGAATTTCAGCGGCTGTCGAAACACCTGCACGCATTGGGGGCGCAGCCCGGCGAGGCGGCGGTGCAGCTTTGCGCTTCGCTGCGCGACCTTGGTTCCGTCGTCGCTGCACCGCCTGTCACGGCGACAGGCCCGCGTGTGCCGCAGATCGCGATTGGTGCCTTCGAATGGGATAGCCCGGTCGACGCAGACGCAGTCGAGCAGTTCCGCACCGATCTGATTGCCAACCTCTCAAGATTCCGCAACTGGGCAGTGCTCGACATCTTGGGCGAGGATTCGGGCGGTGCCGATTATATTTTGCGAGCGCGGCGCGCCAAAGTCGGCAACCGGGCGCAACTCCAGTTCCGCCTACTCGAGGCCCGCAACCGACGCATCGCCTGGAGCGAAGCGTTTTATCTATCCGCCGAGGATTGGCGTAAGAAACAGAGCTATGTCATCGGTCGTGTCGCTTCAGCACTTGAGATCTATATATCGTCGGACCGATTGTCGCAGGTCGTCGGTCATGTGCCAACCGACATCACAAACTACGATGATTGGCAGCAGGGCGAGGCGTTACTGCTGCAATGGACACCCACCAGCGAGGTTGAGGCACAGGCCATCTTTGAGCGGCTCATTCAACATGCACCCACCTTCGCGCCTTCCTACGCCAGCCTCGCCAGCATCCTGAATGTGCGGCACATTTTGCAACCCGGCCACAAGCGACAGCATCGCGAGGACGCCGCTGCGCATGCCTTCGCGATGCGCGCCGTAGAGCTTGACCCGATGGACGCGCGAAACCACCTTGCGCTCTCTTGGAGCGCGGCACTGGCGGGCCATTTTGACCAAGCGGCAGTGCATCTCGACCTTGCCACCACTCTAAACCCGTTCAGTCCAACGACAATGATCTCGGCGGCGATGGGCTACGCCTTTCTCGGCGATCACATCCGCGCGGGCGACATCCTCAATCAGGCAATACGCCTCTCACCGATGCTGCGTGCGCACCAGTGGTGCTATGCGGCGGCGGTGCATTTTCTGGGCGGAAACCCCGAGGAGGCCGAGAAGGCAGCACTGCGCTCCGGGGATCAAATCGTAGATAATCAAGGCTGGCTCGCCATCGCCTTTGTACAGCAGAATCGCCTTCCCGAGGCGCATGCGGCTTTCGCCCGGTTGAAGGAGGCGGCATCGCAGATCTGGGCGGGCGAGACGCCCTGCGACTCCGCTGCGGTGCATGACTGGTTCGTCAATGCCTATCCAATAAGGCGCGCGACTGACCGCGCCGCAATCACCGAGGCGATGACGAAGGCGATGATGTGCGGGGACGCTGGGTTCCAAACTAAAACCGGAATCGCGCCCGATCAACCTGTCGTTGAGGCGTAAGGCGCGCGTTTCACCGGCTTCGGTAGTGTGCTGGCGATGGTGAACACGTGCGCCGGTTGCAGCGATCCTGCTCGTCAGTGGGTTTTTTGTGGCGCAGACTCGTCCGTGACGATCCTGACGACCTTCACCTCGGCTGACTGAACCGCTCCGGGTTTGCCGGAGGCTGATTGACGTTAGTTACGCGGCCATGGCTTCAGTTTCCAGAACTGCATAGAAGTTTGCTTCGGCTTCGGTGGGCGGGATGTTCCCGATTGGCTTGAGCAGACGACGGTTGTTGAACCAGTCGACCCATTCGAGGGTTGCGTATTCGACGGCTTCGAAGCTGCGCCACGGGCCTAGCCGGAGGATGAGTTCGGCCTTGAACAGACCATTGGTCTTGTCGCGTATTTGTGCCGCCCCTCGTGCTCGTTTAACTGTGCCAAAGTCGCTGCCGTCTCCTCAATCCGCATCAAAGCGCAAAGCTTTCCATAACATTCGGCCGTAAATACGGTGTCGAAATGGACTTGGTTTTGTTCGCTGTCCTCCAGATAGCAGGAAGTTACCGGCGGCATCGGCCAGATAATTTCTCTCATTCCGGTATCGCCTCGGTCTGCGGCTGCATATATTCAAACATCACATCGGTCGCCTTGTTTACCGAGGCGCGCACCGGGTCGAGGTTCAGCCGCGCATAGATTGCCGTGCTTTGCTGGCTGCGATGGCCCAGCGACTTGCCGATGATGTAGCCATTCGCGCCGGTCGCGGCCTGATAGCTGCCCAGACATCATTCGGCCCGACTGCCTCGGTGCGGTCATCGCGCAGCTTCGCCTTCACCCGGCGCTTGGGCGTCTTGTTGCTGAGCTGCATGCCCAACTCCTTGTAAATGCGGTAGACTTTCTTGATGTTCACGCCCCAGCCTTCGCGGGCCAGAAGAACATGCACGCGTCGATAGCCATAGCGCACGCGCGTTTCGCAGATCTCCTTGATCCGCTTGGCAACAGCAGCCTGATCAGTGCAGCGGGAGTTGTAGTGGAACGTCGAGCCGTCGAACTTCATGGCCCCACAAGCCGTTCGGATCGACACCGCCCAATCGCTGTACATCCCGCGAACCCGTTCGCGCATCCGGTCAGGCTTCAGAGCTTTCGCCGGATAACGTCCTGCAGCATCTCGCGGTCCAGCGTCAGGTCTGCCACGATCTTCTTCAACCGGCCGTTCTCGTCTTCGAGCTGCTTCAACCGCTTCATTTCGGTCGCCAGCAGCCCGGCATACTTCTTCTTCCAATTGAAATAGGTCGCCTGGCTGATCCCAGCCTTGCGGCAAATCTCGGCAACTGGCGTGCCTTCCTCGCCCTGCTTGATGATGAACGCCTTCTGCGCGTCCGTGAACTTCGAGGCCTTCATCCGATTCCGCTCCGCTCCCAGTCAGGAAAGCGTAGCGGAAAACTCCAGATTCAAACGGCCCAGAATCTGGGGATCAGATCAGTTGCGGATCATGCGGGTTCCTTTTGGGGATAGGTAAAGATTTATGCTGCAAGACGGGCTGGCTCGGGTTCAGTTCTGACCGCTGGAAGCATCCCCATCCGCGCGAGGTGTCACGGACACCCCGTCTGCGACAGCGTCGCTGGGGTGCAAGATCACCCTGTCGCCGGGCTGCAACCCAGCCAGCACTTGCCCAACACTTTCGTTGCGTTCGCCAAGCTGAATGAGCTGCAACCGCGCGCTACCGTTCCGAAAGACATAGGCGGCCCATTCGGCGCCATCGCGGAAAAGCGCGCCGACCGGAATGGTCAGAACCTTGTCCTCGCGCCAAAGAGTGATGCGCGCGATTACCCGAAACCCGTGGCCAAGCTGGTTCCACTGGTCTTTCGGGCTGGTCAGGGCAAGGATCACCTTGACCCGCTGCTCGTCGATGCCAAGCGCCGATACCTTGGTTACAGCGGAAGGCTGCACCCGCTCTACCACGGCGGCGATCGGTGCGCCGCCCCAGCCGGTGATCGTCGCGACCGCACCCTGTTTCACCTGAACGGCATCGCGCGACAGCAGTTCGACCATGATTTCCAGATTGGTCGGATCGCCTATTTCCAGGATCGGCGCTCCGGGCTGAACCACCTGTTCGCTTTCGGTGACAACGCGCAGCACGCGACCCGACACTGGCGCTACTATCTCGACGCAGCATCTGCCCGGCGCACCGGCCTTGTCAGAGCGCAGCACGGCCAAGGCGCTTTCCAGTTCTTTTTCGCGAACCACTAAATTTGCAACCGCGCTGCTGACGGCCGCCTGCGAGGTCTTACTTTCAAGGATTGCAGCATCATAGGTCCGCTGCGAGATGGCCCCCTTTTCGTAAAGCGCAATGGCTCGGTTGGCTTCGCTGGTCATGAACTCATGTGTCGCCTCGGCCTGTGCAAGCTGCGCGTGGGCCAGTTCCATCGCGGCCTGCGCGGCGGCGGCAGTTGCTGCGGCAACCGCGCGAGACCGGCTGTCCAGCAGAATGGGAGCCGCTGGGCCGATCAACGCGACGACCGTTTCGCCCTTGATCACGCTGTCGCCCGCGTGCAGGCTGATGCGCTGCAGCTTGCCTGCAATCGTGGCCGAGACGGTGAAGACTTCGCGAATACGGGCCTCGCCCTCTTCTTCGACCACGATTTCAAGCGTGCGGGGGGCGACCTCGGCCAACTCCACTTCGACTGGCCGGGGCAGAAAAGCCCACACCAGAAAACCGATCAAGAACAGCAGGGCGGTGGCTAAAATAAGGCGGCGCATGGGTCACTCCCTTGTCTTCAGGACTTCGATCATGTCGAGGTTGTTGATCCGGCCCCGGATCGCAAAGGCCGAAACCAGTGCTGCGGCCAGAACGACCAAGCTTGCGGTCGCAAAGACCTCTCGCCCAACGACGAAAGGCACACGGTACAGATCCGAGGAAAAGGCGGCGACCATGGCAAGGCCGATGCCATAGCCGATCAGCCAGCCTATGGGTTGGGCCAGCAGCACGACCACCGCCAGTTCGGCGAACAGGACGCCTGCCACCTCGCGGTTGGTGAAGCCAAGGACGCGCAGGCTGGCAAGCTCGCGGCCCTGTTCAGATAAGGCGATGCGGGAAAAGTTGTAGACCACCCCCACAGCGATGATGGTGGCAAGGCTGGTGTAGACGGTGATCATCACGGTGATGTTTTCAGCCAGCGTTTGCCTGAACCGTGAAAGCATCAGAGCGGTAATCGTGATGAGTTCGGTTTTTGGAGCGGCTTTGGCGGCGGCGTAAAAGGCCGGGCTTTGGCCTTCGTCGATCATCAGGTTCACCCCTGACACCAGCGCATCTTCGCCCATCAGCCGATTGAGGGCGCCGATGTCCATCGCGGCACTTAGCCCGACAAAGCCAAGTGAGATTCCACTGACCCGCAGAGTGACGGTCGGGCGCGCGCCTTCAAGCACGTCGATAGTGACCAGATCACCAGCGCGCACGTCCAGTGCATCGGCCAATGCCTCGGACAGAATCAGGCCATCGTCCGGCAACGCCATCGGCCGCAGGTCTGCACCCAGCACACGGGAAAGCTGCGATCCAGCCGGGTGGCCGACGATGACAAGCTTTTTCGACAGCTGGCGGTGGCTGATCCGTGATGAAACTGTGCGGAAAGGTTCGGCCACCAGCACACCGGGCATCTTGCGCACTGCAAAAAGCGTACGCTGCGGTTCGGGCGCGGCAAAGACCACCTGTGCGTCTTGTCGGTCGGAACGGAAAAAGGTGATGTCGATCATGTAGTTGATCGACCCGAACGACCACAGCGACGCGACAAGGATAGCTACCGCCATGGCGACGCCCAATGTGCTGGAGGCAGTTCGCAACGGCCACCGGAAAAGATGCCGCGCCACCATCACGCCGGGTTGCTTTAAGCGTATCAGCTTTCGGACCCAGCCCATCCTTTGCCGATAGGTTGCCGGGGCGGGTGGTGCCATTGCGACGGCGGGCGGCAGGCGGACCACCGTGCTGACGGCATAGACTGCGCCGCCGATGGCCGAGGCCAAGGTGATAACGGCAGCCAATCCGTAGATTTGCGGGTTTCGGGTGAAGACCAGATAGGGAAAGGAGAAGAACCGCGCATACATTTGCGCCATCCCCGCCCCAAGCCAGGTTCCTGCCGCCATGCCGATCAGGATGCCGACGACAGCAATCAGCAGCACGAACTCGACATAGTGCTGCGCAACGGCACGGGAAGAATAGCCGATGGCTTTCAGAAGACCGATCTGTTCGCGTTCCAGCGTGATCAGGCGGGACAGCGTCATGTTGACCAGCATGGCTGCGACCAAAAGAAAGATCGGTGGCAAGACTTTGACCATTGCCGAAAGCTGCTTCAACTCGGCATCCAGAAAGGCGTGGGATATCTGGTCTTTGCGTGGCGAAGCGCCGGTTCCGCCGTATGGGGCGGTCAACCTGTCCAGCGCCTCGATTACCCGGTTCGGATCGGCTCCTGGTGCGAGCTTCAACACAACGTTCGAGAATGCGCCTTCCAGATCAAAAGCGGCCTCCAGACTGCTGCGCGGAACCCAGACGATGCCAAAACGGCGCGGATCTGGCATCATCTGGCCAGGACCAAGGGCATAAATGAACTCGGGCGACAGAGCGACACCGGTTATCAAAAGCTTGCGCTGCTGGCCGTTCATCATGACCGGAAGCGTGTCACCGGGGCCGAGGGTGTGCGCCTTGGCAAACCCATCATCAATGATGACTTCGCGCGCGGATTGGGGATCGGGCAGCCGCCCCCGGCGCAGGTGCAACTGGTTCAGGCCCTTGCCGCTGTCCGGCAACGTAACAAACAGGACCGAGCCGGGTTCTTTCATTTCGCTAAGGTCCAGCAGCCCAAGCTTCAGGATCCGTGCTTCGGCATCAAGGACGCCTTCTATCTCCTCGATCTGTGCCAGAAGCGCGCGGGGGGCGCGGGTTACATCGGCAAAGACATCGGCGAAACGGTTCTGCTCGTAATACCGCGCGCGGGCCTCGAATAACGAGGAATAGGCCCCATTTCCCAGGATCAGTGTCGCAACCCCGGCGGCAAGCACCAGCGCAATGGCCAGAACCTGCGCCCAAAGTCTGACAAGATCGCGCAGCACCTTGCGCCGGAGGGGGGCGATCACCATACCACCTCCGATGCCGCCTTTTTGGTGGTGTTCACGCTTTCTTCGACGATCCGCCCGTCGGCAAAGCGGATGACACGATCAGCGATATCCCGGATTGCGGCGTTGTGGGTGATGACAAGCGTCGTGGCCCCGACCGCCCGGTTGACTTGCGTAAGCGCCTCTAGCACCTTGATCCCTGTGGCACTGTCCAACGCCCCGGTGGGTTCATCACACAGCAGAACCTCGGGGTTCTTGGCGATCGCGCGGGCAATGGCGACGCGTTGCTGCTCGCCACCAGACAGCTGGGCTGGGAAGTGATCGGCCCGTTCCGAAAGGCCGACCAGCGCCAACGCTTCATCTGCTGTCATCGGGTGGCGGGCGATTTCGGTGACAAGCTGCACGTTTTCGCGCGCGGTCAGGCTAGGGACAAGATTGTAGAACTGAAAGACAAAGCCGACGTGGTCGCGCCGGTACTGGGTCAGTCCCTTTTCGTTCAGCGCAGTCAGCTGGTGATCTGCGAACCAAGCCTCGCCAGCGGTTGCCGTATCAAGCCCGCCGACGATATTGAGGAACGTCGATTTGCCCGAGCCAGAAGGGCCAAGGATCACAATAAATTCGCCTTTTCGGGCCTGAAAGTTGATGCCGCGCAGGGCGTGAACCTCCAAGGCCCCGTTGCGGTACACCTTGGTCAGACCGCTGGCGCGGAAAACAATATCGGGGTTTGGCGTCATGGCATGAAGCCTCCTTACCCATTCAGCGCGTTTGCAAAGATCAGCGCCCAAGGTGTGCTGCGCACTTGGCAGCACAACAAATCACCCACGCGGTCCTTCCTTCTGACGACGCCCAGTAGTGTCTTGAGCAGCGCAGGCGGCATCGCAAGGCAAGAGGCCACCACCGTGAGAGTCTACGGATGTTCCCGCCAGGCGGCATTGACCTTGATCAACCCGGTTGGTGCCCCTTTAGTGGAGAGCAGCGACGATAGGACCGCCTCGGCTGACTTCGCATTGCCTTATCGCGTCCACGTAATCGGTGCGATCCGCCGCAGGACTGGCCGGTTGACGTATGCCCCGATAGGTTTTCTCAACACCCTCGGCCAATGGGAGATGCACTTGGGTTGACGTGCGTCAAAGCCGCGGGCGGCGAATGGGTGGAAAGTTCCGCTTGGGTCCATCAGGGGGTGAGATTTCAGCAATGATCAACGGCAACGAGCAAGATGAAGTGATTAGCTTTTTGCAATCGGGTGGCGCATTTTCTGCAGCCAGTCCGATTGACCACGTGCAGACCCATTGTGCGCATGTGTTTCTGTGTGGCGATGCCGCGCTGAAGATCAAACGTGCAATCCGCTACGACTATCTTGATCAGTCCACCTTGGATCAGCGCCACGCCCTGCTGAACCGCGAGTTGTCGCTGAACAAGCCAACCGCTCCGATGATCTACCGTGACGTGGTGCCTGTCACCCGGGCCTCTGATGGTGGGCTTGAAATGGATGGTGCCGGGCCGCCCGTTGAATGGGTGCTGATGATGCATCGGTTTGCTACGGAATGTGAAATGACGGCGGTTGCCACCAGCGGCAAGTTGACCGATCACGTGGCCGAGGCATTGGGGCAGGTCGTTCAGCGATTTCACGCCACCTGTCCGATACTTAAAGACCGGGGCGATGATCTGATCCGTGACATTCTTGACGAGTTAGACCGGGTGATGACTCCGCTTCAGGAGGGCGTCGGTGGCGGTCTGGTCGGTGCATTTCTGGGACGATCGCGGCAACAACTGGCTGCTCTGGCCCCGATCTTGCGGGAACGCTCGGCGCTGGGTCATGTCAAGCGCGTGCATGGCGATCTGCATCTGCGCAATCTGGTGCTGATCGACGGGCAGCCGGTGCTGTTCGACGCACTGGAGTTCGACGAGCGGCTTGCCACATGTGATGTGCTCTACGATATCGGCTTTCTGCTGATGGATCTGTGCCATCGTGGGCTTGTGCGGCAAGCCAACATCGCGACAACCGCCTATCTTCTGGCAGCGCGCGGAGCCGAGGATACCGGAATTTCGGTGCTACCGTTGTTTATGTCTGTCCGCGCCGCCATTCGCGCGATGGTGCTTTTGCAGACAGATCAGGCGACAGGCCAGAGCGGCGCGTCAATTGGCGAAGCGCGGCTATATCTGACGCAAGCCGTTGGGCATGTTGAGACAACAAGGCCAGTGCTTGTTGCTATTGGTGGGGTTTCCGGCACGGGCAAGACGGTTTTGGCGGGTGATCTGGCGCCAGATATCGGTTCTTGTCCGGGTGCGGTGCATCTGCGCACCGACACCGAGCGCAAGGTGGAGGCAAGCCATCTGGACTACACGCAGAAGGGACGTGGAGCGATTTACGAACGGTTGTTCGCGCGGGCCGCGAACCTGTTGGCGGCGGGCAGAAGCGTTATTCTTGATGGCACGTTTCTTGACTTGGCACAGCGCGTTGCCGCCGAAGACCTGGCCCTGCGTTCCGGCGTTGACTTCTTAGGGCTGTGGCTGACGGCACCACAGGCTGTTCTTGAAGACCGGGTCACGTCACGGCGGGGTGATGCGTCCGATGCCGATGCGACTGTGGTGCGGGCTCAGATCGCTTTGGCAGGGTCAGTCGTGTCACAACAAAGTTGGGTCAGCATTGATGCAGGCGGTCCCAGACAGAAGACAACGGCCGCAGCGCGCGCGGCGCTTGAATGCACCTTTCGCGCTGTTGGAAGCGAGACAGTGAAGACCTGAATTGCTTTGAGCGAGATATTGCGCTGGCGCTCGACTGCGGTGCAGGCAGTGGTGAGCCGCCCGAAACCATATCGTCAATGGGCGTACGATCACAGGTGCGAAACCGGCCTTGCGCCAACAGGATACCGTGTCTTGATCTCGATCAATGTGGCAATGTGAGAAAACGGCTTTTGGTGGTTGATCACTTAAGGCTTGATCAAATGAGTACGTTACCCAACACGCCAAGTCGCCATCCGCTGTCGCCGCTGTTCGACCCCGAAAGTATTGCTCTGTTTGGGGCGAGCAATCGGGTGGGGTCTGTGGGTGGCATCTTGCTGGCAAACTTGCGGCGTTCGGGTTTTGGCGGCGTGTTGGTTCCGGTGAATCCGAAGCATCGCAGTATCGACGGGTTGACGTGTTATCCGCATCTGGCGGCATATGGCAGATCGGTGGACCTTGCGTTGATCGCCACGCCTGCCAGCGCCGTGCCGGGAATCGTGGAAGATTGTGCGAGGGCCGGTGTGCGGGCCGCTATCGTGCTGACTGCGGGTTTCGGCGAGACAGGTCCCGAGGGACGCAGCAGGCAGGAAGCGATGGTCGCCGTTGCGCGGGCGGCCGGACTGCGCCTTCTTGGTCCGAATTGCGTGGGGCTTTTGCGGCCGCCTCATGCGATGAATGCAACCTTTCTGCCCGGAATGCCGCCTGCGGGCAAGCTTGCGCTGGTGTCGCAATCCGGCGCGATCTGTGCCGCGATTGCTGACGGTGCCGCCCCCAACCATCTTGGATTCTCTGCGATGGTCTCGCTTGGAAATGCGGCGGATCTGGATGTTGGGGAAATCGTCGATTTTCTTGCGCAGGACCAAGCGACAGCGGCGATCCTGCTTTACTTGGAAGGTATCCGGAATGCGCCCGAATTCGTCAGCGCGCTGCGGCGGGCAGCGCGGACGAAGCCGGTCGTGGTGTTGAAGGCTGGCCATGGCGACGTGGGGGCAAGGGCCGCGGCGACCCACACGGGGGCGCTACTTGGATCCGACGCTGTGTTCAACGCGGCGCTTGAGCGCACCGGGGCGGTTCGGGTGACAAGTTTTGCGCAGTTGTTCGCCGCTGCTGAATTGCTTTGTCGATGGCAAAGGGTCTCGGGCCAGCGTCTTGCCATCGTAACGAACGGTGGCGGGGTCGGTGTGCTGGCGGCAGACCGAGCCGCCGATCTTGGCCTGGAATTGCCGCCCCCGTCTGCGGCAACCGTTCAGCGCCTTCGCGGCGTGATGCCACCTTTCTGGTCGGCGGCAAATCCTTTGGACATTCTCGGCGATGCTCGGCCAGAACGGTATACGGCGGCCTTAGAGGCCTGCCTTGCGGATGCCTCGTTCGACGGCGTTCTGGCGATGCTGACACCCCAAGCGATGACCGACCCGGTGGGCGCGGCGGATGCAATGATCGACGCTGCGCAGAAAGCTCGCGACAAGCCACTTTTGTCGTGCTGGATGGGGGAAACAACCGTGGGGGCTGCAAGAGCAGCAATTTCGGCAGCAGGTATCCCGGACTATGAGACGCCCGAGGCGGCGATTGATGCCTTTTCGTGCTTGGGTCGTCATGCCATCAATCGCCGGCTTGCTTTGGAACTGCCTGGCCCCCGCGCCGGTATCGAACCAGATCGACAGGCTGCCAAAGACATTTTGAGCGCCGCGATCAAAGACGGTCGGGAAGCATTGACGGCCACCGAGGCGCGCGCGCTGCTGTCAGCCTATGGTATTCCAGTCACAGAGATCGTCCTGGCAGCGAATGCCGCAGCCGCCGTCGCGGCCGCTGATAGAGTTGGGTATCCTGTCGCCGTAAAGATCGCTTCGCCCGACATCAGCCACAAAAGCGATGTGGGGGGAGTGGTGCTTAATCTTGCTGACGAGATGTCCGTGCGTGCGGCCACCGAGGCGGTGATTGCGCGGGCCCGCGCGGCAAGGCCCGGCGCTGCTATAGATGGAGTAACGGTTGAGCGGATGGTCCGGCTGGAGCACACGCGCGAATTGTTGCTTGGTGTCAGCCGAGATCCGGTATTCGGCCCCGCGATCATGTTC
>NZ_LGIC01000067.1 GCF_001294535.1 Cypionkella psychrotolerans | reverse complement strand
CGCATCGGCATCGGACGCATCACCCCGCCGTGACGTGACCCGGTCTTCAAGAACAGCCTGTGGTGCCGTCAGCCACAGCCCTAAGAAGTCAACGCCGGAACGCAGGGCCAGGTCTTCGGCGGCAACGCGCTGTGCCAAGTCAAGAAACGTGCCATCAAGAATAACGCTTCTGCCCGCCGCCAACAGGTTCGCGGCCCGCGCGAACAACCGTTCGTAAATCGCTCCACGTCCCTTCTGCGTGTAGTCCAGATGGCTTGCCTCCACCTTGCGCTCGGTGTCGGTGCGCAGATGCACCGCACCCGGACAAGAACCGATATCTGGCGCCAGATCACCCGCCAAAACCGTCTTGCCCGTGCCGGGTATCCTGTCGCCGTAAAGATCGCTTCGCCCGACATCAGCCACAAAAGCGATGTGGGGGGAGTGGTGCTTAATCTTGCTGACGAGATGTCCGTGCGTGCGGCCACCGAGGCGGTGATTGCGCGGGCCCGCGCGGCAAGGCCCGGCGCTGCTATAGATGGAGTAACGGTTGAGCGGATGGTCCGGCTGGAGCACACGCGCGAATTGTTGCTTGGTGTCAGCCGAGATCCGGTATTCGGCCCCGCGATCATGTTCGGAGCAGGCGGGGTTGCCGTGGAAGTCTTGCGTGATACGGCCGTTGCTTTGCCGCCGCTAACCACCATTCTGGCCGAGCGGCTGATTGCGCGTACGCGCGTGTCACAGATGCTGGGGGCTTTCCGTGGCACACCTCCGGTTGATCGGGCCGCAGTTGTGACGGCGTTGCTTGGTTTATCGGAACTTGTCTGCGACTGCCCTGCGATTGAAGGACTGGACATCAATCCCCTTCTGGCCGGTCCAGAGGGTGTGATTGCGCTTGATGTTCGCATCCGGGTTGCGCCACGCGATCCTTCGATCGATCCGTCAGCCCATCTGGCCATAGCGGCCTGGCCACGTCACTTGGTGCAGTTGGCAACTCTTCAAGACGGCACGTCCGTTACCATTCGTCCAATCCGGCCTGAAGATGACAGCGCAGAGCGCGCCTTTGTTCAGGCGCTGTCGCCACAGTCGCGAAAGCAGCGGTTTCTGACGCCGGTCAATGAATTGACGCCCGAGCTATTGGCAGATTTCATTGACATTGACTACCGCGTCGACATGGCGCTGGTCGCTACGGGTCAGCGCGACGGATCCGAAGAACTCTGGGGCATCGCCCGGTATACGCGCGCTTCCGACCGGGAAAGCGCGGAGTTCGCTGTCGTCGTTCTGGACCGCGTTCAAAGCAGAGGAGTCGGCACAGCATTGGTAACCGCGTTGATGAGCGTGGCGCGCGGGGCCGGGATCAAACGTTTGAATGGCTGGGTTCTTGCTGAAAACCAGTCCATGCGTGCATTGCTTGCACCACTTGGCTTCAATGAGCAGGTCTTGGCAGGTGAACCGGGTGTGATCGTGGTGGAGAAGGCATTGTCGTGAGCATGGCCTACGCGGAAGTTGGCAGGCAGCGGGAATCGCCCTTGCCGCTCACGCCTCCATTGCGCTGCGGGCGCGGCTGGGCGGGTCACATCACATTCCGATCCGGCATCGCAATGGACCGGGGCGCGGGGCGGGCCTGCCTATTTTGCCTATTCCACCAATTATCTGATCGACACCGATAACGATGTTATCCTCGATGTGGAAGCCGCCCACTCGATCCGCCAAGCCGAGGTTGGGGCGGAGCGGACGATGATCGAGCGCGTGAACGATACGTTCGGCATAAAGCCGGAACGCCTGATCGCGGACACGGCCTATGGCAAGGGCGAGATGCTTGACTGGCTGGTT
>NZ_LGIC01000066.1 GCF_001294535.1 Cypionkella psychrotolerans | reverse complement strand
GACCTATACGGATCTGCCGTTGCAAGCCCTTCTGATGGCCGTCTGGCGCCGCAAACCGAAGACCAAAGTCCAAGTGCATTCCGACCAAGGCTCACAGTTCACCAGCTATGAGTGGCAGGAGTTCCTCGAACAGCACAATCTGACGCAAAGCATGAGCCGACGTGGCAACTGCTGGGACAACGCCGTCGCCGAAAGCTTCTTCAACCTGCTCAAACGCGAACGCATCCGCCGAAGAAAGTATAAAACCCGCAAAGAAGCCCGCCAGGATGTGTTCGACTACATCGAGTTCTTCTACAACCCGCAGCGCAAACACGTTAGGAACGGAATGCTGTCGCCGATCGCATTCGAGCAGCAGCAAAAACTGAAGCTGCAAGGTGTCTAGGAAACTCGGGGCTATTCAACCCAAAGCGTTGCAATCTCTTCTTGGCGCATACCTGAAAGAAGAGAGATTGTCAGAGCGTCAATGAGCTGAGGCGCAAATTCCGCTGCCATGCGAGGGGGAAAAGGAGAATAGAGGAGTGTTCGCACCTCATCGACGGTGAAGGGGCGTGCTTCATCTTTGTCGCCGCGCTCGACCCTTTTGCCCTTCACCTCAATCTGTTGGTCCGCCCACGGCCCGCCCTTCGCATCAGCACCAACGATGTGGCCCCTTCTATGCAGGAACCCCCAATATGACCGCAACGAGCCAAGATGTGCTGCGGCAGTCTTGGGGTGCATGGGGTCGATAACCGCCGTGACATACTGACCCGCTATTCGTCTGCTCACAGCATCAAGGCGCAACTTCTTTTCAGAAGCCCAGCGCGCGAACTGTAGAATATGCCCTTTCATGCCCCGGATGGTTGCAGGTGCCAGCTTGGCGATTGTGATGAGGTAGGCGTCGATATGGCGATCCACCTCCACGCTGCCCTTCAAGGCATCCCCGAAGGCCCCCTTTTGCGGCCCACGGTAGGCATCGCGCTCAGACTCAGCCGCATATACTGCCAACTCCAACGCATCTGGGTCCGCCTCTGAGCCGCTTGAAAGGGCCAAGAGCGTCTCGCGGTAGAGTTCACCACGGGCGACAGGGGAGAGGGCCTCAGAGGGGTTCCAAGTCCCCGCGCGCATTGCTGCAAAGGCCTGCGTGGTTTCGGCTTCAAGCGTATCGCGCCGTTGAACGGCGATCTTGATGTCGGCAGTCCCTAGATTGGTCAGCCATGTTTTCTTGCCAAAGATGGGTCGGCAATCGGCGGGCAAATCCCGCGCAAACCAGAACGTCTGCCCCTTCAATCTGAGGAGGCGGGGCAGCGCCTTTGCTGTCTTTCGTGCCAATTTGCGAACCTATTCCTACCAACCATTCCTACCAACGGATGCCTTCTAAGCGTAAGATTGTCAACGATTATTGGCGTGTCTATCCGTTTCGTTTCGAGTCTCTCTCTCGCCACCAGAAAATCCAGAAATATGGTTTCAGTTTGCTGGTGGCAGCCGCTTTTGCGGATCAGTGCGCGCCATAGCAGGCATCGAAATACGGCGTCAGCGCGCGCATCACCGCCGCACGCAGCAGGGCGGGGGCGGTTTTGGCGGTTTTGCCTGTCATCACATCGCTATAAGCCGCGCCAAGGTGCTGCGAGATCAGCGGCTCGGGGAGGCTTGCGTCGCCAAACAGTGCCATCAGATCGGCGACGGCAGCGCTGGCAACCGGATCGGTCCAGTAATAGCGGATGCGGTCGGAATAGCTGTAATGCCGTTGCAGATGCTGGTGCAGCGGCGTGCCGTGGTAATATTTCGCCCAATGCTGCGGCTTTTGCTGCATTAAAGCCTCCATCGTCACGCGCAGGGGCGTGTGGTCCGGGAACAGCACATCCGCGATATGATCGAGGCCATAGAGCGCCTCGCGCAAGGCAAAGGTCAGGCCGGGGCCGACTTTCAGGATGCCGAAACCGTCTTGCACCAGATCAGCCAGCGCTTGCGGGGTCTGGTAATCGGTCGAATGCGCCTCAAACAGCATCGGCAGTTTGGGCAGGCAGGCGACCAGAGCGCGGGCGGCGGGGCGGTGATAGGCGACGACGTTTTCATTGCCGAATTCGACGCCGGGCTGCACCACAAGGCCGACGACGCGCGCGAAAGCGGCTGCGATGCCAGCGGCTTTGAACGCCTCTAGTTGCAAGGCAGCGGTGGCGAGGGCGGCTTCGGGCGGGGTGGGGGTCAAACCCTCAACCTCCTCCCAAGCGCCGCCGGGGACAGGAACTTCGGTGCCGATGATATAGACCGGGGGCGTTGGGCTGTGGGTCTCGGCTATGGCGGCGAGTTGGGCGTTACGGGTGGCGATGGTGGCATCGGGCAGCGGATTGGGGTCGCCCAAACAGGCCATGCTGGCGTCGAGATGGATCTTGCCAAACCCCGCCTGCGCATAGGCCGCGACCATATCGCAGGCCTTCGTCATCGCTTCGGCAGCGGGCAGCGCGGTCCAGGGGTTCGGGCCCAGATGGTCGCCGCCAAGGATCAGGTTTGCCGGATCAAAGCCCTCTGCCGCGGCGATTCCCGACACGAAGCGGCGAAAATCGGCGGGGGTCATGCCGGTATAGCCACCTTCATGGTTGACCTGATTGCAGGTCGCCTCGATCAGCACCGGGGTGCCGCGCGCCCGGCCCAATGCGAAGCTGGCGGCGATCACCACCGGATGCGCCGAGCAAATCGATGGAATCGCAAGCACTTGGCCAGATTTCCGGGCGGGGGCGAAGGCAAGCAGGGCGGCGGTGGACATTGCAGGTCGATCCTTTTTGATCAAAATAGGAGCGTATATCGCTAAAAAAATCATAAATGATCACCATCATGATTGACAGTGATTATTTTTGATCTCTGTATAGGGGCATACCGGAAAACAGGACCGCCATGAAGATTGATCGCGCCACCGCCATCCGGCAGCACCTTTTCGCCAAGGGATATTCCTCGATTGCCGAGATCGCAGCAGCGGTGGGCGCGTCGGAACCAACGGTGCGGCGCGATCTGCTGACACTGGAGGCTGAGGGGCAGATTTTGCGCACGCATGGCGGCGCGCAGATTGCTGAGACTTCCGGCGTTGAGGTGGCGTTTGAGAGCCGCGAGCAGATCAACCTACCCGCCAAACGCGCGATTGGCGAAGCGGCGTATCAGATGCTGCGACCGGAAACCTCGGTGTTTCTCGATGCTGGAACCACGGTGCTGCAACTGGCGCGGCGGCTGCGGCTGAACCCGATGCCGTTGCGAGTCTTCACGAATTGTCTGCCGGTGGCACAGGTGTTGATGCCGGTGACGGAAATTGGCGTCACGCTTTTGGGCGGCAGTTTGCGGCGGCAAAACGCCTCAATGGTGGGGCCTTTGGCAGAAGCGGCGCTGGAGAAGCTATGGTTTGACCAGTTGTTTCTGGGGGCGGGCGGTATCTCGGACAGGGGCGAGATTTCCAGCCGCGATGAACAAGAGGCGCGGCTCAATGCGCTGATGCTGACGCGCAGCAAGGCCCCGGTGATCGTGGCCGATGCGGATAAGTTCGGGCCGCAACTGACCTATGGCGTGGCGCATCTGGGCGCGGGGATGTGCCTGCTGACCGATGCGCGGTTGGCTGTTGGCTGGCGGGATGTGCTGGCGGGTTTGGGTTGTGCGGTGACCGTGGCGGAGGTCGCGTGATGGAGCGGATTCTCGGGCTGGATAGCGGCGGCAGCAAGACCGATGCGGTGGTGATCAACCGCGCGGGGCGGGTGCTGGCGCGGGCGTGGGCTGAGGGGTTGGACCCGACGGCGGGCGCGGGTTGGGAAGCGCGTTTGGGGTTGTTGGCGGCAGAGTTCGGGCCGGTGTCTTGCGCGGTTCTGGGGCTGCCCTGTCATGGCGAGATTGCGGCGATTTCGGCGCGGCAGGTGGCGGTGGTGGCTGAACTGTTTGGCCCACAAGCCGCGGTGATGAACGATGTCGCGGTGGCATTTCACGGGGCCTTGGCGGGGGAAGATGGCGTTTTGGTGCTGGCGGGCACGGGATCAATGGCTTGGGCACGGGGGCCTTTAGGCACCCACCGCGTCGGCGGCTGGGGCCATTTGTTTGGCGATGAAGGCTCGGCGCATTGGATCGGGCGGGCGGCTTTGGCGCTGGCCAGCCAGCACTTGGATGGCCGCAAGCCGCCATCGGGCTTTGCGCATGGTTTGCTGCGCGAGATGGGGGTGGCGGCTGAGGATTTGCTCGGCTGGACCTATGGGCGGGACACGCGGGCGGGGCTGGCCTCGGTGGCGGCTTTGGTGTCGCGGTTGGCCAATGCGGGGGTGATTGAGGCGGTGGGTTTGATGCAAGAGGCCGCCGGGCATCTGGCGCTTGCGGGGCGGACGGCGGGACGGCTCGCGGGGGTGGAGCCGCCGTTGCGCTGGAGTTTTGCGGGCGGTGTGATGCAGGACGCCACGGTGATGACGGCACTGATGGCTGCACTAGGCCCGCCCGTACCGCCGGTTTTGCCCCCGGTGGGTGGTGCGGCACTGGCTGCGGCGAAGGCTACCGGATGGGCGATAGGGCCGGACTTTATCGCGACACTTCAGACGGAATTGACCAAAAGCGCAACGCCCCAGTAAGGGGCCGACAACAGGGTGACACTATGAAAAGACGGCATTTTCTTCTTTCTGCCTCGGTGCTTGGCCTTGCGGTCCTTGCCCCTTCACTAACGCGCGCTGCGGAGAGTTTGGCGGTACTGTTGCCGCCTTGGGTGACGCTGCCAAAAGAGATGACGGACACTTACACCGGCGGCGGTCTTGATATTCAGACCCTCGGCTGGGATGAAATCCGCACCAAGATCGTAACCTCAATGCTGGCCAATACTGCGCCCGCCAGTGTCACGGAGATGGATTGGAGCTGGGTTGGTCAGTTCGGCTCGGCAGGCTGGTACGATCCGCTGGACGCGCTGCTGACGGATGAGTTGAAGGCCGATCTGCCGACCACCTCGATTTTCACCTATGATGGCAAGCTGATCGGCGTGCCCTATAACAACGACTTCCGCGTGCTGATTTACAACGCAGCGCATCTGACGGCGGCGGGGGTGGCGGTGCCGAAAACCCCGGCGGAATTGCTGGCTGCGGCGCGTGCGGTGAAGGCCGCCAAGATCGCGGACTATCCGATTGCTTTGCCACTGTCGGCCTCGGAGGGGGCTGCGACGGCGTGGTATCTGCTGACAAAGGCGTTTGGCGGCGATCTGTTTGACGCCGATTTCAAGCCTTTGTTCATCGATCCGGCCTCGGCGGGCTATCAGGCGATGGCGTTTGAGATTGCGGCTTTGAACGAAGGGCTGATTGATCCGGCCTCGACCAGCCTGAAGGATGTCGAGGTGCAAGAGCTGTTCAAAGCTGGCAAGGCGACGTTCGACGTCGCAGGCTGGGCGGGGAATTTGGCGGTGTATACCGACCCTGCGAAATCGCAGGTGGCGGCAGATGTGGCGGCGGCATTGATGCCGAATGTGAACGGCAAATCGCGGACCTTTGGCCTGCCGGGGGCGTTGGGGATTCCGATGAACGCGGAAAATAAGGAACAGGCGGCGGGCTTTATCCAATGGATGTTGGAGCCTGCGACGATGGAGGCGAATTACCGCTTGCTGGGCAATCTGCCGACGCGGCTTTCGGTGCTGAAAACCGTGAATGAGGCCGGAAATCTGAAGCAGGGCGATGTGTTGATCGCGCAGGCCGAGGTGGTCGAGCCTTTGTTCGCGCAAGGTACGCCGGGGTGGTATCCCGAATTCTCGGGCGCGGTGGCGACGGCGTTGAACGCAGCGGCGAAGGGTCAGTTGACCGTCGACGAAGCGGTGGCGCAGATCGCCGCAGCTGCTGCGACGGCGCAGGAATAAGGGCGGCGAGGGGGAATGACTTTGCGGATCAGACCCCCTCGGTTGGGACGCCTACGCCTCGGCCGGGATGCGCGCCTCGGGTTGGCTTTGGCCTTGCCTGTGGCGCTGATCATGGGCGGGTTGGTATTTTTGCCACTGCTGTCGACATTGTTTGACAGCCTGTTCAGGGTAGAGCCGATGAAGCCCGGCTCGCCGTTTGTGGGCGTGCGGAATTACACCAATCTGCTGAAGGATAGCACCGTCAACGCGGCTTGGATCACCACGGCGATCTATGTGGCTTTGGCGGTGTTTATTGAAACCGTCGGCGGCCTCGCTGCGGCCTTGCTGCTGAATCGCATCAAAATCGGGCGGCGCTGGCTGCTGGCGATTGTGGTGCTGCCGTGGTGCCTGCCGCCTGTGGTCAACGCGATCATCTGGATGTGGATTTATAACCCCAGCTATGGCTTGCTGAACGGCCTGCTGCTGAGCGCTGGCATTATCGACACGCCGCAGGTTTGGTTTAACAACCGCGAAACCGGGCTGCTGCTGGTGTCAGTCGTCCATGCGTGGCGGATGATGCCGCTGACGGTGATCATCCTGCTCGCAGCACTGCAATCCATCCCGGCGGAGTTGTATGAGGCGGCGCGTCTGGATGGTGCGACTGGCTGGCAACGGCTGCGCAAGATCACCCTACCGCTGATCGCCCCCGGTCTGGCGATTGCCTTGTCACAATCCACCGTCTTTGCCGTTAATCTGTTTGATGAGGCGTGGATTTTGAACGGAGCCTCGCTGGATACCCGCTCTGTGATCATTCAGGTCTATGTGCTGGCATTCCAGAACATGAAATTCTCCAGCGGGATGGCGCTGTCGGTGCTGACCATGGTGATCTCGCTTGCGGTGTCGATGATCTATGTGTTGCGGGTCTACCGCGAAACGAGGTTTGAATGAGCCGCCGTTTCAAACATCTGCCGGGGCAGGTCGGGCTGTGCTTAGGCGTGGCGCTGCTGGTTTTGTGGTCGGTGGGGCCAGTTTATTGGTCTTTCGTGACCTCAATCACCCCGCCCAATGCGCTAGTGTCGGATAACCTGCATTTCTGGCCGCAGACCACGACTTGGGAGCACTACGCCAAGCTGTTTGGGGCCACTTCAACCTCACAGGGCAATGAGGTGGCATCGGTCTGGCCGCAGTTCTCACGCGCCTTTGCCAACAGCCTGATCACCTCGCTGGCGGCCACTGCGTTGGTGGTGATCATCGCGGCCTTTGGCGCTTGGGCCTTTGTGCGGTTGGAGTTTCCGGGCCGCAATGTGCTGTTCGTGCTGGTGGTGGCGACACTTGCGATCCCGGCCTACACGGTGATGATCCCGCTCTATCGGTTGATGATCTCAATGGGCCTTATCGACACCTATACGGGTGTGACGCTGATCTATGTCTCGGCGTTTTTGCCGCTGGCTTTGTGGCTGATGCGCTCGGTTTACCAAGCGATGCCCCTGTCGCTGGAGGAAGCGGCTTGGCTGGATGGCGCCAGCAAGCTGCGCGCCTTTGTGCAGATCGTGCTGCCCTTGGCGGGTCCGGGTTTGGTGGCCTGCGGCATCCTGACGTTTCTGTCGGCTTGGGGGCAGTTCATGGTGCCGCTGGTGTTCTCGCCGACGCTTGCGACCAAGCCGCTGACCGTGCTGATCCCCGAATTCGTCACCCGCAACTATGTCGATTACGGGCTGATGAACGCAGCCGGAATCATCGCAATTCTGCCGCCGATGCTGCTGGTGCTGTTTCTCAACCGATATCTCGTCTCGGGCCTGATGGCTGGGGCGGGGAAATAACTGACTGTAAGGAAAGCGAAAATCATGTCTGCGACCATCACCGAAACCGTCATCCGCCGCCAGTTTCCCCATTGGACCGCAGCTTTGACGCAAGAATTGCCTGCGGTGAAAGCCACGACGGTGGTGATCACCGGCTGCGGCACGTCTTACTATCTGGCGCAGGTGATGGCTTGTGCCTTTAACGCGCAGGGCCAAGCGGCGCTGGCCGTGCCGGGAGCGGAATGGGCGCGCAGGCCGGAATGTTACCTCGCCCATACCGAGGGCGTGCTGGTGATCGGATTGTCGCGCTCTGGCACCACATCGGAAACCGTTCAGGCGATTGAGGCCAGCCGTGCGCGCGGATGGCGGACGCTTGCGGTATCTTGTGAGCCGGATTCGACCATTTTGCGCGCGGCGGATCAGGCGCTGTATCTGCCGACCGATCCGCAAGAGGGCATAGTGATGTCGGTGTCGGCCAGTCTGATGCTGTTGGCCGGATTGCGGATGGCAGGCGTCGCGCTGCACCAGACGATCCCCGCTGAGGCCGCAGCGGCTATGACCGCCCTTGAGTCGGGGATCGTCGGCCTGCTGCACGGGCGCAGTCATTTCGTTTATCTGGGCGCTGGGCCGAACTATGGCATGGCAACCGAAGGCTGCCTCAAGTTGCAAGAGATGAGCATTTCTTATTCTCAGGCGTTTCATCCGATGGAATATCGCCACGGCCCGGTCTCCCTGATCGACACTAAGTCACTGGTGGTGATGCTGTATTCGCAAGCCACCGCCGCTGAAGAGGCTATTCTGGTCGCCGAACTGCAGGCCAAGGGCGCGGTGGTGATTGGCTTTAACGGGCCGGGGGATCTGCGGATTGATTTGGGGCTGTCGGACGATGCCAATGCACTTGCCTGTCTGCCTGCCTTGCAAATGTTGGGCGAGAGGGTGGCTTTGTCGAAGGGCATCAACTCGGAAGCGCCACGGCATCTGAGCAAAGTCGTTGTGCTGCAATAACCCCTTAAGCCCGAGGATCAAATGGCCGAAGTTTCCATTCGCGACGTGACGAAATCTTACGGCACGACCAAAGTGTTGCATGGCGTCAGCTTTGATGTGGCGGATGGCGAGTTTGTGGCGCTGGTTGGCCCCTCGGGCTGCGGGAAGTCGACCCTGCTGCGGATGATTGCGGGGCTGGAAGAGATCAGCTCGGGCACGGTTTCCATCGCGGGGCGGGTGGTGAATGACGTAGAGCCAAAGCAGCGCGATATTGCGATGGTGTTCCAGAATTACGCGCTTTATCCGCATATGTCTGTGCGCGACAATATGGGGTTTTCGCTGCATCTGCGCGGGGCCAGCAAGGCGGAAATCGCGGCGGCGGTCAGCAAGGCTGCCGAGATTTTGGGCTTGACGCCTTATTTGGATCGCACGCCAAAGCAGCTTTCGGGCGGACAGCGGCAGCGGGTGGCGATGGGGCGGGCGATTGTGCGCCAGCCAGCGGTGTTTTTGTTTGATGAGCCGCTCTCAAACCTCGACGCCGCCTTGCGGGTGCAGATGCGGGCGGAAATCCGGGCGTTGCATGAGAGGTTGGGTTCGACCTCAATCTTCGTGACGCATGATCAGGTCGAGGCAATGACGATGGCCGACAGGATCGTCGTGATGCGGGCGGGGCGGTTAGAGCAGGCCGGCCCGCCGTTGGAATTGTATGATCGGCCCGCCAATGCGTTTGTCGCCGGCTTTATTGGTTCGCCTGCGATGAATTTTCTAGAGGCTGTGGCGGAGGGCGGGCAGGTGCGGCTGGCCTCGGGGCAGGTGTTGGAGGTTGCATCGGCAGCCACCGGAGCGGTGCTGTATGGCATCCGGCCCGAGCATCTGGAACTGACCAACCCAGATGCGCCGGGGGCGATTGTGGGGCAGGTCGGGATTGTGGAAAGCACCGGGACGGCGATGTTTGTGGCGATGCAGGCGGGTGCCTTGACCCTGCACGCCGTTTTCACCGATCGACCCAACATCAAGCGCGGTGATCAGATTGGGCTGATGCCAAAACCCGGCCTTGTGCATCTGTTTGATGCCAAGACCGGGCTGCGTTTGAGCTAAAGCCGTTAGATATTCACCTGCGTGCCAATCTCAACCACGCGGCCTGCGGGGATGTGGAAGTAGTCCGACGCCCCGGCGGCATTGCGCGCCATGAAGATGAACACCCGGCGCTGCCAGCCCGGCAAGGTGCTTTTGCTCGACAGTTTCAAAGACCTGCGCGACAGCAGGAACGAGGTCGACATGATGTCGAATTTCCAACCCAGCTTGCGGCAGAGCATCAGACCATCCGGCACGTTGGGGTCCTCCATATAGCCATAGGTCAAGCTGATGCGGCGAAAGCGGGGGGTGATTTCCTCCATCTTCACGCGGTCCTCAATGGCGACACGTGGCACCGTGGCGGTGACAATCGTCAGGATCACATTCTGCGCGTGCAGGCTTTTGAAATGCTTCAGGCTGTGCAGCAAGGCCACCGGGGCGGTGTCGGGGCTAGAGGTCAGGTAGATCGCCGTGCCGGGAATAACCGGGATTGGTTTGGTATCCACCTGCCGCAGAATTGTGGTCAGCGGCACCTCGGCCTCATGTTCCTTACGCACCAGAACGGCGGTGCCGCGCAGCCAAGTCAGCATCACGCAGATCACCAAGGCGGCCAAAGCCAGCGGCACATAGCCGCCGTCAAACACTTTCAGCAGGTTTGCCCCCAGAAAGATCAGATCTATCAGCAGGAACGGTGCGATCAGCAGGCTTGCGGCCCAAAGCGGCCAGCCCCAATGTTTGTTGACCACAATCAGCGCCAGCACGGCTGTTACAACCATCGTGCCCGTCACACTGATGCCATAAGCATGCGCGAGCGCCGCAGAGTTGCCAAAGCCCACCACCAATGCCAGCACCGCCACCAGAAGCAGGGCGTTGACGCTGGGCAGATAGATCTGACCTTCCTGCGTTTCCGAGGTATGACGAATCTTAAGACGCGGCAGCAGGCGCAGTTGGATCGCCTGACGGGTCAGCGAAAACGCGCCGGTGATCACGGCTTGGCTTGCGATGATTGTCGCCATCGTCGCCAACAGAACCACCGGCAACAGCGCCCAATCGGGATACATCAGGTAGAACGGATTCTCTAAGGTTTCCGGGTGTTGCAGTACCAGAACACCTTGGCCAAGGTAGTTCAGCGTCAAGGCGGGCAAAGCGACGGCGACCCATGCAAGGGTGATCGGGCGGCGGCCAAAATGACCCAAATCGGCGTAAAGCGCTTCGGCTCCGGTTACGGCCAGAAACACCGCGCCCAACACCACTAGGCCAATCGTGCCGTGTGCCGTCAGAAACCGTGCGGCGTGGATCGGGTTCAGCGCCGCCATGATCGCGGGGTCCGTGGCGATCTGTGCAAGACCACCCCAAGCCAGCACGATAAACCACACCAGCGTGATTGGACCGAACAGACTGGCCACCGCCGCCGTACCCCGCGCTTGCACCGCAAACAAAGCGATGATGATCACCAGCGTGATCGGCAGCACATAGGCGTCAAGCTGGGTGGTGACCAAACTCAGCCCCTCGACCGCCGACAGCACCGAAATCGCTGGGGTGATCGCCGCATCGCCGTAAAACAGCGCCGCCCCAATCAGCCCGGCCATCAGCACGACGGATGTTTGCCGCCCCATCGCGCGCTGCGCCAGTGCCAGAAGCGAAAGCGTGCCGCCCTCGCCTTGGTTATCCGCCCGCAGCAGGATCAGCACATATTTCAGCGTCACCACGATGATCAGCGCCCAGAGGATCAGCGACAACACCCCCAGCACGGTCTCGCGCCCAGAGTCGCCCGCCGCACGCAAAGCCTCGCGGAAGGCATAAAGCGGTGAGGTGCCAATATCGCCGTAAACCACCCCGATGGAGCCTAGTGACAGCGCCAGAACGCCGGGATGTTTGCGGGGGGAAAGGCTAAGCTCTGCGGTGGTCACGGCATTGATCCTACAAAAGCCAAGTCTGGCGGATTGCGGGCAATCTGGGGATTGCGGCATAAGGATGCGACAGGGGGTTTGCGCCCCGGCATAAGGATTGCGTAAAGATCATGGACAGCAAGGGCCAAGCGGCTAAAACTTCGGCGATCCTGACGCCTGCGCCATGGATGCCACGACATGAAGGCTGGGCGGCATTGCCCAGACTGCCGCAAGTGCTGGGGGCTATGCTGTTTCTGGCGGTTGCGGCCCTGGGCACGCATCTGACGCAGGATAGTTTCCCCGAACCCTCAGGGTTGTTTTTGTTCTTTGTCGCCGTGCTGTTGGCCGCCGTGCGCTTTGGCTTCTGGATTGGCATTGCCACCGCCATCGCCGCCTTCGCGCTGTTCAATTTCCTGTTCGTCGCCCCGCTTTACACATTGGCCATCGCCAAGCCCGGCGACCTTCTTGTGCTGGCGGAATTCCTGTGTGTCGCGGGCCTGACGGGCTTTCTGGCCGGGCGGTTGCGCGAAGAAGCCAATGCCGCCAAATCTCGTGCTGCTGTGCTGGAAGTGCTGTCGGCCTTTGCCACCGATCTTGCCGAAGCGGATGAGCCCTTGGCCGTCGAGCAGGCTTTGGTGATCCATGCCACGGCGCTGGCGCATGGGCCCGCGCTGGTGCTGCACGACGGCAATCCTGACGCCACTGATCTGCAGGCCCCAGACCTGCAAGCGGCCGAACGTGCCTTTCGCCGTCACACGCCCCAAGACGCTGCCGAGCCGGGGCAGCAAGGTGGTCGTTACACTTTTCTGCCGTTGATGCAGCAAGGACAGGTGGTGCTGGTGCTGGGCTATCATCGTCTGGATGCGCAGCGGCCCGATCGCTTTGCCCGCGCCGCCGCCATCGAAGTGATCTGCCACCAAGCCAATCTTGCTCTGGAACGCCTGCGCTTCGCGCAAGCTGCCGAAGAGGCCCGCACCGCCGCCACACGAGAGCAGTTGCGCGCGGCTTTACTCACGTCGCTGTCACACGATTTGCGCACGCCTTTGGCGACCATTCTGGGCGCGATTACCAGCCTGCGGCAGTTGGGCGCGTCCTTGCCGCCGGAGGCGCGTGACGATCTGGCCTTGGCCATTGAAGAAGAAGCGCAACGGTTGGCAAACTATGTCGACAACCTGTTGCATATGACCCGCCTACAAGCCGGGTTGGCGCTGCATCTGGTCTGGGTGGACCCGGCGGATGTGATCGCAGCCGCGGTGGCGCGCGCGCATCGTGCCTTCCCCTTGGCCGAAATCACCGCTGATCTGCCCGACCTGCCGATGATCCGCGCAGAGTCTGCGCTGCTGGAGCAAAGCCTGTTTAATCTAATCGACAATGCGGTCAAATTCTCGACCCCACCCGCACGCATCCAAATCACCGCCCGCGCGCAAGCGCAAACCCTGACGCTGACCGTCACCGATCAGGGTCCCGGCATCGCGCCCGAAGCCCTTGCGCAAATCTTCACACCGTTCTTTCGCGCCAATCCAAGCTTTCCCGGCACCGGATTGGGGTTGACGATTTGCCACGGCATCGCTGCGGCGCTGGGCGGTAACTTGACCGCCGAAAGCCCGGTCGCAGAAGGTCACGGCACCGCGATGCACATCTCTCTGCCCCTGCCGAAAGCTGCAGCATGACCAAGCCGCTGATCCTGATCGTGGATGACGAGCCACAGATTCAACGCTTTCTTGGCCACGCTTTGGCGGCCTCGGGGTATGACACCTGCTTTGCGGCGACAGGGCAGGGCGCTTTAGAGGCCGTGGCCGCGCAGAAGCCCGACGCGATGATCCTTGATCTCGGCCTGCCCGATCTGAACGGCAAAGCGGTGATTGAAACCCTGCGCGCCAAATCTAATCTGCCCATCATCGTGCTGTCGGCGCACGATCAAGAGATGGAAAAGATCATGGCGCTGGACCTTGGCGCGAATGATTTTGTCGCCAAGCCCTTTGGTATAGGCGAATTGCTTGCACGCCTGCGCGCTTGTCTGCGCAAAGCTCCGCAGCCCGAGGATATTTTGCGGCAAGGCCCGCTGGTGATCGACCTGCCGGGCCATACTGTGACCCGCGACGGAGCGCCCGTGCATCTGACGCCGACGGAGTTCGATCTGCTGGTGATGTTGGCACGCAATCCGGGCCGGGTGCTCAGCCACCGCCAGATATTGCTGCAGATCTGGGGTCCCGCGCATGGCGAGGATGTGCCCTATCTGCGCGTTTTCATCGGCCAGTTGCGCCAGAAGATTGAGTCCAACCCCAGCGCCCCCGACCTGATCCGCACCGAACCCGGCATTGGCTATCGCTGGATGGCGGATTAGGCGTTAACCTACCCGCTGCCCCTGCACCCAAGTCCCGCGGAGCGCCGCAGCCCCAGCAACCCGCGCCACCCGGATCACATCGCCGCGCGCGCCAAGGCTTAAGCTGCCGCGGTCCGACAAACCCGCCGCCTGCGCTGGTGCTTGCGTCACACAACGCACCCCACGCGCCACATCGCCCCACAGATCGCCCAGCAACAAAGCTGCCGACAGCAGCGCCGAGGGCACATAATCCGACGACACAATATCCAGCAAATCCGCCTCAGCCAGCTTGCTCGCCGCAACATTGCCGGAGTGAGAGCCGCCCCGGATCAGGTTCGGCGCCCCCATCATCACCTTGATGCCCTGCGCATGGCAGGCTTCGGCGGCCTCAACCGTGGTCGGAAATTCAGCAAAATGCGCGCCGTGCTGGGCCGAGGTGGCGACCTGCGCGGCGGTGGTGTCGTCATGGCTGGCGAGCACCGCGCCAAAGCGGCGGGCTTCCGCCACTGCCGCCGCCTCATGCGCTTGGCCCAGCCGCGTGGAAATCGCCACTTGCTCCGCGACATGGCTCTCAAATTCGCTCTCCGACAGCCCATGCTTGCCGCAGACATAGGCGCGCAACTGGGTGATGTCGCGGAATTGCCGCTGACCGGGGGTGTGATCCATCAAAGACACGATGCCGATGCGGTCGGCAGGGCCAAATTTTGCCAGTTCCGCGATCAGGGTTTCCGAGCAAACCTCTGCCCGTAGATGCAGAAAATGGCTGATCTTCAGCGCGCCTTTTTCCCGCAGATCCAGAATTTCATCGGCCAAATGTCGGGCGTATTCGCCGTAATTCATCTTCTTGGACGAGGTGATCGACCCCACCCGCAAAGCGTCGAACACCGTCGTGATCCCCACACTCGCCAGTTCCGCATCATGCGCGATGATCGCGCTGGCATGCGGCCAGTTGACCTTTGGGCGCGGTTCAATATGGCGTTCCAGATTGTCGGTGTGCAACTCGATCAGCCCCGGCATCAACAGATCGCCGTTGCAGTCGAGCGCGCCTTGTGGGATCGCAGCCCCTTGATCTATTGCAGTAATCACACCGTTTTCAATGCGGAGTGCTCCATGGATCACTTCATGCGGCAGAACCAGCGTGGCATTGGCAAGGATCGTCTCAGTCATCATCAGACCTTCATTGTGCTTATGTAAAACAGATGCCAGAAAACTGTCACAACGGTGTGACGATGGGCAGGTAAGGGCGACCGCTATGGACCAGATGAAACGCTTCGCGATCTACTACGCGCCCGAACCGGGCGCCTTTGCCGATGCCGCAGCCGCTTGGCTGGGCTGGGATTTGGCACTGGGCGCACCCGTGCCGCAATCCGCGCCCGACCTGCCGCGCCCCTTGGCCGAAGTCACTGCCGAGCCGCGCAAATACGGCTTCCATGGCACCCTGAAGCCGCCGTTCCGTTTGGCCGAAGGCACCTCGGCCGAAGATTTGGCGCAAGCCACGGCGCGTTTGGCCGCCAGCCTTGCGCCGCTGAAAATGCCGGGGCTTCAGATGGCCAACCTCGAAGGCTTCCTCGCGCTCACCCCCTTGGGCGACACCAGCGCGTTGCAATCTCTGGCCGCCGAAGTGGTCCGTAGCCTCGACCCTTACCGTGCCGCGCTGACGCCCGCCGAGATCGCCCGCCGCCGCCCAGAACGCCTGACCCCGCGCCAGCGCGATCTGCTGGCGACCTACGGCTATCCCTATGTGATGGAACAGTTTCAGTTCCACCTGACCCTGTCCGGCCCGCTGGATGAGGACGAAACCGCCGTCACCAACGCCACCGCCAATCACTTCGCGGGCCTGATCCCGCAACCGTTTCACATTCACGACATCTGCCTGTGCGGCGAGGATGCCATGGGGCGCTTTCACCTGCTGCACCGCTACGCCCTCAGCGCATAAAGCAGTCGCGCGATGCCCTTTTCGGGCGTCGCATCATTGCTGATCTCAATCGCCGGAACCCCTTCGGGCAAAGCATAACTGGCGCGTTGCAACCGGGCGATAATGTCGGCGTGGCTTTCCCGTCCCCGCGCCGCCAAACGATCCGCAAGCACGCCCAAAGGTGCTGAAATCTGGATCACCCGCAGCCCCGGAAACGCCTGCAACGCTGCAGGCAAAGCTGCCCGCGAGCCATTGATCAGCACATCCCGCCCGTCCTCCAGCGGTTTAAGCTCCGCAGCAGGCACGCCATAGCAAAGCCCATGTGCCTGCCACTGCAGCGCGAATTCCCCCGCCTGCGCGCGCGCCTGAAAAACGCTTTCAGTCACCCCTTCAAACGGCTCACCCCCCGCTGCACTGTCCCGCGTGATCACCCGGCGCGCCCAATGCAGCCGGGGGTCCGCCGCCGCAGCCCCGGCGAGCAGGGTGTCTTTGCCAGCCCCCGAAGGCCCGACGACCAGAAACACCCGTCCCGTCATGCCGCAACCTTCGGCGTGAATTCCCGCACATCCACCACCCGATCACAGACCCGATCCCGTGCGGCCTCATCATGGAAAATCCCCAAGATTGCCGCCCCACGCGCTTTGGCTTCCTCGATCAACGCCAGCACGACCTCACGGTTCACCGCATCCAGACTGGCGGTCGGCTCATCCAACAACAGCGCGGGGTAAGGATGCGCAAAGCCACGCGCGATGTTGACCCGCTGCTGCTCACCCCCCGAGAATGTGGTGGGCGACAGCCCCCACAACCGCTGCGGAATGTTCAGCCGTGCCAGCAGTTCCGCCGCCCGCGCACGGGCCTCATCTCCCGGCACGCCAAGGTTCAACAAAGGTTCCGCCACCACATCCAGCGTCGGCACTCTTGGCACCACCCGCAGAAACTGGCTGACATAACCCAGCACATGCCGACGCAGCGCGATGATCTGCCGGGGTTGCGCCTGCGCCACATCTAAACCGCCGACGACAATGCTGCCCGAGGCGGCCAGATAATTCCCCCAAACCATCCGCATCAGCGTCGATTTCCCCGCCCCGGAAGCGCCGATCAGCCCGACACATTCGCCGGGGCGCACATGCAAATTGGCCTCCGCCATCACAGGGATCACCGCTGCGCCTTGATTGTGCAGGGTAAAGCTTTTCGCAAGGTCACGAATTTCAATCATAGCCAGCGCTTCCATTTGAAGAAAAGATAAGTTCCGCTGGCTGATGCCAGCATCAAGAGCAGCGCCAAGGGATAGCCGTATTGCCACGCGAGTTCCGGCATCACGGCAAAGTTCATCCCGTATAGGCTGGCGATCAGCGTCGGCGGCATGAACAAGGCCGCCACCACCGACACGATCCGCACGGTGACGTTTTGCGACAGGTTGATCATGCCAAGCGTGGCATCCGAGGTCAGTGCCAAGCGCGAGCCCAGAAAATCGGCATGAACCTCCAACGCCTGCAAATCCCGCATTAAACCCTTGACCAGCGGGCGCAAAACATCGCCCTCAGCACGGTCCGAAAGAGTTTGGCCAAAGAAACTGACCGCGCGCTCCACCGTCAAAAGCCCCAGACGCACCCGGCCCAAAAGATCGCCCTCGCGCCCGACTTTCTGCAGCGCGCTTTGCAACGCATCCGCCTGCAAACCGTTCGCCCCGCCGCTGTAAATCCCCGAGGCGACGTCGTCCAAGCCGCGCCCGATGCCTTCGAGAATATCGGCCATTCGGCCAATGATTTCCTCAATCAACCCCAGAAACAGCCGCTCTGGCCGATCACAGCCGGGGCCAACCTTGTCGGCGCGGGCGGGGTAGGTCTCAAACGGGCGCGGCGCGTGGTGGCGCACGGTGATCAGGCGGTCCGGCGACAGGATGAAGCACACCGGCCCAGAGATCGGCGTTTTGCTTTCCGACAGACCGGGCAAAACCACCGTCATGTGATCTGCCCCACCTTCACGATACAGGCGGTTGGAGATCTCAATCTCCTCCATATCCGCCAGCGTCGGCACCGACAGGCCCAACCGCGCCACATCGGCGGCTTGGTTCGACAAGGGCCGGTAGAGGTCGATCCACAACGCCGCCGTCAGATCGACGGGCAGCGGCATTTGGATCAAGCCACCAGCTTCGGGGCGATAGGCAAATAGCATTTTATACCTGCAGGACAGAGGAAACCAACAGCTGGGTATAGGAATGTTGTGGGTCGTCCAACACTTGATCGGTCAGGCCCTGTTCCACCACATGCCCGCCCTTCATCACCATCAGCCGATCTGCCAGCAGCCGCACCACCGCCAGATCATGGGTGACGATGATCGCCGACAGCCCCATCTCGCGCACCAGCCCGCGCAGAAGGTCAAGCAGCCGCGCCTGAACCGAGACATCAAGCCCGCCGGTCGGCTCGTCCATGAACACCAGTCGCGGCGCAGTCACCAGATTGCGGGCGATTTGCAGGCGTTGCTGCATGCCGCCCGAGAAGGCACGTGGGCGGTCGTCAATGCGGTCGGCGGCGATCTCGACCCGGCCCAGCCAATCCACCGCCGTCGCACGAATATCGCCGTAGTGCCGCGCGCCGACGGCCATCAACCGCTCACCCACATTCCCGCCCGCCGAAACCCCCATCCGCAAGCCATCGCGCGGATTTTGATGCACAAACGCCCAATCTGTGCGCGCCATCTTGCGGCGTTCGGCCTCTACCATCGTCACGGTATCGCGCGGGCCTTGGGCGGTTTCAAAAATCACCCGGCCCGTGTCAGGGGCCAGATGCCCGGCCAGACACGACAAAAGCGTCGACTTTCCCGAGCCACTTTCCCCCACAATGCCAAGCACTTCACCTGGAAACAGATCAAACGATACGTCTGCACAACCAATCCGGCTGCCATAATTTTTGCTCAACCCCTGCACCGAAAGCAGTGGTTTATCTGCATTCACCTTGGCCCAAATACTCAAATCCACCGCGCCCATCACGCACCGCCTTTCAGAACTGGCACACCCAAGGCCCCCAAATGCCCCGCCTCACACCGGGTGCGGCAAAAGTCGGTGTCTGAGCAGACAAACATCCGTCCGCCCTGATCATCAGTGATAACCTCATCAAGATAGCTCTCGCCCGCGCCGCACAGATCGCAATCATGCGGGGCTTTGCTCGGTTCAAACGGGTGATCGTCAAAATCCAAGCTGACGACATGGGTGAACGGTGGCAGCGCATAAATCCGCTGCTCACGCCCCGCGCCAAACAGTTGCAGCGCTGGGCTGTTTGACAGTTTCGGGTTGTCAAACTTCGGGATCGGCGACGGGTCCATCACATAGCGCCCCTCGACCTTCACCGGATAGGCGTAAGAGGTGGCGATGGTGCCGTGCCGCGCGATATCTTCGTACAGTTTGACGTGAATCAGCCCGTATTCTTCCAGCTCGTGCATCTTGCGGGTTTCGGTCTCCCGCGGTTCCAGAAACCGCAACGGCTCGGGGATCGGCACCTGATAGACCAGAATTTGCCCGGTGGTCAGTGCGGCCTCGGGGATGCGGTGGCGGGTCTGGATCAGCGTGGCGTCAGCCGTGGCTTCCGTCACCGCCACCCCCGCCGTGCGCTGGAAGAACTTGCGGATCGACACCGCGTTGGTGGTATCATCCGCGCCTTGGTCGATCACCTTCAGCGTGTCATCCGGGGTCAGGCAGGCCGCCGTCACCTGCACGCCGCCCGTGCCCCAACCGTAAGGCATCGGCATCTCGCGGCTGGCAAAGGGCACCTGATAGCCCGGAACCGCCACGCCCTTCAGGATCGCGCGCCGGATCATCCGCTTGGTCTGCTCATCCAGATAGGCGAAATTGTAAGCCTGATCACTCATTCTGCGGCCTCCTGCGTGGCGAAAACTTCCGCGCGCAGACGGCGCACCAGTTCCAACTCAGACTGGAAATCGACGTAATGCGGCAGCTTGATATGTTCGAGAAACCCGGTCGCCTGCACGTTATCGGCATGCATCAGCACGAATTCTTCGTCCTGCGCGGGCGCTCCGGTGTAGTCCTCGCCCAGTTCCGCCCACCGCAACGAGCGATCCACCAAAGACATCGCAATCGCCTTGCGCTCGGTCTGCCCGAACACCAAACCATAGCCGCGGGTAAACTGCGGCGGCTCGGTCTTGCTGCCCTTGAACTGGTTCACCGTTTCACATTCGGTCAACTCAATCTCGCCGATTTCCACGGCAAATCCCAGCTCTGGGATCTCCATTTCCACCGCCACCGCGCCAATCCGCAACTCACCGACAAAGGCATGGGTGCGCCCGTAGCCGCGCTGGGTCGAATAGGCCATCGACAGGATAAAGCCCTCATCCCCCCGCGTGATCGCCTGCAAGCGCAGCGCGCGCGAGCCCGGCAGTTCCATCGGTTCGCGGGTCAAATCCGCAGGCACGTCATTGCCCAAAGGCTCGGCCTCAATCATGCCATCGCGGTCGAGCATCGCCATCACATGCGGCACCGCTTCCATCGCTGCCGGAGCGGTCGCCGCCTGCGCCGCCTCGCCCTCGGCCGCCAGTTTGAAATCCAGCAGACGGTGGGTGTAGTCAAAGGTTGGCCCCAACACCTGCCCACCGGGCAAATCTTTGAACGTCGCCGAAATCCGTCGGATCACCGCCATTTCAGCGGTATTCACCGGGCAAGACGCCCCCAGCCGGGGCAGGGTGGTGCGATACGCCCGGATCAGGAAAATCGCCTCGATCAGATCTCCGCGCGCCTGTTTGATCGCCAAAGCGGCGAGGTCTGGATCATACAAAGACCCCTCCGCCATCACCCGGTTGACCGCCAGAGACAATTGCGCCCGGATCTGTGCGACAGACAACTCCGCCACGCCCAGATCGCCCCGGCGTTCTTCGGCCAGCCACGCATGCGCATTGTCAATCGCGCGCTCACCGCCCTTTACCGCGACATACATCAGACAGCCTCCACATGGGTTGATCGGGGTAGGGCGGCCACTTTGGCCCCGCAGGTGAAAAAGCAGTCAAACCCCAAGGGGAACAGCGCCCGGTTGGCCTGAAATGCCGCCACCTCGGGCAGCGAGAGATACGCTGCATCGGCAATCCCCGGTCCGCGCAGCACCGCACCCTTAGCCTCCAGCGCGGGCATCTCAACGATCAGTGTCACCGCCCGGTCGGGGTAATCCGGCAAGCCAATCGCGAACTGCCCTAAGGGCTGCAAAGCCACCCAATCACCCAAAGCGAACACCGCAGCCTCAACCGAAACCAAAGGCGCGCCGCAATGAAAGGTGATCCAATCGCGGACCGAAGCGCAGTCATACGCCCCCGCCAAATGCAGCGGCGTCGTGCCATCGCACAAGGTCAACAGCAGCACCCCTGCCGCCACCGACAGCGGCGCAGGCGGCACAGCCCCGTGCAATTCCCTGATCTCACCCGGCTGCGACAGCACCGTCAATGCCGCGCGAAACGCATGCGATGACTGCACCGCAGCGTCCACAAACCCGCCCAACAACGCATCGTTCATTGGTCTTCCCCCCGCACCAAAGTGAAAAACTCCACCTTCGTCGCCGCCGCTTTGGC
Organism: Cypionkella psychrotolerans; assembly: GCF_001294535.1. Taxonomy (GTDB): domain Bacteria; phylum Pseudomonadota; class Alphaproteobacteria; order Rhodobacterales; family Rhodobacteraceae; genus Cypionkella; species Cypionkella psychrotolerans. The sequence continues at coordinate 148,110 of NZ_LGIC01000066.1, read as the reverse complement.
CGCGCGATTGGCGCGTCGCGCAACTTCTTCCGCCTGCAACGGCACCAGCACCGTCGCTCGCAACGCCTCGGCCTGATTGGTCTGCATCAAGGCATCGACCACAGCCGCCCGCACGGCATGGCCCTTGTCGCGCCCCTGCACATGGGCATGGCCGACAGCGCCTGAGCCCAGACGCAATGCGCAGCGCGTCACCGTCATTTCGCCCAAGTTGAACGGCTGCCCGGTGCCGCCAATCCGGCCCCGCACCATCACCGCGCCAATCTCCGGCGCGCGCAGCAGGTCATGCGCCGGAAGTTCGGGGAATAAATCGGCCAGCCGCCCGGGCTTGGCGCGGGCCAGCAGGCCCATCCACGCTTTGCGCGCAGCCAAGCTCTCAGAGTTTGGGGTGGCAGCTTCAAGGGGTGTTTGCATCATCTCGATCCCGACATCTTGCGAAGTTGTCTATCATGCTATACAACTAGACAAATCATAGCCGAGGAGCCTGCGAAATGCATGTGAAGTTTTGGTGACAAAGCCAACAATCTGGCGATCCATCGCCGAAACCCTCACTGACGAGATCACCGCAGGCCATTACCGCCCCGGTGACAAACTGCCAACTGAAGCTGCGCTGTCCGCCCGCTTCGGCGTCAACCGCCACACGGTCCGCCATGCTTTGACCGCCTTGGCCGAGGCTGGCTCCGTCCATGCCCGCCGTGGTGCGGGCGTCTTTGTCACTGCCACCCCTACCGACTACGCCCTCAGCCGTCGCGTGCGGTTCCATCAGAATGTTCTGGCTTCTGGCCGCACCCCCTCCCGGCATATCCTCCGCCAAGAAACCCGCCCGGCAGACCCCGGTGAGGCCGCCGCTCTACACCTGCTCGCAGGCGCTTTGGTGCAAGTGGTCGATGGGCTCTCGCTCGCCGATGGCACCCCCTTGGCGATGTTCCGCTCAATCTTCCCCGCCGCCCGCTTCCCCAATCTGCTCGAGGCGATGACCCGTCACGGGTCGGTCACCGCCGCCTTGGCCGAAGCGGGCCTGACCGATTACACCCGCGCAGAAACCCGCATCACCGCGATTGCCGCCGATGCCCTGTTGGCGCTGCATCTGCGACTAGCCCAAGGCGCTCCGCTGCTGCGCTCCGTCGCGGTCAACGTTGATGCCGCAGGTCAACCCATTGAGTTCGGCACCACATGGTTTGCAGGGGATCGCGTCACCCTAACTGTCTCGCCAGAAGGCGCAGATGCTGGGGAAACTGTGGATAAACTGTCATAAGCCCGTTGCGTGGCACTGTTATTCCAGCCGACAACCCCCAGCTGCCCCCGTTCCCGGAGCCCGAAATGCCGCTGCCTTTGCCCCCCCTGCGACTGACCGGCGCGCATATTTTGCGCGACGGCGCGATGCAGCAACGCTCCATCGGTCTGGCGGATGGCCGCATCACCCGTGGCCCGCTACCGGAGGTGGATCTCACGGGATTCCTGATCCTGCCCGGCATCATCGACCTGCATGGCGATGGGTTCGAGCGTCACATGGCTCCGCGCCCTTCCGCTCCGTTTCCGCTTGCCGCGGGCCTCGCCTCGTTTGACCGCGAAGCCGCCGCCCATGGCGTCACCACCGCCTATCTGGCGCAGGGCTGGAGCTGGGAAGGCGGCCATCGCGGTCCCGATCATGCCGAGGCGTTGATGGTCGCCATTGACAGCTATCGTGCGCAAGCACTGACCGATCTGCGCCTGCAAATCCGCGCCGAGACGCATCTTGTCAGTGAAACCACCCGCCTGATCGCCGCCGTCAAGCGCCACCGCATCGGCTATGTGGTGTTCAACGATCATCTGTCAGAAGGCCTGCACATGGCACGCATTGCGCCGACCGATTTCGCCGCTTGGGCGCGCAAGGTTGGCAAAACCGCTGAGGAACTCGCCGAAGCCATCGAAGCCGCCGCCGCCCGCGCCAAAGAAGTGCCCCGCAGCTTGTGTACGCTGGCCGAGAGTTTCGATGCCTTGGGGGTGCTCTATGGCAGCCATGATGACCCCGATGGCGAGACGCGTGAATTCTACTCGATGATCGGAGCAAAAATCGCCGAATTTCCGCTCACCCGCCGCGCGGCTTCGGCGGCGCATGCGATGATGAGCCCGGTGATCATGGGTGCGCCGAATGTGGTGCGGGGCCGCTCTCAGGCTGGCAATGTCTCGGCGCTGGCGTTGGTGTCGGATGGGCTGTGCGATGCGTTGGTCTCGGATTATCACATCCCCGCACTGCCCTTGGCGGTCTGGGGTCTGGTGGATCGCGGGGTGATGGGGTTGGCGCAGGCTTGGGCGTTGGTGTCTTCGCGCCCGGCAGAGATCATGCGGCTGGTGGATCGTGGCCGTCTGGAACCGGGATTGCGCGCCGATATGGTGATCGTGAACGCCGAGACGCGTGGGATTGAGGCGACGATTTCGGCGGGGCGGCTGAGCTATCTGGCGGGTGAAGCCGCGCGGCGATTTGTCAGCCAGCCCGAGGCTTTGCGGCTGGCGGCAGAATGAGGTCCCAACTCGGGACCTTTTTTGTTTGTTTGATTTCAAACTGTTAGCGATGTTTATTTAACGAATTTTTAACACTTCTGCGCGTCTCCACCAATCGGGCCTATGAACAGGTGCCGTCCGCAGGGCCATCGGGGCCTTTTGGACGGCGCTACCGGGGATAGGCTGGTCAGGCGGTTTGAGCCTGCCGTGGTAACGCCGCAGGAGGGGGCTCGATGCCCCCGAGGGCGGCTTCTGGGTATGGTCAGCCGTGATACTTTTCCAAGAACGCCTCCACAGGCAAGCTGCGAAAATCTGGCAATGCGCTGCGCAGCACTTCGTGGCTCCAGTCCCACCAAGCGAGGGCTTGCAGGCGCTCGGCGATCTGCGCGGGGAAGCGGGCGCGCAGCGGGGTGGCGGGGAGGCCCGCCATGATCATGTAGGGGGCGACGTTTTTGGTGACGACCGCGCCGCTGGCGATCACGGCACCTGCGCCGATGCTGACGTCGGGTTTGATGATCGCGCCGTGGCCGATCCAGGTGTCGGGGCCGATTGTGGTGCGGCGGGCGTGGCGGGCGGTGAAGAAGGCGTCGTCGTCGATCGCGTCTTCCCAATAGGCGCTGCTGCGGTAGAGGAAATGGTGCAGGCTGGCGTTTTGCATCGGGTGGTCGGTGGGGCCAATCCTTGTCATCGCGGCGATGTTGGCGAATTTGCCGACCGTGGTGTTGGTGATGTCGGAGAATTGGTCGCAGTAGGCGTAGTCCTCGAAGCTTGAGTTCAGGACGCGGCTGAAGCGGCCGACCTCGCAGAAGGCTCCGAAACTGGCGTTCTTGATCTGGCAGTCGGGGTGGATCAGCGGGGTGTCGGGGGAGAGTTTGGACATTTTGGCTTTCTTGTCCACGCGTGGACAGGGGTGAGAATTGTATAAGTTCAACGGCTTAGTTGGCCACATTTACAAGCTGTTAACAATTTGACCGCAACCCAGATGCCGTCCGCAGCGGCATTGAGCCGCTTTGGACGGCGCTGCCGCAGAGGCGTTGAAGCGACCGCTTCGGGCTTGGTGCGGCAGCGGCCGCAGGAGGGGGCTCGATGCCCCCGAGGGCGGCTTCTGGTTATCGGGCGGTTTGGGGTGAGAGGCAGGAGCCTCCGGCGGGAGTATTTTTGCCAATGTGAAATGGTTAAGCGAGGCGCTTTATCGTCCGATCAGTTTGCGGCGGAGCCAGCCGGAGAGGCTGTCCATTGCCATCACCATCAGCACGATCAGGATCATGTAATAGGCGACATCTTCCCAATCTTTCTGGGTGATGATCGCTTGGGTGAGCAGCAAGCCGATACCGCCGCCGACGATAGCGCCGATGACGGTGGCGCTACGGGTGTTGGATTCCAGATAGTAGAGCACTTGGCTGAGCAGGATCGGGGCGATTTGCGGCAGCACGCCGAAGCGGGCGCGTTGCAGCGGGCCCGCGCCGGTGGAGCGGATGCCTTCGACTTGTTTTTCGTCGATGTTTTCCAGCGCCTCTGAGAAGGTTTTGCCAAAGGTGCCGCTGTCGGTCAGCAGGATCGCCAAAGCGCCTGTCATCGGGCCGGGGCCGAAGGCGCGCGACAGAATGATGGTCCAGATCAGGCCATCGACGCCGCGCACAAAGTCGAACAGGCGGCGGAAGGCGAAGCGCACGGTGCGGATCGGGGTGAAATTGGAGGCGGCGAGGAAGGCCAGCGGCAAAGCGATCAGGGCCGCGCCCATGGTGCCAAGGAAAGCCATCAGCACGGTTTCAAACAACGCCCATGCCACATCGCCGTGGTGCCATTGTTTGTTGTGCCAGAATTCCGACGCCATATAGCTAAGGTTGCTGCGGGCGGGGTCGATACGTTCGCCGCCCAGCATCGCGGTCAACTGGCCGTAGCTTTTGCCGTAGAACTGGCTGTCGAGGGTGAAGAAGAACAAGGCCCAGCCGGGTTGGTATTTGAAGGTTTCCACCTTTGATCGGGAATAGGCGAAGCGGCCTTGCGGGGTGGTGACAGAGATGCGGGTGTCGGTGACGTTGATCCAGTCGGGGATGGGTTGCGGGGCGGTCAGTTTCAGTTTGCCGCCTTCGGGTTGGATGTCGATCAGGCCATAGCCGGGGACGTTGTAGCGCGCGCCGTTGGCGTCATAGGTGACGATGTTGTCTTTGCCGAGGTCGATGGTGGTGGTGTCGCCATCGGTCTTGACCCAAGCCGGATATTGGTTGGGGGCGAAGGTGGCTTTTGCTTCACCTTCAATCGAGACGGAGAGTTTGTCGGTGCGGTTGTCGCGGGTGACATGGGTTTTATAGGCAACGAAATCGGACAGCAGGATCTTGGCGTTGTCCATTCTGGCACGGGCGGCGAGGCCGGGGATGTCAAAGCTGAGGAACAGGTAGCTGAGGTAGACGAGCAGCAGCACCGGGATCGCATAGGCGGTGAGGCGGCGGGTTTTGAACTGGCGCTGCACGGTGGCATAGGTGGTACCGAACTGGGTTGCATCGGTCATCTTACTGGCCCTTTACCAAGCGGTTGCGAGCGTATCCCGAGAGTTGGTCGAAGACCACGATGGCGCAGAACAGCAGGGCGAAGATGGCGACAACCTGATCGTATTTGCCGCCGCCCCATTGCATCGCCAGTTTCAGATCATAACCGATGCCACCTGAACCGACGAAGCCAAGGATCGCAGAGGCGCGGATGTTTATCTCGAACCGGAGCAGCGCATAGGACAGCCAGTTCGGGGCGACTTGCGGGATGATGCCAAGCCAGATCTGCTGGCTCCACGAGGCGCCCGTCGAGGCGAGGCCCTCGACGGGTTTCAGATCGGCGTTCTCGGCGGATTCCGAGAACAGCTTGCCCAAAGCGCCGGCGGTGTGAAAGGCGATGGCGAGCACGGCGGGGACCGGGCCACCGCCCAAGATGAAGATCAGCACAAGGGCGATGACGATCTCGGGGATGGCGCGCATGATGTCGGCAGAGCGGCGGAACAGCGGGGTGAGCAGGGGAAAGCGGGCAAGGTGGCGGGTGGAGCCGAGGGCGAGGCACGCGCCGAACGCACCGCCCAGCAGGGTGGCGGCGGCGGCGATGTTGATGGTTTCAATCAGCGAGGGCAGGTATTGCCACAGCAGGGCGGGCAGGTTGGCGCGGTTGGTCCACGCTTCGGAGAGGACTTCGGCGGGGAAGGCGGGCAGTTGGTGCAGGCCCGACAGGAAATCGCCCGCGTTGCGGTCTTGGGCGACCTGAAAGCCAGAAGCCATCAGCGCCACGAACAAGATCAGCAGGATGAAGCCATAGAGCCGCTTGCGGCGGGAGAGGTGGATATAGGCCTCGGTGGGGTTTGTCAGATCGGGGCGTTTGCCCGGTTCTGGCCCGAAGGTGATGTCAACCATGCGGCCTCCAATGAAAAACCGGGCCTGCTTGCGCAAGCCCGGTAGATGGTGCTGAAATTACTCGCCGGAAAGTTTGCGGGCTTCGACAATGCCGAGATACATGTCGTGGCTGGCGGGGACGAAGTCTTTCGCTTCACCCGAGGCCACGCCGTAAGCGCATTTCGCGTCAGTTTCCCACAGATCAGCCGTCAGCTTGGTGACTTTGGCTTTCACATCATCGGGAAGGGCGGCGCGCACCACCATTGGGCCTTCGGGGATCAGCTTGGAGCGCCAGATTTCCACCAGGTTGTTCATGTCAACCAAGCCTGCATCAGCGGCCTTGCGGAACGCGCCGGAAGAATAGCCGTCTTCCCAGTTGCCATCGCCATCGGCCCAAGACACGCCTGCGTCGAAGTCGCCGTTGTTGACGCCGACGATGGTTTGCTCATGGCCGCCCGAGAATTTCACTTCGCCGAAGAATTTCTCCAAGGGGCCATAGGTGGCGATCAACTCGGCGGCGGGCACCAGATAGCCCGAGGTCGAGTTCGGCTCACCGAAGGCGAATTTCTTGCCCTTGGCGTCTTCGATGGATTTGATGCCCGAGTCGGTGCGGGCAAAAGCGATGGAATAATAACCGGTAGTGCCGTTCAGGTTTTCTTTGGTCAGCTCAACATCCACGGCTTTCGGGTCGGTGAGATATATTTTGGCATAGGCGGACGCGCCCAGCCATGCCATGTCGAGGGTGCCGCCCAGCAGGCCCTGGATCACGCCATCGTAGTCAGCCGGGGTGAAGACCTTGACCGGAACACCCAGCTCTTTTTCAATCGCAGCGCGATAGCATTCGTTGGAGGTCATGCGGTCTTGGGCGTTCTCGCCGCCCAAGATGCCGATGTTGAATTCTTTCAACTCTTGCGCATTGGCAGAGGTGATGCAGGTGGTGGCAGCCAGAACGGCGAGCAGCTTCTTCATGGTCGTCTCCAGATGGGGCCCGTTTGGGCCGGGTAAACTGTGATGGGGTCAGGCCAACATCGCATCGGCGTAAGCGTCGTCTTTCGGGCCGGTGATCGAAGTGGATGTGGCGGATTCGTTGAAGCTGGCGTCCGCGCCATAGATGTCGCGGGCAACGCCGGTGGTCAGTTGGTCAGGCGTGCCGTCGAACACCACGCGGCCATCGCGCATCCCGATCACCCGGTCGCAGTAGCGCCGCGCGGTGTCGAGCGTGTGCAGGTTGGCGATGACCATGCGGCCATCTTCCTCGTGGATGCGGCGCAGGGCGTCCATCACCACTTGCGCGTTCATCGGATCGAGGCTGGCGATCGGTTCATCGGCAAGGATCACCTTGGGGTCTTGCATCAAGGCCCGCGCAATGGCGACGCGTTGCTGTTGGCCGCCAGAGAGGGCTTCGGCGCGTTTGGGGGCTTGTTCGGCGATCCCCAAGCGGTCCAGAATCTGCATTGCGCGGGTGATGTCGGCATCGGACCACAGGTTGAACATCGTCGCGAAGGTGGAGCGGTGGTTCAGCAAACCATGCAGCACGTTTGAGGCCACATCCATCCGTGGCACCAGATTAAACTGCTGGAAAATCATCGCGCATTGGCCCTGCCATGCCCGCTTTTCCGCGCCGTTCAGGGTTAACACGTTGCGGCCTTCAAACACGATCTCGCCCGAGGAGGCATCGGTCAGACGGTTCATCATTCGCAGCAGGGTGGATTTTCCCGCCCCTGACCGCCCGATCACGCCCACGAAAGCCGAGCGGTCGATTTCAAAGCTGACGCGGTCCACGGCGGCTTTGTGACCGAACAGGCGTGTGACGTTTTCGACCTTGAGCATTGCGGCCCCCTTTTGATTGAGGGGCTGATACGCCGGATTCGTGACGGTTGTTTATCGGGGGTGTGACGCTTGGGTAACAAAGAGCGCTCTGCGCAAGTCTTTGCTATGACATAGAAACTTCATCACCCTGTTACCTATCCGTCATGGCAGGCTCCTAGATCACCGCTCAGCAACCGTCGCGGCTATCCCCGACGGGTCGGCTTAACAGGAGACTTCCATGACCGTTTTCAAAACCCTGACCTCGGGCGTCAGCCTGCTGGCGATGCTGGTGGCTGGTGCTGCCTCGGCGCAGAGCCTTGACGAAATCACCGCTGCCGCGAAGAAAGAGGGTGCCTTGACCACCATCGCGCTGCCGCATGACTGGTGTGGCTATGGTGCCGTGCTGGAGGGGTTCAAGAAGAAATACCCCGAGATCGCTGTTAACGAATTGAACCCGGATGGGTCTTCTGCGGATGAGCTGGAAGCCGTGCGTGCCAACAAAGGCAACACTGGCCCGCAAGCGCCCGACGTTCTGGACGTTGGCCTGTCGTTTGGCCCTGCCGCCAAAGAAGAAGGTCTGATCCAGCCGTATAAAGTCTCGACCTGGGACAGCATTCCGGACAGCGCCAAGGATGCCGATGGCTTCTGGTATGGCGACTATTACGGCGTGATGGCGTTCATCGTGAACACCGATATGGTCAAGAACATCCCCGCCGATTGGTCGGACCTGATGAAGCCGGAATACGCAGGCGCTTTCGCGCTGACCGGCGATCCGCGCTCGGGCAACCAAGGCCTGATGTCGGTGATGTCGGCTGGCATGGCGATGGGGGCTGCTCCGGGGGCTGACTCGGCCGCCAAGGGGCTGGAGTTCATGGGTGCGCTGAACAAAGCGGGCAATTTCGTGCCAGTTTCCGGCAAGACCGGGACGATTGCGCAGGGGGCTACCCCGATCGTTGCGGCTTGGGATTACAACGCCTTGGCTTGGCGCGACACCCTTGCAGGCAACCCGAAAGCTGAAGTGATCATCCCGGCGTCGGGCACTTTGGCGGGCGTCTATGTGCAGGCGATTTCGGCTTACGCGCCGCACCCGAATGCCGCAAAACTCTGGATGGAATACCTCTATTCAGACGAAGGTCAACTCGGCTGGTTGAACGGCTATTGCCACCCGATCCGCTTCAACGATCTGGCAAAGCGCGACGCGATCCCGGCGGATATGCTGGCGAAATTGCCTCCGGCTGCTGCCTATGAGAAAGCCGTGTTCCCGACTTTGGAAGAGCAAGCTGCACATAAAGAGGCCGTGACCGCTGGTTGGGATTCGGTCGTCGGCGTCAAGGTCGAGTAAACCCTTTGCCCGCCCTCGGCCTGTTGGTTGGGGGCGGGTTTCTTTTTAGGATCAGATAGATGAGAAGCTCTCGCCTTTGGCGTGCCCTGCCGTGGAACGTCCTGGGGGTGCTGCCATTTTTGCTGTTCGCGCTGCTGTTTTTGCTGATGCCCACCGCGAACATCGTGGCGGGGGCGTTTGTCGATGACGCGGGCGGCTTTACGCTGAAAAACATTTTCAATCTCTTCACGCCCGAGATTATCAATGCCTTCTGGTTGTCGATCCGGCTGAGCTTTGCCTCGGCCCTGATCGGCTGCGCTTTGGGGTTTGCGATTGCCTTGGCGGTGGTTTTGGGCGGCTTGCCCGCTTGGCTGCGCGGCATTGTGATGACGTTTTCGGGGGTGACTTCGAATTTCGCTGGGGTGCCGTTGGCCTTTGCCTATGTGGCGACTTTGGGCCGGGTGGGGTTTGTGACGCTGCTGCTGCGCGATTGGTTTGGCGTCAATATCTACGCTTTGGGCTTCAATATGATCAGCTTCTGGGGGCTGGTCGCGGCCTATGTGTTCTTCCAGATCCCGCTGATGGTGCTGATCATCACCCCCGCGATTGACGGGCTGAAACGCGAATGGCGCGAGGCGGCAGAGGTTTTGGGCGCAACCGGGGGCCAGTATTGGCGTATGGTAGCGCTGCCTGTGTTGGGGCCGTCGCTGCTGGGGACGCTGGCGCTTTTGTTCGCCAATGCCTTTGGCGCGGTGGCGACGGCGATTGCCTTGACGGGGTCGCTTTTGTCGATCGCGCCGATCCTGCTGTTCAACCAAATTCGCGGCGATGTGCTGCAAGACCCGCATTTGGGCTATGCGCTGGCCTTTGGCATGATCGTGATCACCGGCATTTCCAACGGCGTCTATGTGGTGATGCGGACCCGCGCCGAGAGGTGGATCAAATGAAGCGTATCCTGTCATGGGCCGCGATTGCGGTTGGTGTGGTGTATTTCTTCCTGCCGCTGGTGGGGATGCTGGAATTCTCGCTGAAGATGCGGCGGGGCGAGTATTCTTTGGACGCGTATCGGTCCGTCATGGGCGATCCGCAGTTTCAGGCGACCTTTGGCTATTCGGTGGTGATGGCGTGTCTGACGATTGTGTTTGGCGTGCTGGTGGTGGTGCCGACGGTGTTCTGGGTGCGGCTGAAACTGCCGCGTCTGCGCCCATTCATGGAGTTCATCACCCTGCTGCCCTTGGTGATCCCGCCGATTGTGATCGTGTTCGGCTATATCCGTTTGTTCAATACTTCCAGTTGGTTGCCGCTGACGGGTACGACCTTGGGCACCGATTTCCTGCTGATGTGTGGCTATGCGGTGCTGGCGCTGCCCTATATGTACCGTGCCGTCGATACGGGCCTCGCGGCGATTGATCTGCGCACGCTGACTGAAGCGGCGCAGAGCCTTGGCGCGGGTTGGATTACCGTTCTGGCAAAGGTGATCTTGCCGAATGTGCTGGTGGCGGTGCTGTCGGGGGCGTTTTTGACCTTTGCCATCGTGATCGGCGAATATGTCTTTGCGGCGCTGCTGGATCGGCCTGCGTTTGGGCCATATCTGGTCTGGGCGGGCGGCAACAAAGCCTATGAACCGGCGGCTTTGGCCGTGATGACCTTCGCTTTGACCTGGGCCTGCATGATGCTGATCCAGTTGGCCACCAAATTCTCCAAACACACAAGGATGCCGCGCTGATGGCTTATCTGGACCTTTCCGCGCTGCAAAAATCCTTTGGCGCGAACCAAGTGGTGAAATCGTTTGATCTTGGCGTGGCGAAGGGCGAGTTTGTTTCGCTTTTGGGCCCTTCTGGCTGCGGGAAAACCACGGTTTTGCGGATGGTGGCGGGGTTTGAAACGCCTACCCATGGGGCGATCAAGATCGACGGGCAGGATGTGACGCACCTGCGGCCCAATCAGCGCAATATTGGCATGGTGTTTCAGGCTTATGCGCTGTTTCCAAACCTGACGGTGGCGCAGAATGTCGGCTTTGGCTTGAAGATTGCCGGGGTGTCGGCCAAGGAGATCATTGCGCGGGTGGCCGAGATGCTGGCGCTGATTGGCCTGCCCGAGATGGGCGCGCGCTATCCGTTCCAGCTTTCCGGCGGGCAGCAGCAGCGGGTGGCTTTGGCGCGGGCTTTGGCTCCGCGTCCTCGGGTGTTGTTGTTGGATGAGCCGCTCTCTGCGCTGGATGCGAAGATCCGGGTCAGTTTGCGGGCGGAAATCCGCGATATTCAGCGCAAGCTGGGCATCACCACGATTTTCGTCACACATGATCAGGAAGAAGCCCTATCGATGTCAGATCGGGTTGTGGTGATGAATGGTGGACGGGCCGAGCAGGTTGGCGCGCCGTTTGAGATTTATAACCATCCGAAAACCCGGTTTGTGGCGCAGTTTGTCGGCACCTTGAACACGTTGGATGCCATTGTCACCAATCCGGCGGGCGGTGAGGTGACGGTGCAGGGCCAGCCCTTGCGCCTTCCCCAAGCGATTTCGGCGCAAGCGGGCGCGACGGTGGGATTGGCCCTGCGCCCTGAAGTGGTGCATCTGGAGGCGGATGCCGACCAGATCAGCCGGGGCGATTTTGCGCTGCCCGCGCGGATTGCGGCGGTGCAATTCCTCGGCGCGGTGATCCGGGTCAAGGCCGAGACGGCGGCGGGGGCGATCTCGCTTGATCTGTTCAACCGTCCTGATGCACCGCCGCCGCCCTTGGGGGCAGAGGTGGCGCTGCGGTTCCGCGGCCAAGATGTGATCGTGTTGGCCTGAAACGGGGGCTAAAACCCTTTCGGGCGCGACAACCAGCGTGCCAAGATCGGGCCAAGCAGCAGGATCAGCAAAAACCGCGCCATGTGCATCGTCATCACGAAAGCCACATCAACCGGGGTAGAGGCGGCGATGATGGCCACCGAATCCATCCCTCCGGGGCTGGTGGCGAGATAAGCTGTCAGGGGATCAATCCCGGCAAACTGCACCAAGACCCAGGCTGCCCCACCGCAGACCGCGATCAAGGCCATGATCGAGGCGAACACCCGTGGGAAGGCCCGCAGCGCATGGCCCAAAGTGGCTGGGGTAAAGCGCAGGCCAATCGCCCAACCGATCGCGGCATAGGTCAGCGCCAGCAGCCACGGTGGCAGGTAAATCTGCATCCATCCGGTCTGCATCAGCAGCATTCCCGTGCCGATGGGCAGCAGGAAAGTTGCTCCGGGCAGGCGCAATCTTTGGCCGACAAAGGCCAGAACCACGGCGAGGGCCAAGGTCTGCGCGATGCCCAACGCGGGCATCTCCGGAAACCAGATGATGATGGGCGCAGGCTCGCCCGCCACGCCAAACAGCCGTGCCACCACGGTGGCCACCACCGCGACACAGGCGACGCGTAGGTATTGCATGAAGGCGACAAGGCGGATGTCCGCGCCATACGCCCCAGACAGCAACACCATGGCCGAGGCCGCCCCCGGCGATGAACCCCAGATTGCCGTGGTGCCCGGAAGTGCGCCAGAGCGTGCCAGCAGCCAGCCCAGCAGCGCCGAGGCCGCAATGGTCGAAAGTGTGCCGGCCAACACGATGGGCCATTGGGCCGCCACCTCGGTCATCATCGAAATCGGCAGGATCGTCGCCACCATCAGCCCGACGATGCCCTGTGCCGCCGTCATCGCGGGGCCAGGCAGGGTGATGCTAAATCCACGCAGCGCGAGCATAATCGCTGCGATCATTGGCCCCAGCAGCAGGGCTGCGGGTAGGTGCAGCGCCTCAAACCCCGCAGTGATCAGCGCGGACAGCAAGGCGAGCGCTGCCCATTGCAGCACCTGCGCGCGGCGGTTTGACGGGGGCGGGGTCTGCGGCAACAGAGCGGCTTTCAGCGGAGAGTCGGAAGCAGGGATGGGCCTACCTAACGCGGGCTGCGGGGCAGGGCAATCGGCCTCGTCGGCGCTTCGACCGCTCTGGACAGCTTGGCGCGGGCCTGCCAGTCTAGGACGAATCCCAAGCCCGAGGCCGCGATGGATCACACTACCACCCGCGATCCCGACCGCGATTCTGCCGACGACCCTATGATTGAGCAAAGCCAGAGCTTTGTCGTTCTGGGCGACGTTGGGGCACCGATCTTCGCCACATGGATCGCGCGGCATGCCCGCCGTTTGGGTCTGCGCGGGGCGATTTTGCGGCAGGAGGCTGACCGCATCGATCTGGTGGTGACTGGCCTGCCCGACCTGCTGGATGCAATGGCATTGGGCTGTAGCCTTGGCCCGCAAGAGGTTTGGGTCGAGCGGATTGATCGGACACCGACCGCGTTGCAAAATCTTAACGATTTCGCTTCGATAGCGGATTAACTTATGATCATATGTGAGGATGGCGCCGAAATTTTCGGCATCTGCTGCGGTGGCTTTGTGCGAGAACGGGTTTCGGGCTTTCGGTTTTCGCGCGGGGCCGCAAGGTTTGGTTGGGGATTGTGGGGACGATAATGTCGGGGATGTGGGTTGCGAATGGCTTGTCGCAGGATTTGCCATTGGGCGTGGTGATGGCGGGCAGCTGGCAGGGGGCGGAGCTGGCGATCTGGCGCTCTGCCACTGGGCGGCTGTCGGCGTGGAATGATCGTTGCCCGCATCGCGGGATGCGGCTGTCGCATGGTTTTGTGCGCGGTGAGACGCTCAGCTGCATCTATCACGGCTGGACTTATGGCACCGACGGGGCCTGCAGCAAGATCCCGGCGCATCCGGCGATGGTGCCGCCCGCCGCGATCAAGGCCGAGGTCTATGCCTGCGTTGAAGCGGACGGCGTGATCTGGGTTGCGCCTGCGGGGACCGAAGTTGTGCTGCCGGATCTGAGTGGGCTGGTGGCGGTGCGCTCGGTCACGGTGCAGGCCGATGTTGCGGCGCTGACGCGGGGCTTGCCGGGGTTTGTGCAGCATGGCGCGGTTTGGCGCGGGCAGGTTGAGGGCGCTGCAGTGGCTTTGGTGGTGCAAGATCGCGGCGCATCGGTCACGCTGCACGGCTTGGGCGCGGGCGACCGGGTGCGCCTGTCGCGCTGGCTGGACGGAGTGCGTCGCTTGGTGGAAGAAGGGGTTTTGGCATGATCGCGCAGGCGGTTCTGAACGAATGGTATCCGGTGGCGATGGCAGCACAGGTGGGTGCGTGGCCGGGGCGACAAACCCAGCTTTTGGGCAGCGATATTGCGGTGTTTTTGGACGCTGGTGAGATTGTGGTGCAGCGCGCCGATGGGTCGGCGCTGGCGGTGTGCTTGCGCTACGGCCATGTCTGGGCCTGCCTCGGCACGCCCGCGCATGATCTGTTTCCGATCCCCGAGGCCGATCAACCGGGGCGGCGCTTGGTGGATTGCGGCGTGGTGCGGGTGAAATGCTCGCCATTGCGGGCGGTAGAGAATTTCCTTGATATCGCCCACTTTCCCTTTGTGCATACCGATGTTCTGGGGGCCGAGCCGCATACCGAAGTTGGCCGCTATGAGGTGCAAATCCGCGAGGACAGTGACGAGGTTTGGGCGACCAAGGTGCATTTCTATCAACCGCAGGCCGCGAAATCGGCGTCGGGCGGCATTGTGACGGAATATATGTATCGTGTCGCCGCGCCCACCGCTGCGGTGCTGTATAAAACCTGCCCGAACAAGCCTGACGCATGGGATGTGATCGGGATTTTTGTGCAGCCTCTGACCGAGGAATTGTGTGAGGTCTGGCCGTGGATGGCGTTGTTTGATGATGCCACGCCGCAGGCCGATCTGATCCAGTTTCAGCAGATGATCTTCCTGCAGGACCGCTCGATTCTGGAGAACCAGATTCCACGGTTGTTGCCTTTGGATCCCGGCAAGGAAATCCCGACGCAGGCGGATATGACCTCGATCGCCTATCGGCGCTGGTTGAAACGCAAGGGGCTGACCTACGGCGCGCAGATGGTGGCGGCATGAAGCTGTATGATTATGTCCTCTCCGCCAGCTGCTACAAAATCCGGCTGATGGCGGCGCTGCTGGGGGTGAAGTTAGACCTCGTGGCCGTCGACTTTCATCCGGGGCGCGAACACCGCGCACTGGCGTTCCGCAACCTCAATCCGGCGGGCACGCTGCCGGTTTTGGTTGATGGCGATCTGATGCTGACCGAAAGCACCGCGATGCTGGTCTATCTGGCGCAAGCCTCGGGGCGGGCTTGGCTGGGCGACAGCACCCCGGCGCGGGCTGCAAAAGTGCAGAACTGGCTGGCGTTTTCGGCGCGGCTGGGGGCCAGTCTGGGCATGGCGCGGCTGCATGACATGCTGATTTATCCCGGCGATATTGATGCGTTCCGCAGGGCAGGGGTGGAGTGTCTGCGCGAACTCGAAGCGCATATGACCGAAGCGCGTTTCGCGGGGCGGATATTCCTTGAGGGTGACGCGCCGACGATTGCCGATATCGCCTGTTTCCCGAATGTCGCTTTGGCCCCGGATGGTGGGGTGACGCTGGACGATTACCCCGCAATCCGCCTGTGGTCGCGTGCGCTGCGCGCGCTGCCGGGGTTCATCGAGATGCCCGGCATCCACCGCCTGCACGAATTAAAACCCGCCCCCGAAGCCGTGCCCGCGCTTGAGGATTTGTGATGGCGTATCTGCTGAAAAACTGCGCCGCGATTGTGCCTTCGGCCAGCAATTTGGTGCTGTCGGGCCAAGATATGCTGATCACGGGCAAGCAGATTGCCGCCATCGGGCCGAACCTGACCGCCCCCGGCGCGGAAGTCATCGACGCCTCGGGCTGGTTCATTTATCCCGGTCTGATCAACACCCATCACCATTTCTTTCAATGCTTTATCCGCAACCGCGCCGATCTGGATTGGACGAAACTGTCAGTGATCGAATGGCTTGACCTGATCTATCCGATATTTTCGCGGCTGACCGAGGATCAGTTTTATCATTCCTCGGTGGTGGCCTTGGCGGAACTGATCAAAAACGGCTGCACCACGGCGTTTGACCACCAATACAACTTCCCCCGCCATGCCGGGTCGCGCATCGTCGATCGGCAGTTTGAGGCCGCAGACCTGCTCGGCATCCGCTTTCATGCCGGACGCGGTGGCAATACACTGCCGAAATCCGAAGGCAGCACGATCCCGGATGAGATGTTGGAGACGACCGCGCAATTCATCGGCGATTGTGAGCGGCTGATTGATACTTACCACGACGCTGGCCCGTTCAGTATGCGCCAAGTCGCGGTGGCACCCTGCCAGCCGGTGAATTGCTATAAGGATACGTTTGAAGAATCCGTGCGCCTCGCCCGCGACAAAGGCGTGTTGTTGCACACCCATGTCGGCGAAGGCGAAAGCCCGGTGATCGAGGTGCGCACGGGGCGCAGAACCGTGCAATACCTTGAGGAGATGGGATTTTCCGGCCCGGACACTTGGTATGCGCATTGCTGGGAATTGACCCATAGCGAGTTGGCCCAGATGGCCACCAGCCAAACCGGCGTGTCGCATTGCCCCGAGCCGGTCTATCTGGTCGGCGCGGAAGTCACCGATATTCCGGCGATGCAGGCTTTGGGTTTGCGCGTGGGTCTGGGCTGCGATGGGGCGGCCTCGAACGACAATTCCAACCTGATGCACTGCCTGCATTCGGCCTATATGCTGCAATGTCTGGTGGCCTCGACCCGCAAACATCCGGTGCCGGAGCCAAGCGCCTTCCTCGGCTACGCCACGCAAGGCGGGGCTGATCTGCTGGGGCGGAAAGACCTAGGCCGTCTTGCCCCCGGCATGGCCGCCGATCTGTTTGCCATCGACACCCGCCGTCTGGAATATGTCGGCACCCGCCACGACCCGGCCAGCCTGATCCCGAAAGTCGGCGTCGGCCGCCCGGTTGATATGACGATGATCAACGGTCGCATCGTCTGGCGCGACGGCCAGTTCCCCGGCCTTGATGAGCGCGATTTGTTCACCAAAGCCGAAGCATCCTTCCACCGCGTCCTGTCTTGATCCTAAAGGAAATCCGATGACCCAAACCCGCCGCTCTTTCTTGAAAACCTCCCTCGCCGCCAGCACCGCCATGGCGCTGCCGATACCGGCCTTCGCGCAAGACGGCGTGCTGAAAGTCGCGCTGATCGTGCCCTCGCCCGCCGCCGATGTCGGCTGGTCGCACACGCTGGAGCTTGGCACCGCAGCGCTGCAGGCCGAATACGGTGACAAGATCAAAGTCACTTTGTTGGAGAATATCGCCGAAGGCCCGGACGGCGACCGCATCATGAACAAGACCGTGGCGGACGGAAACACCTTCCTGATCCTCGGCTCGTTTGGCTATATGAACGGCGGGCTGAAGCTGGCCAAAGCGCATCCGGAAGTGTCGATCCTGCACGCCTCGGGCTATGAGACCGCGCCGAATTTCTCGCCGTTTGGCGCGCGTTATTATCAAGGCACCTACCTGATGGGGATGGCGGCGGCGTCCTTGTCGAAGTCGAAGAAACTCGGCTGTGTGGGCGCGTTTGCGATCCCCGAACTGATCACCTCGATCAACGCCTTCACCTTGGGGGCGCAGGCGGTCGATCCGGCGATTGAAGTGTCGGTGGTCTGGGTGAACTCGTGGTTTGACCCTGCATCCGAGCAAGAAGCCGCCAAGGCGCTGCTGTCGCAAGGCTGCGATGTGGTGTTCTCCAACGCGCAGGACACGCCGTCGGTGGTGGCCGCGTGTGAAGAGGCCGGGGCCTATGTGTTCAACCTGAACTCGTCGATGAAGACCTATGCGCCGAAGAAATATCTGGGCGTGGTGGGCACCGATTGGGCGCCCTACTTCAAGGCGAGCGTCGCCGCGCACTTGGCTGGCACCTTCGCGGGGGCAAGCGCGTGGCTGGGCATGGCAGACAAGTGCGTGTTCGTCGCCGACTGGAACCCGGATATTGCGCCTGACACCGTGGCGAAGATTGAGGCGGTTCATGCGACCTTGCTGGACGGCAGCTTCAGCCCGTTCACCGGGCCGCTGACCAATCAGGACGGGGCCGAGGCTGTGGCTGCGGGTGTGACGTTGGGCGATGACGCAATCCTGTCGATGGATTGGCATGTCAAGGGCGTGACCACGCCGCTGCCGAAGTAAGCCCGTGACCGCGCTGTTGTCTTTACAAGCCGTATCAAAGCGTTATGGCGCGGTGCAAGCCAATGCCGGGATTGATCTTGTGGTCGATCCCGGTTCTATCCATGCGATTTTGGGCGAGAATGGCGCGGGCAAATCCACGCTGATGAAGCTGATTTACGGGGTGGAGTCCCCCGATGCAGGCGTGATGTTGTGGAAGGGTCAGGCGGTGAACCTTAACAGTCCTGCCGAAGCGCGGGCTTTGGGAATTGGCATGGTGTTTCAGCATTTCTCGCTGTTTGAAACGCTGTCGGTGGTGCAAAATATCGCGCTGATCGTGCCGGGGCGGAAGGCCGATCTGGCGCGGCGCATCCGGGCTTTGGGAGATGAGTTTGGGCTGGATGTCGATCCCGAAGCGATGGTGCACGCCCTGTCGGTGGGCGAGCGGCAGCGGGTGGAGATTATCCGCTGCCTGCTACTGAACCCGGAATTGTTGATATTGGATGAGCCGACCTCGGTGCTGCCGCCGCAAAGTGTGGCGCGGCTGTTTGAGACGCTGCGGGCTTTGCAGGCGCGGGGCATGGCGATCTTGTTCATCAGCCATAAGCTGGAAGAAATCAAAGAGCTATGCGACACCGCAACCATCCTGCGGGGCGGTCAGGTGACGGGGCGGCTGGACCCACGCGCCCATTCCGCCAAGGATCTGGCGACGCTGATGATAGGCCGCGCCATGCCGCCGCCGTTGCCTGCAACGGTGCAGGAGGTGGGCGAGGTGCGGTTGGAACTCGGCGGGTTGGATTACGTCAATGACGATCCGTTTGGTGTCTCGCTGTCGGACATTTCCCTGCGCGTTCATAGCGGTGAAATTGTCGGCATTGCGGGGATTTCTGGCAATGGTCAGCAAGAACTGGCGGCGTTGATCTCGGGTGAGGTGGTGCAGGCGGGCGATATGATCCGCATGATGGGGCGCAGCGTGGACGCGGTGGGCGTGGCGCAGCGCCGCAAGATGGGCTTTGCCTTTGTGCCAGAGGAGCGCTTGGGCCGCGGGGCGGTGCCGGAAATGTCCTTAGCCGACAATGCCTTGCTGACCGCGCATGGAGCGGGTCTGGTGCAGCGTGGCTTTATCCACCGCACACCCGAACGCGCCTACACCGCCGCCTGTATCGCTCGCTATGACGTGCGCACCCCCGGCCCGGAAGCCGAGGCGGGTGCGCTTTCCGGTGGCAATTTGCAAAAATTCATCATGGGTCGCGAGATGATGCTCGATCCCAAACTGCTGCTGGTGTCGCAGCCGACCTGGGGCGTCGATATTGGCGCTGCCACCGACATCCGCCAGCGTTTGGTGGCGATGCGCAACGCGGGGGCGGCCATCTTGGTGATTTCTGAGGAGTTGGAGGAGTTGTTCCAGATCTGCGACCGCCTGCATGTGCTGCACAAGGGCCATCTGTCGCCGTCTTTGCCAACTGCGCAGACCAATGCAGAGCAGGTCGGCACCTATATGATCGGGGCAGGCGCATGAGGGTCAGCTTTATTCGCCGCGAGCGGGCCTCGCGTATGGCCATGCTGTTAGCCCCGATCGCGGCCTTTGCCTGTGCGATTGTGGCAAGCGTGATCCTGTTCACCTTGCTGGGCAAAGCCCCCGGTCAGGCGTTGTATTCGCTGCTGCTGGAACCGTTTCTGACATGGTATAACTTTTCCGAAGTCCTGCTGAAAATGGCCCCGCTGCTGCTGATTGCCCAAGGCTTGGCCATCGGGTTTCGCGCCAATGTGTTCAACATCGGGGCGGAGGGCCAGTTGATCATCGGCGCGATTGCAGCCTCGGCCCTGCCGGTGTGGTATCCGCAGGGCGATAGCGGCTTCATGCTGCCCGCGATGCTGGCGATGGGCGCGTTGGCGGGAATGGCTTGGGCTGGGATCGCCGCCATGTTCCGCACAAGGTTCAATGCCAATGAAATTCTGGTGACGCTGATGCTGTCGCTGATCGCCGCCCAAGTGCTGAATTACCTGCTGCTGGGGCCGTGGAAGGACCCGCATGGTTTTAACTTTCCGCAAAGCGTGATGTTTCCCGATGCGGCTTTGCTGCCGATCCTGCTGCCCGGCACGCGGGTGAATATCTCACTGCTGTTCGCGCTGGTGGCCAGTGCGCTGGCCTATATCCTGATGCGCCACCGCTTTGCCGGTTTTCAATTGCTGGTCGGCGGGCTTGCCCCCCGCGCCGCCCGCTATGCCGGGTTCAGCGAAGCCCGCGCGATCTGGGTCAGTTTGCTGCTCGGCGGTTTGGCGGCGGGCCTTGCCGGAGCGGCAGAAGTGGCGGGACCCTTGGGCCAGTTGCAGCGCTCGGTCTCGACTGGATACGGCTATTCGGCGATCATCGTGGCGTATTTGGGCGGGTTGAACCCATGGGGCATCGTGATCTCGGCCTTTGTGATGTCGGTGATCTATATTGGTGGCGATAATGCGATGGTGTCGGCGGATTTGCCGATTGCCGCCGTCTGGGTGTTTCAGGGCCTGCTGTTGTGCTTCTACCTCGCTGGCCTCACCTTCATCCGCCACAAGGTCAGCTTCACCCGCAAGCCACGGGCCACGCCATGAACGCGGTTGATTTCATTCTGGCAGGGATGCTGGCCGCAGCGACGCCGATGCTGTTGGCGGCCTTGGGCGAGATGGTGGTGGAGCGGTCTGGCGTGCTGAATTTGGGGCTGGAAGGCATGATGGCGCTGGGCGCGGCTTTGGGGTTTATCACGACCTACACCTATCAAAGTCATGCTTTGGGCTTTCTGGCCGCAGGCTTGGGTGGGGCAGGGCTGTCGTTGCTGTTCGCGTTGATTGTGCTGGGGTTTGTCGCCAATCAGGTGGCGGCGGGGTTGGCGATTGGCATCTTAGGCACCGGGCTGTCCGCGCTATTTGGCAAAAGCTTTGAAAGCCTGACGATCAGCGGATTGCCGAAACTGGCGCTGCCGTTGCTGTCTGATCTGCCCGTGGTGGGAGTGCTGTTCGTGCAGGATGCGGTGGTTTGGTTGACGATAGCCCTCGCGCTGGCGATCTGGGCCACGATGAACCATTCAAAACTGGGACTGATCATCCGGGCGGTGGGCGAGAACCCGCATGCCGCCCGCGCGATTGGCTTTCGGGTGCTGCCAATCCGCTGCGCGGCGATTGGCTTTGGCGGAGCACTTGCGGGGATCGCCGGGGCCTATGCCTCGACGGTCTACACGCCGCTCTGGGCCGATGGCATGATCGCCGGACGCGGCTGGATCGCTTTGGCGCTGGTGGTGTTTGGCACTTGGCAAACCGGGCGGGTGGTGTTCGGGGCGTTTTTGTTTGGTGCGCTTTCGTTGGGCGAGCTGACCACTCAAGCGGCGGGCGTCAACATCCCGTCGCAGCTTTTGGCCTGCGTGCCCTATATCGTGACGATCCTGATGCTGGCGGTGATTTCTTCGAACCGGAGGCGGATGCGGCTGAACACGATTGCCTCGTTGGGGCAGCCATTTGAAAAGTAGGCTTGCTGCATAGATCGCTGGGGGTTTCACACCCCCAGACCCCTGTGGGATATTTGAGCACAGAGGATGACAATTTTATTCAAATGGTTCGTAATAAGCGGCGGCAGACCGTCCCTCTCGCGGTGATTTAGCGCTCTGTTTGGCGAGGATTTCGACAAAGCTGCGCCCGGTCTTTGCCTCGGCACATAAGACGACCTGTGCCGCTGCCCGCGCATCCTCGCCCGCATCATGGTGCTGAAACTGCAACGACAGCGCCTTTTTGAGATGGCCCAGACCATGGCCGCCGTTGCCTTTGAACTCGGGCCAAGCGCGGCGCGCGATGGTGACGCTGTCGACCCAATGCAAGGCGGGCACATCGAGGCCATGCCAGCCACACGCCGCCTCTACCGCGCGCTGATCAAAGCGGGAGTGTTGCACAATCGGCTGCTGCGCCATCAGCGGCGCGAGGGCGGCGATCACCTCGGGAAATTGCGGGGCGTGGCGAACGGCAGCGGCATCTATGCCATGCAGTTGGGTGTTGAAGTCGGAAAACGGCTCAGCAGGGTCGACCAGCAGGCTGAAATTGTCAATCTGGCCCCAATCATCGACGCAAGCGAGGCCAACCTGACAAATGCTATGCGCATTGCGGTTGGCGGTTTCGACATCAAAGGCGATGAAGCGATAGGGCGGGGTCAGATGGCCGGGGATCATCGCGCGGTCTTTGAATGGATCACAACACGCCCCAATATTCCGAAATCTGGTCTGGGCTGCAGTTTGACGCACCTGGCGATAGAAGGGCAAGCCTTGAACGGCGCTGTTAGACCTCAGCCGCCGCAGATCGCATTTGCGGCAGGCAACAGCCGTGGCAGCAGGATCGTCGCCAGCACCGCACAGGCAGTCAGGGCGGCGATCAGCACGGCCGCGGCGGCCACGTCTTTGGCCTTGCCGATTGTGGGGTTTTCTGCGGGCGAGATCACATCGCAGAGATGCTCAAGCGCGGTGTTCAAGAGTTCGGCGATGAACACCAAGGCCACGGCAAACAGGGTCCGCGCCCATTCGGCGGCAGTGAAGTGCAAGCCCAGACCCAGCGCTGTCATCAACACGGCGGCCGCCAGATGCAGGCGGGCGTTATGTTCCTCGCGCAGGGCGGTGGCGAGGCCACGGCCAGCGTAGCGGAAGCTGCGGGCGCGGGCGGTCCATGAGAAGCGTACGGGGGCGGCGGCTTCGGGGCGCCATGCCAAGGGTGAGGCGGGGCGCAAGCCGAGTTTATGCAAAGCGGTGCCGATGAGGCCGAGCAGGGCGATGAACAGGGTACAGCAGATCATCGGTTTGACGCTTTCTCTGTCAGCAGAGTAAAGGCGCTGTGCGGGGTGAGGGTCAGGTGCAGGGAGGCTTTGCCTTGCGCATCCGCGATCAGTTTACCGCCGATATCACCGCGCAGCAGATAGGCTTGATGCGGCTGTAACCCTGCAAAAGCAAGGCTTTGTACCTGACCCGGCTGGCGCGGATACAGCACCATCTCTAGCCCGCCTGCGGTATTGCGCGCTTTCGCTACCAAGGTCTCGGCATAATCCACCGCTTCGATATACGGCCCCGCGACCACCTGCGGCTGCATCAGCGCAGCCAAGCCGCCCGTCCGATGCGCCCGCGCCATCACCTCATGCGCTAAGGCCCAAAGTGAGGCGCTTTCGCGATGCGCCACCCCGGAGGCGATCACTTCGGGGCAATCCGCCTCCAGCAGCGCCAGCAGATCGCCCGCCGCCGCCTCATCGCCGATCTCGCGCGCTGCCAGCGCCAACCCGGTATAACCCGCCGCCCGCGACAGGCCATAATTGCCGACATCCAGCCGCCAAATCGCGTGCCGCCACCCGCGTCCACGCAGCGCATACCGCAGGCTCTGCCACTGCCGCTGCGCCATATCGGGGGCGATGGCGTGCAGGTAAACGCACGGATAGCCCTGCATCAGCGCCCCGCCCACCGCCGGAGCCGCAATCCCGGTCAGGCTGGAGCGGAACGCCACCAGATCGCCTTTGGCCCCGATAAACTCAGCCTCCAGCCCGGCCCGCAGCGGCCCAGAAATCCGCAGCCAATGGTCAGTCCTGTGGCGGTTGGAATGGGCGCGGATAGCCGCGGCAGTGATCAGATTGCACAGGGGGTAGACCCAATGCGGCTCACACGGCAGCAGGCCAAGGCGAGAGGTTTCGTACTGCCGCGTCAGGGTCTCGATGATCTGCGGCTGGCTGTAGGTGAAGCTTTGCCCGCCGCTGATCTGCACCTGTGTCGCATCAAACGGATAGCCGCAGGCATTGGCGCGCAGGGCGATTTGGGCGGCGACAAAGCCCGCATACATGATGTTGCCGCTGGCAATCGGATCGGGGTCATGGCGCAGATTACCCCAGAGGTTTTCCCATGCCCAATAGCACCAGACTTTCGGATTCTGTATCTTGATCAGTAGGTTATCCTGCGCCTGATGCAGATAGCCCTTACAGGCCGGAGCATAGTGCGCCTGCACCAGCGCCAGTGCGAAGGCGACAAAATTCACCTGATAGCGCAAGGCTGCGGTCTGAAACGGGTCGCGATGCTCAAAGCCGTTGAATTGATCGGCGGGCTGCAAGGCGCGGTCCAAGAGCAGACGCAGGCGGGCAAGATCGGCGGGAGACAACTCGTCGGCAGACGGGGCAGGTATAGGCAGGGCGGGACAGTTGGCGAGATGAAGGTTAAGCCGGGCGCGATGGTTCTGTGCGCGGCGCAGGGCGCGGCGCTGCCAGAGCCAGATCGCTGCAAAACCCAGTATAATCAGGGTGGGGGCGGTCAATTTTTGCGTCGGAGAGGGAGTGTTTTCCGCCGCAAGCCACGCCGCGCCCAGCCAAACTATCGGCGGTAGCAGCAGATTGCCCGTCGCAAACCAGATCAGCAGGGCCATACCGAACAGCGCAGCACTCGCCAGCATCGCCCAACCTGCGATAAACCCTGCCCCCGGTGCCATCAGCCCCAGCGCAAAGCCTGCCCAAGTCGCAGGTGCCAACAGCAGCAACGCCACAGCCGCGCCGAACAATGTGGCATAGACCCCCGCAAAGCGCCGCAACAGCCTGCGGGTTTGCGGGCCACGTAGATGGCTCAATTTGGGGAACAGCAAGGGCTCCGCGTTTAGCAAACTACTTTGCATTGCAAAGTTGCTCCACAAATAAAAGCTCAGGCCAAATCCGGTTCGGCATCGGGAAATGTGGCGGGCAAACTGGCGGCCAAGGGGGCCGCATCGCGCAGCACCTGCTCCAGCACGCTGAGGTAATCGAGAAACTGCTGCTGTCCGCTGGAGGTGATCGTCACCGCCGTATGGGGCCGGTTGTCTTCATAGCCCTTGACCACCGCCACCAGCCCGCTTTCCTGCAACACCTTCATATGGCGGCTTAAATTTCCATCGGTGAGGCCGCAATGTTGCTTCAACTCGGTGAACGACAGCCCTTTCGGATGGGTGATCAGCGCGGTCAGCAAACTTAACCGCGCTTTTTCGTGCATCACCCGGTCCAGCCCGTCATAGGCATATCGGGCGGTGGGTTTAACCATGATTGCGCCCCGCGAGATACAGGCACAGCGCCACCAGCAGTTGCCCCAGACCAAACGGCAGCCCCATCAACCACGGCGATAGCCCGCCAGTGCTGGCCAAAATCAGCGACGCAAGCCCGGCCAGAAAATACCACGCCCCTGCAATCCGCAGGCTGGCGGGCAGTCGCGCACCCGCGCTGAACAGGCCAAGCGCGATCAGAATCTGCCACAATCCGGGTAGCAGTCCCATCGCCTCGGGCACGAACCGATAGAGCACAGCGGCGATGCTGGCCCCGGCAAGACCGGCTGGCAGGAAGGCTTCCGCCATGCCCCAGACGAACGGACCCGCCAGCCCGCCATGGTGACGCTTGGACAAAGCCCACATTTCCGTCCCGATCAGCGCCAGTGACAGCACTGCAACTCCAAGCCACAGCGTGAAATACTCCGCCGCCGCCTGCACACCCTGTTGATTTTGCCACATCGCCGCGATCAGCGCTAAAACCCCAGTTCCAGCCACCACCGTTGGCCCAAAGCCGCGAAACAGCCGCGCGCCCGCAATCTGGTTGCGGATCAGGGCTAAGTCAGCAAGGGCGCGGTTGATCTCGGTCATACCGCTTCCTAGCACGTACACTTTTCGTTGCAAAGTACTTTGCTAAAGGCTTCAGGCTTTCACGGCACCAAACATATCGGTAAACGCGTTCCAGCGCAGGCCAGAGGCAGCGATTTCCGATTCCCTGTAAGCCTGAACCGATCTGGTGCTATTTGATCTGCTGATTGTTGACGAAGACATGGCCGTCCGGGCGGATTTCCACATCCGATTGCAGTACATCCTGATCTGGTCCGGCGTCTTTCGGCTTATCGGTCAACATCGCCAAGCCATAGCGCAGCCCCATCACCGCATCCGACGGGATCACGCCGCGCCGAATGAACTCCTCCAGCACCGCCATCCCGCCACTTATCCGGGCCGAGCCTTTGCCGGTGGGCACAGCCTTTGGGTCGCTGGTGTCCATCGTCAGCCCACCGCTGGCGGTGATCTTCGCCCCCAGCGCCTGCAGCACAAAACGGTTCAGATCCATCGCATAGATCACGGCATCCTGCTTCGCGAGGATTTGCGCCACCGACATCTTCATCACGCCCGACAGATCCAGATCAAACTGCGCCGGGTCATGCCCAAACCCGCCGCTTGGGTCGAGCACCGCCCATCCCGCCGCATTGGTCGCGATATCGTCCAGCTTGAAAGCAAACTGCCAAGGGGCGGGCACCTCCCCCACCGGAAGCTGCGTCGTCATGCGCAGCGGGCCAAGGCTTAGCCCCACATCCTTCTGCGCCAGCTTTGGCAGATCCAGCGTGGCGGTTATCCCATCCATGCCCATATCAAAGCTTAAGCCATCTGCAGCGAAATCGAAGCGGAAAAAGCTGGGCTTGGTTTCATAGCTCGCCGCATAGTCCAGATCAGAACCCGCATGGCTTGTCACCCCGCTGCTGCCCGAGTCCTTGCTTGTCAGCCGAACGACGAAGCCGGGCAGCATCAGCTTTGTCGCATCCACCTCACCGTCGCGTTCCGGCAAATTCAGCCAGTCAACGCCCGCGGGCAGCGTCGCCATCAGGGTGATTTCCCCATCCCGCATCTCGCCGCGACTAAATTCTTTTGCACCAGTCTGGTCGTTTTCGGTCGAGGTATCGACACGAAACAGCGCCGAAGCCAGATGGACCTGCGCCTGCGCGGGGGGCTGCTGCGAGAAGGAAAATCCCGCGTCCAGTTTGCCGAAATCAAGATTGGCCACCGTCATGCTGCGGGCGGTGCCGCTGGTCTGCGCGGGGTCATCCGTCGCAAGCGCCACCGTCAGCTGTTCGGCCAGCAAGCTGAAGTCATTGCCCTGCGCGCTATGGCTGATCCGCAAGCGCGCCGCCACGCCACCAATACGCAAATCAAGCGAATCCTGCCCATTGCGCGTCCGCAGTTGCAACGGGCCAAGCAACCCAATCGTGACACTGCCATCGGCGGCATCGGTGGCCTCCAGCACCTCGGCCAATAGCAAAGGCTCGGTCGCACCACGCAGCACCAGCCGCAGGTCGGTCAGCCGCAAGCCGTCTTTGAGCGGGGTGACTTCTGCGCTCAGCCGCATGCCCCGCGTCTCAGCTTGCGATTGCGCATTTTGCCACAGATCATCCGCCGTCAGCGCCAGCACTGGAAACGCCCATAGCCCCGCCAGTACCGCCCAGACCAACACCCGCATTCGGGCCTCCCTTGTTGCCACAAGTTCATCCAGTTTGCCTGCGCACAGCAAGCGCTATTGATAGCGCAACGCCTCAATCGGATCGAGCCTTGCGGCGCGGCGGGCCGGGAAATAGCCAAACACCACCCCGATCAGTGCCGAAAACCCGAAGGCCAGTGCCACCACCGCACCCGAGGGCACAAACGGGATCGCCATGAACACCGAGCCGCCATAGGCAATCGCCAACCCCAAGCCGATGCCAATCGCACCGCCGAGCAACGACAGCACCACCGCTTCGACCAGAAACTGCAGCAAAACCTGCCTGGCACTCGCCCCCACCGCCAGCCTTATGCCAATCTCGCGCGTGCGTTCGGTGACCGAGACCAGCATGATATTCATGATGCCGATACCGCCGACCAACAGGCTGACCGCCGCCACTGACGAGAGCAGCCCGGTCAGCACGGTATTGATGCCGCCGAGCATATTCGACAGCTCTTTGCTGTCGGAGACGCTGAAATTATCCGGCTGCGTCAGCCCAATCCGCCGACGCTCGCGCAGCACGGCTTGCACCGCCGCGATACCATCTTCCGCGCTGACTGATTTGCGCAAGGCCACCGCGATGCTGTCGACATTGGCATTGCCCTCCAGCCGCCGCTGCACTGCTTTCGCGGGCATCAACACCAGATCATCCTGATCCTGCCCAAAACTGCCCGAGCCGCGCGCGCTCAGCACCCCCAGTACCTGACAGGCGACGTTTTTCACCCTTATACTTTGGCCGACCGGGTCAGAATTGCCGAACAACTTTGTCGCAACCGTTTGGCCCAGAACGCAAACCGCCGATCCGGCACTTTCCTCATGCGGCTCAAAACTGCGCCCCGTCCGCAGCGCCCAATTCTGCACGCGGGTGTAATCGCCACTGGTGCCATAGACCTGCGTCGCCGCATTGGCATTGCCGAACACCACGGTTTGCCCGGAACTGACCACCGGGGCGGCATAGCCCACCAGCGACAAATCCGCCAAAGCCTCGGCATCTTTCAGGCTAAACCTGGGGGCCGTGGCACCTCCGGTCGGCGGACCAAAGCCGCGGGTGCCGGGGCGCACGGTCAGCACGTTGGTGCCGAGGGCAGCCACGCTGGCGCTGACCTGCGCCGAACTGCCTTGCCCGATCGTCACCATCGCGATCACCGCAGCGACGCCAATCACCACGCCCAACACGGTCAGAAACGTCCGCAGCTTGTTGCGGATGATGGTGGTGAAGGCGAGGCTGACCGTTTCCCACAACATCCTAAGCGCTCCGCGAGATCAGGGCAGGGGTGGCCTCATCGCGGGTCAGCTTGCCATCGGTGAACACGAGCAAACGTTGGGCGTAAGCGGCGATGTCGTTCTCATGCGTCACCATCACAATGGTGATGCCGTCGCGGTTCAAGGCTTGCAACAGCTGCATGATCTCATGGCTGCGTTGGCTGTCGAGGTTGCCCGTAGGTTCATCCGCCAAGATCACCATTGGATCACTGGCAAGCGCCCGCGCAATCGCCACCCGCTGCTGTTGGCCGCCCGAGAGCTGCGACGGATCATGGCCCTCGCGGCCCTCCAGCCCAACCTTGTGCAAGGCCAACCGCGCGCGGGCAACACGCTCGGCCTTCGGCAAGCCCCTATAGATCAAGGGCAATTCGACATTTTCTAATGCCGATTGCCGGGCAAGCAGGTTAAAGCCCTGAAACACAAAGCCCAGACAATGCCTGCGCAAGAGCGCCCGGCGGTCTTGGTCCAGATCCTGCACCTCGACGCCCTGAAACAGATATTTCCCCGCCGAGGGCCGATCCAGACAGCCGATGATATTCATCGCGGTGGATTTTCCAGACCCCGACGGCCCCATGATGGCGACGAATTCTCCGCGTTCGATGCTAAGGTCCACCCCATCCAGCGCCCGCACTTCTGCCTCACCCCGGCCATAGGTGCGGGATACGCCAGCAAACTGGATCAACGGCGGCATCAGCGCGCCCCGGAAGTCTGGTCGGTGATCACCGCATCGCCCTCGGTCAGTTCACCCGTCACGACAGTAGAGCGCCCGTCCGTCGCCCCCAACACCACCGCGACCTCAGCAGGCACCCCCGCCTGCAACAGCCAGATCGACTTGCCACTGCCAAGGCCCGCAGAACCACGACTGCCGCGCGTGGGCAGGATCAGCCCGACCAGACCACCAGACGATCCACGCCCAGCCTCTTGCACGGGCGGCGCATAGCGCAACGCCGCATTCGGCACCAGCAGCGCATTCGCGACCTTGTCCACCGTGATCACCGCTGTCGCCGTCATGCCGGGGCGCAGCAGCCCATCGGGATTATCCACTGACAACACCGCCTTATAGGTCACCACCTCATTGGTGGTTTCCGGGGCAAACCGCACTTGGGTGATCACCGCCGGAAAACTGCGGGCCGGATAGGCCTCTACGGTGAAATCCGCCACATCGCCGACCTTGACCTTGCCAATATCGGCCTCGTCAATATCGACCAACAACTGCATCCGCTGCAGATCCTCCGCCAGCTTGAACAAAACCGGCGCCTCAAAGCTTGCCGCCACGATCTGCCCCGCTTCGGCGGTGCGATCCAACACCACGCCATTGATCGGGCTGCGTATCTGCGCCTTGCCCAGATCGGCGCTGACCAGATCGAGATTGGCCTCGGCCAAAGTCAAATCCGCCCGCGCAATCTCGACCGCCGCCTGCGCGCGTTGATCCGAGGCCTCGTAGCCCACCATATCCTTGCGTGTCGCCACCCCGCGCGCCGCCAACTCCTGCTGGGTTTTCAGCACCGCCGCCGCTTCCCGTGCCGAGGCTTCGGCTTGCGTCACCTTGGCCTTCGCCGAGGCCAGTTGTGCGCGCGCATTATCGACTTGTGCGGTCAGCTTGGTGGTATCCAACTGCGCCAGCACTTGGCCGACTTTCACCGTATCGTTGTAATCCACCAAAACGCTGGTCAAAGTCCCCGACAGTTCCGAGGACACCTCAACTTCCGTGGTCGGCTGCACTGTCCCGGTGGCTGTCACCACCACCACCAGATCGCCCTTGGCGACGGCTTCGGTCGTATAGCGCACCTCCGCCGTCCCGGCGCTGCGGCCGATATAATACCACGCCGCCGCCGCAGCCAAAACCGCCAGCACCAACACGACCCAAGGCCAGCGCCGCCGCTTGGCCCCACCCCCGGCCAACATTCTGGCAATGTCATCGCTGCTTTGCATCTGCGTCCTTCGAGGCTTTGGGGGTTATACGTCACCTCCAGCACATTCCGTCTGCAACAGATGCGCCGCAGCGGCGGTTTTGCAAGCCGGGACCACAGCCTGCGCTTAACTGCCGCGATAGGTCGAATAGGCGAAGGGCGAGATCAACAACGGCACATGGTAATGCCCCTCTGCATCCGCCACGCCAAACCGGATCGGGATTTCGTCCAAAAACAGCACCTCACCCGAGGCTTGTCCCGAGGCCATCAGATATTCTCCGGCGCAAAACACCAGCTCATAAACCCCCGCCGTCAGCGCCTTACCCTCCAACATCGGCGCATCGGTGCGGCCATCGGCATTGGTCACGGTTTCAGCGATTTTCTTGTGGCTCATCCCGCTGATCCGATACAGCATGATCTTCACCCCATGCGCAGGCTTGCCCTTCGCCGTATCCAGCACATGCGTGGTCAACTTGCCCATCTTCGCCCCCATTTTGCGCCAGCCTACCCCAGCTTGCTCGCCCCCGCACCCCCTGCCAAGCCGCAAAACTCCTTTCGGGATTATTTGATAAACCCGCGTCGATATTCGATATAGTCTGAAACAAAAGGAGTCCCCCATGCCCCGCTACCCCCGCGATTTCCGAGGCCATGGCCCCGATGCCCCCGATGCCGCTTGGCCGGGTGGTGCCAAAATCGCGATATCTCTGGTGCTGAACTACGAAGAAGGCGGCGAGAACAACATCCTGCACGGCGATGGCCAGTGCGAGGCGTTTTTGTCTGACATCGCAGGGGCAGCCCCCTGGCCCGGTCAGCGCCACTGGAACATGGAATCGATCTACGATTACGGCGCACGCGCGGGCTTCTGGCGGCTGCACCGGCTGTTCACCGGCATGGATATTCCGGTGACGATCTACGGCGTCTCGACCGCGCTTGCCCGCAACCCCGAACAAGTCGCCGCGATGAAATCCGCAGGCTGGGAGATTGCCAGCCACGGCCTGAAATGGGTCGATCACCGCGATATGCCTATCGAGGAAGAACGCCGCCAAATCGCCGAGTCGATCCGCCTGCACACTGAAGTCGTCGGGGATCCCCCGCGCGGCTGGTACACGGGCCGCTGTTCGCTGAACACCGTGGATCTGACCGCCGAGACCGGTCAATTCGACTGGATCTCGGACACCTATGACGACGATCTGCCGTATTGGCGCGAGGTGGGCGAGCGCGACCAGTTGGTGATCCCCTACACGCTGGAAGCCAACGACATGCGCTTTGCGACAGCACCGGGCTACATCGAAGGCCAGCAGTTCTTCCAATACTTGAAAGACAGTTTTGATACCCTCTATGCCGAGGGCCAAGAGGGCAAAGCGAAGATGTTCTCCATTGGCCTGCACTGCCGCCTGATCGGGCGTCCGGGCAAAATCGCAGGGCTCAAGCGCTTCCTCGACTATGCAAAATCCCACAATCACGTGTGGTTCCCCCGCCGCATCGAAATCGCCGAACATTGGGCAAAGGCCCATCCGCACAAGCGCTTCGAGCGGCCTTCTCAGATGACACGTGAGCGCTTCATCGCCGCCTATGGGAGCATTTTCGAACATTCACCCTGGATTGCCGACCGCGCCTTCGATCTGGAACTCGGCCCCGCCCATGATAGCGCCACAGGCCTGCACAGCGTCCTCGCGCGCATCTTCCGCACGGCCAGTCCCGCCGAACGCCTCGGCGTGCTGCAAGCCCACCCCGACCTTGCCGGAAAACTCGCCGCCGCCAAACAACTCACCGCCGACTCGACCTCTGAGCAAGCCTCCGCCGCGCTGGATGCCCTCACCGCCGCTGAACGCGCCCAATTTCAAGCCCTGAACACCCAATACACAGCCAAACATGGCTTCCCCTTCATCATCGCCGTGCGCGACAACACCAAGGCGCAAATCCTGCAAGCCTTCGAGTCCCGCATCGCCAACCCGACCGAGATCGAACTGCAAACTGCCTGCAAACAAGTCGAACGCATCGCCGCACTGCGCCTGAAGGATCAACTGCCATGAGCCAATATTACACCCCCCCCGGTGGTCTGCCCGCCCAAACCACCCTAATGACGGGCCGCGCGGTCTTCACCAACGCCTATGCCTTTATCCCGAAAGGTTGCTTTTCCGACATTCTGACCAGTTGCCTCCCCGGTTGGCGGCAGACCAAACTCTGGCTGATCGCGCGGCCGATGTCAGGCTTTTCCGAAACCTTCAGCCAATATGTGATGGAGGTGCAACCGGGCGGCGGCTCTGACGCGCCCGATGCGGAAACTGGCGCGGAACATTTCCTGTTCGTCACCGGCGGCCTGATCACCCTGACCATCGACGGCATGGGCTACGAGTTGGACGCAGGCGGCTATGCCTTCATCCCGCCGGGTGCGACATGGCGCCTGCTCGCCGAAGGCAAGCAACCCGCCCGCTTTCACTGGATTCGCAAACTTTACGAGCCCGCCCCCGGCGTCGATATCCCCCCCGCCTTCGTGATCAACGAAAAAGACGTGAACCTCAGCCTGATGCCCGACACCAATGGCGTCTGGGGCACCACCCGCTTCGTCGATCCCAATGATGTGCGCTACGATGCCCATGTCAATATCGTCACCTTCCAACCCGGAGGCGTGATCCCGTTTGAAGAAACCCATGTCATGGAACATGGCCTCTATGTGCTGGAAGGCAAAGCGGTTTACAAACTCAACCAAGACTGGGTCGAGGTTGAGGCAGGCGATTTCATGTGGCTGCGCGCCTATTGCCCGCAAGCCTGCTACGCCGCAGGCCCCGGCCGCTTCCGCTATCTGCTCTACAAAGACGTCAACCGCCACGCCAACCTGCGCGGGCCGGGTGGCTATCGGCCAAACCGCTAAATCTGCCTAAAACTTAGCTAAAATTGTCATCCTCTGTGCTCAAATATCCCACGGGGAGCGCGAGGGGTGTGAAACCCCTCGCTTGTCCAGAAGTCCAAGGCGCACCATGTCCGATATCCGCCCCGAACCCCTCACCGCAGCAGCCTTCGCCCCATTCGGCGATGTGCTGGAGGCGACGGGCGATTTCCGCCTGATCAACGACGGCATGTGCCAGCGCCACCACGACCGCGCCCGCCTCGATTTCGCCCCCGAGGTCAGCCCGCAAAACCGCCCCGGCCTCTCGATTTTCAACGCCACCCCGCGCCAACTTCCCTACCGCTTCGATCTGATCGAGCGTCACCCCGAAGGCTGCCAAGCCTTCATCCCGATGACGCAAAACCCGTTCCTCGTCATCGTCACCACCAGCCCAGCCGACAAACCCCGCGCCTTTCTCACCAATGGCGCGCAAGCCATCAACCTGCACCGCAGCACATGGCACGGTGTGCTCACCCCACTGCACGCTCCTGGCCTGTTCGCCGTCATCGACCGCATCGGCCCCAGCGCCAATCTTGAGGAATACCGCTACCCGCAGCCGTGGGTGGTGTCAGCACTCTGACTCCGGCACATATTTCCAAGCCTTCTCAAGCCGTTCCTTGCTGAAGGCAATCGCCACCCCATTGAGCGTATGGGTACAGCAAGTACACCACGGTTCAATCGCTTCGGCTGTTAAATCCGGCGCGACCCTTTCCAACTGGTTCGCCGCATTCACCCGCAATCCGCTCCAATAGCTGTTTTCACCTAAGCGCACAAAGTCGCGCTCCTCATCCACGCGCCGCGCCACCATATGATAAAGTGCATCCCTGTCTGCAATCCGGGGCAGGGCCTCGGACACCACCTCATCCCAATCCCGCCCCAGCCGTGACAGCAAAAACCGATAGAGCGGCGTGTAGTCCAGCCCATGCCGATGTCCCGGATGCATCGAGCCACGCATCCTTTCATCTTTCATACTGGCTTTGGTATGGCGCTCCCACCGCGCCTCGCCACCGCGATCGCCATGCTCCACATGATGCGTCCGCGTATTCACGCGGCGATACAGCGGCTCTTTCTGCCCGCCCCGCATCACTTACAACTTGATATCATAGGTCACCCATTTCGCCTTCTCGGCCACCCGGTCATATAAGCCCCGCGCGCGGTAATTGTCCTCTGCGGTGATCCAGCGGATCAGCGACCAACCGCGCTTGCGGCCGACATCCGCCACGCCTTCCACCAAAGCCTCCGCCGCCCCCGATCCTCGCGCCTCAGGCCCGACAAACAGATCGTCGAGAAATCCCCCGATAGTCGCCGACAATGGCCGCGCAAAGCTGCGGTAATGCACGATCCCCACCACCACACCATCGACCTCTGCCACCAAACCTTCGGTGCCATGCGCGGGGTCCATCAGCCAGCTCCAGACCCGCGCCCGCATCTCCTCGGTCTGCGCCACGCCATAAAACGCCGCATACCCCGCATAAAGCCGCTCCCAAGCCGCCAGATCCCCTGCCGCCACTGCCCGAACAATCATCGCGTTTCCCCCCATCCCATGTCGCCCCCAGCCTAGCCAAGCCGGGGCGTCCCCGCTAGTCTGCGGCTCATGAAATTGCTCAGCTACAACATCCAATACGGCTATGGCGCGGACGGCCACTACGACCTTACCCGCGCCGCGAAAGTCATAGGCGCCGCCGATATCGTCGCCCTGCAAGAGGTCGAGCGCCACTGGTCGCGCACGCGCCACGACGACCAACCCGCGATCCTCGAACGCCTCTTGCCAAACTATTACACCGCCTACGGCCCCGGCTTTGACATGGACGCCTCCACCACCGATGGCAGCCGTGTGATCAACCGCCGCCGTCAGTTCGGCACCATGATCCTGTCGCGCTGGCCGATCCTGTGGAGCCGCCTGCATCTGTTGCCAATGCGTCGGATGATCAGCCCGCTCAATACCCAAAACCCCGCGCTTGAGGCGCTGATCCAAACTCCGCTCGGCCCGATCCGCGTGATCTCATTGCACCTCGCCCATGTCGGCACCGAAGAACGCCTCGCCCAAATCGAGCACCTGCTGCATCTGCACGCCCAAATCCCCCGCACGGGCGGCCCATGGAGCGGCACCGACGACGAGCCTTCCCGCAACTGGACCGAATCCCAACCCGAGCCGCCCTGCCCACAAACCGCGATCTGGATGGGTGATTTCAACTGCGAACCCGGCAGCGCCGAACACGCCCGGATCAGCGGCCAAACCCCTTACCACCCCGGCGCGCTCTATGCCGATGGCCTGACCAACGCGGTCGCGCATCTGGGCCAAACCCTGCATACACATGAGAAAATCATCGCCGGAGTAACCCGGCAGCGCCAGTTGGACCATTGCTTTGTCACGGGCGACCTTGCCCCATATCTGCGCCGGGCTTGGACCGACAACAGCGAAATCGCCTCAGACCATCACCCGCTTTGGGTGGACCTTGGCGCGGCGGGGTGAACCCCGCCTTACTCCTTGTTCAAAACAGCGTCGGGTATCCGGTAGGGCGGGGTCCACCCCGCCGCGCGTTACACTCTCCGCAAAACCGCCTCAAACGCTGCCAAGAACGTATCCACATTCGCCGTTGAGAACACCAGCGGCGGCCTGATCTTCAAAACATTCGACCTTGGCCCGGTGGCCGAGATCAACACCCGCGCCTCGCGCAAGCCATTGACGATCCGCCCGGTTTTCGCAGCATCCGCAGCAAGCGGCCCGCCCGAGACAATCTCTTGCCCCAAAAACAACCCTGCCGCTCGCAACGGCCCAAGGCAGTCAAACCGCGCCGCCAACCCGCGCAGACCATCGGCAAAATAGCCGCCCACCACCCGCGCATTTTCCTGCAAACCTTCGGACTCGATCACCTCCAGCACCGCCATTGCCGTCGCCGCCGCCACCGCATTGCCGCCGAAGGTGTTGAAATACCGCGCTTTTGCGCCAAACGCCGCGATCACTTCTGGCCGCATCACCAGCCCCGCCACCGGATAGCCATTGCCCATCGGCTTGCCCAAACTGACCAGATCCGGCACCAGCCCATGGCGCTGAAAGCCCCACATGGTGTCACCACAGCGGCCAAAGCCCGGCTGCACTTCGTCGGCAATAAACACCCCACCCGCCGCACGGATCGCCGCCACGGCAGGGGCCAAAAACCCCGCAGGCCCCTCAAACACCCCATCCGACGAGAAAATCGTATCGACAATCAACCCCGCAGGCTTGATGCCATGCCGCAGCATATCGTCAATCGCCGCCTGCACTTCTGCCGCAAAAGCCGCCCCTAAGTCGCCCGTCATCCGCAACGGATCAGGCGCGCGGACGGTGCGCACATGCTCACCCAAAGCGACGCCTTCACCCAAAGACGGAGACATTCCCGCAATCGCGTAAGTCACGCCATGATAAGCGTTTTCCGTGACGATAAACCCGGTGCCGCCGGTATGGGCGCGGGCAATCCGAAACGCCAGATCATTGGCCTCAGACCCGGTGCAGGTGAACATCACATGGGAAAGCTCGGTGGGAAACGTCGCCAGCAACCGCTCGGCATAATCCAGCACGGTGTCGTGCAAATAGCGGGTATGGCTGGAAAGAATCGCCGCCTGCTTGGCGGTTGCGGCCACCACGGCAGGATGACAATGCCCGACGCTCGCGACATTATTATAGGTATCCAAATAGGCGTTGCCCGCGCCATCATACAGCCAAACGCCTTCCCCCCGCACCAGATGCACCGGGGTTTCATAGAACAACCGATAGGCAGGCCCCAAAGCCTTTGCCCTGCGCGCCACCAGCGCTTGATCCTCTGCAGACAAATCGCCTTTGCCGGGCACATAGGCATTCACCATGGTTCCGTCGTTTTTCATAGGGCCTCCAAGGCGTTAAGCAGATTGGCGCGGGGCACGGCGGCAAGAGACGTTAACCCCTCCCGCGCCGTCGCCATATTGCGCAGAATATAGGGCGCGTTATCAGGGTAGCGCTGCGCCCGCGCCGAGGCGACGGTGATCGTCGTCAACATCCGTGTCGCCACCAGATCGGGGAACACCTGCCGTTCGGGCAGGGTCAGCGGCAACACCGCATGATAGGCGCGGGCGAAGTTCAGCAGGCTTTCCAGCGGCTTACCCGCATCAACGCAATAAGACGCCGCAACCGCCGCATCGCAGATCAACGGCGTATGTACCATATCGCCGAAATCCAAGACCCCGGCGATTTCATCTGGATTGTCCGGCGATACCAGCACGTTATGCGGGTTCAGATCGTTATGCACCACCTGCCAGCGCAGCCCTGCCAACGCGGGCGCTATTGCGTCAAACCGATTCAACGCCGCTCCCGCCAGCCCTTGCAAATCATCTGGCACCGCAGGCAGCATCGGGCGCAATGCACTGGCTTGCTTGATATCCCACTGCAACACATAGCCCGCCGCCGGATGCGCAAACCCGGCCAGTCCCAGCGTCAACCGCGCCGCCATCCCGGCCATCGCGCGGGCCTGCACCGGGCTGCGCGGGGTCAAATGCTGCGGCACCCCCTCCAGATAGGTCAGCAGCCGCAACGTGCCATGTGGCGTGCTCACCTCGGTCGCCCCGCTGGTGGTGCGGATCACCTGTGGCACCCGCAGCCCCGACCCCTCCAGATGCAGCAACGCCTTGGTCTGCAAATCGGTGACCTCAAACGGCTCGGCGGGGTTGGCGAGTTTCAGCACATAGGCCTGCCCCGGTGTGGTGAGGCGGATGTTCAGATCGCGTTCCGATGTCAGCCGTTTCAGCGCACCCGTCACGCCAAAATGCGCGCGCGCAAGATTTGCAGCCTCGGCATCGCCGAGCGTTGGAGGGGCAGAGGACAACAGCTCGCCCAAGCGCGTATCGGTCATGGCAATCCCGGTTCTGGTCGGGCGCATCAGGCCTTCAAGGTGGCGAAGTGTCAAGCGCTGCGGCGCAGTTTTGATCGGGCAGGGCAGGGCGCAGAGCTTAACAAGCCCTTAATGCCATGGATCTAACCCTTTGAAATCATATAACCCATCGTCTTGTCCACGCGTGGACACTGACCCCGCCGCAGCCAACCCCCTTGCCCCGCGCCCGCCTTGCTCTAGGTTGCGAGATAACAAAGGAACCCCGATGCCCCCCGCCCTGATTGTCGCCCACGGCCAACCCTCCAGCCCCGGACCCGCCGCGGCGGAGCTGGCCGATCTCGCGGCCAAAGTGGCGGCACATCTGCCCGGCCAAACTGTCGCCTCCGCCACTCTCGCCGAACCCGAGGCCCTCAGCGCAGCCATCGCCAAACTCGGCCCCGGAGGCCTGCTGTTCCCCGTCTTCATGGCTGGTGGCTGGTTCACCCGCACCCACCTTCCCGCCCGCCTGACAACCGCAGGGGCGCAAGGCTGGCAAGTGCTGGAACCGCTCGGCTGCCTCACCACCCTACACGACCTCGCCGTGAAAACCGCCGCCGAAGCGCTGCAAACCCGCGCGGGCCCGATCATCCTCGCCGCCCACGGCTCCTCCAAAACCTCGGTCCCCTCCGACATCGCCCATCATGTCGCCAACAAAATCCGCGCCGAACTGGGCTGCGCGGTCCAGGTGGGCTTCATCGACCAATCCCCGCAACTGAAAGACCTGCCCGGCCTCGGCCCCGAAGCCCTCTGCCTGCCGTTCTTCGCAGCCTCCGGCGGCCACGTCACCACCGACATCCCCGAAGCCTTGCTCCGCGCAGGTTTCACCGGAACCCAACTCCCCGCCCTCGGCCTGCGCCCGGAAATCCCCGCCCTGATCGCCGAAGCTATCCGCGCGGCAAGCCCGGTTTGCCTGCAAGACTGTCGGTTTAAGCATGGATAACGCGCATTTAGCTCAGCGTTGCGTGCCTCCAGCGGGGAATTTAGGCCAATGTGAAAGAGCAGAGAAAGGGTCGTCCTCTGCGCTCAAATATCTCCACCGGAGGCTGCTGAACCGTCAGCCCGCGCGGCCTCAGACGGTATGCAGGTACAGATCGAAATCGACCTCTGACACCGTCCGCATCACCCGCGCATATTCGGCTGCTTTGATCGCGGTGAAGGTGCGGTGCATATCCTCGCCCAAGGCGTCCTTCAGGAACGTCGAGGCCTTCGCCGCCTCAATCGCCGAGCGCCAATCCACCGGAATCGGTGGCGCATCCGAGGCATCGGTGTAGCCATTCCCGGTGGTTTCCGGCCCCGGATCCATCTTGTTCGCCATGCCATACCGCACCCCGGCCAGCACGGTGGCCGCCACCAGATAGGCATTGGCATCCACCCCCGCCGGGCGATGTTCAATACGGCGCGCACGGATGTCGCCCGCAGGGATGCGGAGGGCGACCGAGCGGTTGTTCCCCCCCCACGTCGGGCTGACCGGGGCGTAGGAGTTTGAGGCAAACCGCCGCCATGAATTGGCATGAGGCGCGAAAATCAACATCGACTCGGCCATGGTGGCGCGCAGGCCGCCGATGGCGTGCAGGATGGTGTCGTTATACTGGCCCTCGACTGCCTCGATGAAGACGTTCTTGCCAGCGTCATTCAGCATCGAGACGTGAAAATGCATGCCCGATCCGGCGTAATCCTCATTCGGTTTCGCCATGAAACAGGCGGTCACGCCATGCTGGCGGGCGTGATAGCGCACCATCCGCTTCAGCCGCAATAGATCATCCGCCGCCTGCATCACATCTTCGCGGTAATGCAGGGTCAGCTCATACTGGCCGGGGGCAAATTCGGAAATCAAGGTTTCCGCCTTGATACCCGCCTTGGCGGCGTCGGCGTAGATATCGTTAAACAGCGGCAACATCCCGTGCAGCTGATCCACCGAATAGACATCGGTTTTCGAGTTCCGCCGTCCGTCCAACACATCGCGCGCGGGCACCATTTTGCCCTCGGGGGACCGCTCGTTCGCCAGCAGGAAGAATTCCAACTCGAACGCGCCTGCCGGGTGCAGGCCCGCTGCGGCCAAGGCATCGACTTGGCGTTGCAGGGCATGGCGGGGGTCGGAACTCATTGGGGTGCCGTCAAGGTTATAGACGCACATCAGCACCTCGCCGCGCGGCGGCTTGCTGGCGTGGATCGGGCGCAGGGTTCCCGGCAGCGGCCAAGCGCGACGGTCGCCGTCGCCCTGATCCCAGATCAACCCAGTTTCATGCACATCCTCGCCACAGATATCCAACCCCAGAATCGAGATCGGCAAATGCCGCCCGGATTTGAACATGCCCAGCAATTCGTGACGGCGGATGATCTTGCCGCGCCCGATGCCATTGGCATCATGCAGCACGATATCAAAAGCTTCGATCTCGGGATGCGCGTCCAGAAAGGCTTC
The DNA here is from genome assembly GCF_001294535.1 of Cypionkella psychrotolerans. Taxonomy (GTDB): domain Bacteria; phylum Pseudomonadota; class Alphaproteobacteria; order Rhodobacterales; family Rhodobacteraceae; genus Cypionkella; species Cypionkella psychrotolerans. The sequence continues at coordinate 107,457 of NZ_LGIC01000066.1, read as the reverse complement.
AGCCTCGGCGACGGTGGAACCAGAGGGGCTGTGAGTATCGGTCATGGTTATCTCAAAACAATTCGGACAGGGTTTCGTCAAAGGCGGCGATCAGGCGATCGACCTGGCGTTTCTTGGTGGCGGGGCTGATCAGCATCATGTTGTGGAAGGGGGCAATCAGGCAGCCCCGGTTCAGCAGCGCGACATGCAGCGCGGATTCCACGGATGGTTGATGCGCTAAGGCGGCTTCGGTGCCATTGTGCAACGGGCCGGGAGCGCAGATGAACTCCACCCGCGCACCAACCCGCACCACATGCCACGGCGCTTTGTGCCGGGCGATGGATTTGCCAAGACCCTGCGCCAGACGGTGTGCGAGGCTTTCCATATGGGCATAGTTTTTCGCCGTCATCACGCCCGAAAGTGTGGCTTTCAGACAGGCGAACTGCATCGGGTTGGCCGAAAGGGTGGTGCCCATACCGGAATGTCCCGGCGCGCGGGCGGTATTGGCGGCTTCATAGCGGGCAGCGGTTTCCGGGGTGAGGCCCCAGACGGCGGTGGGCATGCCGCCCGCCACGCATTTGCCAACCACAAAGATATCGGGCGTCAGGCCATACACGCCTGTATAGCCGCCGAGCCCGCTGGAAATCGTATGGGTCTCGTCGATCATCAACAGCGCGCCGTATTTCAGCGACAGCGCGCGCAGGCCAGCGTGGAAACCGGGATCGGGGAGGACCATGCAGGAATTGGTCATCACCGGCTCGGTCAGGATGGCAGCAACATCGCCTTTGGCAAGGGCCGCTTCCACTGCGCTCAGGTCGTTGAATTCGCAAGCCACAGCGCCGAGCGTAAGGTCAGCCACTTGCCCCATCAAGCCTTCGCGGTTCTGCGTCACGCCATTGGAAAGCTCGACCATCGCGTCATCGACGGTGCCGTGATAGCAGCCGTTGAACACCAGTATCTTCGCCCGCCCGGTGATGGCGCGCGCGACGCGAATGGCAAAACGGTTGGCATCGGTGGCGGTGGTGGCGATCTGCCAGCGGAAATCGCCAAAACGCGTCGTCAACAGACGCCCCGCCTCTAAAGCCTCCTCTGAGGGCAGCATATAGGTCAGCCCGCGTGAGGCTTGGCGGCGGATCGCCTTGGCGACAAGGGCAGGCGAGTGGCCGAACATGCTGCCAGTGTCGCCCAGACAGAAATCGTCGATCTCATAGCCGTCGATATCGGTGATTCGCGCGCCCTTGGCCTTTGTGATCAAAGGCAAATGCGGCATCGGCCAGTCTTTCATCCAGTGCAAAGGCACACCATCGAGGAATATATCTGCACCTTTGTCGAGTGCCGCGCGGGCCTTTGGGCGGCCCTGCGCAAAACGTTTGGCTTCGCGCAGGCGCAGCTTTTGCAGACGGTCTGGGTGAATTCCGGCGATCAGAGACTCGGACATCAGGGGCACCTTTCAGGACTTATCGCCTTATGCCAAATAATTTGATCAAAAGAAAGGGGCGCGACAGACGCGCCCCGAAATCGGAATTCGCGCGAATTCCGTCTACGATTTTCGCGCGAAAATCGGCTACCTTGCCACCCGCACCTCGATCATGCGTGGCCCGCTGTGTGGCTGGATCAGCGCCGCGTGCAGCGCTTCTGGGTCCAACGCCACGCTCGCAAACGGCAAGTCGCAGGCGGCGGCAAACGGCTCCATGTTCAGGGGCGAGGGCGAACACCCGATCACCTCGGTATTCGCCCCACGCATCGCATCGGCGATCTCGCCGAAGGCCGCGTTGTTCCACACGACATAGGTGATCGGCAAACGCTCATCCACCGCCGTGCGCAACTCGCCGGGGCTGAACTGCAAGCCGCCATCGCCGATCAGGCAGATCACCTGTTCGCCCGGTGCCGCCAGTGCCGCGCCAACAGCCGCCCCAGGCCCAAAGCCCAAAGCGCCGAAACCCGTCGCGGCATTGAAGAACCCTCCCGCGCGGTCATGATCGTAGTAGAGGTTCGCGGCATAAATCGCTTGGGTGCTATCGCCAACGATCAAAGCCCCCGGCACGGCAGTGCGGATAGTCTCGACCATTTCCAGCCGCCCCGGCATCAGCACGTCCAATTCTGCTAATTCCGCCCTTGCTGCCTTGCGCGCGGCCGCAGCCCGGGCAGCCCCATCGGCCTGCTTCGGCGCGACGAGCTGCAAAAGCGCCACCATCACCGCGCCCGCATCACCGTGCAGCGCAACGCCAGCCTTGTGCCGCCGCAACTGCTTGGCGCAGATATCCACCCGGATCATCTCCGACAGATCCGGGAAACCACCGCGCACATACATGTCGTAGTCTGTCGGGCCAAATTCGGTGCCAATCGCCAGCACCTGATCTGCCGCTGCGATCAGCGCACGCGGCGCATCCAAGCTGGGCGAGGCAGGCACCACCAGCGGATGACCATACATCATGCCCCGCGCATTCACCGTCTGCACAACCGGAGCGTCCAACTTCTCGGCCAAGGCCTGCAACGCCGCCTCTTGCCCGCGCGCGCCACCGCCAGCCAAGATCACCACCGACTGCGCCGCGTTCAACTTCGCCACCGCCGCCGAAACATCCGGCACCGCCGCCACGGGCAACGCGGCAGGCGCAGGCAATTCTGCACAGTCCAATGGCATCACATCGGTCGGCACTTCGATATGCACAGGCCCCGGCCGCCCCGTCGCCATCGCGGCGAAGGCCCAGTCCAAAACCTCACCGACCTCAGACGCATCCCTGATCTGCCGGGTTGGACACAAAGGCCGCACCATCGCCGCCTGATCCGGCAACTCATGCAGCAAGCCCAGCCCCAGCCCCAAAGAATCGCGACGGTTCACCCCCGAGATCACCAGCATCGGCACCGAATCTGCCGCCGCTTGCCCCATCGCGGTCAGCGCGTTCAAAATCCCCGGCCCGGTGATCACCAAAGCCACCCCCGGCTTACCGGAAACCCGCGCATAGCCATCCGCCATAAAGGCACAGCCCTGCTCGTGCCGCGCCGTCACATGCCGCACAGATGAGCCGGACAGCCCGCGATACATTTCCACCGTATGCACACCGGGAATACCGAAAATCACCTCAACCCCGCGCGCAGCCAGACCTTCAACCAAACGCTCACCAACCGTTTTCATGCCGCCATTCCTTGCTTCAACGCGGCATAGCGTGCGATCCGCTTGCACGCCTCAATCACCAAAGCATCGTCTTGTGTCAGGCTGATCCTGATCCAGCCCGCCAGTGCCGCGCCAAAGCTTTCGCCCGGCATCACCGCGACACCTTCATCGGCCAGCAGCCCCAAAGCAAAACACTCTCCACTCAGGCCCGTGGCGTTCACATCCACCACGGTGAACATCCCGGCATCGGGCTTATGCACCCGCAACCCATTCACCCCGTTCAGTTGTTCATAAATCAACGCAGCGCGGCGCGCGAAGCGTTCTGCCATTCCCTGCGCCACTTCCGAAGGGGCCGACACCGCCAAAGCCGTCATATCGGCGATGAAGGGTTGGTTGCCGAACAGCATGGTTTCCGCCACCGGCAGCAGCCGCGCCGAGAATTCCTCGGGCCCGACGCACCAGCCAGAGCGGAACCCCGGTGCCGCGTGCGATTTCGAAATCGAGGCCGTCACCACCACCCGATCGGCCAGATCGGCATTGTCCAACGGTGAGGCAAAGGTGCCACCCGCAAACACCAATTCCTCATAAACCTCATCACTCAGCATCCACAGATCATGCTGCTTCGCCAAAGCCCCCAAGGCCGCAATATCATCCCCCGTCAGAATAGCCCCGGTGGGATTGTGCGGCGTGTTCAGAAAAATCATCCGGCTGCGCGGGGTGATCCGGGCGGCCACATCCGTCGCCTGCATCCGAAAGCCATGCTCGGCCCGCAGCGGCACCGGCACTGCAACCGCGCCCGTGGAAGCAATCAAGCCCTCGTAAGTTGCATACAAAGGATCGCCCACCAGCACCTCATCGCCCGGCCCGGTCAGCGTCAGTAGCACCGCATAAAGCGAGGTTTGCGTGCCGGGCAGGCAGGCAATTTGCTCCGTCGAAATCGCGCGGCCCGTCCGCTTGGAATAGCGCGCAGCCAAAGCCTCAAGCAAAGCAGGCTCGCCCCGGCCATTGGAATAACCCAGACGCCCGGCATCCATCGCCCGTTGCGCTTCCGCGATCAAAGCGGGCGGGGTGGCGACATCCGGCTCGCCAATCGTCAGTTGAATGACAGGCTTACCCGCAGCTTGCAGAGCCTTGGCGCGGGCGTGAACCTCCCATTTCGCTCCACCCAGATGGGCAAGACGGTCGGTGATGGCGGCATATTTCATGGCAAAGTCCGATCTGGCTGATAAGCAGCAACAAGGTCAATGTTCAGAATGGCGCCGACCGAAGTCAGCGCGATGGCGGGGATTTCGCCAAGGGCGAAGGCTTCGGGCAGGATCGAGCCTTCCAGCCACAACCCGTCAATCACCCCATTGCAGGCGATGGCGTCACTGCGCAGCTTGGCGTCGCTGACAGGGCGGGGCAGGGCGGCAATTAGCCCCTGCAACATGTTGCGAAACGCCAAATAGTTCGCGGTGTGAATCTCGCGCATCGCGGCATCGCGGCGCACATCATGCACAAAAGCCGCCCATAGCCCCACTGCCACCGGGTCCGCCACCGGAGGGCTGACCGATGCCACCACGAAATTCGCCAGCCGCGCCATCGCATCATCCGGCCCGCCCAGCAGCACCGCCGCAGAATCCGTGGTCATCCGTTCCATCAGCCGTTGATAGGCGACGCGGGTGAGGTCTTCTTTCGAGGTGAAGTAATGCCGGATCAGCCCCGGTGTGACGCCCGCACGCTCAGCAATCGCGCGCACCGTTGCCGCATGAAGCCCGCCTTCCGCAACCAGATCGAGCGCTGCCGCGATCAAATCCTCGCGGCGACGTTCTTCACTTTCCCGACGATAGGGGCGGCGGTCTGCCATAGCGGGCCATTCTTGTTATACGATTGTGTAATTCAACCTTAATATGAGACGGAGTTGCAGGTGTTGCAAGTCTTACGGAAAATTTTGCTGGGTTGTGCGCAAAACGCCAATGCTGCGCACAGGCGCTAGTTTAGCGCAAATTGGCCTGACCACAAAGCGGTGAAATCTAAGGCGGGCTAGGGCTTTGCCCTAATGGCTCTGCCGCTTGGAGGCGGCGGTGACATCCGCCACATCCTTGTGGATGATCACATCGGTCTGCGGATAGGCCTGCAAAATCGCCCGCCGCAGCGCCGCCCCAATCGCATGGGCGTCGCGCAAAGACTGCTCGCCATCCAACTCGATATGCAGGTTGACGAAGACCTTGCTGCCCGCCATCCGGGTTTTCAGATCATGAAAGCCGCGCACCCCCGGCCAAGCGGCGGCCATATCCGCAATCCCGGTGACAATCGCGGGATCAGCGGTGCGGTCCATCAGCGCATCAAACGCCCCCTTGCCGATCCGCAGCGCGCCCACCGCCATAATCGCCGCCGCCGTCAAGGCCACCACCGAATCGATGCTGCCCAGCCCAAAGCTTTTCGACGCCCACAGCGAGATGATAGCCCCCATATTCGGCAGCAGATCGCCCATGTAATGCAGACGGTCGGCCGCCACCACGCGGCTGCCGGTCCGCTTTGCGACGCGACCCTGCCACCACACCAACACCACCGTCAGCGCCACCGAGACGCCCATCACCAGCATCCCTTCACCTTCGCCGACCAGATGCGCTTCGGTCGGGCCCAGTAGCCGCGTCACCGCCGCCCAAGTGATCACCCCCGCCGAGATCAGCACGAAAAATGCCTGCCCCAAAGCCGCCAGATCCTCGGCAGAACTATGGCCAAAGGCATGATCCTCGTCCGCAGGCTTGGCAGCATAGATTAGCGCCGCCATAGCGCCCAAAGACACCATCAGATCCATCGCGCTATCGGCCAGCGAGGCCGCCACCGACAACGACCCGGTCGTGCCATAGGCCCAAAGCTTCAGCCCCACCATCACCCCGGCAATCGCCACCGACGCAAGCCCCGCCGACAGATTCAACTTCATGCTGGCGGATGTGCTCATCTTACGCTCCTAAAACCCGGACCCGCGCCATACCCAAGCCGCCGCTGCAGTGCAAGCACTCTGCGGTCGCAGGCCGAACCGCAGGGCGCTAGTCTATAATCTCACCCGGATCGACACCCCAAAGCGATGATTTCAATATCCAGCCCTTTTCACCGCCCGCATTCACCCGACACCAATCAGCGTTACATTCCAGCAGCTTAGCAATCACGCCCAGTTCGGCCTGAAACGACACCCGCGCCTGCGCATCCGGGCTGTCGCGAAACTCCGCCATATCTTGCGTCACCAGTACCGAGCGCGACCCCGACAGCAGGTTGAACTGCATCCAGCCCCCCATGCCCTGATAATCCTCGACCCGCCGCCAGCGGTCATATTCGGCGGTGATCCTGAGCGGCATTCCCGCCGTGGTGAACACCCAGTCAATCCGGTGCGTCATCCCCGGCCCGCGCCGCACATTGCCCTCGCGCCCCTTCAGGCTGACATAGCGCGGCAGTGGCAGGTTGGTCACCGGGCCTTTGTTCGGATCGCGCGGGGTTTTGTCATCCGGGGCCGGGGCCATCGGCAGTTCTTCCTGCGCCTGCGCGCCGCCGGCCAGCAAAGCCGCCGTCATTCCCACCAAAAACTGCTTCCTGTTCATCCCGCCGCGCCCCAATTTCAGACGGGGGCTTGTACCTTGCCCCGCTTCCCGCCACTTTGCCAAACAATACGCTGATTTGGAAGTGCAGGGAGGCCTTCATGCCCGCAACACGCTTAAACGTTGTCGTGACGCGACGATTGCCAGAAGCCGTCGAGACTCGGATGAAGGAATTGTTCGATGTCGAGCTGCGCGACCCCGACACGCCGATGAGCCGCGAAGACCTAAGCGCCGCCATGCGGCGCTGCGATGTGCTGGTGCCAACGATCACCGATCAGATTGACGCGGGCCTGATCGCGCAGGCGGGGGATAAGCTGAAACTGATCGCCAATTATGGCTCGGGCGTCGATCATATTGATGTCGCAACCGCCCGCCAACGTGGGGTTTTGGTCAGCAACACCCCCGGCACGGTGACAGATGATACCGCCGATATGACGCTTGCGCTGATGCTGTCTGTCACCCGCCGCATCCCCGAAGGTCTGGCCGAAATGCAGGCGGGCAAGTGGCAAGGCTGGTCGCCGATGGCGCATCTGGGCGGTCGAATCGGCGGTCGTCGTTTGGGCATCCTTGGCATGGGTCGCATCGGCCAAGCCGTGGCGCGGCGCGCCCGCGCTTTCGGGATGCAGGTGCATTACCACAACCGCAAACGCGTGCGCCCCGAGGTGGAAGCCGAGCTAGAGGCGACCTATTGGGAAAGCCTGGATCAGATGATCGCCCGCATGGACATCATTTCTGTGAACTGCCCGCACACCCCCTCCACCTTCCACCTGTTAAACGCGCGTCGGCTGAAATTGCTGAAACCAACGGCGGTGATCATCAACACCTCGCGCGGCGAAGTGATCGACGAAAACGCTCTGGCCCGAGGCCTGAAAGCCGGTGAAATCGGCGGCGCGGGCCTCGATGTCTACGAACACGGCACCGAGATCAACCCAACCCTGCGAGAGCTCCCAAATGTTGTGCTGCTGCCGCACATGGGTTCCGCCACGGTCGAGGGCCGCATCGAGATGGGCGAAAAGGTCATCATTAACATCAAAACCTTCGCCGACGGCCACCGCCCGCCAGATCAGGTCGTGCCGGGGATGCTGTAATCATGCTGCGCTTTGCAGTGTTGCTGACGCTTGCCGCGCCCCCCGCGCTCGCCATGCTGTCGCCGTTTTATGACAGCGCCGAAAAGATCACCACGATCCTGCAAGACGGGGCGGTTGCAGATGCGCTGCGTCAGGCCCCAATCGGTGCGATCAGCAACACGGGCAGTTTCCCCGATGGGGCCGATGAATGGACGGTGCGCACGCAAGAGTGCGATCTTGTGCTCAAGTTGATCGCCAAGCCGCCTGGTATGCCCGGCAAAACCACCTATAGCGTCGAAATCACCACACCTTGCCCCTGAGGTGGTGGTTGCAAAGCTGCTTTCGGGCTGAACAGATGGAATTGGCTTTGAAAGCTGGGTTGAAATACACCCCATCAGCCCTTACCTAGCCCGCAACAACAACATACCAAACGGGACGGACATGGAAATCTTCACTTATCCGGGCTTTATTGCCCTGCTTCAGGTCATGGGGATTGACCTTGTCCTCGCGGGCGACAATGCCATCGTGATTGGCCTTGCCGCGGCTGGTCTGCCAAAAGAGCAGCGCAACAAAGCCATTCTGGTTGGCATCATCGCGGCCACCATCATGCGGATCGGTTTTGTGCTGATCACCACGCATTTGTTGGTCATCGTTGGGTTATTGTTGGCGGGCGGCATCCTGCTGCTTTGGGTTTGCTGGAAGATGTGGCGCGAGCTGCAACAGGGCCACGGCAGTGACAATATGGCCGAGGAATCGCTGACCGACCGCGATCTGAACGCCGATGGAACCGTCGCAGGCGGCGCGCCGCGCAAGACCTTTGCGCAAGCCGCGTGGCAGATCGTGATTGCCGACATTTCGATGAGCCTTGATAACGTGCTGGCTGTGGCGGGCGCCGCGCGTGAACATCCGACCGTGCTGGTGATCGGCCTTGTGCTGTCGATCGCGCTGATGGGCCTTGCCGCGACGTTTATCGCGCGCCTTTTGAACAAGCACCGCTGGATCGCCTATGTCGGCCTTGCGATCATCGTCTATGTCGCGCTGAAAATGATGTGGGAAGGTTGGCACGAAGTGCAGCCTTTCGTGCTGGCCCATCTGGGCTAAGACCACTGGCATCTGCCGCGAAAGCCGCCCTTCGTTTGGGGCGGCTTTTTGCTGTCACGGGTTGAAGTGTTAAAAATCTGTTAACGGCGCTAGGTCAACTGTCTGATATATAGGTATAAAAAAAGGTCCCGAGTTGGGACCACCTTAAAACCTGCCGGGCAAATACGGCGTCAAATCCAATTCCGGCTGCCGCCCCGCTACCAAATCCGCCACCAATCGCGCCGTGATCGGGGCCAAGGTCAGCCCGATATGCCCATGCCCGAAAGCATGGATAACCTCCGCTCCAGCCCGGCTCGGCCCAATCACCGGCACCGAATCCGGCATCGAAGGCCGGAACCCCATCCACTCCCGATCCGGCGCGCCGAGGTCTGGGAAAATCGCCCGCGCCCCCTCCACCAGCTTCCTGATCCGATGTGGCGAGGGCCCAGCCGTCAGCCCCCCCAACTCCACCGTCCCCGCCACCCGTAGGCGGCCACTCATCGGACACAAATAAAACCCGCGTGCCGTCGGACAGGCAGGCCGGGTCAGGCGCGGTGAGGCCATATCCCACTCCACATGATACCCCCGCTCGGTCTCCAGCGGCACCTTATCCCCCGCCTGCAGTGCCAACCCTTTTGAATGCGCCCCCGCGGCAATGATCACCCGCCGCGCCCGCAGGCGCAGGTCTGGACCTTCAACCACGATGCCATCAAACTGCCGCGTGATCGTCCGCGCTTCGGCCTGCACGAAACCGGCCCGCTTGAAAACATAGGCCGCAAGGGTCTGCACCATCAGCCCCGGATCGGACAGAAACACCGCTTTCGGAAAGAACGCAGCGCCGCCCTCCACAGCAGGCAACCCCGGCTCCATCCGCGCCAACACATCTGGCGAGATCAACTCAACAGTGATCCCCTGTGTCCGCCTGAACGCCATATCTGTCTCGGCGGCTTTGAAGGCGGCTTGGCTCTCATAGAGATACAAGCACCCCTTGTGCTGCAAGATCGCCGAGCCCCCGATCCGATCCGCCAAGGCAAGCCAACTCGGGCAAGCATCCGCCACCAATGCCGCAATCGCCGCCGCATTGCGCCGGGTTGGGCCGGGCAGCGATTGCACAGAAAACCGCGCGAGCCATGGCATCAGCGAGGGCAGGGCGGCGCGGCGGATGGCGAGGGGGGAGTTTTTGTTCAGCAGCAGGGACGGCAGGTTTCGCAAAACATCCGGGCTGCCGACCGGCATCACCGCATAATCGGCGATGGTGCCGGCGTTGCCATAGCTGGCCCCCATGCCGGGCTGGCCGGGATCGACCAGCACCACCTCGCGCCCCTCGGCCGTCAACGCCTCGGCAATGGCAAGGCCTACGACCCCCGCGCCAAGGATCGCGATATCGGTGGTGACGTGCTGGGTCATTTTGGGGTCCGTAAGTAAAGGCGGCGGTTTTTGCGGTTTACAGGCTGAAACCGCCGCTTTTCAAGTTACATGCAGGCCTCGAACAACGCGCGGGTGTTTCCACGCGTCATCGTCACCGGGTTGCCGCCGCAGGAGGGGTCTTCCAGCGCCATGTCGGTCAGCATGTCGAGATCTTCGCGCTTCACGCCCATCGCGGTCAGGTTGGCGGGGATGTTCAACTCGGCCCGCAAAGCCATCACAGCGGCGCGGAAGCCATCGAAACCACCCTTGATGCCAAGATAGGCGGCGGCTTTCTCGATGCGGTCCTCAATGGCCGCACGGTTCATGTCCAGCACCATTGGCATCACCACAGCGTTGGTGGTGCCGTGATGGGTGCCATAGACTGCGCCGACAGGATGGCTGAGCGAATGGATCGCGCCCAGACCCTTCTGGAAGGCCACCGCCCCCATCGCCGCTGCCGACATCATATGCGCGCGGGCATCGAGATCGTTCGGGTTGGCGTAGACTTTCGGCAGGTTCTCAAACACCAGCCGCATGCCTTCCAAGGCGATGCCTTGGCTCATCGGGTGATAGAACGGCGAGGAATAGGCCTCAAGACAATGCGCCAGCGCATCCATGCCGGTGCCAGCAGTGATGAATTTCGGCATCCCCACCGACAGGGCCGGATCGCAGATCACCACCACGGGCAGCAGTTTGGGATGGAAGATGATCTTTTTCTTATGCGTCACCGAGTTGGTCAGAACGCCTGCGCGACCAACTTCCGAACCCGTGCCAGCGGTTGTCGGCACCGCGATGATCGGGGCGATTTTACTGGCATCGGCGCGGGTGTACCAGTCGTCGATATCCTCCAGATCCCACACCGAAAGGTCTTTGCGCTGATGCGCCATCAGGGCGATCATTTTGCCAAGGTCGAGGGCCGAGCCGCCGCCAAAGCAGATCACGCCATCATGGCCGCCAGCCAGATAGACCGCGATTCCGTCTGCCATATTGGTTTCATTCGGGTTCGGATCGACTTCGGAAAACACCGCAGTGCCAAGACCGTGGGCTTTCAGGATGGCTACGGCCTCGGCGGTGATCGGCAGGCTGGCCAGGGCCTTGTCGGTGACGAACAGTGGTTTTTTCACCCCGGCGGCGGCGCAATGTTCGGCCAGTTCGCTGATGCGGCCAACACCAAATTTGATCGCGGTGGGGTAGGACCAGTTCCGGTTGGGGACAGAGTGGGTCATGGTTTAGACTTTCTTCAGATGGTAGGATTTCGGGCGGGTGACCGAGAGGAAACCCAAATAGGACAGGCTGCCGCCGCGTCCGGTGTCTTTGCAGCCGGTCCAGCACAGCGCGGGGTCGAGGTAATCGGCGCGGTTCATGAAAATGGTGCCGGTCTCAATCTGCGCACCGAGAGCGGCTGCGGTGTCGTAGTCTTCGGTCCATATGCTGGCGGTCAGGCCGTAGGGGCTATCGTTCATCAGCTTAAGGGCCTCGGCGTCGTCCTTGACCTTCATGATGCCGACGACCGGGCCGAAGCTTTCCTCCATCATAACCCGCATCGAATGATCCACGTTCACCAGCACTTGCGGCGCAAGGTAGGCGCCGCCGTCATCGGCCGGGAACAGGGCAGGGTCGATCAGGGCCTTGGCACCTGCGGCCACGGCTTCGGCTATCTGGCCGCGCACAACGGCGGCGAAACGTTTGTTCGCCATCGGGCCGAGGGTTGAATCGGCGTCAAACGGATTGCCGAGTTTCAGGGTCTTCACCCAAGCCACGGCCTTTTCTACGAAGGCATCGTAGAGCGATTCATGCACATAAATCCGCTCGATGCCGCAGCAGCACTGGCCCGCGTTGAACATCGCGCCATCCATCAGGGTATCGACGGCGGCATCCAAGTTCGCGTCTGCGCGGACATAGCCGGGGTCTTTGCCGCCGAGTTCGAGGCCCAAGGGCGTGAAGGTGCCCGCAGCGGCGCGCTCAATCGCCTGACCGCCGCCGACCGATCCGGTGAAGTTGACGAAATTGAAGGCGCGGTTGGCGATCAGATGTTCGGTGGTGGCGTGATCCAGCACGACATTCTGGAACACATCGGCGGGGATGCCAGCGGCGTGGAAGGCATCGGCTAGGCGCTCGCCGACCAGCATGGTCTGAGAGGCGTGCTTCAGAACGACCGTGTTTCCGGCGATCAGGGCGGGAACCAGAGTGTTGATCGTGGTAAGATACGGATAGTTCCATGGGGCGACGATAAACACCACGCCCAAGGCTTCGCGGGCGATATAGCGTCGGAATTTATCGCTGTCTTCAATGGTTTGCGGCGCGAGAGTGGCTGCGGCAATATCGGACATATAGTCTGTGCGGGCGTTCACACCGCCGAATTCATCGCCAAAGCGGGTGGGGCGGCCCATTTGCCAAGCCAGTTCCTCGACGATCTTCGGGGCGTTGCCGTTCAGATTGGCGACGGCGGTTTTGACCAAAGCGATGCGTTCGGCCAAGGGGCGCGCGGCCCAAGGCTTTTGCGCGGCTTTGGCGCGGGCAGCGGCGGCTTTCGCGGCGTCGAGTGTCAGCGGTGTGCGCTCGGCATAGACCGAGCCGTCCACTGGCGAGATGAGTTGAATGGGTTTCATCGTGTTGGTCCTTGGTAGGGCGGAGGTTTCCCCCGCCAATCTTGAGTGAAGGCGGGGTGAACCCCGCCCTACATTACGCGCGCTCTAACAGACGCTGGATTTCAAAATCAGTGACGACGCGGTCGGTCTCCGAAATCTCCCACTGGGCGGCGTGGTGGTAGTGGTCCACCACGTCATCGCCAAAGGCTTTGCGGTACATGGCCGAGGCGTTGAGCAAATCGGCCGCTTCGCGCAGGTTGTGCGGGATTTCCCGCACATCGCCCGCAGCATACATATCGCCCTGCATTTCGGGCTCCAACTCCAGCTTCTGCTCGATGCCGTCAAGGCCAGCGGCCAACAGGGCGGCGCAGGTGAGATAGGGGTTCACATCGCTGCCGGGGATACGGCACTCCACCCGGATCGCTTTGGTATGCTCGCCGCATACCCGGAACCCTGCGGTGCGGTTGTCGGCGGACCAGACGGCTTTGGTGGGCGCGAACATGCCCACGGTGAAGCGTTTGTAGCTGTTGACGTAAGGTGCGAGGAACACCGTCATTTCCCGCGCATAGGCCAGTTGGCCCGCGATATAATGCTTCATAAGCTGGCTCATGCCGTGCTTGTCTTTTTTGTCATAGAACGCAGGCTTGCCGTCGAGCGTCCACAAAGATTGGTGGCAATGCGACGACGACCCCGCCTTGCGGTGATCGTATTTCGCCATAAAGGTCACCGACTTGCCCTTCGACCAAGCGATTTCCTTGATGCCGTGTTTGACGATGCTGTGGTTGTCGGCGGTGTCCAGAGCGTCGGAGTATTTGTAGTTCACCTCCTCTTGCCCCGCATCCGCCTCACCCTTGGAGTTTTCAATGGTGATGCCTGCACCATAAAGCCCGTTGCGCACGGCGCGCATCACGTCTTCTTCCTTGGTGGTCTGGAAGATGTGGTAATCTTCATTATAGGCGCTGACGGGTTTCAGCCCGGTAAAGTTGCTATCGCGCAGGGATTCGTAGCTGTTTTCAAATAGATAGAACTCCAGCTCGGTCGCCATCATCGCATCAAAGCCCATGGCGCGGGCGCGTTCGACCTGACGCTTCAGGATGTTGCGCGGCGCGTGGGGCACTGGGTTGTGGTGGTGATCCAGCGTGTCGCCCAGCACCATCGCGGTGCCTTCCAGCCATGGCACCCGGCGCAGGGTGCTCATGTCGGTTTTCAGGATGTAGTCGCCATAGCCCGTCTGCCAGTTCGAGGCTTTATAGCCCTGAACCGTGGTCATCTCCATATCAACGGCAAGGAGATAGTTGCAGCAATGCGTCTCCTCCCATCCGCCATCGACGAAGAATTGCGCGTGAAAGCGCTTGCCCATCAGGCGGCCTTGCATGTCGATGCCAGCCACCAGAACGGTGTCAATTTCTCCAGCCTTCACGGCGGCTTTCAGGTCAGAAAGGGTCATATTGCCGGGCATGTCCGGGATCTCCGCTGTTGAGTTCCCCGTCTGGTGCGGGGTCATGTGCATTTGGGGCCAAAGCCCCGCCGAGAAGCCTTTAGCCGCGCGTCAACTGGCCTTCGCCTGCCGCTGGATTTCCACCAGACCCATGTTCAATACAGCCGCCAACTGATCCGCCATCACCTCGGCGGCCTCTGGCGTTGCAATCAGATCGTTGCGGATTTCCAGCATCGCATTGGGCAAGCCATAAGGCGTCGCCTGCACGCGCAAAGTATGCGTCACATCATCAGCCGCTGAATAGGGCGCGTTCAATTCGGCTTGCAGTCCGGTCAGCTTATGCGCGGCGTTCAAGATCGCCACCGACAGATGCGGGTCGGCATCATGGATCACGCCGAACTCCACCCGGCGGAGCTTGTCGTGATAGATCGGGGTGAAGGAGTGGATGGTGATCATCACAGGCTGCAGCCCCAAAGCGATGCGCTTGGCGATCAGGCTGTGCAGGCCGTTGGCCCATGGCAGATACACGGCTTCGGTCCGCGCCAGCCGCTCACTGGCCGAGATCGTGGCATTGCCGGGAATGTCGTGGATTTCCGAGCGTACAGGCATCGCCCCCGGCATATCCGGCGCACGGTTGCAGTCATAGACAAGGCGGCTCACCGGGGCGTGGATCAACACTGCATCCAAGCGCTGCGCGAGGCCGCGAGAGACCGCCAAAGCGCCGGGGTCCCAGGCGATATGTGCCATGCGCTGCGCAGGCGTCAGCCCCAGATCGCCCCACGCAGGCGGGATATGGTTGCAGGCATGTTCGCAGACCAGAATGATCCGGCCAGCGGCCTCGACATTCTCGATCACAGGCAAAAATGCGTCGACCAGCGGCACGGGCGCTTTGGGGGGCGCGGGCGTTTTGAGTTTCGTTGCACCTCGCATGGCGTCGAGTCATCCCCTAGAGTTGCTCCAAGGCTCACCTTTTGCCGCAGTTCTGTCAAGAATGTTTCTTTCGGGGCGGCGCTGATACAATCTTTTCCAAACCCTACAATTTGCGCTAGGCTTGGCGAAAGAGGAGGCCGCGATGGATGCCAGACTAAGTTTAGACGAGCAACTGCGCGCAGCTTTGCCCGATCTGACGCGGGCCGAGCGGCAACTCGCCACGCATGTGCTGTCGCATTACCCGGTGGCGGCTTTGGGCTCGATCACCATTCTGGCAAAAGCCGCATCCGTGTCGACGCCGACGGTGGTGCGGCTGGCACAAAAGTTGGGCTATAAGGGGTATCCCGACTTTCAGGCGGCCTTGCGCAGCGAGGTCGAGGCGATGCTGGTCTCTCCCATTGCCAAGCACGACCGTTGGGCGGGCGGCGTGCCGGACACGCATATTCTGAACCGTTTCGCCGATGCGGTGATGGCCAATCTGCAAGCCACCTTGGGCCAGATCGATCATGCCGAATTCGATGCCGCCGCCCGGTTGTTGGCTGACCCGGCACGGCATGTCTTCGCGATGGGCGGGCGGATCACTCATTCGATGGCGGATTATTTTACCTCGCTGATGACCATCGTGCGGCCGCAAGTGACGCTGCTGTCGGACAGCTCCTCCACATGGCAGCCCGCTCTGCTGGATATGCGGCCAAGTGATGTGCTGCTGGTGTTCGACATCCGCCGCTATGAAAACGCCGTGCTGCAAGTGGCAGAAATGGCGAAAGAACGCGGGGCCGAGATCGTGCTGATCACCGACCGCTGGATTTCCCCGGCCTCGGCGCATGCCCGCCACACCTTGGCCTGCCATATCGAAGCGCCCTCGGCTTGGGACAGCAACGTGTCGTTGATGGTGCTGGTGGAAACCCTGCTGGCAGCGGTGCAGGACTTAACTTGGGATGTCACCGAAGGCCGGATGAAGCGGCTGGAGGAACTCTATGCCCGAACTCGTTTCTTCCGCCGTCACCGTTAGAACCGCTTAGGTCATCCTCTGCGCTCAAATATCCTCGGGGTGAGGCGTGATACGCCGAGGGGGCGAGCCCCTGCACGCGCTGAAACCGCCCGCCGTAAGCATTTAAAAGCACCGCCGCCAGCAACACCGCGCCGCCAATCAGCGTGCCGCGCGACACCGTCTCGTCCAACAACAGCCAAACCCAAAGCGGGGCCAGCAGCACCTCAACCAGCGACAGCAATGTCGCCTGCGCGGCGGGCACTACTTTGCTGCCAATGGTATAAAGCAACATGCCGCCCGTCAGCGTCACTGCCCCCATCAGCGCCGAAATGGCAATCTCGGGCAGCGGGATCAGCACGGCTTTGCCAAGGATTGCCAAAGCCACCGTCCCGGCGATCATCGAGAAAAACCCGCCCAAGGCCACCGCAGGCAGCATGTTGGCGAGCCTGCCCCAGCGCAATGTCACGGTGAAAATTGCAAACCCAAGCGCCGAGACCAAAGCGGCAATATTGCCGTCCATCGCCCCCCCTGCAAGGCCGCCGCCCACCATCACCAGAATGCCCAAGGCGGCGAGAGCAATGGCAAACCATGTAAGCCAGCTCACGTCTTCGCCCAGCAACACCCGGCCCAAAATCGCGGCACACAACGGTGAGGCCGCAAACAGCAGCACGGCATTGGCGACGCTGGTGGCTTGGAACGCATAGATCGCGCCCGAGAAAGCCATCACCAGCCCAAGGCCACCCAGCACCCCGGCCCAGCCGACCGAGCGGATTTCAGTCATGATGCTGCCGCGTGAGGCAAGCCCGATCCAGAGCGCCAGCACCGGCAACATCCCCGCCGAGCGCCAGAACAATATTGCCCAAGACCCGGTATCTGGGATCAGCCGGATGATCAGCCCCTGCGTTGACCACAGCACCCCGGCCAGGATGATCAGAATTGCGCCGCTCAGATATGACATGGCTGCCCCCGTTTGCGGCAAGTTGGGCGCGGTGAGGGCGCAGGTCTGGCTCAATCGCGACCTTTACCGCACTGATCCTGCCGAAACCGCAGGCGGAACCGATTTCCGCGCGGAAATCGTGCACGGAATTCGCGCGAATTCCGGTACCTCAGTAGCCGCGGATGCGGTCCACCAGATGCAGCAACGGTTGGCCTGCCTCACAGCGACAGATGTTTTCCACCAGCACTTTCGCCGCTCCGGTGGCGCGGGTGTCGGCGGCGATATGCGGGGTGACGGTGACGCGGGGATGGCTCCAGAACGGATGATCTGCAGGCAAAGGCTCGATGCGAAACACATCCAGCGTGGCATGGCCGATCTGACCCGAGTCCAGTGCCGCCAGTAGGGCTGCATCGTCGATCAGCGGCCCGCGTCCGGGGTTCAGGATAAACGCGCCGGGCTTGAGCCACGACAGGCGTTCCGCGTTCAGGATATTCTCGGTTTCGGGGGTTTTCGGCAGCAATGTGACCACGATATCCGCGCCGCGTAAGGCTGCTTCCAGTCCGGCCTCACTATGAAGGCCCTGAATGCCTGCGGTCACTTTCTCGGTCCGGCTCCAGCCCACCACGTTGAAATTTAACGCCGCCAAAGCCTCCGCGCAGGCGGTGCCGAGCGCGCCCATGCCGAGCATCGCCACCTTCCTCTCGCGTGCCAAGGGTGGGCAGGTCGCGTCCCAGATATGGCCCGGATTGATGATATGGCGGTCCATGCCGAGATGATGGCGCAGCGTGTGACCGACCACCCATTCCACCATGCCCTCGGTCAGCCCGTTATCGACCATCCGGCACAACGGTTGGGTCAGCGTTGTGTTGCCAACGATGCGTTCAACCCCGGCCCAGAGGCTTAGCACCGCCTTGCAGCCGACATAAGGCGTGAAATCCTGCAATGGCGCGGAAGGCGCATAGATGATGTAATCTACAGTGGCAGGGTCAGGGGCTTCGGTCACCACTTGGGCGTCGATCCCGGCAGCCGCCAGCAACTGCGGCAGCAGGTCGCGATATTCCTCCCACACGGCGGGGGCAGAGAAAAACACGGTGAGGCTCATTCCAGGCTCCTGTAACTTCAACCGGCACTGCTCACAGCGGCATTCACCGCGAGCGCCAGAATGATGGTGTTGTAAAAGAAAGAGCCGACCGAATGCAGCAGCACGACTTTGCGCATCTGCGCTGAGGAGGTGGTGACATCACTGACCTGCGCGGTCATGCCGATAACGAAAGAGAAATACAGGAAATCCCAAGGGTCTGGCTTATCGGTGCCGGGAAACTCAAGCCCGGCGGGCGTTTTGGCCTTGCAGGGCTGATAGAACAGATAGGCATAGTGAAACCCCGCCAGCACATGCACGGCAGCCCAGCCCAGCGGGACCGAGCCCAAAGCCATCAGCCGCGCGGGTGTGCTGTCACTCGGCGCGCTGAGCACCAGAATAATTGAGGTGAGACTGATCGCCCCTGCGGCCAGCGCCAACACCAGGATTGCGACCACGCCGGCATCATTCTGCTCGGCATGGATGCGCAATTCGTCCGAGGATGTGGTGGCCGCGAATTGCAGCATCAGCCCCAGATAGCTGACGAAAAACGCATTGGCCGCCGCCAGCACGCGCAGCTCAAACGGCAGTGGCGTCAGTTGCACCAGCAGGGCAACGACTGCGCCGATCACAAAGGCGAGCACAAAGCGGATGTGACGTTTCATAGGATTACCTCGGTCGATGCACGATGGCACTTTGCACCAGCCCAAAGGCCAGTAAAATCACCAAAGTCGCCGAGCCGCCATACGACAGCAGCGGCAGTGGCACGCCCACCACCGGAGCCATCCCCATCACCATTGCAAGATTGACCGCGAGGTAGAGAAAGAAGTTCATCGCCACGCCGATGATCAACAACTGGCTGAAACGATCCTTGTTCTGGATCGCCGCGATGATACAAAACACCAAGACCAGCGTGTAGAGCGCCAGCAAAGAAATCGCGCCGATGAAGCCGAATTCCTCGCCCAAGGTGGTGAATATGAAGTCGGTGTGCTTTTCCGGCAGGAAATTCAATCGGCTCTGCGTGCCTTGCATGAATCCTTTGCCCGCCCAACCGCCCGATCCCAAAGCAATCTTGGCTTGGATGATGTTGTAGCCGGTGCCCAAAGGGTCTGCCGAAGGGTCCAGAAACGTATGGATGCGTTTGTATTGGTAATCATGCAGCACCTGCCACGGCGTGCCTTCCGACATGATCACTGCCGCAAGGCCTCCGCCGCCCAAAGCCGCCACCGCGCCGAAATACCACAGCGATACACCTGCCGCGAACATCACCCCGGCCCCGCCCAAGACCAGCATCATCGAGGTGCCAAGGTTGGGTTGCTTCAACACGAAATAGGTTGGCAGCAGAATAAGCGCCACCGGGATCACCACCCACAGCGGGCGCGAGACTTTCTTGTCATCCAGCCAATCGTAATAGGCCGCTAAGATCATCACCAGCGTCACCTTCATCAATTCCGAAGGTTGCAAGCGCATGAAGCCCAGATCAATCCAGCGCTGCGCGCCCATGCCGACGGTGCCGAAGAAATGCACAACCAGCAAAAGCAGCATCGCCACAAGGTAAGATACTCCCGACATGCTGCGCCAGAACCAGATCGGGATGAAGGCCACGAAGAACAGCAGCCCCAGACCCATGCCAAAACGCTTGATTTGCGGCAAAGCCCAAGTGTCCATATCGCCGCCCGCGATAGAATACAGCATCAGCCAGCCGATAGCGGCGATGGCGGTCAACACCAAAATCAGCGCCCAGTTGATGTAAAACACCTTGGCGATGCCACTGGGCGCTAGTTTGAGGCGATATTCCAGAAAACTCATCGCCCATTCACACCTTTGAGGCCGCAGGCTGGCTGCCATCGGGCAGACGCAGGCGCAAGTCGTTCATCCGGCTCTCAATCGTGCCGCGCTGATCAGCGGGGTAGGCGGTGAGCGGCGGGATGCCCCCGGTCAGCGCCCGCAACAACGCATCGCGCGCGATCGGCCCGGCCACGGCGGAGCCGCCGCCGCCGTGTTCCACCACCACCGACACCGCATAGCGCGGCGCATTGGCGGGGGCAAAGCCGACAAACAGCGCATGGTCGCGCAAGCGCCACGGCAAGGCTTCGTTCTTCGTAGCCCCGCTGCGCTTTTCGGCATCGGAAAAGTTACGCACCTGTGCTGTGCCAGATTTGCCGCACATCTGCATGGTGTCATCGGCAATCCGCGAGCCACGCCCAGTGCCATGCGGGCCGTTCACCACCTCATACATCCCCATCTGCACCGCGCGCAGTTTCGAGCCATCGACACCCAGCCCCTCACCCTCGGCGATGGGCACTTCAATGTCGTTCACCGAATGGATGATGCGGGGGGCTACTTGTTTGCCGCTAGCGATCCGCGACGCCATCACCGCCAATTGGAGTGGCGTGGCCAGCACATAGCCCTGACCGATCGAGGCGTTGATGGTGTCGCCGATCACCCAAGCCTGACCGTAGCGTTCCTGCTTCCACGCCTTGTTCGGCATCTTGCCTTCCGAGATTGCCGACATTGGCAGGTCGTGGCGGATACCAAGTCCGAGACTGCGCCCGGTTTCGGCCATCTTGTCGATGCCAACTCTTTGACCAACATCATAAAAAAACACATCGCAGCTTTCTGACAAGCCGCGTTTCAGATTGACCGAGCCATGCCCGCCGCGCTTCCAGCAGTTGAATCGGATGCCGCCCATTTCGATATAGCCGGGGCAATGGACCGCGGTATTCTCATCAATCACGCCCGCTTCCAGAGCGGACAGTGCCGTCACCATCTTGAAGGTTGACCCCGGTGGATAGGCCCCCTGCACCACCTTATTCGCCAGCGGGCGGTGGTCATGCTCGGTCAAAGCGGCGTAATCGGCGCTGGAAATCCCGCGCACGAACAGGTTCGGATCAAACGAGGGTGAGGATACCGCCGCGATGATGTCGCCGTTGTTGACATCCATCACCACGCAGGCGGCACTTTCCTCGCCTAAGCGGGCTTGGACGAAATTCTGCACATCGGCGTCAATCGTCAGCCGCAGGTCTTTGCCTTTCAGACCTTCGGCGCGGTCCAATTCGCGCATCACCCTGCCAACATGGTTGACCTCAATGCGCTTGGTGCCTGCCGTCCCGCGCAGCGTGTCTTCCATCCATTTCTCGACCCCGATCTTGCCGATCTGAAACTTTGGGATCATCAGCAGTGGGTCGATGGACTCGCCGGTTTCTTGCTGCTTTGTGCGCAGTTCTTCCAAGTCTTTTTCCGAAACGGGGCCGACATACCCCACGATATGCGCGAAATCAAAATCGCGTGGATAAAGTCGGCTCAGTCCAGACTCGGGTGTTACGCCGGGCAGGGCGGGGGCGTTGATGGCGACTTTGCTGAAATCGTCCCAGTCCAAACGCTCGGCCACGGTGATCGGCACGAAGGCAGAGTTCACCCTTGGGTTCAGCTCTTTCATCGCGTCGGCAAGATCCGCGGCGGTCATCGGGATAATGTGGCTGAGGCGGTTGAGCACCTCTTCCACTTCGGCATCGGTTTTGCCGGCGTTTTCGCGGGTGATCACCACGCGGTAATTCTGCTCATTCCCAGCGATCAGCTTGCCGTTTCGGTCTTGAATCAAGCCTCGCGCCGGGGGGATCAGCCGGATGCTGACACGGTTTTCTTCGGCCAGCAGGCGAAACTCATCGGCCTGCTCGACCCCGATAAACCGCATCCGCGCGCCCAATGCCGCGACCATCGCCGCCATGCAACCGCCCATGAACAACGCCCGCCGCGTCACCGAGCGTGAGGTGGCTTCAGTATCGCGCGGCGCCCGTCTCACATCCGTCTCCCATAAGCATCAATTTCGCCCATCGCAGGCTTGTGCAGGTCCAGCACATAGCGCGACAAGAACACCACGACAGGATAACACAGAACCGACCAAACCACCTGGATCATTGCAAATCCAAAGCCGGTTTGCGGCACCAGCACCATCGCGAAGAACGTCCGATATACCAGCAGCATTGCCACCATCAGACCCGAGACCAATAGCCATTCAACCCCAAAGTTCAATTCACGAGTCAGTGCAACGCGACCCCGCACGAACTCTGAAGCCAAAAGCACCAGTGCTGTCCAGAGGCCGGGGGGGCGATCCAGCAGCATATCCTCCAACAGCACCACGGCGGCGATCAGCAGGGCAGGCAGGTAATCCGGGCGGCGCATCGTCCAGGCAAAGATGATGCAGAGCAGCAAATCTGGGCCCGGCGTGCGGTTCAGCCAGACGGTGAAACGGCACCACCCGGCAGTCTCGGCGCAATCTGACATCATCGCCATCGGCAAAGGCAGCAGCCGCCAGAACAGCAGCAGCAGGGCGATGGCCACGAACAAAGCGCGGTGCAGCCAAACCTCACGCGCGGCGGGGTCAACCATTGCTGGCTCCCGTCTCGGAGGCGGGCTCTGGCGTGGTTGGCGGCTTTGGCGGCCCCTGCACCGGGGGGGATGTCACCAAAGCACCCGGATCGGTGATCGGCGTCAACTCATGGCTGCGCAGCACGCGCAGGAATTCGAGGCGCTGGTAGTCCGCCGACAAAGCCACCCGCAGCCGCTTGTCGGTGCCCAGCACGACCGAGCCCACCAGCAACCCCGCCGGAAACATCCCGCCATCGCCCGAGGTCACCACCCTGTCGCCGGGCCGCACCTCATCGGGGTCTTCCAGAAAATCCAATGGCGGCAGGTCAGAGTTGTCGCCCGACAGCAGCGCCTTCTGCCCGGAGGGCTGCACCGTCACCGGCACCCGGCTGTTGCTGTCGGTCAGCAAGATCACCCGGCTGATCTGCTGACCCACCCCGGAAATCCGGCCCACCAGCCCGATACCATCCATCGTCGCCCAGCCATCCTTAATGCCATCGCGCGCGCCGACATTCAGCAACACCGACTGGCGGAAGGGTGATCCGCTATCGGCCAAAACCACCCCCGTCACATGGGTCAGCATCGGATCCAGCCGGACATGGTTCAGATCGAGCAGCCGGGCATTCTTCTGCTCCAGCTGCAACGCCGCCTCTTTCCACGCCTTCATTTGGCGCAATTCCTCGCGCAACTGCTGGTTCTGCTCATAAAGCCGCGCGTAAGATTGGTAATTGTCCAACACCCCCGCCGTCCATGTGACCGGCGCCGCCGCCCATTGAAAGCTGGGCACGAAGCGGTCGACCAAAGCCGCGCGGAAGCGTTCCACCCTTGGGCTGTCGATGCGCCACAAAAAGAACAGCCCCAGCATCAACAGAATCAGCAATCCCACCAGAACCCGGCGCAGCGGGCGGTGGAATTCTTCTGGATCAATGCGGTTTCTTGCCATGACTGGCCCGTTTCACTTGAAAGACCGGAGGACCACCGGTTTAGCTATCGTAGTCGATAACGTGGCGCAGTTGCTTCTCATATTCCAGCGCTTTGCCGGTGCCCAAAGCCACGCAGTTCAGCGGCTCATTGGCGACCGAGATCGAAAGCCCGGTTTGTTCACGCAAGCTTAGGTCCAGATCACCCAACAGCGCACCGCCGCCCGTCAGCATGACGCCACGGTCGACGATGTCAGCTGCCAAATCCGGTGGAGTTGTCTCCAAAGCCTGCATCACCGCATCGCAAATCTGCTGCACGGGTTCCGACAGAGCCTCGGCCACTTGCGCCTGATTGATCTCGGTTTCCTTCGGCACACCGTTCAACAGGTCGCGCCCGCGAATGGTCATGCTGGCCCCACGCCCATCATCCGGCATCCGCGCGGTGCCGATGCTGGTCTTGATACGCTCAGCGGTGGATTCACCGATCAGAAGGTTCTGATGACGGCGCAGGTAAGAGATAATCGCCTCATCCATCCGGTCACCACCGACGCGCACCGAGCGCGCATAAACGATATCGCCCAACGACAACACCGCGACTTCCGTGGTGCCGCCGCCGATATCCACCACCATATTGCCAGTCGGATCGGTGATCGGCATCCCCGCCCCAATTGCCGCTGCAATCGGCTCTGCAATCAACCCGGCGCGCCGCGCGCCCGCCGACAGAACCGATTGGCGGATCGCGCGTTTTTCCACTGGGGTCGCGCCATGCGGCACGCAGACGATGATCTTTGGTTTCGAGAAGGTCGTGCGCTTGTGCACCTTGCGGATGAAATGCTTGATCATTTCTTCCGCCGCCTCAAAATCGGCGATCACCCCGTCGCGCATCGGGCGGATCGCCTCGATCGACCCCGGCGTGCGGCCCAGCATCAGCTTGGCATCCTCACCCACCGCCAGCACCTGCTTTTTGCCGTCTTTGGTATGATAGGCAACCACCGAAGGCTCGTTTAACACGATGCCCTTGCCGCGGATATAGACCAGCGTATTGGCGGTGCCGAGGTCGATCGCCATGTCAGACGAAAAGATGCTGGAGAGGATAGACATGCTGAGGTGATCCTTGAGGCCCGCGAAAAACAAACGCCCGCGACTCAGCTTGTGACCGAGGCGGGCGCTTTCATATAAGACCATGCCAGAGGTAGGGAAAGGCCCGAGCTTTTTTAGTCGCGCCTTTCCGCCTTGGACAGCAAGCTTGCAGTTTTCCCACTTTAGGGCCGCAAGACTGGGCTGCTCTAGCCCTGATCTTTGTAGTTTACCGACTTTTTGTCACTATCAGGTGCCGATTTCTGCCGTCGCACCACCAGTTTATTCAGCGCGTTCACATAAGCTTTAACAGATGCGACCACCGTATCGGTGTCCGCCGAGGCTCCGGTGACGATGCGACCGTCTTCTTCCATCCGCACCGAAACCGTGGCTTGCGCGTCGGTGCCTTCGGTCACGGCCTGCACTTGATAGAGCTGCAAACGCGCCGAATGTGGGAACAGCATTTTCACCGCATTGAACGCCGCATCGACCGGACCGTCACCTGTGGCATCAATCGAATGATCCACCCCGTCGATGGTCAGCGTCAATTCCGCCTCACGCGGGCCTTCGGTGCCGCAGACCACGCGCAGGCGTTTGACTTGAATGGAATCGTGCGCGTCATTGGTGGCTTCATCGGCAACCAAGGCGAGCAGGTCTTCGTCGTAGACCTCTTTCTTGCTGTCGGCCAAAGCCTTGAACCGCACGAAGACATCGTTCAGCTGGTTGTCGGCCAGTTCATAGCCCAACTCTTTCAACTTGGAGCGCAGTGCCGCCCGCCCCGAATGTTTACCCATCGAGATGTTATGCGCGGTCAGGCCGATGTCGGCGGGGCGCATGATCTCAAAGGTTTCAATGTTCTTCAGCACACCATCTTGGTGGATGCCGGACTCATGCAGGAAGGCGTTCTTGCCGACGATGGCCTTGTTGAACTGCACCGCAAAGCCCGACACGCTGGAAACCCGGCGCGACAGGTTCATGATCTTGGTGGTATCGATACCGGTGCGGTACGGCATGATATCGTTGCGCACTTTCATCGCCATCACGACTTCTTCCAGGGCCGTGTTCCCCGCGCGTTCGCCCAAACCGTTGATCGTGCATTCGATCTGGCGCGCACCCGCCTCAACCGCAGCCAAAGAGTTCGCCGTCGCCATGCCCAGATCATTGTGGCAATGGGTGGCGAAAATTACGCTGTCCGCCCCCGGCACGCGTTCCAGCAACATGCGGATCAGATCGGCGGATTCGCGCGGGGCGGTGTAGCCGACGGTATCGGGGATGTTGATCGTGCTGGCCCCGGCTTTGATGGCGATTTCGACCACGCGGCACAGGTAGTCATGCTCGGTCCGGGTCGCATCCATTGCCGACCATTGCACGTTGTCGCACAGGTTGCGGGCGTGGGTGACGGTGTCGTGGATGCGGGTGGCCATCTCATCCATGGTCAGGTTCGGGATGGCGCGGTGCAGGGGGGAGGTGCCGATGAAGGTGTGGATGCGCGGCGAGGGCGCGTGTTTCACCGCCTCCCAGCAGCGGTCAATGTCTTTGTAATTGGCCCGCGCGAGGCCACAGATGGTGGAGTTTTTCGAGCGTTTGGAGATTTCGGTGACGGCGGCAAAATCACCTTCGGAGGCGATGGGAAAGCCAGCCTCGATCACATCGACGCCCATTTCATCCAAGAGGCTAGCGATCTCCAGCTTTTCATCATGGGTCATGGTGGCGCCGGGGGATTGCTCGCCGTCGCGCAGGGTGGTGTCGAAGATGATCACTTTGGGCTGAGATTGCGCCTGCTCGGCGCGGGAGGGTTGCGATTTAGCGGCTTCGGCGCGGGATTGCGCGGGCGTGTCGGTCATGGGTTTATTCCTTGAAGGGTGTTGCTGCTGTTCGGGCGCTGATCACTTCCGAGCGGTCGCACCCAAGGGCACGCTCAGAAGCGGGTAAGAAGCAGCAGACCACAGGAAAGGATCGCGCTGGGCGCGGTGGGGGTCGAGGTGATGAGGGTTTCCCGTGTCATGGCGGCAACTATACGGCGGATTTGTTGGAAGGGAAGGGGGGGTGTGAGGAAAAAGTGGTGCCGCCTCGGGGCCTATCGAGGGCCCGCTCGGTGGCGCTGCCGGGGGAGGGTTTTGCGGCGGTGCGCGGCTGAGAGGGGGGGAGCCTCCGGCGGGAGTATTTTGAAAAGAGCAACTCTGCGAGACGGGATTGAGGGGCGGAGGAGGTGTCGGGGTTTGTCCGCGCGTGGACAGGGTTATAGATGTAATAATTACAATGGGTTAACCGGGGTAAGTTCATAGAATCTTAACCTATGCGCTCGGGTGGACTTGGCGGCAAAGGTGGCTGAGTGGTTTGTAGGCGGCGGCGGGCTGGGGCAACCAAAGGCGTGTCGTTGCGCCCGGTTCTGCGGCATCTGCCATCGTGTGGATCGGGATAATATTCGATGCGCAATGGCGAAGTGGCCGCCACGGGCTATCTTTGCGCCGTTGGTGCGCAGCAGAGATCGTGCAGCACAGGGTTGGAGGATCGCGATGCGGGCATTGGTGATTGGGGCGTCGGGCGGAATCGGGGCGGCTTTGGCGGTGGCTTTGGCTGCGCAAGGCGAGGTGGTGGCTTTGTCACGCTCTGCCGATGGGTTGGACGTAACGGATGAAACCTCGGTTGCGCGGGTGTTGGCTGGGGTGTTGGGGAGGTTTGACTGGGTGTTGATCGCCTCGGGGGCCTTGGGGGTGCCGGAGAAATCGCTGAAAACTGTGTCGGCGCAGGCGATGCTGGAGCAGTTCGCGGTGAATGCGGTGGGGCCAGCGCTGCTGATCAAGCATGTGCTTCGCCTGTTACCGAAGGACCGGGTGGCGCGGGTGGGGGTGTTGTCGGCCCGCGTGGGGTCGATTGGCGACAATGCTTTGGGGGGGTGGTATTCTTACCGGGCGGCGAAGGCGGCGCTGAACCAACTGGTGCATACGGCGGCGATTGAACTGGCGCGCAGTCATCCTTTGGCGGTGCTGGCGTGTTTGCATCCGGGTACTGTGGCCACACCGTTTACGGCGGGGTATCCGGGGCAGAAGGACGCCGCTGATCTATCCGCCGCGCGGTTGATTGCGGTGCTGGGTGGGCTGATCCCAGCCCAGTCGGGTGGGTTTTATGATTATGCGGGCAAGGCAGTGCCGTGGTGACGGCGGGCGCTTGCCCGATGCCTGCCGCTTAGGGATTGGCCGGGGCGGCCGTTTCGCCTGCGGGCGGGGACGCGTCTGCAGGGGCGGCGGGTGGTTCGGGAGCCGCTGGGGCCGCAGGCGCTTCGGGTGGCTGTGGCTGCGCCGGGGCATTGGGCAGCGGGCCGACCAGCACCCCGGCCTTCCACATGCCTTCCGAGATTTCACCGCCCTTATAGGTCAGTTTGCCCGCGCCCTCGCGCTTGCCTGCAACGAAGCCACCCTCGTAGCGATCCCCCGTTGGATAAATCGCGATGCCATTGCCCTGCATTGCGCCTGCCAGCCAATCGCCGCTGTAGCTGAAGCCGTCGGGTTGTGTCAAAGCGCCCTTGCCATCGCGCAGGCCCGCTTTGAAATTGCCCTTGTAGATCGTGCCATCCGCCCAAGTCGCGGTGCCGACGCCTTCACGCAGGCCAGCTTTCCACGCGCCTTCATAGCGGAAGCCATCGGGGTAGCTCATGCTGCCGATGCCTTCAGGCTTTTCGCCGACCAGCGCCCCGATGTAGGTCGCGCCATTGGCATAAACGGCGGTGCCTTGGCCGGTGATCGCCCCTTTCGCCCATTGGCCCGCGTAGCTGGAGCCATCGGCATAGCTGATCTTGCCCGCGCCCTCTGGCTGATCGGCTTTGAAGCCGCCCTCATAGGTGGAACGGTCGGCATAGATCATGCGGCCTTGACCCTGCATCTGGCCCGCCACCCAATCGCCCTGATAGCTGCTGCCATCCTTGGCGGTGAATGTGCCCTTGCCGTCGCGCTTGTCAGCCTTGAAGCTGCCCTTGTAGATATCGCCATTGGCATAGGTCTCAGTCCCCTTGCCGACCCGCAGGCCCTCGACGAAATCGCCCTCGTAGACATCGCCATTCGGTTGGATCAGCTTGCCCAGACCGTTGATCTGACCATCTTTCCACGCACCGACATAGGTTAATTTGTTCGGCATGGTCAGCGTGCCGGTGCCTTCGCGCGCGCCTTTGACCAAGGTGCCTGTGTAGGTGGTGCCATCAGGATAGCGGATCACGCCCTCGCCCTGCTTTTCGCCCATCTGCCAGTTGCCCGCATAGCTGTAGCCATTGGCATCGGTCAGCTTGCCTTGACCGTCATGTTTGCCCTCGGTGAGCGCGCCGACATAGACCGAGCCATTGGCATAAGATGCGCGGCCTTGCCCGGTCATTTTGCCACCGCGCCAGTCGCCGTCATAGGTGCCGCCATCGGCGAAGGTGATCTTGCCTTTGCCCTCTGGCTTGCCGGCAGCGAAGTGACCCTCGTAGACTGAGCCGTTTGGGTAATGCGCCACGCCCATGCCGCGGATTTCGCCACCGACCCATTCGCCTGAGTATTCATAGCCGTTCGGCAAGCGGTAGGTGCCGGTGCCATCTTGCAACCCATTGACGAAGGTGCCCTCGTAGACCGAGCCATCGTCATATTGCTTGCTGATGATCTCGCCTGCGTCCTGTGCCAGTGCCACCCCAGCCAGAGCCACCACCATCGCCGCCGCCAAGCCTGTGTTGCGCATCACCATTATCCCTGTTGTCGCGGCGCACCCTAGCCGAGCCCGCGCCCTGCTGACAAGTCGCCCGCTTGGCCTTCCCCTCGGCTCTGAACCTGATAGAACCGGGAAAACCCTAGCCCGGAGCATGATATGGCCGCGACGTTCCGCCTGACCCTCGCCCAGTTGAACCCCAGTTTGGGCGCGATCGAGGCCAATGCGGCACTAGCCTATGACGCGTGGGTGCAGGGACGCGCGGCGGGGGCGCAGATGGTGGCGCTGACCGAGATGTTCATCACCGGCTATCAGACACAAGATCTGGTGATGAAACCGGCGTTTCATTTGGCTGCGATACAAGCGGTGGAGGCTTTGGCCGAGCGGATTGTCGCTGGCCCGGCGCTGGGGATTGGCGGGCCATGCGTGAAGGATGGTCTACTTTACAACGCCTATTACGTCCTTGAGGGCGGCAAGATTGCGGCCACGGTGTTGAAGCATGAGTTGCCGAACAGCGATGTATTTGATGAAAAGCGGGTGTTCGCTTCGGCCCCGCCGCAGGGGCCGTATCGGGTGGGGCCGCTGCGTATCGGCTCGCCGATTTGTGAAGATGCGTGGCATTCGGATGTGTGTGAGACTTTGGCCGAGACGGGGGCACAGATCTTGCTGGTGCCGAATGGCTCACCTTATCATCGCGGCAAACCTTCTGTGCGGACCAATCTGATGGTGGCGCGAGTGATCGAGACCGGGTTACCGCTGGTCTATCTGAACATGATCGGCGGGCAGGATGATCAGGTGTTTGACGGGGCCTCGTTTGTGCTGAACCCCGGCGGGGCATTGGTGGCGCAACTGCCGCAGTTCGATGCTTGCGTGACGCATGTGGATTTTGTCGAAACCGATGATGGCTGGCGGGCTTTGCCGGGGATCATGGAGAAGATGCCGATCTCCTACGAGGCTGACTACCGGGCCATGGTGATGTCTCTAAAGGATTATCTTGGCAAGACCGGGTTTAAGAAGGTTTTGCTGGGTTTGTCGGGCGGGATTGATAGCGCCATTGTGGCAGCCGTTGCCGCCGATGCGATTGGGCCGGAAAACGTGCGCTGTGTGATGCTGCCGTCGCGCTATACCTCGGCGCATTCGCTGGACGACGCGGCGCAGGTGGCGCGGGCTTTGGGCTGTCAGTTGGACACGGTGTCGATCTCTGGCGCGCAGGAGTCTGTTTCGCGCGCGCTGGAACATCTGTTCGAGGGCACCGCTGAAGACGTGACCGAAGAAAACGTGCAGTCCCGCCTGCGCGGATTGTTGCTGATGGCGATGTCGAACAAGTTTGGTGAGATGCTGCTGACCACGGGCAATAAATCCGAGATGGCGGTGGGCTATTGCACGATTTATGGCGATATGAACGGTGGCTATAACCCGCTGAAAGACCTGTATAAAACTCGGGTTTTTGACACCTGCCGCTGGCGCAATGACAACCATCGTCCTTGGATGCTGGCTCCCGCAGGCGTGGTGATCCCGCCGCGCGTCATTGATAAGCCGCCGAGTGCCGAGTTGCGCCCCGATCAGAAGGATGAGGACAGCCTGCCGCCCTATCCGGTGCTGGATGCGATTTTGGATGGGCTGGTGGAGCAAGAGCTTTCGGTCGCTGATCTGGTTGCCAAGGGGTTTGATCGCGCCACGGTGAAGAAGGTCGAACATTTGCTGTATATCAGCGAATACAAACGCTACCAATCCGCCCCCGGCACAAGGCTGACCCGCCGCGCCTTTGCAGGCGACCGCCGCTATCCGATTGCGAACCGCTGGCGCGACAACGCCTGATGCCGCTCTATATCCTCGCTGCCTTCCTCGAAATCGCGGGCTGCTTTGCGGTCTGGAGCTGGTGGCGGGGGGCATCGGTATTGTGGCTGGTTCCCGGTGCTATTGCTTTGGCGGGCTTTGCATATGTGCTGGCTTTGACGCCGCCGAGCCACGCCGGGCGCAGTTATGCGGCCTATGGCGGGGTTTATATCGCGGCGTCGCTTTTGTGGCTTTGGTTGGTTGAGGGCAGCAAGCCCGACTGGGCCGATTTTGGCGGTGCGGCCTTGGCTTTGGCCGGAGCGGCGCTGATTTTATGGGCCCCGCGGGGCTAAACCGCGCTGATTTCACACTGCGGCAACAGGCGTTCAACATCGGGCAAGTGGCAGAGCTGCGTGGCATCCGTCGTCACCGCCGCACTGGCTGCGGCCGCGCCATAGGCCAATGCCTGAGCTGAATCCATCCCGCGCGCAAGGCTGAGCACGAAGCCCGCCACAAAGCTGTCGCCCGCGCCGACCGTGCTGACCACCTGCACTTTCGCGGCTTTCGCAAACACGCGCCGCCCGGCTTCGGCCATCACCGAGCCATCCGCGCCGCGTGCCACGATCACCCGCTGTGCGACGCCGCGCTTGACCAGATCAGAGGCAAAATCAGCACTTTGCACGCGCGTTTCCAGCGTGTGCCCCGCGATGCTTTCGGCTTCCTCGCCATCCATCCGCAGCACAAACAATCCGGGGATCGGATGGCTGACCGCTTGGCGCAGCGGCGCGCCCGAGGTATCCAGCACCACGTTCAAACCGGGCATCGAGCTGGCCAATCGTTCAGGAAAATCCACTGGAACCCCCGGCGGCTGGCTGCCCGAAATCACCCCAATCGCACCGGGTCGGGCCGAGGCCCGCAACAGCATGAACACGCGGTCCTGATCGATCTCTGACCAGATCGGCCCCGGCAGCATGAAGCGGTACTGCCGCCCGGTTTTGGCCTCAGTCACGGTCAGGCTTTGCCGGGTTTCACCGGGGGCGGTCAGCGCCAGAAACGGCACGGATTCTTGCCGGATCAGCCCGGCCAGACGATCGCCGGTCAGCCCGCCCAACGCCACCAGTGCCAGACTTTCGCCGCCCAAAGCCGCAATCGCGCGGCTGACGTTCAGGCCACCGCCGCCGGGATCGAGCAGCGGTTCCGAGCAGCGCAACTTCTGACCCGGCACCAATTCCGCCACTCCCGTCGCCATATCCAGCGCGGGGTTCAGGGTGAGGGTCAGGATAGGCGTTTGCTGGGAGACCATGGGACCGTGGCCTTATTCGACGATCTCAATGGTATTCTGAAAAGTGCCTACCTTTTCAGAATTCTTATCGCGCAAGGTGGTTTCCAGCACATAGCGACCGGGGGCGATACCCGACAATGTATAGGTCAGATTGGCCTGAAACTCACGGTTCTGGTAGCGCGAGGTCAGATCGAGATTAGCGACCGACGGCAGTTCCCCCAGCACTTCGCCCGCCTCGGTCATCACCTTCAAGTCGACAATAAAACCAATGGTGTAAAGCCCATCACCGCCCGAGCCATAGCCAAAACCAAACGGCTCAGCATAGATCAGAATCGGCTCGCCGCCTTTGAACTTTTCATCCGGGCGCGGGTTGTAGATGCCATATCCCGCAGCGGGTTGCGTCACCAGAACGGTCTGATGAATGCCGATGTCCTTGCTGCTGTCCCAGACCGTCGCAAGCAGGGCGTTCGCTGCATCTATAGCCCCACTGGCATTATCGGCGGCCATCAAAGCCTCAATTTCAGTGGCTTTATCAAGCACCGGCCCGGCACCGGCAGGCATTGCAAGCGCTGTGCCGAGAACAACGGCGGCGACGGTTTTGGCAAACATGGATCAACTCCCCAATTTCAGATTAAAATCATCACACTGCACGGGCAGGATAGAACTGACATGATAGAAAGATTTTCGCGCGCTGTCCAAGCGGCAAGCGTGCCGTGGTGTGTATTGTCTTATTCCCACCACGGATCAATCGCGCCGATTTCTTCGTCGCTCCAGCCGAAGTGATGCGCGAGTTCATGCACCAAGACATGGGCGACCAGTTTTTGCAGGGTGACATTGCCGCGTTCGACCCATTCATCCAAGATCGGGCAGCGGAACAGCCAGATCATATCGGGCTGAAGCGGTTGATCGGACACGGATTTCTCGGTCAGCGGGGTGCCATCGTACAGGCCCGTCAACTCGAACGGGCTTTCGCAGCCGAGTTCGGCGAGCATCTCATCGCTGGCAAAATCCTCGATCCGCAGCGCGACTTGCTGGGCAGCCTCGCGATAGGGCAGCGGCAATTCGGCGATGGCCGCGCGGGCGAGGGCCTCGATTTGATCGGCATCTGGGGCGGTCAGGCTGGCATGGGGCGTGGTCATGGCCGCAGCCTAGCCGCCGCGCGGAAAGCTGCAAGGCGATAACTGGACAAACGGCGGGCCATATGACAGGGAAGGGCGGTTGCAGGAGAGCCGACATGACCGATCGTCCCACGATTACCCGCTTTGCCCCATCGCCCACCGGCTATATCCATGTCGGCAATTTGCGCACGGCGCTGATGAACTATCTGATCACCCGCAAGGCTGGTGGCACGTTCATTCTGCGGTTGGATGACACCGATCAGGAACGCTCGAAACAAGAATACATTGACGGGCTGCTGTTCGATCTGGAATGGCTGGGTCTGCATTGGGACCGGGTGGAACAGCAATCTCTGCGGTTTGATCGCTACCGCGAGGCGGCGGACCAGTTGCGCGGCGCGGGTCGGTTCTATGAGTGCTTCGAGTCGCCGGTTGAGCTGGATTTGAAGCGCAAGAAACAACTGAACATGCACAAGCCGCCGGTCTATGACCGCGCGTCGCTGCGGATGACGGAAGATGAGAAGGCCAAAGCGCGCGATGAAGGCCGCGCGGGCTATTGGCGTTTCCTGCTGGATCAACAGCGGATTGAGTGGAATGACGGCATCCTCGGGCCGATCTCGATTGATGCGGCCTCGGTGTCTGACCCGGTGCTGATCCGGGCGGATGGGCAGATTTTGTATACCTTTGCCTCGTCGGTCGATGACATTGATATGGGCGTGACCTCGATCGTGCGCGGGGCGGATCATGTCACCAACACCGCGACGCAGATTCAGATCATGCAGGCGATGGGCGGCACGCCGCCGAATTTCTCGCACCACTCGCTGTTGACCGGGCCGAAGGGGGAGGAATTGTCCAAGCGTCTGGGCACGTTGAGCCTGCGCGACCTGCGGGCGCGGGGGGTGGAGCCGATGGCACTGCTGTCGCTGATGGCGCGGCTGGGGTCATCGAAGCCGGTGGAATTGGCGTCCTCGATGCAAGACCTGATCGACGGCTTTGATATCGGCAGCTTTGGTGCTGCCCCGACGAAGTTTGACGCCGAAGACCTGTTCCCGCTGACCCGCGCGCATGTGCAATCGCTGCCGTTGGCGAATGTGTCTGAGAAGATCGCGGCACTGGGCGTGCCCGCCGACAAGGCCGAGTTGTTCTGGAACGTCGCCAAGGCCAACATCATCGTGCTGGCTGATCTGGAGGGCTGGTGGGTGCTGTTCCGCGATGGAGCAACTCCGCTCGTTGATGACGAAGACCGCGAATTCGTGGCGCAAGCCTTTGATATGCTGCCCGAAGGGCCGTGGACTACCGCAACTTGGGGCGAGTGGACCAATGCGGTGAAAGAGGCGACGGGGCGCAAGGGCAAAACCCTGTTCCGCCCGCTGCGCCGGGCTGTCACGGGCTTGGATGCAGGTCCAGAGATGGCTGACGTGATGCCCTTGCTGCAAAAGCGACCAAAACTTTAATAAAATTTGGTCATCCTCTGCGTGAAAATATCCTGGGGATCCGGGGGCTAGCCCCCGGTCACTCCGCCAAATCAGCGCGCCAGAACCAACCAGCCTGCGATCTCGGCCAACTGCTGCATCGCCCCCAAAACATCCCCGCTTTGCCCGCCGATCTGGCGCAGGGCGATACGGGCGAAGATCAGTTGCGCTGCGGCCATTGCGGCCAAGACACAGAGCGCAGAGGGCCATGGCAGCAAAACCGCCAAGCCAAGGCCTGCCAGCGCCAGCCCGACCATCGCACGCGCAAAGCTGGTGGCAGCCGCTGATTTCCCCATGCCATCGCTGCGCGCGGCGGGCAGCCACAGCAGGGCAAACCCCAACCCGGCACGGCTGGATATCGCAAGCGCGATCACAGCGAAGGGCGCGAACGCAGGCTGATGCGCGGCCAAAATCGCCAAAGCCTGCCAGCGCAGGCCCAGTGACAGGATCAACGCCAGACCGCCATAGCTGCCGATGCGGCTGTCGCGCATGATTTCCAGCTTGCGGTCGCGGTCGCGGCCGCCGCCAAAGCCGTCGGCGCAGTCGGCAAGGCCGTCTTCATGCAACCCACCCGTCGCGATCACACTTGCGGCCAAAGCCAGCCCCGCCGCCAAGGCGGACGCTATGCCAAGCGCCAAAGCCCCGGCCAAAACCGCCGCCGCAATCCCCCCCACCAGCCCCCCCGCCAGCGGAAACGCCCAGACCGCAGCGCCGATGGCGGGGGCTTCGGCCATCTGCCCCGCAGGCAGGCGGGTCAGCAGCATCACGGCCAACTGCACCTCTGCCGCGCGGGCGCGCAAGCCTGTCATGCTTCAGAAACTCCGGCCTCGCCGAAGGTGGCCATGCCGTTATGGCAGGCGAGTGCGCTGCGCAGGATGCCCAAAGCCAAAGCCGCGCCCGAGCCTTCGCCCAAGCGCATGTCGAACTCCAGAACCGCGCGTTTGTTAAGTGCGGCCAGCAGCTTGCGATGCCCCGGCTCGGCGCTTTGGTGGCCGACAAGGCAGTGATCCAGCAGGGCAGGATCGGCGGCATAAAGCGCCGAGGCCGCCGCCGTGCAGATAAAGCCATCTAGAATGACCGGGATGCGCGCGGCGCGGGCGGCCAGAACGGCACCGCAAATCGCGGCCTGCTCGCGCCCGCCCAAGGCCGCCAGAACGCCCATCGCGGACAGGCCGTTGTGGCGCGCAAGCCCTGTTTCAATCGCGGCGATCTTGCGCTTGATGCCGTCGCTGTCTGATCCGGTGCCAGTCCCGACCCATCCGGCGACCTCACCGCCAAACAGCGCTGAGGCCATGGCGGCGGCAACGGTTGAATTGCCGATGCCCATTTCGCCCAGGATCAGCACATCCGCCGTCACATCCACCGCATCGGCGCCGGTCTGCATCGCGGTCAAAGTCTCGGCCTCGGTCATCGCGGGGCCTTGGGTGAAATCGGCGGTGGGGCGGTCAAGTTCAAGTGCGATTACCGACAGCTCCGCCCCATTGGCGCGGCAGAGTTGGTTGATCGCGGCACCGCCTGCCTGAAAGTTGCCGACCATCTGTGCGGTCACCGCCTGCGGATAGGGGTTGACGCCTTGGGCGCAGATGCCGTGGTTTCCGGCGAAAACCAGGGCTTGGGCGCGGGCGATCTGCGGACGGGCGGTGCCACGCCAGCCGGCCATAAACACGGCCAATTCCTCCAATCGCCCCAAAGATCCCGGCGGTTTGGTCAGGCAGTTTTGCCGCGCAAGCGCGGCGTCGGCGGCTTTTGTATCGGCTTGCGGCAGGGTTGCGGCCAGATCGGCGACGGCGGCGAGAGAGGTCAGTTTCATCATTTCACCTTCATTGGCAGGCCCGAGACGGCGAGGATCACCTCATCCGCCTCGGCTGCGATCCATTGGTTCAGGGTGCCTGCTGCATCGCGGAACGCGCGGGCAAGGGCGTTTTCGGGCACGATGCCCATGCCGACTTCATTGGTGACAAACACCACCGGGCTGGACTGGGCGGGCAGGGCGGCCAGCAAAACCTGACCCGCCGCGCGCCAATCGTGGTTGCCCAGCATTAGGTTGGTCAGCCAGAGCGTCAGACAATCGACCAAGCGCGGGCCTTTGCCATTGGTCGCGGTGAGGGCTGCGAGCAAATCCAAAGGTTCGGCATGGGTGATCCACTCGGGTCCGCGCCGTGCCTGATGTTCGGCGATACGCGCGCGCATCTCGTCATCCCAAGCCTGCGCAGTGGCGATGTAATGCGCGGGGCGACGTTCGGCTTGGGCCATCTGCAAAACGCGAATCTCCGCGATCCGGCTTTTGCCAGAGCGCGCGCCGCCGGTGATCAGGATGGTTTTGTGCATATCGGCCCTTGCCCCTTGGCTGATGTCAAAGCAGAAACGGGGCCAGCGCGAAAGGAGAAATGCGACCGTGCCTGCTGATGCCCCGACACAGACCGCGACAGATTGCCAGACCGAGATCATGCTGATCCGCCACGCACCCGCGCTGACCGAAGGGCGGATGGCTGGGCGGCGTGATGTGGCGGCCGATTGCAGCGATGCCTTGGCCTTTGCGGCTTTGCGCGGCGCGATGGGGGCGGTGGATCATTGGCGGATCAGTCCGGCCTTGCGCTGTGCGCAGACAGCGGCGGCGCTATGGCCTGACCTTGCGCCGGAACAGGATGCGCGGTTGTGGGAGCAGGATTTTGGCGCTTGGGAAGGGGTTCCTTTTACCGATTTGCCGGATTTGGGGGGGCTGTCGGGGGCGGTACTGGCCGCGCATCGCCCACCTCAGGGCGAGAGTTTTCTGGATCTCTATGAGCGGGTGACGCCTGCCTTGCTTGAGGCCGGGTCGCTGGGCGGTCGCGTGGTGATCGTCGCCCATGCCGGAGTGATCCGCGCGGCTTTGGGGCTGGCTTTAGGAGTGCCTGAATTAGGGTTGGCGTTTCAAATCGCGCCACTGTCGCTGACCACGCTTGTGGCGCTTCCGGGCGGGGTGTTTTCGGTGGCGGGCGTCAATCGGATGCGGCGATGAGGCAGGATACCCTCCGCGTCGCGGGGCATTTTGGCGAGTTGTTGCAAGGGCGGATCGGGCGCGATGGCCCGGTGGCGCTGGTGACCTTGCCGTGCCCGGTGCTGGGGGTGACGGCAAGCCTTGCAGCTGGGCAGGGGTTTGCGATCACCGAGGCCAGCGCTGCGATCATCCCCGAAGAACGGGCTGTCAAACTGCTGAGTTTGTTAGGTCTTTCAATCTCTGGCAGGCTCGGTTTCGCGGCGGAGATGCCCCCCGGCGGTGGCGCAGGTGTCTCGACGGCTGCCTTGGTGGCACTTGCGGGTTTGGCGGGTTGGCAGGGGGAGCCGATGGCTCTGGCGCGGGCCTGTATTGCGGTGGAAGGGGCGTCGGACCCATTGATGCTGCCGCTGCCGTCGCAGACACTTTGGGCATCACGTCATGGGGAAATTCTTGCCACGCTGCCGATGCCGCCCGAAATGGAGGTCATCGGCGGGTTTTTCGGCCCGCCGCGCCGCACCGACCCCCGGGACATGGATTTTCCCGATATTGCGGATCTGATCCCGCAATGGCAGGACGGCTGCGCTGCCCGCGATCTACCACGCATCGCAGCTCTGGCCAGCCTGTCGGCAAGCCGCACCTTGGCACATCGCGGGGCGCAAAGTGATCCTATCGCGTCGCTTGCAGCCGACCTTGGGGCCTTGGGCTATGTCATCGCTCATACTGGGGCGGCGCGGGGGCTGATCTTCGCGCCCGGTGAGGTTCCGCAGCACGCCAGCGTCGCTTTGCAGGCTGCGGGCTTGCGCGGTATCCTCCAGTTTCGAGCCGGAGGGGGCAGATGAGTTTTGCCGCGATGATGCTTGTGGCGATGGTGTTGGACAGCGCAATCGGCTGGCCTGCACGGCTTTACGCGGTGATCGGCCATCCGGTGACGTGGATCGGCGGACTGATCCGCTGGCTGGACCTTTCGCTGAACCACGATGCTGCGCCTGATCTATCGCGCCGGATGGCGGGGGTGGTGGCAGCGTTGGTGGTGATTGGCGGCACTTGCGGTGCGGCGTGGGCGTTGCAATGCGCTTTGCCCGCGGGTTGGCTGGGTATTCTGATTGGCGGTGTTCTGGCATGGCCTCTGCTGGCTTTGCGCGCGATGTATGCCCATGTTGCGGCTGTGGTTTCGCCGTTGCAAAACAACGATCTTGTGCAGGCGCGCGTTGCGGTGTCGATGATCGTCGGGCGCAACGCTGCGGTGCTGGACGAGGCGGGCGTGGCGCGGGCGGCGATGGAAAGTCTGGCGGAAAACACCTCGGACGGCATCGTTGCGCCGCTGTTTTGGGGAGCCATATTCGGTTTGCCGGGGATTGCTGCCTATAAGGCGATCAATACGCTCGATTCGATGATCGGCCACCGCACGCCCCGGTTTGAGGCGTTTGGTTGGGCCTCGGCGCGGATCGACGATCTGGTCAATCTGATCCCAGCGCGGCTGACGGGGGCGGTATTTGCGTTGGTCTCCACCGCCCCGCGCCAAGCCGCGAAAGTGATGTGGCGTGATGCTGGCCTGCACCGCTCGCCCAACGCGGGCTGGCCTGAAGCCGCGATGGCTGCAGGTCTTGCTGTGCGGCTGTCGGGGCCGCGGGTTTATGCCGACCGTATCGCTGACGAGCCTTGGGTCAATGCGGGTGCCGCCGACCCAACCCCTGCCGATCTGCAACGAGGCCTTGCGCTTTATGTCCGGGCGATGTTTGTGCTGGGCGCAGCGCTGCTCGGTTTAGCGCTGGTCTGAGGGGGCAGATGCGCGATCACGGGGGAAATATTGACGGGGCCATCGCCTGCTTTGGCGGCACCGATTGGATTGATCTGTCCACCGGCATCAACCGCGTGGCCTATCCGATCCCGGTTTTGCAGCCTGAAGATTGGACGATGCTGCCCACGCAAACCGCCAAGCAAGCCCTGCTGGACGTGGCCGCCAAAACCTACCGCTGCACCGCCCCGATGCTGGCGGTGGCAGGCGCGCAAGCCGCGATTCAGATGATCCCGCGGCTGGCGAAACCGGGAAAGGCCCGCGTGCTGGGGCCGACCTATAACGAACATGCCGCCGCTTTGCGCGCCGCTGGCTGGAGGGTTGAACAGGTCAGTCAGTTCAGCCAGTTGGCGGGGGCTGACCTCGCGGTGGTGGTGAACCCCAACAACCCCGATGGCCGTTCCTACGCGCCCGCCGACCTGCTGGCTTTGGCGGGGCAGGTCGGGCGGTTGGTGGTGGATGAAAGCTTCGCCGATGCACAGCCAGAGCTGTCGTTGCTGCCGCAAGCCGGGCAGTCGGGTCTGCTGGTGCTGCGCTCTTTCGGCAAGTTCTACGGGCTCGCTGGGGTGCGGTTGGGCTTCGTGATTGGCTGCGCTGAGGATATTGCGGCGCTGCATGAAATGTCCGGGCCGTGGCCTGTGAACGGTGCGGCGCTGCGGATCGGGGCTACGGCCTTGGCAGACAAGGCTTGGGCCGAGGCGACGGTGCAGCGCTTGCGGTCTGAAGTTGTACAGGCCGATGCTTTGGCATTGGCGGCAGGCTGGCAACTGATCGGCGGTTGCGAATTGTTCCGCAGCTATGAGACGCCGGATGCAGAAACCGCACAAATCCGGCTGGCAAAACAGCAAATTTGGAGCCGTATCTTTCCCTATTCGAACCGATGGCTGCGGATCGGCCTTCCCGGCTCATCCGCCGAATGGGCGCGGCTGACTCGCGCGTTGGAGGCCTGATGCAGTTCACCGCAGACGAATCCGCCACCCTGTTGCGCATCCTGCAATGGCGTCGTGACGTGCGGCATTTCCGCCCCGATCCGGTGGATGAGGCGGTGCTGGAGCGGCTGCGCGCTACGATGGATTGTGCGCCCTCGGTCGGCAATGCGCGGCCGTGGCGGGTGATACGCGTCGATGATCTCGCCCTGCGCGCTGCCGTGCGCGCCAATTTCAGCCGCTGCAACGCTGAGGCCGCCAAGCTTTACACTGGCGAAAAGCATGCGGAATATCTGGCGCTAAAGCTGGCGGGGCTCGAGATGGCCCCGGTGCAACTGGCGGTGTTCAATGTGATGCACCCCGAGGCCGGGCATGGTCTTGGCCGCCAAACCCTGCCCGAAACCCTGCGCCAATCGACGGCGATGGCGATCCATACGTTGTGGCTGGCGGCACGGGCCGAGAATTTGGGCCTCGGCATGGTTTCAATTTTGGAACCGCATGACATCGAGGAGTTGCTGGGCGTGCCCGAAGATTGGGAGTTTGCCGCTTATCTTTGCCTCGGTCACCCCGAATTTATGGATGATACCCCGCTGCTGCACCGCACGGGCTGGCAAGAAAACACCCAGACCGAATGGCCGCGTCGCTAGCGCGCCAAGGCCAGCAAGGCATCGACATCGACATGGGTTTCTAGATGCGCAGCCAGCGCGTCCAGCACCGCATCCACCCCCGCCGCGTAGGTTAACCTTGAGGCCTGCGCACCGATCTGGCGGAGGAATCCTGCGCGAAACGCATCATTGGCGAACATGCCGTGCAGATAACTGCCCATCACGCGGCCATCCGCTGAAACTGCCCCCTCGGGCTGTCCATCCACATAGGCGAACGGGCGGGCGCGATCCGGGCCTTCTGTACGACCAATGTGAATCTCATAGCCCTGCATCGGCAGCCCTGTGGCCGCGTGAACGGCCTCGGTCCGCGTCAGCCGCTTGTCCGGCGTCATCACGGTTTCCACCGCCAAAGCTGCAAGACCGATGGTCTCGCCGGCCACACCCTCAATGCCCTCAGGATCGCGCACGATCTGGCCCAGCATCTGATAGCCGCCACAAATCCCCAAGACGCGACCGCCCCGCCGCAGATGCGCGGCCAAATCCACATCCCAACCCTGCGCGCGCAGATAAGCCAGATCGCCGCGTGTGGATTTAGAGCCCGGAATGATCACCAGATCCGTATCGCCGGCAATCGCTTCGCCTGCCCGCACCATCTGCAAATTGACGCCGGGTTCCTGTGCCAGCGGGTCGAGATCATCAAAGTTCGCAATTCGCGACAGTGCCAGTGCTGCGATCTTATAGCCACCCACCCCGCCGCCCTTAGGCAGGTCTAAAGCATCCTCGGCAGGCAGTTTCGCCGCATCCGTGAAGAACGGCACCACGCCAAAGCCGCGCCAGCCGGTGCGGCTTTCGATCAGGTTGTAGCCGTCGTCAAACAACCGTGGATCGCCGCGAAACTTGTTGATCAGGAAGCCTGCGATCATCGCATTGTCCGCAGGATCCAGCACCGCCTGCGTGCCGATAATCTGCGCGATCACCCCGCCGCGATCTATATCTCCGGTCAGGATTACTGGGCAATCCGCCGCCCGCGCAAAGCCCATATTGGCGATATCGCCGTGGCGCAGATTAACCTCCGCCGGGCTGCCCGCACCTTCCACGATCACCAGATCATATTGCGCCTTCAACCGGTTGAAGCTGTCCAACACCGGCATCATCAACGAAGGCTTCAGCGCCGCATAATCCCGCGCTTTCACTGTTGCGATGCGCTTGCCCTGCACCACAACTTGGCTTCCCGTCTCGGACTCGGGCTTCAGCAACACCGGGTTCATGTCGGTGTGCGGCTCCAGCCCGCAAGCCAGAGCCTGCAAGGCTTGTGCGCGGCCAATCTCACCGCCGTCCGCCGTCACTGCCGCGTTGTTCGACATATTCTGCGGCTTGAAGGGTGCGACCGAAAGCCCGCGCAACTTTGCCGCACGGCACAGGCCTGCGACCAGCAGCGACTTGCCGACGTTCGAACCCGCGCCTTGGATCATGAGGGCGGTCATTTTGGGACGTCCAGCCGCGCTTTTGCACAACCTACGGAAGCCTCCGGCGGGGATATTTTTGCCAAGATGAAAGCCAAAGGTGGGCGCAACACCTCGGGCCGATAGATCGGGGGAGGTGTTGCGCTTTCACCTTGGGCGACCATCGGGGTCCCCCCCTGTGCCGCATGACCTGTCTGACACACGATAGTTAACACTTCGTTGCTTTCATCTTGGCTCAAATATCCCGGGGGTTTGGGGGCTGACCCCCAATCTGTCAGTTCAGCAGGCGCAACACATCAAAACTCCACCCCCGGCTGCGCCTTGATGCCGGATCGGAACGGATGCTTGATCAACGTCATCTCTGTCACCAGATCGGCGGCCTCAATCAATTCGGGTTTCGCGTTGCGCCCGGTCATCACCACATGCGTCAAGGGCGGTTTTTCAGCGGCAAGAAATGCCAGCACCTCGACGATATCGAGGTAATCATAGCGCAAGGCGATGTTGATCTCATCCAGCAGCACAAGACGGTTGCTGGGATCGCGGATCAACTCTTTCGCCTTCTCCCATCCCTTAGCCGCCATCGCGATATCGCGAGCGCGGTCCTGAGTTTCCCAAGTGAAGCCTTCGCCCATGGCGTGGAACTCGCACAGATCGGCGAAATGCGTCTCGATGATCCGCCGCTCGCCGGTATCCCAGGCGCCCTTGATGAACTGCACCACCGCACAGGGCATCTCATGCGCGATGCAGCGTAGAATCATGCCGAAGCCGCTGGAGGATTTACCCTTGCCCGCCCCGGTATGCACGATCAGCAGGCCTTTATCCCCGGCCTTGCCCGCCATGATCTTATCCCGCGCGGCCTTCTTCTTGGCCATCTTGCGTGCGTGGCGGGCGTTTTCGTCGCCCGAAGTGTCGGTATCGGGGGTCGCTTCAATCACGGGCAGCTCTGGGTCGGCCATCAGGTGTTTTCCGTTGCTTGACAAGGGAGGCGGTTGTGCCACAGGTGGGCATGCGCTGGTTCCTGTTTATGACAGGCGAAGAGGGAATGCGAAAGGGGGCGACCCCGAAAGCTGCCGCCCCCGCGACCGTGACCGGAGAGGTTGCCCGAGGCCACTGGAGCAATCCGGGAAGGCGGGCCACCGTGGGGGGCAACCTCTGTATCCGCAAGCCGGGAGACCTGCCAGCGCGCGACTGAACGGGCGAACGGGGTGTTTCGCAACCAGCAGGCAAGGCCCCTTGGCCGTGCCTTTCTGGCCATCCCATCGCTCAATTTGGATAGGCCGATGACTGTAACGCTGCATGTCTGCACCACCTGTAAGGCCGGAGAGGTCGTAGAAGACGGTGAAGCGCTGCCGGGGGCACGGCTGCATGCGGCCTTGTTGGCGGGCGACATTCCCGAGG
Organism: Cypionkella psychrotolerans; assembly: GCF_001294535.1. Lineage (GTDB taxonomy): Bacteria > Pseudomonadota > Alphaproteobacteria > Rhodobacterales > Rhodobacteraceae > Cypionkella > Cypionkella psychrotolerans. Next base: position 63,430 of record NZ_LGIC01000066.1, on the reverse strand, counting down.
GTCTGCGCATCGTCGGCGTCCCCTGTCTGTCCGCCTGCAATTCTGGTGCAGCGGTGGCGCTTTCAGCCCCCGGACGCTGGTCCTATGTCTATGGCCGTCTGACCGAGGCCGATGCACCTAATATTCTTCTCGGTGCCGCCGCCTATCTCGCCGCCCCCGATGGTATCGTGCCGTGGCGTGCGCGCCCGGTGATTTTCCGCAAGCAAAGCCTTGCCCGTATTCCCCCTTTGGAGCTTCCCGATGTCTGATCTTGCAAAAATCCCCGTCACTGTGATCACCGGCTTTCTGGGGGCGGGCAAAACCACGCTGATCCGGCATCTGATGCAGAACCCGCAGGGCAAGCGCCTTGCGATTCTGGTCAATGAATTTGGCACCGTTGGCGTCGATGGCGACATTCTGAAATCCTGCGCCGATGCGAATTGCCCGGTGGAGAATATCGTCGAACTCGCCAATGGCTGCATCTGCTGCACCGTCGCCGATGATTTCATTCCGACGATTGAGGCGCTGATGGCGCTGCCCGTCCGCCCCGATCACATCATTATTGAAACCTCTGGTCTGGCGCTGCCGAAGCCGCTGTTGAAGGCGTTCGACTGGCCTGCGATCCGCTCGAAAATCACCGTTGATGGCGTGATCGCCTTGGCCGATGCCGAGGCGGTCGCCGCTGGCCGTTTCGCGCCTAATGTAGAAGCGGTGGATGCCCAACGAGCCGCTGATCCCTCCCTTGATCACGAAACCCCGCTGTCCGAGGTGTTTGAGGATCAAATCGCCTGCGCCGACATTATCCTGATGTCAAAGGCCGATCTGGCGGGGGAAGCTGGCCTTGCCGCTGCCCGCGCCGTAATCATGGCGGAATCTCCGCGCTCGATCCCGATCTTGTCGATGTCCGAAGGCATCATTGACCCCGCTTTGATCCTTGGCCTGAACGCAAAGGCCGAGGATGATCTCGCCGCGCGTCCCTCGCATCACGATGGTCATGATGATCACGAGCATGACGATTTCGACACCGTGGTGATTGATCTGCCCGAGATCAGTGATGTTGATGCGCTGGTGGCCGCGATCCATCGCCTTGCGGATGAACAGCACATCCTGCGCGTCAAAGGCTATGTCGCTGTCACCGGCAAACCGATGCGCCTGCTGGTTCAGGCGGTGGGCGCGCGGGTGCGACATCAGTTTGACCGCCCGTGGGGGTCAGCCCCCCGCCAAGGCCAGCTTGTGGTGATCGCCGAGCATAACCACGTTGATCTCGCCGCCATTCGCGCGGTTCTGGGGGCCTGAACCATGCATGTCGTCTTCCGCGAAAGCCATGGGCTGGAGGATACGCAAACCCCGTTCGATCTGGGTCAGACCCCGGCCGAACTGGTGGTTTTGTCGTTTTCCGACAGTGATCTGGGGGCTTTCGCGGCAGGCTGGCACCGCTCTGCGCAAAGTGGGGCAGGGCTGCCGACGCTGCGCCTTGCCAATCTGGTGGCGCTGCAACACCCAATGTCGGTCGATACCTATGTGCAGCAGACCCTGCCCGGCGTCAAAGGCATGCTTGTCCGGCTGATTGGCGGCGAGAATTACTGGCCCTACGGGTTGATGCAGTTGCAAGACCTCGCCCGTCGTCAGGGCATCGCCTTGGCCGTCCTGCCTGCAGATGGCCGTGAGGATAAGACGCTCGACGCCCATTCCACCCTGCCCATCAGCACCCTGCGCCGCCTCTCGGCCCTGTGCGATGCCGGAGGCGCAGTCGCCGCCCAAGCCGCTTTGGCACAGCTTGCCCTTGCCGCTGGCCTCTACGCAGGCCCGGTGATGGGTGACAAAACCGTCCCCGATTGCGGCTGGTATGACCCCGATCTTGGCGTGATCCCTCAGCCCGCTGCTGCAGGCCATGCCATCGCCATCACCTTCTACCGCAGCTACGTCACCGCCGCCGACACCGACCCCGTCGATGCCCTGATCCGCGCCTTCCGTGCGCGTGGCTTTGCAGCCTACGGCCTGTTCGCCCCTTCGCTGAAAGCCACCGGAGCCGACGCTTTCCTGCGCGCCGCCCTAGCCCATCTGAACCCCGCCGCCATCGTCAACGCCACCGCCTTTTCCGCCCGCGGCACCGACGGCACCACTCCCCTAGATGCCACTGGCTGCCCCGTCTTCCAAGTCGCCCTCTCCACCGCCCGCAAGCGCGACTGGAGCGCTTCCGAGCGTGGCCTCTCCCCCGCCGACCTCGCCATGCACGTTGTCCTGCCCGAGGTCGATGGCCGCATCTTTGTGGGCGTGGTCAGCTTCAAATCGCCGGGAAAACGCGACCCCGATCTGCAATTCTCGCGCTTCGCCCACCGCGCCGATCCTATGCGCATCAATGCCGTGGTGGACCGCATCCTCGGCTGGCAACACCTTGCCACCACGCCTGCGCCGCAGCGCAAACTGGCAGTGATCCTGTCCACCTATCCCGGCCGTCCCGACCAGATTGCCCATGCCGTTGGCCTTGATGCCCTCGCCAGCACCGAGGCCCTGACCACGGCCCTAGCCGCCGCAGGCTACGCAGTTCAGCCCGCCGAAAACCTCGCCCAAGCCCTGACCACCGAAACCCTGACATGGCCGCTCGACGCCTACAAAACCGCCCTCACCAGCCTGCCAGAACCCCTCCAAGCCGCTCTCGGCGCGGCATGGGGCGCACCTGAATCCGACCCCGCCGCCCACAACGGCCACTTCCACTTCGCCGCCACCCTTGCAGGCCAAGCCCTGATCGCCCTGCAACCCGAACGCGGCACCGTGACCCGCCGCGAAACCGACTACCACGACCTATCCCGCACCCCGCGTCACGCCTATGTCGCCTTTTACCTCTGGCTGCGCGCGCAAAACCTACACGCCCTGATCCACATCGGCGCACATGGCACGCTGGAATGGCTGCCGGGGAAATCGGTGGCCCTGTCCACCGAGTGCTGGCCCGAAGCCCTGACCGGACCGCTGCCCGTGGTCTATCCGTTCATCGTCAACGACCCCGGCGAGGCCGCCCAAGCCAAGCGCCGTATCGGGGCTGTCACGTTAGGCCATGTCCCACCGCCTTTGGCGCAAAGTGCCACCCCCGAAAACCTGCTCCGCCTCGAACGCCTGCTCGACGAATACTCCACCGCCGACGGCCTAGACCCGTCCCGCCGCAACCGCCTGATCGCTACCATTCGGGATGAGGCACAAGCCTCGGGGGTTGAGGCTGACCTTGGCCTTGACCAAAACGCCAGCCCCGCCGAGGCGATCACCCGGATTGACCGTTTCGTCTGCGACATCAAGGAAAGCCAGTTCGGCGACGGGTTGCATATCTACGGCCAAGCGCCCGGCGAAACTGAGGGCTTGCTGACCGCGCTTGCGGGCCGTCGTGTCAATGCAGGTCCTTCTGGCAGCCCATGGCGCGGCCGCACCGATGTGCTACCGACAGGCCGCAACCTCTACTCCGTTGACCCCCGCGCCGTGCCATCCCGTGCCGCCCATGCCCAAGGTGTGAAGCTGGCCGAGGAACTTCTGCGACGCCATTTGCAGGATAAGGGCGACTGGCCGAAGGGGCTGGTGATCGACCTTTGGGGGTCTGCCACCATGCGGACGGCGGGCGAAGAACTGGCGATGGCGCTGCATCTGGCGGGGCTTGCGCCGAAATGGGATGAGGGCTCTGAGCGGGTTTCCGGCTTTGAGATCGTTCCGCTGGCCTTGCTGGACCGCCCCCGCATTGACGTGACACTGCGCGTCTCCGGCCTGTTCCGCGATGTGTTCGGCGGGCTCAGTCAGTTGTTCGACGCCGGGGCCTCAGCCCTATCGCTGCGCGATGAAGCCCCGGATATGAACCCCTACATCACCGCTGGTCCCCGTGTGTTCGGCCCGAAACCGGGGCTTTACGGTATGGGGATGGAGCCTGCGTTAGAGGATTACACCCCAGAAGGACGTGCTGCGGCGGGTGAGGCTTGGCTGTCAGGCTCGGATTGGACCGTTGATGCCAAAGGCCAAATCCAGCACAACCGGGCCGCTTTGGAAGACCGCCTGCGGGCCGCTGACGGTTATGCCCATGTGCAGGATCTGGTGGAAACCGACATCCTTCTGGCCCCCGATTATGCCGCCCATGAGGGCGGTTTCGCCGCCGCCATGGCCGCGATCGGAGCCGCCGAGCCCGCGCTTTACCACATCGACGCCACCCGCCCCGATGCCCCGAAAGCCCGGCTTGTCGCCGAGGAAATCGGTCGCGTGGTGCGCGCCCGCGCCGCCAATCCAGATTGGGCGAGCGGCATGATGCGGCACGGCTTCCGGGGCGCTGCCGAAGTGACGGCGACCTTGGACAACCTCGCCGCCTACGCACATCTGACCCGCAGCGTGCCCGCGCATCTCTTTGATTTGTATCACGAAGCCACTTTGGGCCGTGCCGATCTGGTGGCCTTTATGGCAGCGGAAAACCCTGCTGCCCTCGCCGCGCTGCGTGCGCGGTTTCAGGCGTTGCAGGATGCAGGCCTGTGGATCACGCGCCGCAATTCCATCGCGGCCATGATGGGGGCAGGGGAATGAGCACGCCCGTCATCCAAGGTTGGTGCCCCGGAGCCTTGCGCCCGATGCAATCCGGGGATGGCTTGGTGGTGCGTGTCCGCCCGCGTGGGGGGCGTCTAACCCCCGATCAGGCGCGAGGCATTGCCCAGCTTGCAGCCCTGCATGGCAGCGGGCTGATTGATCTGTCCAACCGCGCCAACCTGCAACTGCGCGGCGTCACCGACGCCAGCCATCCTGCCCTGATCGACGGCCTGCGCGGGTTCGATTTGATCGACACCGATGCGACCGATGAGGCCCGCCGCAACATTATCGTCTCGCCGTTTTGGACGGAGGGGGATGGCTCGCAAGAGATCGCTGCGGCGTTGGCCCGAGCACTTAGCGCTCAAGATGCGCCCAATTTGCCGGGCAAGTTTGGTTTTTCGATTGATCTTGCCAAGTCTTCCACCATCCGAACAGCCTCCGTTGATATTCGCATCGAGTGGCACCTGTCTGGCTGGTTGGTGCGCGGCGAAAGTTTCGTCACTGGCGCAATGGTCGATACTCCGGAAGCTGCCGCAACCGCCGCACTAGAATTGGCGCGCTGGTTTGTGGACAGTGGCGGGGTCGAAGGCGGGCGCGGAAGAATGGTCCGGCTTTGGCAAAATGAACCTCGAAATACCCGGCATGATCGCCTGCCCCTGCGGTTTAGGGAAGGCAGCGATGCAATGCTTGGGAACGCCCCGCCTCCCAAACCGGGCACATTCGCGCAAGGCCAACTGGTCGGCTTTGAGTTTGGCCAGATGCAGGCCGAAACCCTCGCCCAGCTTGGCGACCTAGGCCCTCTACGCGTCACACCTTGGCGGATGCTGCTGATCGAAGGGCTGACCGAGGCCCCGCAAATCCCCGGTCTGATCACCCGCGCCGATGATCCGATGTTGCGGGTGATCGCCTGTACCGGTGCCCCCGGTTGCCTGCAAGCCCATGCCGCCACCCGCCCGCTCGCCCGCGCTTTGGCCCCGAAACTCACTGAAACCCTGCATGTCTCGGGCTGTGCCAAAGGCTGTGCCCACCCGACCGCAGCGCCCCTGACCCTGACGGCCACCCCCACAGGCTTCTCCCTGATCCGCAACGGCACCGCCTCTGGCACTCCGCTGCGCGAAGGGCTATCCGCCGATGACCTCACCGAAACCAATATCCTGAACGAGTTCCCCTGATGCCGCACAGCTACATCACCGATGGTGCCGAGATTTACCGCCGTTCCTTCGCGATGATCCGCGCCGAGGCCGATCTCGCCCGATTTACGCCCGAAGAAGAAATCGTCGCGGTGCGGATGATCCATGCCGCCGGAATGGTTGGGCTTGAGGCGCATATCGAATTTTCCCAAGGCATGGCGATTGCGGCGCGGGCTGCGCTGGAAGCAGGTGCGCCGATCCTATGTGATGCGCGGATGGTGTCCGAAGGCGTCACAAGGGGCCGGATGCCTGCGGGCAATCAGGTGATTTGCACGCTGCATGACCCTGCGGTGATCGCTTTGGCGAAGGAAATGGCCAATACCCGCTCCGCCGCCGCCTTGGAGCTTTGGCGTCCCCACCTCGCCGGGGCCGTTGTTGCCATCGGCAATGCCCCCACTGCCCTGTTCCACCTTCTGAACATGCTGGAAGACCCCGCTTGCCCGCGCCCTGCCGCGATCATCGGCTGCCCGGTCGGTTTCATCGGGGCGGCGGAATCGAAAGCGGCATTGATGGAGGTGCTTCCGGTGCCGTCCCTGATCGTGCGCGGGCGGCTGGGCGGCTCGGCGATCACCGTGGCCGCGATCAACGCGCTTGCAAGCCGGGTGGAGTGAATGGGCAAGATCATCTGCACAGGCCTTGGCCCCGGCGACCCCGATCTGATATCGGTGAAATCTGACCGATTGATCCGGGCGGCGGCGCATGTCGCCTATTTCCGCAAGGCGGGGCGGGCAGGCCAAGCGCGGCAGATCGTGCAGGGGATGCTGGCATCGGGTGTTGTCGAATATGCGATGGAATACCCTGTCACCACGGAAATGCCGTTCGACAGTCCGGAATATAACCATGCTTTGGCGCAGTTTTATGATGATTGGGCCGACCGTTTGGCACAGGTCGCGACGACCGCCGATGTGATCGTGCTCTGCGAAGGCGATCCGTTCTTCTACGGCTCTTTCATGCACCTGCACACCCGCTTGCAAGGCCGCGCCGAGGTCGAGGTGATCCCTGGCATCACGGGTATGACAGGCTGCTGGAACGCCGTTGGCACCCCCTTTACTTGGGGCGATGATGTGTTGTCGGTGTTGATGGCGACGCTGCCCGAGGCCGATCTGATCACCCATATGCAGCGCTCTGACGCGATGGTGATTATGAAAACTGGCCGCAATCTGCCGAAAGTGCGCGCCGCGTTGGAGCACGCTGGGCGGCTGAACGATGCATGGCTGGTTGAACGCGGCACCATGCCGACCCAACGCATCGCCCGGCTGTCCGAAGTCGATGTCACCGATTGCCCGTATTTCGCCATCGTGCTGGTCCACGGCCAAGGCCGCCGCCCGGAAATTGGCGGTGTCGAATGAGCGGTTGGCTGGCCGTCGCGGGCCTTGGCCCCGGCGCGGAAAACATGGTGACGCCAGAGGTCCGCGCCGCTTTGGCCGAGGCCACCGATGTGATCGGTTATTTCCCCTATGTCGCCCGTATCGCCCCGCGCCCCGGCCTGAACTTGCATGGCTCGGACAACCGGGTTGAAATTGACCGCGCCGATCATGCCCTGCGCCTTGTGTCCGAGGGGGCAAAGGTGGTGATCGTCTCCTCCGGCGATCCCGGCGTCTTCGCAATGGCCTCGGCTTTGTTTGAAGCGTTGGAAAATCGACCCGACCTGCACCATTTGGATATCCGCATCCTCCCCGGCATCACCGCCATGCTTGCCGCCGCCGCCCATGCCGGCGCGCCCTTGGGTCACGATTTCTGCGCTATCAACCTGAGCGATAACCTCAAACCGTGGCCGCTGGTGGAACACCGCCTGCGCCTCGCTGCCCAAGCCGATTTCGCGATGGGCTTCTACAACCCGCGCTCCGCCAGCCGCCCGCACCAATTCGCCCGCGCTTTGGAGATCCTGCGCGAAGAATGTGGCCCCGACCGCCTGATCACCTTCGCTCGCGCAGTGTCCACCCCGGAAGAACGCATCCAGACCGTCACCCTCGCCGAAGCCACGCCCGAAATGGCCGATATGCGCACGGTTGTGATCGTCGGAAATTCCGCCACCCGCCGGGTTGGCCGCTTCGTTTACACGCCGCGTTCCGCATGAGGCAGCCAAGCCATCACCTCGGCCACCGAGCCCACCATGCGCCGCGCGGGCAGGGCCGGGCGGTCGATCAGGATCACCGGAAGGCCCAAAGTGCGGGCGGCGATCAGCTTAGCCTCTGCCCCCGCGCCACCTGCATTCTTGGCAACGATATGGCTGATATTATGCTGCATCAGCAGCGCCTTATCGCCCTCTACCTCAAACGGCCCGCGCGCCAGAACCACGGTGCAGTCGGGCAAGGGCGGCGTATCGGGCGCATCGACCAGCCGCAGCAGATAGTGGTGCGGCTTGGCGGCGAAGCCAGCCAAATTCTGCTTGCCGATCGCCAAGAAAACCCGCGCCGGGGCGTCTGGCAGGGCTGCAACAGCCGCCTCCATGCTACCCACATGCACCCAACGGTCGCCGATCCCCGCCACCCAAGGCTTGCGCTCCAGCCCCAGCAATGGCACTCCAGCCTGCGCACAAGCCTCCATCGCGTTGCGGCTCATCTGCGCTGCGAAGGGATGCGTGGCGTCGATCACAGCGCCAATCCGCTCGGCGCGCAAATAGTCCACCAGCCCCGCCACGCCGCCAAAGCCGCCGACCCGCATGGGCAGGGGCTGCGCCACTGGGCTATCGGTACGCCCAGCGTAAGAGAACACCGCATCCTGCCCCGCAGCAGCCATTGCCCGCGCCAACAGGCTGGCCTCGGTGGTGCCGCCCAGCAGAAGGATGCGAGTCATGGGTAAGCCTTGGGTTGCGATCATCGGTCTGGGTGAGGATGGCTTGGCGGGCCTATCGGATGCAAGCCGTGAAGCTTTGGCGCGGGCTGAAATCATCTTCGGTGGCCCGCGTCATTTGGCCTTAGTGGCGGCAGGCGACAAGGGCCGTGCTTGGCCGATCCCGTTTTCGGTGGCCCCCGTTCTGGCCCACAAGGGGCAAAACGTGGCCGTGCTCGCCTCGGGTGATCCGTTCTGGTTCGGCGCGGGCAGCAGCCTGACCGCCCAGCTTTCCCGCGACGAATGGCAAGCCTTCCCTGCGCCCTCGACCTTCCAGCTTGCCGCTGCGCAAATCGGCTGGCGGATGGAGGAAATCACCTGCCACGGCCTGCACGCCGCTCCCTTTGCCCGCCTGCGCCCCGCGCTGACCAAAGGCGCGCGGGCGATCTGCCTGCTGCGCGACGGCGACGCGCCGCAAGCCCTTTCGGCATGGCTGATCGAACAAGGCTTTGACGCCAAGCTGACCATTCTGGAATCCCTCGGCGGCCCCAATCAGCGTATCCGCCAGACCACCGCCGCCGCTATTGCGCTGACCGACATCACTGCCCCGGTCGCCGTCGCCATCGAGATCACTGCAGGCAAGGGTCTATCGCGTGCCTCTGGCCTCGACGACGCCCTGTTCGCCCATGACGGCCAGATCACCAAACGCCCGGTGCGCGCGCTGACGCTCTCTGCCCTCGCGCCCCGCGCAGGTGAGTTGCTGTGGGACATTGGCGCAGGCTCCGGCTCGATTTCGGCCGAATGGTGCTTGGCGGGGGGCCGCGCGCTGTCGTTTGAACTCCGTGCCGACCGCGCCATCAACATCCGCACCAATGCCACCGGTTTCGGAATAGACCACCGTCTGACCTGCGTCGAAGGCCCGGCAGCCGAAACCCTCTCCGGGCATCCCCTGCCTGATGCCGTCTTTGTCGGCGGCGGTGGCAATGCGGCGCTTTACGATCAACTTTGGCACATCCTGCCCGCAGGCGCCCGCATTGTCGCCAATGGCGTCACCTTGGAAACCGAAAGCCTGCTGGCACTGCAACACGCTCAACGCGGCGGCACGCTTCTGCGCATTGACCTAGCCACGGCCGCCCCCTTAGGCCGGATGCGTGGCTGGGATGCCACCCGCCCGGTCGTGCAGTGGAGCGTCACAAGATGATCGTTGCAGGCATAGGCTTTCGCAAAGGTGCCAGGATCGACAGCCTGCGCGATGCTCTGCGCGCTGCAGGGGGCGAAAAGGCGCAGGCTCTCGCCACCGCCGAGGACAAAGCTGACTCCCCTGTCATCCAAGCCCTTGCCGCTGAAATGGCCCTGCCCCTACACGCAGTTTCCTTGGAAAGCTTGCAAAACCAAGCGACCTTCACCCAATCCGCCCGCGTCCAAGCCCACTACGGCACTGGCAGCCTTGCCGAAGCCGCAGCGCTTGCCGACGCTGGCCCCGGCGCACGGCTTTTAGGCCCCCGCGTCACATCCCAAGACGGCAAGGCCACCGCAGCCCTTGCCGAAAGGAGCCCCATATGACCATCCATTTCATCGGCGCAGGCCCAGGTGCGCCCGATCTGATCACCCTGCGTGGCCGTGATCTGATCGCCTCCAGCCCGGTCTGCCTTTATGCCGGATCGCTGGTGCCGCAAGCGCTGCTGGCGCATTGTCCGCCCGGTGCCAAGATCATCAACACCGCCCCTTTGTCGCTGGACGAGATCATAGCCGAACTCGCCGCCGCCCATGCCGCAGGCCAAGATGTCGCCCGCCTGCATTCAGGCGATCTGTCGGTCTGGTCGGCGATGGGCGAACAACTCCGCCGCCTGCGCGCCCTGAATATCCCCTATGACGTGACCCCCGGTGTGCCCTCCTTCGCCGCCGCCGCCGCAGCTTTAGCCACCGAATTGACCCTGCCGGGCCTGACCCAATCGGTGGTCCTGACCCGCACCTCTGGCCGCGCCACCGCGATGCCAGACCGCGAGAATCTGCCCGCCTTCGCCGCCACCGGGGCCACCCTTGCCATCCATCTGTCCGTGCATGTGCTTGAAAAGGTTGTCGCAGATCTGACGCCGCACTACGGACCCGATTGCCCTGTCGCCGTGGTCTGGCGCGCAACTTGGCCGGATGAGCGTATCGTCCGCGCGACACTTGCCACTCTGCAAACCGCCATTGGCGCGGAAATGGAGCGCACGGCGCTGATCCTTGTCGGCCCCGCTTTGGCCGCCGAAGGCTTCGAGGAAAGCCGCCTCTACGCCGGCGATTACGACCGCCGCTTCCGCCCCGTCGGCACCGAACCCCGCTTCCCGGACGCCAAATGAATCCCCCCGGCCTCCTGATTTCCGCCCCCGCCTCGGGCACCGGCAAGACCACGCTGATGCTGGGTCTGCTCGCCGCCTTTCGGGCGCAGGGGCTTAACGTACAGCCGTTCAAATCCGGCCCCGACTATATCGACCCCGCCTTCCATGCCGCGGCCTCGGGCCGCGCTTCGGTCAATCTGGACAGTTGGGCGATGACCCCGGCGCGGATCGCAGGGCTGGCTTCGGTAGCGGCGGACGCCGATCTGATCCTCGCCGAAGGCTCGATGGGCCTGTTCGATGGCGTTGCCAAACCGGGGGAATTCGGCTCTGGGGCTAGCGCCGATATCGCGGTGATGATGGGGTGGCCGGTGGTGCTGGTGCTGGATGTCTCGGGCCAAGCGCAATCGGCCGCTGCCGTCGCCATCGGTTTCGCCAAAATGCGCCCCGAGATGCCCTTCGCCGGGGTCGTCTTAAACCGGGTCGCCTCACCGCGCCACGAAGCCCTGGTCCGCGCAGGGATGGAGGCGGCGGGTATCCCGGTGCTGGGCGCGCTGCCGCGTCGCGCCTCAATCGCACTGCCCGAGCGGCATTTGGGCCTCGTGCAAGCCGAAGAACAGCCGCATCTGCAAGCCCTGTTGGCCGAAGCTGGGGCGTTCATTGCCGAACACCTCAACCTCGACACCCTGCGCGCCGCCGCCCGTGGCCATCTGCCGCCCGCGCAACCGCTGAAAATCATCCCGCCCGCCAACCGCATCGCCTTGGCTCGCGATGCCGCGTTCTCTTTCGTCTATCCGCATCTTCTGGCCGGATGGCGCGCGGCGGGGGCCACGATCCTGCCATTCTCGCCGTTGGCTGACGAAGCACCTGATCCCAGTGCTGAAACCTGCTGGCTGCCCGGCGGCTACCCCGAACTTCATGCCGGAAAACTCGCTGCCAACGCGCATTTCTGCCAATCCCTGCAAACCTTCGCCCAGACCAAATCGGTGCATGGTGAGTGCGGCGGCTATATGGCGATGGGTGCGGGCCTGATCGACGCGCAAGGTGAGCGCCATAAAATGACCGGGCTTCTGGGGCTAGAGACCAGCTTTGCTAAACGCCGGATGCATCTGGGCTACCGCCTAGCCCAAACACACGCACCACTGGCTGGCCACCCGGCCCACACCCGCCTGCGCGGCCATGAATTTCACTATGCTACCATTCTCGCCCAGCCCGACGCGGCCCTTGCGCATGTCACCGATGCGACCGATACCATAGTGCCTGAAACGGGTTCGCTGCGCATCCATGCGGGCGGCGGGCAATCTTCGGGCACCTTCTTCCATTTGATCGCAGAGGCGACATGACTGGCTTTGTTTCCTTCGTATCCTCTGGCCCCGGTGACCCGGATCTGCTGACGGTCAAGGCCGTGCAACGCTTGGCCGCCGCCGAGGTGGTGCTGTTTGACGATCTGTCCTCCGGCCCGATCCTTGGCCATGCCGCGCAAGCCGATCTGATCGCGGTCGGCAAAAGGGCAGGGCGACCCTCGCCGAAACAAGATCACGTCAGCCGCCTGCTGGTCGATCACGCTTTGGCAGGCCAGCGCGTCGTGCGGCTGAAATCCGGCGATTGCGGTATGTTTGGGCGGCTGGAGGAGGAAATCGTCGCGCTGCAAGCCGCTGGCATTGCTTACGAAATCATCCCCGGTGTCACCTCTGCCTCTGCCGCCGCGGCCGCCGCTGGCATCCCGTTGACCCGCCGCCTCACCGCGCGGCGCGTGCAGTTCATCACCGGGGCGGATGTGACCGGAAGCCTGCCGGAAAGCACCAATATGGCCGCCCTCGCCGACCCGATGGCAACCACCGTGGTCTATATGGGCCGCCGCACCTTCGCCGATCTGGCGAGCCGCTTGATCGCCCATGGTCTGCCCGCTGACACGCCTGCGCTGCTGGCCGAAGCGGTTTCAACCCCCGATCAGCAGATCACCCGCCACACCATCGCCAGCCTTGCTGCGCATCTGCAAACCGCCCAAAGCCCGCATCCAGCGCTGATCTTCTACGGCCCCTTGGCCGAGTTCCCGGCATGAGGCTTTACGTCTGCACCCTGTGCCAGTTGGGCCGCGAGGGCTTTGCCGACACCCTGCGTGCAGCCATGCCCGCCGATGTCGAAGTGCTTGAAATCGAATGTATGTCCGGCTGCACCCGCGATCAGACCATCGCCTTTCGGGCGGATGGTAAAACCGCCTATCTGTTTGGCGACATCACGGCCGCTGATCTGCTCGAGCTTGAAAATTTCGCCCGCCTCTATGCCGCCTCGCCAGACGGCAATTTCGCCGATGCCCGTGTATTGGGAAATCTGCGCACGAAGGCCATCGCGCGCATTCCCGGCTAGGCCATTCGCATCAAAGTGTCGGCGTTGCGCCTTCAAAAGCCGTATTTCTGCTTGACCCAAACCGGGGCTTAGGCGACTGATGAAGGGGCATGGTGTTCTAAAAACGCAAAGCGTCTGAACTGAAACGAGAATGAGGAATGGGTGGACCAATCGGCACCCCAAGCCTCAGCCGCCCCCGCGACTGTATGCGGTGAGCGGCCTTCTGAAATGCCACTGGCTGACGGCTGAAAAGCCTCAAGCTGGGAAGGCGGAAGGTCGCTAAGACCCGCGAGCCAGGAGACCGGCCGTGCAAAGAAACGCTAAACACCGTCGGGTGTGACGGTATGGAGAGTAAAATGACCACGAAGACCCTCGTTTCCAGCAAAGCCACCGCACTGATGTCAGTGCTGTTTGTTGCTATGATTGGCGCCTCGACCGTGTTTCTGACCGGTTTTGCCCATTCGCAAACCCTACATGACGCAGCACATGATGTGCGTCACGCTTCTGGCTTCCCCTGCCACTGAACGCATGATCCAACGTATGGTGACCAGCGCGGTGTTCGCTGGTTTTGCGGCAGGCCTGCTTGCGGCCCTGCTGCATTTCGCATTCGTGCAGAAGCTGATCCTTCTGGGCGAAGAATATGAAACCGGCGCATTGGTGCATTTCAACGGTGTGGCATCACCTGCGGAAGACCACGATCATGCCGCCCCCGAAGCGCCTGCGGCAGATGCAACGGCTCCGGCTACGCCCGAAGCTGTCGAGGCTGACGGCCATGAGCACAAGCACGAGGCCGCTGAAGAAGGCGGCGCATTCGCGCGCAATGCTTCGACCAGTCTGTTCTACGGCCTTGAGTTTGTCGGCTATGCCCTTGTTCTGGTAGCAGGTTATGGCCTTGCAGAAGTGTTCGGCAAACGTGTGACCCTGCGCGAAGGCCTGCTCTGGGGCATCGCGGGCTACGCCGCCTTCCAACTCGCCCCGGCGATGGGGTTGGAACCTGAACTCCCCGGCACCATGGCCGCCGATCTTACCGCGCGTCAGATCTGGTGGATTGGCACCGCGATCTGCACCGCTGCCGCTTTGGGCCTGCTGGGCTACGGCAAGGGCGTGGCTTCGGTGATCGGCGCGGTCGCTCTGCTGGCTGTCCCGCATGTGATCGGCGCGCCCGAATTGGACAGCTATTCCGGCGTTGCCCCGCCCGAACTGGCCTCAACCTTCGCGGCGCGCTCGCTGGGGGTGGGTCTGATCGTCTGGTCGGCTTTGGGCGCGCTGTCGGGTTGGCTCTGGTCGCGCCCGCAGTAAGGTTGACTAAAATCAACGCGCGCCAATCCTTGCGGTTGGCGCGCGTTTTGCTGCAAATAGCGCAGCTTTAGGAGGCGCCATGTTTGATCTCACCCTCACCCTCATCGGGATCGGCACGGGCAATCCCGACCATCTGACCCTGCAAGCCATCAAGGCGATCAACGCTGCTGATCTGATCCTGATCCCCTGCAAGGGCGAGGGAAAAGCCGATCTGGCCGAATTGCGCCTCGCGATCTGCCGCGATGTGCTGACCAACCCTGCCACCCGGATCGTGGAGTTTGATCTGCCGGTGCGGGACGAAACCATCGCGGACTATAAGGCGCGGGTTGAGGATTGGCACGACCGGATCGCGGACGTGTGGCGGGCCGCGATTGGGGCGGCGGAGCGGGTGGCTCTGTTGGTTTGGGGCGACCCTAGCCTGTATGATTCCACGCTGAGGATTGCTGCGCGGTTGGTGCCGAGCGAGCGGGTTCATGTCGTGCCGGGGGTGACGTCTATTCATGCCCTCACGGCGGCGCATGGGATGGCTTTGAATGAGATTGGGGCGCCGTTTATCGTGACCACGGGGCGGCGGTTGCGGGAGGAGGGGTTTCCCAGCGGCGTCGATACGGCGGTGGTGATGTTGGATGGGGAGTGTTCGTTTCAGAGTATTGACCCGACGGGGGTGCGTATCTGGTGGGGGGGGTATGTGGGGATGGCTGAGGAGATTATTGTTGAGGGGGCGCTGGCCGAGGTGGGGGCGCGGATTGTGAGTTTGCGGGAAAATGCGCGGGCGGCGCATGGGTGGATTATGGATATTTATTTGCTGCGGCGGGGGTAGGTTTTTGGTGGTCCCGAGTTGGGACCATTTTGGTTTGTGTTTGATTTCAAATGGTTGTGGGGAGTCGGTAAGGATCTGTTAAGGTTTGGGCGTGGTGGGTTGCACCCACCCTACAGCCCCAACGCCTTGCGCAAAGCAGCATTGGCGCGGGTTTGCCAGCCTTTCCCGCCCTGTTTCAGGTTCGCCAGCACATCGGGGTCGAGGTAGAGCGTGACGCGTTGCTTTTTCTCAGCCTCGGCCAACGGCGGGCGACCGAGTTTGCCGTGTTGTTGCAGCACGGCGACGAGTTCGGGGAAGGCCCAGACGGGCTTGGCGCGGGCAGAGGTTTCGGCGGTCCATTCCGGGTTTTCTTCGTCTGGTTCAGACTCTCTCAGCGATTTTCCCACAGCACCTGCTCCCTTTTGCTCGCCTTGCGCAGACTGATCAGACGCAAACTCTCACCGCGCTGGGTGAAGGCTATGACGTAGAGGCGACCGTCAATAAGCCCTCTCGCCTGAAGCCGAATCTCACCGTAGTCTTTTCGGTCGTCAAGACTTACCTCGGCCAAGTCGAGGTCCATGCTTTCGACCATAGCAAAATCCGGCCCCCGAAGAAGCAGCGTCGCTTTGCGCTTTGGCTCGACCCAGTCCCACATTTATATGCATACATTAAGGGGAAATGCAAGGGTGAGGATAGGGGAGGGATGGTTAAGGAAGGGTGAAGACGAGGAAGATACTCCTACCTGCGTGAACCAATTATCCTAAGGTTTGCTTGCGGTGTCTTTAAGAACAAGGCAAATTAAGTCCGTAAACACAAGGACGAAGCTAGTGCCAAATCCATTATCCAGAGTTAAGCCTAATTGTAATTTCAGTCACGGTTCGGAATCGCTCAGTAAGCGCCCTGCTGAAGCTCTACTTATTATGGAAACGATTGCCAGTATATCGCTGGCAGAAAATGCGCGGGGTCTAATTCTTTCTGCGATGCTTGGAACCGAATCTCATATTGGTCTATCAACGTATTTAAGTATACAAACTGCGTCGACACAGAAAGCGTTACTTCAGGCGGCTGCCTTATCTTGCCTGACTGATGAGTTACTAGAACTTCTGCGACGGATTGATAAAAGTGCAAAATCAATTTTTGATCTGCGGAATGATTTTGCGCACGGGTTATGGGGTGACTCTGAGGAACTGCCAGATGCAATACTGTGGTTATCGGCTCGTCACTTTTTGGATCATGTGGTTGAAATTGACGATGGAAGAAAGCATGTTCTGCCAATGCTCCACGATCGTAAAAAAATTCTTGTATACACACTTACGGAATTGGGAAAAATAAGTTTACGGGCTAAGAGTGTGGCTAGCTTATATCGACTATTTTCAATGTTATTAGATGTGGGCAAGAAGGAAGCCAATGAGCACACCAATGCATTTTTGGGATATGATTTTAACAAAAAAATGATCGAATCCATTAATTCAGAAATCGAAGCCGCATTTCAATCTCTAACTTAGCTTTCATCCACAATATCCTCATGCAAAACTCTCATCGTCAAACATCCAACTCCTCCACAAACCGCGCGTTTTCCTGAATATACTGGAACCGCAACTCCGGCTTTTTACCCATCAGACGCTCGACCAGATCCCCGGTCTCGCCCGGAGCATCCTCGTCAATCGTGACGCGGATCAGTTTGCGGGTGGCAGGGTTCATGGTGGTGTCTTTCAGGTCTTTGGCGTCCATCTCGCCCAAGCCCTTGAATCGCTGCACGTCGATTTTGCCTTTGCCGCCCAATCCCTTGGCCAGCCAAAGCTCTTTCTCGGCATCGTCGGCGACATAGAGACGGCGTGCGCCTTGGGTCAGGCGATACAAAGGCGGGCAGGCCAGATACAGATGGCCTTTGTCGATCAGCGGGCGCATTTGGGTGAAGAAGAAGGTCATCAGAAGGCTGGCGATATGGGCGCCGTCCACGTCGGCGTCGGTCATGATGACGATTTTATCAT
Source organism: Cypionkella psychrotolerans (assembly GCF_001294535.1). Classification (GTDB taxonomy): domain Bacteria; phylum Pseudomonadota; class Alphaproteobacteria; order Rhodobacterales; family Rhodobacteraceae; genus Cypionkella; species Cypionkella psychrotolerans. Next base: position 46,194 of record NZ_LGIC01000066.1, on the reverse strand, counting down.
AGCGCAGGTCATCGACTTTGAAACGGCTGCCCATTTGCACGCCCAAAGCCTCGCAGATATCGCGGATTTCGGAGTTGTCGTTGAGTTTGCCGGAAGCCGCGCCCAGCACGTTGAGGATTTTACCCTTCAGCGGCATGATGGCTTGGGTTTCACGATCGCGCGCGCCTTTGGCCGATCCGCCTGCGCTATCGCCTTCGACAATAAACAATTCGGTGTTGTCGCGGGTTTTGCTGGAGCAATCGGTGAGTTTACCCGGCAGGCGCAGCTTTTTAGTGGCGGTCTTGCGCTGGGTTTCCTTCTCTTGCTTGCGTTTGAGGCGTTCTTCGGCGCGCAGGATCAGGAAATCCATGATCGCGCCTGCGGATTTGGAATCTGACACCAGCCAGTTGTCAAAGTGATCGCGCACGGCGTTTTCAACGTAGCGGGTGGCTTCTTCGGTCGCCAAGCGGTCTTTGGTTTGGCCGACGAATTGCGGCTCTCGGATGAACACCGATATTAACGCGCAGCCCCCGGCGAGCATATCGTCGCGGGTGATCATTTCGGCTTTGCGGTTTTTGGTCAATTCGCCGTAAGCGCGGATGCCTTTTAGGATCGCGCTCCAAAAACCGAATTCATGGGTGCCGCCTTCGGGGGTGGGGACGGTGTTACAGTAGGATTGCAGGAAGCCGTCGCGCACCGGGCTCCAGTTGATCGCCCATTCGACCGAGCCGGGAACCTGGAATTTTTCCTGAAACGAGACTTTGCCCGCGAAGGGGCGGTCGGCGTAGGTGGTGGTTTTCTCTAGCGTATCGGAGAGATAATCGGCGAGGCCGCCGGGGAAGTGGAAGGTGGCCTCTAGCGGCGTGTCGCCGTCGGGGATGGCGGATTTCCAGCGGATCTCCACGCCTGAAAACAGGTAGGCCTTGGAGCGGACCATGCGGAGCAGGCGCGAGGGGCGGAAGTGGTGGCTGCCAAAGATTTGCGGATCTGGGTGGAAGGTGAAGGCGGTGCCACGACGGTTGGGGGCGGCGCCGATCTTGGCGATCGGGCCGAGGGGCGTGCCGCGCGAGAAGCTTTGGGCGTAGAGTTCTTTGTTGCGGGCGACCTCGACATAAAGGTGATCGGAGAGGGCGTTGACCACCGAGGAGCCAACACCGTGCAAACCGCCTGAAGTCTCATAGGCTTTGCCGTTGAATTTTCCGCCGGAATGCAGGGTGCAGAGGATGACTTCCAGCGCGGATTTGTCGGGGAATTTCGGATGCGGATCGACCGGGATGCCGCGGCCATTGTCGCGCACGGTGAGCGAGCCGTCGGCGTGGAGTTCGACCTCAATGCGGTTGGCGTGGCCTGCGACGGCCTCGTCCATCGCGTTGTCGATGATTTCGGCGGCGAGGTGGTGGTAGGCGCGCTCATCAATGCCACCGATATACATGCCGGGGCGGAGGCGGACAGCCTCAAGCGGCTCCAGCACCTCGATGGACGAGGCGTCGTAGGTGTCGGGCGTGCCGGAGAGGAGGTCGTTGGCCATGCGTGCTCGATTCTTGTTTTGCGGCTTTTGGGGGGATTATCACAGATCGGGGGGGAGGGGCGCAAGATGTGGGGGTGTTGCTGGATTGCAATACGGGGGGTAGGCTGGGGGAAACATCGGGAGGCTGAGATGCGGGTATTGTTTACGGGCGGGTCGGGCAAGGCGGGGCGACATGTGGTGGCCTATCTGGCGGCGCAGGGGCACAAAGTGCTGAACGTGGATCGGGTGGCGTTGCGGCTTGCCGGAGTGGCGGATTTGAACGCGGATATTTGCGACTCGGGCCAGATGTTCAACGCGATGGCGGCGCATATGGATGGGGCGGAGTTGGACGCGGGGGCGGCGCCGCGGTTTGATGCGGTGGTGCATTTTGCCGCGGTGCCTGCGCTGATGTTGCAGGCGGAGAATGAAACCTACCGCGTCAATGTGATGGGCACTTATAACGTGCTGGAGGCGGCCTGTAAGCTGGGTATTCCGAAGGTGATCATTGCCAGTTCAGAGACAACCTACGGGGTTTGTTTTTCCAATGGGATTGTCGATCCCAAGGTTTTGCCGCTGGAGGAGGATTACGACATTGATCCGATGGACAGCTACGGCATGTCAAAGAAGGTCAATGAAGCCACGGCGCGGAGTTTTCAGCGGCGGTTTGGCAATGATATTTATGCTTTGCGGATTGGGAATGTGATCGAGCCGCAGGAATATCGGACTCGGTTTCCCGAGTTTTTCGTTGATCCGGGGCAACGGCGGCGGATCACCTTCAGCTATATGGATGCACGAGATCTGGGGCAGATTGTCGATCTGGCGCTGAAGAAAGACGGGTTGGGGTTTCAGGTGTTCAATGCCTGCAATGACACCAATTCGGTCTGTCAGAGCAATCAGGAATTGCTGGCGCGGTTCTTCCCGAAGGTGCCGTTGAGCCGTCCGGTTGGGGCGCAGGAGAGTTTGCTGTCGAACCGCAAGGTGCGGGAGGTTTTGGGGTTCAAGGAGCAGCACAACTGGCGGAATTATGTGGATGATCCGACGGTTTAGCGGCGCTCCATTGGCGGGGCGATGGGTGCGGTGCGAGCATGCACGCCACGGGGGATCGTTCGGCGCTGCGTTGTGGTCGGCGGGTGATCAGCCCGGCAGGGTCACGATTATCGGGCCTTTGTCGGTGGCGACGATGGTGTGTTCGTATTGCACGACGGGGGCGGTGGGGTCGGCGTAAAGCGTCCAGCCGTCGCGGGCCTGATTGGCGAAATGGGCACCGCGTGACAGGAAGGGCTCGACGGTCAGCACGAGGCCGCGATGGATGCGGCGTTTGTCGTGGTTGGGCCAGGTGGCGATTTCCTCGGGGTATTCGTGCAGGGCGCGGCCTACACCGTGGCTGGCAAGGTTGCGGATCAGGGTATAGCCGCGACTGCGCGCGAAGCGGCCGATGGCGTTGCCGATATTGGCCAAGGGTTTGTTATGGCTGACTTCGGCGATACCGATCTGCATGGCGCGTTTGCCGTCGCGGCAGAGTTGATCCAGCGCAGGGGCGACGGGGCCAAGCCGGAAGGTCGCTCCGGTATCGGCATAGTAGCCGTTTTTTGAGGCGGAGACGTCGATGTTCACGAGATCTCCGGTGGCGAGGATGCGGGGGCCGGGGATGCCGTGAGCGATGTCTTCGTTGACGCTGATGCAGGTGGCACCGGGGAAATCGTAGGTGGCTTGGGGGGCGGAAATCGCCCCGGCTTGATCTAAGAGGGCGCGGCCGATGTCGTCGAGTTCTCGCGTGGTCATGCCGGGTTGCATGGCTTTCGCCATGGCCTGCATAGTGTTGGCGACGATGCGGCCGATGGCTTTGAGGCCGTCGAGCTCATCTTGATGGGTGAGGGTCATGGGGCGGGTTCCAAGATGGAGGGGGCATGGTGTGGTGTGTGAAATCACGCACCCTACGGGCTATGCGGTTACGCGGGTTCAGCCGCGCGGGCTTGCCACATGGTTTGGAAGGCGGGGCGGGATTGGCAGCGTTCTAGCCAGGTTTTCACCGAGGGGAACTCGCCGAGCAAGGTGGGGTGGGATTGCGCGTAGCGGACGATCTCGGCGACGTTGATGTCGGCGGCGGTGAAGCGGTCGCCGACGAGCCAATCGTGGGCTGACAGATGCGCAGCCAAGCGGGCAAGCGGGCGGCGCAGTTTTTCGGCATTGACTGCGATGCTGGCCTGACCCTCGGGGGTTTTGTCGCCGCCATCACCGATGATATAGAGGATTTCCAGCGCCGGCGTTTCCACCGAGGTGGCGGCGAACAGCGACCATTGCTCCATCAGCGCTGCTTCGGCGTTGTTTTGCGGGCCTAGGGCTCCGCCGTGGCAACGGGCGATGTGCAGGGTGATGGCGAGGCTTTCGGTCAACACAAGACCGTCTTCGGTATAGGCGGGTATCTGGCCTTGCGGGTTGACCTGAAGGTAAGAGGCGGAGGTGGTGTTCAGCGGCGCATCGGTGGCTTTGGGGTCTGCAAGCCGGTAGCCTTGGATCACCGGGACGTGGGTAAACGGCAGGCCGAGTTCTGTCAGCAGCCACAACGGGCGCGAGGCGCGGGAGCGGTAAACTCCGTAGAGGGTGATCATGGCGGGCTCCTGTGGCGGCGATTTCGCAGTATTCTTAGGCAAAGATCGCGGCGGCGGGAAGGGGCGGCGGCGGGCTTCGCGGAAATCGGAAGATTCCTGACGTTTGCTGCGCTGCGGCGACAGGATTTTACTTGCCGTAACGGCAGGCTTGCGCCACCACAGACAGATGTCCGAGCCGAAGTCCCCAGCTGACGCCGCGCAGACGCCCTCGCGCGAGGATAGAGCCGAGATTGTGGATCGGCTCTATGAGGTTGCGCTTGATCCGATCCGGCTGGAAGATCTGCTCGATGTCTGGGAAGGCCGGATTGCGCCTTTGCGCAGCGGGCCGGGGCACGATCCGGTGCAGTTGGATGACCCCGAGATTGAGGCGCATATGGCGCGGGCCTTGGTGTTTCTCGACCGCTTTGAGGCGACGCGCGATGATGGCGGCTATCGCTCGGTGCTGGAGGATATTCCACGCTCGGCGGCGTTTCTGAGTGACGGTGGGCCGGTGCTGGCGGGGCATAATCGGCCTGCGGCGGTGGCGTTTGGGTTGAAGGAGGGCGCGCGGTTATCTGACCTGCCATTTGAGGTCGAGGATATTGCGCTGTTGCGCGGGGTGATTGCATCGGTCGCGGCGGGCAAGGCCGCGAAGGTGATCACCTTGCGGATGCGGTCCCGCCGGACCGGCAGCCCGGTGATCGTGCGGGTGGGGCCGGTGGAAAGCCCAGGGTCGAAGCCATTGGCTTTGGTGATGTCGACCGAACTGGTCTGGCCCGAGGGCTTTGAGCTGACGGTGCAAGAGGCGTTTGGGCTGACGGCGGCGGAAGTCGAGATCGTGCGCGGGATCACCCTGGGGCTGCCGGTGAAGGATATCGCCGAGGCGCGCAGGCGGTCTGCCGAGACGGTGCGCACGCAGGTGCGCTCGATCTTGGCGAAGACCGAGACGCATAGCCAATCCGAGCTGGTGCGGGTGGTGCTGGGGCTGATGGATGTGGCGGTGCTGCCCTCGGAGGGTGCTGTCGTGGTCGCCAAAGCGGGGACGCTGGAGGCTTTGTCGTTTCAGCAGATGCGCGGCCCGGACGGGCGGCGGTTGGAGTGGATCGAGTTCGGCCAGCCCTCGGGCGCGCCCTGCGTGTTCATGCATCTGGATTTCGGGCTGATCCGCTGGCCTGCCAGTGCGGAACGTGCGGCACGGCGGCGTGGGATGCGGGTGATCGTGCCGGTGCGGGCGGGCTATGGGCGCACCGAATTGCATCCGAAAGGCGTGGAGCATCTGGAGGAGGTGACGGCGGATTACATCGCGGTGCTGGAGCATCTGGGGGTGCGGCGCGCGGCGGTGATCGCTTTGGGCGCGGATTTGCGTTTTGCGATGAGTTTGAGTTTGGAGCGTCCCGAGATGGTGACGGGGATTTTGGGCTGCGCCTGTCAGTTGCCGTTGCGCACGGCGGCGCAATATGAGCGGATGGATAAGTGGCAGCGCTTTATCCTCGCCAATGCCCGCTATGCGCCGAAAATCCTGCCATTTCTGGTCAAGGCCGGGTTTTCCTTGGCGCGGCGGTTGGGCAAAGAGAAGTTTTTCGCGCAGGTGAATGGCGGCTCGCCTGCCGATATGGCGGCCTTTGCCGACCCGGAGATTCGCGAGGCGATGCTGGCGGGGTCGGAAGTGTGTCTGGGCGAGCGGGTTTTGGCGTCGGAAGCGTTTACGCGGGAATGTATCGGATCGGAAAAGGACTGGTCGCATCTGGTCAAGCGGGTGCAGGCCCCGGTGGTGCTGTTGCAGGGCGATCAGGACCCGCAGACCCCGGTGCAGACCATCCGCGAGTTGATGGCGGAGTACACGCATCTGGACATTCGCTTTGTGCCGAACACCGGGCAGTTGCTGTTCTTCAAGGAATGGCCGCAAGTGTTCGAGGTGTTGGAGCGATTTTTGCCGAGGCGGTGAGAATCTGGTGGGCCTTACCGCAATTTGGGTATGCGGGCGGGGTGGGGCTTGCGCTATCAAAGGGTATGTTCAGAAGCGCTTAGCTGGAACCTTTAAGACGAAAAACTTTTTCCCCGAAGAAAGGGCGGTGGCATCTGGGGTGCCGCCGCCTTTCTTGTTTGCGCGTGTGCTGTTGGTGCGGCGCGATGTACTGAGAAGGCGGTGCCGTCCGCAGAGGTATGAGGCGGAAAAGCAAAGGCGCTGGGGGCGCGTTTGCCCGCCGAATGGAGCCCCTTTGAACGGCGCTGCCGGGGATCGGATGGGTGGGCGGTTTGCAGCTTGCAGCGGCAGCAGCCGCAGGAGGGGGCTCGATGCCCCCGATGGCGGCACATGGTTATGGGGTTGTGCGGGCGGAGTGCTCCGCACGGGAGTATTTCGAAAAGAGCAATTCCTTGTGCGCGGAATAAGTGGTGGGGTGACGCCGAGAAATCAGCGTTCCCTAGGGTCAGTTTATTCGCGCGCCTACCGCAATTTGGGTATGCGGCGGCACTGAGACTCGGGCTATCAAAAGACATATTCAAAAGCAGTTTGTTGGAACTTTTGCGACCAAAGCGTTTTTCCCCCGAAGAATGGGCGGTGGCATCTGGGGTGCCACCGCCTTTCTTGTTTCGGGACTTTTCTTGTTTTGGGCTGCGCAGATCAAGCCTCGCTTGGGTATTTCAGGCCGATCTGGGCGCGCAGGGTATCTAGGGTTTGCATGATCTGCACGGTTTGCTCGGGCGGCAGCAGGACGCTTGCGATCTTGCCTGCGGCGATCAGTGCTTCGGCTTCCTCGGCTTGATATTGCATGCCGCGGCCAATGCGGGATTGATCGAAGGTTTCGATCAGGCTGTTGTCGCTTGCGTAGACGCGGAAGCTGGTGGGTTCGTACCAGACGCGGTCGATCTCAATGCGGCCTTTGGAGCCTACGACGCAAGCGCGGTTGGGACCGGCGCTGTCAGAGGACGACAAAGTGGTGGCGATGGCGCCCGAGGCATAGTGGAAGATCGTCGCCACCTGCGCATCGGCCCCGGTTGCGCGGAAGGTTGCGCTTGCGTGCATGCTGTCGGGTTTGCCCAAAATATCCCATGTGAACGAGATCGGGTAGATGCCGAGATCTAGCAGCGCACCGCCACCAAGGGCGAGGTCGTTCAGGCGGTGTTTGGGGTCGTCGGAGAGTTTCTGGCTGTGGTCGGCGGTGATCGAGCGGACCTCGCCAATCGTGCCTGCGGCGATGATTTCGCGGATGCGGTGCATGTGGGGCAGAAAGCGCGTCCACATCGCTTCCAGAACCAACAGGCCTTTGGCGCGGGCGAGGGTGGTGATCTCGATGGCCTCGGTGGCGTTGATGGTGAAGGGTTTTTCGACAAGGATATGTTTACCCGCGTTCAGCGCAAGTTTGGCTGCCGCGACATGCTGCGGGTGTGGAGTGGCGATGTAGATGATATCGACATTCGGGTCGGCGGCGAGGGCCTCGTAGCTGGCGTGGGCCGTGGGGATGTTGAAGGCTTTCGCAAAGCGTTCAGCGCTGGCGGCGGTGCGCGAGCCTACGGCGGTGACGCTATGACCGGTCAGGTGCAGGTCTGTGACGAACAACTCGGCGATCCAGCCGGTTGCCAGAATTCCCCAACGGATTTTATCAGCCATGTGTTTGATCCTATATGTTTTTTCTGGCCGCCGTGGCGTGGCACGGGGCGTTTGATGGGGACAGCGTAGGGCAACGGCGGCTGGAATGCCAACCGCGGTTGAGAGGTTTTGACGAGGGGCTACGGGGATTGTTGTGGCAAGGCGGCGAGTCAGTTGCCCACAGAGTCATTGCTGGCGATGAAGCGGTAGCCGACACCGGGTTCGGTCATGATGTAGCGCGGGTTGGCGGCGTCGTCGCCGAGTTTGGCGCGCAACTGGCGAATGAACACCCGCAGGTATTGGCTGTCTTCGGCATGGGCGGGGCCCCAGAGCGTGCTGAGGATCATGGTTTGCGTCACCAGCCGTCCGGTGTTTGAGGCGAGCATCCACAGCATGTCAAACTCGCGCTTGGTCAGGTGCAGGATGGTGCCGCTTTGGCTGACTTGGTGCAGGGCGGCGTCGATGCGCAGATCGCCTGCGGTGATGAGGGCGGGGGCGGAGTCATTGGGGCTGCGGTCGCGCAGCAGGCTGCGGACGCGGGCGAGCAGTTCTTTGACGCTGAAGGGTTTGACGACGTAATCCTGCGCGCCTGCATCAAGGGCTGCGACCTTGCCCGCCTCATCGGCGCGGACGGAGAGGATCAGCACCGGCATCGTGCTCCACCCGCGCAGATCGCGCAGCACGCTCAGGCCATCGGCATCGGGCAGGCCGAGATCGAGGATCAGCATGGCGGGGGTTTCACGGGCGGCGGCGAGCAGGCCTTCGCGGGCGGTGGCGGCCTCGATCACATCATGGCCATCGGATTCCAGCGCCACCCGCAGAAAGCGGCGGATCGGGGCTTCGTCGTCGATGACGAGGATACGGGCGGTTGTCATATGGCTTTCGAGGGCTCAGGTTTGGGCTGCGATGAGGATTTGCAGCGTGATCACGATACGCGTGCCAGTGCCGTTTGGCCATGTGGCTTCGGCGCGGATGGAGCCGCCCATGGCTTCGATCAGGCCTTTGCAGATAGCCAAGCCCAAGCCAGTGCCTGCGCGTTGGCGATCGCCGCTTTCAACCCGGAAGAACATCTCGAAGATGCGGTCGCGGTCTTCGGGGGGGATGCCGGGGCCGCTGTCGGCGATGGTCAGGGTCAGCAGGGTGCCGTTGGTTTTGGCGGAGAGCGTGATCTCGCTGCCTTCGGGCGCGTATTTGGCGGCGTTGTCGATGATGTTGAACAGGACTTGTTCCAGCAGGACCGGATCGGCTTGCACTTGTGGCAAGGGTTGCGGCAGATCGGTGGTCAGCGGATGCAGCCGCAAGATGGCGCGCATGCGGTGGCGGGCGGAGCCTACGACTTCGGCCAGATCGACGGCGGAGAGATGGGGGTGGAGTGCGCCATGGCCAAGCCGGGTCATGTCGAGCAGGTTTTGCACATAGCGGTCGAGGCGTTCACCTTCTTCGCGGATCAGTTCGGCCAGCTCTAAGCGGCTGGCCTCGGGCAGATCGTCGGGGTCAGTCAGACTGCCTGCGGCGCCGATGATGGTGACAAGCGGCGTGCGCAGGTCGTGGCTGACGGACGACAGCAAAGCGGTGCGCAGGCGTTCGGTCTCGGTGGCAAGGCGGGTGGAGGCGAGGTCTTCGGTCAGCCGTAGGCGCTCCAGCGCCAGCACGATCTGATCATTGAGCGCATCCATCAGGCGTTGATCCAGCCGGGTCAGCGCGCCGTCGTTGCTAAAGGCGATGCCGAGAACACCCAAGCGGTTCTCGTTGGTTTTCAGCGGCATGAAATACCAGCGCGCGGTGGGCAGGGTGTCTGATCCGCGCCCGGCGGGCTGGCCTTTGTCCCATGCGAATTGGGCGGCGGTTTGGTCGCGGACTTCTAGACGGTCTTCCGGGGGGAAGCCGCCGACGACTTGCAGCGTTTCGCTGGTGTCTGGCATCAACAGGATGCTTTCGCAGCGCAAGCTGACCGCGACATGGCTGACGACGGCCCAGATTAGATCATCGCGCTGGGCGGCGGCGGCGACTTTGCGGCTGAAATCGTAAAGCTTGTTGGTGCGGTCGGCGATTTCGGTTTGCACGCGGACGCGCTGGCGCAGGCGGGCGGCGAGGTTGCCGGTGATCAGAGAGGCCACGAGGAACAGGCAGAGGGTGAGCACTTCGCCGCGGTCGGTGATGGTGAAGGTCCAGCGCGGCTCGACGAAGAAGAAATCGTAAGAGAAAAAGCCGAGGATCGAGGCGAGGATGGCGGGCAGATTGCCTTGACGCGACGCCACGATCACCACGGCGGTCATGAAGATCACCGACAGGGATGCCACGGGGAACAGCCTGTCGGCCAAAGTGGCGGCGAGATTGGCGAGCAGAGTAATGCCGATAGCCTCGGCGATGCCGCGAAGCGAGGGCGGGGTCAGAGTGAGGCGGGGGCGTTCTGAGGCTAGGCGTTCGTCGGGTTGCGAGGCGACGGTTATCTCGAACGACCCGGCACCGCGCATCAGGTTTTGCACCACGTCTTCTTGCAGCCAGCGGGTGAACCACGGGCGGCGGCGGGGGTAGCCTACAATGATGCGGCGGACATTGCGCGCGCGGGCATAGGACAGGATGGCGCTGGCGGTGTCGTTCTCGGCCTCTAGGGTTGCCACCTCGGCGCCTAGGCGTTCGGCGAGGCGCAGGGCGGTGGAAATTCGGTCACGCTGCGCTTCGCCAAGGTCATTCTGGCGGGCGGAGGTGACATTCACCGCGATCCAATCGGCGCGGGCGCGGTCGGCGGATCGTTTGGCCACCCGGATGGCTTCGCGGGCGGCGGGGCTGTCGTTCAGGCAAACGAGGATGCGTTCTTGGGTGGGCCATGGGCCTTCGATGGCATTGGCGGCCATATGCTCGCGCAGTTGCGCGTCAACCCGGTCGGCGGCGGTGCGCATCGCGAGTTCGCGCAGGGCGGTGAGGTTGCCTTTGACGAAGAACGAGGTGAGGGCGCGGGCGGCCTGATCTTGCGGGTAGATTTTGCCTGCCTTCAGGCGTTCGAGCAGTTCATCGGGGGGCAGGTCGATCAATTCGATCTCATCGGCGAGTTCCAGCACCTGATCGGGCACGGTTTCGCGCACCCGGACGCCGGTGATACGGGCGACGGTTTCGTTGAGGGTTTCAATATGTTGGATGTTCAGCGTGGTGTAGACGTTGATGCCTGCGGCTAAGACTTCGGCCACATCCTGCCAGCGTTTTTCATGGCGGCCGCCTTCGGCATTGGTGTGGGCCAGCTCATCAATCAGCGCCAGTGTGGGGCGGCGGGCGAGCAGGGCGTCGAGATCCATCTCGGTCAGGGCGCGGTTTTTGTAGAGCACGGGTTTGCGCGGCAGCAGGGGCAGGCCTGCGAGTTTGGCCTCGGTTTCCGCGCGGCCATGGGTTTCGATGACCGCGGCGAGCACATCGACGCCCTTGGCCCATTCGCGGTGGCCGTCGTCCAGCATCGACCAAGTTTTGCCGACACCGGGGGCCGCGCCGATGAAGATCTTCAACCGCCCACGGCCTTCGCGGTTGGCGCGGTCCAACAGGGCTGCGGGCGAGGGGCGGGTGTCGGTGTCAGCCATGGCTTTGGCCCCTAGCCGCAAAGCCTGCGCTGCGGTAGTTTTGCCGGGAATAAGGGAGGAAAGTTCGTGTCTGCATCATCCCGTGATCCCTGCCGCGTGTGGCGTAAACTGGCGCAAATGAACCGACTTGCCAACCATCGCTTGCATGGTGCCTGCGCGCTCCTGTCGGCAGAGGAGTATGCCGCGCCGCGCGTGGGTTTTTTCCCGTCCATCCGCGCGACGTTGAACCATATTTTGCTGGTGGATCGATTTTATATCAATGCGCTGGAGGGCAATCGGCTGGACCGTGCAGCGCTGGGCGATGCGCGGGGGTTGGTGACGCTGGAGGCGCTGGTTGCGGCGCAGGGCGCGTGTGACGCGCGGTTGTTGGCGTTTGTAGGGGGGCTCACGCCCGAGGGGCTGGCCCGGATCGTCAGTGTGGATCGTGGCGAGCGGCAGCAACTTGACCGGGCGGATGATCTGCTGTCGCATCTGTTTCAGCATCAGACGCACCATCGCGGGCAGGTTCATGCGATGCTGTCCTCGACTGCCATCGCGCCGCCGCAGTTGGACGAGTTCATCGTCGGCGACGATGCGGTGGCAAGGGCGGCGGATATGGCCGCTCTTGGCTGGAGTGAGACCGATCTGATGCGATGATCGCGTCATTTCGGCAGGGGGAAGGCCGCATCCAGCGCGAGGTTGGTTTGCAGCACATTTACCGTCGGCTCTCCATACAGGCCCAGCAGTGGGGCTTTGACCTGCTGTGCGATCAGCGCTTGCACGGCGGCGGGATCGGCGTTGCGGGCGGTGGCGATCCGGGCGGCTTGGGCGGCGGCGTTTTCCGGGCTGATGTCGGGGTCTAGGCCAGAGGCCGAGGTTGTTACTGCATCAATCGGTGCCTCTGCGCCGTTCTCGGCGGTATAGGCGGTGCGGCGTTCGGCGACGCTGGCGATCAGGGATGCGTTGGTGGGGCCGAGGTTGGAGGCTCCAGACGGGGTCGCGCCGTAGCTTGAGGCCGAGGGGCGGGGGTGCAGATAGCCTGCTTTCGTGAAGGACTGCGCGATCAGGGCAGAGCCTACCACCGCGCCACCTTTCTCGATAAAGCTGCCGTTGGCTTGGGTCGGGAACAGCGCCTGTGCCGCTCCAGTGATTGCCAAGGGATAGGCGAGGCCTGTGAGCAGGGTGAAGCCAAGCGTGAGGGTGATTGCGGGACGAAGATGGGAAAGCATGATGGGTTCCTTAGGCCAGATGGAGCGCGACGAGGGCGAGGTCAATCGCCTTGATGCCGATGAAGGGCACGATCAGGCCGCCTAAGCCGTAGATCAGCAGATTGCGGCGCAGCAGCACCGCTGCCGAGGAGGGGGTGTATTTCACGCCGCGCAGCGCGAGGGGGACGAGGGCAATTAGGATCAACGCGTTGAAGATCACCGCCGACAGGATCGCCGAATTGGGCGAGGCGAGGCCCATGATGTTCAGCACAGCGAGGCCGGGATAGGCGCCTACAAACATCGCCGGAAGGATGGCGAAGTATTTCGCCACGTCATTGGCGATGGAGAAGGTGGTCAGCGAGCCGCGCGAGATCAAAAGTTCTTTGCCGACCATGACGATTTCGATCAGTTTGGTGGGATCGCTGTCGAGGTCGATCAGGTTGGCTGCCTCTTTCGCCGCCGGGGTGCCTGCGTTCATCGCCACGCCCACATCTGCTTGTGCCAAAGCGGGGGCGTCGTTGGAGCCGTCGCCACACATCGCAACCAAACGCCCCCCGGATTGTTCGCGCTTGATCAGGTCGAGCTTCATTTCCGGCGTGGCTTCGGCGAGGAAATCATCGACTCCGGCTTCGGCGGCGATGGCGGCGGCGGTCAGGGGGTTGTCGCCGGTGATCATCACGGTGCGGATGCCCATGGCGCGGAGTTCGGCAAAACGCTCGCGCACGCCGGGTTTCACCACGTCTTTCAGATGCACAGCCCCAAGGATGGTGTAGCCGCTGGAGACCAGCAGAGGCGTGCCGCCAGAGCGGGCAATCGCGTCGATTTCTTGCGCGAGGGCAGGGGCGGGGATTTGCGTGGTCAGGCGTACCACGGCGTCGATGGCCCCTTTGCGCAGGCTGGTGCCGTCGGCGAGGTCGAGGCCCGACAGGCGGGTTTGGGCTGTGAACTCGACCGGGGTGGAGCCTTCCGGCAGGGCAAGGTCACGGCCCAGCAACGCGCGGGCTTTCTCGACGATGGAACGGCCCTCGGGCGTCTCATCGGCCAGCGAGGCAAGGTAAGCCGCCTCGGCCAAGGTCGCCATATCGACACCGGGGGCGGGGATCAGCGCGTCGGCCATACGGTTGCCGAAGGTGATGGTGCCGGTTTTATCCAGTAGCAGCGTGTCCACGTCACCTGCGGCCTCCACCGCGCGGCCGGATTTGGCGATGACGTTGAATTTCACCAGACGGTCCATCCCGGCGATGCCGATGGCGGACAGCAGGCCACCGATGGTGGTGGGGATCAGTGTGACGAATAGTGCGCCCAGCACCACGACGGGGATGTTCAGCCCGGCAAAGCTGGCGAAAGCGGGCAGGGTGACGACGACGAACAGGAAGATCAGCGTCAGCCCGGCGAGCAGGATGTTCAGGGCGATTTCATTCGGGGTCTTTTGCCGCTCGGCACCCTCAACCAAGGCAATCATGCGGTCCATGAAGCTTTTGCCCGGCTCGGCGGTGATGCGCAGCACCAGCCAATCGGAAACCACCGTGGTGCCGCCGGTGACAGAGGAGCGATCCCCCCCGGCCTCGCGGATCACCGGGGCACTTTCGCCGGTGATGGCACTTTCGTTCACCGAAGCGACACCGCGCATGGCTTCGCCATCGGTCGGGATGATATCGCCGGCCTCGACCAGCACGAACTGGCCCGCTTGCAAGTCATCAATCGGAGTCAGCAGGGCCACATCGAATTCGCTTTGCGGCCCTTCGAGGCGTTTGACATAGCCTTTGGTTTTGGTCGCGCGCAGCGTATCAGCGCGGGCTTTACCGCGACCTTCGGCCAAAGCCTCGGCGAAGTTGGCGAACAGCACGCAGAGCCAGAGCCAGATTGAGATATGTAGCGCTTGCCAGCCGCCTACCGTGCCGCTGCCAATATCGCGCAGCGCGAGGATGGTGGTCATCAGGGCGACCACCGCTGTGGTGAAGATCACTGGGTTGCGGGCAAGGCCGCGCGGGTCCAGCTTGACGAAGGTTTGACGCAAGGCGGCTGGGGCCAGATCGCGCAGGCTTGCGGTTGGGATGGAATTAGACATGGGTTTGGTTCCTTAAAAGCTTTGACCAGCGACGCGTGCGGTTTCTTCCGCAATCGGTCCAAGGGCCAGCACAGGAAAGAAGGTGAGTGCGCCGAGGATCAGCACGGTCAGGATCAAGAGCGTGACGAACAGCGGCCCATGGGTCGGGAAGGTGCCAGCGGTGGCCTCGGCTTTGGTCTTGCGCGACAGCGAGCCTGCAATCGCCAGCACCGGAATGATCATCGCATAGCGGCCAAGGATCATCACCAGACCCATGGCGGTGGTGTGCCACGGCAGCGATGCCCCCCAGCCGCCGAAGGCCGAGCCGTTGTTGCCGGTGGCGCTCGAATAGGCGTAGAGCACTTCGCTGAAGCCATGCGGGCCGGGATCTTGAATCGCGGCCAAGGCGCTGGGTAGGGTGGAAGCAAACGCGCCGACCACCAGAATACCCAGCGGCATGGACAGGAAGCCCACCACGGCCAGCGTCACTTCGCGGGCTTCGATCTTGCGGCCAAGGTATTCGGGGGTGCGCCCGACCATCAGCCCGGCCAAGAACACCGCGATGATGCAATAGAGCAGCATGCCATAGAGGCCGGAGCCGACACCGCCGAAGATCACCTCACCGATCTGCATGAACACCATCAGCACCATGCCCGACAGCGGCATAAAGCTGTCATGCATCGCGTTGACCGAGCCGTTCGAGGCTGCCGTGGTGGACGCCGCCCACAGCGAGGACAGCATTGCGCCGAAGCGGGCCTCTTTGCCCTCCATATTCGCGCCGATGCCAAGGCTCGGGTTGCCTGCGGTCTCGTAGAAATGGATCACCGCAAGGCCCGCCAGCAGCATGATGCCCATGGCGCCAAAGATCGCCCAACCTTGGCGGCGTTCGCGTGCCATGGAGCCGAACAGGAAGCAGAACGCCACCGGGATCAGCAGGATCGACAGGCATTGTGCAAGGTCAGATGCAATCGTCGGGTTCTCAAACGGATGCGCCGAGTTGACGCCGAAAAAGCCACCGCCGTTGGTGCCGAGTTGTTTGATGGCAATCTGCGTCGCAGCAGGGCCGCGCGGGATGATCTGTTCTGCGCCCTCAAGCCCGGTGGTGTGGACAGCACCGAGCAGGGTTTGTGGCACACCTTGGGCGGCGAGATACAGCGCCAGCGCAATCGACAGCGGCAGAAGAATCCACAGCGTCGCGCGGGTCATATCGGCCCAGAAGTTGCCAAGCCCGCCGTCTTTGGGGCCGGAAAAGCCCCGGATCACCGCCACGCCCACCGCCATGCCGCTGGCGGCAGAGACGAAGTTTTGCACCGTCAGCCCGGCCATTTGCGACAGGTAAGACAGTTGCGCCTCGCCGGAATAGGCTTGCCAGTTGGTGTTGGTGATAAAGCTGACGGCGGTGTTGAACGCAAGATCGGGCGACATAGCGCCCATGCCGTCGGGGTTCAGCGGCAGATAGCCCTGCAAGCGCAGCAGCGCGTAAAGCACCACAAAGCCTGCAAGGTTGAAGGCCAGCACCGCCATGGCATAGGCGGCCCAGTTCATCTGACGGTCGGGGTCAACCCCCGCGCTGCGCAAGACGATGCGGTCCACCCAAACCAAAGCCGGGATACGGGCCTCAAACACCCGTTGCATCCAGACAGCTAAGCCAAGGGCAAGCGCTGTCAGTACGGCGAAGTAGAGGATGTATGAAATCAGGGTCATCATTTGCCCCTAGAAACGATGGGGGGCGATCAGCGCCACCCCAAGATAGACAAACAGCCCCGCCGCAACGGCAAGGCCTAGGATCAGGTCGAACATTATTTCCTCACAGACGGTCTAGGATGCGGATCAGCGCCGCACAGCCGCCAAAAGCGGCAAAGGTTAGGGATAGGTAGATGAGATCGGACATGGTGTGCTCCGGGATTGACCCGTGCGTTTTGCCAGAACCTCGCGTGAGGGCGATATGTCGAAGGTGAGGCTTTCGCGTAAAGGCGGCGTAAAGATGGGTGGGTTGGGGTGGGGCCTTGCCGCAAGATGAGGCTTTTCAGGGTAATTGAGGTTCGGATCGGCTGTGCCAGTGGGTGTGCTCGATGCTTGCCATGTCGGTAACAGGTTCAAACCGGGGTGTTGTGCTGCAGCAAACGCTGTTGCTCCGGCCCACAGAGGGCGCGAAAGGGTCGACTTTCGGCAACGCTGTGAGCAAGCAGGTGGCGGAGGCGCCGAAGCGCGCGTTGCCCGCTATTGCTGCGCTTCGCGATCCCCGCGGCGTATGATCGCCCCCGTGGTGCGATTTCCCTTGCGCAATGTGCGCCTAGAACGGCGGGCCTGTTTGGGTGATATATCGGCCCATGGGTTGAAACAATCGCATGGGTTGAAGGTGAACGCTCTCTATGATCTTGCTCAGATTGTGACCAACCGCCAAGGCTGTGCCGCGCGCAGTCCTGTCGCCGCTGCGCAGAGCGTGCAAACCGTGCTGCCCGCCGGTAAGCTTTGATTTCGGTTTTTGCAGGAGTTTTCCATGAACGCCAACCTGTTCGACATTCTTGCCCGCTCGATCACCGATGCCGGGGCCACGGCGATTGAGACGCCGGACGGCGCGCGCATCAGCTACGGCGATCTGGTCGCGCGCACGGGCCGGATGGCCAATGCGCTGGTGGCTTTGGGGGTGAAGCCGGATGACCGCGTGGCGGTGCAGGTGGAGAAATCGGTCGAGGCGATCATCCTCTATCTTGCCACCGCCCGCGCGGGTGCGGTGTTTTTGCCACTGAACACCGGCTATACGGCGGCAGAAATTGCGTATTTCATCGGTGATGCGGAGCCCAGTTTGTTTGTTTGCGACCCTGCGCGTGCGGCTGATCTGACACAGGCCGCTGAACAGGCCGGGGCGCGGATGGTGACGCTGGATGCCAAGGGCAAAGGCAGCCTGAGTGATGCCGCAGCCTCGGCCCCTTCAGGTTTTGACATCGTGCTGCGCGACAAGGACGATCTGGCGGCGTTGCTGTATACCTCGGGCACCACGGGGCGCTCGAAAGGCGCTATGCTGACGCATGGCAATCTGGTGTCCAACGCTTTGTCGCTGCGTGAGGCGTGGCGCTACACCGACAAAGATGTGCTGATCCACGCCTTGCCAATTTTCCACACCCATGGGCTGTTCGTGGCCACAAACGTCACGCTGTTCTCGGGCGCGTCGATGATCTTGCTGCCGAAGTTCGACCCCGAGCGCGTCTTTGATCTGATGGCGCGGGCGACGGTGCTGATGGGGGTTCCGACTTTTTACGTCCGCCTGCTGGAGGATGATAGGTTGAATGCAGAGACCACCGCCCATATGCGTTTGTTCGTTTCGGGTTCGGCTCCGCTGCTGGCCGAAACCCACCGCGCATGGCGGGTGCGCAGCGGTCATGCGATCCTTGAACGTTACGGCATGACAGAGACCAATATGAATACCTCGAACCCCTATGATGGCGCGCGGGTGGCGGGCACGGTGGGGCTGGCGCTGCCAGGGACTGAGGTGATTGTGACTGACCCGGAAAGCGGCGTGGAGCTGCCACAGGGTGAGATTGGCATGATCGAGGTGCGCGGCGCCAATGTGTTCAAAGGCTACTGGCGGATGCCGGAAAAAACTGCCGCCGAGCTGCGCGCGAACGGTTTTTTTATCACCGGCGATCTGGGGCGGATCGACGACAACGGCTATGTCCATATCATCGGGCGCGGCAAGGATCTGATCATCACTGGCGGCTACAACGTCTATCCCAAAGAGATCGAGGCCGAGATTGACGAGATCCCCGGCGTGCTGGAATCCGCAGTGATCGGCCTTGCGCATAAGGATTACGGCGAGGCCGTGACGGCGGTTGTGGTGCCCACGGGTAGCCCTGCGCTGACCGAAGCCGCCATCGTCGCGGCATTGGAAGGCCGTCTGGCGCGGTTCAAGCAGCCCAAACGGGTGATTTTCATGGACGAGCTTCCGCGCAATACCATGGGCAAAGTGCAGAAGAACCTGCTGCGCGACCAGTACGCGGGGCTGTATCACAAGTAGGGCGTTCGCAAGCTGGGCGAGATCTAGTCTGCCATACCGACGCGCGGCATACGGGCGATTGCCTTCGCTGCAGGGGCGGGGACGAGGTGGCAGGGCATTTCTGTATCGGTCCTGTGGCTCCATCTCGCGCATGTCATGACAGCTGCATGACAGCTGCGGGTTGCGCGGAGGCGGGGTTTTGCAGCGATGCTGGCAAGCGATCTGGTGGGCTGCGGATAGGGCGCGTCTGTTCCGACCGACCGCCGCCATAAGCGGCTTGGGTCTGAAGCCGCCATGGGTGTCGTCCTGAGCGACGCGCGCCACTTCAAAGATATGTCACGCGTGCGCCAACTGCTGCTGCAAGATTTGCAGACTGTTGCTTGCCACCGCCCATGCAGCGGCGGAACCGACCACATATCGGGTCTGCCGGGCGCGCGAGACCGCCACATTGAGAATGTTGGCTGGGCGCCCCGCCCATTGCCGTGCCCTGACGCGTTTCGGAACTTTGCGGGCCATCACTGGTCTTTCTGCGTTTGCAATTTTCGACAGCGGTCCAGATCGGACGAAGGATCTTGGGATTTACTGCAGATATTGGGCCGCAATGCGGCCAGAGGGTTGGTCAGCGGGGCAGGCTATTCATATGCCGCAAGTATCAAGCTTAGCTGATTTAGCCGTCTAATCACGGCGGTGAGAAAGGGTGAATTGCCGGCATCGAACGCCAAGGCGGCGCGTCGGATGCGGCGCCCTTGGCCCGACACAGGACATTCTTTGATGAAAACCAGAACCTTGGGCTGCAATGGCCCCGTTGTTTCAGAGATCGGCTTTGGCTGCATGAGCCTGACCGGTGTTTATGGTGCTGTACCCGAGCGCGCCGATGCCATCAGTCCGATCCGCGATGCCTATGATCTTGGCGTCACCTTCTTTGACACCGCCGAGTCTTATGGCCCGTGGACGAACGAGGATATTGTTGGCGAAGCACTGGCATCTCTGCGCGATAAGGTGGTGATTGCCACCAAGTTTGGCTTTGACATCGACCCTGTCACTGCTGCCCGCAGCGGCGGCGTCAACAGCCAGCCTGCGCAGATCCGCCGGGTGGCCGAGGCCGCGCTGAAGCGGTTGAAAACCGATCGCATCGACCTGTTTTATCAGCACCGGGTCGATCCCGCCGTGCCGATTGAAGATGTGGCGGGCACGGTGCGCGAGTTGATCGCCGAGGGTAAGGTCGGGCATTTTGGCTTGTCGGAAGCCGCGCCCGCTACGGTTCGCCGCGCCCATGCGGTGCAGCCAGTGGCGGCGGTGCAAAGCGAATATTCCCTGTTCCACCGCGACCCAGAGGTTGGATTGCTGCCCATGATTGCCGAGCTTGGCATTGGCTTTGTGCCGTTCTCACCGCTGGGCGCGGGCTTTCTGACCGGGGTGATCACCGCCAAGACCACCTTCGCGCCGGGGGATTTTCGCCCGATGGTGTCGCGCTTTAGCACAGAAGCGCGCGGGGCCAATCAGGCGCTGGTGGGTCTGGTCAGCGCCGTGGCCGCGCGGCACGGTGCCACGCCGGCACAGGTGGCGCTGGCATGGCTTCTTGCGCGCGGCGCGAAGATCGTGCCGATCTCTGGCACCAAGCGCTTGGCCCGTTTACGGGAAAATCTTGGCGGTGCGGCGCTGAGCCTGACGCCTGAAGACATGCAGCAGCTTGACCACGGCAGCGCTGCAATCTCGTTGGTGGGGCAGCGGTTGCCAGCGGCCGTGCTTGCGATGACCGGGCTTTAACTTTGGCGCTGTCTTGCGACTTGAGTGCGGCGTCAGCCGCTAGCCGCGCCAACGCAGCCTATCGACCAGCAATGAAAATGCAGGCGAGCCGCGCAACCGCGATGGATAGTAAAGGTGGTAGCCGGGGAAACTCTGGCTCCACTCTTGCAAGACGGGCACCACTGCACCGCGGTCGATCCACGGTTGCAGGTGTTTGTCGGTCAGGCAGCACAGCCCCAAACCAGCCACTGCCGCTTCGATGATCAGATCGGGGTCATTGCTGATAAACTGGCCTTCGACCCTGACATCGACCGAGCGGTCGCCTTGGCCGAACTCCCACGCATAAAGCCCGCCGAGGGTGGGCAGGCGCAGGTTGATGCAGTTGAAACGCGTCAGATCGGCGGGGGTTTGCGGCTGGCCATGCTGGGCCAGATAGCTTGGTGCGCCTGCCACCAGCATCTTCAGATCGGGGCCGATGCGCACCGCGATCATGTCTTTTTTGACGCTTTCGCCCAAACGTACCCCAGCATCAAAGCGGTCTGCGACGATGTCGGTGAACTTCTGATCCACAGAGATTTCGATATTGATGTCAGGGTAGTCCTGCATCAGATCGCGCGCCTTGGGAAACAGGATTTCCCGTCCGGCATCGCGGCTTGAGGTGATGCGGATGTTGCCCGCCGGACGGTCGCGCAGCGCGTTCAGGCTATCCAGCCGCGCCTCGATATCATCCAGCGCGGGGTGCAGCGCTTCGGCCAGCTTTTCATCGGCATCGGTCGGAGAGACGTTGCGGGTGGTGCGGGTCAGAAGCCGCAGCGCCACGCGATCTTCCAGCCGCTTGACGGTATGGCTGAGCGCAGATTGCGAGGTGCCCAGCCGCGCCGCCGCCTTGGTGAAGCTGCGTTCCTCATAGACGGCTAAGAAGGCCACAAGATCGCCGAGTTCATCGCGCTTCATTTATGAACCCTATGCAGCTTGCAGTGTGGCAGTGATATCATAAAAGGATGACTGAATTCTATCCCCAGGGGGGCGCGCCTTGGCTAACGCGCTGAGCTGGGGCGCCGCAGCGCCGTCATGGCGTAATGCACAGCGCTTGCTGCAATGCACCAACCCTGCGAGCGCTGCGGGGAAAGTGAGACGATTTGGTTCGGCCAGCTCTTGAACAGTAATCGCGGCGACGGGCATGATTGCGGCGCGTAGCGCCGAACGTTTCGCGGTGGGTTTCATGCAGAGCCCTATCAGTTGGGGATGGCGGTCTGCTGTCCAATATGCAGCAACTTGAAAGTAAGACTGGCCGGGGGCGGATGAGAGGGGCAATCCCGCTTGGGTTCATGAGCGCGGAGGATAAATGCCGCAGAGCTGTGTCAGGTGGCTGCAATACGGGCGCGGAGTTCTGCCAGATCGGCGCGGACGCGGTCGGGTTCTTGCGCCAGCGGCTGGTTGTCGATGTCGCGCACGCCATCCAGACCGCCGGGGCGGTCGGGGTTTAGGGCGGCAAACAGTGGCGTTAGATCGGTTTGCTCGGGTCCGCGTTCGGTGATCAACTCAAAGCTTTTGCGGTTGGCGGCGGGGCAGGTCAGGCTTTCGATCAAAACCCGTGCGATCTGCTTGCGGCCCACGGCACCATCGGACGGCGTGCCAGAGCGGCGGGTATCGCCTTGTAATAGCAGAAGCTTCTGCATCTCGGTGGCGTTGTAATCGAACCAGCAGGGGCGGATGATGGTGTAATCTTGACCGCTGGCGCGCAGCAACCGCTCAGCGCGGCGCTTCCAATCATGCGACTCGCTGCTGCGTTGATAGCTGGTTTCGCAGACGGTCACGCCGATGGCGGTCATCAGAGCGATGCGCGTCCGGCGCGGGCCGATCACCGTCAACAGATCGCGCAGCCCAGTATAATAGATCGCCTCGGAAGCGGCCTTGCCACCACCATCGGCGTTGACGGTCAGCACCACGGCATCGACGCCTTGCACTGCGGCGGTGAGGGTTTCGGGGCGGGTGAGGTCACCTGCCAGCAGTTCCACCTCTTTGGGCAGAGTGCGCCGGGCGCGGTCTACATCGCGGACCAAAGCGCGGACGCGGTGGCCTTGGCATAGGGCTTGATCGACCACGGGGCGGCCAATGCTGCCAGTGGCCCCGATGATCAGAACGGTGAGTGCAGGCATGGAGTTTCCTTTCAGATTAGACGGCTTTGTGCGCCTTGTCGGCGCGAATAACGAAGGATAGCGTCACGATCAGACCCAGCCCTTGCAGCACTGCCGCGCCGTAAAGTCCGGCCGAAATGCCGTGGGTCACCATCGCGTCTGAGGTGGGTGCTCCCCGCATCGCTGCGGCAAATACCGTCACCAGCACGGCCAGACCCAACGTGCCGCCCAACTGATGTGCCGCGTTGACCAGCCCTGAGGCCGCACCTGCATCCTGTGGTGTCACCCGGCGCACTCCGGCGACGGTCAGCGGTGCCAGAGCCGCGCCATTGCCAAGCCCGATCCACAGCATTGGCAGGCCGACGGCGATCCAATAGCTGGCCCCGGCTTGCGCTTGCGCCAGCCAAACAAGGCCAAGCGCTGCGCAGAGGAAAGCTGCCGCCAGTACCACGCCGCCGCCAAAGCGCCGCAGCAGGCGGGGCAGCAGCAGTGAGATCAGGAAGGTCACGACAGTCATCGGCAGAAATCCGAACCCGACCTGCACGGGTGTCATGTGCAGAACGCCTTGCATCAGCTGGGTGCTGAAGAAGAAAAAGCTGACCATTGCGCCCAGAAACAGCGCCCGCGCGCCGTAGGCCCCGGCGCGACCTTTGTCGGCAAAGAGGTGCAGGGGCAGCAGCGGCTGTGCGGTGCGGGCTTGCATCCCCAGAAAGCAGGCGACCAGCGCCAATCCTGCGGCGACCAAGCCAAGCGTCAGATGATCCTGCCAACCCGAGCTGGCCGAGCGCACGATGCCAAAGACGAGCGCGCCCATGCCAAGGGTCGAGGTGACGGCTCCGGCGATATCAACCCGTCCCGGCGTGGCCTCGGTTTCCGGCAGCAGGCGCGCGGCGGCGAGATGCAACGCGAGGCCGACCGGAACATTGATCAGAAATCCCACGCGCCACGAAATCCAGCCCGCAAAAATGCCGCCCAGTACCAACCCAAGACTGGCACCAACCCAAGACTGGCCCCAACCCCGGCGGTCGAGGCGTATTGCGACAGCGCGGTTGCGCTCTTCGCCTTCGGCGAAATGGGTGGACAGCAGCGCCAGCGTGGTCGGGGCAAGGATCGCCGCGCCGATGCCTTGGACTGCCCGCGCGGTGAGCAGCGTCGCGGGGTTCGGAGCAAGTCCAATCACCAGTGACGCCAGTGTGAACAGGGCAACCCCGGCCAGATAGACCCGACGGCGGCCAAACAGATCACCCGCCCGCGCGCCCAGCATCAGGAAGCCACCGAAGCTGAGCGTATAGGCGTTTTGCACCCCGCTGAGCCCGGCCGGGAAAAAGTCCAAGCCGTCCCGTATATCGGGCAAGCCGGTGATGACGATGGAGGTGTCCAGCAGGATCATCAGATAGCTTGCCAGCACCACGATCAGCACAGCGCGCTGCTGGCGTGCGGCATCAGGACAGACAGCCGACCCCGGCGGTGCCGGTCGGTTCAGTCAGGGTTGCGAGTGTCATGTTAGTGCTTTCAGCCCTACGGGGCGGGGTAATCGGCGTCGCTGACATGCTCCAGCCAATCAACGGCGCGGCCATCCAAGGCTTCGGCGATGGCGATATGGGTCATGGCAACGGTGGGAGTCGCGCCGTGCCAATGCTTTTCGTCCGGCGCGAACCAGACGGTATCGCCGGGGCGGATTTCCTCGAGCGGGCCGCCTTCGCGCTGTGCCAGCCCCAGACCTGCCGTCACGATCAGCCGTT
The DNA here is from genome assembly GCF_001294535.1 of Cypionkella psychrotolerans. GTDB lineage: Bacteria > Pseudomonadota > Alphaproteobacteria > Rhodobacterales > Rhodobacteraceae > Cypionkella > Cypionkella psychrotolerans. The sequence goes on along the minus strand of NZ_LGIC01000066.1, from coordinate 22,111 downwards.
GGCCCAAAGGATGCGTGTGCCAAGCCGTGCGTGCGCCGGGCTCGAAGGTGACAATCGCACCGCCCGCCCGCGCCGGGGCCGTGGCGTTGAACGCGGCGTCAATGCGGACGGTGCCGGTAAACCAATCTGCGGGGCCACGGGCCGAGGCCGTGGTGCCGTTGCGTTTGATCTCCATGATGGGCTTCCTTCGATGGGGGAGTGGTGGTGGCTGCGTGGGTCAAGCTGACAGTGAGGCCATGTCGATCACAAAGCGATAGCGCACATCGGATTTCTCCATCCGCGCGAAAGCGGCGTTGATCTCGTCCATGCGGATCATCTCGACGTCCGGCAGGATGCCTTTTTCGGCGCAGAAGTCGAGCATCTCTTGCGTCTCGCGGATGCCACCAATCGGCGAGCCGGCGATGCGGCGACGGCCCAGCAGCAGGGGCACGGTCGAGATTTCTGCCATCGGGCCAACTTGCCCGACGATCACCAGCGTGCCGTCAACGTCTAGTAGCGGCAGATAAGGGTTCAGATCGTGTTTCACCGGTACGGTGTCGATGATCAGATCAAAGCCGTTCGCCGCTTGTGCCATTGCCTGTAGGTCGGATGACATCAACAGATCCGCCGCGCCAAGTGCCTTAGCATCCGCCTTCTTGTCCGCCGTGCGGCTGAGCACGGTCACATGCGCATCAAGGCCCGCCGCCAGCTTGACCGCCATATGGCCAAGCCCGCCCAGACCAATGACGCCGACCCGGCTGCCGGGGCCGACATTCCATGTGCGCAGCGGCGACCAAGTGGTGATTCCGGCACAGAGCAGCGGTGCGGCCTTGGCGATATCCAAGCCCTTGGGCATCCGCAAAACAAACTCCTCACGCACGACAAGGTGTTTAGAGTAGCCGCCGTAGGTCATGTCTTTGCTGATGCGATCCCGCCCACCATAGGTGCCAGTATTGCCTTCGCGGCACAGCTGTTCTTCGCCGTTTTTGCACTGATCGCACTGCTGGCAACTGTCGACCATGCAGCCCACGGCCACATGATCCCCCGTCGCGTATTTCGTGACAGCCGATCCAACCTCAATCACCCGGCCGACAATCTCATGTCCCGGCACGGCGGGGAACGTCGTCCAGCCCCAGTCGTTGTGCGACCAATGCAGGTCAGAATGGCACACGCCGCAGTAAAGGATTTCCATTACCACATCATTGGGGCGGGGTACGCGGCGGGTGAAATTGAACGGGGCAAGGTCTGAACTGGCGCTGTGCGCCGCATAGCCGATGGTTTGCATGGGGAGACTCCGTTGGGTTTGTCGCCAAAATGACGGCTGTTGGCAGGTGATATAGCCCACTGCAGGTCCTGCGATTAGCCGTCGGTCTGACCTTAGGTTCATGCTGGAAATTCATGAGTGAGGCGGTGTTGGCGTGGATCTGATCCCAGAGTGGGGCGAGGATGTTTCGCGATGGCTGACCGCTTATCCAGATGGTGCACCTGCACCGAACGGTCATCCGGGAGGTTGCCTGTCGTCAGGCAGGCTTGCGGTGCATTGAGCTGAACGGGCGCGCAAGATGCGGTGGGAAGGTTGCAAATCTAGGCTCGGCAGGTCAGTCGGTTGCGGTAAACTTGCGCATCAGGCCGGCGGTGGCCGAGAGCAGGACGATCATCACGCCGTAGCCAACCGCCGTCACCGTCAACCCCAGTTGCGGCAACAGCAGCCCTGCGATCAGGGTCGGTGCGCCGAAGGCGGCGTAGCTGAGGGTCAGGATTGCTGCGAAGAACTCGCCGCGTTCATTTGGTGTGCTGAGCGGGATCAGCGTGCGCAATGCCCCGTAAAAGCAGGTGCCAAAGCCCATGCCTGCAATGGAGAGCGCCACAAGGTAAAGTGGCAGCGAGGGCAGCGCCATGCCGATCAGGGTCAGCGCCGTGCCGATGGAAAGCGCTGCGGTGCCACCGAGGGTGATCTGACGCGGGGTGCGATGGCGTGCGAGATAGCAGGCGAGTGCGCCCATCCCTGACAGCAGCGTGACGACAAAAGCCTGCATCAGACTGCTGTGCAGCCCGAAGATCCGCGCGACGATGGGCGCGCCGAGGGACAGATAAAGCCCGCCCGTCGCCCAACCTGCGATGATCGCCGGGGCCGCCTGCCAAAACGCGGCGCGGGCGCGGGGTGGCAGGCCGATACGGGGACGGAGGGCTGACAGCAAGCCTTCGTGCCGGGGTGAGGTTTCGGGCAGGGCCCAAATGGCGGCGGATAGGACCAGACAGAGCAGGATCAGCCCGTCGAACACATCCTGTTTCGGGGTTGCCGCCACGGTCATGATAAATCCTGCGGCCAGCGCACCGAGGGCCAGCCCGATCAGCGGGATCACCGAATTGACAATGGCTGCGCTGCCGGGGTTCGACGGCGGCTCTAAATCCACGATGGTCGCCGAAAGCGTCGAGAGCAGCAGCGCGCAGGCCACGCCTTGGATGGCGCGGGCGATCAGCAGGCCTTCGACCGTGGCGGATTGCTCGAACACCAGCAAAGACAGCGCGAGCCCGGCAAACCCGACAGACAGAACCGGGCGACGGCCCAGATGGTCCGAGCATGACCCGGCGGTGAGCAGCGTTGCCAGCAGGAACACGGTGTAGACTGCAAAGATTCCGGTCAGCGCCGGGTCAGAAAAGCCGATGTCGCGCTGCAAGACCGGATAGAACGGCGAGGGCGCGCTTGCGCTGGCCATCATCAGCATCAGGCCAATCAGCACGATGGCAAAGCCCGCGCGGTGTCTTGCGGTATAGGGGATCTCAATTTGCATTATACACTCACGGGGCGCTGGCTGGTTTATTGTTCGATTATTTTCGAACAATTTCCTACTACCCTTGCGGCGACTGTTCAACTATATTCGAACTATGAGCGAAGATATCCCTTTTCCAGTTGGAGAGTTGCCGCATCCCGCCCGCGCGGATTTGGTGCTTGCGCAGGTGTTGTTTGCCCTCAGCGATCCCGCACGCCTTGCGATCGTTGCCCAACTGGTCGCAGGCCCCGTCGATATGGCGCGCTGCCAGTTGCAAGACCCCAGCATCGCCAAATCCACCAAATCGCACCTGATGCGGGTGCTGCGTGAGGCGGGCGTGATCCGCAATGACCCCAAGGGCAGGGGCCGAACGCTCAGCCTGCGCCGCGACGATCTGGATAGTCGCTTTCCCGGTTTGCTGGACGCGATCCTGTCCAGCGCGCCGCCGAATGACAGCACCGATCTGACTTGACCCAAGGCGCGACGGGACAGAAATATGGTCGCGGTATGTTGAGTTGAACAGCGCGACCTCTGCCTTCGGAGGTGAACTGACCAATACGGGCATCGATGCGTGTCCTGTTTCTGACGGCTCCGGGTGGTGGCCTTATGTTGCGGCATCCTTATGGGTATCGCATCGCTATCCTTGGGCGTCGTCCACATGATGTGCGCGAGGCCAAGAGGCGAGCAGTTGTTGCGTGTACTCGGCCTGCGGCGTTTGCAGGACCGTGGCGCAATCGCCTTGCTCGACAATACGACCGCGATGCCTCACCGCGACCTGATCGGCAATCAGCCGCACCACCGCCAGATTGTGGCTGACCACCAGCAGGGCCACCGCGGTTTCAACACTGATCTCTTGCAACAAATTCAGCAAATCGCCCTGAACCGAGACATCGGGACCGGCGGTTGGTTCATCCGCCGCCAGAATGCGGGGACGGAACAGCAGGGCGCGGGCGATGGCGGCGCGACGGGCCTGACCGCCGCTGATCTGATGCGGATATTGATCAACCACGCCCGGCGGCAGGCTCAGCTGTTGCAGGACGTCCGCCAGCCGGGCGCGGATCTCGTCGCGCGACTTGCCCAGTCATCCAGCCACCTCGTCCATCGACTGACCAATCCGGCGGCGCGGCGACAGCGATTGCGCCGGATCCTGAAAAATCGGCTGGATCGTGGTGATCAGGCTGCGAAAATCGCGCTGGGCGGGGGGCTGCACCGCACCCATCAGGGCAACCTGACCCGCGCTCAGCCGCTGAAGCCCTAGAATGGCGCGCAAAAGCGTAGTTTTGCCAGAACCGCTTTCGCCGACAATGCCGAAACAACTGCCAGTGGGGACCGCGACTGAAACGCCGTTCAGCGCCCGGAAGGAGCCAAAGGTCACGACGGCGGCTGCCACATCAATGGCTGCGGGTGGGGCTATGGTGTCAGAATGCATCGGGCCTCCTGACCGGGTTTGCCTGCCAATGGCCGCAGATCGGGGTGTGCTGCGGTGCAATCTGCTACGGCGTGGGCACAGCGCGGCGCATAGATGCAGCCCTTGGGCAAATCCCGCAGGGCGGGCAGCTCGCCGCGGATCACCTGAAAGCTTTGCGCCAGTGGCGGATTGGCCCGTGGCGCGTCGATCTCGACATCGCAGGTAAAAAGATCGGCGGTATAGGGATGCGCCGGGTGACGGACCACATCAGCCACCGCGCCGCGCTCGACGATTTCACCGGCATAGATCACCGCCACCAGATCGCAGTAGCGCGCCACCAGACCCAGCGAATGGGTGATCAGCAGGATCGAACAGCCGATTTCATCGCGCACATCTGCGCCTCGACGTTCACATCCTGCGCGGTGGTCGGCTCATCTGCGATCAGCAGGCTGGGCCGCGCCAGCAGCGCCATTGCGATGACCACACGTTGCCGCATGCCACCGGATAGCTCGTGCACATGGTTACGCACCCGCGCCTCGGGGCGGTCAAAGCCAAACGCTGCCAGTGCGGCAACCGCTCGTGTCTGCCTTTCGGCGTGGTTTGCCTGTGGGTCACAGCGGCGCAGCACCTCGTGCAGATGCGCCCGGATGCTGAACACCGGATTGAGCGAGGCCGTGGGATCCTGAAAAATCATCGCAAACTCATGCCCCCACAGGTCCGCCAGCGCGGCGCTGTCGCTGCATTCAATCTTGCGGTCGCGCAACATGATCTGGCCGCCGCGTACCCGCGCATTTGGGGCCAGCAAGCCCATCAGGGCCAGCGCCACCGTCGATTTGCCGCTGCCAGATTCGCCCACCAGCCCGATGATTGAGCGCGGCGGAATGTCGAGCGAGATGTCACGCAGCACCGGGCTGGGGGCGGCACCCCGGCTGGTAAAATCAAGCGACAGGTTGTGCAGACCGATGGGGCCGCTGCGGTTTGCATCCTGCATCACATCCGCCCTTTCAGCTTTGGGTCAACCGCGTCGCGCAGGGCCTCGCCGAGTAGGGCCTCGCCGAGTAGGGCGCAACCCAGCATCGCCGCCGCCTCATTGTGCAATCGGTCAAATTCGTCGCTGGTCCAGCGCTGCCAGTTCCACAAACCGACTTGCGAGCCCAGAAACCATTGGGTCTGAAAGCTGGGGTCGAATTTGGAGGCATAGGTGATCAGCGTCAGTTCCAGATCTTTTGCCGCATCGCCCGACCCCATCGCCCAATAGGCACCGGGGTCCAGCGCGCTGATGGTCAGAGTAATGCCGATTTCGGACAGATTGGCCTGCACGATCTGGGCGATGGCCTGCGACGTTGAATCGTTCAGGCAGGTGAAGGTCAGCGCGATATTGCTTTGCCCTGCCTCGGCCAGCAGCGCCTGCGCTGCGGCAATGTCGCGGTTATAGACCGGGGCTTCGGCCCAATAGCCCAGCAGTGGCGGGGCCAGCAGAGCATTGGCCCGCCCGACCTTGCCAGCATAGGCTCCGTCGATCACGGTCTGGATATCCATCCCCAGTCGGATCGCCTGACGCACCCGCGGATCGGTCAGCGCGCCCTTTTCGACGTTCAGACTGACCCAAGTACTGACCCAAGAATAGTCAATCCCCTCTATCTTGACGACCGCCACGTCACTGTCTTTGGCCAGCTCATCTTCGGCTGTTCCATCCGCTTCGGTCAGCGCCGTTTCCTTAGCCAGCAGCAACAGCAAGGCGGTGCGCGGCTCTACAATCGGCTTTAGGATGATCTGCCGGAATGCGGGCATATCGCGGTCCGCATAGTCCGGGTTTGCCTCTAACGCCACCTGATCGCGGAGCTTCCAGTCTTTGAAGACATAGGGCCCTGATCCGATTGTGCAGGTGGAAATCCCGGGGCCGAGGGCTTCGGTGGCCTTTTTAGACAGGATCGACCCCGAGCCGTCACAGATGGCGATCACCCAGATGGCGGGGGGCTGGATGCTGTAGGATCAGCTTGCCGGTATAGGTGCCCGTCACTTCAACCCGGTCCAACGCGGCAAAATCGTCAGCATAGGGCAGCTTGGCACCCTGCGCATCGGGGGTGATAAAGCGCTTATTCTGTTGAAAAGCTCAGCTTGATTGGCCGACTGATCGCTGATTCACTTTCAGTTGGGTTGGTGGGGGTGGGCGGCGATGATGGGACCGCGGCAAGAAGCGCAGGGCGCTCTGTTTTACGAGTTCTCAATCGAAGGACATGTTCCGCCAGACCGCATGTTGCGTTCGGTCGACCGGTTCGTTGATCTCTCTGGCCTTCGTCAGCATCTTGCGCCCTTCTGCAGTGCCACGGGGCGGCCATCGGTTGATCCAGAGTTGATGATTAGAATGCTTCTTGTCGGCTATATTATGGTGATCCGGTCGGAGCGTCGGCTTTGCGACGAGGTCCATCTTAACCTCGCGTGTCGCTGGTTTTGTCGCTTGGATCAGAATAAGCAAGTCCCCGACCATTCGTCTTTTTCCAAGAACCGGCATGGCCGCTTCCGCGACAGCGATCTTCTACGGCATCTGTTCGAGACGGTGGTTGCCCGCTGCATCTCAGAAGGGCTGGCGAGCGGCCAGCGTTTAGCGGCGGAGGCCAGCCTCATTCCAGCAGATGCAAACCGTAAGAACTCGACGCCACAGGCTGATTGGGAACCTAGGGCCATCAATCCCGAAGATGCACCACGGGCTGTACGGGAATATCTTGCCACCCTCGACGATGCGGCTTTTGGTGCAGCCAGCCCAGTTGAGCCAAAGTTCACATCACATTCCGATTCGGCATCGCAATGGACCGGGGCGCGGGGCGGGCCTGCCTATTTTGCCTATTCCACCAATTATCTGATCGACACCGATAACGATGTTATCCTCGATGTGGAAGCCGCCCACTCGATCCGCCAAGCCGAGGTTGGGGCGGAGCGGACGATGATCGAGCGCGTGAACGATACGTTCGGCATAAAGCCGTAACGCCTGATCGCGGACACGGCCTATGGCAAGGGCGAGATGCTTGACTGGCTGGTTCAGCAGCCTGGGATGCGCGCCGCATATTCCGGTCATCGACAAATCAGGGCGCAAGGACGACATATTCGTGCGGGCCGACGTCGCCTATGATGCTGAGAGGGATATTTACACCTGTCCGGGCACCAAGGAACTGAAGCAAAGTCGCCGTGCATTTGCCAAGCCCAGAGAGAAGAGCCCGGACGCAGATGGTATGCTCCGGTACAGGGCCAGCAAGGCAGATTGCGATGGCTGTGCTTTGAGATCGCGATGCTGCCCGAAAGAACCTTCGCGCAAAGTGACAAGGTCGATTTACGAGCCATCCCGCGATGTGGCCCGGGCGATCGCTCGGACAGAGCAATACCCAATCTCCTGCGAGCTCCGGAAGAAAGTCGAGATGCTTTTTGCACGTCTGAAGCGGATTCTCGGCCTGAACCGTCTCCGATTGCGCGGCCCATTCGGCGCACACGATGAATTCCACCTCGCCGCTGCCGCCCAGAACCTCAGGAAGCTCGCAAAGCTCCTGCCCACACCAACAGTAGCCCGACCCGCGTGATCGAGAGACGGGCGCGCAAATGACGAGCCCATGTCATCGCGGCTCACACGCCGAGGTTTTCAACAGAATAAGCCCGAAGCGGGCAATTGGAATTGCAAATTGGTTGCGTTTCGTTCACCCTTCATGCGCCAAACTGTCTGGCCTCGGCGCCGCATCAATTTTGGCAGTACGTTCTAATCGAATAAGCGCTCATTTTGGTCATGCGAATGGCAGCGTGAAGTGAAGCCTAGGAACGCGCACCACCTGAATCATGGAGCTGCGCCACATCGCGCAGGCTTGGAAATCAACAGGCGTCCTTTCATCGGTAGTTTCGCTCACCTTGGCCAAGGCTAGAGCTTTGCCCCCGCGAGCCGACGACGCTCTACCCTTGCACGGATTGCGGCTACGTCTGTCACGGGTGTCGCGGCAAACAATTGCTGCGTATAGGGATGCTGCGGATTTGCGAACAGCGCCTCACGACTACCTTGCTCAACTGCTACACCCTTGCTTAACACCAGCACGTCATCGGCGATGTAGCGCACCACGGACAGGTCATGGCTGACGAAGACATAGGTCAGGTTGAATTCGTCCTGCAAATCGGCGAGCAAATTTAGTACCTGCGCCTGCACCGACAAGTCCAGCGCAGAGACTGGCTCATCCAGCACAAGCAATGCCGGGTTCAGCATCAATGCGCGCGCGATGGCGATGCGCTGGCGTTGGCCGCCCGAAAACATATGTGGGTAGCGGTTGAAATGTTCGGGTTGCAGGCCAACCTTGGCCAGCATCGCCTCGGCCTTCTCGCGCCGCTCGGCAGCCGAAAGCGGCGTGTTGATCAGCAGCGGCTCCATCAGCACATCGCCGACCTTTTGGCGCGGATTGAGGCTGCCGTAGGGGTTCTGGAAAACCATCTGCACTTTGGACCGCATCTCGGGCGTCAGGCGTTTGCGACTGATGTTGATCTCCTGGCCATCAACCTTCAATACACCACTGGAGGGGGCATCAATCAGCGCGATGATACGGGCCAGTGTCGATTTGCCCGAGCCGCTTTCGCCGACAATGGCAAGGGTCTTGCCCTTTTCCACCGCGAAATCAACGCCTTTGACGGCGCGCACATGCTTGGTGGCCGCAAACATTCCACCGCTGACCAGATAATCCTGCGTCAGCGCTTTGCCTTCGATCACCACGGTCATAGCTTTGCCTCCGCTGCCATGAAATCGGCGACAGTGGGCAAACGATCCCCCTTGGCATTCTCGGGCAGGGCCGACAACAGCGCGCGGGTGTAGGAATTCTGCGGGTTTTCAAACAGGCTCAGCACATCGGCTTCTTCCATCTTGCGCCCTTTGTATTGGACGATCACACGGTCGGCGGTTTCGGCGACGACACCCATGTCATGCGTGATCAGGATCAGCGCCATGCCGTGCTTTTCCTGCAAATCCATCAGCAGATCGAGGATTTGCTTCTGGATCGTCACATCCAGCGCCGTGGTGGGTTCATCCGCGATCAGCAGCCGCGGGTTAGAGGCGATCGCCATGGCGATCATCACGCGCTGGCACTGACCGCCCGACATCTGGTGCGGATAGGCGTTCAGCTTGGTTTCCGGCTCGGGGATGCCTACGGCGTTGAAAAGTTCGACCGCGCGGGCGCGGGCGGCTTTGCGGTCCATCCCGAGATTGAAGCGCAAGACTTCCTCGATCTGGAAGCCCACGGTGAAGGACGGGTTGAGCGAGGCGACGGGTTCCTGAAAGATCATCGTGATCTCACGCCCGATCAGCTTGCGGCGCTCTGCCGCGGTCATCTTCAGTAGATCGCGGCCGTCGTAGGTCATCTCATCTGCGGTGACGGTGGCGGTGTCGGGCAACAGGCCCATCACCGCAAGCATCGACACCGATTTGCCCGAGCCACTTTCGCCGACAATCGCCAGCACTTCGCGCGGGCTGACCGAGACATCCACGCCGTCAACTGCGATGAAGGCCCCGGTTGAGGTGGCAAAGCGCACGGTCAGGTTTTTGATGTTCAAAAGGGCCCCGGTTTGTTTCTCCATGGCTCAGCTCCGCTTCAGCTTGGGGTCGAGGGCGTCACGCAAGCCATCGCCCATCAGGTTGATCGCCAGCACCGAGATCAGGATGGCAAGGCCGGGCAGGGTAACGACCCACCACGCGCGCAGGATGAACTCGCGCGCTTCGGCGAGCATGGTGCCCCATTCCGACGAGGGCGGCTGTGCGCCCATGCCAAGGAAGCCAAGGGCGGCGGAATCGAGCACGGCGGACGAGAACGACAAGGTGGCTTGCACGATCAGAGGGGCGAGGCAGTTCGGCAGGATGGTTTTGAACATCAGCCGCATGGTGCTTGCGCCTGCGACACGGGCGGCGGTGACGTATTCGCGCTCTTTCTCGCCCATCACGGCGGCGCGTGTCAGGCGGGCGAAGTGCGGCTGATAGACGATGGCGATGGCGATCATCGCGTTGGTAAGCCCCGGCCCCAGCACCGCCACCAGCACCAAGGCCAGCAGCAAGGACGGGAAGGCGAGAATCACATCCATCACCCGCATGATAACGGTATCGACCCAACCGCCGAAGAAGCCCGCCAGCAGGCCCACGAAGATGCCGCCGATCAGCGCGATGGCCACCACGACGATGCCGATGAACAGTGAATATTGCGCGCCGTAGATCAGCCGGGACAGCATATCACGGCCCACAGCGTCGGTGCCAAGCAGGAAGCTTGTGCTGCCACCCTCTTGCCAGAACGGCGGGGCGAGCAGCGCGTCGCGGTATTGTTGGGTGGGGTCATGCGGGGCGATGACTTGGGCGAAGACGGCCAAGATCACCAAACCGATGAACACCCACATGCCGACCACCGCGCCGCGGTTTTGCCTGAAGTAGAACCAGAAATCGGCCAGCATCTGACGGCGGATCGCGGCATCGCTGAGTTTGATGGTTGTATCGCTCATTTGTGGCGGATCCTCGGGTTGATGAGGCCATAGGTCAGGTCGACCAAGAGATTGACGAGCATCACCAGCCCCGCAATCAACAAAAGCCCGCTTTGCACGACCGGATAGTCACGGCGCGAGATGGAATCGATCATCCACTTGCCGATGCCGGGCCACGAGAAAATCGTCTCGGTCAGGATGGCACCTGCCATCAGCACACCAATTTGCAAGCCGATGGTGGTGATCACCGGGATCATCGCGTTGCGCAGCGCATGCACTCCGATCACGCGCGACGGCGACATGCCCTTGGCGCGGGCGGTGCGGACGTAATCTTCGCCCATCACTTCCAGCATCGCCGAGCGGGTTTGGCGCGCAATCACGGCCAAGGGGATGGTGGCCAACACGACGGACGGTAGGATCAGATGCGAGATTGCTGAGGTGAACGCGCCCTTTTGCCCGGAAATCAGGCTGTCGATCAGCATGAATCCGGTCACATCGGGGAAGAAATACATCAGTGAAATGCGGCCTGATACCGGGGTCCAGCCCAAGATGCCGGAAAAGAAGATGATCAGCAGCAGGCCCCACCAGAAGATCGGCATCGAAAAACCCACCAAAGCGGCGGTCATCGACACCTGATCAAACCACGAGCCGCGCTTGATGGCTGCCATCACGCCGACGGGCACACCGATCAGGGTGGCGATCAGGATGGCGACCAGACCGAGTTCAACCGTTGCCGGGAACAGGGTCAGGAATTCGGCCATCACCGGTTTTTTGGTGACCAGCGAGTTGCCAAGATCGCCGTGGAACAGCCGGCCGAGGAAATCGAAATATTGCACCCAAAGGGGGCGGTCAAAGCCAAGTTGTGCCGAAAGCTCTGCGTGACGTTCGGGCGAGATGCCGCGTTCGCCTGCCATCAAAAGTACCGGATCGCCGGGCAGGATGCGGACAAAACTGAAGGCAATCAAGGTGATGCCCAGAAACGTTGGCACCAGATACAGCAGTTTGCTGAGAATGAATCTGATCATGTGAGGATCCTTAGGCCAACACGCGGCCAAAATGTCGGATGCGCGGGGAGGGCCCCCGCGCATCCGGTTAGAGTGGCTGACTTATTCAGTCAGATCGACGGTATCGAAGGTGAAATCGCCCAAGGGGCTCATCACGAAGCCGGTGACGTTCTTGGCCATCGGCACATATTGCGTCGAATGGTCGAGCGTCGCCCAAGGGGCTTGATCCTTGAAGATCACCTGTGCTTGTTCGTAAAGCTTGGTGCGCTCTGCCACGTCCGAGGTCTGCTTGGCTTTCGACAGCAGATCCGAGAACTCTTGGTTGCACCAGAAGGCGCGGTTTGCGCCGCCCTTGCCAGCCGAGGCGCAGGACAGCAAGACGCCCATGAAGTTGTCCGGGTCGCCATTGTCGCCGGTCCAGCCCAAGATCACCGCGCCATCGCGGCCCGGCTCCATCGACTTATCAAGGTATTCGCCCCATTCGTAGGAGACGATCTCGACCTTAACGCCGACTTTGGCGAAGTCTTCCTGCATCAGTTCTGCCGCACGACGGGCGTTCGGCATGTAGGGGCGCTGCACAGGCATCGCCCAGATCTTCATCGACAGATCTTTGACGCCTTCGGCTTCCAAAGCAGCCTTGGCTGCGACCGGATCGTAGACATCATCGACGATGGCATCATTATACGACCACATCGTCGGCGGGATCGGGTTTTTGGCAACTTGGCCAGCCCCTTGGAACACAGCGTCAATGATCGCCTGCTTGTTCATCGCCATGTTCAGCGCTTTACGCACCTTCGGATTGTCGAACGGCGCTTGGGTGGTGTTATAGGCGAGGTAGCCGACGTTCAGGCCAGCCTGCTCTTCGACTTTCAGGTTCGGATCTTCCTTGATCGCCGCCAGATCAGCAGGCGCCGGGTACGGCATCAGTTGGCATTCGCCAGCTTTCAGCTTTTGCAGGCGCACAGCGGCATCCGGGGTGATCGCGAACACCAGATCGTCGATCTTCGGGGCGGGGCCCCAGTAATCCGGGTTCTTGGCGTAACGGATCACGGCGTCTTTTTGGTAGGCGACAAACTTGAACGGGCCGGTGCCGATCGGGGCGTTGTTCAGATCTTCCTTGGTGCCAGCGGCTTCGAGAACCGAGGCGTATTCGGCTGAGACGATCGACGCAAAAGGCATCGCGATGTTCGCCAGGAACGGTGCTTCGGGACGGGTCAGCACGAATTTCACGGTGTAATCGTCAACCTTGACGATGTCTTTGATCAGCGAGGGCATCTCCATCGAGTTGTAATACTCATAGGTGATGCCAGCGATATATTGGTTCCACGGGTGATCTGCCGAAGCTTGGCGCTGATAGCTGAAGATCACGTCATCGGCGTTGAAATCGCGCGACGGGGTGAATTTTTCGTTGGAATGCCACTTCACACCCTGACGCAGCTTGAAGGTGTATTCCAGCCCATCCGCCGACACTTCCCACGATTCCGCCAGGCCGGGCTCAACTTCGGTTGTGCCTTTTTTGAACTCAACCAGACGGTTGTAAATCGGGTGGGCCGAGGCATCAAAGGTGCCGCCAGCGGTGTAGGGGGCCGGATCAAACCCCTCGGGCGAGGCTTCCGAGCAGTAGACGAAGGTCTTGGCAAGGGCAGGCATGGCGGTGGTCATCGCCAATGCGGAGGCCGCAATCAGGATGCGGGATAGCATTTTCATGTCTTGGTCCTTTCACTCTCTGTTAAGCACTGTTCCGACCCATTCAGGCGGGCCGGTTTTCTTCATGGGCGCAGTTGCGAGTGCGCCTCAGGTCGTCGTGTTTCCGAACGGATCATCGAGCCGCTCGGCCGGGGGCACAAACCAGCGGGGGCCGGATTGTGTCATGTAAACAATATCTTCCAGCCGCACGCCGCATTCGCCGTAAACGCACAGCATCGGTTCGATGGAAAAGCACATGCCTGCCGCCAAGGGTGTGTCATTGCCGCCCACGATATAGGGTGCCTCGTGAATGTCGAGGCCAAGGCCGTGGCCCGTGCGATGCGGCAGGCCGGGGACGCGGTAGCCGGGGCCGAAACCCGCAGCCGTCAGCACGCCGCGTGCGGCATCATCGACCGCGCCGCAGGTGACACCGATCTGTGCCGCAGCGAAGGCCGCACTTTGCGCCTGACGCTCCAATTCCCACAATTGACGTTGCCGGGGCGTGGGGGTGCCGAAAACATAAGTGCGCGTGATGTCCGAGGCGTAGCCGTGCAGCGTGCCGCCCATATCAAACAGCACCATATCGCCTTGTTGCAGAATTTGCGGCTCTGGCACGCCATGCGGATAGGCGGTGGCCTCGCCGAATTGGGCGGCAGCGAACAGGGGTTTCAGACCAAGTGCCACATGGGCTGCAAGGATGAAATCGGTGACTTCGGTGGTGGAAATCCCTGCGCGCAAGCCCGCATGGACCGCCTTTTGCACCGCGAAACTGGCATTCATGGCGGTTTGCATCAGCGCAATTTCGGCGGTGGATTTGCACTGGCGTTGTGCCTCGATCATGCTCTGTGCCGAGATCACCGGCCCTGCAATTTGTGCCATCAAGCCTGCGGCGAACACAAACGGGGTGGCCAGATCAAGCGCCAATCCGGCACCCGGGGCGACCATAGCGCGCAGCTCGGCGGAGATCAGGGCGTAGGGGTTTTCGTGTTCCTCCCACGCCACAACGTCGCCATCCAGTCGCAACAGGCTGCGCAGTTTAGGGACTTCGAACTGGGGCGAGACATAGATCAGCGCACCCGAAGACGGCACCAACGCGCCATGGATCCGCTCTGACAGGCCCAAACGTAGCCCGGTGTAGTAGATCAGCGACGATGAGGCATCCAGCCAGACCGCCTTGACCCCATCCCGCTGCATCCGCGCCTGAAGCCCGGCCAGACGCATCTGCAACTCTGTCGGCTCTATCGCTGCGGCTTGAACGGGGCGGAAGGCGGCGAGGGCGGTCGCAAAATCGGTCATTCACGGTCCATTGTCTGTTTGCGACGCATGTGGGGCAAGCAGCGCCAAACCGGCGCAAGGCACGGTCGTGGACGTCGTGCCAAGCTCCCCATCGACACGCTTTTGCACCTAACCCAGATTGGATCCGATATACAATATTAAAGTTCTTCCCGATTTGATGGCAAGTAGGTAGACCATTCAGCAAATGCGGGGGGCACTATGGCGCTTAAGGGTGTGGACGTTTCCAAGATGGTCTCGGCAGGTGGGCTGGTCTTTGAGGCGTTGCGCCGTGCAATCATCGAGGGCGAGTTGAAAGACGGCGATCCGCTGCGTCAGGATGAAATCGCGCGGCTGTTTCATACCAGCCGTATCCCTGTGCGCGAGGCGATCACCATGCTGGAACAGCAGGGCCTGGTGAAAAACCACCGATTCAAGGGGGCAGTCGTGGTCGGCCTGTCCATCGCAGAGGCCAGCGAGATTTTCGATTTCCGCTGTATCATTGACGCGCATGTAATTCGCGCCGCTGTACCGCATATGACGCCAGCGCTGATTGCCGAGGCCCGCGCGATTTGTGACGCCTTTGCCAGCACCACCGATCCGATGCGTTGGGGCGATCTGAACCGCGCCTTTCATATAACGCTGTATCGAGCCAGTAATCTGCCGTTTCATCTGGGCACGCTGACCAACGCGATGGACCGGCTGGACCGCTATTTGCGCGCGCAACTGTTGCTGACCGATGGTCATGCCCGTTCAAATGCCGAGCATCTTGATATCTTGGAAGCCTGCGCGCGCGGCGATGCCGATGCCGCAGCCGATCTGACCGTCGCGCATATCCGTAGCGCCCAATACGCGTTGCGACAGCATTTGGCGAAGATCCAGGCAAAGTTCGGCACCTCCGAAACTACTTAGCTCGTAGCAGACGTGTTGCCTTTGGCAGTTGATAACGGCCCAAAGCCACCGTTAAGGCGATGTTTTCGCGGAGAATACGCCTTCCCCAAACCTGCTGTAGTAAGCCGATGGCCTTTGCGTCCATGTCAAAGTGAACTCGGTACAAACAAACAGGTAGAAGCCCGACGCACTTTTTGATGGTGCGCAATCTGTTAGCTACGCAGCGCACCGAAGTTCTGTTTCTTCCCCAACAATTTCTCACAGCTTTACATTCTGACCGCACCTCAAAGCGGGTGTAAGCTTGGCACAAAGCCGCCCCTCAGTTCATTGGTTTAAACCCGAAATTTGCAGAACGATCATGTCATGGTCTGAAAGCGGTTTGTCCCATTTGTCAGTCGATGCGATGATTTGCGATTGTGCGATCTGCAACCCGCGCGTCAGAAACCAGTCCAACTTCATCGCGCGGTTAGGCCAGCGGGTGATCTGGCTGGCGCGTGTCGTCATTGCGGTTTCGGGGCCGCCGTGAATCATGAAGCCCCGTCGTGTCGCATGGGCAAACAGCGTCTCGTCCCGCCAATCGCCGCCGATATGGTTGCCAGTGTTCAGATCGCCGCCGATGAGCAGCGGCAGGCTGGGGAACGTGGCCTCTAGCGAGTCGATCAAAATGCAAAGCTGGGTTTCACGCTGGGCGGCGTCTGCGTTGCTTTCCAGATGGGTCGAGACCATCACAACCGGACCCGCTTCGGTCTGGATCACCGCGCCAATCGCCAACCGTTCACCCAAGCGCGACTGATCGCCACCCGAAAGAAACCAGAAGCGTTGCCCAGGCAGGCGCAGCAGGAAGGGCTGCACCAGCGGTGTTGCGGCAAGAACTGCATTACCGTGAAAGCCCAGACGGTTATGGTTGTCGGTGCAGAATTCGAGTTCAGTTTCCGACCCTAGACCAAGCTCAATGAATTCAACCCCATACGCATAGACCATGCCAAGGGTCGAGGCGACTGCGGCAGTGGTGTGGGCCTGCGCGGTGCGGGCCATGCCGTTATCCATCTCGGACAGCAGCACCACCTGAGCACGAGATGTGGCGATTTTGACGGCCGATTCAGTTGGGAACAGGCAACGTTCGAGGTTCCACGCGGCAACGGTGAAGGGGAAACCGAGCGGCTCGGTGGGTGCTGTGCCGCCCACCTCGACTGAGTTCATGCAAGACAGAGCCGCCAAGCGAACATCATGCGACGCCACATTGCGAGGGAGCTCGGCAATCTGGTTCCGCTCGGTTTGGGAAAGCCCGGTTAGCTGCGGTGTCGTGGCAAAGATCATGCCAGCACAGGGGTAAGGGTCGGGATAGTGTGCGCCTGCTCCAGCCGTTTGCCGCTGATGGTGTCGAACAGGTGCAGCTTGTCGGAAATCACCGACAGGCACATCTCATACTGAAGCGGTGTTTTCGGGTCCAGTGATAACACCAGCGCCTGCCCATCGATGCTGCCATGCACCAGACGTTGCGCGCCCAGTTCTTCAACGAAATCGACTTTGAACGGCAGGCCGGTCGCAGAGATGTGCAGATCTTCGGCGCGGATGCCCAGAGTGACAGCGCCATGCGCGGGCACGGCGCGACCGGTTTCGATCACATGGCCGCCGATCCGCAGACGGTTGCCGTCAACTTCGGCGTCCAGCAGGTTCATCGCGGGTGAACCGATGAAACTCGCCACAAAAGTCGTCGCCGGACGGTGATAAATTTCCAAGGGTGCTCCGACCTGCTCGATCCTGCCTGCGTTCAGCACCACCAGACGATCGGCCAACGTCATCGCCTCTAGCTGGTCATGCGTCACATACAGCGATGTGGTGGCAAGCCGCTTTTGTAGGCGGCGGATTTCACCGCGCATCGACACCCGCAGCTTGGCGTCAAGGTTCGATAACGGCTCGTCGAACAGAAACGCCGCAGGCTGGCGCACGACGGCGCGGCCCATGGCGACGCGCTGACGCTGACCACCCGACAGGGCACGCGGCTTGCGGTCAAGATAGGGGCCGAGTTCCAGCATACGGGCGGCTTCGGCCACGCGCGCCTCAATCTCGGCTTTCGGAGTTTTGCGGTTTTTCAGGCCGTAAGCCATGTTTTCGCGTACTGACATATGCGGGTAAAGCGCGTAGTTCTGGAACACCATGGCGATATCACGGTCGGCGGGATCGACCTTGTTGACGACGCGGTCACCGATTTTGACCTCGCCCGCCGTGATGTCTTCCAGCCCCGCCACCATCCGCAGCAGGGTGGATTTGCCGCAGCCCGAGGGGCCGACCAGCACGATGAATTCGCCATCCGCGATGGTCAGGTTGATGTCGGTGATCGACGGCGCACTTGCCCCCGGATAGGTTTTTGAGACATTGGTGATGGTGATCGCGGCCATTATTTATCGCTTTCCGTCAGGCCCTTGATGAACCAGCGCTGGAACACCACCACCACCAGAACCGGCGGCAGCAGCGCCAGCACCGCAAGGGCAAAGGCTTCGTTGTAATCGGGGATTTGGCTGCCAACCCAGACTTGCAGGATCTGCTTGATACCGCGCATCAGGGTGAAGAACCGCTCATCCGTGGTCATCAGCATCGGCCAGAGATATTGGTTCCAGCCATAGACGAACATGATGATGAAGATCGCGGCCATCATGGTTTTCGACAGCGGCAAGATCACGTCGATGAAGAATTTGACCGGGCCCGCGCCGTCGATGCGGGCGGCCTCTAGCAACTCATCCGGGATGGATTTGAAGAACTGCCGGAAATAGAATGTGCCCGTGGCCGAGGCCAGTAGTGGCAAGATCAGGCCTGTGTAGCTGTTCAGCAGGCCAAGCTGCGACATCACCTGATAGGACGGCATGATCCGCACTTCGAGCGGCAGCAGCAGGGTGGTGAAGATCACCCAGAACATCAGCGTGGCAAAGCGGAAGCGGAAATAGACCAGCGCATAGGCCGCCGCCATCGACAGCACGATCTTGCCCGCCGCAAAACCCAGCCCGAGGATCAGCGAGTTCATCACCATCCGCGCGCCCGTCACTTGGCCCGTAAAGCCGCCCTGCCGGGTCAGCACGGTGTGATAGGTCTCATAGCCATCATTGCCGGGCAGCAGTTGCAGCCCGCCGGTGTGGATTTCGACCGCTGTGTGGGTGGAGGTCATCATCGCAACCACCACAGGCATCACCATGAACAGCGTGCCAAGGATCAGGATCAAATGGTCTAGGGGGCGTATCCGGTTCATCATCTCACCCGTAATGGACGCGGCGTTCCAGCCAGCGAAATTGCACGAGGGTCAGCACCAGCACGACCAGCATCAAGATCACCGATTGGGCGGAGGATCCGCCAATGTCATTGCCACGAAAGCCGTCGAGATAGACCTTGTAAACAAGGGTGATCGGGTTGTTGGCGGCCTTGTCCTTCACCATCACGTCGATCACCGCAAAGGTGTCAAACAGCGCGTAGGTGATGTTGATGATCAAAAGGAAAAACGCTGTCGGGGCCAGCAGCGGCAGGATCGCGGTGAAGAAGCGGCGCGCACCGTTTTTGCAATCAATCAGTGCCGCCTCGCGCACGCTTTGCGGGATGCTCTGCAGGCCGGACAGGATGAAGATGAAGTTGTAGGGCACCTGTTTCCAGACTGACACAAGGATCATCGCGAAAGCCGTATCGAAGTAATTCAACCCCACCTTCATGTCCAAACCGAACCATGCGGCCAGTTTGACGAAGGGGCCGATATGCTGATCAAACAGCATCATCCCGATCAGCCCTGCCACCGGGGGGGCGATGGCGTAAACAGAGATCAGCGCCGTGCGATAGGTTGACCTCGCGCGGATCACCTGATCGGCCTTGACCGCCAGCAGCAGGCCAATTCCCAGCGAGAAGGCGGTGACCAGAACGGTAAACATTGCCGTAAACCCGGCGATGTGACGGTATTCAGCCGAACCCAAGGCGTCGGTGTAATTGTCAAAACCCACAAACGTCGCGCCAAAACCAAACGGGTCTTCGATGTAAAAGGATGAGGAAATCGCCTGTGCCGAGGGCCAGTAGAAGAACACAAAGATCACCGCCAGTTGCGGGGCCAGAAACAGCCACGGCAGCAGCGGACGGTCAAACTGCACGCGCTTGGCGGGCTCGGGCCGTGCGGTGGCGCGGGCGATCCAGCGGCGGATCGGGCCAGAGGCCGTTTGGGTGGCATCGGTCATTGGGATTCACGTCACAGGATCAGGGGGGCAAAACAAAAGCCGGGCCTGCACTGTGGCAGGCCCGGCATATCGCACTAAACTATCAGCCTGCGGTCTTGGCGAACTTCGCCAGCAGCTCATTGCCTTCGGTCTCAATGGCCTTGAACGCGTCTTCGACGGTGGTTTCGCCCGAGAAGATTTTGTTGAATTCACGCTCTTCGACAGCGCGGATCTGCGGGTAGAAACCCAGACGATAACCTTTCGACCATTCGCCCGTCGGCAGCAGCAGTTGTTTGATGCCGACTTCAGCGACTGGGTGCTTTTCGTACCAGCCTTCGGCTTTCGATGCCTCATACGCCGCCTTGGTGATGGCGACATAGCCGGTGGCCTGATGGTAGAAGGTCTGAATCTCGGTCGTGGTCAGGAAGTTGAAGAAATCCGCCGAGCATTTGTTCTCAGCCTCGGGTTTTCCCGACATCGCGAACAGGGCAGCGCCGCCGATGAACGAGGATTTGTTGCCTTCGCCAATCGCAGCGACGTAAGGTATGAAATCCGCCGAGAATGGCATGGTCGCGGTCTTGGTCAGCCCGCCAAACGAACCCGAGGACCCGATCCACAGCGCAACCTTGCCCTCTTCAAACGGCTTTTGGTTGTCAGCCCAGCCTGCGCCGTAGAAGCCGAACAGACCCGCGGTGTGCCATTCTTTCAGCTTGTTCCAGAACGCGATCATCTCGGGCGCTGTGGCGTTCAGCGTGGTGCCTTCGATGCTGTCATAGCCGTTGTGGTTCGATGCCATCTGAATGTTGTTGCGTGAGAAAAAGTTCTCAAACAGCATCCAGGTCAACTGGCTGGCGGCCAGCGGCACATAGCCCGCTTCTTTCAGCTTGGGCGCCACGGCCTCAAATTCTTCCCAGGTTTTCGGCGGCGTCACACCGGCCTTGGTGAAGGCATCGGTGTTGATATACATGATCGGCGCCGACGAGTTGAACGGCATGCCGATGAATTTGCCATCCGCATCGGCGTAGAAATTGCGGATACCGTCGATGAAAGCATCGCGGTCCAGCGTGTGGCGGTTCTGGCTGAGCAGGTCTTCGGCGGGAATGGTCGCGCCCTTGGCGCTGATGATGGTGGCGGCACCGGCATCAAACACCTGCAGGATGTTCGGCTGCTCGCCCGACCGGAACGCCGCAATGCCCGACGCCAGCGCTTCTTCATAGGTGCCTTTGGACACCGGGGTGATCGCGCAGGCGGCTTGAGCGGCATTGAACTTTTCGGCCACCTGATTGATCACCTGCTCGTTCGCGCCACCCATCCCGTGCCACCAGGTGATCTGGACGGGTGCCGCAAAGGCTGCATTGGTGGTCATCGCAAGAGCGCCGATGACAGAGAGAGCTTTTTTCATGGTGGTTCCTTTCGGGAGATTTGGACGGAACCTAGAAAATGCGGGTAACAGCTTTGCGATGGTTATGTATCGGAGGCGAGACATTTACATTGGTGACAGATTGCCAGCGAAACTGGGGCCGTTGGTCTGTCGAAGGCTTTGTCGTCTGAGCACAATGGACCAGCCGCTGTTTCGTTCCGGTCGGGTTCTCATGTTAAGCGGCCTTCCGTTCGAAAGCCACGGAGCTTTTCCAGCCCAAGGCGGAGTGTCTGCAGCGTGGGTTGTAGAGGCCGTTGATGTATTCGAAGAGGGCGAGTTCGACCTCTCGGCGGGTCTGCTAGTTCCTTCGCTATACGATTTCGGCCTTGAGGGATTTGAAAAAGCTCTCGACGGCGGAATTATCATGGCAATTGCCTTTGCCGCTCATCCGCTGCCCGACAGCGGATGTTTACATCAGTGAGAGGGGACGCCTTGAAGCCGTGCTTGCGCAGCAGCTTCTGATAGTCGTGGACAAGTATTGGGCGGATTCAACCGGTCGTCGCAACACCCTGACTGAATAGCCCCGAGTTTCCTAGACACCTTGCAGCTTCAGTTTTTGCTGCTGCTCGAATGCGATCGGCGACAGCATTCCGTTCCTAACGTGTTTGCGCTGCGGGTTGTAGAAGAACTCGATGTAGTCGAACACATCCTGGCGGGCTTCTTTGCGGGTTTTATACTTTCTTCGGCGGATGCGTTCGCGTTTGAGCAGGTTGAAGAAGCTTTCGGCGACGGCGTTGTCCCAGCAGTTGCCACGTCGGCTCATGCTTTGCGTCAGATTGTGCTGTTCGAGGAACTCCTGCCACTCATAGCTGGTGAACTGTGAGCCTTGGTCGGAATGCACTTGGACTTTGGTCTTCGGTTTGCGGCGCCAGACGGCCATCAGAAGGGCTTGCAACGGCAGATCCGTATAGGTCCGACCCTGCATGGACCACCCAACAACACGCCTAGAAAATAGATCGATGACAACTGCGTGATAAACGAAGCCCTCGTGGGTGCGGATGTAGGTGATATCTGTGACCCAGAAC
>NZ_LGIC01000065.1 GCF_001294535.1 Cypionkella psychrotolerans | reverse complement strand
GATGTCGACGCTCCGGACCAGTTCTGGGTCACAGATATCACCTACATCCGCACCCACGAGGGCTTCGTTTATCTCGCAGTTGTCATCGATCTATTTTCTAGGCGTGTTGTTGGGTGGTCCATGCAGGGTCGGACCTATACGGATCTGCCGTTGCAAGCCCTTCTGATGGCCGTCTGGCGCCGCAAACCGAAGACCAAAGTCCAAGTGCATTCCGACCAAGGCTCACAGTTCACCAGCTATGAGTGGCAGGAGTTCCTCGAACAGCACAATCTGACGCAAAGCATGAGCCGACGTGGCAACTGCTGGGACAACGCCGTCGCCGAAAGCTTCTTCAACCTGCTCAAACGCGAACGCATCCGCCGAAGAAAGTATAAAACCCGCAAAGAAGCCCGCCAGGATGTGTTCGACTACATCGAGTTCTTCTACAACCCGCAGCGCAAACACGTTAGGAACGGAATGCTGTCGCCGATCGCATTCGAGCAGCAGCAAAAACTGAAGCTGCAAGGTGTCTAGGAAACTCGGGGCTATTCACTGTAAGCTCAAACTCAGTCATCTCTTTTCCTTGCAACCTGCCATCGCAACATAGCAGGGACACAAACATGCACTGGACCCTATCCTCAAAATTGCAACATTGCGAAAATTGACCCAGTTGACGCAACCGACATAACGCCCTTAGCTCATTGAACTTATACGGGTAATTGACACTGCAGAGAGTTTTCAGCTTGGCAGGTTGCATTTCCTCAACGTCTCAGCCTTAACGACACAGGTATCGGCAATCCGCGTTTCGGCGGTTCAATTCCGTCTCCGGCACCACTTAAATCCTTGAATGGTTGCGGGTTTGGATGGGCTTGTGCTGATGGCACAAACCGCTCTTGCCCGAAATCTCTGGCCCCGATCTCTGGCCCCGACCGAGAGCATGCGTCATGCATCAGTGCCGATCACACACCAACGGGGCCGCGCGAACGCAGCCCCCTTGGTTTAATCCTCGTCGCTGGCGATCTGGGACAGCACAGCGCCTTGACCGCGCATCCGCATGATCAGCGGCACCACCAGCGCTAAGGTTGCGACCAGCAGGATACCTGCAGACACCGGGGTTGCCACCAGCGTTGTCCAATCGCCTTGTGAGATCGCCAGCGCGCGGCGCAGCTGTTGCTCGGCCATCGGGCCAAGGATCAAACCGACCACCACCGGGGCAATCGGATAGCCGTAAAGCCGCATCATAAAGCCCATGATGCCGAAGATCAGCAACATGCCAAGCTCGACCGGTGAGGGGTTCATGCCGATGGTGCCCAGCGTGGCGAACAGCAAGATCCCGGCGTAAAGCCAGTGGCGCGGGATGGTGAGCAATTTCACCCACAAGCCGACCAGCGGCAGGTTCAGCACCAAGAGCATGACATTGGCAATCAGCAGGCTGGCGATCAGACCCCATACCAAATCGGGCGAGGTGGCAAACAACAGCGGCCCCGGTTGCAGCCCGAATTGCTGAAACCCCGCCAACATGATCGCAGCGGTGGCGGACGTCGGCAGGCCCAGCGTCAGCAACGGCACCAGAGTGCCTGCGGCCGAGGCGTTGTTGGCGGCTTCGGGGCCAGCTACGCCCTCAATCGCGCCGTGGCCGAACTCCTCGGGGTTCTTCGACAGCCGCCGCTCGGTGGCGTAAGACAGCAGCGTGCCAATTTCGGCGCCACCTGCGGGCATCGCGCCGATCGGAAAACCGATCAGAGTGCCGCGCAGCCACGGCTTCCACGAACGCGCCCAATCCGAGCGTGTCATCCAGACCGAGCCTTTCACCGCCTCAATCTTGTCGACGCCAGTGTTGCCCTGCGAGGCGACAAACAGCGCCTCGCCGATGGCGAACAATGCAACCGCAAGCGTGGTCACCTCTACCCCGTCCAACAGTTCGGGCACCCCGAACGACAGCCGCGCCTGCCCGGTCAACTGGTCAATGCCCACCAGTGCCAAAGCAAGGCCGACGAACAGCGAGGTCAGCCCCTTCATCGCGCTGTCGCCAAACGCCGCTGAGACGGTGACAAACGCCAGCATCATCAGCGCAAAATACTCGCGCGGGCCGAACACCAGCGCCAGTTTCACCACGTAGGGCGCAAGGAAGGCCAGCGCGAGGGTGGCGAGCAATCCCGCCACAAACGAGCCAATCGCAGCGGTGGCCAAAGCCGGACCACCCCGCCCTGCCCGCGCCATCTTGTTGCCCTCAAGCGCTGTGACAATCGAGGCACTTTCTCCCGGCGTGTTCAGCAGGATCGAGGTGGTGGAGCCGCCATACATCCCGCCATAGTAAATCCCGGCGAACATGATCAATGATCCCGCGGGATCAAGGCCATAAGTGACGGGCAGCAGCAGCGCCACGGTCAGCGCCGGACCAATGCCGGGCAAAACGCCCACGGCGGTGCCAAGCGTGACCCCAATCAGCGCGTAAAACAGGATCATCGGGTCCATCGCCACAGAAAGACCGTGTAGCAGAAAGTCGAATGTCGTCATCTCAGCCCCCGAAAATCAGGTGTTCCAGCACGCCCGCTGGCAGTTTCAGCCGCAGCAGCTGGTCAAACACGCCATAGATCAGCAACGACAGCGCAAGGCCGATGGGGACGGTCAGCACCAGTTTGGTCTTGCCAAAACCCGCAGCCGTGCAGGCAAACAGCAGAGCCGAGCCGATGGCAAACCCCAGCGGCTTCAGCAAGATCAGTTGCAGCGCAAGCCCGACAAGGATCCACAGCACCGGGGTCCAATGCGGGCGCGCCATGGCGGGGGCGGCATCGCGCAGGCCAGAAACCACATGCAGTGCTGCCAACACCAGCAGGCCGTAGCCGACGAATTTCGGCAACGCGCCCGAGCCGATACCCGCATAGCCGCCCTTGTCGGGGATGGCGAAGCCTTGCCAGATCAGCAGGGCCCCTAAGGCCGCTAGCGCGCCTGCGACGACGAACGCCGCCCCATTGGGGCGACGCTTGGTTGCTGTGTAAAATTCGCTCATTTCACCAGACCGATGTCCTTCAGGACAGCCGTGGTGGAGTCGACTTCTTTGGCGAGTTGCGCGTCAAAATCAGCACCGGCAAGGTAGGTGTTGGCCCAGCCTTTGGTCTCCAACAGGGTTTTCCAGCCTGCCGAATTCACCATCTTGTCGATATCCGCCGCAACCGCTGCTTTTTGTTCCGCCGACAGGCCCGGAGCCGCCGCAACCATGCGCCAGTTTTGCACGTTCACATCATAGCCCGATTCCATCAGCGTCGGCGCATCGGTGCCCTGCCATTTCTCAGCGGTCGAGACGGCCAACATCCGCATGGTGCCAGCTTCGACTTGCGGCAGGAACTCGCCCACGCCGGAAATACCAACGGTGACCTGATTGCCAAGGATCGCGGCCAGTGCCTCCCCACCGCCCGAGAAGGCGACATAGTTGATCTTGGTCGGATCAATGCCTGCGGCTTTGGCTAGCAGGCCGACGGTGATATGGTCCACCCCGCCTGCCGAGCCGCCTGCCCAAGACACCGAGCCGGGATCAGCCTTCATCATCTCGACCAACTCGCCAATGGTCTGGATCGGCGACGAGGCGGAAACAGCAATACCCTCGGCTTCGCCGGTCAGACGGGCAATGGGGGTGACATCTGCCAAAGTCACTGGCGATTCATTGGTCAGGATCGCGCCGACCATCACATAACCGCCAACGATCAACTGGCTGGGATCGCCCGCAGCAGTCGAGGCGAATTGCGCCAGACCCACGGTGCCACCCGCGCCCGGGACGTTTTGCACCTGAACCGAAGGCGAGATGCCTTCGGCTTGCATCACCTCTTGCATCGAACGCGCGGTGCTGTCCCAGCCCCCCCCCGGTGCGGCAGGTGCCATAATCATATAATCGGTCGCAAACGCCGGAGCCGCCAAGGCCGCGACAAAGAACGCGCTCAAAAGCGTGTGTTTCATTCTGATTCTCCTCCCAAGGCACGGATTTTGTGCCATTTCTTCTGGGCGGCACCTCCTCGTGCCGTCCCTGCTTAGAATTTCAGCACATAATCCTGTCAACTGGCTGACAGTGGCCCTGCGCGTCTACTTTAGGGCCAAAGCCGCGCGCCATAGCCGGAACAACCGCTGCCGCTTGGCTTGATCGAGATAGACCAGCACGCCGGGGCTGACCGAAACCGGCCGCAGTTGATCGCCCAAAGCCGCCTGCATCGCGCGGCCACTGTTGGCCCCCGACACCTCTAGGCTTACCGCAGGCATCCGCAGCTTTTCCGACAGCAGGGTCTGGCCCTGCTTGCTCATCAGAAAATCCAGAAACTCCGCGCCCATTTCAGGCGAAGCGGCAGCCCGTGGCACGAGGGCGACGCGCGACACCACCACGGTGAAATCCCGCAGCAGCACCAACCCCAGATCGGGCGCATTGCGGGCCTGATCGGCGGCATACGAGCCTAAGATGTTATACCCCAACACCAATCGGCCGTCCGCCACCCGGTCGATGATATCCTGACTGGTCGGATAGGTTTGCAACCCGGCCTGCGCCATCTCGCGCAGCAAAGACCAGATATCGGGGAAATGCTCGGTATCGCGGGCGAGAAACAGATAACCCACCGCAGAGCGCTCAATATCATAGGTGCCGATCTTGCCGTGCATCGCGGGCGGGGCGTGGCGCAGCCAATCCATCAACTCCAGCCGCGATTGCGGCGGGCCATTCGGGAAGCTGGGCTTGTGGTAGACCAGCACCCCCGGCTCAAACGTCATCGCAAAAGCCGTGTCCTGCCAATTCGCCCATTCCGGCCAGTTGCGCGCGGCGGGCACTTCGACCGCCTGCGCATAGCCGTCATTGGCCAGCTTGATCTGCATATCCATCGCCGAGGAGAACACGAAATCCGCTGTGGGCTGGCCGGCCTCTGTCTCCGCCACCACCCGCGCCGAAATTTCCCCCGCCAGCAGGTCTTCGTAGCGCACCGACACTCCCGGATGCCCAGCCTGAAACGCCGCAATCAGCGGCGCGGCCAAGCGGTTGTCCAGCGTCGAATAAATCACCAATTCTGCCGTGGCTATGCCGTCTTGGGATGGATAGTTCACCACCTCGCCCCAGATCGGGCCAGCCATCGCAGCGCAAAACAGGGCCAAACCGAACATTCTTCGCATCATTTCACTCTGCCTGATGCAACTTGCGTTCACAACTGGGCGCTTTCCGCCTAGCCTGATGCGTGGGGGAGGCCGGATATGCGTTTACTGGTGGTTGAAGATGATCTGCCGTTGGCGGAGTCCTTGGTGACGTTGTTGACCTCGTCCGGCTATGCGGTGGATTGCGTGCATGATGGCGCGTCTGCGGAGGCGCTGGCGGCGGTGGAACAGTTTGATCTGGTGATCCTTGATCTCAACCTGCCGCAGATGGACGGGCTGTCGCTGCTGCGCGCGATGCGGGCGCGGTCCAATCCGGCGGCGGTGATGATCCTGACCGCGCGGGGTGCCGCCGAAGACCGGGTGCGGGGCCTTGATCTGGGCGCGGATGACTACATGGCCAAACCTTTCGATGTGCGCGAGTTTGAGGCCCGCGTGCGCTCGCTGTTGCGGCGTCAGGCGGGCCTGCGTTCAGCCACCGTCACTTTGGGGGCTGTCACCTTGGACCTAACCACACGACAGTTTTCAGCGGCAGATCAACCGCTTGACCTACCCCCGCGCGAACGGGCTTTGCTGGAACTGCTGCTGACCCGCGCCGGAAAAGTGGTGACGAAAGAGGCCATCGTGCAATCGCTAACCTCACTCGACGATATGCTGTCGGACAATGCCATCGAGCAATATATCTCACGTCTGCGCCGCCGCATTGCGCCCTTTGGCCTAGGGCTGCGGGCGGTGCGCGGCATTGGCTATCTGTTGGAAAAAACCCCGGACAGCCGATGAAACCCTATTCTTTGCGCCGTCGTCTGCTGCTGTGGCTGTTTCTGGCGACGGCTCTGCTGGGGCTGATCGCCCTGCTGGACACTTGGCGCGAGGCGCTGCGCACCGCGCAAAGCGTGTCAGACCGGGTGCTGGTCGGCTCGGCCTTGGCGATTGCGGAACGGGTGACGGTGGATGAAACTGGGGAGTTAGAGGTTGATCTGCCGTATTCCTCGCTGGAAATGCTGACCTCAACCGCACAGGACAAGGTGTTTTACCGGGTGGATGGCCCGATCGGCCACTTTCTGACCGGCTATGACGATCTGGCGGTCAACCCGGCACCTACGGGCGGGGTGGCCTTTGCGGATGGTATGCACGGCACGGTAGGTATCCGCAGCGCCACTCTGATGCGCGAAGTGTCCACCGGGGCGCGCTCGATTGCTTTCAGTGTAACGGTTGCAGAATCAACCCGGGCGCGGGCGGAACTGGCCCGCGCGATTCTGCTACGCTCGGCGTTGCGGCTGGCGGTGTTGATCCTTGGCGTCGCCTGCATCGTCTGGATCGCGGTGACTTTGGCGCTGCGCCCGCTGGACCGGCTTGGTGCCACCATCGCCGAACGCTCGCCCGACGATCTGCGCCCAGTGACCGCCGATACGCCGCAAGAGGTCGAGGCGCTGGTGCTGGCGATCAACTCTTTCATGAAACGTCTGGATACAGTGCTGGAGGCTCTGCGGCATTTTACCGGCAATGCCAGCCACCAGTTGCGCACGCCGCTCGCCGTGGTTCGCACGCAACTGGCGCTGATTGACCGCAGTGCAACGCCTGCGCAAACCACTGCGGCGACGGATAAGGCGAAAACTGCGCTGGAACGGGCCGAGCGGGTTCTGGCGCAGCTATTGGTGTTGGCGCGGGTCGATGCCGCAACGGGGGCCGCAGCTCTGCAACGGGTCAATATCGTCGCGGTCGCCAAGGATCTGACCGCCGAAATGGTGCCGCTGGCGCTAAGCCATCGCATCGACCTAGGCTATGAGGGCGCGACGGAAGCCACGGCGCTGGCCGAGCCGGTGCTGCTGGCCGAATTGTTGAAGAACCTGCTGACCAATGCCATCGCCTATGCTGGGGTCGGCGCGGTGGTGACGGTGCGGGTGCAGAGGCTGGGTGATGCCGTGGTGCTTGAAGTTGAAGACAACGGCCCCGGCCTGACGCCCGAGCAGACCGAGCGCGCGGTCTTGCGCAAACGCGGCACCAATGCCCCTGCTCGCGCGCTGTCGGCTGATCAGGAAACCGGCTTTGGCTTGGGTCTGGCGATCACCGCCGAAATCGCCGCGCTGTTTGACGCCGAAATTCAGTTGCAGCGCGGGGCTGAGCGGCGTGGTCTGCTGGTCCGGGTGAAATTTCCGCCGCTGGCGTGAGGCGTGGTGCACGCGGCAAGCCGAACACCGCAAATCCGAGGCGATCCGTGCGTGTGCAAGGGATAAATTCACTTCATGCTTTATAAAAAATATAGTATTTGTGAAGTAAGAGGAGAATCACATGCTCGGAAGCCGTTTCGCAACCCGGATCAATTCGTTTGCCTCAGGGGCTTCGGATTACTGGCCTGCGCTGACAGAAAAGCCCTCGCTGGCACAAATCATCCAACGCGCGGCGACGGTTGACGGGCTGACCGAGTTGGATCTCAACTACCCCGATCACGTCGGTGCAAAGCCTTCGGAAATCGCCAAAGTGGTGGCGGATTGCGGGCTTTCAGTCAGCGGTCTGGCGATGCGCTATTACACCAACCCAGCCTTCAAACGCGGCGCGTTTACCAATCCCGACCGCGCGGTGCGGCGCGAGGCAATTGATCTGACCAAGCGCGGCATTGATACCGCCCGCGCCATCGGGGCACCGATGATGACTTTGTGGTTGGGGCAGGATGGCTTTGATTATACCTTCCAATGCGACTACGCCGCACTGTGGCAAGATGAGATTGCAGGCATTGCTGAAGTCGCAGCACATGATGCGGATTGCCCGATCTCTATCGAGTATAAGCCCAATGAACCAAGGGCTTACAGCGTTCTTCCTGATGCTGCGACCACGCTGTTGGCGATCAAAGAGGTGGGCGCTAAAAACCTTGGCGTCACCATCGACTTCGCCCATGCGCTTTACGCCGATGAACAGCCCGCCTTTGCCGCAGCTTTGATCCAGCGCCACAGCCGCCTGCTTGGCTTGCACCTGAACGACGGCTACGCCAAGCGCGATGATGGCCTGATGGTGGCCGCAGTACACGAACAAGCGACGCTGGAACTGCTGCGCGAGGTCAAACGCGGCGGCTTTGATGGCGCGATTTATTTTGACACTTTCCCAGATGCCTCTGGCCTTGATCCGGTGGCGGAATGTGCCGCCAATATCCGCACCGTGCGGCGGATGCTGGCAGCGGTGGATGTGATGGCGGGTGACAACCGCCTCGCCGATGCGCAAAGCCGCCAAGACCCGATTGCAGCGCAAGAAATCGCCCGGCTTGCGCTGGCGGGTAAGACAGTGATCTGATTAACTTTACAAAAATACGTGGACTTGTGCTGAATCGTGTTGTCCTGAATACAGTCCTGTGCACGATAAGCGGATGGAACGCGTGGTGGAAATCCGAGGGAAATATGGGCGATCCAAAAGCCGTGGCCGCACAGATCCGCATGAAGCTGCCCAGCCTGACGCCGCTGGAAGGCAAAGTCGCCAGCGATATTCTGGCGCGCAAGGATATTGACGCATCAACACCCTTGCGGGAGGTGTCTGAGAAATCGGCTGTCTCAGATGCGATGGTGGTGAAGGTCGCCAAAAAACTGGGCTTTGCCGGATTTCGCGAGTTTCGTCAGGGTCTTGTCGACTACTACAAATCTGACACCGCCGCCCTGCATTCTGAAATTTCGGAGCAAGACGGTTCTAGCGAAATCGTGCAGAAGGTGTTTCGCACCGCGATGCAGGCGCTAGAGGAAACCTTTGCCATCCTTGATCTGGCGGCGTTTGAGCGGGCGGTGGATTACCTGCACCGTGCCACGCAACGCGATTTCTACGGCCTTGGCGGCTCGGCACAGATCGCCCGCGATGTAGCGCATAAGTTTCTGCGCATCGGCATCCGGGCAAGCGTGTTCGATGACGCCCATATGATGATGATGTCGGCGGCTCTGCTGGGCCCCGATGACGTGGTGGTGGCGTTTTCGCATTCCGGCACCACGGCGTCGGTGCTGGACGCGGTGGAACTGGCGCGGCGCAATGGCGCGCGGATCATCGCCGTGACGAACTATGCCGAAAGCCCCCTCGCCGGGTTGGTCGATGTGGTTTTGTGCTCGACCGCGCAGAACTCGCCGCTGCTCGGCGAAAACGCCACGGCGCGGATCGCGCAGTTGAACCTGCTGGATGCGCTGTTTGTGGCGACTGCACAGCGCGACCGCGCCGCCGCCGATCAAAATCTGGATCGCACCATGCGCGCCGTGCAGTCGAAACGCAGACAATGAGGCCAAGATGACCAAGCCCATCCGCCAGACCGGAAATACCGTCCTTGTGGTCGGCAGCCTGCATTATGACATCATGGTCGAGGCCGATCATTTGCCGCGCAAAGATGAGACAGCGGTGGGATCGCGCTGGTATCCGAAGTTCGGCGGCAAGGGTGGCAATCAGGCGGTCTCGGCGCAGGCGCATGGCGCGATTGCGCGGATGCTGGGGGCGGTGGGGGCGGATGATTTCGGCGCGTTCCTGCGGGCACGGTTGCAGAGTTCGGTCGTCGATCACCGCTTTGTCGCCACCTGCGACGGGGTGGCATCGGGCATGAGCGTGGCGATCATGGACGCCAGCGGCGATTATGCGGCGACGATTGTGTCGGGCGCAAACCTGCATATCCTCCCCGAAACCCTGCAAAATCCCGAGGTTTGGCAGGATGTCCGCCTGCTGGTTCTGCAAAATGAAGTGCCCGAAGCAATCAATCTAGCCGCCGCGAAAGCCGCGCGCGCGCGTGGCATCCGCACCCTGTTGAACGCCGCTCCGAGCCGACCAATGTCGCTAGCGTTCGCTCGTTTGGTCGACGTGTTGGTGGTCAACGCGGTGGAAGCCGAGATGATGATGGGCACGGCACCCATCACCAGCCTGAAAGCCGCCGCGGGAGCCGCCAAAATACTTGCGGATCGGTTTGAAAGCGTGATCGTCACCGCAGGCTCGCTGGGACTGGCCGCGTGGAGCGCTGAGGATGAGCATTTCTCGATCCCCGCCGAGAAGATCGAAGTGGTCAGCTCGCACGGCGCAGGCGATGCGTTTATTGGCGCGCTGGCGGCTTGTCTGGTGGGCGACACGAGGTTCAAGAAGGCTTGTGCTGCGGCTTCGCACGCTGCCGCCGAGCATGTGGCGGGGCGGCCTGCGGTGGCGATCCCGCGTTAGCGCATCACGAATGGGTCAGGAATCGGATCATCCGAGGTGCGCAGCCACACCGTTTTGACCGTGGTGTAATCCAACGCCGCCGCCAAGCCACCCTCCCGACCATGTCCAGACATGCCGTGGCCGCCAAAAGGGGCAATCGGCGACACCGCGCGATAGGTGTTCACCCAAACCACCCCCGAGCGAATGCCTCGGATCATCCGATGCGCACGCGTCAGGCTGCGAGTGAATACGCCCGAAGCCAATCCATAAACCGTGTCATTGGCCAGCGCCAAAGCCTCGGCTTCGGTCTCAAAACTGATCACCGATAGCACCGGGCCAAAAAATTCTTGCCGCAACCCCGCCACATCTGGCAGGCCAGAGCAATCAAGGATTGTCGGCGGATAGTAGAAACCGGGGCCTTCCGGCACCACGCCGCCCGTTACCAATTTGGCCCCCTGCCCTAGGCTTTGCGCCACCAGGTCGGCAATCCGCACGCGTTGCCGCTGGGTACAAAGCGGGCCGACCTCGGTGGTCATCTGATCGGGGGCAGCAATCCGAATGGCTTCCGCCTTGGCCTTCAGCTTGGCGAGGAACGCGTCTTTCACCGAAGCCTGAATGATCAGGCGTGATCCTGCCACACAGCTCTGCCCGGTCGCCGCGAAAATACCCGAGATTTGCGCATTCACCGCCGAGTCCAGATCGGCATCTTCAAACACGATGAACGGCGATTTGCCGCCCAGCTCCAACGAGATCGAGGCAAGGTTCTCCGCCGAACCACGCACCACATGCCGCGCGGTTTCCGGCCCACCAGTGAAGGCGATATGGGCGACCTTCGGGTGGGTGGTAAGGGCTGCACCCGCCGCTGGGCCACCTGTGAGGATATTGACCACTCCGGGCGGGAAACCCGCTTCATGCACCAATTTTGCAAATTCCAGCATCGGCGCGGGACCGTCCTCGGACGCCTTCAACACCACTGTGCAGCCCGCAGCCAAAGCAGGGCCAAGCTTGACTGCCGACAGAAACAACTGACTGTTCCATGGCACGATCGCCGCCACCACGCCAATAGGTTCGCGCCTAAGCCAGACTTCCATATCCGGCTTGTCTATGGGGAGATGCGCACCCTCGATCTTGTCAGACAGACCCGCATAATAGCGATAATATTCCGCGACATAGGCGATCTGGGCAGAGGTTTCGCGGATGATCTTGCCGGTGTCTCGGGTTTCCAAAGCGGCCAAACGTGGGGCCGCTGCCTGTACCAGATCCGCCAGCTTATACAGCAATTTCCCCCGCGCCGAGGCGGTCAAACCCGCCCAAGCAGTGCTGCAAAACGCATCCCACGCGGCATCGACAGCGCGGCCCACATCGGCAGCGGAAGCCTCTGGCATCACCGCCCAGGGCTGACCCGTCGCCGGATCAAGGCTTTCAAAGCTGGCAGCGCCATCCTCAAAAACCCCACCGATATACTGTTGGAATCGCTGCATCATATCCCCTTGGGCGAAATTTGGTCAGGCGAAAGCTGGCATAACATCCTGCACAAAGCGCGTCAGTGACGCCTTTTTGCGCGCAAAACTCATGCCAGAGTCGATCCACAGGCTAAACTCATCATAGCCCAAATCCTGATAGCTTTTGATCCGCGCGATCACCTCGGCGGGTTGGCCGACGATGTTGTTCTTGCGCATCGCAGCCGCTGAATAGAACGGATGCGCCGCCACTTCTTCGGGTGTCAGTGTTTCAATCAGACCCTGCGAGATCGGGCGCTTGTTCAGGAACCAAGCTCCGAAGTAGTTGTAAAACAAGTTCAATTCTTCCGCACCAAGATCGGCATCCGCCTCGCTATCCGCCACATAGGTATGACGCAGCACCATGATCTTTGGGCGCGGCACCTCCGGGTGGGCGGCACAGGCGGTGTTAAAGCGCTCCATCAGACTGACCACTTCTTCATCGCCCAGATGCAGCGGCGTCACCTGCACGTTGCAACCATTGGCCACCGCGAAATCGTGGCTGTTCGGATCGCGCGCCGCCACCCAGATCGGCGGAAACGGCTGCTGCACGGGTTTCGGGGCCGAAGTGGTTTTCGGAAACTGCCAATGCTCGCCGTTGTGCTCATAATCCCCGGCCCACAAGCCCTTGATCGCCGGAATCAGCTCGCGCATTTTCTGGCCAGCGGTCCAAGCGTCCAATCCGGGGCTCATCCGGTCATATTCAAAGGTGTAGGCTCCCCGCGCGATGCCCAGATCAAGTCGGCCATCCATGATGATATCGGCCATCGCAGCCTCGCCCGCCAAGCGGATCGGGTGCCAGAACGGTGCCACCACATTGCCAGTGCCAAGCCGCACATTCTTGGTGCGCCGCGCGAGGTCAACAAGGTTCAGAAACGGGTTCGGGGCGATGGTGAAATCCATACCGTGATGCTCGCCCGTCCAGATCGCGTGCATGCCATTTTCGTCAGCGATCCGACAGAGTTCCAGCATTTCCTCATACAACCGCTGCTGCGGCTCATCGGCACTGACCCGCTCCATATGCACGAACAGTGAGAATTTCATGGCTTTTTTCCTTCGCCTTTTGCCGCAACCGGGGCAACCCGGCCAGAGTTCTGATTGCCAAAATAGATGCCGTAATCGCCGACACGCGCCTCATCGGCCAGCCGCTCTAGCATGATCCGCATGGCGGGATCGGTCA
Organism: Cypionkella psychrotolerans; assembly: GCF_001294535.1. GTDB lineage: Bacteria > Pseudomonadota > Alphaproteobacteria > Rhodobacterales > Rhodobacteraceae > Cypionkella > Cypionkella psychrotolerans. Next base: position 322,222 of record NZ_LGIC01000065.1, on the reverse strand, counting down.
CGTCATCAAAGCCGTTGGGGGTAAGTTCAACAAAGCCACCCATGCTGGGGGTGCCGCCCGTGCTGGGGCAGAGAAACGCAATATGCTGCTGGCCCGCCGCGACATCTTCATAGACCGAATAGATAAAGCCCGGCACCGCTTGCACGCCCGCAGCCTCGATTAGCGCCTGCAAGGTCGCCGTCGCCCCGTTCGCCCCAACGCGCGCCGTCGGAAGGCTTAGCCCGCCGCGGCCATCGTCTTGCAACAGCACATGGCCGTCTTGCTCAATCAAAGCCGAAACGACCACCGCAGGCCCACTCGCCAAAGCCGCGCCCGCTTGTGCCGGGGTGAAATACGAGCCGCGATAATAGCCCAAACCGGCCTGCCCCGATGCCTCAAACGCCTCAACCCTACCGATCAGAATGGCATGATCTCCTGCATCGACCACCTGATGCAGACGGCAATCGAACCAAGCCGAAACCCCGTGTAGAATGGGCGCGCCATGCGGGCCAAGTTGCCATTGCACGCTGGCAAAACGATCCTCGACCGGCTTGGCAAAGGTATTCGACACATCCTTCTGGCTCTCCGACAAGATGTTGATGGCAAATCCTTTTGCCGCCATGAACCTTGCATAATTGCTGGAAGTTTTAGCGATGGACACCAGCAAAAGGGCTGGGTCCAGCGACACCGAGGAAAACGAATTGGCGGTAAAGCCAATCGGCGCGCCCGCCTCATCCAGCGTGGTCACAACGGTCACGCCGGTCATAAAGGTGCCAAACGCATCGCGCAGCAGGCGGCGGTTTTCCAATGTCATGCGCGTATCCCCTTTTTAGCGGCCAGCAGCGGCACCGCAAGCCAAGCCGCAAGCGCCGCATTAACCTGTGCCGGGGCCGTCAGATTGACCATATGGCGGTGGCCCTCAATCACCACAGCCTGCCCCATCGGCGCCGCCATCGCCATCGCTTTTGCCATCGCAGGGGTAGAGTTCGCATCCCCCGAAGCAGTCAAGACCAAGGCGGGGCTATGGATTTTCGGCCAAGCCTCCGCATAGTCCATATCGCCATTGGCAAAGGCGCGGTAAGCCGCCGCATAGCCTTGCAATTTAACCATACGCAGCCAACCCGCCACCTGTGCGCGCAACGCTTGATCCGCCGCGGTGTCGCCAAACCAGCGCGTCAGCGGCACGTCAATGTCATTCGCGCCGTTGGCCAAAGCGGCAGCCCGCGCCTGCACCGCCGCCCGCGCCTCGGGTGTGCGGCGATAAACCCCGTTCAAAACCGCCAGCCGCAGCACCAGATCAGGATGATCCACTGCCAACCCCGCCGCAATCAGCGCCCCCATCGAATGGCCCGCGACATTGACAAAACTACAGCCCAACTGTCGCAGGGTTTTCGCCGCCCAAGCCACATAATCCTTCAGATCCGGTTGCCCCGGTAGCAAATCTGACAACCCATGCCCCGGCATATCGAGCGCTATCACCCGGTTGGTTTTGGCGAAATGCGCGATCTGCGGCCCCCAAGCCTCGGCACACATGCCGACGCCGTGCAGCAGAACCAACGGCTCGCCCTGGCCCAACTCCAGATAGCTGATTTGCTGTCCGTCAGACAGCCGCAGGGTTTGCAGCGTCATGGCCCAGATCCTTAAGGTCTTGATAACGATCACCAATCCGATGGTGCGGCCGACCGCCAATGGAAGCCCCCAGTGCCACCACAATCTCATCCGCCGCCGGGGCATCCGGCATGGCGAAATGGATCGTCAGGTAATGCGAGCGGCGGCCTTCGTCGTTTTTATCCATCAGCGGGATCATCACCGGGGTATTCGCGCCACCCCGGATATTGGTAAACGCCAGATATGATTTCGCCCCGACCGCCGTGCGATAATGATTGCCAAACCGCAAAGTGTGGATCAGCGCCGAGGCGTGTTCAACCTCGCCATCCAGGCCGACAATCGCGGCCTTGCCGTAGGCCTCAATCGCCTCACCCGAACCCGCAGCCTCTAGGATCATCGCGGTCAGCAGCGCGCCCAGATCGGGGGCAACATCATGGATCGCGGGCTTGAGGTTCTCAACAAAGCCCATCCCGGCCCAAGGGTTTTTCACCACCGCCGCCGCCGCGATCAGCTTCAACGGCACCGGGGCCGCTTTGCCGCCCTCGATCAGCGTGGTTTCAACATGGAGCAGGGTCTTGCGGATAACGGCTGGCATTGGGGCCTCAGAATCGCTGGGTTTCTCTAATGGTATGTTGGTATACCATGTGACCACATGTCAAGAACCAGTTGCGGTGATACTGTGCTTTCGCTACAGTCTGGTTATGAACCCGCTTGATGACCTGAAAATCACCCACCCGCCGCAGACCTTGCGCGAGATTGTGCTGGAGCGGATGCGCAGCGCGATCCTGTCAGGCCGCTTTGCCTCTGGCGAACGGTTGGTCGAACGCACGCTTTGCGACCAACTCGGCGTCAGCAGGTCAGTGGTGCGCGAGGCGATCCGCTATCTTGAGGCCGAAGGTCTGGTCGAAATCATGCCGAACAAAGGCCCAATGGTGGCCCGGATGGATTGGACACAGGCCGAGCAAATCTATGAAATCAGGCTACTTTTGGAACAAAACGCTGCCGCTGCCTGCGCTCAAGCCGCTGACGCCACAGTGAAAGCCAAGCTACAAGCGGCCACCCATGCCATCGAGGCCGCCTCTGCCGCCAACGAAAACCCCGCTCTGATTGCCGCCACAACCCGGTTTTACGAGATCATCTTCACCGCCGCAGGGCATCAGATCGCGTGGGAGGTCGTGCAGCGGCTGAACGGCCGGATCAGCCGCCTGCGCGCGATGACTTTGGCAACCACCGACCGCCGCGTTTCTGGCCCGGTGCGGATGGCGCGGATTTGTGCGGCGATCTGCGCCAATGACCCCGATAGCGCCGCGCAAGCCGTCTGCGATCATCTCGATGAAGCCGCCAAAATCGCCCACCGCCTGCTGAAAGAGGCCAAGTAATGCCCGCCTATTGGATCGCCCATGTCACCGTCACCGACACCGCGCGGTACAAGGGCTACCAAGCCCTCGCCCCGCTGGCTTTTGCGAAATTTGGCGCAAAATTTTTGGCCCGTGGCGGGGCGTCTGACAACCCCGAAGGCGCCGGATTTGAACGCCATGTCGTGATCGAATTTCCCGATCTGGCAACCGCCCGCGCCTGCTACGCCTCGCCCGAATATAGCGCCGCTAAAGCCGAGCGAGACGGTGCCGCGCGCGTGATGATCACCATGGTCGAAGGGCTTTAGCCAATGTGCTTTCCCTGCGGCACGCCCGGCAAAACGCAGAGCATTTCATAAAGCAAATTCGCCCCGATCAGCGCGGTATTGCCCGACGGATCATAGGGCGGCGAAACCTCTACCAGATCGCCGCCGACAATGTTCAGACCCGCACATCCGCGCACGATTTCAAGGCCTTGCCAGATGGTAAGCCCGCCCGGCTCCACCGTGCCAGTGCCCGGCGCGAAGGCGGGATCAAGGCTATCAATATCATAGCTCAGATACACCGGCGCGTCGCCGATTTTCGCGCGAATTTCCGCCATCAGTGGCTTCAAAGACTTGTACCAACACTCCTCGGCCTGCACCACGGTCCAGCCGTTTTTGCGGCCCCAGTCGAAGTCTTCAAGGCTATACCCGGTGCCGCGCAAACCGATTTGAAAAACTTTATCATTCTGCAAACAGCCGTCTTCCCAAGCTCGCCGGAACGGGCAACCATGCGCGACTTTCTCACCAAACATCGTGTCATTCACATCGGCATGAGCGTCGACATGAATCAGCGCCACCGGGCCATGTTTGGCTTTAATCGCCCGCAAAATCGGCCACGTCAGCGTGTGATCGCCGCCCAGAGTCAACGGCAAGGCACCATGCGCCAGCACGTCGTTGTAATAGTCGGTGATGATATCGACCGTTTTTTTCAGATCAAAGGTGTTGATCGGCACATCGCCAATGTCGGCGACTTGCAGATGGTCAAACGGCGCAGCCCCCGTCGCCATGTTGAACGGCCGCAGCATACGGGATTCGTCGCGAATTTGGCGTGGCCCATGCCTTGTACCCGAACGGTTCGAGGTGCCGATATCCATCGGAATTCCGATGAAAGCCACATCCAGCCCGGCTGCGGTGTCTTGCGTCGGCAGACGCATCATCGTGGCTGGGCCGCCAAAGCGCGCCATCTCATTGCCGCCAAGCGGTTGATTGAATTTGGACATTTCTGCGATCTCTCCCAAAGCTTGCGTCCAGCTTAGCCGCAAGCCGCGATCCGTGGAAAGGGCTTTGTCTGCCACGGCTTTGCCGATTTTTCAGGCAGGCCGAAAGATTCATCTGTTTCATCTTTTTCCCAACAGGAAAATAATTTGACAGCAACGCGCCTGTATCGCTAGCCTGTTTTCCAACAGGAATGCAGCCCGAACCGGGCGCGGACAACTCGGAGGAAGACATGGCAAAACGTGTGGCAGTGATCGGCGCAGGGCCGTCTGGTCTGGCCCAACTGCGGGCTTTTCAATCGGCCAAGATGAAGGGCGCAGAAATCCCCGAAATTGTTTGTTTTGAAAAGCAATCCAACTGGGGCGGCTTGTGGAATTACACTTGGCGCACCGGGTTGGACGAGAATGGTGAGCCGGTTCACAGCTCAATGTATCGCTATCTGTGGTCGAATGGCCCGAAGGAAGGTCTTGAATTCGCCGATTATTCCTTTGAGGAACATTTCGGCAAGCAAATCGCCTCCTATCCGCCCCGCGCCGTGTTGTTCGACTACATTCAAGGCCGGGTGGTGAAGGCGGGCGTGCGCGATTGGATCCGGTTTTCGACCCCGGTGCGGTTTGTGAAATACAATGAAGACAAGGGCAATTTCACCGTCACCGCGCATGATATGAAAACCGACCGGATGTATGAGGAGGAATTTGACAACGTCATCGTCGCCTCTGGCCACTTCTCAACCCCCAACGTGCCAGAATATCCCGGCTTTGATAAATTTGGCGGGCGGGTGCTGCACGCGCATGACTTCCGCGACGCGATGGAGTTCAACAGCAAGGATATCCTGCTGCTGGGGTCGAGCTATTCGGCGGAAGATATCGGCTCACAGTGCTGGAAATATGGCGCGAAGACGATCACCGTCGCCTACCGGAATGCGCCTTTGGGCTATGATTGGCCGGAGAATTTCGTCGAGGTGCCTGCGCTGGTGCGGGTGGATGAGACCACCGCGTATTTCAAAGATGGCACCAGCAAACGGGTCGATGCGATCATTCTGTGCACCGGGTATAAGCATCACTTCCCGTTCCTGCCCGATGATCTGCGGCTGAAAACCGCGAACCGTTTGGCTGCAGCGGATCTCTACAAGGGGGTGGTTTGGGTGAATAACCCGAAGTTGTTCTATGTCGGCATGCAGGACCAGTGGTTCACCTTTAACATGTTTGACGCGCAGGCGTGGTGGGTGCGGGATGTGATCTTGGGGCGGATTGCGGTGCCTGCGGATAAAGCGGTGCTGCTGTCCGATGTGGTGGACAGGGTCGCGCGCGAGGATGCGGGGCAGGACTCGCATGATGCGATCCATTATCAGGGCGATTATGTGAAGGAACTGATCGCTGAGACCGACTATCCCAGCTTTGACGTGGATGGGGCCTGCGAGGCGTTCTTTGAGTGGAAGGACCACAAGAAAGCCGGGATCATGACCTTCCGCAACCACGCGTATCGGTCGGTGATTACCGGATCGATGGCCCCGGTGCATCACACGCCTTGGAAGGACGCTTTGGAGGATAGTTTGGAGGCTTACCTTCGGAACTGATCAAAGAAAGAAGGCCTCGGAGTTTCCGGGGCCTTTTTGCTGGTCCCGACTCGGGACCTTTTTTATTGTTATTATATTCAATGTATTAAGATGCCGCGGTAAGGAAAAATTAACGAATCTGCTCGCTTGGGTCATCCTCTGTGCTCAAATATCCAGCCCGGAATGCCAAGGCATTCCGGGTAGCCGGAGGCATCCACGTCGCAGCAAACCCAGCGCGAGAAATTTTAGACGATCAGCGCCTTCAAACCCTGATTGATCTGCACGGCAATTCTGCGGAACTCGGGCAGATGCGGAGCGACTTCTGCCTCTAGTGTCTGGGCGGCATCTGCGCCAATCACGGCGTGCAGGGCGGCGCGGTATTCCTGGATGGTTTGCCAATCTATGACGGTAGAGGGTAGGATTTCGAGGTGGTATTGCACGCCATAAGCATGGCGGCCCACCCGCATGGCTTGCACGGCGCAGGCGGTGTTGGAGGCCAGAACGACGGTATCGGCCGGCAGGGTTGTGACCTCGACGCCGTGCCATTGCAGGGTGGTCATCTCGGCGGGAAGGTGGGCGAAGATCGGGTCAGAGCGCCCTGCCCCGGTTTGGCTGATTTGGGTCAGGCCGACTTCCGAGCGCGGCATCGGGCGAGCTTCCCCGCCAAGAGATACGGCGAGCAGTTGGTGGCCCAAGCAAATGCCGAAATAGGGGCGATTGAGGGTTTGCACCCAATGTTTGATCGCGGCTTTTTCGGCGATCAGCCACGGATGCTCGGCTTCCTGCCATACATCCATCGGGCCGCCCATGACGGCGAGCAGATCATAGCTTTCCAAGGGTGGGATTTGGTCGCCTTCGTCTAAAGCTATGACGTGAAGGCTGTGGCCGTCAGCTGTCCAGAGCTCGATGAATATCCCGGCAGTCTCACAGGCGAGGTGTTGGAAGATCAGGATTTTCATGGGAACCCCGCGCATGCGAACGCCGGAGGAGCCTCCGGCGGGGATATTTAGGCCAAGATGAAATTGTTTAGGGAGTGCCGGAGGATGGCCCGGCACTCCCTTTGGTTTGGTTAAATGTCGAGGGTGTTATCGTGTTCCCATTTTGAGAAATGGCTGACGTAGCTGTCCCACTCTTTGGCCTTGAGTTTCAGGTAGGCGGCGGAGAATTCTTCGCCCATCGCGGCCTTCAAGGTGGTGTCTTTGTCGTAGTCGCGCAGGGCATCCAGCAGGTTCAGCGGCAGTTTCGGCGCACCGGTAACGGTCTGACCTTGGGTATACATATCAATGTCATAGCGCGGGCCGGGGTCGGCTTTGGTGCGCACGCCGTCAAGGCCAGCCGCAAGGATCACGGCTTGCATCAGGTAGGGGTTGGCCGCGCCATCGGGCAGGCGCAGCTCGAACCGGCCCGGACCAGGGACGCGCACCATGTGGGTGCGGTTGTTGCCGGTCCAAGTCACGGTATTCGGAGCCCAGGTGGCGCCAGAAGAGGTGCGCGGCGCGTTGATGCGTTTGTAGCTGTTCACTGTCGGGTTGCAGATCGCGGCCAAAGCGCTGGCGTGTTTCATGATGCCGCCGAGGAAGTTGCGGCCCCGATCCGAGAGACCCAACTCTTTGGAATCATCGGAGAATACGTTCTTTTTGCCTGCCAAATCCCAGACCGAGATGTGGGCGTGGCAGCCGGAGCCCGTCAGGCCCTTGAACGGCTTTGGCATGAAGGTGCAGCGCAGCCCGTGCTTTTCTGCCACCGATTTCATCATGAATTTGAAGAAGCTGTGCTTGTCGGCGGTCTGCAAGACGTCGTCGTATTTCCAGTTCATCTCATACTGGCCGGTCGCGTCTTCGTGGTCGTTCTGGTAGGCCTCCCAGCCGAGCTCCAGCATGTAATCGCACACTTCGGCGATCACGTCATACTGGCGCATCATGGCTTGCTGGTCGTAGCAGGGCTTTTCGGCGTTATCATAGGGATCAGCGATCTTGTCGCCTTCCGGGGTCAGCAGGAAGAATTCCGGCTCGACGCCCGTTTTGACGCGCAGACCTTCGTGCGCAGCCTCATCGACCAGTTTGCGCAGCACGTTGCGCGGGGCTTGGGCGACAGGTTGACCCTCCATCACGCAGTTAGAGGCGAGCCATGCGACCTCTTTTTTCCACGGCAGTTGGATGACCGAGGAGGCATCCGGCACCGCCATCATATCGGGGTGGGCGGCGGTGAGGTCGAGCCAAGTGGCAAAACCTGCAAAGCCCGCGCCCGCAACGGCCATGTCGTTGATCGCCTGCGACGGTACCAGCTTGGCGCGCTGCGATCCAAACAGGTCGGTGTAGGAAATCATGAAGTATTTGACGCCTTTTTCCTTGGCATAGGCGGCTAGATCTTTGACCATTTAGGTCGCTCCCTGTCGTCTGTAAGGTAAAAGCCGGTCTGAATGTTCAGACCGGCCCATGAGTTAGAACCCGTTCTTGCCGGGAATCCATGAGGTGCCCGCAAGTGGAACGCCCGCCATAGCAGCGCCTTCGATGGTCAGCGCGCAGAGGTCTTCGGGTTCCAGATTGTGCAGATGGTTCTTGCCACAAGCGCGCGCGATGGTTTGCGCTTCCAGCGTCATCACCTTGAGGTAGTTTTTCAGGCGACGGCCACCGAGAATCGGGTCGAAACGGTTGAAAAGTTCCGGGTCTTGGGTGGTGATGCCTGCGGGATCTTTGCCCTCGTGCCAGTCATCATAGGCGCCTGCGGTGGTGCCGAGTTTGTTGTATTCGGATTCCCATTTCGGATCGTTATCGCCCAAAGCGATCAGGGCGGCGGTGCCGATGGCGACGGCGTCTGCGCCCAGCGCCATGGCTTTGGCGACATCAGCGCCGGTGCGGATGCCGCCCGAGACGATCAGTTGCACTTTGCGGTGCATGCCGAGGTCTTGCAGGGCTTTCACGGCGAGCGGAATACAGGCGAGGATCGGCATACCGACGTTTTCGATGAACACGTCTTGGGTGGCTGCGGTGCCGCCTTGCATACCGTCGAGCACCACCACGTCAGCACCGGCTTTGACGGCGAGGGCGGTATCGTAATAGGGGCGTGCGCCGCCAATCTTAACGTAGATCGGTTTTTCCCAATCGGTGATCTCGCGGATCTCCATGATCTTGATTTCAAGATCGTCCGGCCCGGTCCAATCGGGGTGGCGGCAGGCGGAGCGTTGGTCGATGCCCTTGGGAAGGTTGCGCATTTTGGCAACGCGGTCGGAGATTTTCTGGCCCAGAAGCATACCGCCGCCGCCGGGTTTGGCACCTTGGCCGACCACGACTTCGATGGCGTCAGCGCGGCGCAGATCGTCTGGGTTCATACCGTAGCGGGAGGGCAGATATTGGTAAACGAGGGTGTTGGAATGGCCGCGTTCTTCTTCGGTCATGCCGCCGTCACCGGTGGTGGTGGAGGTGCCAGCAGCGGAAGCTCCACGCCCGAGGGCTTCTTTGGCCGGACCCGAGAGCGCGCCGAAGGACATGCCTGCGATGGTGACGGGAATGTCGAGGTGGATGGGTTTCTTGGCATAGCGGGTGCCGAGCCAGACGTCGGTGGCGCATTTCTCGCGGTAGCCTTCGAGAGGGTAGCGGCTGATGGACGCGCCGAGGAACAGCAGGTCATCGAAATGCGGCAGTTTGCGTTTGGAACCGCCGCCGCGAATGTCGTAAATCCCGGTGGCTGCGGCGCGGCGGATTTCGGCGTTCACGTCGTTGGAATAGGTCCAGCTTTGCTTCGGCGGGGTATGGGGAAAATCGCTCATATATGCCTCAGTACGACGACGCGTTGTCGATGTTGAATGTGTAGAGTTTGCGGGCGGAGCCGTAGCGTTTGAAATCCGAAGGCTTGGCGAGGTGGTCGGCTTCGCCGCGCTTCAAGAGGTCGGCGATGATGGCGAGGTGTTCGGGGCGCATTTCTTTTTCAATGCAGTCGGTGCCGAGGGATTTCACAGAACCGCGCACGAACAGATGCGCCTCATAAAGCGAGTCGCCCAGCGCGTCGCCTGCGTCACCCAAGACAAGGATGTTGCCGGATTGCGCCATGAAGCAGGACATATGGCCGATGTTGCCATGCACGACGATGTCGATGCCTTTCATCGAGATGCCGCAGCGCGACGAGGCGTTGCCCTTGATCACCAGAAGGCCGCCGCGCCCGGTAGCGCCTGCGTATTGCGAGGCGTCGCCGTCGATGATCACGGTGCCGGACATCATGTTTTCCGCCACGCCGGGGCCAGCCGAGCCTTTGACGCGGATAGTGGCTTGTTTGTTCATCCCGGCGCAGTAGTAGCCGGTTGATCCGCGCACGGTTATGTCGATCGGGGCGTCTACGCCGACGGCAATCGCGTGGCTGCCCTTGGGGTTGACCACTTCCCATGAAGTCTCGTTGGTCTGGCCTTTGAGGTTGTGGAGCGCTTGGTTCAGCGCGCGCAGGCCCTGCGCTTCAAGGTCGAAAGTCTGCATGTTCAGCGTTCCCAGAAGTAAACGGTGGCGGGTTCCGGTTCCCAGACGCGGGCGGATTCGATGCCCGGCAGGTTGACGAGGGCGCGGTATTCAGAACCGAAGGCGACGTATTGGTCGGTTTCGGCCATCACGGCGGGTTTGCAGGCGATTGGGTCACGGACCACGCCGAAGCCATCTTTGGTGCCGACCACGAAGGTGAAGAAACCGTCGAGATCGGTGAGCGTGGCTTCCAGCGCCTGCCCCAAGGTTTCACCCTGTTGCAGCTTGTGGCTAACGAAGGCCGCACCAACTTCGGTGTCGTTTTCGGTCTCAAACGTCATGCCAAGACGCTTCAATTCGCGGCGCACGCCGTTGTGGTTGGAGAGCGAGCCGTTGTGGACCAAGCACTGATCCGGGCCTGTGGAGAACGGATGCGCACCCATGGTGGTCACAGCGGATTCGGTGGCCATGCGGGTGTGACCGATACCGTGGGTGCCGTGCATTTTGGCAACCTCAAAGCGGGCCGCCACGTCTTTCGGCAGGCCGACTTCTTTATAAATCTCAATGCCTTCACCAGAGGACATGATTTTCATACCGGGGCGAATTTTAGCCAAAGCCGAACGCGCTGCATCCAACTGGCCTGCGGGCACTTCCAGCACCGCATGGGTGGATTTCACCAGCATCAGCACCGGGGTGCCCAGCGCGTCTTTCAGATCCGCGTCGAGGTTTTTGAAATCAACCTCGGGCGTGGCCGACTGTACGGTCAACTTACCGTGGCCGACCTTGCCTTGGGAATAAATTGCGATTCCGGCGCTGTCGGGGCCGCGGTCGGTCATGGTGATCAGCATATCAGTCAGCATTGCGCCCAACTGAGGCTGTAATTTGGGGTCCTTCAGGAAAAGCCCGACGATTCCGCACATGGCGACGACTCCTTGTCGTGTGGATATGCCGTTACGCTATCACGGCAAAATATTCCGTCAACTGTGAAGAAACTTTTTTTCACCGTGGGTAATGATTTTCATTTCGCCTAATTTCTCATCAAATGCTTTGACAGAATGTCGCAGGCGGTGTTTCCTGTCAGAAAATAAAATTCACGCACAGAAATCAAGCGGGGCAATAACCCGCTGCGACTGCCGCGCTATGGCCCTAGGCGCGGTCAGGTGGAGGGGGCCCTGGGAGGAAATCTTGTCTGATCTGAACACACGGATCGAGGCGATGCATCGAAGCGACACGCGGATTGCGTGGGCTTTTGTCATCGGCCTTTGGCTGGCCATCGGGTTTGTGGCCTATGGCACTTGGGATCTCGCGCCCTCACCCAGCGCACGGGTGATGCTGCTGATCGGCGGTGCTTTGGTGCTGATCTATAACACCGCCGCGATCATGGCGATGCTGCGGCATTACCGCGAGGACCGCGACTTTATGTATGGCTTGGACATCCAATTCATGGATGCGGCCCGCGCCGCGAAGGGGAAATAGATGGCGCGCTATATTCCCCCCGTTCAAAGCAAATTGGGCCAGATCATCGACGTCATCGTGCTGGTGGTGCTGTCGGTCGGCGCATTGTTCTTGCCGTTGTGGCTGGGGCTTGCAGGATCAGCCAAGCTTCCGGTGCCGGTAGAAAACCCGACTTGGGAGAGTCTGGGTCAGAACCCGGTGATGGTGCAGCAATGGAACAAGCTGGGCTTTCCAGATGCGGCCTCGGCGCATGACATGATCACCGCGCGCTATGACTACAGTTTCAGCTGGGTGAGCCTCGCGGTGATGGTGATCGTGATCGTCGGCTATTTCGTGATGATGATCCGGTTTTCCGACATCGAATATCGCGAAGTGATCGCTGAGAAATTTGGCGAGAAATAGGGGCGCAAGATGGATACCTGGAATTACATCGAATACGGCGCCTGGGCACTGTCTGCGCTGTTCGGGCTGTTGATCGTGATCGACTGGATCAAGATCGACACCACCTATACGGAAGAAATGCTGACCTCGTCGCGCGAAGGCGTGTTGGAAGCGATGACCGAGAAACATAAGCTGGAGGGCGGAGATGGCACAATCTGATACGGACGTTGACCATACCGCACATGGCCAATCGATGGGGCTGTTGCGGGTGCTGGGCCCGGCGCATGTTTGGGCGCTTGGCGTCGGCATCGTTCTGGTCGGCGAGTATATGGGCTGGAACTTTGCGGTGGGTAAGGGCGGGGCTTATGCCGCGCTGATCGCCTGCTGGTTCGCCGGGATCTTGTATTCCTGCGTGGCGATGATTGACTCGGAGGTGACATCGACGGTGGCCGCCGCTGGGGGCCAGTATACGCAGGCCAAGCATATCATCGGGCCGCTGATGGCGTTTAACGTCGGGCTTTATCTGGTGTTCGCCTATACGATGCTGGAGGCGGGCAACGCGATCACCTTGGGGTTCTTGGTGGATACCGTGGCGGGGATGACCGGGCATGAAGGCGGCTTAGATCAACGGCCATTCATCGTGCTGGCGATCATGTTTCTGGCATGGCTAAACTATCGCGGGGTGCTAGCGACGCTGACGTTCAACCTTGTGATCACCGCGATTGCGTTTTGCGCGATCATCACGATTTTCTTGGCCACCTCGCCGTTGTTGGGGGCGGGCGAGATGCTGCACAAAGACCTGATGAGCGGTCAGGCGTCATTGCCTTACGGCTGGCTCGGGATCTTGGCCGCGATGCACTTTGGTCTGTGGTATTATCTCGGCATCGAGGGGACGACGCAGGCGGCGGAAGAAGTACGCTCGCCTGCGCGGTCGTTGCCGTTTGGCACCTTGGCCGGGATCATGACGCTGCTGATTGCCGCGACGCTGACCTGGTATATCTGCTCGGGGCTGATGCCGTGGGAATACTTAGGTGACGGGGTGAACGGGGCTGTGGCACCATTGTTCTCGGCGGCGCAGATTTCCGGGTCGTCGGCCTTGGTTTGGTTGCTGGGGATCGGGACGTTGTTTGCGACTTTGGCATCGGCGAACGGCTGTATCAATGATGCCTCGCGCGCTTGGTTCTCGATGGGGCGCGACCATTATCTGCCCGCGTGGTTTGGCGCGGTGCATCCGGTCTATCGCACGCCCTACCGCGCGATCATCTTTCTGGTGCCGATCGCGCTGATCTTTGCTTTGGGCGCACCTTTGGATCAGGTGATCACCTTCTCGATCCTGTCGGGGTTGCTGGGCTATACGTTCATGCCGATCAACATGATCATGTTCCGCAAGAAATGGCCGCTGGATACGATCAAGCGCGGCTATGAGCATCCTTTGCACCCGCTGCCAGCGATCTCGCTGATGGCTTTGTGTTCGGTGACGTATTTTGCGGTGTTCCTCGGCTATGGCACGCAGCTGATTGCGATGATCGGGTTCTATATCGTGGTCAGCCTGTGGTTCCACTTCTGGCGCTATCGCTTTGTAAAACGCGCCGATCAGTTCACCATGCCGTGGCCACGTCCGCGCGGGTATTGAGACAGCTTCCGGCCCGCCCTGATCGGCGGGCCGGATCATTTTTGGGATAAAGCATGAAATTTCTGATCTGGGCTTTGGTGATTGCGATCGGCTGCGGCATTGCGGTGCGGTTGCGCGGGCAGAGCGCCAAGCGGTTTGCCGTGCGCGGGCGATATTTCGCGGCTGTTGAACCGTTGTTTGATGCGCCGATTGTCGCGCTTGCCCCGACCGGATTTCCCCGCCTCTCTGGCCGCTATCAGGGCGCGCTGTTTGATCTGCAAGTGGTGCCGGATACGCTAACCTACCGTAAACTGCCTGCGCTGTGGCTATTGGTGACGCTGGCGGAACCCACCCCTGTCCGTGCTACGCTGGATGTGATGCTGCGCCCGCGTGGGGTGGAGCCGTTCAGCAACTTTCGGGATTTGGCGGTGCAGATTGCCACTCCGCCGGGGTTTCCTGAGGATTGTGCCATTCGCAGCGATGCGCCAAAGGCTGCGCCGCCTGCTGAATTGGTGCTGAAGCATCTGGAACGGCTGGATGCGGATTTGCTGAAAGAGCTGGTGATCTCGCCTAAAGGTCTGCGGCTGGTGTGGCTGGCCGAGGAAGCCGACCGCACCCGCTATCTGGCCTTCCGTGATGCGGAGATGGGCAAAGTGCCGCTGGCCCCTGCCCTGTTAGAACCTTTGCTGGCCGCATTGCTGGCGCTGCGCGATGATCTGAAGGAGTTGCCATGAGCCAACCTCTGAATCCCCGTCTGGTCTTGCTGGCCGCGACGATCCTGCCGGGGTCTGGCCAAGTGCTGAACCGTCAGCCGATCCGGGGGCTGACGTTTGTGTTCTTCATCATCCTGCTGGGTGCCTTCACCCTGAAAACCGCAAGCCCCGACGTATCACTGGTCGGCAAACTCGCGGGCGGTTTGTTCGTTTGGGCGCTGGCGATGATGGATGCGTACAAAACCGCCCGCGTCCGATTCGAGGTTTGGCGGCATGGCAAACCCGGTTGATCGCCCGATTATGCAGCAGAACTTGTATGCGAGACTCGGAAAATCAAATCCAAATCGGATCAAAAGTTAAAAATTATTCCTCGCAGGTGAAAAATCGCTTTGCGCTTGGCCTGCGCCGCTTCAATGTGTCGCAATCTAAAGCAACCGATCCGGCACAACCAAACGATCAGGCCAGAGCAAGGCCAGACAGCAACAGGGACAAAGGAACACTTGATGTCTACAGAAAGCAAAGCGGGCGATCTGCATCGCACGCTGAATTGGAAGGGCGCCTTCTGGGTCGCCGCAGGGGTGCCGCCCCTTGTACTGTTTTCCATCGGCGGTATCGCGGGGGTGGCTGGGCAAGCCGCATTCGTGGTTTGGATGCTGTCGATGATCATGGGCTTTTCGCAAAGCTTCACCTATGCCGAAATGGCGGGGATGTTCGGCAACAAGTCGGGCGGCACAAGCGTGTATGGCGCGACGGCTTGGCTGCGCTATTCCAAACTGATCGCGCCTTTGTCGGTCTGGTGCAACTGGTTTGCATGGTCGCCGGTGCTGTCTTTGGGTTGCGCCATCGCGGCAGGCTATATCCTGAACGCGTTGTTCCCGATCCCCCTCGATACGGCACCGCAAGTGGTGGCATGGGTCGCGGCGCATCTGGCGGATTACACCGCGGCAACGCCCGCAGTCGTCGATTATATCACGGCCAACGCAGGCACTACGCCCGAGGCTGCGATTCAAGCCGTGGCTTCTGCCGATGGCGTGGCGGCCTTGACCCCCGCCTTCCGGGTCTGGGAGGCTTACGCGCTGAACGTTCCGGGTCTGGGTGTGCTGCACTTCAACTCGACCTTCGTGATCGGCGTCGTGCTGATGCTGATCATGCTGGCGATCCAGCATCGCGGCATTGCCACCACGGCATCTGCGCAAAAGGTGCTGGCGGTGGTGGTCTTGGTGCCGCTGCTGTTGGTGGGCTTGATCCCGATCCTGACCGGCGAGATCAATACGATGAACGTGACGGGCATCGTGCCGCCAACTTCCAGCTATTCTGGGGTAAATGGTGAGTGGAATGTCGGCGGCTGGACGCTGTTTCTGGGTGGCATGTATATTGCCGCTTGGTCGACCTACGGCTTTGAGACTGCGGTTTGCTATACCGCCGAGCTGAAAGACCCCAAGCGCGATACGTTCCGGGCGATCTTCTACTCGGGGCTTTTGTGCATCGTGTTCTTCTTCCTGATCCCGTTCTCGTTCCAAGGTGTTTACGGCCTGAGCGGCATGTTGACCCCCGGCGTGATCGACGGCACAGGGGTGGCAGAGGCTTTGGGTGCGATGGTTGGCTCGAACCCGATCTTCATCCAGATCTTCGTGATCCTGATGATCCTCGCGCTGTTTCTGGCGATCATGACCGCAATGGCCGGGTCTTCGCGGACTTTGTATCAAGGCTCGCGTGATGGCTGGCTGCCGAAGTATCTGAGCAAAACCAACAGCCACGGCGCGCCTGTCGGGGCGATGTGGACGGATTTCGGCTTTAACGTGATCCTGCTGGCACTGGCTTCGGATATCGGCGGTTACTTCTATGTGCTGGCGATTTCCAACGTCGGCTACATCATCTTCAACTTCCTCAACCTGAATGCAGGCTGGATTCACCGGATTGACTCGGGGCATCTGAACCGTCCGTGGAAAGCGCCAAACTGGCTGATTGGCGTCAACACCGTGCTGGCCTTTGTGAACGCTCTGTTCTTGGGCGCGGGTGCTAAGGTCTGGGGCTATGAAAACGCCTTGTGGTCGGGTGCGGTGTTTGCCGCCTTCATCTTGCCGGTGTTCTGGTTCCGCCATTACGTGCAGGACAAGGGCCATTTCCCGAAGGAAGCGATGGAGGACCTGGGGCTGACAGATCACGGCGATCTGGGGCCGCGCAAGGCCGGGATGCTGCCCTATCTGGCGCTGGTTGCCGGGGTTGCGGTGGTGCTGTGGGCGAACTGGTTCTTCGTGCTGCCTGTCGCGGCCTGAACTGCTGTTAAATTGTGCAAACGGGCGGTCTTCGGGCCGCCCGTTTGTATTTCCCCGCCCGCACGCAAGAAAAGGTCGAAAAAATTCCCTGACAGGAAATAATTTTGCACAAGAAGGTTGATTTTAACATTTACCGGTCGCAGACTGTTGCCAGAAAATTATCCGCTCTAGGGGGGCTACATGACAAATTCCTGGCGATTCTCCACGCTCGCAGACCGTCACCGTGCGTTGGGGTCCAATCTGGAAGACTGGTCCGGCATGGGTACGGCTTGGTCCTATGAGAAGGGCGACCCGGATGCCGAATATATGGCGATCCGCACCAAAGCCGGATTGATGGACGTGTCGGGGCTGAAGAAGGTGCATATCACCGGGCACGGCGCCAGCCATGTGATCGAGCGCGCGACGACGCGGAACATTGAGAAGCTGATGCCGGGGCGCTCGGTCTATGCGGCGATGCTGAACGACGCGGGCAAGTTCGTCGATGACTGCGTGATTTACCGCACCGGGCCGAATGCGTTCATGGTGGTGCATGGCTCGGGTGGCGGCTTTGAGCAATTGACGATGGCGGCGCATGGGCGCGATGTCTCGGTACGGTTTGACGACAACCTGCATGACCTCTCGCTGCAAGGGCCGCTGGCGGTGGATTATCTGGCGAAGCATGTGCCGGGCATCCGGGACCTCGCGTATTTCAGCCATATGCAGACCTCGCTGTTCGGCAAGCCGGTGATGATCTCGCGCACTGGCTATACCGGCGAGCGCGGCTATGAGCTGTTCTGCCGGGGCCAAGACGCGCCGATGATCTGGGATCGGATTCTGGAGGAAGGTGCTGCGATGGGAATCATTCCCTGCCGGTTTACCACTTTGGACATGCTGCGGACCGAAAGCTATCTGTTGTTCTTCCCGTTCGATAACTCGGAAATGTATCCGTTTGAGAACGAAGGCCCCGGCGACACCCTGTGGGAACTGGGCCTTGATTTCACCGTATCGCCAGGCAAGACCGGCTTCCGCGGTGCGGAGGAGCATTACCGTCTGAAAGGACGCGAGCGCTTCAAAATCTGGGGGCTGAAGCTGGAAGGCAAGAATGTACCGGGCAATGGCGCGCCAGTGTTCAAGGGTAAGGACAAGGTCGGCGTGGTGACGCAAGCGATGTATTCGCCGCTGAACGACTGGACCATCGCCATCGCCCGCCTGCCCGTCGACTGCGCCAACAACGGCACCAAACTGGTGGTCAACAGCGCCACGCATGGCGAGATTGCCGCCACCACACATGCGATGCCGTTCTTTGATGTCGAGAAAAAGCGGCGGACGGCGAAGGGCTAAGGCTTTTATCTTGGCAAAAATACTCCCGCCGGAGGCATCCGGCAGTAGCCGAAGCAGCCTCAGGCGGGAGTATTTGGACCAAGATGAAATCGTGCAGGGCAGATCGTTCAGGGATTGACGGAACTATGACGAAGACGATGTTCGAGCCTTCCATCACCAGCCGCCCGGTTTACGGCGTGCTTTCGCCCGGCGTGGGCTCGGCGCATTTGTTTGTCGCTGATGGTGAGGGCGCAGAGGCAGTGTGCGATCTGTTTGCCAAGGCTGAGGCAGCCGAGATGAAATCGGCCAGCCACATCATCTATATGCCGGGGGCGAATGGCTGCGATAGGTCTGCGGCTTTGCAGGCTTTGGGGGTGGCGCAGTTCTACCGCGCGCCCAGTTTTGCCTCCGCACAGCCACGATTGGCCAAGGTGTTGGCCGATGCGCATATGGGATTGCAGGTTTATGCGGCAGGCACCGAAGGGCTGATGGCGCAGGTGGCGACGGCGGCGCAAGCGGCTGGCCTGCCCTATGAGGCGGTGCAGATGGAGCATCGCGGCAGCCTCGCGCGGCGGGTGCAATGCGTGCATTGCAAGGGGGTGACTGAGAATGTCACGCTTGATCCCTTCGTGTGCAGCCATTGCGGCCTGAGCCTGTTCGTGCGCGATCACTTCTCGCGCCGTATTGCGGCGTTTCAGGGCGTGAATATTGATGCGGAAGACCCCGGATTGGTTCCGGCTTCGGTGGAGCGGTTCAAATGAGTGTTGGTGCCCCCAAAATCCCCGTTGTTGTGGCCGAAGTGGTCGAAGTTAATGAACTGATCAAACGCTTCCGCTTTGTGCGCCGCGATGGTGCCGCGATGCCGATCTTCTCGGGCGGCTCGCATGTGGTGGTTGAGATGGACGACCACGGCACCCGCCGGATGAACCCCTATTCTCTGATGAGCCATCCTGCCGACACGATGGGTTATGAAATCTCAGTGCGCCGGGACGAGGTCGGGCGGGGCGGTTCGCTCTATATGCACAATCATGTGAAGCCGGGCATGGAGATGGTGCTGAGCCAGCCCGTCAACCTGTTCCCGCTGGATGCGCGCGCGAAGAAACATCTGATGATCGCGGGTGGCATTGGCATCACGCCGTTTGTCGCACAAATGGCGCAGGTTGAGACGATGGGCGGGCGGTTTGAGCTGCATTATTCGGTGCGATCACCTGCTTTGGGGGCCTATGTGGACCGCTTGCAACAGCATTATGGCCCGCGCGTGCATGTCTATTTTGACGAGCTTAGACAGCAGATTGATCTGAAAACCCTGCTGAAATCGCAACCGCTTGGCACCCATATCTATGTCTGCGGCCCCAAAGGGATGATCGGTTGGGTCCATGCCACGGCAAAGGCGATGGGTTGGCCGGATCGCGCGGTTCATTCCGAGGAATTCTTGGCACCTCCGGTTGGTCTGGCCTTTGACGTGCAGCTTGCGGCCTCGGGCAAATCATTCACCGTGCAGCCGAACCAATCCTTGCTGGAGGCGATTGAGGCGGCGGGGGTGGAGGCGCCTTATCTCTGCCGCGGCGGCGCTTGTGGGCAGTGTGAGACGGAAGTGCTGCGCTGCGACGGCCATATCGAGCATAACGATCACTGGCTGACCGATGATCAGAAAGCGGCGAATACGAAAATCATGCCATGCGTGTCGCGGTTTCGGGGCGCTGCCCTGATCCTCGACCGATAGGGGGGAGCCTATGTCACTGGATTTCAACGACGAAACCTTTCGGGGCGACTATACCTTCAAGAATTCGGCAAAAGCGATCAAGCGCTTTCCGTTTCCGTTCCCCGAAGACAGCTACATGTATTCGGTGAATATGGAGCCGCATGTGCCCGGACCAGTGGGCAGCATTTTCGAGCATATGTTCGACGTGGACGAGCATTATGTGGCGGAAATGCGCGACCGCGCGCAGGTGCTGGCGGACGATCCGCTGCGTTGCCAGTCGTTGCCGCACATGGAACTGGCGGGCTGGGACTTGCTGGAACTGATCATGGAGAGCAAGGCGCGGGATTATCCGCATTGGTTCGAGTTGCACAAGGATGGCAACAACTGGCATTGGATCAACAAGCCGCTGCAGATCGAGCAGCGCTTTACCTTCATGGATGCCTCCACCCTGCCTTACGGGCCGCTGGAATATATCACCCGGCAGACGCAAGGCGATTTTACGCTGCAAGATCAGCGCGATGATGATCTGTGGATTGAGGCCGGGATGGTGACCACCCAAGCCGACTGGTCGTTGGATTTCGACATTGGCATGAGCTTCAAGCAATGGCACGCGCCGGTGCCTTTGGCTGGCCAAATGGGGATCTTTGATCGCGCGTTGAAATTCCTGCTGAAGCTGCAGCATGGCGCACCCGTGCGGCGGTTCAACTGGACGATGACCGTCGACCCATTGCTGGACACCAGCCCCGAGAATTACCCGAAATGGGGCCCGTCGAAAACCACGATGACGCCGGAAACCATCGGTCACCGCCAGCATCTGCGGGTGGAGTTGCAGACGCTGCACCGTTTGCCGCGCTCTAATGCCATCGTGTTCCCGATTCGCTGTTATCTGATCCGGTTTGAGGAATTGGTGACGGTGCCGAAATGGGCGCGGCGTTTGCACCGGGTGGTGCGGGATATC
Source organism: Cypionkella psychrotolerans (assembly GCF_001294535.1). GTDB lineage: Bacteria > Pseudomonadota > Alphaproteobacteria > Rhodobacterales > Rhodobacteraceae > Cypionkella > Cypionkella psychrotolerans. Next base: position 301,628 of record NZ_LGIC01000065.1, on the reverse strand, counting down.
CCGGATGAATTGGCGACCTATAAGGGTTTTCTGCGCAACAAACCGCTGATGCTGGATTATCTGGCGCAATTTGACGACGGACAGCCGACCTCGCTGGGGTTTGCGCCGGACTGATGGGGTTCGTGTTCCGAACAAATACCGCCTTCGTATGCGCTCAATCTCCGGGCGCGTGCGAGGGCCGAAGTTGCAAAGCGCCTTACGCCTGTTTGTAAGAAATCACCGACAGATAGCGGGCCGGAAGTTTCACCAGAACCTCTGGCCCATGCTGGGCGTCGGCGTCAAAGAACAAGCTATCCCCCGGTTTCAGATGGAAAAGCTGATCGCCATGCCGATATTCGACCTCTCCCTCCAGCATATAGAGCAGTTCGATTCCGTCGTGCTGGAAAGCCGGGAAGGTGTCGGATTCGGTGGTGAGGGTGATCAGATAGGGTTCAACCAAAACACCCGAATCATTCGATCCGATATGGCCCAAAAGGTGGTATTGATGGCCTGCGCGGGTGCCACGCCGCTCAATTTCAATGTGGTCGCCGGCCTTGACATGCTGCACTTCGCGGCGTTCTTCAAAGCCGCGAAAGAACGAGGTGACCGGGGTGGAAAACGCGTGTGACAGGATTTGCAGGGTGGTCAGCGAGGGCGATGTGATGCCGTTTTCGATCTTTGACAGCATCCCAATCGACAGTCCGGTGACGCCTGCCAAATCGGCCACCGTCATGCCCTGCGCACGGCGGAAAGCCCGGACCGAGCGGCCAATCGCCATCTCCAGATTGCGCTCGGACAACTCGCGCACCCGGTGCGGATCTTGGTCAAACGCCGGTTTCGAACGTGGCAGGTTGGGTTCGTCAGCTTCGATGTCCATCAATAAGGCTCCATCCGCTATGACACTTGCTCTTGTTTACTACCGTGAAACAGATTCTCACTCAACAGAAAATTCCCGACGATGAATATGCACCGCGATACCGCTGCGACTTTGGGGTTTTTGCTGTTCCCTGGCTTTCCGATGGCCTGTTTGACTTCGGCGATCGAACCCTTACGGGCGGCGAATGAAATCACTGGGCGGAAAGAGTTCAGCTGGAAGCTGATCGGCGAGGCGGCAAGCCCGATCCGCTCATCAGCCGAGGTGCGGTTTGACCCGGATGTGACGTTGAGTGATGCGGTGGGCTTGGATTACCTGTTTTTCCTCTCAGCCCCGACCGCGCAGTTTCAGAACCCCAAGCGCGGCAATGCGCAGGTGCGTTGGCTGGATCGTTCCGGCGTGGTGCTGGGCGGATTTTCCGGCGGGATCTTTCCACTGGTGCGCTCGGGCGTGATGGAGCGCCATGCGGTGTCGGTGCATTGGTGCTATGAGGCGGCGTTTAAGACCGAGTTTCCCGACACAGTGGCGTCACAGGCGGTGATCCTGCGGGATCGGCGGCGCTATACGGCGTCGGGCGCGGGCGCGGTGTTCGATCTGATGCTGCGGCTGATCGAGGAGCGGTTGGGCCGTGATACGATGACAGAGGTGGCCTGCTGGTTTCAGCATCCGTTTGTGCGCACCGAAGATGCGGCGCAGAAGGTGCCGGTGCAAAAGCAGGGCGGCACCGATGATCTGCTGCCAGATACGGTCCGCGCGGCGATTGCGATTTTTGGCGAGAATATCGAAGACCCGTTGCAGATCGCTGACGTGGCCGAGGCTTTGGCGATGTCAGAGCGGCATCTGGAGCGCTGCTTCAAGCAGGCGACGGGGCAAAGCCCGCTGAAATACTACCGCCTGATGCGGCTGCGCAAAGCCCGGCAGCGGGTGCTGTATTCCACGCAAAGCATCCGCGAGATCGCGCAATCGGTCGGCTATGCCAGCTCGACGCCGATGACCAAGCATTACGCTGAAGCGTTTGGCGTCAATCCGAATGACGAGCGCCGTAGGTTGGTCGGCCTGCGGGGACTGGCAGGGGCGATGCCACCGAACGACTAGGGCGTGATTTGCGCAAAGGGCGGGGGATTACGCATCCCCCGCCCCCCCCTCTCGGATAAAGTTCTGCAGCCCGATCAGAACGCGGATTTCGCCGCGGTCGTCAGTGCATGATGCAGGCTGTGGGCGGATGAGCGCGGGCCAATAATGGAGACTTCGACATCGCTGCGGCGCACCACATAGCAGCCTAAGTGGTCGATCACAGTGCGGGTGGCGGCCCCTACCCCGGCGCGGCCCAGATCATAGTTGCACAGCCGTTCAAACAGCGCGGGCAGGTCGGCGGCGGTGAGGTCAAAGCGCACCCAGGCGTCGGTCTGCTCGGTGATCGAAGCCGCCTCGCCGAAGATCGGTTTCAGGATAGCGCTGATGTCTTCATGCGTGGCGAAGGGGGCCTCAATCATCCATTGCTCGGGGCCGAGCCAGATTGCGCTGTAGGTCGCGGCAGCTTGTGATCGACCGGGGCCGGGCAGCGGGATGCCTGCGGTTTGGGCGGCGCCTGCCACTTCGGCTTCGCGGCCCCTACGGGACGCCAGCGAGGCAAGCGCAGTGCCTACGTTCTCAATGATCGTCACCGCGCCGATGATTTCGGTGATCGGTTTGTCATGACCCAACGGGGTGAGGGATTTCAATGGATTAGCCACGGAGACGCTCCCCCTCAGGATCAAAGAAATGCGGACTGATGATTTCGACTTCGACATCGGTTTTCGCCAGCAGGTTGACGCTGCGCATCCGCTCGCCCTTGCGATTATCGCCGGATTTCAGATAGCCGAGGCCGATGGAATGGCCCAGATGCGGCGAATAGACCACCGAGGTGAGCCAGCCGCCATCATTCGCCGCCACCGCTTCGGCACCTTTGGCCAAGAAATGCGCACCTGCGGTGAGGGCATCGCTTGGGTTAACCGGTTTGACGCCGACAAGGCGGTAGCCATTGGGCGCGGTCATGCCCTCGCGTTGGCTTAGCACCATGCCGATACTGTCTTTCTTGCGCGACACCATTTTGCCAAGGCCCATGTTCAGCGCCGAAGATTGACCGTTCAGCTCATTGCCCGCGACATGGCCCTTCTCAACCCGCATTACGCCCAAAGCTTCGGTGCCGTAAACCACCGCGTCAAACTCGCGCCCAGCTTCAACCAAAGCCCGGATCATCGCGTCGCCATAGCGGGTCGGCACCGCGATTTCATAGGCGCGTTCGCCCGAGAAGCTGATGCGGAACAGCCGCGCGCGAGTGCCTTGCACGGTGATATTGCCGCAAGCCATGTAGGGGAAGGCGGCGTCAGAGATATCCTGATCGACCAGTTTTTCCAGAAGTTTCCGCGCGTTGGGGCCTGCGACGGAATACTGCGCCCAAGCCTCAGTCGTCGATATCAGTTGCACATCCAGATCAGGCCACAGCACTTGGCGACAGTACTCCAGATGGCGGAACACCGGTACGGCATTGGCGGTGGTGGTGGTCATCACATATTCGTTTTGCCCCATCCGCGCCGTGGTGCCATCGTCCATCACCATGCCATCTTCGCGCAGCATCAACCCGTAGCGGACCTTGCCGACAGCCAGACTGCCGAAGGTGTTGGCGTAGACGCGATCCAGAAACAGGCCCGCATCGGTGCCTTGGATGTCGATTTTTCCCAAGGTGGTCACGTCGCAGATGCCCGCCGATTTGCGGGTTTGCAGCACCTCACGGTCGACGGATTGCCGCCATGTGGTCTCGCCCGGGCGGGGCAGCCATTGCGCGCGCAGCCAGTAGCCGACCTCGACAAAGATTGCCCCCTGCTCGGTGGCCCATTTATGGCTGGGCGCGTGGCGGGTGGGTTTGAAATCATGGCCGCGCGCTCGCCCCCCGAGTGCGCCCATCGCGACGGGCGTATAGGGCGGGCGGTAAATCGTGGTGCCGGTTTGTGGGATGGTCTTGCCGGTCAGTTCGGCCATCACCGCAAGGCCCAGCACATTGCCGGTTTTGCCTTGGTCGGTCGCCATGCCGAGGGTGGTATAGCGTTTCAGGTGTTCGACCGAGACGAAACCTTCCTGCTTGGCCAGCTTCACATCTTTGACCGTCACGTCGTTCTGCTGATCGACCCAGGCGCGGCCCTTGCCGGAATGGACATACCATGCGGGGGACAGGTTGAGGGGTGCGTCTTCGGCCTTTGGCACATCGGCACTGGCTTTGATGCCAAGGTCGGCGAGTATGGCCACGGCTTGCTCAGCCCCAGTGGTGAGGGCAGCATGGGTGGACATGGCACCCGCCGCAGCGCCCACGCAGGACAGGCCCGCGATGCTTTCCGGCGCGGGGAGGAAGGCGGCGATACTGTCATCCCAGATCGGACGGCCGCGATGGTTCGAGGCGATGTTGAGGTTGGGGTTCCAGCCGCCCGAGACGCCGAGGGCGCTGACTTGCAGGGTTTCGGTTTGGCCGTTGCCACGCCGGACCGTGATAGATTTCAGGCCCAAGCGGCCTGCGGAATCAATGACTTCATCGCCTTTGCGGGCGTCGATCAGGGTGACATCAAGGCCCTTGGCTTTCAGATCAGAAACCGTGCGCAGGCCATCGTCGTTGTTGGTGAACACAGCAACCTTTTCGCCCACCGCCACGCCCCAGCGGTTGGCATAGGCGCGCAAGGCACCCGCCAGCATGATGCCGGGGCGATCGTTGTTTTCAAACGCAATCGGGCGCTCGGTTGCTCCGGCGGCGAGGATGGCGCGAGCGGTATAGATGCGCCACAGGATTTGCCGGGGTTTACCGGGAAGCGGCTGCGCGAGATGGTCCGAGACACGTTCAACCGCGCCATAGATGCCGTGATCGAAAGCGCCGATCACGGTTGTGCGAGTCATCAGGCGGACATTCGGCAGGGCTGCGAGTTCCAGCACGGTTTTCGCCGCCCAATCCGCCCCGGCAACGCCGCCGATCTCCAGCGTTTCGGCGTTCAGTCTGCCCCCCATGCAGAAATCTTCATCGGCGAGGATCACCCGCGCCCCTGCCCGTCCGGCGGTCAAAGCGGCGGAAAGACCCGCGGGGCCAGCACCGATGATCAGCAGGTCGCAGTGCAGGAAGCCTTTGTCGTAATCATCAGGGTCGTCTTGCTTGGACAGGCTGCCAAGGCCCGCAGCGCGGCGGATGATGGGTTCGTAAATCTTTTCCCAGAACGCGGCCGGCCACATGAAGGTTTTGTAGTAGAAGCCTGCCGCGAAGAACGGCGACAGGCGGTCGTTGATCGCCATCGCGTCAAATTTGAGGCTCGGCCAGCGATTCTGGCTTTGTGCACTGAGGCCATCGAACAACTCAATCACCGTCGCCCGCGTGTTGGGTTCTTGCCGCGCGCCGGTGCGCAACTCGACAATCGCGTTAGGCTCCTCGGACCCCGCCGAAATCACCCCGCGCGGGCGGTGGTATTTGAAACTGCGGCCCATCAGGCGGACGTTATTGGCCAGCAATGCCGAGGCTAAAGTATCGCCGGGATGGCCATTGTAGGAAACGCCATCAAAGCTGAAGCGCAGGGTTTTGCTGCGGTCGATCTGACCGCCAGAGATACGGCTCATTTGCTGCGACCTTCTGTGCGGGCCACGTCGCGGGCCAGTTCTACGGCGGTGATTTCGTGGGTCACGGTGTTGCGGGTGACGACCAGCCAAGAGCGGTCGCCCTGTTCGTGATACCAGAGTTCGCGATGCGTCCCGGCGGGGTTATCGCGCAAGTAGGTGTAATCAATGAACTTATCCAAAGCACCTTCGGCCATGCCATCCGGGCGGTGGATCAAAGCGGCATCGCCGAGGTAGACGAATTCTTGCGAATCCCGAGGCCCCAAAAGCGGATGATTGATGATCATAGTCTGCTCCTAGTGCAAATTCGGCTGGGCGCCCTGGCCCTTTTCGTCGATCATCAGGCCCTTGGCGAAACGATCAAATCGGTAGGCGGTGGCGGTGCTGTGCGGGATATCTTTGGCCAACAGATGTGCGAAGACAAAGCCGCTCGCAGGCGTCGCCTTGAAGCCGCCATAGCACCAACCGCCATTGAAATAGAGCCCGTCGATATGGGTCTTGTCGATGATCGGCGAGCCATCCATCGACATATCCATTATGCCGCCCCACATCCGCAGCAGGCGGGCGCGGCCAATCATTGGCATCAGCGACATGCCGCCTTCGGCCACATCCTCGACCACAGGCAGGTTGCCGCGTTGGGCGTAAGAGTTATAGCCGTCGATGTCGCCGCCAAACACCAAGCCGCCCTTGTCGGATTGGCTGACATAGAAATGCCCCGCGCCATAGGTGATCACGCCGTCGATCAGCGGCTTTAGCCCTTCGGATACAAAGGCTTGCAGCACATGGCTTTCCATCGGCAGGCGCATCCCCGCCCCGGCCATCACCTTGGAAGACGATCCAGCCACCGCCACGCCAACCTTTTTCGCACCAATGAACCCGCGCGAGGTGTCCACCCCCAGCACGCGGCCATTCTCAATCCGCATCCCCAAAACCTCGCAGTTCTGGATGATGTCCACGCCGCGACTGTCCGCCCCGCGCGCGTAGCCCCAAGCCACCGCATCATGCCGCACCGTGCCGCCACGCCGCTGCATCAAAGCGCCCTTGATCGGGAAGCGGGCGTTCTCAAAGTTCAGGAACGGATACATCGCCCGCACCTGATCCTTGTTCAACAACTCGGCATCCGCGCCGTGCATGATCATCGCAGTGCCGCGCCGGGTCGCCGCATCGCGCTGCGCATCGGTGTGGAACAGGTTGATGATGCCGCGCTGAGAAACCATGGCATTGTAGTTGAAGTCCTGCTCCAACCCCTCCCACAGCTTCATCGAGAATTCGTAGAACGGCTCGTTGCCATCCAGCAGGTAGTTCGAGCGGACAATCGTGGTATTTCGCCCCACGTTGCCACCGCCGATCCAGCCCTTTTCCAGCACCGCGATCCGCGCCTGTTTGAACTCCTTCGCCAGATAATAGGCGGTGGCCAATCCATGCCCGCCACCACCGACAATGATATAGTCATATGAGGCTTGCGGAGCCGGATCGCGCCACGCTGGTTTCCAGCCCTTATGCCCGGTCAAAGCCTCGGCAATCACCCTAAAACCCGAATAGCGCATGTGGTGTTCCTATGTCCTGCTGAGGCTGAATATGGCGCGAAGTTGCGGGTGGTGTGCTTTCATTCCCGACAAGCAGCCCTTCGTTTCAGACAAGGCCCAACGCGGCGATGCCTGCAAAGACAATCACTGCGCCAAACCATTGCAGCGGCTTCATGGCCTCAGCCAGAAAGCGCCACGCCAGCACGATGGTGACAATACCGAAGATCGACGCGGCCACCGAGGCGAACTCGGGCCGCGCAAACCCGCCCGCAATGGTCACGGCGGTCAGCGCGGTGACATCCAAGGCCCCCATCAACGCAAGCTGCGGCAAGAATATAAAAGCGAATTTTAGATCAATGCGTTGCATGACGACCCACATCAGCATCGCGCCACAAGCTGCGAGCCGTGCCACCAATGAAACTGGCAAATCCGCTCCCTGCTCTGCCGCCCATTGCAGCAGACCGAATGTGGCGGCAAAGCTGACGCAGGCCAGCAGTGACCACGCCACGGCGGCCCGCATGTTGCCCGCAGTACCATCGTCTTCTCCCCGTGCCACGATGGCAATACCACCCACCACAGCAGCCACGCCCAGCCAGACAAGCGGCCCCGCCTCGGCCCCGCGCACCACAGCGAAAGCGACCGAGAGCAGCGGAAATGCGCCGCAAATCGGCGCGACCAATCGTACCGGACCAATCGCAAACGCCCGATACAAGCCATAGCCCGCCAAGGCCGCCGCCAGACCCGCGGCCAGAGTCAACCGCAGCACTGGCGCGGTCAGTGTCGCCCAGCCGCCCGCGAAAATCGCCACAGGTGCCAGCAAAGCCGCCCCCACCACCAACACGATCAGATACAGCGCCGCCGCATCAGCTTTCGGCCCGATCTTGCGCACGGTGAAGTCATGCAGCCCCCACAGAAGCGCCGCCAAAAGTCCAAGCATCAGCGATTGCACAACATTCCTCCGGTTTGTGGCCTGCGGCAAACTAGCCGCGTAAAACTCTTGCGCAAATCCCTATCTGCGATATTCTTTAAAAGAAACAAATTTGCCGTGTATGCAAAAAGTGAGGCTCTGATGCTCGACTCATACCCGACTGTTCGCCCCGGCCCGCCGCGTCCCAGCCAGATTCTGACGCCCGAACCCTTTGGCGCGCGCGCAGGGTTGGAGAAGTTTGAGATTCCGGGCGGTGGCGCTTGGCTGATCGCCTTGGGCGCGGGCGACCGCGTGACGGTGATCAACCTTGAGGGCGGTCAGCGCGCCGAGTTGGTCGCTGCCGATGATCAAGGCCGGGTCGATCCGGGGATTCTGGGTGCCAGCGGCAATTCGGATGCGGCGGGGCTGAAGGCGCTGCTGGCGGCTGGCACCGCATCCGGCATGGTGGGATTGCGACTGGGGATCGAACGGCGCGGCATCAATCTTGCTGCGGCGCAAGCCATTGCCTGCTTTGGCGAAGCCTCGCCCGCCGGGGATGAGGAAAGCTTCACTGCCAGCCGCGACGGTGTGTTGATCATCGCCGCTCCGGGTGCCGCGATGCAGCCCGAGGCACAAGACACCGCCACCCCGATCGGCGTGCGGGTGCAGCGCTCCACCCTGCTCGGGATTAAGAAGTTTGAGCTGCCCGATCCGTTGGCAACCCCAGTGCTGGATCTGCGAGTGAAGTCGGCAACGGCGGAAAGTTATTTCGTCAAGGCTGGCGATTATATCCAGATCATTGACGTAGAAGGTCGCCAATGCACGGATTTTCAATGCTTTTCCGCCCGCAAGCTGGATAAGGGGCTGGAGCATCCGTTGGATGTGACCACCTCGCGCACACTGATGGGCCATGCCTATTCCATGCCCGGTCTGCACGCGAAATACTACGATCAGGATTGGCTGCCGCTGGTCGAGGTCATTCAGGACACCGTGGGCCGCCACGACGCCTTTGCGATGGCCTGTGCGGCAAAATACTATGACGACATCGGCTATCCCGGCCATGTCAACTGCTCGGACAATTTCAACGCTGTCCTCGCCCCGCACGGCGTCACCGCCCGCCCGGGTTGGATGGCGGTGAACCTGTTCTTCAACACCGCGATTGACGCGCATGGAGTGCTGGTCACCGACGAGCCGTGGTCGCGTCCCGGCGACTATGTTCTGCTGCGTGCTCTGACCGATCTGGTCTGCGTGAATTCCGCCTGCCCCGACGATACCTCACCCGCAAATGGTTGGTATCTCTCGGATATTCATGTGCGCACCTATGACGGTGCCGAAACTTTCCAGCGGTCCATCGCCTACCGCCCCACCCCGACATCGGAGCCTGTGATGACCAAAGAGACCGCTTTCCACGCCAAGATCGCCGAGAAAACCCGCAATCTGGTGGAATATAAGGGCTACTGGCTGCCCCAGACCTATGCCTCGAACGGCGCGATTGAGGAATACTGGGCCTGCCGCGAAAAGGCCGTGGTGATGGATCTGTCGCCGCTGCGCAAATTCGAAGTGACCGGCCCGGATGCCGAGGCGTTGCTGCACTATTGCCTGACGCGTGATGTGAAGAAGCTGTCGGTGGGTCAGGTGGTCTATTCCGCGATGTGCTACGAGCATGGCGGCATGATCGACGATGGCACGCTGTTCCGGCTGGGCAAGGATCAGTTCCGCTGGATTGGCGGCGATGATTACTCGGGGATTTGGCTGCGTGAGCAGGCTGAAAAGCTGGGTCTGAAGGTGATGGTGCGGAGTTCCACCGATCAGCTACACAATCTGGCGGTGCAGGGGCCGAACAGCCGCGAGATTATCAAGCGGATGGTTTGGACAGCGCCGCACCAGCCGACGATTGAAGAACTCGGCTGGTTCCGCCTGACGCCTGCGCGTCTGGGTGGGCCGAACGGCGTGCCGCTGGTGGTGTCGCGGACCGGTTATACCGGCGAGTTGGGCTTTGAGGTGTTCTGCCATCCGAAAGACGGGGCGGCGGTCTGGGATGCGGTGTGGGAGAATGGTGCCGATCAGGGCCTGCGGCCAATGGGCCTCGCGGCGTTGGATATGGTGCGGATTGAAGCCGGGTTGATCTTTGCGGGCTACGATTTCAGCGACCAGACCGATCCGTTCGAGGCTGGCATCGGCTTTACCGTGCCGTTGAAGTCGAAAACCGATGATTTCATCGGGCGCGACGCGCTGATCCGCCGCAAGGAAAACCCGCGCGACAAGTTTGTCGGGCTGGAGATTGATGCGGCGGTGGATGTTGGGCACGGCGACTGCATCCATATTGGTCGCGCGCAGATTGGGGTGGTGACTTCGGCGATGCGCTCACCTTTGCTGGGCAAGAATATCGCGCTCGCCCGCGTTGATATGGCCCATGCGGCGGTCGGAACGGCGGTTGAGGTCGGCAAACTCGACGGGCAGCAGAAACGGTTGCCTGCGGTGATTACCGCAACCTCGGCTTACGATCCGAAGAAAACCCGTCCGCAATCGTAGGGGGTGGGCATGTCCTCGGTGATCGATCGGATCGGTGGCGAGGCGGCGGTGCGGGCGCTGGTGGAGCGGTTCTATGATCTGATCGAGACCGTGCCCGAGGGGCGGCAGATCCTGCACCTGCATTTCCGGGGGCACGGGATTGCCCACGTCAGGGCCGCGCAGTTTGAGTTTCTGTGCGGCTTTCTGGGTGGGCGGCGGGATTATATGGAACGGGTGGGGGCGCTGAGTTTGAAGGAGCAGCACGCCCATGTTCCGATCCGGCCCGAGGATGCCGAGGATTGGCTGACTTTAATGGGGCAGGCTTTGCAGGACGTGGGGGTGGCCGAGCCGGTTAGGGGGCAGGTTTTCGGGGCCTTCCAGCGGGCCGCCCGGGCGCTGATCAACCGGGAGGCCGGCTCGGTTGCAGAGTAGTGTCCACGTGTGGACAGGGGGTTGAGGTTAGGAATTTCAAGGGGTTAGGTGGGGATCGTTAAGGGAATTTTAAGGTTTTATTGGTCCAACATCAGCCATATAGTGATCGGATCGCCGCTTGATCTTTTGACATGTGGAAGGTGCCGTAGCAGAATGCATTCTAAGGAATACACTGTAAGATTATTTTTGGCGCTAGTCGCACTTCAGCTGGCATTTCTATATATTGATACCTTCAATGTTTTTACGCATCTCCGCGACGGTCAAAGATATGTATTTCATTTTTTATCACATTACTTAACTCCACTCGCGTTTGGTGTTGGAATAATTCTTCAGATAATTGAGTGGATAAGTGCATGGCAGACCCCTAAAAAATGAATATTTCCTATTAGTGATCTATTTCATTTCCCGACAGGTCAGCGGCTCGCGGCTTTTCTTCAAACCAATCTGAAAACGCTCCTGCGGAGCGTTTTTTGGTTTGTTGCTCATAAGGCTGAAGGCCGTTGAGCAAGGGGCGTGGGGCAGCAGGCTTGTAATTGGGAAATCGGCGCGCGCCTGACTGGGTGGGCGCGAGGATCGCGCCTGCCCATGGGCAGGCAGGCGCGGCCCGATTTGTCGCGGGACAAATCGGGCAAGTGGAAGCGGTGTGAGGGGTTATTGGGGTTGGAAATAGCGCTCTATGTGATCCATCACGTCGTCGATCAGCGCGCCAGAGCGGGCTTCGGGGCCGCAGAAGCGCATGATCCAGCCGTCACCGGATTTTTCCCGTCTTATGGTTAATCCTTGCTTCAAATGCAGCAGGCGTCTGGGGCGGCCGGGGGTGGCGGCGGTGGCTTCCTCGGTGGGGTCTAGCGACTCGGACAGGATCGGCAGCAGGGCTTGCCATTGCGTGGGCAGGGCGGAGTGGCGGTGGTCGCGTAAGGTCAGGTGGATCAGCTCGGACAGGCCTGCGCGCAGGGCGGCGGAGAGGCGGTGCATTTGGCGGCCTGTCAGGCGTTCGGGGGTGGCGATGGCGTCTTCGAGCTCTTCGACGACCTCGGCGAAGCTGCGCAGGCGGGCGCGTTTTTGACGAGAGGCGGCGGCGTGCAGGGTTTGGGTGGCATTGTCTAGGGTGTCGAAGATACCGGCGCGGGAGGCGGCTAAGAGGGTGGCTCCCTTTTCCCAAGGGCTTGTCTCAGAACGGATTTCGTTCTCGGCTACCATATCGGCCATCGCGGCTGGGATGGTTTCCGGGGTGCGCAGGAAGGCTACGATTTCGGTGAAGCTGCCGTTTTGGCGTAAGGTGGCGAGGCGCTGTTGGGCGGTGAGGCGGCGCAAGCCGGAGATCAGGCCGTAGCGGTGGGTCTCGGTGGGTTGGCTTAGTTTCCAGACCTCGATGGGTTGGCGCAGGCCGGTGGTGGCGATGGAGGTGGTGAGCTCTTGCAGGGCGTCCTCATCCAGTTGGGTGCGGTCGCGCGGCAGGGCTTCTGGGTCGATCTCGGCGGTGGGGATGAGGATGTGGGGGGGCATGTTGCGCTCCGTTGCTTTGGGGGATTGGAGCGCGGTGTGGTTAAGATCGGGTGGCGGGTGCGGGCGGTGGGGGGCTCAGATCACCGGGGTGATGAGGGGGCGGTTGGCGAAATATGCTTCGAGGTTGTCGCGCATGAGTTGGCCCATGGCGCGGCGGGTTTGCAGGGTGGCGGAGGCGTGGTGGGGTTGCAGCAGGGTGTTTTTGAGGGGGAGGAAGCGGGGGTTGATCTGGGGTTCATTGTCGAACACGTCGAGGGCAGCTCCGGCGATTTGGTTTGTTTCTAGGGCGTGCAGGAGGGCGTTTTCGTCGATATTGGCGGCGCGGGAGATGTTGATCAGAAAGCCATCGGGGCCGAGGGCTTTGAGAGTTTCGGCGTTGATGATGTGGTGGGTCTCAGAGGTGGCTGCGGCGGTGACGATGAGGAAATCGGCGTGGGTGGCCAGCGCTTTGGCGTCGGGGATGTATTTGTAGGGCAAGGGTTTTTCGCTGCGGGCGGAATAGGCGATGTCCATGCCGAAGCCGGTGAGGCGGGTGGCTACGTCTTGGCCGATGCGGCCCATGCCGAGGATGCCGGCTTTGGCACCCCAGACGCGGCGCTGGAGGGGAAAGCTGGCGGTGGCCCATGCGCCGGAGCGGGCGTGGCGCTCGGCGGCTGGGATCTGGCGTGCGATGGCGAGCATCATGCCTACGGCGAGATCGGCGCAGTCTCCGGTTAAGACGTCGGGGGTGTTGGTGACTTGGATGTTGCGCTCTGCGCAGAGGGAGAGGTCGATGGCATCGTAACCGACGCCGTAGATGGCGATGAGTTTGAGGTTGGGGCAGGCTTGGATCACTTCGCTGGCGACCCCTGCCCCGCCGTTGGTGGCGATGGCTTCGATCAGGCCGAAATCGGGGTTTTGGTCGAGGTGGTGGACGGTGTAGGCGGCGTCGAGGGCGGTTTGGTCCGATGCGGGGTAGCTGGCGATCTGGAGGATGTGGGGTTTGGGCATTTTGGCCTCCGGTTGACAGCAGGGGTTTGCGCTACCTAACTGGGGCGCGGGCGGGGTGTCGAGGGGGAACGGATGGGGCTGTTTGATCTGACGGGCAAGCGCGCGCTGATCACCGGGGCGTCGCAGGGCATTGGGCTGGCGCTGGCAAAGGGGCTGGCGGAGGCAGGGGCTGCGGTGGTGCTGAACGGGCGGGATGCGGGGCGGCTGGAAGCCGCTGTCGCGCAGGTGTCGGGCGCGCGCGGGTTGGCGTTTGATGTGACGGATTACAAGGCTGCGCGGGCGGCGGTGGATGGGTTTGAGGCCGAGGTGGGGGCGATTGATATTCTGGTGAACAATGCCGGGATGCAGCATCGCGGGGCCTTGGAAGACTTCCCGGAGGAAGTGTTTCAGCGCCTGTTGCAGACGAATATTGCCAGCGTTTTCAATGTCGGGCAGGCCTGCGCGCGGCATATGATCCGCCGGGGCGCGGGGAAGATCATCAACATCGCCTCGGTGCAGACGGCTTTGGCGCGGCCGGGGATCGCGCCTTATACCGCGACCAAGGGGGCGGTGGGGAACCTGACCAAAGGCATGGCCGTCGATTGGGCGCGGCATGGGTTGCAATGCAATGCGATTGCGCCGGGGTATTTTGATACGCCTTTGAATGCGGCACTGGTCGCGGACCCGGCATTTACCGAATGGTTGGAAAAGCGCACGCCTGCCGGGCGTTGGGGACGGGTCGAGGAACTGGTGGGGGCTTGCGTGTTTCTTGCCTCGGCGGCGTCGAGTTTCGTGAATGGGCAGTGTTTGTATGTCGATGGCGGGATTACCACCAGTTTGTGAGGCGGGGGTGAGGGCTGATGAAGATCGTTCTGATGGGGGTGGCGGGGTGCGGGAAATCCTCGGTCGGAGTGGTGTTGGGGGAGGCACTGGCCCTGCCCTACCGCGATGGCGATGATCTGCATCCGGCAGAGAATATCGCCAAGATGAGCCGGGGCGAGGCTTTGACGGATGCGGACCGCTGGCCTTGGCTGGCGCTGGTGGGGCAGGCTTTGCGCGCGCCGGGGATTATCGGTTGCTCGGCTTTGAAGCGGTCGTATCGGGAGTTGATCGACGCGGAGGCGGGTGGCGGCGTGGTGTTTGTGCATCTCTCGGGATCGCGGGCGGTGATTGAAGGCCGGATGCGAGGGCGGACGGGGCATTTCATGCCGCCTGCTTTGCTCGACAGCCAGTTTGCGACTTTGGAGGTGCCCGCGCCGGATGAGCAGGCCGTGGTCGTGGATATTGATCAGCCGCTGCAGGCTGTGGTGGCGGAGATTGTTCGGAAGCTTAAGCGTCTTGGGCTGGCGGCTGGGGGCTCTCCCCCAGACCCCGAGGATATTTAAGCCAATGTGAAAGCAAATTTGAGTTAAATTTTATGGGCTTGGTTGGAGCTTAAGCATTGACCTCTCCTGCTCTCCCCCCTTGGTGCTTTCATCTTGGCGAAAATACTCCACGGGGGTCCGGGGGTGTGAAACCCCCGGTGTTGGCGGCTTGGTGCGTAGCGTACAAGAAAATCTTGACCACGCTGACGGAGTCATAAAGTCACCATATTCTGAATCTCCCTTGCCAGCCTTGCGGCCACCGGCGGCAGGATGCTGCCTGCGCGGGTGACGAGGCCGAAGGGTTCGACCTCGATGCCGAGATCAATCGCGAGTTCGGTGTAGGGGGCGTCGGGGTGGGCGGAGAAGCTGGTGACCACGGCGCGGGCGAGCGGGGCGATGGCGTTGGATTGTTGGATCAGCGCGAAGATTAACAGGAAGGATGCGGTGGAGAGGCGCTGCGGTGGACTGGGCATGCCGCTGGCGCGCAGGCGGGCGTGGACGGCGCGCGACAGCAGCGAGTCTGGCGGCGGCATCACCCAATCGTAGGACATCAGGTCTGTCGGTGTGGGGTTGGGGTGATTGGCAAGCGGGTGGCCTTTGCGCACGACGAGGCTGACGGGTTCGGTGGCGATGGGGGTCAGGGTGAACAGATCGCGGGTCGGGCCTTCGGGAAGGCGACCTATGACGAAATCCAGGCGTCCGGCAAGGAGTTGTTCGCAGAGCAGGTCCGAGGGCGAGACGACGACCTCAACCGTCACCAGCGGCGCGGTGAGGCGGGCGTTGCGCAAAGTCGGCAACACGCGGTCGATGGCGGGGCCGGTGACGGAACCGATGCGGACATGGCCGGTGCTGCCAGAGGCCACTTCGGTCATATCGCGGGCGGCGTCGCGCAGCTCCATCTGGATGCGTTGGGCGCGGGCGGCGAGGGCTTGGCCTACGGCGGTGAGGGACATGCCGCGTCCGGTGCGGTGGTGAACCGGTTGGCCGACGATGCGTTCCACCTCGGATAGCAGGCGCGAGGCGGCGGGTTGGGTGGTGCCGATCTGACCTGCGGCGAGGCTGATCTGTCCCGTGTCGGCCAAGGCGGCCAGCAGGCGCAAATGGCTCAGTTTCAGGCCGCGTTGGGCCAGAAGATCGGCGCTGAGGGGCTTTGGCATATCAATACCGCCATATGTCTATACGATTTCATCATTTGACCGATATATTTCGCTGTTGCAAGAGTGCCGCACGGTCTCGGGAGGGCCTACCTTTTCGATCCGTCGGGTTATCGCAGCCAAAGTGCTGCTTGGGAGGATATAGAATGCAAGTTTCAAGACGGGCGCTTTTGGCGCTGGGCGGCGCTGCTGCTGCAACTTCGGTGTTCGGTCTGCCGGCTTTCGCGCAAGACAAAGGCACCATCGGCATCGCCATGCCGACGCAATCGTCGGCGCGTTGGATCTCGGACGGCAAGTCGATGGTGGATCAGTTCACCGCAGCGGGCTACACCGCTGATCTGCAATATGCAGAAGACGACATTCCGAACCAGCTGAGCCAGATCGAAAACATGATCACCAATGGCGTCAAAGCGCTGGTGATTGCGGCGATTGACGGCACCACTTTGTCGAACGCTTTGGATGCGGCCAACAAGGCTGGCATCAAGATCATCGCTTATGACCGCCTGATCCGCGATTCTGGCTCGGTCGATTACTATGCGACGTTTGATAACTTCAAGGTTGGCGTGCAGCAGGCGACCAGCCTGGTTGAAGGCTTGAAAGAGCGTTTTGCCGACACTAAGCCTTGGAATGTTGAGCTGTTCGGCGGCTCGCCGGATGATAACAACGCGTTCTTCTTCTATGATGGCGCGATGTCGGTGTTGCAACCGCTGATTGATGCGGGCGATATTGCCATTCCGTCGGGCCAGTCCGGCATGAAGGTCGTTGGCACCCTGCGTTGGGATGCGGCTGTGGCTCAGGCCCGGATGGACAACCTGTTGTCGTCGAACTACGGCGATAAGGTTCTGCACGGCGCGCTGTCGCCCTATGATGGGCTGTCGATCGGGATTCTGTCGTCGGTCAAGGGCGTTGGCTATGGGTCGGGCGATCTGAAAATGCCGATCGTCACCGGCCAAGATTGCGAAATCCCGTCGGTGAAGTCGATGATCGCGGGCGAGCAGTATTCCTCGATCTTCAAGGACACCCGCGAGCTGGCGAAAGTCACCGTCAAGATGGTGGACGCGGTGCTGTCGGGCGCTGAGCCTGAGATCAACGACACCAAAACCTATGACAATGGCGTCAAAGTTGTGCCGTCGTATCTGCTGGAAAGCCAGCCGGTCAACGCCACCAACTACGAAGCTGTGCTGGTGACTTCGGGCTATTACACCGCTGATCAGCTGAAGTAAGCTAACTCCGTGCCCGTCTCTCTGAGGCGGGCACGGGATTTAGGGGGGAACCATGACAGCATTGTTGGAAATGCGGGGGATCAGTAAGGTCTTTCCGGGTGTTCGGGCGTTGGATAACGTGTCGTTGAGCGTGCAGCCGGGAGAGATCCATGCGATCTGCGGCGAGAATGGCGCGGGCAAATCCACCCTGATGAAGGTGCTGTCGGGGGTCTATCCGTTTGGCTCTTACGAGGGCGATATCATTTATGACGGCGAGACTTTGGCTTGCCGCAACATCCGCGACAGCGAAGCGCGCGGGATTATCATTATTCACCAAGAGCTTGCTCTGGTGCCGCTGTTGTCGATTGCCGAGAACCTGTTTCTGGGCAACGAGGTGGCGAAGAACGGGGTGATCAACTGGGGCGAGGCCTATCAGCGCACTGAGGGGCTGTTGAAGAAGGTCGGGTTGAACGAACTGCCGACCACCAAAGTCGAAAAGCTGGGCGTCGGCAAGCAGCAGTTGATCGAGATTGCCAAGGCTTTGGCCAAGGATGTGCGGTTGTTGATCCTGGACGAGCCGACCGCGGCGTTGCAGGAGAATGACAGCCAGAAGCTGCTGGACCTGATGCTGGAATTGAAGGCGCAGGGGGTGACGCAGATCATCATCAGCCACAAGCTGAACGAGATTTCTCGGGTGGCGGACCGGATCACCGTGATCCGCGATGGCGCGTCGGTCTCGACGATGGACAAGCACGAAATCACCGAAGACCGCATCATCCGCGATATGGTCGGGCGCGATATGGCGCATCGCTATCCCGAACGCACGCCCAATCCGGGGCCGGTGCTGATGGAGGTTGCGGGCTGGAATGTCTGGCACACCGAACAGGCCGAGCGGCAGATCATCAAAGATGTGTCCTTCAACGTGAAGAAGGGCGAGATTGTCGGCATCGCCGGGCTGATGGGCACCGGGCGCACCGAACTTGCGATGTCGATCTTTGGCAAATCTTATGGGCAGGGCCATAAAGGCTCGATCAAGATGCATGGGGTTGAGGTGGATGTGTCCACCGTGCCGAAGGCTGTGAAAGCCGGGATTGCTTATGTGACTGAGGACCGCAAAGGGCTGGGGCTGATCCTTGAGGAACCGATTGTAAAGAATATCACCCTCGCCAATCTGGCCGGGGTGGCGATGCGCGGTGTACTGGACAAGCGGCGCGAAACCCGTGTGGCGGAGGGCTATCGCAAGCAGCTCGCGATCCGCACGCCGGGGGTGCAGCAGAAGGTGGTCAACCTCTCGGGCGGCAACCAGCAAAAGGTGGTGCTGTCGAAATGGCTCTTCACCGAGCCCGAGGTTCTGATCCTCGACGAGCCAACCCGTGGCATCGACGTGGGTGCCAAGTTTGAGATTTACACCATCATGAAGGAACTCGCCGAACAGGGTCGGTCCATCGTGATGATCAGCTCGGAAATGCCCGAGTTGCTGGGGATGTGTGACCGGATTTATGTGATGAATGAGGGGCGCATCGTGGGGGAATTGGATCGGGCCGAGGCCAGCCAAGAGAAGATCAT
Source organism: Cypionkella psychrotolerans (assembly GCF_001294535.1). Taxonomy (GTDB): domain Bacteria; phylum Pseudomonadota; class Alphaproteobacteria; order Rhodobacterales; family Rhodobacteraceae; genus Cypionkella; species Cypionkella psychrotolerans. The sequence goes on along the minus strand of NZ_LGIC01000065.1, from coordinate 283,018 downwards.
GGCGTTGATCCTGAAGGGCGAAGGGAAGGCTGCATAATGGCACAAGAGAAAAAATCTAGCTCGGCTTTGGGCGACCGCTTGCGCGAAAACGGCATGTTGTTGGCGCTGGTCGCCATTGTAGCGCTGTTTTCGGTGCTGCTCGCCTATCAGGGCAAAACGTTTTTGCAGCCGCAAAACATCACCAACATCTTCTTGCAAAATGGCCATGTGATCATCCTTGCCTTGGGGATGCTGCTGGTGATCGTGTCGGGGCATATTGACCTTTCGGTCGGCTCGGTTGCGGCGTTCACTGGGGCGGTTGCAGCTTATCTGACGGTTAATCTGGGCCTGCCGTTCTATGTGGTAATTCCCCTCACGCTGATTGTCGGCGGTTGCATTGGTGCTGTGCAAGGCTATTGGGTGGCGTTCTGGCGCATCCCTTCGTTTATCGTGACGTTGGCGGGGATGATGGTGTTTCGCGGCGCTACGATGTGGATGCTCGGCGGGCAGAACATCGGGCCGTTTCCGAAAGAATTCCAAGCGATTTCAAGCGGTTTCCTGCCGGATTTGACCGGGATTGGCCAGCCGCATGGGTTGACGGTGATCTTGGTGGTGCTGGCGATTGGCGCGCAATTCTGGCTGGGATTCCGGGCACGGGCGCGGGATGCTGAGTTCGGGATTGAGCCGGAGCCAATGGCTTTGTTCATGGGCCGCACTGTGCTGATCGCCGCCGCAACCGCCTTTGTTGGCTATCAGTTGGCTTACCTGAAAGGCTTGCCGAACGTGCTGGTGGTGCTGATCGTGCTGACCGTGCTCTATGCGTTTTTCACCGAAAACACCACGATGGGACGGCGGATTTACGCGGTAGGTGGCAATGAAAAGGCGGCGAAACTGTCGGGCATCAATTCGGATCGACTGGTGTTCGCCTGTTTTGTGAACATGGGCGTATTGGCCGCTTTGGCGGGCATGATGGTGACGGCGCGGTTGAACTCGGCGACACCGAAAGCCGGCACCGGGTTTGAGTTGGACGCGATTGCCTCGGTGTTCATCGGTGGGGCGTCGATGACCGGCGGGTCGGGCAAGATCGTCGGCGTGGTGATCGGTGCGCTGATCATGGGTGTGATGAACATGGGCATGTCGATCATGGGCATCGGCATTGACTATCAGCAGATGATCAAGGGTCTGGTGCTGTTGGCTGCCGTGATCTTCGACGTATACAATAAAGCGAAATAAGGCAGAAATATCATGCTGTTGTCTCAGATACTTAATGCGGATGGCTCGATCAGCGTGGTGGCGCGGGAAGGCTCCGAGGCGGCGGTTGTGCGCGGCGCTGTCAGCACCTATGCACTGGCGTCGGAGGCTTTGGCGCAGGGTCGCGGATTGGCCGAAGTGATCGCGGCGCGGGGCTTGGGCGAGGCGGTGGATCTGGTGGCCTTGGCTGCCGCTGGGCGGTTGGCTTTGCCGATCACCCACCCGGATTTGACGCATATGCATCTGACTGGGACTGGCCTTACGCATTTGGGCTCGGCTGCCACGCGGGATGCGATGCATGCGAAACTGGACGGGGCCGAAACGCTGACCGACAGCATGAAGATGTTCCAAATGGGGCTGGCGGATGGCCGGCCCGCGCCGGGTCAGGTGGGCGTGCAACCGGAGTGGTTTTACAAGGGCAACGGTTATACGGCGGTGGCCCCCGGAAGTGCTTTGACCTCGCCGGGTTTTGCGCTGGATGGCGGTGAGGAGCCGGAACTCGCGGGCATTTACCTGATTGATGCGGATGGCACCCCGGCGCGGGTCGGCTGGGCCTTGGCGAATGAGTTTTCCGACCATGTGACCGAGCGGATCAACTACCTGTTCCTCGCCCATTCCAAGCTGCGCGAGGCGTCGTTCGGGCCGGAGTTGCTGGTGGGCGATCTGCCGAACGATGTGCGCGGTTCAAGCCGGATTTGGCGTGATGGGAAGGCGATCTTTGACAAGCCGTTTCTGTCCGGTGAAGCGAACATGTCGCATACGTTTGCGAACCTGGAGCATCACCATTTCAAATATGATCTGTTCCGTCATCCCGGCGATCTGCATGTCCATATGTTTGGCACCGCGACGTTGAGTTTTGCCGAGGGGCTGAACGTGCTGCCCGGCGATGTGTTTGAGATTCAGGTGGACGCGTTTGGTCTGCCGCTGCGCAATACATTGGCCGTTGCCCCTGCCCTGTCGGGCGCGGTGACTGTCAAGCAACTCTGAGGATAACATGACCTTCAAACCCGCCGCATGGCCCCGCAAACTGCGCTCGCAAACTTGGTTTGGCGGCACGTCGAAGGACAATATCTATCACCGTGGCTGGATGAAGAACCAAGGCTTCCCGCCGGATTTGTTCGATGGCCGCCCGGTGATCGGGATTCTGAACACTTGGTCGGAACTGACCCCCTGCAACGCGCATCTGCGCGATCTGGCAGAGCGTGTGAAGCATGGCATCTATGAAGCGGGCGGCTTTCCTGTGGAAGTTCCTGTGTTCTCGGCCTCGGAAAGCGCCTTCCGCCCCACCGCGATGATGTTCCGCAATCTGGCCGCAATGGCGGTGGAAGAAGCCATGCGCGGGCAGCCGATGGATGGCTGCGTGCTGATGGTGGGCTGCGACAAGACCACGCCTTCGCTTTTGATGGCGGCGGCGAGCACGGATATTCCGTCGATCGTGGTGACCGGCGGGCCGATGCTGAACGGCTACTACAAGAATGAGCGGGTTGGGTCGGGCACGCATCTGTGGAAATTTTCCGAGGCCGTGAAGGCCGGAACGATGACGCGGGAGGAGTTTGTCGAGGCTGAGGCGTCGATGAGCCGCTCTCCAGGGTCGTGCAACACCATGGGCACCGCTTCGACGATGGCCTCGATGGCGGAAGCCTTGGGTATGGCGCTGTCGGGCAATGCGGCAATTCCGGCGGTGGATAGCCGTCGCCGGGTGATGGCGCAGCTTACGGGGCGGCGGATTGTGCAGATGGTCAAGGATGATCTGAAGCCGTCCGATATCCTGAAGAAAGAGGCGTTTGAGAATGCCATTCGCACCAATGCCGCGATTGGGGGGTCTACCAACGCGGTTATCCACCTGCTCGCCATCGCGGGCCGGGTTGGCATTGATCTGACGCTGGAAGACTGGGACCGTTGTGGCCGCGATGTGCCGACGATTGTGAACCTGATGCCATCGGGCAAGTACCTGATGGAGGAATTTTTCTACGCAGGCGGTCTGCCGGTGGTGATCAAACGGCTGGGCGAGGCAGGCCTTTTGCACAAGGATGCGCTGACGGTGTCGGGCGAGACGGCTTGGGAGCAGGTCAAGGATGTGGTCAACAACAATGACGACGTGATCTTGCCTGCCGATAAGGCTTTGGCCCAATCGGGTGGCGTGGTGGTGGTGAAGGGCAATCTGGCACCGAAGGGGGCTGTGTTGAAACCCTCTGCGGCGACGGCGGCTTTGCTGACCCACCGGGGCCGTGCCGTGGTGTTTGAAGATATTGACGACTACAAAGCCAAGATCAATGACGAGGCTTTGGACATCGACGAGACTTGCATCATGGTGTTGAAAAACTGCGGCCCGAAAGGTTATCCGGGCATGGCAGAGGTCGGCAATATGGGCCTGCCGCCGAAGATCCTGCGCCGTGGCATCACCGATATGGTGCGGATTTCCGATGCGCGGATGTCGGGCACGGCCTATGGCACGGTGGTGCTGCACACCTCGCCCGAAGCCGCCGCTGGTGGCCCCTTGGCGGTGGTGCAGAACGGCGATTTCATTGAACTCGACGTGCCGAACCGTCGGTTGCATCTGGACATTTCCGATGAAGAACTGGCGGCGCGGTTGGCGAAATGGGTGCCGATCCATCCCTTGTATGAAAGCGGCTACGGCTGGCTGCATCAGCGCCATGTTGAAGGTGCCGATACCGGGGCGGACCTCGACTTCCTGAAGGGCGCGCGCGGCAATGCGGTGGGTAAGGATTCGCACTGATGCCCAAACCTATGAAAGTCGCGCTGGTCGGCATCGGCAAGATTGCCGTTGATCAGCATGTTCCGGCGATCGCCAACTCGCCGGATTGGGAGTTGGCGGCGACGGTTTCGCGCAAGGGCTCGGTTGACGGCGTCGAAGCGTTTGACGATTTCGCGGCGTTTTTGGCGGCACGGCCCGATGTGACGGTTGTGTCGTTGTGCCTGCCTCCGGTGCCTCGGTTTGACTATGCCGAGGCGGCGCTGCTGGCGGGGCGGCACGTGATGCTGGAGAAGCCGCCGGGGGCAACCTTGGCAGAGGTTCATGCATTACAGGCGCTTGCGCGCGCAAAGGGCCTGACGCTGTATACCACTTGGCACAGCCGGATGGCGCATGCGGTGGCTCCGGCGAAGGCTTGGCTGGCGGATAAGGCCATTCTGCGCGCCCATATCACTTGGCGTGAAGATGTGCGCAAATGGCATCCGGGGCAGGATTGGGTGTTTGAGCCGGGCGGCATGGGGGTGTTCGATCCCGGCATCAATGCGCTCTCGATCCTGACCGAAATCCTGCCCGCCCCGGTGCATCTGACCGCCGCCAGTTTGGAGTTCCCGGCCAACCGCCAGACCCCGATCGCAGCAAAACTGACCTTCTCGGGCCATGTCACCGCCGATTTCGACTGGCGGCAAACCGGGCCGCAGACTTGGGATATCGAGGTCGACACCGACCAAGGCGCGATGGCTTTGCGGATGGGCGGCAATGTGCTGGAGATCGGCGGCAAAGCGGCGGGCGGCGAGAATACCATCATGGGCGAATACCCGGCGCTGTATAAGCGGATGGCGGAATTGGTGGCGCAGGGGGCGTCTGAGGTTGATCTCGCCCCCATGGTCCACGTCGCCGACGCGCTGACTTTGGGCCGCCGTATTGAAACCGAGGCTTTTGATTTCTAATTTCACATTGGCTTAAATATCCCACGGGGGTCTGGGGGTGTGAAACCCCCAGCCGTCGATCAAGGAGACCATCATGCTCATAGGCAAACACCTCATCGCAGGCAACTGGGTCGCAGGCGACACGCCCTTTATGTCCTCTCCCGCCACGGGTGAAGCCCTCGCTTTTGCGGTCGGCACGCCGGCGCATGTCGATGCGGCGGTGCAGGGGGCTGAGGCGGCATATCCCAGTTATTCAGCGCTCAGCCGTGAGGCGCGGGCGGCTTTCTTGGACAAGATCGCCGAGGAAATTGACGCGCGGGGGCCGGAAATCACCGCGATTGGCACTTCGGAAACCGGGCTGCCCGCAGCGCGGCTGGAGGGGGAGCGAGGGCGCACAACCGGGCAGTTGCGGCTGTTTGCCAACCATATCCGCAAGGGCGAATATCTGGATCGTCGCTTTGACGCGGCACAGCCGGATCGTGCGCCTGCTCCGCGCCCGGAAATCCGCATGATGCAGGTGCCAGTGGGGCCGGTTGCAGTGTTTGGGGCCTCGAACTTTCCGCTCGCGTTCTCAACAGCGGGCGGCGATACCGCCAGCGCCTTGGCGGCGGGCTGCCCTGTGGTGGTCAAGGGCCATTCCGCGCATCCGGGCACCGGTGAGATTGTGGCCCAAGCCATTGATGCGGCTGTGAAAGCCTGTGGAATTCATCCCGGCGTATTTTCGTTGGTGCAAGGCGGCAACCGCGATGTCGGTGAGGCTTTGGTGCAGCATCCGCTGATCAAGGCGGTGGGGTTCACCGGGTCTTTGGGCGGCGGTCGGGCTTTGTTTGATCTCTGCGCGCGCAGGCCCGAGCCGATCCCGTTCTTTGGGGAACTCGGTTCGGTCAACCCGATGTTCCTGCTGCCTGCTGCGGTGGCAGCGCGCGGCGCGGCACTGGCTGCGGGTTGGGCCGGCTCTTTGACGATGGGGGCTGGCCAGTTCTGCACCAATCCCGGCATTGCGGTGGTGATCGACGGAGCCGAGACGCAAGCGTTTATCGACGCCGCCAAGGCTGGGCTGGCTAAAGTTGGTGCGCAGACCATGCTGACGGACGGTATCGCGCAAGCCTATCGCGCCGGGCGTGACCGTGTCGCAGCATCGGCAGGCGTGCAGGAAGTGCTGACCTCGGTCTGCGATATGCGGCAGGCGACGCCTTATCTGTTTGAGGTTTCGGGGGCGGATTGGCTGGCCAACCATGCTTTGGGCGAGGAAGTGTTCGGGCCTTTGGGGCTGGTGGTGCGGGTTGCCGATTTCGCGGAAATGCAGGCGGTGGCGGGCGCGTTGCAGGGGCAGTTGACCTGCACATTGCAGATTGATCCGGCGGATTATCCGCAGGCGCGGCTGCTGTTGCCGGTGTTGGAGCGCAAGGCAGGGCGGGTTCTCGCCAACGGCTTCCCGACGGGCGTTGAGGTGGTCGATGCGCAGGTGCATGGCGGGCCTTATCCGGCCTCGACCAATTTTGGCGCGACTTCTGTGGGGACGTTGTCGATCCGGCGCTGGTTGCGTCCGGTTGCGTTCCAGAACCTGCCAGCCGAGTTGTTTCCGGCGGATTTGGTTTAAGAAAGGCCGGGGGGACTCGTCCCCCCAGCCCCCCCCGTGTCTGGTTAGAGCAGGCCTCTTCCTGCCAGATTGCGCATCAGGGCGCTGGTGCCAAAGCTCCATTCCGGGGCCTCGGTAGACAGCCGCACGGTGTTGCGCAGGGTTCCGAGTTCTGGCGTGGCGATGGTCACCACGTCGCCGATATGGTGGGTGAAGCCCTGCCCCGGCCCGTCGCGGTCTTGCACCGGTGAGAACATCGTGCCGCAGTAGAGCATGAAGCCATCGGGGTATTGGTGATGGCGACCCCGGGTTTGCGCGACCAGATCGGCGGGATCGCGGCTGATTTGGCGCATCGAGGAGGCGCCTTGCAGGTGGAAGCCGTCTTCGCCGGTGACGGTCAGGGTGAGATCGAGATTGCGGACCATGTCTAGGGTGAAATCGCCGTCGAAGATGCGGATGAATGGGCCGATGCTGGCGGCGGCGTTGTTGTCTTTCGCCTTGCCCAGCAGCAGCGCCGAGCGGCCTTCGACATCGCGCAGGTTCACATCATTGCCAAGCGTCGCGCCGACGATTTGGCCCGTGGCATTGACCGCCAGTACCACCTCGGGCTCGGGGTTGTTCCATTTGCTGATCGGATGCAGACCGACCGATGCACCGTAGCCGACCGCAGACATCGGCTGGGCTTTGGTAAAGACCTCGGCATCGGGACCGATGCCGACTTCCAGATATTGGCTCCAGAGGTTTTCGGCTTGCAGCAGGGCTTTGACCTCGGCGGCTTTGGGCGAGCCGGGGATCAGATCGCGCAAGCTGTTGCCGATCACATCCGCCACGCGGGCACGGATTTCAGTGGCGCGGGCCGGGTTTCCGGCGGCGCGTTCCTCGATCACCCGTTCGACCATAGAGCGCGCGAAGGTGACGCCGCAGGCTTTGACCGCTTGCAGGTCGTTTGGGGCGAGGAGGTGGGTTTGGTTTTGGTCGGGCTCGATGGAGGCTGCAGCGATTTCTGACAGAGGGCCTATGTCTTCGCCTTGGATACTGCTGATAAATCTTGCGATATCAGTCTGTTCCAGCGCATCGCGCATCGTCGGGGCGGCTTTGCTGGTGATGTCAATGACGCGATCCTCGCGCAGGGTTACAAGGCTGGGGCCGATGCCTGCACGCCAGATGCGGCCCAGCCAGAGGCCGTTTGGCAGGGTAAGATTTTCGGTTTGCGACATGGTTCGGCCTTGGTTGGGTTGTGGCGAGAGTGGGGGATTTTGGCGGTGGTGTCGATGGCTTAGCGCGGGGATTTAGCGCGGTCCGCCGCCCTGTCTGATCCAGCCGAAATAGTCGGCGCTGCCCATTTGGCCGCCTTTCAGAGCCAGTTGCAACCCGTCATGCACGCCGTCACCATGGGCGGTAAACAGCGCAGCACCGGGGATGGTGGGGGCGAGGGCACTGAGCGCGAACAGCCCCAACTGGCGCGCGCCGTGGCCGGAGGTGTCCCCGCCAGAAATCACGGCGCGGCGGATTTTGGAGGCTTTCAAGGTGGCGTCCAGCACCCGGCCAAGGCTTTCACCGATGCGTTGGTTGGCGGTTTCGGAGGGGATTTGGCTTTGCGACAGGGCTGTGCGGAAGGCGGCGACGGCGGGGTCGGCAGGGCCAGCGGCGGTGAGGATCAGCGGGCTTTGGCCTTGGTCGATCAGCTTTAGGGCGGCTTGGGTGGCTGCAGCTTCGGCGGCTTCAGGGGTAGTCAGCAGGGTTGCGGCGTTCAGGCGGACAAGGCCGAAGCCGTTTGCGGCGGACCATTCGATCTGGGCGGCGGTGGTGGGTGAGACCGAACCCGAGACGGCGACGATCTGCGCGAGCTCGCCAGCCGAGGGCGTAGGGGGAGCGGTGGGGATCAGGCCCTCGCGCTGCCAATGTTCGATAAGTACATATTCTGCGCCTTGAGAGCCAACCAGAAGCCGCAGATTATCGCGATTCTGCCAGATCAAGCGACCTGCGGCGGCATCTGTCTCGGCTGTCATCGTATCAAAGCTGAGCAGACGGGCGGTTTGCAGCGCGCTGTTCAGAGCGGTTTGGGCGGTTTGCGGATCGGCCAAAGCCTCGAGATCCAGCAGCGCCGATGGCAGATCCGTTTGCGTCGCCAAGTGGCGCAGCACGTCGGATTCCGCCATCGGCGTCACAGGGTGCTGCGCCATCACCGGGTGGCGATCGAGACGGAACACCCCCTGCGGGGTGCCTGCGAACAGATGGCCGAAGGCTTGGTAGCGGCGCATCCGGGGAGCGGCGGTCAGCACGGGGATGCCCTTTGACGGGCGGGCTTGCAGCGCAAGGTTAATGGCGATGCCGATGTTTCCGACATGGCGTGCGGAATCGAGGGTGGAGCAAATTTTATAATGCAGGAAGGGGGCATCCAGCGCGGCCAGAAACGCCAAAGGTGCGGGCATGTTCGCAGCCATCCATTCCGGGCTATGGCTGCGGGCGGTGGAGGCGATTCCCAAACCCCGCATTCCGGGAAAGCGGGCCAGTTGCGCAGGCGTCGGTGTGTCGAAGAACAGGATCGAGGGCAGGCCTGCGAAGGTTAATGCCTCCATCACCGCCGCTGATCCGGTGAAATCATCGCCATACCATGTCATCAGCAGGCCGTTCGGCAGGATTTCTCGCATTGTGGTTCCTTCGGCTTGACCTCGGCATATTACCTCATCATACCAGTTGGGCAAGAGGCGAATGGAGAAAGCTATGACGAAGATTGCGCTGTTTGGTGCGGGCGGGAAGATGGGCGTGCGGCTGTCGCGCAATCTGGCGAAAACCGATTATACGGTGGCGCATGTGGAGGTGTCCGAGGCGGGTCAGGCGCGTTTGCGCGACGCTATCGGTGCGGAGTGTGTGGCGCCTGCGGTCGCGGTTCTGGGCGCGGACGTGGTGGTACTGGCGGTGCCGGATACCGCGATTGGCAAGGTCGCTGGAATGGTGGTGCCGCTGGTGGCGCCGGGGACGGTTGTGATCTGTCTGGATGCGGCCGCACCCTTTGCCGGGCATTTGCCGCCGCGCGCGGACATCACTTATTTCGTCACCCACCCCTGCCATCCGCCGATTTTCAACGATGAAACCGACCCCAAGGCCAAGCGCGATTTCTTTGGCGGGGTGGCGGCAAAGCAGGGCGTTGTTAACGCGCTGATGCAGGGGCCAGAGGCGCATTATGCGGTGGGGGAGGCAGTGGCGCAGGCGATTTTCGCGCCGGTGGTCCGCTCGCATCGGGTGACGGTCGAGCAGATGGCGATGCTGGAGCCGGGGTTGTCGGAAACCGTTGTGGCCTCGCTTCTGGTGGTGATGCGTGAGGCGATGGACGAATGTGTGGCGCGCGGGGTGCCGCAAGCGGCGGCGCGGGATTTCCTGCTGGGGCATATGAACATCCTCGCGGCGGTGATCTTTGACGAACAGCCGGGGGTGTTCTCGGATGCCTGCAACAAGGCCATTGAGTTCGGCAAGCCGATGCTGATGCGGGATGACTGGAAGAAAGTGTTTGAGTGGGACGAGATTACTGCATCTATTCAACGAATTACCTGAGGTTCTTCAGGTGAATGAACGCCCCCTTCCGCAAGGTTGGGGGCGTTTTTTATTTCTGGCCGAATTTCTGAAGTGCCTGCGCCAACTCTTTGTGATCTTTGGCATAATCGGCCAAGGCCACGCCCTGCACCGCCGCCTCCCACGCCTGACGGATCGCGGCGACGCCGGAAGCCGCGCCGCCGGGATGGCCGTGAATACCGCCACCGCCGAGATACATCAGGTCGGTGGTCTGCCCGGTTCTGGCATAGGTTTCAATGGCTTGACCGCCCCATTGGCCGGAGCCCACCACCGGCAAGGGGCGGTCGGTAGGGCTGAAAATCGGGGTGCGGCAAGAGTGGAACGAACGTACGAAACTCTCGTCCGGCTCCCAATATTTTGCGGCTATGCCGTTGATTTGAAACTGATCTACTCCCAGCAGCCGCCAGATTTTGCCATAGGCGGTGAATTCCATCCCCAGACCTGGATGGCGGGTCAGGATATCCCAGCCGTTGCGATGGGCGTGCAGGCACAAGGCAGAGCGTTTGCGCAGGAAAGTCATGCCGCCGTAGCCGACCGAGTTGATGTTGATCACCGCCGCGTTGCCACCAGCTTTGACCACAAGATCATGATTTTCCAGCATTTGATCGGGATCAGCCGAGGAAATACCCCACGCATACATCACCCGTTTGCCCGTGCGCTGTTCGTGGGCATCAATCACCGGCATCACGGCGGCGATGCGGTCCGCCAAGGGCGAATAGCCGGGGCTCATCAGTTTTTCGTCGTCTTTGATGAAGTCAACGCCGGCCTCGCACAGCTCTTTCACCATCAGCGCGGTTTCAGAAGGCGTCAGGCCCAAGGCGGGTTTGATGATCGAGCCTATGATCGGACGGTTGTAGACATTGGTCAGTTTGCGTGAGCCGTCAATGCCGAATTGCGGGCCGGGGTGGCGGGCAAAAGCAGCAGGCAGGTCGAAATCCATCACCCGCACCCCAGACAACCCGCGCATGGCATAGACGCCGCCGACGGTGATGGTCATCAAGGCAGCGATGTCGGTGCCGACAGCTTCCAAGGGGTAGCCGATCACCACATCGGCGCGGTGGAAAGTGCTGCCTTCGGTGGGGAAGGACGGGGTTTTGCTATCGGGCAAAGCGGTGATCGACAGCACACGGGCGGCGCAGCGGGCTTTCACCGCCGCCGTTTCCCCCGGCAGGTCGGTGAAAGTTCCGGTCGACTGATCCGATGCGATTTTTGCCGCCAGCGCAGCCGGATCGCCCGGTGTTTCCAGACGGTAGGTGACTTTGATCAGATCATCGGACATCGGCTGCCTCTCGAATACATGTAGCTTGCATACTCATCATACCTGTTGAATTCAAGCGCCCTGCGTGGCAAGTTGGATGCAGTTTGGAAGGAGCCTTGTTTTGCCACAACCCCTGATCGGTGCCGTGATCGGCTGCGGATTTTTCGCACAAAATCAGCTACATGCTTGGGCCGATCTGCCGGGCGCGCGGATTGTGGCTTTGTGCGACCGCGATGCGGTGCGGCTGGCGGAGACCGCCGCGCGGTTTGGCATTGCGCGGACCTATACCGATGCAGGCGAAATGTTTGCCGCCGAGCGGCTGGATTTCGTCGATATTGCGACCACGGTTGCTTCGCATCGGCCCTTGGTCGAGATGGCGGCGGGGGCCGGGGTGCATGTGATCTGCCAAAAGCCGTTTGCCGCGAACCTTGCGGATGCCCGGGCGATGGTGGCGTCGGTGGAGGCTGCAGGTAAGACTCTGATGGTGCATGAGAATTTCCGCTGGCAATCGGCGGTGCGGCGGGTGATTGAGATCGTGCGGTCGGGCGAACTGGGCGAGGTGTTCTTTGGCCGGGTCAGTTTCCGGTCTGGCTTTGATGTGTTCGCGGGCCAGCCCTATCTCGCCGAGGGCAAGCGGTTTATCATTGAGGATCTGGGCATCCACACCCTTGATATTGCGCGGGCTTTGTTTGGCGACGTGGTGCGGATGGCGGCGACGACCAAGCGGATAAACCCAGGCATCAAGGGCGAGGATGTGGCGACGATGCTGCTGACGCATGGCTCGGGCGCGACGAGCGTGGTCGATTGTTCCTATGCCACTCAGCGCCGCCCGGAGACTTTCCCGGAAAGTTTGATAGACATTGACGGCACCAAGGGCAGCTTGCGGCTGGAGGCGGGCTATCGGTTGGTGATGGCGGATCGGGTGGAGGATCTGTCACCACCCGTGTTGGCTTGGGCGAGCCGACCTTGGCACAATATTCAGGAAAGCGTGCTGATCATCCAGCGGCATTTTCTGGACTGTATCGCGGCGGGCACTCAGCCGGAAACCTCGGGTGCGGATAATTTGCAGACTTTGGCGCTGGTGGAGGCCGCCTATCTTTCTGCGGCAGAAGGCCGGATGGTGGAGTTGGCAGAGCTATGAAGATCACCCATGGCGCGCTGAGTTTCGACTACGAGGACGGCGCGCTGCGGCGGGTCTGCTTGGGCGGGGTCGAAGTGATCCGGGGCATCGCCTATCTGGTTAGGGACCGCGATTGGGGCACCTTGGTGCCGCAGATCAGCGAGGAAGTGATTGAACGGACACGGATTTGCTACCGCGCGCGGTTTGAAAGCCAAGGTGCCGCTCTGGTGGTGGCTGTGGTGATCGACTTTGCCGAGGGGCTGAATTTTACCGCCCATGCGCAAGCAGATGGCGATTTTGAGACCAATCGCGCGGGCTTTACCGTGCTGCATCCGATCACCGGGGTGGCGGGTGCGCCTGTGTTGGTGGAGCACTGCGATGGAACGCGCCGCCATGCGCAGTTTCCCTTGCTGATCGCACCGTGGCAGCCGTTTCAAGACCTGCGCGTGCTAACGCATTGGCTGGGCGGCTGGCAGATTGCGTGCCGGATGGAGGGCGATGCGTTTGAGATGGAGGACCAACGGCAATGGGGCGATGCCAGTTACAAGACCTATGTGCGACCCTTGGCGCGGCTCTGGCCGTATCAGATTGCGGATGAGGCCAGGTTTGATCAGGCGGTGCGGCTGCATTGGCAGGCGGCCACGGTGACGGAAACCGCCCTGCCCGATCCTCGGGCCAGCGGGATTTTTCCGCAAACGGCGCTTGTGATCACCGCCGAGGAGGCTGTGCTGGCGGCGCGGCGCCCTGCTGATTTGGCGGTCGTCAAGCCGCAGCGGCTGCTCTGCCATTTCGATGCAACCCGGCACGGCTTGGCAGAGTTGCAGGCTTTCGCCGCCTTGCAGTCGGTTTATGACGCGGCCTATGATCTGGAGTTGATCGCACGTTGCGACGGCGATCTGGATTTTGAATTTTCCAACCATGCCCATGACTTGGCCGTATCGGGGCTGCGCGTCGCCTCGATCATGGTCTGCCCTGCAGTGGACCGACAATCGACTCCGCCGGGATCAGAATGGCCGCCCTGCCCGCCCTTGGCGGAGGTCTACCTTGCCGCCCGCAAAGCCTTTCCCGCTGTAAGCTTGGGCGGTGGCATGGTCAGTTTCTTCCCCGAATTGAACCGCAAACGCCCCCCCGTCGCGATGCTGGATTTCGTCAGCCACGGCCTTTGCCCAATCGTGCATGATGCCAGCGACGCGGGCGTGATGCAGACGCTGGAGGCAGTGCCACATATCACCGCCTCGGCCCGCGCGATCATCGGGGGGAAGGCTTACCGCTTGGGGCCCAGCACGATTGCGATGCGGCAGAATCCTTACGGCGCACGGGTAATCCCCAATCCGAGGCTGGCGCTGGTGTGTATGACCGACGATGACCCCCGGCATCGCACGGAGTTTGGCGCGATTTATGCGATGGAATTGGCGGCGGCGCTGGTCGGATCCGGGGTAGAGGTGTGGACTCCGGCGGCGCTTTACGGGCCGCGCGGGGTGATGGATTGGAATGGGCGCAGCTACCCGCTCGCGCGTGTGCTGGCAGGTCTTGCGGCGCGGGCGGGGGAACCGGTGGAGGCCGAATTGCTGCCGAATGTCGCGACGCGGTTGCGGTTTGCGGGGGCCGAGATGACAACAAATCTGGCGAGATTTGTGCGGACGGAGCTTGCCTGACTGCAGGGTTTGCGCCTAAGCGGAACGGAGTGCGGTGGTAAGATTGGGGGCGTGATGGTTTCGGAAAAGATCACCCGGCGCAAGCTTTCGGATCAGGTGTTTGACCGGCTGCGGGCGATGATCCTGACCGGCGAATTGGCCGCAGGTGCTGTGGTGCCGTCGGAACGCGCGCTGATGGAGCGGTTTGGAGTGGGGCGTCCTGCGGTGCGCGAGGCCTTGCAGCAGATGCACACCATGGGCCTGATCACCATCGCGCATGGCGAGCGCAGCCGGGTCAAGCCGTTGAACGCAAGTGCGGTGCTGGGACAGGTCGATGCGGTGGCGCAGCTGCTGCTGTCGGCAGAACCGGGGGCTTTGGCGCATCTGAAAGAAGCCCGGCGGATGTTTGAGGCGGGCATGGTGCGGCTGGCGGCCGAGAAGGCAAGTGCTGTGGACGTGGCGGATCTGCAGGCAATTCTGGCGCATCAGCGCGACTGTCTCGGCGATGCGCAGGCGTTTGTCGCCGCCGATGTCGCCTTCCACACCCGGATTGCGGCGATGACCGGCAATCCGATCATGCTGGCGGTGTCCGAAGCGATGCTGAAATGGCTGTTTCATTATCATTCAGCCCTGCTGCATTGGTCGGGCAAAGAGGCTGTGACCTTGCAAGAACATGCGCTGATCATCGCGCGCATCGCCGCCAATGATGCGCCGGGGGCGGTGGCGGCGATGCAGGCGCATATTGCGCGCTCGGCAGATGTGATTGGGCATCACGGCTGAGAGGGGCGCGGCTCTCGTAATTTCTCTTTTTGAAATACTGCCGCCGGAGGCTGCTTTGGCCAATGCCGGATGCCTCCGGCGGGGATATTTTCGCCAAGATGAAAAATTTTAGATAAGTTTTAGCGAATTATCCTAGGGTTTTGGCGAATTCCTCAATGATCATGCAGGCGCTGACGGCTCCGGGATCTTTGTGGCCCAAGCTACGTGCGCCAAGCCGGGCGGCGCGGCCCAGAGTGGCTTGCATTTGCGCTGTGGCGTCTGCTCCGGCTTGGGCAGCAGCCACGATTTCGGGCCAAGTTGCACCAGATTTGGCGGCTTCGGCGGCAGGGTGCCAGGCGTCGATCATGGTCTTTTGACCGGGTTCAGCTTTCCCGCGGTGGGCGATGCCTTCGGCCATGGCGGCGATCAGGCTGGGGGTTTCCGCGGCGGGCATGGCGGCGCGGGGGCCAGCGGTTTTGGCGGCGCGCATCAAAGCGGTGGCGTAGAGCGGGCCAGAGGAGGCACCGACGGCGTTCAGGAAGGCTTTGGCTGCGGCGTTGAATTGGTCTTGTAGGGTGGACAAGTCGGGGACGGCTGCGGCTGCAGCCTGCATCCCCTGCTCCATCGCGATACCGTGATCGGCATCTCCGATCAGACCGTCAAGCGCGCAGAGGGCGTCACGCTCGGCAGTCATGCGGGCGGCAAGGGCTTGGAACAGTGCGGTGCAGGTTTCGGTTGTGAAATCCATCACTTAGCCCACCCGGAACATGGCGCAGTCGCAGGGGTGGTCGAGCATTTCGGTCAGTTCATCGTCAAGGTGCATGAGCGTGATCGACGCTCCGGCCATTTCCATCGAGGTGCAATAGGGGCCGACAAGGGCGGTGTGGACGCTGAGTTTGGCGAGGCTAAGGCGTTCGGCGACGCGGGCATAGAGGATGTAGAGCTCCATCAGCGGGGTGGAGCCGAGCGAATTGACCAGAACCGCAACTTTCGCGCCCGCAGGTACGGCCATCTCAGTGAGGATCGCGTCCATAATCTCATCTGCGACCTCATTGGCTGGCTTCAGAGGCCCGCGCCGGATACCGGGTTCGCCGTGGATGCCCATGCCGATTTCCATCTCACCCTCTGGCAGCTCGAAATTCAGACGGCGGGTTTGTGGCAGCGAGCAGGCGCTGAGGGCCACGCCCATCGTATAGGTGCGGGCGTTGGCGTGGCGGGCGATGCGTTCCACCTGATCCAAGGGCAGCATTAGATCGGCGGCAGCCCCGGCGCATTTGAAGATAAAGACGTTTCCGGCGACGCCCCGACGTTTCGAGCGGTCGGGTGACGACGCGATGTCATCGGTGGTCAGCACGGTGCGGGCCTCGATGCCCTCCATCTCCAGCAACTCGCTGGCCATGTCGAAATTCATCACATCACCGGCGTAGTTGCCATACATGAACAGCACCCCTGCCCCGCCGTGGGTGGCCATTGCGGCATCAACAGCGGGCTGCGGCGGCGGTGAGGCGAAGACATTACCGACCGCCGCGGCATCGGCCAAGCCCTTGCCGACAAATCCTAAAAACGTCGGCTCATGCCCCGAGCCGCCGCCGATCACCAGCGCGACTTTGCCGGGGCGTGGGCCATGTTTGGCCGTAATAGCACGTGGGGCGGCGAGGGTCAGATGGTTGGGATGGGCGGCGAGAACGCCCACCAGCATCTCATCCACCGCGCGGTTGCCATCGTTGATCAGTTTTTGTGTGGGTGCCATCTGCGCCTCCGGTTTGCGCCAGAATGGCGGCTCTGCGGGATTGAGACAAGCCCAGCTGAGGAGGAAGCCGGGCTTGTCAACCTGCGGCTAAAGCGCCGCCACAGGTTAGGAGTATTTCTGATCCAAAGCGTTGATCGCATCGACATTCGTGGCCGAGCGGCCTTGCGGATCGAAGGTTTCTTTCAGGAAAGCATCGGCAATCGCCTTCGCCAGTTCCGATCCGATCACCCGCGCGCCCATGGTGATGATTTGCGCGTTGTTCGACAGGGCCGCGCGCTCGGCGGAATAGGTGTCATGCGTCAAGGCCGCGCGGATGCCCGGCACTTTGTTGGCGGAAATGCAGACGCCAATGCCGGTGCCGCAGACCAGAATGGCGCGGTCGTATTTGCCAGCCAGCACTTCATTCGCCACCCGCTCGGACAGGTTGGCATAGAAGGCATCCGGCCCTGCCTCGGTGCGCGAAATCTCGGACACCTCATGCGTGGCTTTCAGATGGTCGGCGAGGATTTTGGCAAGGCCTTCGCCTGCACTGTCGCCAGCGATTGCAAGTTTCATCCTATTCTCCTTCACAAAGTTGCGGCGACGCGGGCGAGGATGTCGAGGTAGCCTGCGACATTCCAGGCCGAGCGGCCAATGAACAGCCCGTCAATATGCGGGCAGGCGATGAGTTCGGCGGCATTGCCGGGGTTGACCGATCCGCCGTAAAGGCAGGGGATGCGGCGGTTCAGGATAGCTTCGGCGGTGGCGATGATTTCGGCTTGGCGGGCGTCGGCATAGTCCGAAGTCGCGGGGATGCCATTGGCGCCAATGGCCCAGACCGGTTCATAGGCCAGCAGGATTTGCGCCGATTTCTGGCTTTCCGACAACTTGCCCAAAGCGCCAGTGACTTGGGCGGCAAGGGTTTCGGTGGCGCGACCGGCCTCGCGTTCGGCGAGGGTTTCGCCGATGCAAATCAATGGGATAAGGCCATGACGCACGGCGGCTTCGACCTTCAAACCTACGGTTTCGTCGGTTTCATGGAAGAATTCGCGGCGCTCGGAATGGCCCAGTTCGACGATATCCAGGCCGCAATCCTTCAGCATCAGCGGCGAGATTTCGCCCGTCCACGCGCCGTCATCCGCCCAGTGCATATTCTGCGCGCCGACCTTCACCGAGGTATTGGCGAGCATCGCCTTGACCTCTCGCACGGCGGTAAAGGGCGGGATCACGAAGCGCTGGATGCGCGGATCGCCCTCGGGCGGCAGGCCCTTGGCGAAGGCCTGCGCCTCGGCCAAAGTTTTGTTCATCTTCCAACTGGTGCCGACCCAGACGTGTTTGCTCATGCGCGGTCTCCTGCGATGCTTAGGCTGATCCCGGCCCGGTCCAAAGCCGCCCGGGCTTCGGGTTCGGGCTGGGCATCGGTGATGATTGTGTCGAATTCGGACAGATCGGCCAGCACATGCAAAGCTTGGCGGCCAAAGCGTTGGTGGTTGACCAGAAGACAGGTCTTTTCGGCGCTGGCGATCATCGCCCGCTTGGCGCGCACCGCGTTGTCATCCATGTGAAACGCGCGCGTGCCCTGCACGGCGGGGGCGGAAATAAAGGCCACATCGGCGTGCAGACGGGTGAGGGTTTCTTCAGTGACGACACCAAAGAAGCCGTTGAATTTATAGGAGTAAACCCCGCCCAGGGCGATCAGGGCGATGCCATGTTCGGCCCTAAGCGCATCCATGATCGCGGCATTGTTGGTGATCACCGTCAGCGGGCGTTTTTCCGGCAGCATCGCACCTAAGACCGCCGCCATCGAGCCGTCATTGATCATCAGCGTCATGCCGGGTTCGATCAGCTCCAGTGCTCCGCGGGCCATGCGGGCCTTGGCCGCACCCTCTTGGCGGGCGCGAAAGCGGAAGTCGGATTCGAACTGGGTGCCGGATTCAATCGTCGCCCCGCCGCGCATTTTGCGCAACAGACCCTCGGACTCCAGATCATCGAGATCGCGGTGGATGGTCATTTTAGACACCGCAAAGCGTTCGGCCAGATCATCCAGATCGACCGCGCGCTGCTCCACCAGCAAATCCATAATCGCCTGCTTGCGATCTTCGCGTTTCACCAGATTCCCCCCTGCTTTGGCAATTTTTAACATCAGGGGCCACCAATGGAAAGCGATTTATGTGATTTTGTGATTTTTACTTGTGATAATTGGCGACTTCCTGTATCTGTTAGCGCAAGCATATCCCATCGATTCCCGCAGAGGAGAGCGTGATGAAATTCTTCGTCGATACCGCCGAAATCAAAGATATTACCGAGCTGAACGATTATGGCTTGTTGGATGGCGTCACCACCAACCCCAGCCTGATCGCGAAATCTGGCCGTAATTTCAAAGAGGTGATCGCAGAAATCTGCGCTTTGGTCGAAGGCCCTGTCTCGGCCGAAGTCGCCTCGATGGACTACGATGGCATGGTGGCTGAGGGCGAGCATCTGGCGAAGATCGCGAAAAATGTGGTGATCAAGCTGCCGCTGACCCTGCCTGGTTTGAAGGCCTGCCGCTATTTTGCGCAAAAAGGTATCAAAACCAATGTGACATTGTGCTTCAGTGCCAATCAGGCGCTGTTGGCGGCGAAAGCCGGGGCGACTTACATCTCGCCGTTTCTGGGTCGCTTGGACGATATCAACATCGACGGCATGGATCTGATCCGCGACATCCGCGAGATTTACGACAACTACGGCTTTGAGACGCAGATCCTTGCGGCCTCGATCCGCAGCGCCAACCATGTCAAGGAAGCAGCGCTTGCGGGCGCGGATGTGGCGACGATTCCGCCCAATGTTATCAAAAGCTTGGCCAATCATGTGCTGACCGACAAAGGCCTTGAGCAATTCGCCAAGGATTGGGCGGCCACTGGCCAAACGATCCTGTAGGGCGCCTTGAGGTAGCACCTCAAAGCGCTTGGCGATAGGCCGGGCGACCGTGGTGGGCCAGCCCGGCCTCATTTCCCCAAAACCAGCGCGCGGGCGGTGGCCTCATCGGTGATCAGGCCCTTCATGCGGCGGCTAGACAACACCGCACGGATCGCCTGCACCTTGTCCGGCCCTCCCGCGATGGCGATGATTTGATCGCCCGCTTCGGCAAAACTGACCGCCAAAGTCCGCGCCGTCAGCTGGGTTTGCAGGATGCGTCCATCGGCGTTAAAGAAATGGCCCAGCAACTCGCCGACCCCGCCTGCCGCCTGTATCGCTTTGATTTCCTTCGGTTCGATCATGCCAGAGGCCACCAGCTGCGCGTCAGCCTCGACCGTGCCAATGCCGACCAGCTTCAGCCCCGCGCCTTGCGCCATCGCGAACACTTCGGCCACACCACGCTGTGCCAGCAAAACCTCACGATCTTCGGCGGTGTTGGCGAAAAACGGAACCGGCATGACGTAGGCGCGCGCGCCGGTTTTCTCGGCAATGCGGTGCATCACGTCATGCGGATTGGCCGCGTAATTTCGGGTAAGCCCGCCTAACAGCGAGACAAAATTCAGATCGGGGGCCTCGATGCGCGGCAAATGCTGCACCATCGCGGCCAAAGTGCGCCCATGGCCCAGCCCGATTACCGGGGTGGTGCCAAGCTCGATCTGGCGGCGCAGAAAGCCCGCCCCGGCCACACCTAAGGTGCGGATCGGCAGGCCCACCTCATCCAAATCTGGCGCAACTTCACAAAAGTCCAAGCCGTAGCGGGCGGCGAGTTCGGTCTCCAGCTCAACACATTCAACGATATCACCGTCGATGGTGACTTTCACAGCACCCTCGGCGACCGCGCGGGCGATCAAACGGTGGGCTTTCACCGAGGTAATCCCCAACCGTTTCGCCACAGCTGCTTGCGTCAGCCCGCCGACGTAGTGCAGCCAAGCCGCGCGGATCGCCAACGATTGTTCGGGATCAAGCGCTCGGCTCATGCGCTGGCCATCAGGATCACCAGATCAGAGGCGGAAAGCCGCGCCGGGTTAGCCTGCATCGACGACGAGGCAGCGGCAGCTTCGGCGGCTTGGTGCAGATGGTGCGGCGTGAAACCCATCTGCGCAAGGCTCGGCAGACCGTTTTGGCGCGACCATTTGGTGAGCGCTGGCAGGGCGTTTTCATAAGGCGTTTCAAAGGCTTCTGCGATCCAACCGATCACCTTCAGGATGCGCGTAGGGTCTATCGCGCGGGCGGCGTTCAGCGCCAGCCCATGCGGCAATAGCGTGCCACAGATCGCGCCGTGCGGGGCGGGCAGCAGCCCCCCCAACGGCCCCGCAAGACCATGGATCACCCCAAGGCCCGCATTGGCCAGCGCCAGCCCACCACAGAGGCTGACCCAAGCCATGTCGTCGCGGGCTTGCGCATCCTCGTTCACCATTAACCGCCGCAACGCGCGCAAACCCTGCGGGATCGCATCGTGGCAAAGCGCGTCGGTCAGACGGTTGGCGCGGGTGCAGATATAGGGCTCGATCACTTGCGTGATGGCGTCAAGGCCCGAGGCGAGGGTGATGGTTTTCGGCGTATTGTCCGTAAGCGCGGGGTCGATGATCGCCAAAGCAGGCAGCATCCGCTTGTCGCGCAAGGACACTTTGCGGCTGTGTTCGGGCGAGCCGATCACCGCGTTGCGGGTAACTTCGGCGCCGGTGCCTGCGGTCGTGGGGATCGCGACGAAGGGCAAGGGCGCGTGATCCAGCGGCAAAGATTTCCCAATGACTTCAAGGTGATCCATCAAGGATCGCGTGGCCGGGACCATCGCAGCGACCGCTTTACCCGCATCAATCACCGCACCGCCGCCGAGGCTGACCACCACTTGCGCGCCCTGCGCGGCCATGGTTGCGGCCTCAATCAGCGCAATGTCAGGCTCACCCCGCACCACAAAACGGGTGACATCACAGCCCTGCCCCACCAGCGCTTTCACCAGCCAATCGGCGCGGGCTGGGCTGCCGTGCAGCAGGAAAACCCCTGTGCCAAGCGCCCTGATTCGGCCCGCCGCATGCCCTGCCTGCCCGCGTCCGAACAGGATTTCTGTGGCGGTTAGGAACGCGAATACAGACATGGCAGCCTCCTCAGATGTGAAGATCGTTAACGCCGCTGTTAATATGTGGCGCCCAAAACGCAATGCTTTCAGCGATTTGACCGATCACCTCGCGGTCATTCGGGTCACGCTCTTTGAACGACAGCTCCAGACAGATTTCATTGTCCCGCGCGCCGCCTTCGGCGAAAGCCTTAAGTAAGGGTTCGGGATGAATCCGGCCTTTGGCATTGAAGGCGGCGGTGAAAGGGCGGTGACCGCCTTTGTCCATAAGGCTTTGCTTGATATGGATAATCGGTGAAACCTTTGGCACCGCGCGCGCCCAAGCGTAGGGGTCCACGTCATCCGGGTTCGGGCTGGTCAGATCGCCATGGTCGATATCGGCCATCATCCACATCGGGATCGCCGTATTCGCCTCGGTCAGGCGTTTTTGCAAGGCGAGGGCCGAGGCGATGGTCTCCCCAAACTCACGCCCGACGCTCATCGGCTCCCAGAAAACGTAGCTAAGGCCCGCAGATTTGGCATGTTCGGCGACTTCGGCCCAACAGTCTATTGCGGTATTTATCAAGGATTCCCGGCGGTTGGGATCGTCGAAATCAGCGTAGGTGAAGATCGCAAACTGCGTGCCAACGCTGGTGCCGCCCAGATCGGCGGTAATATCGGCGAAGGTTTTGAACCAGTCGATGTAGTAGCGACGCACATCGCGGTCGGGGTGGCCGAAATGGTTCAGGCGCCCATAAGGGCCAGTCATGCCCGAAGTCACACGCACGCCGGTACGCTGCAAAGCCGCATCCATCTGACGGGTCAGGCGGCGGATTAGCGGGGCGGGCCAAGATGGGTTGATGAATTCATGCGTAAGTTGCAGATCGCGGATGCGCAGGTCACGCGCGACCGTGGTGATCAGGTCGTCCGGGTCGGCGAAGCGGTTGACGAGGGGGTTGGTGTTGAGTGACAGCGTTAACATCTCAGGCCCCTTCCGCCAGCCAAGTTGTGAAAGCCGCTTGCTGCTCGGGAGTCAGATGCAGGTTATGCTTGGTGCGCCGGGTCAGAATATCCTCTGCCGTCCGTGCCCATTCGCGGGCAATCAGATAGCGGGCTTCGGCCTCATAAAGATCACCCCCGAAGTGCTGACCCAAGCCCTCCAACGTCGTGGCACCCCCAACCAGATCACCGGTGCGCGCGCCGTAATGACGGCCATAGTGGCGGATCAGACTGCGCGGCATCCACGGATAGGCCATGCGCAAGTCATTGGCAAAGCTTTCATAATCGGCATTCGGCATCTCACCACCCGGCAGTTTGGCGGTAGCGGTCCAATCCGGCCCCATCTGCGGAAAGACTGCTTTCAAACGATGCAAGCCACGCTCGGCCAGTTCGCGGAAGGTAGTGATCTTGCCGCCAAACACGTTCAGCAAAGGCACACCGCCGGTCTCATCCAGATCAAACACATAGTCGCGAGTCACCGCAGAGGGGTTGCCTTTGCCATCGTCAAACAGCGGGCGCACGCCTGAAAAATGGTGCACCACATCCGAGCGCCGCAGCTTTTCCTTGAAATACCGGTTAACGGCGGCAATCAGATAGTCGATCTCGGCCTCGGTCGCCTGCACCTCCTCGGCACGCCCCTCATAGGCGACATCGGTGGTGCCGATCAGCGCCTTATCGCCCTCGTAGGGGTTGATGAAAATCACCCGTTTGTCGTGGTTTTGCACGAGGTAAGCATGATCGCCGGCCCAGAATTTCGGCACGATGATATGGCTGCCTTTGACCAGCCGCACATTGCGCGCCGAGTTCGACCCCGCCACCCGTGTGACGATATCCGTCACCCATGGCCCCGCCGCATTGACGATACAGCGCGCGCGAAACGCCCTCGTTTCGCCATTTTGATCGGTGGTCTCAACCGTCCAAGCGCCGTTCTCGCGCCGGGCGGAGGTGCAGGCGGTGCGGGTCAACACCAATGCGCCCTTTTCCGCCGCATCCAAAGCATTCAGCACCACCAGCCGCGCATCATCGACCCAGCAATCCGAATATTCAAAGCCGCGTTTATATTGGTCCATAATCGGCGCGCCTTGCGGATCGCGGCGCAGATCCAAGGTGCGGGTGCCGGGGAGTTTCTTGCGCCCGCCAAGGTGGTCGTACAGGAACAGACCCAGCCGCACCAGCCAAGCAGGCCGATCGGTGGGCGAATGTGGCAGCACAAACCGCATCGGCCAGATGATATGCGGGGCTGCGTTTAGCAGCACCTCGCGTTCGATAAGTGCCTCACGCACAAGGCGAAATTCGTAATATTCCAGATAGCGCAGGCCGCCATGCACCAGCTTACCCGAACGCGACGAGGTGCCCTGCGCCAGATCGTCCTTCTCACAGAGCACCACCGAAAGCCCCCGCCCCGCCGCATCGCGTGCGATACCCGCGCCGTTGATGCCACCACCAATGACGAACAGATCAACCAAATTTGGCTCAGAAAAACTATGGTTAGTTTTGCTATGGTCAGAAGTACTAAGGCTCATTCGGCTGTCCTGTCTTTGGCTTGGCGGCTGTCCGCAAGATGCGACCATGCGGTGGTCAGCCCCTCGCGGGCGGATTTATAGGCGGGATAGATTTGGGCATAGGTGGCGGTCAGCGCCGGATCGGGGGCCTCTGCCGCGCCCAGCAAAGGCGTTACCCATTCAGCAATGCAGGCGTCCATCGAAGAATATGCGCCAATCGCCACCGCTGACATCATCGCGGCAGCAGCAGCGCCGGCCTCTTCGCGCGCGGACACGCGCACGGGCGCACCCGTCGTCGCCGACAACACCCCGCGCAGGCCTTTAGAGCGCGCAGCCCCGCCCGTCAGCCGCAATTCCAACGGCATAGCGCCCATTGCGGCATAGCAATCGCGGGTTGCCATGCCCAAACCTTCGACCACAGCGCGCAGCAAATCGGCGAAACGGTGGGTGAAATTCAGGCCGACAAAGCCCGCGCGGGCGTCGGCGTTGACAAAAGGCCCGCGCTCTCCGGCTTCCGAGATATAGGGTTGATAGAGCAACGCACCGGGTTTGCTGGCGGCCAACCAGCTTTCGATCAGCGGCACCAGATCGGCGTGTTTGGTGGGCCGCCCGAAATCTGACATCAAATCCGCCGCCATCCGCAGCAGCCAGTCGATGTTCAGCGTCGCCGCCATATTGGTTTGCACCTGCGTCACCATCCCCGGCACCGGCAGGCAGATCACATAGCCGGTGCCCTCGGCGTTCAGATGCACGCCGCCCACCGGGGTCGAGCGCATATGCACGCCCGTCGACCCCACGGTCGAACAAGCCGCCCCCGCCGCCCCGGTATGCACGCCCGCCCCCAGCGCCGTCATCACCATATCGACGAAGCCAAGGCTCACCGGCGTGCCCGCGCGCAGGCCAGTTTGGGCGGCAGCCTCGGGCGTAAGGGGATGCGTGATTTGGCTGCCATCGATGATCTCGGGCATGAGGTTGCGACGATGACTCAGGCCCAAAGCCTCAATCACTTGATCGTCATAGCGCCGCGTGCGAAAGTTGCCGAAGGTAAAGCTGGCCTCAGACGGATCGGTCGCCCGCACGCCGGTGAGATTCAGATAAATCCAGTCTTTACAATGCAATACCACCTCAGCCGCATCCAGCAGTTCGGGGTGGAACCGATCCATATGCGCCATTTGCGTGCCTTGCTGGCAGGTGTTCAGCCCAGTGCCCGTCGCCTCAAACCGGGCGCGATTGGCGGGGCTTTCGGCGAGACGTTCGACGGTAGGTGCCGCGCGGGCATCCAGCCACAGCCACGCGTCGCCGATGGGTGTGTTGCCCGGACCCGCCAGCCAAGTGCCATCTCCCTGCGCCGTAACCGACACCGCCGCCGTGCGCGCGGCCAAGTTCGGCACCTTTTCGGCAAGGCCACGCAAGGCTGTCGCACAATCGGCCCAGGTCTGCGCAAGGCTTTGCGTCGCCGCGCCATCGGTGCCCGTCATATAGGCGTTGGGCACCGCAAAGGCCGCGATTTGCGCACCATTCAGGGTAAACGCCACCGCTTTGACCACCGAAGTGCCCGAATCAATGCCGATCAAAAGCTCTGCCATACCGCCTCCCCCTGAGCCCGCACATATTCCCAGCCCCTCCGACTGGCCTTGCCGCATTATCACAGAGAGATAACACAGTGAGTGAATTATTTTACGGACACCGCAATTCCTTTCAGATAAACTGCTCTGTGTCAACCAAAGTCCAAGGCAGATCGGCGCGATCGCAGCCCGCTTGAGGTGGGTGCCGCCGAGGGACCTCGCCCTTTGAGCGCCCGAAGCAGTGAGAATTTCATATTATCTATATATTATAGTAATTTACGCCTAATTTCTGCCAGACCTTTCACACGCTTTTGCCGCATCGCAGCACTTTTCGCAGATGCAGAAATCGCCTGCGACTCGGACCACGCAGGCGAAAACCACGGGCAGAATGTTGAGAATACAGGCAGCACGCCCGAAAAAGACTCGATTGACAGATGCGATAACTTATAACATTGTACCAAGAGTTGATACCATAACTCTATCACGGTTATCGATGTGCGACAGGCCAGATCGGCGCGGCGGGAGGAAATCGCCCTGCGGATCGGCAGAAAGGGGGGAGTCATGCTAAATTTGCAGCCGCATCACGGCTGGGCGGGCCGTTTGTGCTGGTCACGAGGTGCGTTTTTCCTATCCGCCCCGCGCAGCACATACGCCGATACATCTTCCGCCGTCACATCCAAGGTCGCAGCACTATGAGCCAACAGCCTGACACCGCGCCACATTCCGATCAGCCCCGCGCCAATCGATCGTTGCTGATCACCGCCGCCGTGGTCGTGGCGGTGCTGGGCGCGATGGCGCTGGATACCACGGTGGTGCGGATCGGCTCGGATGCCGATGTGCGCGCGGCGGTGTTTTCGCCCGAGGCGTTTGGGGCGGAAACCTTCCCGAAAGTGCAGGCCAATGTCACGGCGCGCGCGGTGGATGCGGTGGAGTTGGCCACCGCGATTGCGGCAGACCCAAAGGCGGCAGAGGCGAAATATTCTGTCGGTGGCGTCTATTCGGTGAAGCTGCAAGGCGTGGTGGGTGAGGGAAAATCCGGTATCTATTACATTGATGTTACGGGGATTCCGGCCCCGTTGCGCTTGCGCGTCCAGACCGGCCCCGCGATCAACGGCACCGAATTGCGCGACGCCACGGGCGAGATCAGCTTCAGCCAGTTCACCAATCAGATCGAATATCAGGATGCTGGCTCGGCGCTGAACAAAGAGATGAAAAAGCTGGTGCTGGACGGCATAGATAACACGGCTTTGACGGGCAAGACCGTGGCTGTGGTGGGGGCGTTCAAACTGGTGAATCCGAAAAGCTGGATGATCACCCCGGTGTCTTTGGAGGTAAAATGAGCCTCGACACCTCCGCCAATCTTACACAAACAGAACCAGTGCTTTCGGCACGCAATATCGCCAAGACTTACGGCAATATTCACGCCCTGAAAGGGGTGAATTTCGACATCCATCGCGGGCAGGTCACCACGTTGTTCGGCGAGAATGGCGCGGGCAAATCGACACTGATGAAAATCTTATCGGGGGTGGTGAAGCCGACCTCAGGGCAGATCGTGCTCGATGGCGCACCTGTGACCTTTGCCAATTCTACCGATGCGCGCAATCGCGGGATTTCGATTATCCACCAAGAGCTTAGCCTCGCCACCAATATGAACGTGCGCGATAATATCTTCATGGGCCGCGAGATTATGACCCGCTCTGGCGTCGATTATGCCGAGGAAGAACGCCAGACCCGCGCCTTGATGGCAGAGCTCGAGGAAGATATCGACCCGCTGACCCCGGTGGAAGAGCTACGCTTAGGTCAGCAGCAAATCGTTGAAATCGCGCGGGCTTTGTCGGTGAACAGCCGCATCCTGATCATGGATGAACCAACTTCGGCGCTGAGTGCCACCGAGGTTGAGGTTTTGTTCAAGGTGATCCGCGATCTGACCGCGCGCGGGGTGTCGATTGTCTATATCTCGCACCATCTTGAGGAAGCCTTGCAGATCACCAACCATGCCGTCGTGCTGCGCGATGGCGCAATGACCGCCTATGCCGAGCGGGCGCAGATTGATCTCGAATGGATCGTACGCAACATGGTCGGCGAGAATTTCGACCTTGGCGCGCCGCCCGAAGGCTATGCAATGGGCGAGACGGCGCTCAGCATTGAAAACCTGTCGGTGCCGGATGCGGCAGGGGTGGGATTTTCGGTGGTGGACAGGCTTTCGCTTTCCGTCCGCGCCGGTGAAATCGTTTGTATCTATGGGCTTATGGGCGCGGGCCGCACAGAACTGTTGGAATGTGTGGCGGGGCGTCTGGCGCCTTCTGGTGGCCGTGTAATGCTTCAGGGGCGTGACATTTCGGGCCTGACCATCGCGCAGCGCATTGCTAAAGGGTTGGTTTTGGTGCCCGAGGATCGCCAGCGTGACGGCTTGGTGCAGACCATGTCGGTCGGGCAAAACCTGTCGCTCGCCAGCATTGGCGCGTTTACCAAAGGGCTGTTTACCTCTCGGAAAGCCGAGGCGGCGGTGGTCAGCGATGCCATTCGCAAAGTGACGGTGAAGACCGATGCTTCGGGGACAGCGCCGATTGGATCATTGTCAGGCGGTAATCAGCAAAAGGTGGTGATCGGCAAGATGCTGGCGACCAATCCGAAGGTGATCGTGCTGGATGAACCCTCACGCGGCATCGACATTGGCGCCAAGGCCGAGGTGTTTCGGCTGCTGGCGGAAGGCGCGAAACAGGGGCTTGCCGTGGTTTATTCCACTTCGGAAGTCGGCGAATGTCTGTCAATCGCGCATCGCATCATCGTGATGCACCGGGGCCGGATTTCGGCCGAATTTGATCACAGAGTCAGTAAAGAAAAGATCATGGCCGCCTCTGGCGAAGCCGTGGTTCACTAGGAGCAACCGATGTCATCCACCCCAAAACCTGCCGCGAAACAAGGGTTTGACCCGATTGCTTTGCTGCTGGAAGGCCGTGCCTTCTTCGCGCTGATTGCGATTATCCTGGTGTTCTCGCTGCTAAGCCCCCACTATTTCTCGCTGGCGAATTTCCTGATCATGGCGAGCCATGTCGCGATCTATGGCATCCTTGCGATTGGGATGCTGCTGGTGATCCTGAACGGCGGCATTGACCTTTCTGTGGGCTCAACCCTTGGTCTTGCGGGCTGCGTCGCGGGCTTTCTGATGCAGGGCGTGCAGATCGACAGCTTCGGCGTGATCCTGTATCCTCCAGTCTGGGCGGTGGCGCTGTTGACCTGTGTTTTGGGGGCGTTTGTGGGCCTGGTGAACGGCGTTTTGATCGCTTGGTTCAAGGTTCCGGCCTTTGTGGCTTCGCTCGGCGTGCTCTATGTGGCACGCGGCGTCGCGTTGCTGATGACAAATGGTTTAACGTTCAACAATCTCGGCGGCAAGCCGGAACTCGGCAACACTGGCTTCAACTGGCTGGGCTTCAACCGCCTTGGGTTTACCCGTGAATGGAGCGTGCCAATCGGCGTTGTGGTGCTGGCCACCCTTGCCATCCTCGCGGGCCTGATGCTGTCGCGCACCGCCTTTGGCCGCTGGCTTTATGCCTCGGGCGGCAATGAGCGGGCGGCGGAGCTTTCCGGCGTGCCAGTGAAGCGGGTGCAGATCACGGTCTATGTGCTGTCGGGCATCTGCGCCGCCATCGCGGGTTTGGTGCTGTCGTCGCAGCTCACATCGGCTGGCCCCACCGCTGGCACCACCTATGAGCTGACCGCCATCGCAGCCGTCGTGATCGGCGGGGCGGCGCTGACGGGCGGCAGAGGCACCATTCGCGGCACCATGCTGGGCGCTTTCGTCATTGGCTTTCTGTCAGATGGCCTCGTGATCATCGGCGTGTCGTCCTACTGGCAGACCGTATTCACCGGGGCGGTGATCGTTCTGGCGGTGCTGCTGAACTCGATCCAATACAAGCCAAAGGCGAAAGCCAAGGCGTAACCAACTTCGCCGCAACGGCACTATCCGTTGCGGAAAGACCCTGCCAAACCATTGGCAACCAAAGACTAAATCAACCAAGGGAGAGAGACTATGTTCACCATGACCAAGCGCGCGCTGCTCGCCGCTGTTGCGATCAACGCCCTGCTCGCAGGCGCATCCTTCGCCGATGGCCTGATCACCATCATCGTTAACGACCCGGCGAACCCCTATTGGAAAACCGAAGGCGATGTCGCGGCTGCCACCGCCGAAAGCCTTGGCTACACCGCTGCCGTTTCGGCGCACAAGGGCGACACCAACGCGGAATCGA
The DNA here is from genome assembly GCF_001294535.1 of Cypionkella psychrotolerans. GTDB lineage: Bacteria > Pseudomonadota > Alphaproteobacteria > Rhodobacterales > Rhodobacteraceae > Cypionkella > Cypionkella psychrotolerans. Next base: position 253,179 of record NZ_LGIC01000065.1, on the reverse strand, counting down.
CGATGATCGACACCGCGATCACCAACAAATCCGTCGCCATCATCCTTGACCCGGCGAATGCTGACGGCTCGGTTGGCGCGGTGCAGAAGGCTGTCGACGCAGGCATTCCGGTGTTCTTGGTGAACGCCGAGATCAACAAAGAAGGCCTCGCCAAAGCGCAACTCGTGTCCAACAACGCGCAAGGTGCGGCTTTGGGCGCGCAACAGTGGGTGACCGCTGTGGGCGAGACCGGCAAATACGCCGAACTGTTCGGCAACCCGGCAGACAACAACGCCGCCACCCGCTCGAACGGCTATGAAACCGTGCTGACCCAGTATCCTGATCTGGTGAAAGCCGCCAAGGAAGTTGCCGATTGGGACCGCACCAAGGGCCACGACAAGATGCAGTCAATCCTGCAAGCCAATCCCGACATCATCGGCGTGATCGCTGGCAATGACGAGATGGCACTGGGCGCGATTGCGGCTTTGAAAGAAGCGGGCAAGCTCGATGGCGTGAAAGTCGGCGGCTTTGACGGCTCGCCGGATGCGGTCGCTGCGATCACCGCAGGCGAGATGCAATACACCGTGTTGCAGCCCGTCGCCGTGTTCTCGGCAGAGGCTGTGAAGCAGGCTGACAGCTTCATCAAAACCGGCGCCACGGGTGCCGCGACCGAAAAGCAGCTGTTTGATTGCCTGCTGATCACCAAAGACAATGTGGACAAATACACCGGCCCGTTCACCTTGTCGCAGTAATCTGACCTCGCGGGGCGCTGGCAACGGCGCCCCCTTGCTTTTCAACATCGGCGCGGGCATCGCTACACGGGAGAGGGAGGCGAGAATGACCGATATGAAACCGCCCTCTGGCCTCACACCCGCGCAACTGCCCTCGGACAGCCGCCACGCCCGCCAACTCGCCCGCCGTCAGTTGATCACCGAGGCGGTGATGGCCGAAGGCTCGATGCGGATCGAGGATCTGACCGAGCGGTTCGGCATCTCGCTGATGACCGCGCACCGCGATCTGGATGAATTGGTCGCGCGTGGCCTTTTGCGCAAAGCCCGTGGGATTGTATCAGCCGCCCCCACCAGTCTGATTGAAGCCTCCGACGTTTACCGTTTCAACCGCCAATCGGCTGAGAAAAAGGCGATTGCCAGCGCTGCGATGCAGTTTGTCGAACCCGGTCAGGCGATCTTTTTCGACGATTCCACCACCGTGTTGCAAATGGTCACCCACCTGCCCGCCAAGGTGCCGCTGACCGCGATCACCAATTCTCTGATCCTGATGAACGAGCTGAACGGCATCCGCGACCTGACCCTGCTGGGTCTCGGCGGCCAGTTGCACAACTGGTGCAACGCCTTCATGGGCCGGATGACGATCAACGAAATCAAACGTTTGCGGGCGGATACGCTGTTCATGTCGATGTCGGCAATCACCGATGACATGGTGTTTCACCAATCCCCCGATATGGTCGAAACCAAGCGCGCGATGTTTGAGTCTGCCTCAAAACGCGTGCTTCTGGCCGATCACACCAAATTCGACCGCCGCGCTTTACATGCCTTTGCCGACCTCACCGAATTCGACGTGGTGATCGTCGATCAACTGACCGATGCCGCCCATATCGCCCGGATGCGCGCCAAAGGCATTAACGTGGTGATCGCCGACGAAGCTGTGCAGCAGGTCGCGGCAGGCGCAGAGGTAGAATAATTGTAACGAGACTTGCCGTTACAATCCCATAATGTCATGTTCAGTTCATCAGATTCGCACTTGCGAAAGGCTAAGGCATGACCAGCATTCTTGGTATCGACAACGGGTTAACCGTCACCAAAGCGGTGATCTTTGATGCCTCGGGCCAGCAACTCGCCGTCGCCCGCCGCCGCATTCCGCAGCTTTTGCCCCAGCCGCATCATGTCGAGCGCGATATGGAAGGCCTGTGGCGCGCCACGGCCGAGGCGATTGCGGAAGCGATCCAGCTTTCCGGACGCCCCGCCAGCGATATAGTCGCCGTCGCCGCCACCGCGCATGGCGACGGGTTGTATCTGCTCGACCGTGAAAAGCGCCCGCTCGGCAACGGAATTTTGTCGCTGGATGGCCGCGCAGGCGCAATCTGCCAAAGCTGGGCCGACCGCGCCGATGCCGCCTTGAAACTGACAGGCCAAATTCCCCCCGCCTGCTCCCCCGCAGCTCTGCTCGCTTGGGTGCGGGATAATGAACCCGAGCGTTTCGCCCAAATTGGCACATTCCTCGCCTGCAAGGACTGGTTGCGGTTTTGTCTGACCGGCAGCCTTGGCACTGACCGCACCGAAGCGTCCACCGCCTTCACCGATGTGCAAACTCAAGACTATACCCTTGATGCGCTTCAGCTTTTTGATCTGGAAAACGTCGCTCACGCCCTGCCTGACATCGCCGAGTCCGCCGAGATTATCGGCCATATCACCGCCGAAGCCGCCCTCTTGACCGGCCTTGTCGCAGGCACGCCGGTTGCCGCTGGCCTGCATGACGTGACGGCTTCTGCCTTGGGGATTGGCGGCCATGCCGAGGGCGTGGTGGCCATCGTCGCGGGCACTTATTCGATCAACGAAGTGGTCTCAAACGCCCCGAACACCGACCCGCGCTGGCTCTGCCGCAACGCCATTCTGCCCGGCCAATGGAACAACATGGCGCTGTCGCCCGCCTCTGCGGCGAATTATGACTGGTTCATCGAGACCTTGTGTGAAGCGGAACTGGTAGAAGCTGATGTGTCGGGCGAGTCGATTCACGCGACACTTGCGCGCGAGATTGATGCCACACTTACTAAACCCAACACCTTGATATTCCACCCCTATCTCTACGGATCGCCCTTCGGCCCGCAGGCCAGCGCCAGCTTTATCGGCTTGCGCGGCTGGCATGTTCGCGGCGATATGCTGCGCGCGGTGCTGGAAGGCATCATCTTCAACCACCGCACCCACGTTGATGCCCTGCGCGCAAGCTTTCCGGTACGCGAGGCCCGCCTGACCGGCGGCGTCGCCCGCAACCCCACCTTCGCGCAGATGTTCGCCGATATTCTGGGGATGCCCGTCACCACCAGCCAAACCGAAGAAGCCGCCGCTTGGGGCGCGGCCCTCTGCGCAGGGGCTGCCGTCGGCCTCTACGCCTCGCCTCTTTCTGACCCGCGCGATATGTCGCTGTTGGGACAAACCTACACGCCAGATCCCACCCGCGCCGCCGCGTATGAAAAACGCTTTCAGCTTTACACTAAAATCACCGACGCCATCGCCCCGCTCTGGCCCGAAATCGAAGCCCTCGTGCCATGACCCCCGAAACCCGCCGCGAAGAAATCGCCGCCTATGTCTTGCAACAGGGTGAGGCCCGAATCGACGATCTGGTGCAGCGTTTTGGCGTCTCGCGCATGACCATCCACCGCCATATCGACCAACTCGCGCAAGCGGGCCTGCTGCGCAAACTGCATGGCGCTGTCAGCGCCCTGCCCTCTGGCGTCTACGAAAGCCTGTTCCGCTATCGCCAAACCGTCGCCAGCGCCGAGAAATCTGCCCTCGCCCGTGCCGCGCTGCGCTATATCGCGCCCGGCCAAGTGGTGATGCTGGACGACTCCAGCACCAGCCACGCCCTCGCCCCGTTACTACCGCAAATCGTCCCGCTGACGATAATCACCAACAGCGTCGCCTCGATCCAGACCCTGACCGGGGCTGACGACATCACCCTGATCTGCCTTGGCGGCCAGTATCATGCCACCTACAACGCCTTCATCGGCCATCTTTGCGAAACCGCTTTGCCCAACTTGCGCGCCAATGTGCTGATCTGCTCGGCCTCGGCCGCGCAGAACGGCACGGCTTACATCCAAGACGCCCAAGTCACCCGTGCAAAGCAAGCGATGATGGCCGCCGCCAACGCCCGTATCCTGTTGTTGAACCACGAGAAATTCGGCCGCTCCGCCCTACACGCCTTGGCCCCCCTCACCGCCTTTGACGCCGTGCTGACGGGCGCCGCCCTGCCTGCCGCTGAAGCCTGCGCCCTGAAAGCCGCCGGCGTGCGGCTGCATCTGATCGAAACGGAAACCCCATGACATACGACACCCGCCTGCAAGACCTGTCGGAAAACGGCACCGATGTGCTGATCCTCGGCGCAGGTATCAATGGGGCGGGCCTGTTTCGCGACCTCGCCGAACAAGGCCTGCGCGTGCTGATCGTCGAGAAGGGTGATTTCGGCGGCGGCACCTCTGCGGCCCCTTCAAGGATGATCCACGGTGGTTTGAAATATCTGGAAACCGGAGAGTTCCGCCTCGTCGCGCAATCCACGCTAGAGCGCAATCTGCTGCTCAAAAACGCCCCCCACGCCGTCACCCCGCTGCCGACGCTGATCCCGATTTTCTCTTGGACCAAAGGGGTTTGGGCGGCACTGCGCACCCTGTTCGGATCGACCACCGCCGCCCGCAGCCGGGGCGCGCTACTGCTGAAAGTCGGCCTCACGATCTACGATTACTACGGCAGCCGCGCCAACGTCATGCCGCACCACAAGATGAAATCCCGTGCCAAAACCCTCGCCGAATTTCCGCAAATGACCCCGCGCATCGTCGCCTCGGGTCTATATTACGACGCCAAAATCGCAGGTCCCGAGCGGCTGGTTTGGGAGCTTCTCGCCGATGGCATGGCGGCCAACCAAACTGCTTTAGCCCTGAACTATACCCAGATCAGCGCCCACAACGGCTCCGCGCTCACCTTCACCCGCGAGGATGGCGCCGCCTTCACCATCCGCCCGAAACTGGTGATCAATGCCGCAGGCCCGTGGATTGACCGCGTCAACGCCGCTTTGGGCGCGCAGACCAAGCTGATCGGCGGCACCAAAGGTTCGCATATCCTGCTCGACCACCCGCAGCTTCTGAAAATGCTGAACGGCCAAATGATCTATTTTGAGGCCGACGATGGCCGCATCCTTTTGGTCTATGATTACCTCGGTAAGGCGCTGGTGGGATCGACCGATATCAAAGCCGCCGACCCCGAAAACGTCCGCTGTGAGGATGACGAGATCGCCTATTTCCTCACCGCTCTGCGCGCTTTGCTGCCCGGTCTGCCGTTTGATCATGAGCATATCATCTACGCCTATTCCGGTATCCGGCCGCTGCCCGCCTCAGATGCAGCCACCCCCGGCTTGATCAGCCGCGACCATTCCGCACCGGCGCTGGAAGCTACCGCCGAGCGCCCCTACCCGATCATCTCGCTGGTCGGTGGCAAATGGACCACCTTCCGGGGCTTTGCCGAGGAGGTCGCCGACACCTGCCTGAACCGCCTGAACCACCCTCGCCGCATTTCCACCCGCGCGCTTGGCATCGGCGGCGGCAAAGCCTATCCCGCTGACAACGCAGCCAAATCCCGCCTGATCGCCAGCGCGGCCGCCACCGGGGGCCTTACCCTTGCCCGCGCCGCAGAGCTATTCACCCGCTACGGCACCAGCCTGACCAGCCTTGTCGCCCACAAATCGCCCTACGCCGACGCGGACCGCCTGCCGCACGCAACCGCCTACAGCGCGGCCGAAATCGACTGGATCGCCCGCAGCGAAGCCGTCGAGCACCTGTCAGATCTCGTGCTGCGCCGCACCACACTCGCCGTCACCGGCGCGCTGAACGCCGCCGACCTCGCCCAAATCGCCGACATCATCGCCACCGCCAAAGCTTGGTCGCCGGAGCGGCGCAGCACGGAGATCGCCCAACTCACCGCCCAGCTTGCCCACGCCAACCGCCAGACCCTCACGCCATAGCCCCTTGCATTGCGCGCGGTTTGGCGGGAGTCTTCGCTGATGAAACCCACGCCCCACACCCTGCTGCGCTTCTACTTCGGCGGCACCAAACTCGGTCCCGGCAAGATTACGCTGCTGGAGCATATCCGCGACACCGGTTCCATCTCCGCCGCGGGCCGCGCGATGGAGATGAGCTACAAGCGCGCTTGGATGCTGGTTGAAGAAATGAACGCCGCCTTCAGCGATCCACTGGTGACAAGCGCGCGGGGCGGGGCAAAGGGCGGCGGCGCGCAGGTCACCGCAACGGGGCTGGCGGTGATCAGTCATTACCGTGCGGCGGAGGCCGCCACAGCACTGGCCACCGCCCCGCACCTGCAAGACCTGCAGGGCCTGCTCCGCGATATTCCCGAACGGAAATAATGCTTGCACCGCGCCGCCCCAGCGATATGTTTGTCGAAACATATCACCGGAGGCTTCATGACCCTTTTCACCCGCCGCAGCGTCCTCACCGCCGCCCTCCTCGCCAGCCTTGCGTGGCCCGTCAGCGCCTCTGCCGAAGAAATCACCGTCTTTGCCGCAGCATCTCTGAAGAACGCCCTCGATACCATCGCCGCCGATTGGCAAAAACAAACCGGCAATACCGTGGTGATTTCCTATGAAAGCACCGCCAAGCTGGCGAAGCAGATCGAGCAAGGGGCGCCCGCTGATCTGTTCATCTCCGCCTCGAAGAAGTGGATGGACACGCTTTCGGACGAAAACCTGATCAACAAAGACAGCCGCAAAGACATCCTTGGCAACACCCTTGTGCTGGTCGCCGCTAGCAAAGCCGCCCCGGTCGAAATCTCCAAAGACCTTGATCTGAAAGCACTTCTGGGCGACGGCAAGCTGTCGATGGCCACGGTAGATTCCGTTCCCGCTGGCCAATACGGCAAGGAAGCCTTGGAAAGCCTCGGCCTGTGGTCCTCCATCGAAGCCAATGTCGCACAATCCGACAACGTCCGCGCCGCCCTCGCACTGGTCGCCGCAGGCGAAGCCCCCTACGGCATCGTCTACGCCTCAGATGCCATCGCCGACGACGAATCCGGCGATAAGGTGACAGTTGTGGGCACCTTCCCGAGCGACAGCCACAAACCAATCGTCTACCCTGCCGCTACTCTCGCCTCTAGCACAAAGCCCGCAGCGCAGAGCTTTCTGGAGGCGTTATCCAGCGATGCAAGCGCCGCCGTGTTCACTGCCCAAGGCTTCACCGTTCTGAAATAAGGCCCGATGCCCGACTGGTTTACCCCCGCCGACTGGTTCACTCCCGATGAATGGCGCGCAGTGGCTTTGTCCCTGCGTGTTTCGGTATGGGCAACCTTGCTCAGCCTACCCTTGGGCATCTACACCGCGCATCTCTTGGCGCGGCGCGATTTCTGGGGCAAGCACATCCTGAATGGCCTCGTGCATTTGCCGTTGATCCTGCCCCCGGTCGTCACCGGATACCTGCTGCTGCTGGCCTTCGGGCGCAAAGGCTTTATCGGCCAATACCTTGACCAATGGTTCGGCCTCGTGCTGGCGTTCAAATGGACAGGTGCGGTGCTCGCCGCTGCCGTCATGGCCTTCCCCCTGATGGTCCGCGCCATCCGCCTGGCGTTTGAGGCGGTGGACCCGAAACTGGAACAAGCCGCAGGCACGCTGGGCGCATCGCCGCTCTGGATTTTCCTGACCGTCACTTTGCCGCTGATCCTGCCCGGCATCATCGCAGGCGCGGTGCTGGCCTTCGCCAAAGCCATGGGCGAGTTTGGTGCTACCATCACCTTTGTCTCCAACATACCCGGCCAGACCCAAACCCTGCCCTCAGCGATCTACACCTTCCTGCAAGTCCCCGGCGGCGACAGCCAAGCTTTTCGATTGGTGTTAATTTCCATCGCCGTCGCCATGCTCGCGCTGATCCTGTCCGAATTCCTCAGCCGCGCCGTCGCCCGCCGGATCAAAGGCACATGAGCCTCTCCGTCGCCCTCAGCCACCAGTTTCCCGGCTTTACGCTGGAGGTGAATTTCACCGCCCCGCCCGGCCTCACCGCTTTGTTCGGCAAGTCCGGCTCTGGAAAAACCAGCGTGATCAATGCGGTGGCAGGCCTCTTGCACCCGGACCAAGGCCGCATCACCGCAGACAACACCACCCTGCTGGACACCCGCGCGGCGATAAACCTGCCCCCCCACCGCCGCCGCCTCGGCTATGTCTTCCAAGACGCCCGCCTGTTCCCGCACCTGACTGTCCGCCAGAACCTTGCCTACGGTCGCTGGTTCGCCGGCAAAACCCGCAATCTGAAAAACGGCGGCCCCAATTTCGACGACATCATCGACCTCTTGGGCCTGAACGCCCTGCTCAACCGCCGCCCCACAGCGCTCTCTGGCGGTGAGAAATCTCGCGTGGCGATCGGGCGCGCGTTGCTGTCCAACCCCGCCCTGCTGTTGATGGACGAACCCTTCGCCGCCTTGGATGAGACCCGCAAAGCCGAACTGCTGCCCTATATCGAAGCCCTGCGCGACCAGACCCAGATCCCGATCCTCTACGTCAGCCACGCCCTCGCCGAAGTCGCCCGTCTCGCCACCACCATTGTCGTGCTTGACCAAGGCCGCACCCTGCGTGCAGGCCCCGCCACCGATCTGCTGGCTGACCCCGACCTCGCCCCCAGCTTGGGCATCCGCGACGCTGGTGCCGTCCTCACCGCCACCATCACCGCGCAAAACCCCGACGGCCTGACACAATTGCACACCCATGGCGGGCCGATCTGGCTGCCCAAAATCGCCGCCGCCCCCGGCACCAAACTGCGCATCCGTATCGCCGCCCAAGACGTGATCCTGTCGCGCCAGCGCCCTGAGGGTCTCTCCGCCCTCAACATCCTGCAAGCCACGATCACCGAAATCCGCCTCTCCGACAACGGCGCGCTGATCCAACTTGGCCTTGGCCCCGAGCATCTGCTCGCCCGCATCACCCGCCGCTCTGCCGAGGCGCTTGCGCTCTCCCCCGGCCAAACCGTGTTTGCGATTGTGAAATCCGTCGCGGCGGCTCAAACAGATGTGGGCACTCGATAAGGAAGGCTGCAAATGATCATCCGCGACAAACCCCGCGCTTGGGAGCTGGCCTTTGCGATGCGCGGCTCCGTGCTGCCGCATATCGCCCTACCTCTGCTCGGCGTGATCGCCCTCGCCGCCGTTATGGTGGTGCTCGACCACCAATTCGGCGTGCTGCCACATATCGAGGGCATCCCCTTCACCGTCTTCGGCATCGCGTTGTCGCTGTTCCTCAGCTTTCGCAACAACGCCGCCTATGATCGCTGGTGGGAGGCCCGTAAGCTCTGGGGTGGCCTTCTGGCTGATCTGCGCAGCCTTGCGCGTGAGTTGGAAGTCTTCCTGCCCGAGCAAACCCTGCGCCACCGTATCCTGCGGCAATCCTTGGCCTTTTTGCACCTGCACCGCGCGCAACTGCGCCGGTTGACACATGATGCCGAAACCCAAGCCCGCTCGCCCGAACTGCTGGCCGACCCACATCCGCCCTGCTCGGCGCTGAACCTGATCAATGCCGATCTCGCGGCAGCCTATGCGAACAACCAAATCGACGGCTTCGGCGCGCGCACTCTGACCGCCCGTTTGGGCAGCATCGCGCTGCAACAAGCCGGCTGCGAGCGCATCGCCGGAACCCCACTGCCCTTCGTCTATTCGCTGTTGATCTACCGCACCACCTACCTGTTTTGCCTGCTGCTGCCGATGGCCCTCATCGGCACCTCCGGCTGGCTGACACCGTTGTTCGTCGGCATCGTAGCCTATGTTTTCCTAGGGCTGGCGGAAGTGACCGAGGAACTCAGCCATCCCTTCGGCACCACCCTGAACGCCCTGCCGCTGGATGCAATCTGCCGCGCCGCCGAGATCAGCCTCGCGCCACATCTGGGCGAGCCTGCCCCGAAACCGCTACAGCCAACCGATTTCCATCTCAGCTAACGCATATCCAATTCCCCAAGCCGCCCCGGCCCTGCGCCGAGGCCTCGTGGTTTTCGTCACAGTCCATGCAGCCAGCGCATCCGCTCGGCCAAATCCGGCGCGCCAAACGCCAGCGAGCCCATCACCACCGTCTCTGCGCCCGCGCCGCGCAACAGCGGCACCGTGGTGTCCCTGATCCCGCCATCCGCCGCCAAAATCACCCGGCGACCCGCACCGGCAATCAATGCCGCAGCCTCCCCCAACCGCGCCCCCGCCGTCGCATCAAGCCCCTGCCCCTTCACCCCAATCGCAGTGCCCAAAAGCGTCAGCATATCCAAGCGGCTGATCCATTCCGCCGCTTTTGCCACCGGAGTTTCCACCCGCAAAACCATCCCCGCCTTCAGTCCATGCGCCGCGATCCGCTGCAAGCCGTCGCCCGCATTGGCATTTTCGACATGCACCGAGATCAGATCGGCCCCGGCTTCGGCAAACTGGTCAATCTGCGAAAGCAGCACCGCAGCATCCACCATCAGATGCACATGGATCGGGATCGCCGTGAGCGCGCGCAGCCCCGCCACAAGATCAGGAAAGAACAGCAAAGCGGGGGCAAAATGCCCATCCGCCACGTCGATATGCAAAATATCGGCGTGCGGCGTGATCCGCTCCAGATCATCCGCCAGCCGGATCAAATTGGCCGACCACATCGAATATTCCGCGAGCAATCGGCTACGTGGCAGCGCCGAAATCCAGTCAGGGTGCGGGCGGGGCATCATCAATCTCCTTCAAAAATTCTGTCATCGCATCGGCAAGCGCCGCCAGATGCGCTGCTTTATCGCGTGCCTTCGCAGGCAGTTCCACCAGCCGCGCCTGCGGGATCAGATCAGCCAAAGCCTGCGCATGGGCCATCGGATGAATAGCGTCCTCGCCGCAGCCACAGACCAGAGCCGGAATACGAAGGCTGCGCAGATCATCCGCCGTAATCCCCGGCCCATCGGCGGAAATCGTGGCCAACAGCCGCGCAGTTTCCACCTGTGGCCTACGACTGAAAAAGCCTTTCAACGACGCAAGGTTATCCGGTGCCTCGATCTCCAGCCGTCGCGCCGTCTCACCTTCGGCGAAAAACGCCCGCGCCTGATCCAGCGGCAACACCTCCAACAACATCCCGACCTCGGCGTTCGGCGCCATGTTTTCCGGCGCGTCCTCCACCACCCAAGCGGGTCGCACCAGCACCAAGGCCCGCACCAGATCAGGCCGCGTCACCGCCAACCGTGTGGCAATCGCCGCCCCCATTGAGATGCCACCCAAGACCACCGGACCCGACATGGATTCAATCATCGCCGCCACATCATCGGCGAAACAGGCGATGGAAACCTCATCCCCCAGCGGCGACATCCCGTGCCCGCGACACTCCAACCCCTGCCAACGCTGCAAGCCAAGCCCCTGCATCGCCTCAGCAATCTGCCCGGACCCACCGCAGAGCCCATGCTGAAACACCAGCGCCGGGCCCGTCTCACCACCGCGATAAACTGCCAGTTCCAAGCCATCGCGCTGCAGTGCCGAAATCTGCATCACAGCCCCGCCAACACGCCGGAAAGATAGCGCGCCACGCCCGCCGCCTCATTCGCCGCCAAGCCATGCGTCACCAGATCGCCATTAAAACCCGCCGCTTTCAGCGCCCCAAGGAAATGCGGAAAATCCACCACGCCCTTGCCTGCCGTGGCAAAGCCGCCCAAAGCATCGCGGTCCTTGGCATGCGCCATCGCAATCCGATCCGCCAGCAAATCCACCGAACGGCTCAGCAGATCGCGTTGCTCCGCCAGCGTCGCCACCTCAAACAGGTTCGCCGGGTCCAGCACGATTCCCAAGGCCGGACTCTGCAGCGTGTCAATCAAAGCCCGTGCCCGCGCCGCAGTATCCACCACATTCGCCAGCTCCGGCTCTATCCCTAGCTTGATCCCAAGTGGTTCCGCCAGCGCACAAGCCTTGCCCATTTCCGCCAGTAAATCCCGCCAAGCCTCTGCCGAGCCATTCTCCGGGTGATGCCGCCACTGATCCTCGGCATCGCGGGTGCCCGTGCACAGCGTCACCATCCCGGTCCCCATCGCCGCCGCATGGCGTAACAAAACCTCCAACCGCGCCAAGCCTTTAGCCCGCACTGCAGGGTCAGGATGGATCATGTTATAGGTGCCAGAAACCGCCGCAATCGCCACGCCCGAAGCCCTGCTCGCCGCAGAAACCGCCGCCACATCCTGCGCGCTCAACGCATCCGGCATCGCCGCCAAGCCCGAGCAGGCCATATTATACTGCACGCAAGCAAAGCCCGCTGCCTTTGAAGCGCCCAGCACCGTGCCCGGATCACTCCCCGCAAAGGTCTTGGCGAAAATCCCCAACCGCATCAAAGCGCTCCCGCCACATCCGCCAGTTTCACCGGACGCCGCTCGCGCGCCGATTGCGCAATCGCCACCATTGCGCGCACCGAGGCAATACCGTCCTCAATATCAGCCCCCGATTGCGGCACCCCATTCAGGATCGTATCGGCAAACCCCTCCAACTGGCGGCGATAGAAATGGCCGTCCGCGCCCAAAACCCGATGCGTCGCACCATCTGATTCCTTGAAAATATCCACCTCCGACGACTTATAATACCACGGGTTATAGGTCTTGCCCAAAACCGAGCCTTGTTCGCCGTAGATCTGAAACCCCTCGTGCCAATCCATCCGCACCGCCACTGTCAGATCCAGATGCCCCAGCACCCCGCTGGCGAATTCCACATCGACAAACCAGCAACGTATCCCCGCCCGGTTCAACAACCGCGCATCGACCGCAACGATCTCGCCCGCGAAATAGCGCGCCGTATCAACCAGATGGCTGCCATGCGCCAGCATGTAATAGCGGTCAAGATCGGCCTTCGGGTTCTCAGCAGGCTTGCGGGCGTTCTTCGAGGTCACCATCAACGGCTGCACCGCATCCGTCATCGCATAGCGGTGCGTGTTGTCGCAATACCACGCCTTCAACGCCACCATCTGGCCCATTTCACCGTCAATGAAGCCCTTCGCCGCCTGCAAACCGGCGTCGTAGCGCTTCATATGCCCGACCTGTAGCGTAAGCCCCGAAGCCGCCACCGCAGAACGCAAACTCTCGGCTTCCTCAATGCTCACCGCCAAGGGCTTTTCGCATAAAACATGCTTGCCCGCCTGCAACGCCATCAAGGCCGCTGGCACATGGAACGCGTCCGAGGTCGCAATCACCACCGCCTCCAACGCGGGATCGGCCAGCATTGCCGCATAATCATTATAGCTGCGGGTCGGCGCATGGGTCGCCGCCATTCGATCTCGCAAATCATCCGCCACATCGCAAATCGCATAAAGCTCGGCATTGCGCGCCTTGGTGCAGCTCTCAAAATGCGCGGCTTGCGCAATCGGCCCACAGCCCAGCACACCCACCCGCAGCAACCGATCCTGTTTCGTGGGCATCGCTTATCCTTTCACAGCATCAATTTCAGCGAGGGAAGAATTCCCCTCCATCGGCCCCAGTTTCTGCACCGCCAGTGCCCCAGCCGCATTGGCGCGCGCCAAAGCCCCCGGCAAATCCTGCCCAGCGGCCAGCAGAGTCACCAAGGTCGCACAAAAGCAATCACCTGCCCCGGTCGGATCGACCACCGTCACGGGGTGCGCAGGCAACGCAAAACTGCCCGCCGCATCGCGCCCAATACAGCCCTGATCGCCGCGTTTCAGCACCACGACCTTCGCAGCCCCGGCCAACAACCGCCCCGACCAGGTGTCAAAATCCTGCCCCGGATACAAAACCTCGGCATCCGCATCCGAAGGCAGCACATAAGTCGCCAGCGCAATGATCCGCTGCAAGCCGTCGAGATACCCCGCATCCGAGATCAGTTCCGCCCGGATATTCGGATCAATCGAGATCGCAACCCCCTGATCCTCAAGCCTTTCACACAACGAAAGCCCCACCGTCCGCATCGCAGCATCCCCAAGCATCGAGCCCGAGATATGCAGCACCGAAATGCCTGCCGCCAAAAATCCCGCCGCAATCTCCTCCAACCCCGGCAAATGTGAAGCCGCCGAATGCGCGATGTTGAACACGAAATCCCGGCTGCCATCGGAGTTATAGCTGACAAAGGCCGAACCCGTCGGCACCCCCGGCACAACCCGGATCAGCCCCGGATCAACGCCATCCGCCATCAGCCGATCCAAGATCACCCGCCCAAAGGCATCATCCCCCACCGCCCCGGCAAACACCGCCCGCCCGCCGAAAGCCGCCGCCACCTGCGCCGCTTGGTCAATGAAAATCCCCGGCGCCCCCGACGGAAACGGCCCGACATAGGGGGCGGCCACAAGGTTGCGGCCGTCCTTCTGCGTACACACAAATTCCACCAGCAACTCGCCGATGGACCCGATCACCACGGGCCGTCGCTGGGCAGCCATAACTCAGCCGCCAACCATCAGTTTGACGACCTCATCATGCGTGGTCTCGGAAATCTTGCGCTCCCCGGCCTGCACGCCACGGCGCAACACCACGATCCGATCCGCCACCGCGAAGATGTCTTGCAGGTTATGCGAGATAAAAATCACGCCCCTACCCTGCGCCTTCAACTGGTGGATCAACTGGATCACCTTGCGCTGCTCTGGCACGCCCAAAGCCGCCGTCGGCTCGTCCATGATCAGGATTTGCGCGTTCCAATACACCGCGCGGCCAATCGCAACTGCCTGCCGCTGCCCGCCCGAGAAATTCGACACCGGGGCATCCAGACGCGAGACATGAAAGTCCAGCAAAGCCATGGTGGACTTCGCCGCCTCGGCCATTTTCGCGCGGTCCAGCACGGGCAAGAAGCCAAACGCCTTGCGCATCGGCTCGCGGCCCAGAAAGATATTCGCGCCGATGGTCAGGTTATCAGCCAAAGCCAAATCCTGATAAATCGTCTCAATCCCAATATCGCGCGCCTCTTGTGGCGAGGCAAAACTCACCGGCTTGCCCTTCAGCAAAATCTCCCCAGACGAAGGCTGATACACCCCCGAAATCGCCTTGATCAGCGTGGTTTTGCCCGCGCCATTGTCGCCAGCCAGCGCCACAACTTCGCCCGCCCGCACCATCATCGTCAGATCATTCAGCGCCTGCACCGGGCCGAAATTCTTCGACAGGTTGCGCACTTCCAGCAGCGGTTCGCCAATTTTGGTTTGGCCGATTGGGGTCATCTCACTCACTTTGCCGCCCTCCCGAGAACCGCCGTTGCGCTTGGTCAATCAGCACCGAAATGATGATCACCACGCCCACCGAAATAAACTGCCAGAACGGCGCCACATTGATGAACACCAGCCCATATTGAATAACCGCGATCACGAACGCCCCGGCAACCGTGCCCAAAATCGTGCCCGATCCACCAAACAGGCTCGCCCCGCCGATCACCACGGCCGCCACCGAATCCAGCAACAGAGGCTCGCCCGCCTGCGCCGCCCCCGCGCTGAACCGCGCCGCATACAAAACCCCAGCCAAGCCCGCGCACATTCCCGACAGGATATAGAGCCGCAGCAAGTGCCATTTGATGTTAATCCCCGCCCGCCGTGCGGCTTGGGCATTGGCGCCAATCGCATAGTTATGCTGGCCGAACTTGGTCTGGCCCAGCAGGTAATGCATCACCAGCACGAACACCGCCGTCACCAGAATGATATAGGGCACGCCGTAAATCTTGCCGTTGCCAAGGGCCGCAAACACCTCGTTCTTCACCGGAACCGTGGTGCCACCCGCCAGCAAAAACGCCACGCCGCGCGCCACGCCGAACATCCCCAACGTGCCGATAAACGGCGGCACTTTCAGCAACGCCACCAGCAAGCCGTTGATAAACCCCGGAATGGCCGAGATCGCCACCGCCACCAAAGACCCCAGCAGCACCGCAGGCCAAAACCCCAAACCCGGCGTCAGCCAGTTGATCACATGCGCCGCGACCACCGCCGCCAGCCCCATGATAAAGCCCATCGACAGATCAATCCCGCCCGAGATGATCACAAACGTCTGCCCAGTCGCCAGCAACAACGGTGCCACCGCGAACACCGCAATCGACTGGATGTTAAACGGGTTGAACAGGAAGGTGCCGCCAAAATCCAGCCGCGACCACAGCTCAAAGCCCAAAATCAGAAAGGCCAGAAACAGCCAAGCCCGCAGATCGGCGACGCGCTGCAACAGGGTGCGCGCCTTGTCGGCATGATCGGCTTGCGGGGCGACATGCGGTGCCGCAACAGGGGGGGATGTCATGTGAAATTCCTAAACTTGGGCAGACCTATGGCGGCCCGCGCAACACCAAGGCACCCAGCTTGAGGGGCCGTCTTGGGTCTGTAAACTTGGGCAGGTAAAATGGGGGAGGGTTCTGCCCTCCCCCAAAATCGCTCACTCAGAGTAGATGTATTTCGCCACTTCCGGGTCGTCGATGTTCGACTTGTCCATGATGGTGAAACCAGTGCCAATCGACACCGGGATCGAATGGCCGGTCAGATGGGCATAGGCCGAAACCACGCCGTAATAGCCGATCTCTGCCGGATGCTGCGCGATGGCCACGTCCACCAGACCCGACTTGATGTTGTCGACAATCGAGCCCGGTGCGTCAAACGCCACGACCTTGATATTGCCGGTCTGGCCCGCTTGCTGAACCCCGGTGCCTGCGCCCAAAGCCGAGAACAGGTTGGCCCCGAACACGCCCTTCAGATCCGGATCGCGCGCGAACACGCCTTGCAGCTGCGAGGCGGCTTTGTTGGCGTCATCCTCGTTGAACTGGGTTTCCAGCACGGTGACTTTCGGGAAATTCTCGGCCATTTCGGCCTTGAAACCTTCTTCACGCTGATCGGTGGTGGAAATCCCCGGCTTGACGTTAGAGACGAACACCTTGCCCTCGCCGCCAATCGCATTGGCCAAGGCCCGCGCCGCCATCCGGCCACCCAGCACGTTATCCGAAGCAATGTAAGACAGCGGGAAATCGCCATCGCCCGCCCCGGTCTGATAAATGCCAGTGCCGATGAACGTATCGACCGTGATCACCGGAATCCCCGCGTCATTGGCCTTTTTCAGCGGCTCAATCAGCTGCACCTTGTCGGTCGGCGCGATCAGAATCGCATCGGGGCCACGCGCAATCACCGCGTCCAGCACAGGAACCTGCGTCACCGGGTTGAAGTCCGGAGCACCCTGGAACACCAGCTCGACGCCCAAAGCATCCGCCGCCGCCTGCGCACCCTTTTGCATGGTAATATAGAACGCATCGGTGGTCAGACCCGGAACCAGCGCGATGGTGTATTTCTTATCTTCCGCAACCGCCGAACTGGCGATCGAAAATGTCAGCGCCAATGCCGAAGCCGCGCCCAGAAAACTACGACGTTTCATTCATATTCCTCCCTGAATACCCGCCGGGCCACCTCCTCAAGTGGCAGAGCAGTTGGCTGTTTCACGCAACACGAGCGCCGCCAATGCCCCGGATAACACGTCGTTCATCCGGCTTCGTCAAGAGAAATATTTTGCTGCAAGTATTTTCTTTGCTTTACCGACTCCAGCCAAACCCAGAATCGCGGCCCTAATCCCGCCGCGCCAAAGCATCCAGAACCGCCTCCGCTGTCCGGGTATCGGTCAGCAAGCCCGAGATCAGCCCCGCCCGTGCCGCCCCAATGATAGAAGGCACTTTCGCCTCGCCCACAGCCACGCCAATCACCAAAGGCGCACGGCGCAACTGCGCACAAGACACCGCGATCATCGCACCCTCGCCGCGCCACTGAATGACCTTGCCCTGCGCATCAAAATAATGCCGCACCACATCGCCCGCCGCCTCGGCCAGATCCGGGTCGCCCACATCGGTCGCCCCTTGCGTCGGTCGATCCAAGCCGTAAGGCAGACCAACCCCCACCACTGCCACGTCAATCCGGTCCCACAGCGCCACCGCAGTCTGCACCGCAGGCTCGGCGAGGAAAAAATCCAACGCCTCAGGCGCAGGCAAATACGGCGCATGGATAAAATGCGGCACGCCACCCGTCACTTCGGCAGCCCGGCGCGAAAACTCATTGCTCTGGAAATGCTGGGCGTGCTGGCTCATCCCGCCTGTCGACGGCACCACCGCCACCCCCGGCAAACTGGGCAACCCGCCGTCGATGATCGCCGAGACCGTCCGCCCCCAGCCCACCATCAGCACCGAGCTTTGCCCCAGCCCCTGCGCTCCCACCATCCGCGACAATGGCCCGGCCAAAGCCTGCACCCCCGCCGCCACCGGCGCATCCACCGCCACCACGGCGCGCAACCCCAAGCGTTCCGCCAGCATCCCGCCCAACGCATCCGGCGCGTGAATATCCCGCACCTCAATGCGCACGATTCCCTCGGCCCGCGCCCGTTGCAGCAGGCGCGAGATCGTGGCCGTCGACAGCCCCAACTGCTTGGCGATCTGAACTTGGCTCAGATCCCCCTCGTAATGCAGCTTGGCGACGGTGTGCAGCATGGCTCGGTTTTCACCGATGACGGCTCCGCTGGAAATTGACAGGTTGCAATTCCTTTCTGCAAGGTGTTACACGTTTCGCAGATCAAGCTTATCCCGCAATATCCGCGTTCAGGCAACTGGCATCTTCGTCACCGCCGCGCCGCGCCAAATATCTGGAGACTCCCGATGGCTGCCCCGATGTCTAGCATGACAACCGCCGAACGCCGCGGCTATCAACAAATCTGCGGCGACGATGGCGCGATGATGGTGATCGCCTGCGATCAACGCGGCGGCATGCGCACGCTTTTGGCGAAAACCGCCGAGGAACAGGCTGCGATTTCCAACGCCACCTTGGGCGAAACCAAGATGGACATCACCGCCTATCTTGCCCGCCAAGCTGGCTGCGTGCTGGTCGATCCGCTTTGCGCGGTGCCCGCAATGGTCGATGAAGGCGCCATCCACCGCTCGACAGGCCTCTTGATCGGCCTAGACGCGTCGGGGTTTGATCTCACCCCCGAGGGCTACCGGATCTCCAACATGGTCGAAGGCATCAATGCCCGCCGGGTCCGCGAATTCGGCGGCACTGGCGCGAAAATCATGATCTACCTGCGCTCGGATACCCCTGCGGCGAACACCACCAACATGGCAACCCTGCGCGAATCCATCGCCGATTTCGCCGCCGAAGACCTGCTGTTGGTGGTCGAATTCCTGACCTATGCTTTGCCCGGCGAATCGCCCGAGGCTTACGCCGCCAAGATCCCCGAACTGATCGAAGGCGGCTCAAAGCTCTGCCTTGATGCAGGCTCGAAAGTACTGAAAATCCCCTATCCGGGCACCCCCGAAGCCTGCGCCAACATCACCAAAATGTGCGGCACTGTGCCGTGGGCCGTGCTGTCCGCAGGCGTCGATCACGCCACCTTCCTCGGCCAAGTCGAGATTTCGATGGCGAACGGAGCCTCTGGCGTGATCGCTGGCCGCTCGCTGTGGAAAGACTGCATTTCGCTGGACCGCGCCGTCACCAAGACCCGGTTGGAAACCATCGCCGTCCCCCGCCTGCGCGAAATCCAAGCGGTTATCGCGAAACATTTCAAGGCCTAAACATGACAACGGGAACCGCCATTGGCATCGACATTGGCGGCACCCGCCTCCGCGCCGCCCGTGTGACGGGCGGCGTGATCGAGGCCCGCGCCAGCGCCGACAGCGCCCGCGACCCGGCTGAAGTCACCGCCCGCGTACTCGAGTTGGTGGCCAAGGTGCGCAACGAGGCCGTCACCGCCATCGGCATAGGCGTCCCCGGTCAAGTCCACGCCGCCACTGGCCGCGTGCTGTCCGGCGGCTATGTCGACCTTTCGGGTTTCGACTTCGTGGGCCACATCGAATCCGCCACTGCCCTGCCCGTCGCGCTGGAAAACGATGCCACAATGGCCCTGCTCGGTGAGGCCGCCTATGGCGCGGCGCAAGGCCAGCAAAACGTCGTGATGCTGACCATCGGCACCGGCATCGGCGGCGCGATTCTCGACCAAGGCCAAGTTCTGCGCGGACGCGGCGCGGCGGGCCAACTCGGCCATATCGGCATTGATCCCCAAGGGCGCAAATGCGTCTGCGGCAAGATCGGCTGCGTGGAAACCACCAGTTCCGGAACCGCCTTCGGCGTGCATCTGGCCGAAGCAGGCTTGCCACCCGACACCCGCGCCGAAGATCTGCTCACCCGCTCCGACCCCAACGCCCGCGCCGTGATCCACGCTTGGGCCGCACCGCTGCGCGCCGCCATCGACACGCTCATCGCCACCCTCAACCCCGATTGCGTGTTGATCGGCGGCGGTGCCGGGACCCCCGCCCACGCCGCCCTCGCGCAATTCCCGGCGCGCGACTCATGGTTCAAAGCCGCCGTCCTCGCCGCCAGCTTAGGCGACGATGCAGGCGTGATCGGCGCGGCCACCACCGCGCTCAAAAACCGCCCCCACAAACGCGCGGTCTTCGTCAACGGCGTTCCAGCTTCCGGTAAATCCGGCGTTGCCCGCGCTTTGTCCGATGCCACAGGCTGGCCAATCCTCGCGCTAGACACCGTCAAGAACCCGTTCCTCACCATCCTGCCGCCCGGCGATCGCCTGTTCAACCGCACTCTGGGCCGTGCCTCTTACGCCGCCATCTTCGATCTGATCGCTGACGCCCCCGCCAACACCACCGTAATCATCGACGCGTGGTTCGGCTTCCAACCCATCGAGACTCTGCAAGCCCATATCCAACGCGCAGGCCTCACCGAGATCGCCGAGATCTGGTGCCACGCCCCGCCCGAGACCATCGGTGCGCGCTACACCGCCCGTCTGGGCAGCCGCCCCGCAGGTCATCCCGGCGGCGATTATGTCCCCGAACTGGTCACACTCGCCCAAGGCGCCAAACCCACAGGCCTCGCCCCCCGCATCGAGGTCGACACGACAAAGCCCATCAACGCCAAACCGCTCACGGACTGGCTCGGCAATCTCTGGCGTTGACCCAAAAGCCAGCGCGAGCCGACCGCGACATCTCTCCCAAATTACTCTTTTCAAAATACTCCCTGCGGAGCATCCAGCAGCCGCCACCCGCGCCGCGCCAAAACATTAAGAAATCCTTAAACCCGCCTTCCAACCCACTGACAAAATTCAATAAAAAAATGGTCCCGCGTTGGGACCACCTAAAAAGGGCCGACCCCAAAGGCCAGCCCCCTTCAAACCCCGATCAAATAATCGAAAACTCGCCCACCCCAAAGCCCAGCACATTCGCACCGACATTGGCAAACACCAACCCCACAGCGCCGCCAAATCCATCGGCATCATAAAACACATTCCCCGTATCGGTCTCATAAATGATCCGATCCGAAGCCCGCACTGCCAGCCCCGTCAGGTTCGCCGCGAAATTCACCGCCGCCAGCGCCCCCACCGACAGCACCCCAAACACCGCATCATCCAACTGAATCCGATCCTGCGCCGAAACATAGCCGCTGATCGTATCAGAATTCGCAACCCCCGCGGCGGCACTAAAGATGAACGTGTCAAAATCCGCCCCGCCAATCAACAGATCCTTGTCCAACCCGCCGTTCAGCACATCATTGCCGGTGCCGCCGTTCAGCGTATCGGCCCCCTCCATCCCATTCAGCGTGTCTTTGCCGCCCAGCCCGATCAGCTGGTTCGCCGCCTTATTGCCGATAATGGTCTGCGCCAAACCATTGCCGGTCAGATGGATCACCGTGGAAAGCGCCGCGTTGACCGTGCTGAGGATCTCGATGTCATCATCCACTGCCAAGGCAAAGCTGGCCGAGGCCCAGACCCGGTCCGCCGTGCCCTGCCCGGCGGTTTCAATGATGCTGTCTTGCTGGGTGTTGACAAAATACCAGTCGTTTCCGGCCCCCCCGCTCAGCGTATCATTGCCCGCACCGCCGTCGAGATGATCGGCCCCACCAAGCCCGAACAGATGATCATTTCCGCCCAAACCCGCCAGATTATTGCCCGTCAGATGCAGCGCCTGCGTCCCGGCAGCGCTGGTGGTGCTGAGAAACTCGATATCATCGTCCAAAGCGAGGCTGAAGCTGACCGAGGCGGTCACCCGATCGCCCGTACCGCCGCCAGCAACCTCATTGATACGGTCCAAAGCATTGTCGACAACATAGGTGTCGTTGGCGGCGCCACCCGTCATCGCATCCCGGCCCAGTCCACCGTTCAGCGTATCCGCCCCCGCACCGCCGTCCAACGTGTCATTGCCGCTGCCGCCGATCAATATATCGCTGCCATTATTGCCGCGCAGCAGGTTGTTGCTGGCATTGCCCACAATCGCATCATTGCCGCTGCCACCAAACGCCCGCTCCACCACCGTGCCATAGGCGATGCCCATATTCAGCCGCCCGCCTAGCACGTCTGACGAAGCGCCCTGCCGCAGATCAATCACCTGCGCGTCGGCGAATCCCGACATATCGACGGTATCGGTGCCACCATTGTCGAAGATGGTGAAGGCGACATAATTGTCATTCGCCGGATCATTCAAACTCACCGCCGCATCCAGCGCCGCATTGCCGATGTTGGAATTATAGCCATAGGTGGTGTTGCCGGTGCGGGTGGTGGTGGACAGCCCATAAAGATTGCCGATCGCCAGAATATCCGCGATCATCGGCGTCAGCACCCAGCGGAACTGCGCGTTGACGAAGGTGTTGTAATCCACCGAATCGCGGGCAAACTCGTCATGGTCAGACTGCATGTAGGACATGATCGACAGATGTTGCGAGTCGTTCAGATAGTAATTGGAGGTGCCAAAGGTGGCCGAGCCATTGTAATTGCCGCCATGCCCCAAGCCCAGCGCGTGGCCCAATTCGTGAATGGTGGTCTCAAAGGCGTAACTGTCCAGCGTGGTGCCAAACTCGGTCAGCCAGCCCGTGGTGATCATCAGCGACGAGCTGGTGATCGTGCCATCGGCCAGAGTCACATTGTTGTTGTAAGCAGTAATGTCCGCATCGCTATCGTCAAACGTCATCTGCGCCGCACCCGCCGTCGCAGCGAAGGTGATGCCGCTGACATCCGACCACATCTGCAAAGCCTGCACCGCCAATGCCGCGCCAGCCGCCGTCAACTGGGTGACATTATAGGTGATCGTGCGCCCACCAGACAAATCATAGGCGGTGGCGGTGACGTTCTCTGACGAGTCTGAACCAAAAAACCGCTCAAAATTGTTGGTCAGTTGCCAAGCTACCTCATCCGCCGTCAGCACCATGCCCGCCGCCTCATGGCGCACGGCCGAGATCAGGAAATCACCTGACCCCGTGCCAAAACCGCTGGCATCGAGATAATACGTCCCGGTCGTCGTCGCAGTAAACGTCACCTGCGCGTTCAGCGACAACTCGCCACCGGCATCGTCATTTGACACCAGTGCCGCCCCGCCAGCATTGCGCAGCGTCAGAAAGGTATCCGGCAACGGCGTGCGCCCCACCCCCAACAGCCGGAAATCATAGCTTTGCCCCGCAACCAGCGTGATCGCAAACCAGTCATGATCATTCGCCGCATCCACCGAGCCATAAGTGCTGGTGCCAAGTGTCAGGCGCGCGGTTGTCGCACTGCTGCCAGCGACATCCACCAGCGGTAAAGGCAGCGCTTGGATCGACACATCGTCGGTCGTCAGATCTCTGATCGAAAAGGGACGGGGGGACGCGGCAGGCATATGAATCTCCTTCGTTTAATCACGAAAAGTCCCGCAAAATGAGCGACAGTGAACAGAATGCTCGGTCGATTGGATTGGGTTGCAAGCAGCAGCATGGTCCCAAACGGGGGTTTCTTAGGCATTCTCGAAATTTTAACATTCGGCAAACAGTCTGTCTATGCCGCCATCCGGCACAAACTCAGCGCAGTGTTTCCAGCAGGCTGACCAGCGGATAGACCAAAGCCGCCGCCGAGCTGGCCTGCAGCGGCGCATCCACGCTGCCCAACCGCATTTGCTGCGTCGCAAAGGCCACGAACTGCCCCTGCACCTGCCGCCCGACCGCCAGCGTCACCATGGCACGATGCGCATCGCGTGGCGCAACGGTGACAACCAGCACCTGCGCGCCCTCTGGGGCTGCGGCCTCGGGGCTGAGCGCCCGGCCAGACTGCCGGGCAAAATCCTCCCGCAGCCGCGCGCAAAACCCCGGCACTTCGAGGCGTTGAGCAGCCTCAAACTGACACTGCAGCCCGACGGGGGCCTGTTGCTTCACCATGATAACCCCCTGCTCTCCACACTCCGGCACAGATTCCGCTGTCGCCGCACCAAACGCCAAGCCCCAAGCGACACTCAGCGCCAGCATCCCCCCGATCTGCAATACATGCTTAAGCATCAGACCCTCCAACCCGGACTCGGCTCCAGACAAAGCGCTCTTTAACGCCGCCTGCCAAGCCCCAGCTTACAGGTTCTCCTTAATGAAAATCTCAATCCTGATCTTTTCCTGCGAGGCCAAAATCTCGCGCCGATCACAGCGCGCCCGCAAAATCCGCATCGCCGAGCGCACCAGATGGCCGGGGTCTTGCGTGATCAGCGCATCGATTTCACCCGACAGCAGGGCAGCCTCGGTGAACGGCGTGCGCTCATGCGCGATAATGGTGGCGCGGGTTGGCTGCGCCGTCACAATCTCCAACGGCACCCGCGCTTCCGGCCCCAGCACATAGACGCCCGAAATCCCCGCATGGCTGGCAAAACTGGCGCGGATGATGCGCGCAGAACGCTCGGGGTCGCCGTAGGTTTCCAAGGACGGCAGCACCGTCAGATGTGGATAATCGGCGTGGATCACCTCATCAAAGCCCAAACGCCGTTCCAGACTGTCGCGGGCGTGCATGGTTTCGGCCACCACCAGAATTTTCCCCGGAACGCTGGGTGCAAACCGCCCCATCAACCGCCCTGCCGTCGCCCCCGCCGCCCGGTTGTCGATGCCAACGAAATCCTCCGGCGCGCTGCCGATCTGGCCCGAGATAAAGCTGACCGTGGCAATGCTGCGCTCGGCCAGCCGCGCCATCGCATCGCGCACCTGCGGAAATTCGGGGGCCATAATCGCCACGCCATCCACTTGATCGGCATCCAACGCCCCGAGCAGGTTGGCAATCTGATGCGGATCACTGTCATGGATGTGGCGCACCTCGGCCCGCATCATCTCGGCGGCAAAGGCCAGATTGGCTTCCTCGATTCGTGCCACCACCTCGGCCAAAAACTGATCACCCCCGCGCGGCAACAGAAACAAAAACCGATAATCCTTGCCCCGCGCCAGATTGGCCGCAACCATGTTGCGGATAAACCCCAGCTTTTCAATGGCTTGATTGACCTTCTTCACCGTGCCTTCGCGCACGCCAGAACGGTCGTTCAGCACACGATCCACCGTGGCAAGGCTGACACCCGCCGCAATCGCCAGATCTTTCGTCGTCGGTCGCATCGTTATTTCATCCCCTCTTGCATTTGTTTTCCCTGAAATCCCCGCAGCTTGCAATGCATTTGAGGCACGCACCTCAAAAAACACTTGCCATGAGGCACGCACCTCATTTAGCCTTCCCTCAGCAAAGAGTCGTGGCGAGGAGGCCGTGGCCTGCAACCGGGAGGAATAAAATGAACGCGAAGCTGCTGCTTTCCACGGCGTCCGTCGCCATCATGGCCATGAGCGCCGCACATGCCGAAGACCTGACCCTGTGCTGGGCCGCATGGGACCCCGCCAACGCCCTGATCGAGTTGTCGAAGGAATATGAGGCCCAATCCGGCAACACCATGCACTTTGAATTCGTGCCGTGGACCAGCTTTGCCGACCGTATGCTGAATGAGCTGAACTCAGGCGGCAAACTCTGCGATCTGATGATCGGCGACAGCCAATGGATCGGTGGTGCCGCTGAAAACGGCCAATATATCAAGCTGAACGATTTCTTCGACGCCAATGGCATCAAGATGGATGATTTCATCCCCGCCACCGTCACAGGCTATGCCGAATGGCCCAAAGGCACGCCGAACTACTGGGCGCTACCCGCTTTCGGTGATGTGGTCGGCTGGACCTACCGCAAGGATTGGTTCGCCAAGCCCGAACTGCAAGCCGAGTTCAAAGAGAAATACGGCCACGACCTCGCCCCGCCCGCCACCTTTGACGAGCTGAAGCAGATCGCCGAATTCTTCCAGAACCGCGAGGTTGACGGCAAAAAGGTTTACGGCGCCTCAATCTACACCGAGCGCGGGTCCGAAGGCATCACCATGGGCGTGATGGATGTGCTGTATTCCTTTGGCTTCAAATACGACAACCCGGAAAAACCCTATGATATGGAAGGCTTTGTGAACTCGGAAAGCGCCGTCAAGGGGCTGGAGTTCTACAAATCGCTCTACGATTGCTGCGTGCCGCCGGGGTCTTCCAACGGCTATATGGGCGAAGGCGTCGATGCCTATAAATCCGGCCAAGTCGCCCTGCAAATGAACTTCGCCTTCACCTGGCCCGGCTTTAACACCGATGCCAATGTCGGCGGCGACAAGACCGGCTATTTCGCCAACCCAGCCGGCCCGAACGGCGATAAATTCGCCCAGCTTGGCGGTCAGGGTATCTCGGTGGTGGCCGCTTCCGACAAGCAAGACGCCGCCCTCACCTATATCAAATGGTTCGCCCAGCCCGAGGTGCAGGCGAAATGGTGGAAACTCGGCGGCTATTCTGCGCTCCGCGCCGTGGTCGAAGACCCCGGTTTCGCCACCAGCCAGCCCTATGCGCAGACCTTCCTTGATAGCATGGCAATCGTGAAGGATTTCTGGGCCGAACCCAGCTACGCCACCCTGATGCAATCGTCGCAAAAGTGGTTCCACGGCTATGTGGTCGCCGGAAACGGCACGGCTAAGGAAGCGCTCGACGGGCTCGTCGCCGATTGGCACGCGACCTTCGAGGAAGAAGGCAAATACTAAGCCAACCCTGCTGAAAGGCAGGTCCGCGCGAGGCTCTTGAGGGCCAACAGAGCCTCGCGCATGATGCTTAAAGCGGCCCTCAGGAAAGCTCATCCCATGCCCGATCCAATCCAGCGCGTCGCCCTCGCCACGCCGCCCAAACTTGCACACCAAATTCGCGGCCTCTCCGACCGCACAATCGCGTGGCTGTTCGTCGCCCCCACCATTTTCCTCCTACTCGCCGTCAACATCTTCCCGCTGATCTGGACCATCCGCCTGTCGCTCACCAACTTCCGCACCAACCGCCCGAACAACGCGGTGGAATGGGTCGGCATCGAAAACTACCGCAAAATCCTGACCAACCCCGACACCTGGGCATCCCTGCAAGCCACCGCGCATTTCCTCGTCTGGACCATCACCCTGCAAGTGCTGATCGGCTTTACACTCGCCTATCTGATCAACAAAAAGTTCCGCAGCAATGATCTGTGGACCACTTTGATCGTGCTGCCGATGATGCTGTCCCCCGCCGTGGTCGGCAATTTCTGGACCTTCCTCTATCAGCCGCAAATCGGATTGTTCAACTATTTCATTGCTTTCCTGACAGGTGCCGACCCCGCCAGCTTTTCGATGATCGGTGAAGTCGCCCTCGCACCTTGGGCCATCATCATCGTCGACACTTGGATGTGGACGCCCTTCGTCATGCTGATCTGCCTCGCTGGTCTCCGTTCGATCCCGCCAAGCATCTACGAAGCCGCCGAGTGCGACCGCGCCTCGAAATGGCGGCAATTCTGGACCATCACCCTTCCGATGGCCCTGCCCTTCCTGATGCTCGCCGTGCTGTTCCGCGGCATCGAAAACTTCAAAATGTTCGATCTCGTCGTGCAACTGACAGGCGGCGGCCCCGGTGCCACAACCCAGCTAACCTCCATCGACCTCAAGCGCGAAGCCTTCGAGAAATGGCGCACCGGATACGCCTCTGCCTATGCCGTGATCCTGTTTGTCACCGTCTTCGGCCTCGCCTCGATCTACGTCAAAGCCCTGAACAAGGTGAAAGACAGATGAGCTATTCCATCACCGAGCCGTCATCCCGCCAAAAGTGGATCGCCGGTGGCTTAGTCATAGCCTACGCCATCCTCACCCTGCTGCCCCTCGCATGGATCATCGCCACCGGGTTCAAAACCCCCGCCGACGCCATCGCTTATCCGCCGAAAGTGCTGTTCACGCCGTCGCTGGAAGGCTACGTCAACCTGTTCACCTCGCGCTCCCGCGTCACGCCAGAAGACCTCGCCGCCCTCGGCCCACCTTCCACTTGGTATGACAGCATCGTGCGGCAATACGGCATGGTGATCACGGGTGCCTCGCGCTACGGCGAGAGGTTCCTGAACTCGATCATCATCGGTTTCGGTTCCACCTTCCTGTCGGTTTTCCTTGGCACCATTGCAGCTTACGCGTTCAGCCGATTCAAGGTACCGCTGAAAGATGACCTGCTGTTCTTCATCCTCTCCACAAGGATGATGCCCCCCATCGCTGTCGCCATCCCGATTTTCCTGATGTATCGCCAGCTTGGCCTGTCCGACACCCACCTCGGCATGATCCTGCTCTACACGGCGGTCAACCTGTCGCTTTCGGTCTGGCTGCTCAAAGGCTTCATCGACGAAATCCCCATCGAATACGAGGAGGCCGCGCTGATCGACGGCTACACCCGCTTCCAAGCCTTCTACAAAGTGGTCCTCCCACAAGCCGCCACCGGCATCGCCTCCACCGCGATTTTCTGCCTGATCTTCGCCTGGAACGAATACGCCTTCGCGGTCCTTTTGACCTCCGGCACCGCCCAAACCGCGCCGCCCTTCATCCCCACCATCATCGGCGCGGGCGGCAAAGACTGGCCCGCCGTCGCCGCAGGGGCCACCCTGTTCCTGCTGCCGATCATGGTCTTCACCATCCTGCTCCGCAAACACCTGCTGCGCGGGATTACATTCGGGGCAGTACGCAAATGAAAAACTTTCTCAATGGCCTGACCCGCTTCCGCCGTGGCCCGTGGGAGATGCTCGCCACCATCTTGATCGCCCTTGGCGTCTTCATGCTGATGCAGCCCTTCGCCTTGATCTTGTTCACCTATTCTTTCGTGGTGACGCTTATCGGCACGGTGATGTTCATCATCACCAGCCATTTCCCGGAGTAGCCGATGGCCCAGATCGTCATCAAAAGCCTGCGCAAAGAATTCGGTGCGTTTACGGCGGTGCAATCCTCCAGCTTCACCATCGAGGACGGCGAATTTTTCATGCTGCTCGGCCCCTCGGGTTGCGGCAAAACCACCACCCTGCGGATGATTGCAGGGTTGGAATTGCCCACCGCAGGCGAGATTTTCATCGACGGCGCAGAGGTGTCCCAAAAGCCCGTCAGCCAGCGCGACATTGCCTTCGTGTTCCAGATGTTCGCGCTCTATCCGCATATGAACGTGCGCAAAAACATCTCTTACCCCCTCGTCAGCCAAGGCATGAAGCGCGACCAAGTCCGCGCCAAAGTCAACGAAGTCGCCGAAATCCTCGGCATCACGTCGATCCTCGAAAAACCCGTTGGTGGCCTTTCGGGCGGCGACCGCCAACGCGTCGCCCTTGGCCGCGCCATCGTCCGCGACCCGGCTTGCTTCCTGATGGACGAACCCCTCGGAGCACTCGACGCCGAATTCCGCGAACACATGGCCCTTGAACTCCGTGCCCTGCACGACCGGATGCGCGCCACCACGGTTTACGTCACGCATGACCAACTCGAAGCCATGCAGATGGGCGACAAAATCGTGGTGATGAACCACGGCGTTGTCGAGCAATTCGGTCGCCCGCAGGAGATCTACGACTGGCCCGCCACCACCTTCGTCGCCCGCTTCATCGGCTCGCCCGCGATGAACCTGCTGAATTTCGACGGCATGGTCGGCAACGGCTCCACCCAAGTCACGCTCTCCGACGCCGCCATAAAAATCCCGCCGATGATCAGCGGCGCAAGCGGCCCCCTCACCCTCGGCGTGCGCCCCGAGCACATCCGCCTAGACGACGCGGCCCCGCTCAAAGCCCGCATCCGCGCCGCCGAATACCTCGGCACCACCCAGATCATCACACTCGACACCCCGTACGGCCCGGTCAAAGCCCGCATCGCCTCAACCCAAGCCGCCACCATCGGCGACACCACGGGTCTGGCTTTCGATGCGCGCTCGATCACTCTGTTCGACCCCACCGGCCACGCGCTGATCTCTGAGGCTAATCAAAAGGTTCTGTCCCATGGCTGAGGTGATCCTGAACAACGTCTCAAAATCCTACGGCCCCCAGCCCGCCCTCAGCGGCGTCAGCATGACCATCCCCGACGGCGCATTCGTCGTCCTCCTCGGCCCAACCGGGGCAGGCAAAACCACCACCCTGCGCCTCGTCTCCGGCCTAGACACCCCGACCTCTGGCGACATCCTCATCAACGGCCAGACCACCAAAGGCCTCACCCCCGCCCAGCGCAATGTGGCGATGGTGTTCCAACAATACTCGCTGTACCCGCACCTGACCGTGCGCGAAAACATGGAATTCCCGCTGAAATCGCCGCTTTTGCGCACACCGCGCAGCGAGATCACCCGCAAAGTCGCCGAAGTCGCGGAGATCCTGCAAATCTCCCACAAACTCGACAACAAGGCGACCGCCCTATCTGGTGGCGAGATGCAGCGCGTCTCCATCGGTCGCGCCCTTGTCAGAAACCCCGCCGTCTATCTGATGGACGAACCGCTCAGCAGCCTCGACGCCAAACTCCGCGCCGATCTTCGCGTTGAACTGAAGAATATCCAGTCCAACCTCGGCGCCACCTTCCTCTATGTCACCCATGACCAGATCGAAGCGATGACGATGGCCACCCATGTTGGCGTGCTGGATCACGGCAAACTCGTGCAATTCGGCACCCCGCGCGAAATCTACGAACTACCCGTCAGCATCTACGCCGCAGGCCGTCTCGGCCAACCCCATATCAACATCCTGCCCGCCGATATCTTCGGCCCTGCCCCCGCCAACGCCACCCATATCGGCCTGCGCCCCGAGCACATCCACCAAGGCGACGGCCAGGAGGCGCTGGTGAAACGCATCGAGCACTTGGGCGATCAAACCCGCCTGCATCTGTCGTTCAAAAACCACGACCTGACCACCGTGACCGAAGCCCACACCCAACTGCGCAGCGGTGATATCCTGAAAATCCAACCGCAAAATCCGTTCTATTTCGACGCCACAGGCGCTCGAATTGACACACGCATTTAAGGAGCCCGCCATGACCCAATTCATGAACAAACGCGAAAACATCGTGACCGAGGCGATTGACGGCTTGCTGATGGCCTCGGGCGGGCGGCTTTTGCGGCTCGATGGCTACCCGCATATCCGCGTCGTGCTGCGCGCCGATTGGGATAAAACCCGCGTCGCCCTCGTTTCGGGCGGCGGGTCCGGCCACGAGCCTGCGCACGCGGGTTTCGTCGGCCCCGGTATGCTGACCGCCGCCGTTTGTGGCGATGTGTTCGCCAGCCCTTCGGTTGATGCGGTGCTGGCAGGCATCCTCGCCGTCACCGGCCCCGCGGGCTGCCTGCTGATCGTCAAAAACTACACCGGAGATCGCCTCAACTTCGGTCTCGCCGCCGAACGCGCCCGCGCCTTTGGCCTGAAGGTCAGCATGGTGATCGTCGATGATGACATCGCCCTCCCCAACCTGCCGCAGTCGCGCGGCCTTGCGGGCACCCTGTTCGTGCATAAAATCGCGGGGCACCTTGCCGAGCATGGTCACGACCTATCCGCCGTCACTGAAGCCGCAGAACGGGTGATCGCCGGGACAAAATCCATCGGCATGTCGCTGGATACCTGCACCGTGCCCGGCTCGCACAAGGAAAACCGCATTGCCCCCGGTATGGCCGAGCTTGGTCTTGGCATCCACGGCGAGCCGGGCGTGGAACAGGTTGATTTCAACAGTGCCGCCCATGCGATGGCCGCGATGATTGACAAGCTGTCGATTGCGGCAGGCAGCGGCCCCTATGTCGCCCTGTTGAACAACCTCGGCGGCGCTTCGGTGTTGGAAATGTCTGTGCTGACCTACGAGATTTTGCGCGCACCGCTGGCCGCGCAGATCAAATACATCATCGGGCCTGCCGCGATGATGACCTCGCTGGATATGCGCGGGGTATCAATCTCGCTGTGCCCGCTGACGCCCGAGGACGAAGCGGCACTGACCTGCCATGTGCCCCTCGCCGCCTGGCCCGGCTGTCACCGCTGCACCGCCGTCAAAACACGGGCTTTGCCGGACGGTCTCACCCCGATCCGCCCGATTCCATCGCACCATCAACCCACCAAGGATTTCCTGATCAAATGCTGTCAGATCATGATTTCGCTGGAATCTGACCTGAACGCGCTGGATGCCAAATCCGGCGACGGCGACACTGGATCGACCCTTGCAGGTGCCGCCCACGCCCTTATCGACGCTGTCGATCAGCTGCCGCTGTCAGATCACACCCAACTTTACCGCGCCATCGGTCTGGAACTCAGCCAAACCATGGGTGGCTCCTCCGGCGTGCTGCTGGCGATCTTCTTCGCCGCTGCGGGCGATGCCGCGTCAAGTGGCCTGACCATGCGCGACGCCCTGCGTGCCGGGCTTGATCGGATGCAGCAAATCGGCGGCGCAAAACTTGGCGACCGCACGATGATTGACGCGCTGCAACCCGCGCTTGATGCGCTGGACGATGGCCTGCAAGCCGCCGCAGATGCCGCGCGCACCGGGGCCAACCACACCGCCACCATGCTGACCGCCAAAGCGGGCCGCGCCGCTTATATCAACGCAGGCAACCTCAGCGGCCACATCGACCCCGGCGCCGAGGCCGTGGCGCGGCTGTTTGAAGCACTCTGCAAAAGTTGATGTGAATCAGCGCCGCGCGCACTATGTTCTGGCAAGCGGGTGCAATCACCGCCCCCGCTTGCCAGCCCTATAAAGGAGCCCGCCCCGATGAAAGCCGCCGCACCAAAATCAGCCCTTCTCGCTCTCAGCCTGCTGGTCGCCACCCCCGCCCTCGCCGAAGGTGACGCGGGCAAAGGCGAAAAACTGTTCAACCGCTGCAAAGCCTGCCATTCAATCATCGCGGCGGACGGCACCAAGCTGCAAATGGGCGGCAAAACCGGCCCCAACCTGTTTGGCGTGATTGGCCGACCGATCGGCAGCTTCCCCGATTTCAAATACGGCACCGGCCTGCTGGCGCTGAATGCCAAAGGCGATGTCTGGGACGAAGCGAAACTCGCCGCCTATATCACCAACCCGACCGCTTGGGTGAAAGAAGAATCCGGCGATGCTTCTTTGAGCGCCAAAATGGCCTTCAAAATGGCCAGCGGGGCCGAGGATATGGCGGCCTATCTGGCAACGATGAAGTAGGGCATCCCACCGCGCGCCAATCCGACGATTTATCGGCGGTCCAGCGCGCGCGCCGCCCTATAATGCTTGCAGAATCCCGCCATTCCGCCTAAAGACGCCAACGATTGCAGGGTCGGGCACAAGCCACGGCCCTGTCCTTATTGCAGCCAAGACCGGCGGAGCCAACCGCATGGCCAGTGACATATACGAAAAGGACCCAAACTACATGAACTCCAAAGCTATGGACGAATTTGAAGCACTTTTGAAAGAAAGCTTCGAAATTGACACCCCCGAAGAGGGAACGGTTGTCAAAGGCAAGGTTATCGCTATCGAAGCGGGCCAGGCCATCATCGACGTCGGCTACAAGATGGAAGGCCGCATCGATCTGAAAGAATTCGCGAATCCCGGCGAAGCTCCGAATATCAACGTCGGCGACACCGTGGAAGTCTACCTCGACCGCGTGGAAAATGCCCGCGGCGAAGCCCAAATCTCGCGCGAGAAAGCCCGCCGCGAAGAAGCTTGGGATCGTCTGGAAAAAGCCTATGCGACCGAGACCCGCGTCGATGGCGCGATCTTTGGCCGTGTCAAAGGCGGCTTCACCGTGGATCTGGGTGGCGCTGTCGCCTTCCTGCCGGGCAGCCAAGTTGACGTGCGCCCCGTGCGCGATGCTGGCCCGCTGATGGGCATGAAGCAGCCGTTCCAGATCCTGAAAATGGATCGCCGTCGTGGCAATATCGTGGTGTCGCGTCGCGCCATCCTCGAAGAGTCGCGCGCAGAACAGCGTGCTGAAGTCATTGGCAACCTGACCGAAGGCCAAACCATTGACGGCGTTGTGAAAAACATCACCGAATATGGCGCATTCGTCGATCTGGGCGGCGTTGACGGCCTGCTGCACGTCACCGACATGGCTTGGCGTCGTGTCAACCATCCGTCGGAGATTCTGGCGATTGGTGAGACGATCAAGGTGCAAGTCATCAAGATCAACAAAGACACCCACCGCATCAGCCTTGGCATGAAGCAACTGCAATCCGATCCGTGGGATGCCGTTGAGAAACTCTACGCCATCGGCACCGTGCACAAAGGCCGCGTCACCAACATCACCGATTACGGCGCCTTCGTGGAGCTGGAAGCCGGTGTTGAAGGCCTCGTCCATGTCTCGGAAATGTCCTGGACCAAGAAAAACGTCCACCCCGGCAAGATCGTTTCGACCTCGCAGGAAGTGGAAGTTATGGTTCTGGAAATCGACAGCACCAAACGCCGCGTTTCCCTGGGCCTCAAGCAGACCCAGCGCAACCCGTGGGAAGTGTTTGCCGAAACCCATCCGATCGGCACCAACATCGAAGGCGAAGTCAAGAACATCACCGAATTCGGTCTGTTCGTTGGCCTCGACAACGACATCGACGGTATGGTTCACCTCTCTGACCTGTCGTGGGATCAGCGCGGCGAAGACGCGATCCAGAACTACCGTAAAGGCGACACCGTCACCGCTTCGGTCACCGAAGTTGACGTTGAAAAAGAGCGTATCTCGCTCTCGATCAAAGCCTTGGGCGAAGACACCTTCACTGATGCGGTTGATGGCGTGAAACGTGGCGGTATCATCACCGTCGTGGTGACCGCGATTGAAGAAGGCGGCGTTGAGGTTGAATACAACGGCGCGAAATCCTTCATCCGCCGTTCGGACCTGTCGCGGGAACGCGCTGACCAACGCCCTGAGCGTTTCAGCGTTGGCGACAAGATCGACGTGCGCGTCACCAACATTGATCCGAAGACCCGCCGCATGGGTCTGTCGATCAAAGCGCGTGAGATCGCTGAAGAGAAAGAAGCTGTCGAGCAGTATGGTTCGTCCGATTCGGGCGCCAGCTTGGGCGACATCCTCGGTGCCGCTCTGAAGGGCGACAAGAACTGATCTGACCTTAACGGTTGGTGAAAAGGGACCCCGTGGCAACACGGGGTCCTTTGCTTTGGCAGCTTTAGCTTGCAATTTTGTTTGTGCCTTTGGAAATTATGCCTATAGTCCAATGCGTAACAGGTTGGCACGGCCGAGAATCCCATCAAGGGGCGCGGCACCACTAGGGGGATATCGCGGATGATCCGGTCTGAACTGATCCAAAAAATCGCGGATGAAAATCCGCACCTGACGCAGCGTCATGTTGAACGCATCGTCAACACGGTGTTTGAGGAAATCATCGAAGCCCTCGCCAAAGGCGACCGGGTCGAACTGCGCGGCTTCGGCGCGTTCTCGGTGAAGGCCCGCGATGCCCGCGTTGGCCGCAACCCCCGCACCGGTGAGGCTGTCAGCGTCGAGGATAAGAAGGTTCCGTTCTTCAAAACCGGCAAACTGCTGCGCGATCGGCTCAACGCCAAATAAGCCGCATTGCACCCCGGCGCTTCTGCCGCAATATAGCGGCAGAACCAGCGAAAAGGCGGTCCGATGTTTCGTTACCTGCGCTATCTGACTTTGGCGGCCGTTGGCTTGGCCCTGCTGATCGTGGCTTTGGCAAACCGCACCCCGGTTTTGCTGAAAGCCATGCCCGATGACTTTGCCGCCTTCCTCGGTCTGACATGGCAGATGGAACTGCCGGTGTTCGTGGTGCTGTTCGGCGGCATCGTGATTGGTGTGCTGGTGGGTTTCCTGTGGGAATGGGCGCGCGAGCATAAGCACCGCGCCACCGCCTCGACCAAAACCCGCGAAGTCAGCCGGCTCGAGCGTGAACTCGCCACCATGCGCGACGCCACCTCGCTGCCGCAAGACGACATCATCGCTCTGCTCGACCGCCCTAAGGCCAAGTAAATGCCCAAAGTCCACCATGCCTGACATTCGCGTCAAAATCTGCGGTCTGCGCACCCTAGACGACGTGGCCGCCGTGGCCGCGACCAAAGCCGCCTACGCAGGCTTTGTGTTCTTCCCCAAAAGCCCGCGCCACCTGACCATCCCGCAAGCCCGAGAACTCACCCTCGCCGCCCCCGTGGGTCTGGCCAAAGTCGCCCTTGTGGTCAATGCCGACGATGCCCTGCTCGATGCGATCACCGAGGCGATGCCCTTGGATATGCTGCAACTTCACGGCCATGAGTCCCCAGAACGTGTCGCCGAAATCCGCGCTCGCTACGGCCTGCCGGTGATGAAAGCCATTGGCGTTGCCGATGAGGGCGATCTCGCCGTCCTGCTGGAATACTCGCTCGCCGCCGACCAAATTCTGGTCGATGCCAAACCACCCAAGAATTCCGCCCTCCCCGGCGGCAATGGCCTAAGTTTCGACTGGAGACTGGTCGCCCAACGCCGCTGGCTGAAACCCTGGATGCTGGCAGGCGGTCTCACCCCCGATAACGTCGCCGAGGCGATCCGGTTGACCAACGCCCGCCAAGTCGATGTCTCCTCAGGCGTGGAATCCAGCCACGGCATCAAAGACCCGACCAAGATCACCGCCTTCGTCCAAGCCGCTACTCAAGACGGCCCCCCGATCCTGCGCTAGCACCGTTTTCAAAAGGCGCGAGCCCAAAAGCATTTGCTCTTTCTGAAATACTCCCGCCGGAGGCTTCCGACAGCTCCACCCCTCGCAAAGCCAGTAATTTCACCTTGGCCTAAATACTCCCGCCCGGCGCGCTCCCCCGTCTCACCCACTCCCAACACCAGCAATTTCACATTGGCCCAAATATCCCCGCCGGAGGCTCCCCCCATGCCCGCCTACATCACGCTTGGCGCAAATGACCCCGCGCAATCGCACGCCTTCTACGATGCCGTGCTGAAAACCATCGGCTGGTTCGCCCATGCCGATTTTCCCGGTGGCTGGAAATGTTACTCAGAAGGCGGCAAAGGCGAAGGCTTCAAATTCTGGGTCTGTCCGCCGTTCAACGGTGAACCCGCCACCCCCGGCAACGGCCAAATGCTCTGCCTGCCCGCCCGCAATCGCGCCGAGGTCGATGCCTTCCACGCCGCAGCCATCGCCCTTGGCGCAAAAGACGAAGGCGCCCCCGGCATCCGCGAAATTTACAGCCCAACATGGTATGCAGCCTACCTGCGCGACCCCTCTGGCAACAAACTCGCGGTGATGTTTGAAGGTTAACGCCAGATGAACAAGGCTATGCCAAGCCTTTGATTTTGCTAAAATCGCACCCGTGTCCACGCGTGGCCAAACGGCTTCGGCCTAAAACGCCTTAAACGTCATCGTCGTCAAAGTCCGCACAATCCCCGGAATATCAAAAAGCTTTTCCGACAGATAATGCCCAACATCGGCATCCTCCGGGATATAGATTTTCGCGATCAAATCATACTCGCCCGAGGTGGAATATAACTCAGAAACCACCTCGCGATCATAAATCGCGGTGGCGACCTCATAGGTCTTCCCGGGGGTGCAGCGAAATTGAACGAACACGCAGATCATGATGCCTCACAAGTTTCCCCCACCTTCCGCGAAAGCCCCGCCAGAGTCTAGTCATCCCCCTGCCCGGTCAGCGTCAGCGGCACCGAAGCAGGCCGCAAATCCTCGACCGTCAACCCCTGCAAAGGCCGCGCCAGCCTGTTGCGCACCACCCACATTAAGCGATGCTGCGCCCGTGTGATCGCCACATAAGCCAGCCGTTTCCACAGCGGCACCCCCGCCTCCGACCGCCCCGCCGCCGCCGCCGCATACAAATCCGGCGCGAACACCTGCACCGTCTCCCACTGGCTGCCTTGCGCCTTATGGATCGTCACCGCCGCCCCATGCAGAAACGCCGCCCCCATCGTCGCCGCGGACGCGATGAACGGCTCATCCTCATCCGGGCGCTCAATCTTGATGATTGAGGCGGCAGAGACCTGCGGGTCTTCCGCCCCCACCACATGGATCTTCGCAAACCCCGGCCGGTTCCCCGGCCCGAGATAGATCACCTGCGCGCCCTTGATCAGCCCGCGCGCTTCCAGATCAATCCGCTTCTTGCGGTGCTTCAAGGGAAGTTCAATGCCATCACAAATCAACGGCTCCCCCGGCAACAACTGATCATCCGGCGCGCCATGCGCCGCCCGAAACGCCGTAATCAGCCGTATTCGCGTCGCATTGCGCCAGACCAAAACCGGGCTGCGCGCCATCAGGTCGGCATCGACCCGTTCCGCCCAGACCACCCGCTCATCCTTCTTAGAGGCTGCCTCCACCATCCGCTCAAACTCATCGAACCCCAGATTTGGGTCGCCCAAAGCATGCGCCAAATCCAAAATCGGATTGTCCTGCGCCTGACGGTGGATGCGGGAAAGCACCAGCTTGCGGCCCTCGCCCAGGCGGTCAAACACCATCTCGCCCGACAGCCCCACCGGGGCCAACTGCGCCGGATCGCCGAACAGCACCAAAGTTGAGAAAATCTCGCGCAAATCGGCCAGCGCGCGTTCATCCAGCATCGAGGATTCATCGACGAAGCCGATGTCGAGGGGTTCCTCGCGCCGCTTCCAGCCCTTGATAAAATCCGAACCCCGCAACCCCGCCGCCGCCAGCGCCCCGGGAATCGAGGCAACATTCTGGTAGAACGCATGGGCGCGGTCGAGCGCCAGTTCGGTCAGCCCTTCGACAACGGGGCGCGGGCCCTGCCCGGTCAGCCATTCAGCGATTTTCTCATACTGCGGATCATAGACCGGCGTGTAGAGAATCCGGTGGATCGTCGTCGCAGGCACGCCGCGCATCCGCAACACCGACGCGGCCTTGTTGGTCGGCGCTAAAATCGCCAAGCTGCGGCGTTCTTTGCGCTTTTTCGGCTCGTAATCACCCGAGACCAGATCAACCCCCGCCGCCACCAAAGCCTTGTAAAGACTGGCGAGCAGCATGGTCTTGCCCGAGCCCGCCTTGCCGACCACCGCTAGAACGGAAGACTTATCCTCTGGCCGAGGCTCTAGCCCACCATTGTCCAGATCAATGCCCATGCTGAACAATTCCGCCGAAACGCGGTCATAGGCTTCGGCCTGATCGTCGGAAAAGGTCAGCTTCACGGGGGCAAGTTCGGTCATGGCGCGACCATAAGCGAGGTTGCGTGCAAGGGCCAGACCTGAACCCAAGGGCCGTTTCGCGGGGCATCGAGCCCCTTAAAACAGCGCTGCCGGGGAGGGGCTTTGCAAACGAGCGCGACCGGAGATCGCGAGGGAGGCCAGCCCCCCAGCTGACGCTCCCCCCGGAATATTTAGGCCAATGTGAAATTGTCAGAGGTTCGCATTGGCTCAAATATCCTCGGGGGTGATGCGGCGGAAAGCCCTTTCAGCGATTCAGGCTGGCGTCTAGCGTGTCTTCAAAGGTCCGCAGTCCCGTGCGCGGCGCTTGCACCAGCACCGCCATGTTGCCGGGTTTGTGCTTGTTGGTGCGCATCAGCATATGCGCCGCCGGGATTTCTGCCCAAGGGAAAACCTCGGACATGCAGGGGTCAAGCCGCCGCTCAATCATCAGCTTGTTCGCCGCCGCCGCCTGTTTCAGATGCGCAAAATGGCTACCTTGCAGGCGCTTTTGATGCATCCACATATAGCGGACATCAAAGGTGCAGTTGAAACCCGAGGTTCCCGCGCAGATCACCACCATGCCACCCTTTTTGCACACCAATGAGGACACCGGGAAGGTCGCCTCGCCCGGATGTTCAAACACCATATCGACGCTGACACCTTTGCCGGTGATGTCCCAGATCGCCTTGCCAAAACGCCGGGCTTCCTTCAACCAGTCGTTATATTCCGGCGTATTGACCGTCGGCAGTTGCCCCCAGCATTTGAAATCCTTGCGGTTGATCACACCCTTAGCGCCCAACCCCATGACAAACGCGCGCTTGTCTTCTTCCGAGATCACCCCGATCGCATTCGCGCCCGCCGTGTTGATCAGTTGGATCGCGTAAGAGCCAAGCCCGCCCGAAGCCCCCCAGACCAGCACATTCTGCCCCGGTTTCAGATCATGCGGTTCATGCCCGAACAACATCCGGTAGGCGGTCGCCAAAGTCAGGGTGTAGCAGGCCGATTCCTCCCAAGTCAGATGCTTGGGACGTGGCATCAACTGCTGCGCTTGTACCCGGGTGAACTGCGCAAAACTCCCATCCGGCGTCTCATAACCCCAGATGCGCTGGCTGGGCGAGAACATCGGATCGCCGCCGTTGCATTCCTCGTCATCGCCGTCGTCTTGGTTGCAATGCACCACGACCTCATCGCCGACCTTCCAGCGTTTCACCTTATCGCCCACCGCCCAGACGATGCCCGAAGCATCCGAGCCTGCGATGTGGAACGGCTGTTTATGGCCATCGAACGGGCTGATCGGCACGCCCAACGCCGCCCAAACGCCGTTGTAATTGACCCCCGCCGCCATCACCAAGACCAGCACGTCTTGGCTGTCGAGCTTCCAAGTGTCGACCACCTCAACCTGCATCGCGGTATCCGGCTCGCCATGCCGCGCCTGCCGGATCGACCAGGCATACATTTTCGCCGGAACATGACCCAAAGGGGGCATTTCACCAATCTCATAGAGATCCTTGACCGGAGCCTCATAGGGGGTGATTGCCGTGCTGATATCCAACGCCATGCTTGCCTCCAACAAATGCCGCGCCGCAGAATCGGGGCGGGTTGCGGCATTGATAGCGGGCCATTGCGCAACTTTGCAATAGTCTTGATGGATATTTTGTAATTTTATGTCCGCCGCGTTGCGGCAATTCTACGATTAGGCCTCCAATCGCTGCACCACCGGGGCGGCGTAAAAGGCGATCAGCGCGGCAGAGCCTTGGGTGATTTGCAGATTGGCGTCGATCAAACCCCGGTTGATCAGCGGCATGAGGCCCTCGTTCAAGCTGGCCTCCAGCCCCTGCGGCGGCAGCTTTTGCACAGCCCCTTGCGCTGAGAGCCGCGCCTGCAACGCGGTCACTGCGGCGCTCAGTGCCGCCCGATCTGTAGGTTTTCCCAACAGTGCCGCCGCCACCAAAGGCACCGGCAGCACCGGCACCACCTTGGTGATTTCCGACATCAGGTAGGCCCCCAACTCCTCGGTCGGCCGATTCGGTGCCTCGGCCAGAAAGGCGCGCAGAGACACGGGCGGGCCAAAGCCAGCCGCTGTGGTGCCGAACCCCTTGAAGCGACCGCGGAACTTGCGCCACAGATTGTGCAGCAAAAACCCGATGATCGCCAAGGGCTTGCCGCGAAACCTGCGTGTGCCTGCCTCCGCCGCACTGGTCAAAATCCGATCCTCAAGCACCCGATCATAGGCCAGTCCCACCGGCACAAACACCACGTCACGCCCGCCGGGCTCGTAGGCCGAGACGATGTAGCTGAGCAGCCCCATCTTCGCCGCCCCCACCCGACCATCCAAGCTTAGCCCGCCCTCCGGGAAAATCGCCTGCGTCGTGCCCTCTGCCGTCGCCATCTGCACATAGCGCGCGAGCACCCTGCGATAGAGCGTGTTGCGGCTGCCGCGCCGGATGAAATACGCCCCCATCGAGCGGATCAGCGCGCTCAGAGGCCATATCCGCGCCCATTCCCCCACCGCATAAGAAATCGCCGAGCGGTTCGCCACCAGCCAGGTGATCAGCACATAATCCATGTTAGAGCGATGATTCATCACGAAAATCACCGTGGCCTTCGGGTCGATATGCGCCAAAGCCGCGTCCACCTTGCCAATCCGCACCCGATACGCCAACCGCGACAGCCAACGCGCCAGCCGGATCGCCACACCGAAATACAGCGTCGCCGAAAACCCCGGCACGATCTCGCGCGCGTAACGGCGGGCTTCTTCAAACGCCACCGACCCCGGCACCCCGGTTTCCGCTGCATGATCGGCCACAGCCTCTAGCACACGCGGATCATAGGACAATCGCACGATCATGTCCTGCCTGCGCGCCAGTTTGAAAAACTCAATCGGGCGGTCCAAGCGGCGGTTCAGCCGCGATAGCGCCTTCTCGGCGCGTTTGCGAAAAAACCAGCGCACCGAGGGAAACAGGAAATGCGAGGCAAAAGTGATCGCCGCAAAAGCAAGGATCAGCAGCAGCAGCCAAAAAGGCACGGCGACGGGTTCTGTCATGCCGCAATACTGGCAGCCCGTCGCCGTCTTGAAAAGCGCCGTCTTTCAAAGTCAAATTTGGCTCAAATGCCGCCAGATCGGGTAAATTCATTCGGTGTAATAGTAATCCCCGGTCTCGCAGACATTGACGCGGGCCTTTTGCAGCACGGTGCCATCGGCAAACACCGCCTTGAAATCAAACTCGCAATAGCCCTGCGCATTGTCGAAATGCAGCTTCATCGAGGCCCCGTTCGCCAGCGTCGCAGACCCCATCACATCGCTGCCCCAGCGCGAGGCCCCCGAATTGGTCGATTGAAAGCGCACCAGCGTCAGCCCGGTGTCGTTGTGAATCCGCACCGTCCGGTCATAGGCGGCGGCTTGCAAGGTGGTGGCAGTCAAGGCGAGGGCAGCAAGGCTCAGGCGCAGGGAGGTGTTCAGCATGGTATCCTCTGGGTTCAGGTTGGCTGGGCTTAGATGTGCCGCAACTGCGGGACGTTTTCCAATGACAAGGGCTGTCATGTTCTTGGTCACGCGAAATTCCCAAGCCTTCGCCGCAACGCAGCGAATTGACACTTGCGTGAAATTGCGCTTAGTGCTGCACTGACGCAAGAATATTGCCGATGCGATTCAGGAGGCCGAGATGGCGCGCAAAGAAACCCCGTGGTTGTTCCGCACCTATGCTGGCCATTCCACCGCCGCCGCCTCGAACGCGCTCTATCGCAGCAATCTCGCCAAGGGGCAGACCGGGCTTTCGGTCGCCTTCGATCTGCCAACCCAAACCGGCTACGATTCCGATCACGAATTGGCGCGCGGTGAGGTCGGCAAGGTTGGCGTGCCGGTAAACCATCTGGGCGACATGCGGGCCCTGTTCAAGGATATCCCCTTGGAACAAATGAATACGTCGATGACGATCAACGCCACAGCGCCTTGGCTGCTGGCGCTGTATATCGCCGTCGCCGAAGAACAGGGTGCCGATGTGGCCGCCCTGCAAGGCACGGTGCAGAACGACATCATCAAAGAATACCTCTCGCGCGGCACCTATATTGCGCCGCCGAAACCCAGCCTGCGGATGATCACCGATGTCGCGGCCTACACCCAAAAACACCTGCCAAAGTGGAACCCGATGAACATCTGTTCCTACCATTTGCAGGAAGCGGGTGCTACGCCGGAGCAGGAGCTGGCCTTTGCGCTGGCCACGGCCTGTGCCGTGCTAGATGATCTAAAAGGTAAAGTTTCTGCGCATGATTTCCCCAGTATGGTCGGCAGAATATCGTTTTTTGTCAATGCCGGCATCCGCTTCGTCACCGAGCTGTGCAAGATGCGCGCCTTTGTCGACCTCTGGGATGAGATTTGCCTGACCCGCTACGGCATCACCGAGGCGAAATACCGCCGCTTCCGCTACGGTGTGCAGGTCAATTCTTTGGGCCTGACCGAGCAGCAACCCGAGAACAACGTCTACCGCATCCTGATCGAAATGCTGGCCGT
Organism: Cypionkella psychrotolerans; assembly: GCF_001294535.1. Lineage (GTDB taxonomy): Bacteria > Pseudomonadota > Alphaproteobacteria > Rhodobacterales > Rhodobacteraceae > Cypionkella > Cypionkella psychrotolerans. Next base: position 209,840 of record NZ_LGIC01000065.1, on the reverse strand, counting down.
GACTTTGTCGAAAAACGCCCGCGCCCGCGCCGTGCAACTGCCCGCTTGGAATGAGGCTTTGGGTTTGCCGCGCCCCTGGGATCAGCAATGGTCTTTGCGGATGCAGCAAATCCTCGCCTACGAGACCGATCTGCTGGAATATGACGACTTGTTCGACGGCAACCCGGCGATTGACCGCAAGGTCACGGCTTTGAAGGAAGGCGCGCGGGCCGAACTGGCGCAGATTGACGCAATGGGCGGCGCGGTCGCTGCCATCGACTATATGAAGGGCCGCTTGGTGGAGGCGAATGCCGAACGCATTGCCAAGATTGAATCGAAAGAAACCACGGTGGTTGGTGTCAACGCTTGGGTGGAAACCACGCCCAGCCCGCTGACCGCTGGCGATGGCTCAATCATGCTGTCTGATCCCAAGGCCGAGGCCGATCAGATCACCCGCCTCACCGCGTGGCGCGAAACCCGTGACGAGACCGCCGTGCAGGCCGCCCTCACTGCCCTCCGAGCCGCTGCGGCCTCCGGCGCAAACATCATGCCCGCCTCCATTGCCGCCGCAAAAGCCGGAGCCACCACCGGCGAATGGGGCCTGATGGTGCGCGCGGCTTTCGGCGAATACCGCGCGCCGACCGGCGTGTCCCGCAGCCCCTCCAACCGCACTGAAGGGTTGGAGCCAATCCGCGAGGCGGTGCAAACCCTCTCTGCCAAACTTGGCCGCCCGTTGAAGTTTCTCGTGGGAAAACCGGGGCTTGACGGCCATTCCAACGGCGCCGAGCAAATCGCCGCCCGCGCCCGTGATTGCGGCATGGACATCCATTACGAAGGCATCCGCCTGACTCCCGTCGAAATCGTTGCCGCTGCTGTCGAACAAAACGCCCATGTCATCGGCCTGTCGATCCTCTCCGGCAGTCACATTCCCCTGATCCGCGACACCTTGCAGAAAATGCGCGAGGCCGGGTTGTCGGGCGTCCCGCTTGTCGTCGGTGGCATCATCCCGGAAGATGACGCACGCGCCTTACGCGCCATGGGCGTCGCCGCCGTCTACACCCCGAAAGACTTCGAGTTGAACCGCATCATGCTCGATATCGTCGGTCTGGTCGACAAAACCACGCTTGCGGCAGAATGACGAAACTTCGTCAATCCGCGCAAGCTTTGCGCTAGATCAAATCTGCCCCCGGCAATTCATGGCACCCCTCGGACAGCAGAGGAGACACACATGTTTGACCGGATCAAGACCCTAAAACACCGCTGGCAAGACCTGAAAGAGATCGCACAGCTGAGCCAACGCGACTTGGACGATCTGGGTATGACTCGCGATCAGGTCGAAGCCTTCGCGCGGATGCCGCAAGATGTGCCCGATCGCGTGATCGCCATGGCGCAGATTTTCGGGCTGACCGAAGCGCAGGTCCGCGCCGACCACGATCGCTACCATGAACTGCTTTACACCTGTGGCCAGTGCAAAGACCGCAAAAACTGCGGCAAGGTGCTGGACCGCGGCGCGCTCGCCAAACCCTCGGATGCCGAGTTTTGCCTGAACAAAACCAGCTTTGCGGCGGGTCTGCTCTAAGGCTTCCCCTGCCCCGCAAAACGTCATAGCTTCGCCGAAAACGGAGAATGCAATGACCTTCCATATCGGGGCCAAACCCGGCGAGATTGCCGAAACCGTGCTGCTGCCGGGCGACCCCTACCGCGCCCGCTGGGCCGCGCAGAAATACCTTGAAAACCCGGTTTTGGTGAACGAGGTGCGCGGCATGTTGGGCTATACTGGCACATGGCGCGGCCACCGGGTCACCATCCATGGCTCCGGGATGGGGATGCCGTCGCTGTCGATCTATGCCAATGAATTGATGAAAGATTATGGCGCACAAACCCTGATCCGCATCGGCTCGGCGGGGGCTTTGCAGACTCATGTCAACGTCCGCGATGTGGTTTTGGCGCAGACCGCAAGCACCTGCGGCAGCCCGTCGCAAAGTCTGTTCCGCGAGTTGAATTTCGCCCCCTGCGCCGACTTTGGCCTGCTGTCCGCCGCCCATAAAGCCGCACTGAAAATCGGCACCCCGGTGCATGTCGGCGGGATTTTCTCGTCCGATACCTTCTATGACGAACGCCCCGACCTGTCGGATCAGTTGCAACGCCACGGCACGCTTTGCGTTGAGATGGAGGCCGCTGAACTTTACATGCTTGCCGCCCGCTACAACCGGCGCGCCCTCGCCGTGCTGACGATTTCCGACCATATCCTGACCCACGAAGCCCTGCCCGCCGACCAGCGCGAAACCAGCTTCGGCGCGATGGTCGAAGTGGCTTTGGAGGCCGCTTTCGCCTAAACCCGCGCGCCTGCCACCTGCAAAAACCGCGCGGCGCGCTGCACCGCAGAGCCCGGCCGCATCGGCCGGGCCGACCACAATCGCAAGCCACCCGGCAGCGTCACCCGCTGTTGAAATGGGGCCACCAACGCCCCTGCCGCCAGATGCGAAGCGACCAAGGCCTGATGCGCCATCAGCACGCCGGCGCCGCCCGCGGCCTCCTCCACCGCCAGCGCGTAGAGCGAAAACATCGGTCCACGCGGGGTGAAATTTGCCCCCGGCATTGCGGCCTCTGCCCAGATTTGCCAATCCTGCGCCCAACTCGCGTCGGTCAGGCAGGTCACTAGTGCCAAATCCTCGGGCCGTTGCAACTTTGCCGCAAGCGACGGGGAACACACAGGAAAAATTACATCCGGCGCGATAATCTCATCGCCCTCGCCGTAAAACAGGCTCAGATCATAGGGCAATCGCTTCAGGTTCGGCGGCGCCTCCATCGCGGTGATCGAGATTTCAATCTCGGGGGCCGCAGCGCGCAAAGCAGGCAAGCGCGGTGACAGCCACAGTTGCGCAATCGACGGCAAAGTCGCGATATGCACCACGCGGGGCGCTGCTTCGGCGCGCAGAACCTGCACCGCCGCCCCCAGCGCATCGAAGGCCAAAGTGAACTCGGGCAACGCCCGCGCCCCTGCCGCCGTCAGCACCACGCCGCGCCCAGCACGCTGAAACAACGGCGATCCCAACGCAGCCTCCAGCGCTTTCACATGCGCAGTCACCGCCCCCGCCGTCACCCCCAACTCGGCCGCAGCCAGCGCAAAACTGCCCAGCCGCGCCGCCGCCTCAAAGGCACGCAACGCCGACAGGGCCAAGTCTTTCGGGCGGGGTGGTGCAACAGCCATATTACCTCAATTTTTCTAAGCTTAGTTTTTCACACCATAATTTTTCTAACCCTAGTTTTCTGCAATTCTGATTTGCCCGCAAGCCCCCGCTCTGGTCTGCTGCTATAAAAGGAGATCACCATGCCCCATCTTTCCCGCCGCCCTTGGGTTCCTGATGCTTGCGAAGCCCTGATCCAACGCCTTGCCAGTGACGCCACCGCGCCATCAGCACAGGTCGCAAACCGGATTGAAGCGCTGATCCAAGCCAATGCACAAATCCACGACCGCGATTGCTTCAACCTCAACCCCGCCACCAACATCATGAATCCCCGCGCCGAAGCCGCCCTGTCGCGCGGCCTCGGCAGCCGTCCCTCCTTGGGCTATCCGGGCGATAAATATGAAATGGGACTGGAGGCGATCGAGGAGATTGAGGTCATCGCCGCCGAACTCGCCGCTGAGATTTTCCAAGCGAAATATGCCGAAATCCGCGTCGGCTCTGGTGCTTTGGCCAACTTATATGGCTTCATGGCGCTAACCAAACCCGGCGATGTGATCATCGCCCCACCCGCGACCATCGGCGGCCATGTTACCCATCACGCCGCCGGATGTGCCGGGCTTTACGGGCTGATCACCCATCCCGCCCCGGCCAATGCCGACGGCTATACCATTGATCTGCAACAGCTTCGCGCTCTCGCCCATCAGGTTAAACCCAGGCTGATCACTGTCGGCGGCAGCCTCAATCTGTTCCCGCATCCAGTCGCTGAAATCCGCGCCATTGCCGATGAGGTTGGGGCAAAGGTGCTGTTTGACGCCGCCCATCAATGCGGCATCATCGCGGGCGGGCTTTGGGCCAACCCGCTGAGCCAAGGCGCGCATCTGATGACGATGAGCACCTATAAATCGCTTGGCGGTCCGGCAGGCGGGCTGATCGTCACCAATGATGCCGTGATTGCCGAGCGCCTCGATCACATCGCCTATCCCGGCATGACCGCGAATTTTGACGCCGCCAAATCCGCAGCCCTCGCGCTGTCGCTGCTGGATTGGCGCGACTTTGGCGCGGCCTATACGCAGGCGATGGTCGATCTGGCGCAGGCCTTGGCGCGAGAACTCAGCGCGCTCGGCCTGCCGATCTTTGCCGCAGACAAAGGCAGCACCCAAAGCCATCAATTCGCGATTGAAGCGGCAGGCTTTGGCGGCGGTCAGACCGCCTCGAAAACTCTGCGCAAAGCCGGTTTCCTCGCCTGCGGTATCGGTCTGCCCATCGCGGAGGTCTCTAATGATCTCAACGGCTTGCGCATTGGTACGCCCGAATTGGTGCGCCGCGGAGTCACCCCGAACCACGCCCCTGCCCTCGCCGCGTTGATCGCTGAAGGCCTGCGCTCGAACGCGCCCGAAACACTCGCCCCCCGTACCGCCGCATTGCGGCAAAACTTCCAAGGCCTGCACTATATGCACCCTTGACCTAACCGATTCGTGGGCGTCTATTGCGATCCCCTCAGCAGGAGACGCCCATGAAAACCCGCAAACTCGGCCAAAACGGCCCAAATGTATCCGCCATTGGCCTGGGTGCTATGTCCTTCGGCGGCATCTTTGGCGATACGAATGAGGCCGAAAGCCTGCGCTGTCTGGATGCGATGCTAGACCAAGGTATAGATTTTATTGACACCGCCAATATCTACGGCATGGGGATTTCGGAAACCATCATCGGCAAATGGCTCACCACCCGCCGCCCGAATGTCACCATCGCCACCAAAGCCAGCTTTGTCTCCGGCCCGCCGCGCCGCATCGACAATTCGGAACACCATCTGCGCGCCGAGTTGGAGGCCTCGCTGAAGCGGCTGAACCGCGACCATGTCGAGCTGTTCTACATTCACCGCCGCGAGCGCAGCCGCCCCTTGGCCGAGGTGGTAGGCTCCCTGTCACGCCTGATCGAGGAAGGCAAAATCGGCGGCTACGGCATGTCAGAAATCGCCCCCGACACATTGCGCGCCGCCCATAAAATCCGTCCCTGCATGGCGGTGCAAAACGAGTATTCGCTGTGGAGCCGCCAGCCCGAACTGGGCATGATCCAAGCCTGCAAAGCGCTTGGCGTGGCCTTCATCCCGTTCTCACCGCTGGCACGCGGCATGTTGGGCGACGTGGCGCTGGCTAAGCCAACCGACGGGTTTCGCGCGCAGAACCCTCGCTTCACGGAGCCAAACTTCAGCGAAAACACCCAATCAATCAATGCGTTCCGGGCGTTTTGTGCAGCGCGCGGCTGGTCCACGCCAGCCACCGCTTTGGCGTGGGTTCTGGCGAAAGGCGATCACCTGATCCCGATCCCCGGCACCCGCAGGGCGGAAAACCTCAAGCAATGGGCGCAGGCCACCGAGATCGTCTTCACCCCTGACGATCACGCCGAAATTGACCGCATCCTCCCCCCCGGTTTCGCTGCCGGCGACCGTTACGGTGATCATCAACTGCTGGCGATTGAGCGGTACTGCTAGGTATCGAAATGGCGCTCTGCCGGGTTGTAGAGCGCCTAAACTCCGTGACTGCGGTCATAGCCGTTTGCCACCGCCGGATGCCATCCTGCGGGCAAAGACGACGGCTTAAACACCTCAACCAACAGAGGATAACAGGCCGCCTGATCCGAGGAATGCTCTGACGAGCAATCACCACCGGGACAGGCAGACAGGCCGCCGATCAGGTCCATCGCGGCGAAAAACTCGATGTAATCACCGGGCCGCACTGGGCTGGCTTTCATGAAATACTGACCGGTGTCGCGGGTGAATCCGGTACACATGAACACGTTCAGCACGTCATGCACATGTGCTTCAGCCTGCCACAGCGGCAGACCCATGCGCGCGGCTAGCGCCCGCGTCAGGTTGGAATGGCAGCAATGATGATACTGCCCGCCCGACAGCAGATTGCTGGTGTAGGGATCACAACGCGTGCCGATCACGTCATGTACGCTGCCGCCAAACGCATCGAACCCGTACCAGTCCAGCGTATCCTCGGTGATCAGAGCCATCTCGCGCAGATAAGGCAGCGCCGACCACATCCGATCGCCCGCTGACAGATGCGTGCCGTGCAACGCACGGGTTTTGCCCGAGAAAAACCGCTCATTCAGGTCTGCTGCGTTCCACAGATTGAGATCGCCCACCTGCGGCCCCTCAACGCTGGTGATGCGAAAGAAATGCCCGCTAGGCACATCAAAACACCGCGCCTCGCGCGCCGGCACCAGCACTTCGGCCACCCTGCTCCACCCGGCCCGTGCCGCCAGATAGGGTGCCAGATCCGGCCGCGGCAGGCCCGAGACCGGATAACAGATCACCGATTTTACAGCTTTGCGCGCCTCTGCGTCAGCAGGGGCGGCATGAGTTGGCTGGTCTGGTTTCATGGCTTTCTCCCAAATTGTGACAGCACGCCCAATCCCTCCCCCTCAAGCCGCGCGCAAACATTGCCTTGGCGCGCGGCCCGCTCCCGGATCACAGACCGCGCCACAGGCGGTGCAGTGATAGCTGCTGGGTCCCGCCCGTCGATCCAACCGCCAGCGGCAGTTGCGCGTCAGGGTGGAGTTGCGGCGTGCCAGCCAAGCATAGACAAACACCGACACCAGCAGAACCAGCAATAACAATGGCATAGGGCTTCCTTTTCATCGTCCCCAGCATGGCCTAAGCCGTCGCCCCCTGCAAGAAGCTCGGCTCTGCCCGCAGCCGATGGGCTGGGAACGGGATCGGGGCGACCCGCAACTGCCGCGCACGCGAGAATTCGGCCGGCATCCGCAGCACCGCATATTGCCGCCCGTCTTCATCATTGCGGTAAGTGTCTCCCAGCCGCGACACTTCATAGCCGATCTGGCGCAAAGCCCGCATCAGGGTCAGTGACGAGAGACAAATCAACTCCTCACCGCCCTGCGCGCGGGTGATTTCGACCAAACCGTCCACAATCAAGGTCAGACATTCGCTGCGCTCTGCCGCCGTCGTCAGCGCATCCGAGATCACCAACCGCGTACATTCCCAGACATGCGGCGTGGCGATTTCGACCGACATCACATGCGACGGAATATGCGGCAACTTGCCGGAATAGGCATCGCGCAGCATATAGGTATGCTCTCCCCAGGTTGCGGTCGTGGCCATGGCGCGCGCGCCGCCTACAACCTGACCGTGTCTTAAAACCAACGAGTAATGCGCCACTGGCGTGTCATATTGGTCCATTTCGACCTTGGCATTATGCGGCACATCCCAGCCGAGTTGGTCGACAAACACCTGCTTGCGCAAAGCCAAAAAGTCGTAAAATGCCGAACCGTAACGATGGAAATCGGAAAAATCGAAGCGGATATTGTCCATAGGATACTCCTAAACATGCTGAATCGTTTCTGATACAGCGACAATACCCCGGAAGTTGTATTTGCCGACAGTCCGCAAATTTAGCGCGACTGTCGCAATAGTTAAAATTTGCTGGATTATCAGCGGCGCTTAAAGAATCCGCCGCGCAGCAGCGATCGAAGCCGCTTGGGATTGTGTCCGCGCGCCCAATTTACGCTTGACGTTGTTAAGCCGGGCTTTCACAGCACTTTCCGAAATTCCAAGCCGCGCGGCAATTTGTTTCAGCCGCAAGCCCTCAGATTGTAGTTTCAGCGCCTCAACCTCGGCATTTGTGAGGCTTTTCTCATCCTCCGGGCCTGCATGCAGCTGCTGCATGATTCGCAGCAGCCCCTCCATCTCGGCATCTTCAAAGTCGCGGTCATCGCGGAAAAACAGCCCGTAGCTGCGTCGGCCCTTGTCCCGTGGCGTCATCACCGACACCGCAGCGCCATGACCCAAGCCGAACACCGCGGCATGGGCGCGCACCTGATGCGGATCGGTCGCGGCCATTTCCGAGAACCGGATGCCACCGACATTGCCATACACCCAGCGCATCGCCGGATCCTGCACAACTAAGCCATGGGTTGTGTAAAACTCCACCCATATGTCAGGCAGATTGTTCATCTCCTCCTCAGGAAATGAGAACCCAACCCGCAAAGCGACATAAGAACCCGCCGGGGCTATATGTTCGATCTGATTTTTCATCGCCTGCAGAAGTGTCATATGCTCAAAACAGTTGCCGAGGGCTCTACCACGTCATAGCCTCGTCTCGTAGATATTGCCCGGATAAAGTGTAATTCGCAACCTCTAGCATCCAAAGGGTGAGTGATCGTGAAGGATATGACGAAAGTGGCTGCAGTTGCAGAACGCTTAGCCCGGCTGCGGGCGCTCTGCGACAGTGGCTTTGCTCTGGCGATCCACATCCGCTACACGCGCCCTTCGATCTTGTACAGAACCTATGATCAGGCGTGGATTGAGCACTACAGCGAGCGCGGGTTCATGCTCAGCGACCCGGTCGTGCATTGGGGGCTGACGCATACAGGTGCTGTCAACTGGGCGGACCTCGCCGATCAAGACCCGCAAGGCGTCATCCGTGACGCGCTGGCGCATGGGCTGCACAACGGCTGTACCTATGCGGTGGGGCCGCAAACCTCGCGCACCATCGCGGGCGTGACCAAAACTGGGCCGGAGTTCACCGCCGCCGAGCGCGCCGAGATTGCCCAGATTGTCGATGATCTGCACGATCTGACCGAAGGGCTTGAAAGCTTTTCGCCGGAAACCCAAGCGGCTTTGCTGGCGCTGACTGACAGTTAAACCTGCCTAGTCGCCAAAGCGAATCCGCGCCGCCAAGCCCACCCCAGCTTCGGGTGGCAGGTAAAGATTAACCTGCCGATAGGGGGCCCGTCCCGAGATCAGCATCCGACGGTTCGCCAGCGCCTCGGCCAGTTGCTTTTGCAGTGCAACTGGCCAATAGCCGCCACAAACAGCCAGCAAACTGCGCAGGTCTTGATTCTCTTTTTCAGTCAGCACCGTCACCGCCCGCCAACCACCGCCCCAATCCATATCTGGCGTGCCAGTCTTGCGTCGCGCGGGCGGAATGACGGGCGCGCGCTGATCCAGCGCCACGATGGCATAGGTGCAATCAAAGCCGTTCAGATTGCTCTGCACCACGCCTTCCGAGAACCGTCGGCTGGCCAAGGGCGCCGCAATCGGCGTCAGATCCGCGAAGAAATCCTGCGCATAGGCCCCCGTGTCGTGGCACTGCCCCGGCGTCCAGATGCAGGGGAAGGCGCGCGCGAGTTCGCGCAGCAGCGGCAGGCCAATGATCAGGCCCAAACCGCAGGCCAGCACCATCGCAAAAAGGCGTGCCATCCGGGCACGCCTTTTGTAATTTTCAAGCGCTGACAAAGCCGTTACACCACCCGCTCGACCATCATCTTCTTGATCTCGGCAATCGCTTTAGCCGGGTTCAGCCCCTTCGGGCAGGTCTTGGTGCAGTTCATAATGGTATGGCAGCGATAGAGCTTGAACGGGTCTTCCAGATCATCAAGCCGCGCACCCGTCGCCTCATCCCGGCTGTCGATGATCCAGCGGTAAGCGTGCAGCAAAGCCGCTGGCCCCAGGTATTTATCGCCATTCCACCAGTATGACGGGCAAGACGTGCTACAACAGGCGCACATCACGCATTCATACAGCCCATCGAGTTTGGAGCGATCCTCAATCGACTGCCGCCATTCTTTCGCAGGCTTGTTGGTCTTGGTCTCCAACCACGGCATGATGCTGGCGTGCTGGGCGTAGAAATGCGTGAGGTCGGGGATCAAATCCTTCACCACCGGCATATGCGGCAGCGGATAGATTTTCACATCGCCCTTCACCTCATCCAAACCGTAGATACAGGCCAGGGTGTTGATGCCGTCGATGTTCATCGCACAGGATCCACAAATCCCTTCCCGGCAAGAGCGGCGGAAGGTCAGCGTCGGGTCGATCTCATTCTTGATCTTGATCAGCGCGTCCAAAATCATCGGGCCGCAGCTGTCCATATCAACGAAATAGGTGTCCACCCGTGGGTTTTCGCCGTCATCCGGGGTCCAGCGGTAAATCTGGAACTTGCGCACATTCGCGCCCGCAGGCTTCGGCCAGGTCTTGCCAGTGCGGATTTTCGAGTTTTTCGGCAGGGTGAACTGAACCATGTCTCAGACCTTTTGTTCTTTTCCGCGTCAGTATCGCTTGGCGGGAATGCTGCTATAGGGACGCGTCGGCATCTCACCCGAGCGGTGATAGACGCAATTTTGGTAAACTTGGTCAGGGTCTTTGCCCTGAAGATAATCCGAGCTGAAGGTGATCTCGCCAAACGTGGTTTTACGCCCGTTCGAGCCGATGCCAACCCCAACCTCGCCGCGTGGATGCTCGGCCAGACGGGCGCGCTCAAAGCACTCGCGCTCGGCCTGCGCGCGCGGGATCGGCCCACAGGCGATCAGCGGCAACAACGCAAGCAAGGCAAGGGTTGGACGCATCGGCTACCCTTTCAACGGCGGCACGCCATTGCGTGCAAAGCAGGCCGTGGCACTGGGCCTTGTGGCAAGGTTGCGGATATTCTGCACCGTCAACGTGCCCGCCTCAACGCCGACATCCCGCGCCAAGGCCCGGATTTCATCAGACCCTGCCGCATCCAGCACGCATTGCGTCGCAGCCTCGGCGACATTGCCTGGCAGTTCGCGCGCCAAAACCGGACGCACCACGGTTTCCGCCGTCCGCCGCATCGCTTTATCCGCGAGAACCTGCGGATCACAAGCGGCAAGCAGGCCAAACGCTACCAGCGCGCTCAGCGCCCTAAATCGGCAAACAGGCATAGCCATCTCCTCCGGTAAACGTATTGCGGCAGGCTTGGCGGACCGGCCGCGCAGGCGGGGCCGCAGGTTTCGGCGCAGATGCGCCCGAGGTGTAGGTTTCAACGGTCATCGTGCCGCTGCTACCTTGGGTTTCCACGACCGTCCTTCGGCCCGCCATACTTGGAGCCATCGAGGCTTTCGCTTTCACGCAAGCATTGATCGCCGCCAGTTCCTTGGGCGTGCCGGGAATGTCGCCCTGCACCCCGGATGCATGCGCCGCCGCCGCCCGCGCGGTAAATCCTGACTCAGCGCTGCATTGCTCAACCACCGTCACCGAAGGTTGCGAGGCCGCGCCACTGTCGACGCAGGCCGTCAAAGCCAGCAGCAGCAGGGCGACGCCACGCATCAGAACTTCCTTTCAGCCGGTGCGATCTTCTTCAGTGAAATCCCGCCATCGGCTTCCGAGGTCAGGGGTGCTGTATGCACCGGGCGATAGTCCAGCTTGACCGAATTTCCGTCAACCCAAGCCAGCGTGTGCTTGCGCCAATCGGCGTCATTGCGCGTGGCGTAATCTTCATGCGCATGCGCACCCCGGCTTTCGGTGCGGGCATGAGCGCCCACAATCGTCGCCAGCGCGTTCGGCATAAGGTTCTGAAGTTCCAGCGTTTCCATCAGATCCGAGTTCCATACCAAGGACCGATCCGTCACCTTGATGTCACCCATCTTGCCTGCAATCGCGGTCATCTTGGTGACACCTTCGCCAAGGGTCTTGTCGGTGCGGAACACCGCCGCATCGGCCTGCATGGTCTTTTGCATCTCCAGCCGCAGATCGGCGGTCGGGATCGCGCCATTGGCTTGCCGCGTCGCATCAAACCGCCCCAAAGCCTTATCGACTTCCGCCCGGTTCACATCCGCAGCCCGCTCCTTCGGGTTCACAATTTCCCCCGCCCGGATCGCCGCCGCCCGGCCAAAAACCACCAAATCAATCAGGCTATTGGACCCCAAACGGTTCGCACCATGTACCGAAGCACAGCCCGCCTCGCCCACCGCCATCAGCCCCGGCACGGTGGCATCGGGGTTCGCATGCGTCGGGTTCAGCACCTCGCCGAAGTAGTTGGTTGGAATCCCGCCCATGTTGTAATGCACCGTCGGCAGCACCGGGATCGGCTCTTTGTGCAGATCAACCCCCGCAAATATCCGCGCACTTTCCGAAATCCCCGGCAAGCGCAGCGCCAGAGTTTCCGGCGGCAGGTGGTTCAGGTGCAAATGGATGTGGTCCTTGTTCGGCCCCACGCCACGCCCCTCACGAATTTCAATCGTCATGCAGCGCGACACATAATCCCGTGGCGCGAGGTCCTTATAGTGCGGCGCATACCGCTCCATAAACCGCTCCCCGTTGGAGTTGGTCAGGTATCCACCTTCCCCCCGCGCGCCTTCAGTGATCAAACAGCCCGAGCCGTAAATCCCGGTTGGGTGAAACTGCACAAACTCCATATCCTGCAACGGCAGCCCAGCGCGGGCCACCATACCACCACCATCGCCGGTGCAAGTATGCGCCGAAGTCGCGCTGAAATAGGCTCGCCCGTAACCGCCTGTCGCCAGCACGGTCATCTTGGCGTTGAACACATGGATCGTGCCATCGTCGAGCTTCCACGCCACCACACCGGTGCAGCGGCCATCGGTCATGATCAGGTCAATCGCGAAGTATTCGATAAAGAACTCGGCATTATTCTTCAGGCTCTGCCCATACAGAGTATGCAAAATCGCATGGCCGGTGCGGTCAGCCGCAGCACAAGTCCGCTGCACTGGCGGGCCTTCGCCATATTCGGTGGTATGGCCGCCAAACGGGCGCTGATAGATCTTGCCCTCTTCGGTGCGCGAAAACGGCACGCCGTAATGCTCCAGCTCATAGACCGCCTTCGGGGCCTCGCGCGCCAGATATTCCATCGCGTCGGTGTCGCCCAGCCAATCCGAGCCCTTCACCGTGTCATACATATGCCACTGCCAAGAATCCGGCCCCATGTTGCCAAGCGAGGCAGCAATGCCGCCCTGCGCCGCGACAGTATGCGACCGCGTCGGGAACACTTTGGTCACGCAAGCCGTGCGCAGACCCTGCTCCGCCATGCCCAAGGTCGCGCGCAACCCAGCGCCGCCAGCACCCACCACGACCACATCATAGTCGTGCACTTCATACGGATAAGCAGTCATATCAGCCCCTTAAAGTGCAATGCGAACAAGCGCATACAGCCCCGTCGCCGCAATCACGGTGGAAAGCGAGATCACAAACATGATCAGCATCTTGCGCGTGGTGCCCTGCGCGTAATCTTCGATCATCATCGTGGCCCCCATCGCGAAATGCCGCATCCCGATCACCAGCACCAAGGCGGTCAGGATTGAGGGGAAGGGGCGCGCAAAGGTCGCCCGTACCGCCTCATAATCCTGTCCCAAAGCGTGGCCGACGATGTAAACCCAAGTCGGCACCATGAAGGCCAGCGCCACAGCCGACAAAGTCATCGACCAGTGATGCGCCGTGCCAGTGTGCGAGGCACCCTTGCCCACAGCCCGTTTGCGCGCGGTAAGATAACGCATATTCAGCCCCTTACACGATCAGAATGGTGAGTGCGGTGAACAGGAACGACCCCGCGATGATGCCCCAGCCCAGCTTTTCGGCAGTGGCAATCTCCAGCCCATGGCCCGCATCGAAATAGAGATGCCGCAGCCCCGACAGATAGTGATACCACACCGCCCAGGCCGAACAGGTGAACACCAGATCGCCGAACCAGCTTGTCGCCACCGCATTGGCCACCGCGAAATATTCGGGCGACACCGCCGCCGCAAACAACCACCACACCGCCAGCATCACGCCGACAATCAGCCCGTTGCCGGTGATCCGGGTCAGGATCGAGGTGATCGAGGTCAGTTGCGGGCGATAGATTTGCAAATGTGGCGACAGGGGGCGCTCTACACGCTTCACTTCGGCCATAACTTGTCCCCTCCTCTTGGTCCGGGCCTCTTGATCCGGGTCTGATCCAACGCACGCCCCGCCAAGATATCGCCTGACGACTGCGCGGCTTTATTCCTCAATAGCGCTTATATCACGCATGTCACCCCAAACCACGCCGCAACTGCACAATGTTTTCGCTATCAGCCACAGTTTTTCGCCTTTGTGATCACATGGAAAAATCGCGTGATCACAAAATCCATCAATCTGGCGAGGCTTCCCACATCGCTTGCAGGTTCTGGGCATATTCGTTGCAAATCGTAATAGTTTGTTGACTGGGGCTGTAATAGGCGTTCGCCTCACCACAATCGGCGACCACCACGCTGACCTCCAGCGGAAGGCCATAGCGCTCATTGATGGCCACAACTTCCTCGGCGATCAGATCGGCAAGCGGCTGGCCTTCCTGCCCCGTCTGCATCACCAGCCCGACATTATCCCCGCCCGGAGTCGCATCCGCCAGAACCGCATCCCAAGACCCTGCCGCCGCCTGCCATTCCGCAGGGCAGCGCTCGGCACGCGCCGCTGGCAGGCCCAATTCATCAGCCATCCCCTGCCGCGCCTCGGGGTTGGCACCGTAGAACAGACAGACGACGGAATAATAACGCTGCATGTCCATGCTATGCTCGTCGGAATAGGACGGCTCCTCCCCGCCCGCTTCGCGCTGATCGGACTGCAAAGCATAGGCAGTGGCGTCGCTGGCAAGGATGTTCGCCGCAGCTTCTTCTTCCCAGATGTCATTCATCAGGATCACCGACAGATGATCCGCCGCGTCTTCTTCTTTGCCCAACACCGGCAGTTGCAGCACGTCGATCATCGCGTGACCGACCTCGTGATAGAAGGTCGCGATCACCTCATTGGCAATGAAAGCGGATTCTTCCTCATCCTCGGGAAACTGAAACACCGTCTGGGCCGCCGCACCCGTCGCCATCGCGCCCCAAAGCGCCAGCCATAGAAATTGCCGCATGATCCCCCCAAGTTTCGGCCAACCTGCCACGGCGAGCCAAACCAGACAACGCTTAGCGCGCAAATGTTAAACCGGCATCAACGCCCAAACATCCAGATCGAGCAGCACCTCGGGCAGATATTTGCCATCCGCCGCCCGTAGCGCCCCCGCAGCGCCGCGAGTCGCCACCAACCGCAGCCGGATCGCACCCACGCCCTTGGCATCCGTCTCGACCATATCCAGCACTTCCGACCACGCCCGCACCGTATCCCCCGCAAAGCACGGATTGGCATGGGCGCCTGCGTTCAGCGCCACCAGCATTTGCGCATTGGCCAGACCGTTAAAGCTCAAAGCCCGCGCCAGCGAGATCACATGCCCACCGTAAATCAACCGCTTGCCATCCGGCCTTTGCGTGGCATCAAAATGCACCTTGGCGGTGTTCTGCCACAGCCGGGTCGCCAGCATATGCTCGGCTTCCTCAATGGTCACACCATCGACATGGTCAATCACCTCACCCACCGCATAATCCCGCATCCGGTGCGGCTCGCCGGCCAGTGCGAAATTATAGCGCGAGAAATCAAGCCCCAGCGGGATCACCAGCGCGGAAGGCTCCACCACCTTAGCCAGTTCCGGCACCACCGCCACCGGGGCGGCCGCGCCAAAATCGCGCTTCTTCACCATCACCCAACGGACATACTCCAGCACCGCTTCCTCATGCTGGTTCAGCCCAACCGTGCGGACATAAACCACGCCCGACTGCCCATTCGAATTTTCCTTAACCCCGATCACCGTGCTTTCAGACCGCAGAGTATCGCCCGGCCACACAGGCCGCAGCCAGCGCCCCTCGCCATAGCCCAAATTCGCCACCGCGTTCAGCGAAACGTCCGGCACGGTCTTGCCGAACACCACATGAAAGGCTGCCAGACCATCGAAAGGGCTGAACGGCAGCCCGCAATCTTGGGCAAACACATCGCTGGAATACAACGCATGACGCGCCGGATACAGCGCATGATACAGCGCGCGTTCCCCGCCCGAAACCGTGCGCGGCACCGCATGGGTGATCACCTCACCCACCCGGTAATCCTCAAAAAACCGCCCCGCATTGGTCTTGACCGCTGCCATCTCACCCTCCGTAGGGTGGGTGAAACCCACCACTGCTATGCCTCGCCCAGCTTCATCTCCGGGTCATATGTCCCCGGCACATCCTTCACCACCGCCTGCCCGCAGCGCATCACGCCGCGCGCCGCATCAAAGCCATAGGTCGGCCCGCCATGCAGCACCCAGCCCTTGCTCAGTGCCAAACTCACCTTGTGGCAAAACGCAGACGTGTCGTCGTCCGACAAAAACCGATACAGCTGCATCAGGAATACGTCCCCAAAAACACCGGATGGCCCAACCACTGATGGATCATCGCAATCACCCCCAGCAGCACCACCGTCCCCACAAGGTTCATCGCATCGCCCTTGATGCCGCGCCCATTGGTCGGGGCCACCCAAACCTCAGCCCGGTTGATCAGCAGCATCTCGACCAAGGCCCAAATCCCGATACCGCCAAACAGCACCAAAGACGCCTGATCGCCATTCACCAGCAAATGCGCCACCGCCCAGACCACAGCACCCCACAACATTGGATGCCGCATCTTCGGATACAAAATGCCCTTGGTACCGCCCACCCCGAACAGGAATAAAGACACCAACATCAAGGTGTTATTCAGATGCCCCATCCCCGGAAGCGGCGTGTAAACCGAAACCCAGTCCGCCGCGCGATAGCCCACCACCATCAGCACCACCGCCAACAGCAAGAGCCCTGTCACCACCAGCTTGCCCTTGTCGCCCATGCCAGCCCGCATATCCGGTGCCACACGTTTGAAGAAATGCGCGCCCACCCAAAGTGCCAGTCCCAAAATCAGCCAGATCATCGCAAAATCCTATTCAGACAGCGCGGCTATCATCTGGGCCTTCCCTAGAACCGCCTGTGCGGTGACGATATGCAGGTTTTCGACGATCTTTCCATCCACAACCGCCACGCCCTGCCCCGCCGCCTGTGCTTGGTTGAAAGCCGCGATCTGCCGCCGGGCGAGGTCTAACTCCGCCACCGACGGCGCAAAGGCCGCATTGGCGATCTCCAACTGTGCCGGATGGATCAAGGTTTTGCCGTCAAACCCCATGTCGCGGCCCTGCACACATTCCGCCAGCAGCCCCGCATCATCCTTGAACGCATTATAGACGCCATCGACGATTACCCGGCCATAGGCCTTAGCCGCCAGCAGACACAAGCCCAACCCCGCCTGCAGCGGCAACCGATCCGCCCGGTGCCGAGCGCCCAATTCCTTGCCCAGATCATTGGTGCCCATCACCATGCCTTGCAGGCTGGGATGCGCGGCAATTTCCACCGCGTTCAACATGCCCAGCGCGGTTTCCATCATCGCCCACAAGGGTTTAGCCGACACAGCCGCCACCGCATCCAGATCCGCAGCCCGGTTTACCTTGGGGATCAGCACAGCCTCCACCCCCGGATGCGCCCCAAACACCGCCAGATCTTCGGCCCCCCATGGGCTATCCAACCCGTTGATCCGCACAATCCGCGCCCGATGACCAAAGCCACCCTCGGCCAAAGCCTGCGCCAAAACCTCGCGCGCTGCCGCCTTTTCCTCAGGGGCCACCGCATCCTCCAGATCGAAGATGATCGCATCCGCCGCAAGGCTGCGCGCCTTCTCCAGCGCCCGCTCTTTCGAGCCCGGAATATACAGCACAGAACGGAAGGGGCGGCCCGACGCGATAGAGGTCATGATTCTCTCCAGCAACAATATTGCGCCAACCGACCCCATTTTGCCACTTTCAGCAAGCCTAGAAATGCCGCAGCGCAGAAAAACCGTGCGCAGCCTTAACACTATCCTCGCATCTTCCGCGCAGCCTCAGCTCAAACCCCAACCGGAGACTGCAATGGAAAAGACCTTCTTCGCTTTGTCACTCGGCTTCGCAGGCCTGATCCTCGCCGTTCACGCAGCCGAAGCCGCCCCCGTTCAGATCGCCTTATACCCATCCCACATCAGCTTGATCGACACCAACAGCAGCGCCCAAGTCACCAGCTGAAAGAACAGCTTCTCTGGCAGCCATTTCACCAGCCGCACCCCCAGAAACACCGAGGCTGCGGCAATCGGCATCAGCACCAAGACCTTCTCAAGGCTGGCCAAATTGATCTGCCCCAGCAGGTAATACGGGATCAGCTTCACCGCATTGATATAGGCAAAGGCAATCGTCGAGGTGCCCGCAAACACCGCTTTGCTCAGACCCAAAGGCATGGTGTAGACCTGATAAGGTGGCCCGCCAGAATGGCTGACAAAACTGGTAAACCCCGTCACCGCCCCCCAGAACACCCCCGGTGCCACTTCAGCCTGCTTTCGCTCCACCACCACCCGCCGCTTGATCAACAGGTTCAGCGCGAACACCACACCGATCACACCGATCAGCACCGTCACCCAAGCCTCTGACACCAGAGTCGCGGTGAAATAGCCAATCGCAATTCCCAAAGTCGCCGCTGGCAGCAAGATCGCCAACACCCGACGGTCAAACTCCCGCCGATAGGCGTAGAGCCCGAACATGTCCGACACCACATACAGCGGCAAAAGCAGCCCCGCCGCCGTCACCGCATGGATCCCCGGCACCAGTGCCAACACCGGCACCCCCAGCATCCCCACCACCGGCAAACCGCCCTTGCCCATGCCGACAAACACCGAGGCCAGCACCGCCAGCGCCCAAAACGCGAATCCATCCATCATGGCTCTTTCCCCTGCCTGCGGAATCACCCATGATCACCGCGTTGCCGATCCCGGCGGCCCCTGAATCGCAAGCTTATCGCCGAAGCCCAAAGCTGCCAGCGCCCGTTTAGCGCAAACAGTCCAAGCAGGCCAGCAGCTTACCCTGCCGCAGTGCAGCGACTTGCGTTCAGAGGCCAAACGGGTTTAGCATACCACAGTATACAAACCCTTCGGAGACTCAAATGGCACGCCCAAAAATCGCGCTGATCGGCGCAGGTCAGATTGGTGGCACGCTCGCCCATCTCGCCGCCATCAAAGAACTTGGCGATATCATTCTGTTTGATATTGCCGAGGGCACCCCGCAGGGCAAAGCGCTGGATATCGCGCAATCCGGCCCCTCCGCTGGCTTTGACGCCTCGCTGAAAGGCGCCAATTCCTACGCCGATATCGCCGGTGCTGATGTCTGCATCGTCACCGCAGGCGTGCCCCGCAAACCGGGGATGAGCCGCGATGACCTGCTCGGCATCAACCTGAAAGTGATGAAAGCGGTTGGCGAGGGCCTGAAGGCCCATGCCCCGAACGCTTTCGTGATCTGCATCACCAACCCGCTCGATGCGATGGTTTGGGCTTTGCGCGAATTCTCCGGCCTGCCGCACCACATGGTCGTCGGCATGGCAGGCGTGCTGGATTCTGCCCGCTTCCGCCACTTCCTGTCGGTCGAATTCAACGTCTCGATGCGCGATGTGACCGCCTTCGTTCTGGGCGGCCACGGCGACACCATGGTGCCCTTGGCGCGCTACTCCACCGTCGGCGGCATCCCGCTGCCCGATCTGGTCGCAATGGGCTGGACCACGCAAGAAAAACTCGACGGCATCATCCAGCGCACCCGCGATGGCGGCGCGGAAATCGTCGGCCTCTTGAAAACCGGCTCGGCCTTCTACGCCCCGGCGCAATCGGCGATCGAAATGGCCGAGGCTTACCTGAAAGACCAAAAACGCCTGCTGCCTTGTGCTGCTTACGTTGACGGCGCGCTTGGCCTCAAAGGCATGTACGTCGGCGTCCCCACCGTGATCGGCGCGGGCGGCATTGAGCGTATCGTGGACATCAAGATGACCGCAGACGAGCAAGCCATGTTCGACAAATCCGTCGACGCCGTGAAGGGCCTCGTCGCGGCATGCAAGGCGATTGATCCGTCGTTGGCGTAAGTCGCGGTTGGCAACCGGGTAGGGTGCGTGATTTCACGCACCAACTTTAAAATGCGTGCTCGCGAGGGCACGCATTTTGCGTTTTTCTACTTAGGTTCGTGTCTAAACTGGCTAGGGTCAGGACCCATTGATCTGCTTGAGGCTGCCGCCGCTGCGTGATTCAAGGCCCCTGAGCTACGGGGGTGATCATGAGCAATCTATTCTGGCTGACGGACGAGCAGGTGGAGCGGCTGAGACCGTTCTTTCCGAAGAGCCATGGGAAGCCGCGCGTCGATGATCGGCGGGTTTTGAGCGGCATAATCTTCATCAATCGCAATGGCTTGAGGTGGTGCGATGCGCCCAAGGAATATGGCCCGCCGAAGACGCTCTACAACCGATGGAAGCGGTGGGGTGACATGGGGGTCTTCGCCAGGATGATGGAGGGGCTGGCCTCAAAAGGCACCGAGCAGAAGACCATCATAATCGACGCGACCTATCTGAAGGCGCATCGCACGGCTTCGAGCCTGCGGGCGAAAAAGGGGGGCCTGACGACCAGCGGGGGCGCTTGATCGGTCGCACCAAGGGTGGGTTGAACACCAAGTTGCATGCCGTCACCGATGCGAGGGGGCGGCCGCTGAGGTTCTTCATGACCGCAGGCCAAGTCAGCGACTACACCGGAGCCGCAGCCCTGCTGGGCAGTTTGCCCGCTGCGGAATGGATGCTCGCCGACCGAGGCTATGACGCCGACTGGTTCCGGGATGCGTTGAAAGACAAGGGGATACGCCCCTGCATCCCCGGCCGGAAGTCGCGCGGCAAGACAGTCCGCTACGACAAACGACGTTACCGGCGCCGCAACCGGATCGAGATCATGTTCGGCCGATTGAAAGACTGGCGCCGCGTTGCAACCCGTTACGACCGATGCGCAAAGACCTTCCTCTCCGCCGTCGCCCTCGCCGCAACTGTCATCTTCTGGCTTTGACGATCAATGAGTCTGGACCCTAGTCACGGCGTAGGGTGGCTGGACCAACTTACCCAATGATACACCAAATGAGCCAACAACCCTATTATTCCTGAAATTTGACCGCGTGCTTACTCCAGCGCTGGCAAAATGCTCGGGCCTTTTCTTTCATGTCTCCATCCGCATTCACAATAAAGAAAGTACGACAGCTATAGGCGTTAGCACGAACCGCAACCGTGCCTTCGCCCAGTTGCTCGATCCAATGCTGCACCTCTGCTGAATGCCCCCCGGCTCTGCGTGTGTTGTGATGATAGAGCACTGCCGTTCTGTTCACCGCGAGTGCCTTAGCTTCCAGCAACGGCATTTGCTTGCCAAACGTTTTTTGTGATCGCCGCTTTGCCGTATCATCAATCAAACCATTGTCAGGATCCGCAAAAACCAAATCTGAGTCCGCGAGTTTGATTTGAAGCCTTTCAAACCAATTCTTCCGCCATTCTGATCGTTGCCCATGAGGCAAACTCGCAGTTAGCAGCCGCTCATTGAAAAAAGTTCCCTGTAAAAAACCAGCGCGTTCGATTCCTTCGACTGTCCGTCCAAGGGTAGCATCATGCGCCGTAGCACTTAGGGCATCAAAAGCCTCTGAGTCTAAGTGTCTCCATTTTTCAGGGTCTCTGAGATATTGCGTATGCCGTCCGTCAGAATTGTGCGCCTCATCTGGGTATAGATACCAAGCCACTCCCAGCTTTTTGCCGTCCCCAAGACTCCTCAGCAAAGCAACCTTTGCAAAGTCCCCAACGTCACCGGCGTAGCGATCTTGCAAAACAGCCCCCATTCAGTGCCAACCAAGATCACCAACCCATCATAACACCCAAGTTTGGGTCAACCTCAATTCACTTCCCCCGCTTTCATCTTGGCTCAAGTATCCCACGGGGGAGGCTCTTGGCCCTTCGCCAAGAGCCTGGGGGTGTGAAACCCCCACCTTCTCTGTCTCAAATCCCTAACAAACCCCTAACGCCCCTCCCCACCCCCTTGACCAAAAACACATTTCAAAAGTCCCAATCCGGGACCTTCCCCCTAAACCCCGCGCCGCAGCCGCCTGATCCGCCGCCGCAGCCCCGCGCCAATCCGACCCAACCAGCCCTCAGCCCGCCGCGCCACATAGCTGACCGCATGGCCGTCATACCCCGCCACGCTCAGATCCACCGCCAGTCCCGGAAACACCCGCGCCAGATCGCCGCGCAAATCCAAATCCCCCGGCGTGATCAAATCGAGCGCCCGCAAAGCCGCCGCCCGCTCCGGGCTCAACTGCTTGATCGACAGATACAGCGCCTCAAGCCCGCCCTGCGTCGCATCCGCCGCCGCAATCGCCGCCAGCTGCGCCCGCCGGGCTGGGGCAAAAGCCTGCCACCCCGGCTGCTGCGCCAGCGTCCGCTGTTTCTTGCTGATCCAGCTTTGCATCGTCAACCCGTCGAAATGAAACAGCCGCCAGCCCTGCAAGGTGCCGACCTCTGCCACGCTGACATTGCGCGCCGAATGCACATCCTCCTGCAAGCCCCGCCCGGTGCGAAAGAACGCCTTGCTCGACGGATAGCTGGTCATGCCCTGCCGCAGAAACTGCGCCACAGCACCGTCAATCGCATCCACCTGCGCCTGTAGCCGTGGCGGGTTGGGCCGCCGAAACACCCCGTCAAAGATATTCTCCGGGTCGGGTGCCGCCAGATACACCCGCTCCGCCACCGCCACCTGCGCCACCAGACAACTGGTAGGCAAAGCCGCCAATGCCAAAGCGACATCGCCGCTGGCCGACAAAAACTCGTCGCTGTCGATATGCAGCAGCCAACCCACCGCACTCGCATCGTAGGCGCGCTGCAAATTATAGCGCTGCCGGTCCGACGGCGCCCAAGGCCGCCCTTCCGGGGCTGCGCGCCAATAGGCCGCGTCGCAGCGGATCAGCACACAACCCGGCACCCGCGCTAATACGGCCTCTAGCGCTGGCTGCGGCGTGTCGAGATAAAGATGTACCTCTGCCGCACCCCGCGCAAAACTGGCCGCGACAAAGCTGATGATTAGCGGCGCAGGCTCACTGACTGTGGCAACAACACTCCATCGCAACCGGCCCGAGCCTCCCTCTAGTCCGCCGGGCAAGCTTAGGCGGGTATCCCGATCCTGTCCACTCCGCGCCGCCAGCCCCCGGCTGCAATCCTAAACAAATCCTTAAAATCACCACCCCAACCCATTGATTCTAAACACACTAAAATGGTCCCGAGTTGGGACCACCCCAATTCCTCCCCGCATCCCCCCTTGACACCCCCCTCTGCCTCCGCCCAACTCCGCCCAAACCTCCGGAGGCCAAGATGACCGATTTCCACGTCGAGCTTGAAACCCGCCTGATCCGCTACGCCAGCATTGACAGCCAATCCAACGACAGCTCCGCCACCTCGCCCTCCACCGAAATCCAGCTGAACATCCTGCGCCTGCTGGAGACCGAACTGAAAGACATCGGCGCAACCGACGTGCAACTCACCCCCTACGGCACGGTCCTCGCCACCATCCCCGGCACCGCACCCGGCCCGACTGTCGGCCTGCTCGCCCATATCGACACCGCCCCGCAATTCAACGCCGCGGGCGTCAAACCCCGGGTGATCCGGGGCTACAACGGCGGCGCGATCAGCTTTCCCGACAACCCCACCCTGACCCTTACGCCCGAGCACAACCCCTACCTCGGCACCAAACAAGGCCACGACATCATCACCGCCTCCGGCACGACCCTGCTCGGGGCCGACGATAAAGCCGGCGTCGCGATCCTGATGACCGCCGCCCGCCACCTGCTGACCAACCCCGGGATCCTGCATCCCACCCTGCGCCTCGCCTTCACCCCGGATGAGGAAATCGGTCGCGGCGTCCATTCCAACCTGCCTGCGGACCTGAAAGCCGATTTCGCCTACACCTTTGACGGCGGTGCTGTCGGCGAAATCGAATACGAAAGCTTCTCAGCCGACAGCGCCGTCGTCACCATCAAAGGCGTCTCGATCCACCCCGGTTTGGCCAAGGATAAACTCGTCAACGCCATCCACCTCGCCGCCAAGATCATCCAAACCCTGCCGCAAGCCACGCTCACTCCGGAAACCACGTCCGACCGCGACGGCTTCATCCACGCCACCGATATGACCGGCGGCTCCTCGGAAATGATCCTCAAATTCATCCTGCGCGACTTTGAACGCGATGGCCTTGCCCAAAAAGGCGCGCTGCTGCAACAGATCTGCGCCGCCGTCGCCGCCACCGAACCGCGCGCTGAAATCACCTGCGTGATCAAGCCGCAATACCGCAACATGCGCTATTGGCTGGAAAAAGACATGACCCCTGTCGGCCTTGCCCGCGACGCCGCCCGCTCCCTTGGGATTGAACCTGTCTCTGTCCCGATCCGCGGCGGCACCGATGGCTCGCGGCTGACCGAGATGGGTATCCCCTGCCCCAATCTGTTTACCGGGATGCAGGATATTCATGGCCCGCTGGAGTGGATTTCGGTGCAGGATATGGGCCAAGCTACCGCGTTCTGTCTTGCACTCGTCCAAGAAGCGGCAAAGCCTAAAACTTAGTTCAAATTTTCATCCTCTGCGCCGAAGTATCCCACGGGGGTCCGGGGGTGGGAAACCCCCGGCGTTTGTGGCAAGAAACCACATGGCCCAGCACATCTCGCCCTATCATGCTCCGAATTTCTACGCTGATGCCCTCGCAAAAGGCCGTCACCGTGACATCGTTGGCGGGCGCTGGGACGAGACAGGCCGCATCCAAATGGAGATTTTGCTGGGGGCTGGCCTTGACCCCGGCCATCGGTTGCTCGACATTGGCGCGGGATCGCTGCGCCTAGGCTGCAAGGCGGTGCAATACCTGACCCCCGGCCACTATTGGGCGACCGATCTGTCCGGCGCGCTGCTCAAACGCGGCTACGAGACGGAAATCGCGGATAAATCCCGCCTCTCGCCCGCGCAGCTGATTGAGGATGCCAATTTCAACTTCCCCGGCGTGCCCGACAATATCACCCATGCCATCGCCTTTGCGGTGTTCACTCATTTGCCCACCAATCATCTACGCCGGGCGCTGATCCAGATCCGCGCCCGCTTTCCGGCCTTGCAAAAGCTGATGTTCACCGCCTTTCTTGCCCCCGATGCCAGCGCCAGCCTGCTTCCGGTCAAACAACCCGACGGCGTGGTCACCCATGATACCCGCGCGCCCTATCACATGCTGGCAGAAGACGTTCTGCAGCTGACCCGCGCTTCGGGTTTTGCAGTGGATCAACACCAAACCCGCCTACCGCGCGGGCAGGTGTTGTTCGTGGCCACCCCAGCCTAGGGTCTGGAATCCCACAGTTGCCATCGCAGACCGCCTGGCGCACCCTACGCCAAATCCCAGTGGAGATTGCCATGCGCCTGCTGCCCGCCCTTTTGCCGCTTCTGTGCCTTGCAGCGCCCTTGCAAGCCGAAACCCTTAGCGCCGAGATTGGCAGTAGGGGGCTGGCTGCAACCGAAACGCGGCTGGCCGCCCTGCCCGCACCGACTGACGCTGAACGATTTGCTTTGGGGGGTGTGCGGTTTCTGGGATCTGTCGAGACGGCTTTGCAACTGCGCTATAGCGCCGGGATGACGGACCAGACAGGGATGCTGCCGTTCCTGCGCCTGCCTTTGCCGTACAATTTCGCCCCCAAGCCATTCCAGCCCGCGATGATCGCTGATCTGTTTCGTAGCATCGACGCCAAGTTGGGACTGGCCCGCGAACCGCTGGCCGGAATCCCAGATGTCTCTGATTTCAAGTTAGAGATCAACTTTGCAGATCTGTGGTTTGACATCAATGCCAACAAGAGCCGCGACCAAGGCGAGGATGCGATGGCGGTATTGGGACCGATGCTATTGGGTTGGCAATGGGCCAGCCGTGACCCTGCCACCCCCGCCCCGGTTGTGACATTCGATGCAGCCGATGCGGCTTGGCTTTCGGCCTACACCCATCTGTTGCAAGGCGTGTCCGATGTCGTGCTGGCCTACGACCCGACTGAACCAATTGACCGAATTCTACAGACCCGAGCCGCGATGCAACGCCTCGGCGTTGTCAGCCCCAGCTTTTTCACGGGTGCAGGAAGCGATGGGCTGGACGAGTTGGACGTGATCGCCATCGCGATTGCCGCTTTGCAACAAACACCCGATGCAACCCGAATGACCAGTGCGCAAATACATTTCCTGAGCATGATCGCCGACAATCGCCGGTTCTGGGCAACCGTCGCGCAGGAAACGGACAATGCCGCCGAATGGTTGCCGAATGACAAACAGCAATCGGCTTTGGGGGTCACTCTGCCACCGGGCACCGGGGCGGTGTGGCTTTCGGTGCTGGACGATGCCGAGGGACTGCTGAAAGGTACCAAACTCGCGCCCTATTGGCGGCAGCAGGGGGCGGCCGGGGTGAACATTGCCAAGATCTTCACCGATCCGCGCCCCGCCGATCTGGCAGGCTGGATCCAAGGCTGGGCCGCCGTGCCCTATCTGGAAAAAGGCACGCTTGTCAGCGACCAGAACTGGAGCGCGTTTGAGCAGATGATGGGCGGTGAGGCGGTGATGCTGTCGTTTTATCTGAACTAACTCAGGCCAAATCCGGCGCGTGTTTCTGCAAAAATTCAGCATAGCGCAGGCGCAAACTGGCATCAAACGCCGCCTCTGACAGATCCGGCGCAAGGCCCGCTGCGGCCAAAACCGGGCGTGGATCAAAGCCTGTCTCGTCCACAGCACCAAAGCGCCGCAACTGCCTAATCTGATCAGGCTCCACCTCTTTCAGCACTGCCACCAACGCCGCGCGCATCTCTGGCTCTGCCATCGCCTCGCACATCGACAAAAACTGCGTGGTGCGCGCCTCGCCGTGGCGGTTGCTGGCGTGGCTCGGCGGCTCATTGGCCCGGCGCAGCAATTTCAGGGTGAAATGCAACCGCGTCAGCCCATCAAAATGCAACATCCGCGTGGTCAAAATCGGCCGATGCGCCGGCTTGCCTGTCGGCGCGTGCAGCCCCATTTCCATGCCAGCCCCCACCCGTACCAGCGCTTTCCCCGCCTTGTGCCCGGTCAAGCCAAAGTGGAAAAAATCCCGCATCTCGCCATAAACCTTAGCACCATTGCGGCTATATTCCGGCAGCTCATGGCGAAAAATCCCCGAAAAAATCGTCTCCCCCACAGCGCCCTTGGGATAGACCCGCTCTGCCACCAGCAGGCGCATATACATCGCCCGCGCCGGGGCCGTCTCAAGTTCCGCGCGCAAAGCAGTGCCATCGCGAATAAATTCGTCACCGTCGCAATGCAGCAGCCAATCGGCATCGCAGGCCGCATAAACCCGCCGCGCATTCTGCACCTGCCGATTGGTGTGCTGCCCCGGACGCGCGCCCCGCTTGGACGTGGCCCAATACGCCGCATCACAAACCGTCACCTCACAGCCCGGCAGCTTTGCCAGCATCGCTTGGGCCTCTGGGTCGGGCTTATCCAGGAACAGATGCACTTTACTGGCCCCCTGAGCGAGATGATGCGCAGCGAAAGCCGCCGCCAGCGGGCTAGGCTCATCCAGGGTTGCAACCACTGCCCAAGTTGGTTTCATTGAACTGTTGCCATCCCGTTTTACACCTGTGCGTGAACAATGCCGAGCGTTAGCGCCAACGGCAAGCCCTGAAAAACTTAAGGAAACCCTTCATGTGATCACATTTTTTTTGCGTGTGATCACAAATGTCGGTTTTCCGCCGATGCCTCCTAATTCGAGTTTTCCTATTGCCCAAATTTATGCCACACCGCCTTCAAATCCAAGCTGATGGGACAAATCCATGAACATCCATGAATACCAGGCTAAGGCTCTGCTGCGCAGCTACGGCATCCCGGTGTCCGATGGCCGCGCCGTGACAAAGGCTGAAGAGGCCAAGACTGCGGCGGGCGAACTCGATGGCCCGCTCTGGGTGGTCAAGGCACAGATCCACGCAGGTGGTCGCGGCAAGGGCCATTTTGTGGAGCCTGAGGCGGGCGAAAAAGGTGGCGTGCGGCTGGCGCGTTCGGTCGGTGAGGCGGCAGAATTTGCCCGTCAAATGCTGGGCCGGACCTTGGTGACGGTGCAGACCGGCCCGGCTGGCAAGCAAGTCAACCGGATCTATATCGAAGACGGCAGCGATATTGAGCGCGAGTTGTATCTCGCTTTGCTGATTGATCGCCAAACCAGCCGCATCTCGATCGTATGCTCCACCGAAGGCGGTATGTCGATTGAAGACGTCGCCCACGACACGCCCGAAAAGATCCTGTCGTTCAGCGTCGATCCGGCCACCGGTTATTCCGATTTCCACGGCCGTCGCGTTGCGTTCTCACTGGGTCTGACCGGAAATCAGGTCAAGCAATGCGTCGGCATCGTGAAGAACCTGTACAAATTGTTCGTCGAAAAAGACATGGATATGCTGGAAATCAACCCGCTTGTGGTGATGACCGACGGCAACATGAAGTTGCTCGACGCGAAGATGAGCTTTGACGGCAACGCGATGTATCGTCACCCCGATATTGCCGCCCTGCGCGATGAGACGGAAGAAGACCCGAAGGAACTCGCCGCGTCGAAATTCGATCTGAACTACATCGCCTTGGATGGCGAAATCGGCTGTATGGTCAATGGTGCGGGCCTTGCGATGGCGACGATGGATATCATCAAGCTGTACGGGGCCGAGCCTGCCAACTTTTTGGACGTCGGCGGCGGGGCTACCAAAGAAAAGGTCACCGAGGCGTTCAAGATCATCACCTCTGACCCGCAGGTCAAAGGCATCCTCGTCAACATCTTCGGCGGCATCATGCGCTGCGACATCATCGCCGAGGGCGTGATCGCGGCAGTGAAAGAAGTCGGCCTGAAAGTGCCGCTGGTGGTGCGCCTTGAAGGCACCAATGTGGAACTCGGCAAAGACATCATCCGCAATTCCGGCCTGAACGTGATCGCCGCTGACAACCTGTCAGACGCCGCACAGAAGATCGTTAAAGCGGTGAAGGGATAATATCATGGCTGTTCTTGTAAACTCTAACACCCGCGTCATCTGCCAAGGCTTCACTGGCAGCCAAGGCACGTTCCACTCGGAACAGGCTATCGCTTACGGCACCAAAATGGTCGGCGGCGTCACTCCCGGCAAGGGCGGCTCCAGCCACCTGAACCTGCCGGTGTTTGACAGCGTTCACGAGGCCCGCGCGGTCACCGGGGCCAATGCGAGCGTAATCTATGTGCCGCCGCCGTTCGCAGCCGACAGCATCCTTGAGGCGATTGATGCCGAGATGGAGCTGATCGTTTGCATCACCGAAGGCATTCCTGTGCTGGATATGATGAAGGTCAAGCGCGCGCTGATCAATTCGAAATCCCGCCTGATCGGGCCGAACTGCCCCGGCGTGATGACACCGGGTGAATGCAAAATCGGCATCATGCCGGGCAGCATTTTCTCGAAAGGCTCGGTCGGGGTTGTGTCGCGTTCCGGCACGCTGACCTATGAGGCCGTGAAGCAGACCACCGACGTAGGCTTGGGCCAAACCTCGGCTGTTGGCATCGGGGGCGATCCGATCAAAGGCTCGGAACATATTGATATCCTTGAGATGTTCCTTGCTGACCCCGATACCCATTCGATCATCATGATCGGCGAAATCGGCGGCGCTGCCGAAGAAGACGCCGCCCAGTTCCTTGCCGATGAGAAAAAGCGCGGCCGCTGGAAACCTACCGCCGGCTTCATCGCAGGCCGCACCGCCCCCGAAGGCCGCCGCATGGGCCACGCCGGTGCCATCGTCGCAGGCGGCAAAGGCGACGCGCAATCGAAGATCGAGGCTATGAAAATGGCCGGGATCGTGGTGGCCGACAGCCCAGCGACTTTGGGCGAGGCCGTGCTGAAAGCGATCAAGGGCTGATCATGGGACCGGCGCAGGCCATCAGGACTGGTTTTGCCAAGTCTTTCCAATTCTCGGGGCGGGCATCCCGCGCCGAGTTCTGGTGGTTTGCACCCGTGCCAATTATTGTGGTCTTGGCGACTGTTGCGCTTGCCGACGTTAGCTCAATATTCGAAAAGCCCGCCGTCTTGTACTCGCTATTGTTCGTAGTGTTTCCCGCTCTCAGCCTCGCCATGATTTCCGCAGGGGCTCGCCGTCTCGCAGACACCGGTTCACGGCTTAAGTGGCCATTTCAAGCAGTAATGCTGACAATCCTGATCGCATACACCATTTGCGGAAACGTATTGGTCGCCTTGGAACAGCTCCACATCTACAGCACCGAATCCCTGTCTGGCATCGGGTTCATCACAGTGTTTTTGGGCCTACCTTTTGCATTGCTGGCTTTGCTTGTCTTTGCAATTCCCCTTTCCCGGCCATCGCAACCCAACTCCAATTCCTACGGTCCCAACCCCCTTGAGGTAACCCCATGACCGAACAATCCCCCAACAGCCAATTCCACGCCTCCAGCTTCCTGCAAGGCGCCAATGCGGATTATATTGACCAGCTGGCGGCAAACTATGCCGCTGATCCGGCTTCGGTCGATGCGCAATGGGCGGACTTTTTCCGTTCGCTGGCGGAACCCGAGATGGACGCCAAACGGCAGGCCACTGGCCCGTCTTGGGGCCGCGCCGATTGGCCGCCGACGCCTTCGGATGATGTCACTGGTGCTATGACGGGTGAATGGCCTGTGGCGGCAGAGCCGAAAGGCGCGGGCAAGAAGATTGCCGAAAAAGCTGCGGAAAAGGGCGTCTCGTTAAGTGATGCGCAGGTGCAGCGTGCTGTGTTGGATAGCATTCGCGCCATCATGATCATCCGCGCCTACCGCATCCGTGGCCACCTAGCCGCCGATCTTGATCCGTTGGGGATGACCGATCGCGGCAATCACCCCGAGTTGGATCCGGCGTCTTACGGTTTCACCGAGGCCGATATGGATCGCCCGATCTTCATCGACAACGTTTTGGGGCTGGAAATGGCCTCGATGCGGCAGATCATCGACATTGTGAAGCGCACCTATTGCGGCACTTTCGCGCTGCAATTCATGCATATTTCCGACCCCGCACAGGCGGCTTGGCTGAAAGAGCGGATTGAGGGCTACGGCAAAGAAATCGCCTTCACCCGTGAGGGCCGCAAGGCGATCCTGAACAAGCTGGTTGAGGCTGAGGGCTACGAAAAATTCCTCCATGTCAAATACATGGGCACCAAGCGCTTTGGTCTGGACGGCGCCGAGGCGCTGATCCCGGCGATGGAGGCGATCATCAAACGCGGCGGCGCGATGGGCGTGCGCGAGGTGATCTTTGGGATGCCGCACCGCGGTCGTCTGAACGTGCTCTCGAACGTACTACAAAAGCCCTACCGCGCGATTTTCAACGAATTTCAGGGCGGCAGCTATAAGCCGGAAGATGTCGATGGCTCGGGCGATGTGAAATATCATCTTGGCGCCTCGTCGGACCGCACCTTTGACGGCAACACGGTTCACCTGTCGCTTACCGCGAACCCCTCACACCTAGAGGCAGTAAACCCTGTCGTTCTGGGCAAGGTCCGCGCCAAGCAGGATCAGTTTGGCGATACCGAACGCAGTCAGGTGCTGCCCGTGCTGCTACACGGCGATGCGGCTTTTGCGGGTCAGGGAGTGGTTGCTGAATGTTTTGGCCTGTCCGGTCTGAAGGGCCATCGCACGGGTGGGACGATCCATATCATCGTCAACAACCAGATCGGTTTCACCACCGCACCAGCCTACAGCCGCTCCAGCCCCTACCCCACCGACATTGCTTTGATGGTCGAAGCGCCAATTTTCCACGTCAATGGCGATGACCCGGAAGCCGTTGTTCATGCAGCGAAAGTTGCCACCGAATTCCGCCAGACCTTCCACAAGGATGTGGTGCTGGACATCTTCTGCTACCGCCGCTTTGGTCACAACGAAGGCGACGAGCCGATGTTCACCAACCCGGCGATGTACACCACGATCCGCAAGCAAAAAACCACCTTGCAGCTTTATACCGACCGTCTGGTTGCCGATGGGCTGATCCCCGAAGGCGAGATTGAGGATATGAAGGCGGCGTTCCAAGCCCGCCTGAATGAAGAGTTTGAGGTCGGCAAAGACTATAAGCCCAACAAGGCCGATTGGCTGGATGGCCGCTGGAAGTCGATGAAAACCAAAGACTTGGACAATTACCAGCGCGGCAACACTTGGATCAAACCCGAGACCTTGGCCGAAGTGGGTGCCGCTTTGACCCGCATCCCGGAGGGCTTTGACATCCACAAAACCGTAGCGCGTCAGCTCGAAGCCAAGAAGAAGATGTTTGAAACCGGGCAGGGTTTCGATTGGTCGACGGCAGAAGCTTTGGCCTTTGGCAGCCTGCAAGTTGAAGGCTTCCCAGTGCGACTGTCAGGTCAGGATTGCACCCGCGGCACCTTCAGCCAGCGCCATTCGGCCTTTGTCGATCAGACCACCGAAGAACGCCACTACCCGCTGAACCACATCCGCGCCGGGCAAGCGCGCTATGAGGTGATCGACTCGATGCTGTCGGAGTATGCGGTTCTGGGCTTTGAGTATGGCTATTCGCTGTCCGAACCCAACGCGCTGACGATGTGGGAAGCGCAGTTCGGTGATTTCGCCAATGGCGCGCAGATCATGTTCGATCAGTTCATCAACTCGGGTGAGAGCAAATGGCTGCGGATGTCGGGCCTGGTCTGTCTGTTGCCGCATGGCTATGAAGGACAGGGGCCGGAACACTCTTCGGCGCGGCTGGAACGCTTCTTGCAGATGTCAGCGCATGACAACTGGATCGTGGCAAACTGCACCACGCCATCAAACTACTTCCACATCCTGCGCCGTCAGATGCATCGCGATTTCCGAAAGCCGCTGATCCTGATGACGCCGAAATCCCTGCTGCGGCACCCGATGGCTGTATCGGATGCGTCGGATTTCACCGAAGCCAGCTACTTCCACCGCGTTTTGTGGGATGATGCGCAAAAGGGTCATTCGGAAACCAAGCTGAATGCCGATGATGGCATCAAGCGCGTCGTGCTGTGTTCGGGCAAGGTCTACTACGATCTGCTGGCTGAGCGTGATGCACGCGGGTTGACCGACACCTATCTTTTGCGGGTCGAACAGTTGTATCCGGTGCCCAAGCAATCGCTCACGGCTGAACTTTCGCGGTTCAAGGGCGCGGAATGGGTTTGGTGCCAAGAAGAACCGAAGAACATGGGCGCTTGGTCGCACATCGAGCCGGAACTAGAGGCGCTATTGACCAATATCGGTGCAACCAACACCCGGCCCCGCTATGCTGGCCGTGCAGCTTCGGCCTCGCCGGCCACGGGCCTTGCGTCCAAACACAAATACGAACAGCAAACCTTGGTGAATGAGGCGCTGGGCGGCCCGTCCCCAACCACCGCCCGCGCAGGAGAATGATATGACGGATGTAATGGTGCCCTCTTTGGGCGAAAGCGTCTCCGAAGCCACCGTATCGACTTGGTTCAAAAAACCCGGCGATGTGGTCAAGCTGGATGAGATGCTGTGCGAGTTGGAAACCGATAAAGTTTCCGTCGAAGTGCCCTCCCCCGTGGCGGGCGTTCTGACGGAAATCCTCGCCCCTGAAGGTACAACCGTGGCCGCCAATGCGCGGCTCGCGATTGTGACCGAAGGTGCTGTGGGTGCCAAAACCGCAGCGCCGATTCCGTTGAAAGCCGAAGAGCCGAAATCGGTGGCTGCTGCCGCGACGGTCGGCTCGCCCGGTGCCGGCCCAGAAGTGCTGACCCCGCGCGACGTGGAAAACGCGCCTTCCGCCAAGAAGGCGATGGCCGAGGCGGGTCTGTCTGCCGATCAAGTCCAAGGCACTGGCCGCGATGGCCGGGTGATGAAGGAAGACGTGGCGCGTGCCGCAACCGCAGCCCCGCTTGCCGCCGCCCCTGCCGTAGCCGCCATCCCGCGCGCACCGGTGCCTGCTGACGACGCCGCCCGCGAGGAACGCGTCAAAATGACCCGCCTGCGCGCCACCATCGCGCGCCGTCTGAAAGACGCACAAAATACCGCCGCCATGCTGACCACCTATAACGAGGTGGACATGTCCGGCATCATGTCTTTGCGCAATGAATACAAAGACATCTTCGAGAAAAAGCACGGCGTGAAACTGGGCTTCATGTCGTTCTTTGTCAAAGCCTGCACCCATGCTTTGAAAGAAATCCCGGAAGTGAACGCCGAGATTGACGGGCAGGATGTGGTTTACAAAAACTACGTCCACATGGGCGTCGCCGTCGGCACTCCGAACGGCCTTGTCGTGCCTGTGGTGCGCGATGCCGACCAGATGGGCTTTGCCGCGATTGAGAAGAAAATCTCGGAACTCGGCCTGCGCGCGCGGGATGGCAAGCTGTCGATGGCTGAAATGCAGGGCGGTTCGTTCACCATCTCGAACGGCGGCGTTTACGGCTCGCTGATGTCCTCGCCGATCCTGAACCCGCCGCAATCGGGGATTCTGGGGATGCACAAAATCCAGGACCGCCCGGTCGTGGTTGCAGGCCAAATCGTCATCCGTCCCATGATGTATCTGGCTTTGTCCTACGATCACCGGGTTGTGGACGGTAAGGGCGCGGTGACGTTCTTGGTACGGGTGAAGGAAGCGTTGGAAGATCCGCGTCGGTTGTTGATGGATTTGTGAAAATCTAGGGTGCGCATCTATTGCGCACCCCATTCAAACCATAAGAGTTGATCTTAAGGATTATACAAGTGCCAGAAGCCGAAGTAATCAGCTATGGGGATCAGAATCGTGCAATTAGTGCGGCTCTGCTTGGGCTTAAAGTTGAGATTTTCCTTCGTTTATTCTTAAGCCTATTATCTACAGCGTTCCAATTCTACTTGGCAACGCCCGGTTGGAGTTTTATTTCTGGATTTATAACCGCTGCTATTCTTTGCATTTTTTTTGTGTTTATAAAAAAACGCAACAAGATTGCTATGATGTTATTTTTGCTTTGGGCAGGCGACACTCTACTTGATGCAATCAGTAGCAACATGATCGGGATATTTTCTCTGTTTATGTATGCGATTACAATAATAGAAATTGCAGTAAGTATAGCTCTAATTAAATGGCTTTCCAAAGCCAAAGAACAGATCGTTTCATGACCCTCGAACTCGCCACTCTGATGTCCACCTCTGCCACACCCTCCCCCCGCACCAAGCGCGCCGTTGTGGTGTGTATGCGCAACGAGGCGGTGTTTGTGCTGGAATGGGTGGCCTATCATCTCAGCATCGGTTTTGACCGCATCTTTATGGTCACCAACACCTGTCAGGATGGCACCGATCTGATGGCGGATCGACTGGCGGAACTGGAGCCTGTAATTCACATCCGCAATGAGGTTACCCCCGGTGAGGCCCCGCAGGCCATAGGCCTCGCCCGAGCCTTAGCGCATCCGGCGATGGCGGATGTGGAATGGCTGCTGCACATTGATGCCGATGAGTTTCTCAACATCACCACCGGGGCGGGTATGGTGGGCGACCTGCTGCAAGCCGTCGGCCCCTGCGATACCGTCGCTATCGCGTGGCGGTTTATCGCCAGCGGTGGGCGGCAAATCTGGCAGGGTGGCAGCTTGCTGGCCGAGCAAACCCAGTGCTCCGCCCAGATCGAGGAACAACTGGTGTTCCACAAATCCCTGTTCCGCCCCAACCGCTTTGCCCGCGCCATCGACCATATGCCGAAAGACCCGCTCGCCCCCGATGTGATCGTGCGCAACAGCGCGGGCCGCAAAATCCCCAATCGTGGCCAGTCACACCCGACTTCCGCCAATTATCGCGGCATCAAGGATGAAGACCTGACTTGGGTGAACGCCGACATTCACCATTATTTCGTGCGCTCGGAAGATGTGTTCCTGCTGAAAAACATCCGCGGCGACGGCATGGCAAAGCAACACGCCAACCATGTGCTCGGTTCAAAGATGTGGACTATTGCCGAACGCGCCACCGGAGAAGACCGCTCGATCCAGCGCCATCTTCCCAGCGTCAACGCGCGTCTGGCCACCTATGATGCCGATCCGCAGTTGCGGGCCCAGCACAAAACTGCGCTGGCTTGGCTGGTACAGCAGCGCGACAGCTACCTGACCGCCGAGAACCGCAAGCTGTGGGATCAACGTCGCAAACGTGCAAAGAAAGTGGCCGCAGAATGACCCCCGAACTCACCGCCCTCGCGCTCGCAGGCCTGCTGCAAGTCGGACAATACGCGCTGTTCGCCATCCCGGCCAATCTGCAACTGGGCACCGGCTATACCTCTAGCCCGCGCGACCGCCCACCTTCGCGGCAGTTGTCGCTGCGCACCGCGCGGCTGCAACGCGCCCTTACCAATCATTTTGAGGCGCTGGTCCTGTTCACCCTCGCCGTCGTCGTGGTGACCTTGGGCAACCAATCCAGCGCGGTCACCCAATACGCCGCTTATATCTACCTCGCCGCCCGCGTGCTTTACGTCCCGGCCTATGCCTTTGGGCTGCGGCCATGGCGCTCGGCCATCTGGGCGGTGGGCTTTTTCGCCAGCCTCACCATGATCGTGGCGGCTTTGATCTGACACACGCGTCTGTACACAGTCTGTACAGGCTCACACGCCAACCCTACGAAGGAAAACCCATGGCAAGTTTTGACGCAATCATCATCGGTGCTGGCCCCGGCGGCTATGTTTGCGCCATCCGGGCCGCGCAACTGGGCCTGAACGTGGCCGTGGTCGAGGGGCGCGAGACTTTGGGCGGCACCTGCCTGAATATCGGCTGCATCCCGTCGAAAGCCCTGCTGCATGCGACGCATAGCTTGCATGAAGTGCATGAAAACTTTGAGAAAATGGGGCTTATGGGTGGCGCGCCGACGGTCGATTGGTTGAAAATGCAGTCCTACAAAACCGATGTTGTGAATGGCAACACCAAGGGCATCGAGTTTCTGTTCAAGAAGAACAAGATCACCTGGCTGAAAGGCTGGGCCACTATCCCCGCGCCGGGCAAAGTACAGATCGGCGACGAGGTGCATGAGGCGAAAAACATCGTGATTGCAACGGGGTCCGAGCCGTCGAGCCTGCCCGGTGTCACCGTGGATGAGACGATTGTGGTGACCTCCACCGGGGCTTTGGCGCTGCCGTCGATCCCGAAAACCATGGTGGTGATTGGGGCAGGTGTGATCGGGCTGGAGATGGGCTCGGTTTATGCGCGGTTGGGCACGCAGGTGACAGTGGTCGAGTATCTGGATGCGATCACTCCCGGCATGGATGCTGAGGTGGCTAAATCCTTCCAACGGATCCTGACGAAACAAGGCTTTAAGTTCGTTCTGGGGGCTGCCGTGCAGGGTGTTGAAACCAAAGACGGCATGGCCCAGGTGACTTACAAACTGCGCAAGAACGACACTGAAGCCAGCCTGGAAGCCGAGGTGGTTCTGGTCGCGACAGGGCGCAAACCTTTCGTCAAAGGTCTGGGGCTAGAGGCGTTGGGGGTTGAGATGCTGCCGCGTGGTCAGGTCAAGACCGATGCACATTTCGCCACCAATATCAGCGGCTTGTATGCGATTGGTGATGCGATTGTCGGCCCAATGCTGGCGCATAAAGCCGAAGACGAGGGCATGGCTTTGGCCGAGATCATGGCTGGCAAAGCGGGCCATGTGAATTATGGCGTCAT
The DNA here is from genome assembly GCF_001294535.1 of Cypionkella psychrotolerans. Lineage (GTDB taxonomy): Bacteria > Pseudomonadota > Alphaproteobacteria > Rhodobacterales > Rhodobacteraceae > Cypionkella > Cypionkella psychrotolerans. The sequence continues at coordinate 172,516 of NZ_LGIC01000065.1, read as the reverse complement.
CCCCGGCGTGGTTTACACCTCGCCAGAAGTGGCATCGGTGGGGGCCACCGAAGAACAGCTGAAAGAACAGGGCCGCGCTTACAAGGTCGGCAAATTCCCGTTCATGGGCAATGCGCGCGCCAAAGCGGTGTTTCAGGCCGAGGGTTTCGTGAAAATGCTCGCGGATGCGACCACCGACCGCATCTTGGGTTGCCATATCATCGGGCCGGGCGCAGGCGATCTGATCCACGAGGTCTGCGTGGCGATGGAATTTGGCGCGTCAGCACAAGATCTGGCGATGACTTGCCACGCCCACCCCACCTATAGCGAAGCGGTGCGCGAAGCGGCGCTGGCTTGTGGCGACGGTGCGATTCACGCCTAAGCACGCTCCTCCGCCCTTACAGGCGTCTTCGCTTATGCGAAGATCGCCCGTAAGGCAGGGACGCGCGCCGCCTCAGGCCTTTTTCCACAGCCAATCCAGCAGCCCGGCAGAGCCTCCGTCCGGGCTGATCCCGACCACCAAAGCCGCCTCCATTGCGCCATCCGGCTCGGTCATTTTGACCCGCGCATAAGCGCCATCCCCGGCATCAGCGGCAATGCCATCGTCGGCGTTTAGCATGTCGCGTTCAGCTTGGCGGGCATAGGCGGGATGCTCGGCGTAAATCTCAGCATTGACCGCCTCATCAAAGAAAATCTGGCTGGTCAGCACGGTTTGTGCATCCAGAAACACCTTATAATGCACATGCGTCGTGCGCCCGCGATACCAGCCGGGGAACACGGTTTGAAATGTCACAGTGCCAGCATTATCCGTCTGTTGCGTGCCACGCAGAAAAGTTTGGCCACTGGTATCACCGCCGTCCCCCATATTCTGCACGCCGGCATACACCCCCAAAGCATCGCAATGCCACACATCCACTCGCGCGCCCACCACGGGCACGCAATCCGCCGTCACCACCTGCAAACGCAACTGCATAGGCAGGCCCGGTTTGCCCTCGGTGATATCGGAGCGCAGCAGTTTGGGGTCGATGTAGAACGGCCCCTCCGTCACTTCTTGTTGCAACTGGCAGACATCGGTGGAGATCAACCCGGCAGTTTCAGCCCGCGTCGCCAGACCGCCGGGCAGCATCGCCAATGGAGCGAGTGTAAGCGCCTTCAAGACGGTGCGGCGGTCGATGGTGGAAAGCGGGCGCATGGCAACTCCTGTGTAAGTCACAGCTGAAACGCCACAGGCCAGCGATTCCGTCGCCTAGGACGCCAAATGTCGCAGCCCCTGTGTGACATCCGTGCGCACCGCCAAGCGCAGCCCCGGCTCATCGCCTGCCCGCAAGGCCGCGAGGATCATCCGGTGGTGTTGCGGCATGTCCCGCCTACGCAACTTCTGGTAAAGCGCGCGCATTGTCGGCCCCAGTTGCAGCCAGACCGTCTCGCACAGGGCCAGCATCGCCGGGGTCTGGGCGCGCAGATAAAGCGTGCGGTGAAACTCCAGATTGGTGCGCACATAGCCCACCGCATCTTGGTTCATCACCGCCTCTTGGTTCAGCGCATTGATCGCAGCCAAACGGTCGATCAACGCGAAATGCGCTCGCGGCAGCGCCCGCGACGCCATCTCCGGCTCCAGCATAGCGCGGATCGCGGCCAGTTCCTCAATGCGTTCCGGGGTAAGTTCCGGTGTTGAAATCCGCCCTGACGAAGACATCGTAAACGCCCCCTCAGCCACCAACCGCCGCGCCGCCTCGCGCGCCGGGGTCATCGAGACGCCAAATTGTTCCGCAATACCGCGCAGGGTCATCGCCTGACCGGGCGCAAGTTCGCCATGCAACACCTGCTGGCGCAGGCTGCGATACACCCGCTCATGGGCGGCAGCATTTGGGTCGGCCAATCGCGGCGGGATGGGATAGGGTGAAATCATGGCCTAGCCAAGCACCCAGAGCTTGCTGCGGTCAAGCGCCATCAAGATCGCCGCCATCAAACCGGATCGCCTGTAGCGCCCCGCCTTCCCGCTTTAACCACCCGCGTTCTGCCTGCCAGCCCGGAAACAAGTGCTGCACCACAGCCCAGAACCGATCCGAATGGTTCATCTCCAGCATATGCGCCACCTCATGGGCTGCGACATAGTCCAGCACCCGAGGCGGCGCCATGATCAGCCGCCACGAATACATCAGCGACCCATCCGAGGTGCAAGATCCCCACCGTGAGCGGGTGTCGCGCAGCGTTACTTGGCTAACTTTACGCCCGATCAGCCCGGCGTAGTGATCCGATGCCGCCACCAACCGATTGCGTGCCTGCACCCGCAGAAAAGCTGACACCCGCGCCGCTGCGCGTTCAGGATCGCCCGGCACGACAAGCGAATCGCCCTCCACCCGCACCGACCGCCCTGCGCCGTTCTCCAGCCGCAAGGCCCGCCCTTCAAACGGCAGCACCGAACCGATACCAACCCCGACCACCTGCGGCATCCGCGCTACCGCCGCACGGATCCAAGGTTCCTGCGCGCGAGCAAAGGCCATCGCCTCGGCCTCCCGCGCCCGCGTCGGCAACGACAGTGTCACCGCGCCATTGGTCTGCGATACGCGCAAGGAAAACCGCCGCGCGCGGGCATTGCGACGCAGAGTGATCTCTATTGGGGGTGGGCCGGGAAGCAGCAAAATCGCACCTCTGGACATGGGACCGCAGCATACCTATCTGCATCGCAGCCGCAACTGCGGTAACACTGACAAAAGCCTTTGACAGTCGCTCAAGCCTGTGGCAAGCGGCTACATTCCGAATTGACAGCCCGCAAGGGCCAGCCTGAACAAAGGGAAAACCATGCCATTGGCAGAATGGGGCACCAAGCGCGTATGCCCGACCACCGGCAAGCGCTTTTACGACCTGAACCGCAGCCCGATCGTCAGCCCGTACACGGGTGAGGTCGTGGACATCGAATCGGCACGCCGCAAAATGGCTGCCGCCGTGATCGCGCGTGTGCAGCCTGAAAAAGACGATGATGCGGTGCTGGTTGATGATCTGGAGGCAGATGATGATCTGCTGGTCGCAGGCGTCGCCGATGATGCCGAACTCGACGATGAGCTCTTGGAAGATGACGCCGACGACACCGTGTCGCTGGATGATCTGACTGACGTGGCCGGCGACGAGGAAGACGTTTAAGCTGATCAAGCCGGGCGTGGGGAGGCTTGCATTTTCCTCTTGCACCCCCCCGCGCCCTCGCCTAAACACCGCCCACCAAGACGATCACGACGCGCCCAACGTTGTGCCAAAGATGGGGTCATAGCTCAGATGGGAGAGCGCTTGAATGGCATTCAAGAGGTCGGGAGTTCGATCCTCCCTGGCTCCACCAGTTCCTTCTAAATCAATGACTTAGACTGCAGATTTTCAGGTGTGCCACACAAGGGTGCCACACGATGAAACTTGCAGCCTACCTTTCCCGGTCACGGCACGGGGTTTTCTACTTCCGCTGGCCTATCCCAAATGCCCCAGTCTCGCGGCAAAGGCTGCGAATCTCCCTGCAAACACGGTGTCCGAAACGGGCTGGCTTTCTGGCACGACACCTTGCATCTTGCGGAGAAAGCCTTCGATTGCAGGTGGTTGGCAGTTCCATGCGTTACGATGAAATTCGGACCATTGTTCAGGGTGTGTTGCAGCAGACGCTGCAGCATACCATTGCGCGGTTGGACAATCAGGGGCCACTTCACAAGTACAACCCGGTTGCAGAAGACAACGCGCGTTCAATCCTTGCTGCCGGGGCCGAAGACTACTGGGAAATGGTCGGACCTGAAGAGGTCGAAAAGACGCTTGAAAAGGTTGCATCGTTTTCGGGGCGTCCTCGGACTGAGATAGAGGCGAGCAAATCTGATGTGCTGGAACTCTTCCGAACGGGCATGCTGGCCTACTGGAACGCGGTTGATGATCACCGAAAGAAACTGCAATCCGTGGACCTGACGACTGGGCTGCATCCGAGGCAGAAGGATGCCGCAATTCAGCAGGAACAACCGGACAGCGACAGCAGGACGCTTGCCGAAGTGGTTGCCCTGTACATCAAGGAACAGGACGGCATTGGGGCATGGGTAGAAAGAACCCGCGCAAAGCAAGAAGCAACACTGGGTGTCCTTGTCGAACTTGTCGGCAGTGCAACCGCCATGGCTTCAATCAGCAAGAAGAATGCTCAAGATGTTAAGTCTGTGTTGCTTGCCTTGCCACCAAACAAGAACAAGAACCCGTTTACACGAAACCTGAGTCTTCGAGATGCAGCAAAGGTGCCAGGTATCGAGCCTATGAGTCCAGTGACGCTTAATGCATACTTGAGTGCATTTCACACCTTCACCGCATGGGCTGTAAACAATGGATATGCCAAGGAAAATCCATTCGAAGGCATGAAGGTTCGAGGAGGCAATCGGGCGGCAGGTGTGGATGAAACAAGAAAGCCATTCCCGCCAGAGGCCATTGTAAAGATGGTCAGGGAACTAACTGCGGCTGACAGTCCGTTGGTGAAGAAGGAAAGCTATCGTTGGGCTAGCCTGATCGCGATATTCACAGGTGCAAGATTGAACGAAGTCTGCGCACTCCGGGCAAGCGATGTGCAAGAAATCGACGGCATTTGGTGTATCAGCATCAACAACGATGACCCCGATAAGAAAAAGCACCTGAAGACTGTCGCAGCACGGCGGTTTGTTCCGCTGCATTCGAAACTGATCGAAATGGGCGTGTTGGGTTTTGTTGACCGCAGGCGGCAAAACGGACCGCAAGCAAGGTTGTTTCCCGACTTCCCTTACAGCCCCAAGCATGGTTTCGGGCGAAATCAGGGGCGCTGGTTCAACGAAACTTTCCTCCCGGCTCTTGCCTTGAAGACAGAACAGCACGTCTTCCACAGCCTGCGGCACACGATAGTCACGAGGCTGCAACAAGCCGGGGTCGCCTTGCCCATGGTGCAAACTCTTGTCGGACATGAAAAGGAAGGGGTGACTGCGAAGACCTATTTCAGCGAAGGCTACAAGGTGTCGCAGTTGAAAGAGGCCATCGAACGGTTTCGGGATGCCGAAGCCTGACCTAACTCATCGGAATGGATACACTGCGGAAGTTGGCACGGCGGCACCTAGCAAGATAGTACTCAATCTGCGATGGTGCGGCAAGGCAGGTTTCCTAACCCATTCCTACCTATTGAAAATCAGTGAAACATAGTGACGGCGAGAGATCGAAAAGCATGGCGCAACAGAACCTTCTGCAAGACTTGGAAACCGTTCTTCAACAGGATCAGACCTTCATTTCGGATGGTACGATTCTGAAGAACGCGGTGATCGAGGCCGCGCTTAAGATGGACCCGAAACTGTTGGCCTTGCTCCTGCAATCCGAACCAATCAAGGCGCACTTCTTCACCGAAGTCGCTGGGGCGCTGGTGTTCGACAAGGTGCGGTTTCAGGACTTTGTGTCGAACAAGGCTTTCCTGCCTGACAGCTACACCGCTTTCGGCAACCGGATCGGCCTGACCACGGGGCGCGACTACATCAGCCAATCGCGCGATGTGGTGCTGTCATGGCCCTACAAGGATTGCGTACTGGAAGGCGGCATGACCAAAGAGGATCAAGGCCGCGACGAGGTGTTCTGGAACACCACCCTTGCCCCCGATGACATCACACGGTTGTTTGAACCCAAGGTGCTGACGGGTTGGGAACGCTGGGACGCAGACGCGGTGAAGGCGGGCAAGGCAAAGCCTGTCGGGGAGTTTCAAGTCTCAGACAACTTGCTGATCAAGGGGAACAATCTTGTAGCGCTGCACTCACTGAAAGAGCGCTTCAAGGGCGACGTGAAGCTGATATATATTGACCCGCCCTACAACACAGGGAACGATGGTTTTTCCTACAATGACCGTTTCAATCACGCTACATGGTTGGCGTTCATGCGTAGCCGTCTTGAGGTCGCAAAGGAATTGCTTCGGCGTGACGGGGCAATTTTCGTCACTCTGGACGATACAGAAGTTCACTACTGCAAGGTCTTGATGGATGAAGTCTTCGGGCGGGCGAATTTTGTCGCACACATAGCTTGGCAGAAGCGCACTTCGCCGGATGACAGGGTGGTGCTAGGGAACGGCTACGACAACATCCTTGTTTATGGCCGGACGCTGGGCACAATAAAACGCGCCAACGGCACGGTGAAGACGCTGTTTGAAGAGCAGGCGAACCGCTTGCCACTGACTGAAAAGCAACGCGCAGAATACAAAAACCTCGACAAGGACGGCAGGGGAGCGTGGGTCCACAGGGACTTCACAGCACAGAACAAGAAGAAAAACGGCAAAGCTGGCCGTGAAAATCAAATGTATTGGATCACGACGCCATCAGGTGAAAAGTACTACCCCGAGGACGGGTACTGCTGGAAAAAGACTGAAGCGGAATACCTTGAGTTGTTCAAGGACAACAGAATTTGGTTTGGGGTTGATGGATCAAACAAGCCCCGCAGAAAGAAATTCCTAAAGGAAGAGACTGGCATTCAGTCATGGACATGGTGGCCTCATACCGATGCTGGTTCGAATGAAGAGGCAACCAAGGAACTCATAGCACTGGTCGGTGCTGAGCTTGCTTCGGATTTCACACCGAAGCCTGAAAGGCTGATCGAGCGCATAGTACACCTTGCAACCAACGAGGGTGAAATCGTTCTCGACTTTTTTGCTGGTTCGGGAACGACTGCTGCCGTTGCACAAAAGATGCGACGGCGCTGGATAGCAGTTGAGCAAATGGACTACATCGAAGAACTTACATCTGCGCGTCTGAAAAAGGTTCTTGCAGGTGAACCGGGCGGGATTTCTAAGGCCCAAGCGTGGAACGGCGGCGGTTCCTTCATCTATGCCGAACTCGCGTCATTCAACGTATCTTTCGCGGCGCAGATCACCGATGCGGTGGACACAGCGGCTTTGCTGGCTGTCTACGACGCCATGCAGGCAACAGGCTATCTGCGGCACGACATCGACCTGACGAAATTCGACACCAAGGACTTCGCGGCACTTCCCCTTGCCGATCAGAAGCACGTGTTGATGGATTGCCTTGATGCAAACCATCTGTACGTCAACCTTGGCTCATTGGGTGATGAAGCCTTCCAGATCAGCGAGGAAGACGCCAAGGCCACCCGCGCCTTCTATGGGGTTGCGGAATGACCCAAAGCCTGAACGACAAGCTAACAGTCGCCTCAGAAATGGGATTTCTGTCGAAGGTGATCCCGGCTGACCTGCGCGACAACCTGTCGCCCAAGATCACCCTGCGCCCCTATCAGGAACAGGCGCTGGAACGGTTCCTGTTCTTTGTCGAAGACTTCAAGGGTCGCCCCAAGAACCCACATCTGCTGTTCCATATGGCGACGGGTAGCGGCAAGACCGTGATCATGGCGGCGCTGATCCTTGACCTTTACAGGCGCGGTTATCGCAATTTCATGTTCTTTGTGAACTCCACTCAGATCATTGAAAAGACCAAGGAAAACTTCCTGAACCCCGGTTCCAGCAAGTACCTGTTCGCCTCTCAGATCAGGATTGATGACAAACTGGTAGAGGTTCGGTCGGTGGATACGTTTGACGCGGCCAGTCAGGACGTGATCAACATCCACTTCACCACTATTCAAGGTCTGCAAAGCCGTATCAACGACCCACGAGAAAACGCTGTCACCATCGAAGATTTCAGCGACTACAAAGTGGTGATGATTTCCGACGAAGCCCATCACCTGAACGCCGAAACCAAGAAGGCGCTGACGGGTGAGGAAGAGGAAGAAAAGGTAAGTTGGGAAAAGACGGTTCGAGGCATCTTTGAACAACATGCCGAAAACATGTTGCTGGAATTTACGGCGACCGTTGATCTGACCAACGAAGCGATCAAGGCCAAGTATCACGACAAGATAATCTATGACTATTCCTTGGGCCGTTTCCGCGAAGATGGATACTCGAAAGACATTGAGCTGCGGCAAGCAGACTTGCCCCCTGCGGAACGCATGCTTCAAGCCATAGTACTGAGCCAGTACCGACGCAAAGTGGCCGAGGCGCATAGCCTGCACTGCAAACCCGTGGTGTTGATGAAGTCGAAGACAATCGCGGGATCAACAGAGAACGAAGAGGCTTTCACAAAGCTGGTTGAGGCTCTGACAGGTGAACAACTTCTTAGGCTGCGGGCAGCAACGGTTGCGTCCAAAGACGACATCACTTTGAACCGCGCTTTCACCTATATCTTTGATGAGCGCGCAGTGTTGCCGGACGACTTCGCCAAAGAGTTGAAGGGCGATTTCGCACCTGAAAAAGTTGTGAATGTCAACAATCCGAAAGACTTGGAGAAACGGCAGATCGAGCTGAACGCGCTGGAAGACCGGGACAACGAAATCCGGACGATCTTTGCGGTAGATAAGTTGAACGAAGGTTGGGACGTTCTGAACCTTTTCGACATTGTACGTCTTTATGACACGCGCGACGGCAAAGATAACAAGGTCGGCAAGACGACAATGGCCGAAGCGCAACTTATCGGGAGGGGAGCGCGGTATTTTCCGTTTGTCAGTGCTGACAAACCGGATGCTGCACGGGAAAAGAGGAAGTTTGACAGTGCTTTAGACAGCCCGCTCCGTATCTTGGAGGAGCTGCACTATCATTGCTCACACAATCCAAAGTACCTTCAGGATATCCGCAACGCCCTGCGCGAAACGGGCATGATTGACGACAATACACGGACGGCTTCGTTACGCCTGAAAGACACGTTCAAAGCGACCGATTTCTACAAGTCCGAGAGGGTTTGGCTGAATGACAGAGTGAAAAATGCGCGAGAAGGTGTTGTTGGACTTGGTTCTTACAAGGTGGAAAAGTACTTTGTGTTTCCAGCCCTATTGACGGGTAGGGTCACTGAGGCATCAGCTTTTGTTGATACAAGGGCTAAAGCAGGAGCAGCCAAAGCTGCCGAACCAGAGGGTAGGACGCTTGACCTTATATCGTTTGGCACATCCATCCTGCGTTTCGCCTGTGATGCAAACGACTTCTTCCACTTTGCAAAGTTGCGCCAATACTTCCCTGCGCTTTCCAGTCTGGCAATATTTCTGAGCGATACGGCTTATCTTGGTGGCGTCAAAGTGGAGGTTCGGGGCTTACCAGCAGAACTGGACAATCTAACTGCACAACAAAAGCTGCAAGTCGCACAATTCGTGCTGATCCAGATCGAAGCGGATATCAGGCGCGAGAGTATAGACTATGTTGGAACGAAAGATTTCAAGCCGCATGCTTTGAAAGACTTGTTTACCGACAAGACCCTCAAGCTGCGACTTGAGGGCGAGACAGGTTTGGGCTGGAAAGACAGCAAGATTCCCGGTTTGGATCAGATCGACCTTGCGTCAAAGCCTTGGCATGTGTTCGAAGACAGCTTTGGAACTGATCAGGAAAAGCTGTTCATACGTCACTTGAATGACCATGCTCAACGGCTGAACGAACTGTACGAAGAGTTTTACCTGATCAGGAACGAGAAAGCCTTGACCCTTTACTCCTTTAAGGATGGGCAGGCTTTTGAACCAGACTTCCTTCTGTTTCTTCGAAAGACCAAAGAAGCTAAGGCAACAATCTATCAGTTGTTCATTGAACCAAAGGGCAAGAAGTTCTGGCCTGATGATCAGTGGAAAGAGGACTTCCTCAAGACCATCGCATCGGAAGCGCGCCTCGAAACAGTGTTCCAAGACAGGGAATACAAGGTGTATGGCCTTCCATTCTTTAATGATGAGGCTGCGCTGAAGGCATCATTCGAAACCGAGTTCATTAAGAGCGTTGGAGCGTAGCAAACAAGATGCGGTCAGCGATTGTCATCCCGGCTATCAATTACCTTTGCTTTCGCAAGTGGTCCGCGAGGGAGGCGGGTCATTGCAGATTTGTCCAATTTTCCGCCTCTTGGTATGACCCGCAGATGACCCGCCAGAGGCACCTTCCGGCTGCGGGGGCATGTGGGTGCTTTGCCGCTGGGAAGCCTGCCTGTGGGGCCTCTGGCGCGCTCTATGCGGGGGCTGGAATTGTCGGCGCGGTAACGGAGTGGCCCCCCGCTAGGTTCGCGGGAGCCGCAAAGAAAAATGCTGAAAATCTTCGTGGACCTATCATAGACAAAGGGAGAAGTCGATTTCCCCCCTACCGGCACCCTTCAAGGACCAGACAGAAACTGCCGTGTTCCGCGACATCCCCGTATAGGAGGGTTCACGCTGCAACGTCTCTAATTACCGGAGCGACACGCCGTGACAAACCCGATCAATGAAGCCCTAAGTAATAAGTTATCAAGACCCTTGGACCCCAACTGGACAACCCGACACGAGGGCATCCGACATTGCCTGACACTGGTTTACACTGAGTTGGACGTGATCGAGGCAAGGCAGCGCGCGCGGGATGCAAAATCTCAGGACAACTACATAAAGTGTGTTGATGCGATAGTTTTGGACCTGTTTCGTGCTCGTTTGACGTGGCCGGAATATGTAGTCGGAATACCTACTGGGCAGACTTGGCTTCAGGAAGCGTTAGCGTCCCGTTACGTTCCCAACTTCAAGACACCAACTGCGCTCCGGCAAGCTGTGTCACTTCTTGAATGCGCAGGGTACATCGAAACATCCGGCCATTTTCTTCCCCCAAAAGGCGGTGAGACGGGCAAGACAAGGCGATATCGGCTTTCAGGGGGCCTCTTCCAGCTCCTTAAAGACCTGAGGGCCAGCACCGTCCATTTGGAGCGGAACCCTGAGGCAGAAGGGATCATTCTCAGAAACGCGAAGAAAGATGAAGCTCCATACGGCAACGTTCCCTTTGCGGAAGATGCGAGAGCCAAACTGCAAAGGATTAACGCCAATCTGTCGCGGCACTGGTACGACCTTGAACGGACAGACGAAGAGCTTTTAGCAGACGGGCAGTACTTGCAAAGTGATCACCTTGCAGCAAAGCCGAAAGACAAGGAATACCGCGCAATAGACTTGAGTGCACGAACCCTCTACCGCGTGTTCAACAATAGTAGCTGGGAACAAGGAGGGCGGTTCTACGGGGGGTGGTGGCAGAGCCTTCCCAAGCGGTTTAGGCCTTACATCATCATTGACGGCAAGCCGACTGTGGAAGTGGATTACTCGGGCCTGCATTGCGCCATGTTGCTAGCTCGCAAAGGCTTTCCCATACCTGAAGACCCCTATGCCGCTTGCCTCAATGGTAGTAAAAACAGAGACTTGAGGTCGTGTGTCAAATTGACCTTCAACGCTCTGTTGAACGCGGGTTCAATCTACAAGGTACAACCCAATGAATTGTTTTCTGAAGAACTAACAGGCATGACATGGGCGGTCTTCAGGCGGCATGTCATCAAAAGCTTTCCCGGTCTACAAGAGCATTTTGGCTCTGGTATCGGAATTTCCTTGCAGTTCCATGATAGCTGCATGGCGGAAACGATCATGATGCGGTTTGCCGACATGGGCTATCCCTGCCTTCCGGTACACGACAGCTTCATCGTGCATTACAAGCTCAAAGATGAATTACGAGACATCATGGTTAAGGTGTTCGAGCAACAGTTTGGCATCCCCAGCTATACAAAATACTCAACTATTATAGACAGTTACGTCCCAACAGATGGGAATCTAGATCAGTACGAGGTTGTTTCAAATGAACTGACTGCAATGACAGAACTTGGGTATTTGAGACGCACTCAAGACTGGTTTGACTATAGCGGAAACGCAAAGGAAAATGCATTAGGGAAGGGAGTATCCCCCCAAGGGGGCCTACTCATTACTGGTAACGATAAGGATTGACGGCACGGCGGCTTTCCCTCATGGTGAGGCACAAAGGTGCGACAAATTCAGAAACGCACACCTGAAAGTCGATTACGGTCAATGGGTTAAGTTTTTGGTAGAGCTCCTCCCTGGCTCCACCAAATCTTCCGGGTAGTAAATCTGGGGAAACTTCCAAAGCAAATGGCCCGCCTTTTGGTGGGCCATTTGCTTTTGTGATTGCAGAAAAAGGCAGGAAGTGGGGCTGGTCGCCCCAATGCCTTAGCCCTGCTTTGCCTCAAGCGCTGCAATACGGGCCGCCAAGGCCGTGTTTTCTTCGCGGGCCTTTTGTGCCATCGTGCGCACCGCGTCGAACTCTTCGCGGGTGACGAAATCGCGGTCGGCAAGCCAGCGGTCGACGAATCCCTTCATCGCGGTTTCGGCTTCGGATTTGGCGCCCTGCGCCACGCCCATCGCATTGGTCATCAGCTTTGACATATCGTCGAAGAATTTGTTTCCGGCCGTCATCTGGGGCCTCCTTTCGCTTAAGCCTTATATGAGCCGCCAAAGCCCCATGCACAAGATGGCGATCTGCCGCGATCCCACGTTGACATCGCCCCGCCGCTTGCCGACAACGCGGGGGAAATCGCAGGAAGCCCAATGTCCTATATCCCCTTCCCGAACCTCTCGCCCGATATCTTCTCGATCCCGCTGGGGCCGATGACGCTGACCCTGCGCTGGTATGCTTTGGCCTATATCGTCGGCCTGCTTGCGGGCTGGAAGCTGATCGTTTGGATGATCAACACGCCGCGGCTGTGGTCGGGGCCGCCGCCACTCACCCCCGAAGCGGTCGAGCGCCTGCTGACTTGGGTGATCTTCGGCGTCATCCTCGGCGGGCGCCTGGGCTATGTGATCTTCTACCAACCTGACCATTTCCTGCAAAACCCGCTGCAAATCCTGCGGGTGTGGGAGGGCGGGATGTCGTTCCACGGTGGTTTTGCGGGCGTGGCTATCGCGGGTATCTGGTTTTGCAAGCGCGAGAAAATTCCAATGCTGCCGCTGGCCGATCTGATGGCCGCCGTCGCCCCGATCGGCCTGCTGCTGGGGCGCTTGGCCAATTTCGTCAATGCAGAGCTTTGGGGCCGCCCCACTGATCTGCCCTGGGGTGTCGCCTTTCCCGGGGAAGCCGCGCAGACTTGTGAAGGTGTTCTGACCATATGCGCCCGCCACCCCAGCCAGCTTTATGAGGCGGCACTTGAAGGCCTGCTGCTGCTGGTCGTCCTCAGCTATCTGATCTGGCGGCGAAGCTGGCTGAAAACCCCCGGCAAGATCGCCGGCCTGTTCTTCGCAGGCTACGGCATCGCCCGGTTTTTGGTCGAATTCGTCCGCCAACCCGATGCGCAATTCGTCTCGGACGGCAATCCCTTGGGCTTGGCGTTGCACGTCGCAGGCTATGGCCTGACCATGGGCCAAATCCTAACGATCCCGATGATCGCCGCTGGCGTCTGGTTCATCGCCAAAGCCAAACCCGCCCCAGCAAACCCCAAATGACTCCCCTCGCCGAACTGCTGATCCAGCGTATTCAGGCGACAGGCCCGATCACCCTCGCCGACTATATGGCCGAATGTCTGCTGCATCCCCAGCACGGCTATTATTCCACCCGCGACCCCTTCGGCGCTGCTGGCGATTTCACCACCGCGCCCGAGATCAGCCAGATGTTCGGCGAGCTGCTGGGCCTCTGCCTTGCGCAGACTTGGCTCGACCAAGGCGCGCCTACGCGGTTCACGCTTGCCGAACTCGGCCCCGGTCGCGGCACTCTGATGGCCGATGTTCTGCGCGCCACCAAACGTGTTCCGGGCTTCCACGTCGCAGCGCAGGTGCTGCTGGTGGAAGCCTCCGCCACCCTGCGCAAACGCCAGCGCATCACCTTAGCCGACCACACCGTGCAATGGGCCGACCACCTCGCCCCCGGCGAAACCCCGCTCTACCTGCTCGCCAATGAATTCTTCGACGCCCTACCGATCCGGCAGTTCACCAAGGCTCCCCAAGGTTGGGAAGAAACCCTGATCGGCGTCGGCAACGGCCAGCTGACGATGGGAAAATCCGCGCCAGCCGCAATTTCTCAGCTGGACCATCGCCTTACCGACACCAAACCCGGCGACATCGTCGAAATCTGCCCAGCCGCCGCCCCGATCATGCAGACCATCGCCGCCCAAATTGAGACCCATGGCGGTGCCGCCCTGATCCTCGACTACGGCGATTGGACCTCGCACGGCGATACATTCCAAGCGCTGAAAGCCCAAAGCTTTACCGATCCCCTCGTGGAACCCGGCGAAGCCGATCTGACCGCCCATGTCGATTTTGCCGCCCTCGCCGCGGCCTGCACATCCCATGCCTACACCACGCAAGGCCAGCTTCTGACCGCGCTTGGCATCCGCAAGCGCGCCGTCCAACTGGGGTTAAAACTGACCGGAGATGCCCTCGTCCAGCACAATGCCGCCACGCACCGCTTGACCGCGCCCGAGGAAATGGGAAGGTTGTTCAAAGCCCTCGCCATCACACCCTCCCACGCCCCCAAGCCCCCCGGATTCGCCTGATGCTGGAAATCATCACCTCCGACGCCCTTGCCCCCCGCCACGGGTTTTTCACCCGTAAGGGTGGAGCCTCTTCAGGGATTTTTGCCGGGCTGAACTGCGGCACGGGCTCCACCGACCAAGCCGAAGTGGTGGCGATCAACCGCGCCCGCGTCGCCGAAGCGCTGGATCTTGCCCCCGATCATCTCGTCTCGGTCCACCAAGTCCATTCCCCCGATGCTTTGCACGTCACAACGCCGCTGCGGGTGCGCCCGCAAGCCGATGCGATGGTCACCGCCACCCCCGGCCTTGGCCTTGCCATCCTAACCGCCGATTGCCAGCCCGTGCTGTTCGCCGATGCGAAGGCGGGGGTGATCGGTGCCGCCCATGCTGGCTGGCGCGGTGCGAAAGACGGTGTTCTGGAAGCAACCGTTGTGGCGATGGAGGCTTTGGGCGCCTCTCGCGCCAACATCGCCGCCGTAATCGGCCCCTGCATCAGCCAGTCCGCCTATGAGGTTGGCCCCGAGTTCTTTGAAGCCTTCACCGACGACGACTCCGAAACCCGCCGCTTCTTCGCCCAAGGCCAAGGTGATCGGATGTTGTTCGACCTGCCCGGCTATGGGTTGTGGCGGCTGCGCGCGGCTGACGTCGGTCATGCCGAATGGACGCGGCACTGCACCTTTTCGGATGCCTCGCGATTCTACTCCTACCGCCGCACCACCCATGCGCATGAGGCCGACTATGGCCGCCTGTTGTCAGTGATCCGTCTGTAAAGCCGTCGGCTCTGCCACAATTCACCATAATGCCGCACAAAGTTACCTCAATCCCTACTGTTTCCAGCCCAAACCCTGCCGCAAAGATCCGTCAGATTGTCTCCAACGCATGAACAAACCTGCAAGGGACAAGGCCATGAAGAAACAACCCCGCTGGATGAAATCCGCCATCGCCGCAAGCGCGGAGCCGCAAGTCGCCCTGCCGTGGGCTCGCGGCCAACGCCGCCGCCCCGAGGCAATGGCTCTGGCACTGAAAGCCGCCGCCGCCAAGCCGCGCGCGCAGGCTGCTCACTGATCAATCGCCCCAACTCGGGCCCGATTCGCAAAAAAAAGGCCGGGACAACCCCCGGCTTTTTTTCATTTTCAGCGCACAATCGTCGCATTACATCCCCAGCGTGAACAATAACGGCAACAACATGAAGATCGCGTCATAACTTCATATCAATTAAGAATAAACTTTGACAACAGGGCGTGTTTCCGCCATGTTTGGCCTTACAGATGTCCCTCTGTGAAAACAGGCGGTGGCGGGCGTGGTAAGACCCCTCAAAGGCTCCCCCCTCGGCGCACCAGTTCGGCAAATGTCGGGCTGCGGATGATGCTCAGTTAAGGCGGCCCTGGTGTGCTCTGACACCATCAAGGGGCCGCCTAAACATTTGTGCAGACCGCTGGCCACCAAACCGAATTCTGTCGCAGAATTCGGCACGTTTTCTGACTTCAGAAAACGCCTCCGCCTACCAGTTTAGGCGTGCTTCGCCAACCGCGCTTCCAGCACATCAAACGGCAGTCCCGGCTCGTCCTTGGCACAGCGGATCACCAACGAGGTTTTCACGTTCGCCACATTTTCGGCCTTCAAAAGTTGTTCGGTCAGGAACGACTGAAAGCTCGACAGATCGGGCGCCACGCATTTCAGAATGAAATCAATCTCACCGTTCAGCATATGGCATTCACGCACCAACGGCCACGCGCGGCAACGGCCTTCAAAGGTTGACAGATCGGCCTCGGCCTGACTTTGCAACCGCACCATCGCGAAGACCTGCACCTCAAACCCCATCTCGCGTGCGTCAATATCGGCGTGATAGCCCTTGATATAGCCCGCCTCCTCCAGCGTGCGCACCCGACGCAGGCAGGGCGGCGCTGAAATCCCCACCCGGCTGGCGAGTTCCACATTGGTCATCCGACCATCCGCCTGCAATTCCGCCAGAATGCGACGATCAATCGGATCAAGTTTGCTGCCGGCCATATGGGCCTCCTTTTTGGCTTGTATCTATGCCTACGCCCCACCCTGCGCAACATTCTTTCACAACCGCGCAAGATATTTTCGCAAAACACCCACGCGCCGCACAATTCCGCCATGCGTTTGCCAGCCCTTCCCCCGCGCACGGGCAACGCATATATCAAGCTCCACACGATTCCGGGGATGCGCCATGACCACGACACGCCACAGTAAAGTTCTGATCATAGGCTCCGGCCCCGCAGGATATACGGCGGCGGTTTATGCCGCCCGCGCCATGCTGGAGCCCATTTTGGTGCAAGGCCTGCAACCCGGCGGGCAGTTGACCATCACCACCGAGGTGGAAAACTGGCCCGGTGACACCCATGTGCAAGGCCCCGATCTGATGGTGCGGATGCAGGCGCATGCCGAGGCGATGGGAGCGGAAGTGATCTCCGACTACATCACCAGCCTTGATCTGCAGAGCCGTCCCTTCACCGCCACATCCGACTCCGGTACCACGTATACCGCTGATGCTGTGATCTTGGCGACGGGTGCGCAAGCCAAATGGCTGGGTCTGCCGTCGGAAGAAAAGTTCAAGGGCTTCGGCGTCTCGGCCTGCGCCACCTGCGACGGTTTCTTCTATCGGGGCAAAGAGGTGGTGGTGATCGGCGGTGGCAATACGGCGGTGGAGGAAGCGCTGTTCCTCACCAACTTCGCCACCAAGGTCACCCTGATCCACCGCCGCGACACCCTGCGCGCCGAGAAGATCATGCAGGACCGTCTGTTCAAGCACCCGAAGATCGAAATGCTGTGGGACTCGGAAGTCACCGAGGTTCTGGGCTCTGACGCCCCCACTTCCGTCACCGCCGTCCGCACCCGCAATCTGAAAACCGGCGAAGTCAAAGACGTGCCCTGCCACGGCTTCTTCGTCGCCATCGGCCATTCCCCCGCCTCAGAGCTGGTGAAAGACCAGTTGCCGCTGCATGAGGGCGGCTATGTGCAGATTGAGGCAGGCTCCACTCGCACCGCCATTCCGGGCGTGTTTGCGGCGGGCGATCTGACAGACCACATCTACCGTCAAGCGGTGACCAGCGCCGGGATGGGCTGCATGGCCGCACTCGACGCCGAACGTTGGCTGCAAGAGCAATCCGAGCAATAGGCGCGATGCGCCTGCTCGCCATCTCGGGCAGCCTGCGCTCCGCTTCGACCAACACCGCATTGCTGCGGGCTTTGGCCGAAGCGGCCCCGCAAACTGTCACGCTCTATGAAAATATGGCCGACTTTCCGCTGTTCTCGCCCGACTTTGAGGCAGATACCCCCGCCCCAGTGCTAGCCTTCGCCGCAGCCATCGCCAGCGTTGACGGCCTCATCATCGCCTGCCCGGAATATATCCACGCCCTGCCCGGCGCCTTCAAAAATGCGTTGGATTGGTTGGTGTCGCGGCCCGAGTTGATCCACAAACCCATCGCCCTGTTGCACGCCTCGCATCGGGGGGAGGATGTTCTGGCCGATCTGCGTCGCGTGCTCGCCACCGTGTCAGATCGCTTCGCGCCCGATATATTCGCGCGCTTCCCCTTGGGCAAGCTGACCCCGCCCGAGGTGGCCGCCCATATGGCCCAGCCCACAAACCGCGCCGCCCTACTGGCATTTCTGGCGCGGTTTACGGATTTCATCGCCGAGGCTGACCGCCCCGGCTAAGCCTCAGTGCGCGTTGACCGGTGCCATATCATGCTGACGCGCCAGCGAAAACGCGAGGGCTCGGTCGGCGACCAAAGCCAGTTGTTCGCCATCCTCGCCATGCACGGCATAAACGGTTTTCATGCCGTTGATCTGCGCCCGCACCTTTTCCGGCAGGCTTTCCACCGCGATGGGGCGCACATAAACGATGCGGTTTTCCGCCTCGGGCAATGCTTCGAATTTCACATCCATCATCATCTCTCCTTATTTGCGGCCAATACGAATGGTCTGCACAATGGTGTCGGGCACCATCCGGCGCAGGTCGATATGCAACAGCCCGTGGTCCAGATCAGCGCCTGCCACCTCAACCCCGTCGGCTAAAACGAACGAGCGTTGAAACGCCCGCGCGGCGATGCCGCGATGCAGGAACACCCGCTCGCCCAGATCATCGCTTTGCCGTCCGCGCACCACCAGTTGACGATCCTCAACAGTGATCGCCAGATCTTCATCGCGAAAGCCAGCAACGGCCAAAGTAATGCGGTAGGTGTTCTCGGAGGTGGCCTCGATGTTAAACGGCGGATAGCCTTCCGAGGCGGTTTTGGCGGTGCGCTCGACCAGCCGTTCCAGCTGTTCAAACCCCAGCAGAAAGGGGTGCGAACCAAAAGTAAGTTTCGTCATGACCGATGCCCTTTGCAACAAGCGACATTGAAGCCGGGCCCAGACTGCGGCACCCGACCCCTTGAATATGGGGGCAGCGGCGCAAGCCCGCAAGTGGTGGATTGCCCAAGAAAACTTAAAGCCTGATGTAGAGATTTTCCGCCGATTTCAGGCGAATCACTGTATCCTAACGCCAAGCCATAAAGACTGGATTCGATCCTGCCATGAATGCCTCCTCCGAGATGAACTTTGAAGACATGCTGCGCGTGAAGCTGGAAGTGCTGCGGCGCGAGCATCGCGATCTGGATGAGGCGGTTTATGCGCTGGAAACCGCAGGCCGTCTTGATGTGCTGACGCTGCGGCGGCTGAAAAAGCAGAAATTGCAGATGAAGGACCAGATCGTGCGGATTGAAGATCTGCTGATCCCGAATATCATCGCCTGATCTGCCACGCCCTCGGCTAAAACCGACGCCCGCGTTGCCAGATCGCTGGCTTTTCCTTGCCTCCCCCGCCTGCATTGCTATGAAGCGCTTGCAAACAGCCGGAGGCGCCAATGTCTGTTGATGTCGGGATCATCATGGGAAGCCAGTCTGACTGGCCGACGATGAAAGAAGCGGCCCTTGTGCTGGATCAGCTTGGCATTTCGTATGAGACGAAAATCGTCTCGGCTCACCGCACCCCCGACCGGCTTTGGGCCTATGGTAAAGCAGCGGCCGGTCGTTTGCAGGTGATCATCGCAGGCGCGGGTGGGGCTGCACATTTGCCCGGTATGATGGCCTCGAAAACCCGCGTGCCGGTGATCGGCGTGCCGGTGCAGACCAAGGCTTTGTCGGGCGTCGATAGCCTGTATTCCATCGTGCAGATGCCGAAGGGCTACCCGGTTGCCACCATGGCCATCGGTGCCGCTGGTGCCGCCAATGCGGGCCTGCTGGCAGCCGGGATTCTGGCGCTGCATGATCCGGCTTTGGCCGCACGGCTGGATGCATGGCGCGAGGCCCTGTCGGCCTCGATCCCAGAGGAGCCGAAGGATGAATAACCTACCCCTCGGCGCGACAATCGGTATTCTGGGCGGCGGTCAGTTGGGCCGGATGCTGTCGGTTGCGGCCTCGCGCCTCGGCTATAAGACCCACATCTTTGAACCCAGCCAGAACCCGCCCGCCGCCGATGTCGCACATACCGTCACCAGCGCCAGCTATGACGACATCGCCGCGTTGCAAAAATTCGCGGCCTCGGTCGATGTGATCACCTATGAGTTCGAGAACATCCCCACCGCCGCCCTTGACGCCTTAGAGGCCCTGCGCCCGATCCGCCCCAATCGCCGCGCCCTTGCGATCAGTCAGGATCGTATCCTAGAGAAAGACTTCCTCACCAGCCTCGGCCTGACCTGTGCCCCCTACGCTGCCGTGCAGACCCTGCCCGATCTGGAGGCCGCGATTGAAAAGATTGGTGTGCCTGCGATCTTGAAAACCACCCGGCTCGGCTATGACGGCAAGGGACAGGCGCGGATCAAGACCGCCTCGGATGCGGCCGAGGCGCATGCCAGCATGGCGGGGGCGGCTTGCGTGCTCGAAGGCTTCATCGACTTCAGCCACGAGGTTTCGGTGATCGCGGCGCGGGGGTTGGATGGCTCGGTTGCCTGCTACGATCCGGGCGAGAACGTGCATAAGGATGGCATCTTGGCCACCACCACCCTGCCCGCCAAATTGTCAGCCTCGATGCGGTCGGATGCTATCTTGCTGGCGGCGCGGATATTGAACGCGCTGGAGTATGTCGGCGTGATGGGGGTGGAGTTGTTTGTCACCCCAACCGGATTGATCGTGAATGAGGTAGCCCCTCGGGTCCACAATTCGGGGCATTGGACGCAGAATGGCTGTGCTGTCGATCAGTTTGAGCAGCATATCCGGGCCGTGGCGGGGCTGCCGCTGGGTGATGGCGGGCGACATTCGGATGTGGTGATGGAGAACCTGATCGGTGACGATATGGATCGGTTGCCGGATCTTCTGAAAGAAAACGACTGCGCGGTGCATCTGTATGGCAAGGCCGAGGCAAGGCCGGGGCGGAAGATGGGGCATGTCAATCGGGTGATCCGAAAGGCCTAGTGTCCACGCGTGGACACAGCCGTCACTAGAGAGAAATCAAGGACTTAACAGGGTGTCATTCACACTTTGTTAAGCTTTGAGTATGGCTCAGGAACACACCACTGCGATCACCATAAACTTGCAGGTCGGCTTTTTCTTCACCGGCGCTACAACAGCGGGTTTTTTCTTGGTTGTGGTGGCCGCGGCTTTTTTGGTGGTTGATTTCTTCGTGGTGGCTTTCGGCGTGGTCTTCGTGGCCGATTTCACCGCCACGGCAGGCTTGTTGCAGGTCTTCTCCGGCTCGGCCAAAAGCGCGCGATAGACCGCTTCGCTCGGCTCCATCTCGCCGGGGGCGACCTTTTTCGCGTCATAATACGCCGCCATCGCGCGACGCGAGCCGTTGCCCCAATCGCCATCCACCGGCATGCCATAGCAGCCGATGCGGTCGAGTTCGGTCTGCACGCCCAAAGCCAAATTCTCGGGCAAAGGCGCATTCAGGCTGCGGGTGTCACTTTCCAAAGACGCCAGCTGATCATCGCCCACGCCTTGACCAATCACTGCAATGCCACCCGGAGGCGCAAGCGCTGTGTTCTGGTCCGCCACCACCTCAAACTCAGGCAGCACTTCTTCGGCGACAGGTGCAACCTCCACCGGCGGCACGAAGAAGAACTGCTCGCGCAGCGAGGATTGCTCCCACGGGGTTTGCTTGCCACCTGTGGCGGTTTCCACGTCATTGCGCACCGCGATCATTAGATCGGAAATATTCTGCCCCGGCTTGGCGATATGGGCGAGCAATGCGGCGGTAAACGGGCTGTTCACAGCACCTTCGGTTTTGTCCCAAGCCACCTGCCCCGGCGCTGTCGCAAAGGCCACAAAGGTGCCTGCGCCACCGTCAAACTGCGCCAAACCGCCCGCCTCGGCAACCGCGCGCACCGCTTCTGGCAAAGGATTATCCCGGCAGGCATCGACGAACAGCAAAAGCTGATTGGTTTTGCCTTTCAGGGCCTTGGCAATGTCATCCAGCCGCCAAGTCTCGGTATCCAACGCCTTGGCATCGGCCAGCCGTGCATTGACCGGCACCAGATGGTTGACGCCGTCTTTCTGAAATGCATGGCCCGCATAGAAGAACAAAACCGTATCGGCTTCATCGACCTGTGCTGCAAAAGTGCCCAGCACCGCCTGAAACACCGCAGGGCCAACATCGGTGAGCAAAGTCACCTCAAACCCCAGATTGCGCAGCGCGTTTGACACACCTTGGGCATCTTCAACGGGCGTATTCAGCCCCGGCAGCACCGTGTAGGCCTGATTGCCGACCACCAACGCCAGTTTGCGGCCCGCAGCTTCCGCAGCCGCTGGCAGCAGCGCCAGCGCCAAGATGCCAAACAGGCAAAGCCGCAGAAAATGCGAGAGTCGATCAAACATCAGCACAACCATTCTTCAAATGTGCTTGTAGTTTAGCCGAGAACCCGCTTTTCGCAAAGTCTTCTGTTGGGCAGGCACGGTGTGGATTTCCCGTCCCCCAGAGCGGTTTGCGGTGATGTTTACTCAGCATGCGCGCCCAGACCTGCGCGCATGGCGATGCGTTTGGGTCAGATAAACCACAAACCGCTTTAAGCCTCGGGTGAGTCTGTATCAATGCCGCCGCTGAGTTGCAGATTGCGCGCATCGCGGGCCAAGGATTCATAGCGGATGCGGAAGGCTTCCAGCGCCTTTTCGTCCAACTCTTCCAGATCGAGCAAGGCGTTATGCGCGCCGTTGGTGGCGCGGATCAGCTCATCCAGTTTCAGCTGAATGGCTTGGGTGTCGCGGTTCTGGGTATTCTGGATCAGGAACACCATCAGAAAGGTGATGATCGTGGTGCCGGTGTTGATCACCAGCTGCCACGTGTCGGAATAGCCGAACAACGGTCCGGTGATGATCCAGACGGCAATCACCCCGCAGGCCAGCATGAAGGTGCTGGGCCGTCCGCAGAACCGCGACACTGCCTTTGCAAGCCCGGCATATCCCAGCTTCGCCATCGGTTATTCCTTGTTGAAAGCGATGCGCAGCGCATCGGTGTAGCTGAGGTTATGATCAAAGCGCCCGGTGTCCAGAAAGATCAGGGTTTCGGCGATCACAACCGGGTTCAGCATCATGAACGTGTGGGTTACGGGCAGTTCGATCTGATCACTCATCCCCGCGAGATGGGTGCTGGCGACCGAAACCTTGCCATCATCGGGGCCGGGAATCACCACCGAGGTGATCGGGTTCAAGGATTGCGTGCCCGCGATCACGCCCACGGGGTAATCCGGCTTTGGCAGCTCTTGCGGCACAGCGCCGGGGTCGGTGCCAAGTTGCAAGCCAGCGGGGCCGTTCATCCACTCAAACGCGCCGATCTCACCGAACGTATCGACCAGTTCTGAGCCGTGATTGGGTGGCCCGAGCATGACAACGCGGCCCATTTGGTCGGGCTTGTGGCTGGCCAGCCAGTAGCGCGCAAGGATGCCGCCCATCGAATGGGTGACAAAATCGACCTTCGCACCTTGGGGGCATTGGGCGACGCGGCTGCCTACTCCGGCGGCGAGTTCGGCAATCGGGGCTGCGGTGGAGGGATAGCTTTCGTTGATCACAAGGTGGCCCTTGGCCTCCAATGCGGCCTGCATCGCGACCAATGAGGTTTCGGTGCGTGCAAGGCCGTGCAACAGGACAACACAATCGGCCAGAGCGGGGTCATTCTGTCCAAACGCCGCTAATAGGATAAAAACCATCGCTTTTCTCATGCAGGCATTAAAGCGCATCTTATGTGCAGGGCAAGCGGGGTTTGCGGCTTGTGTCCGCGCGGGTGGCTGGTAGAAATTGCGTGTCCGGGTCGTTCCGGGCATTCTCAGGGCGGGGTGAAAATCCCCACCGGCGGTATAGCCCGCGAGCGCCCTTGGCTTTGGCCTTGGGGTCAGCAGATCCGGTGTAACTCCGGGGCCGACGGTATAGTCCGGATGCAAGAGAATGCGCGCAGCCTCAACCGTTTTGCGGGGGGTGTTGGCGTGTCATGTCCCCCTGATTGATGTTGGTCTTGAAGGAGGACAGACATGAATCAGACGAATATTCCGCTGAAGGGCGCTGCCTTTATGGTGTTGGCGGGGATGGCCTTTGCGGCGGCCAATGCGATCACCTGGACCGTCACCTATAAGATGGGCTTCAAGCCGCAATCGGATGCGTTCTGGCAATATGCCATCGCGACGCTGTTCTCGTTGCCGTTCATTTGGCGACAGGGGCTGGCGAGTATGAAAACTGGACATCCCTGGCTGCATGGCTTGCGGATCGTGTTGTCGGTGCTGGGGGTGCAGGCATTCACCCAAGCGTTTGCTGCTGGCATGGCGCCCTGGCATGTGGTGGCCTTGGTGATGACCTCACCGTTTTTCGTAATGATCGGGGCGGCTTTGTTGCTGCGTGAGCGGGTGGCGGCAAACCGCTGGCTGGCGGCGTTGATCGGCTTTAGCGGTGCGATGATCCTGTTGCGACCATGGGAGGGCGCGTTGACCCTCGCCACGCTCTATCCCGTTGCCGCCGCGATCTGCTGGGGCGGGGCGTCGCTGATCACCAAGCGGCTGACCGCGACCGAGCCGCAAACCGCGATCACCCTATGGCTTTTGCTGTTGCTGACGCCGATCAATGGGTTGTTCTCGCTGCACGCAGGGTTTGAAATTCCAACCGGCAGCATCCTCGCGCTGCTGATCCTTGGCGGCGCGGTGATGTATGCCGCCCAGCATTTCCTGACCTTGGCTTACGCTGCCGCCGATGCGGGGTTTGTGCAACCGTTTGACGATCTGAAGCTGTTCTCCAACATCGCGGTCAGCTGGCTGGTGTTGGATTTCGCGCCGGAAGGTGCCTATTGGTTGGGCGTCGCCCTCATCCTTGCGGGCTCGATGTATCTGCTGTGGTCGGAACGGCAGGGGCAAAACCATCCCATTGCGGTATAGGCCCTTGACCTTGCGGCACGGGGGCTTCAGCCTAACGCCATGTCCAAACGCCCCACCCGCCTCGCCACCCGCGCGCTGATCTTGCATGAGGATCGGCTGCTCTTGGTCAACGCCTATCCCGGCGCGCGCTCTGATCTGTGGTGCGCGCCGGGCGGCGGCGTGGAATCCGGCACCTCGCTGCCCACCAATCTTGCCCGCGAAGTGCATGAAGAAACCGGACTTTCTGTCATCGTCGGCGCGCCTGCGCTGATCAATGAATTCCACGATCCGGTGTCAGGCTTTCATCAGGTCGATATCTTCTTCCGCTGCACCATCACCGCAGGCGCGATCAACGCCAGTTGGCGCGACCCCGAAGGCGTCGTCACCCAGCGGCGGTTTTTCAGCCGGGCTGAATTGGAATCAGGCCGCATCCGCTTCAAACCCGACAGCTTGATTGCCACCACATGGGGCGAGGGCATCCTCTATGACCCGCTGGAAGTCATCGTCAGATGAGCCGCTTGCATGAGTAGGGCTTTCGTCAAAGAAGGCGATGGCGACCTCGACCCCCTCCCCGATCTGCCGCTGTCGCCACATCCAAACTACGTCACCCCGCGCGGCCTTACCGCTTTGCAATCGCGCCTGCGCGATTTGCAAACCACACTCGCCACCTTGAAATCCCGTTCCGAGCGCCTCGATAAACTCCCCGAAGCCGCCGCCGAGCGTGACATCCGCTACATCGAGGCCCGCCTGCGCACAGCTCTCTTGATTGACCCCACCACCCTGCCCCTCACCGAAGTCGCTTTCGGCTTGGCCGTCACCGTTGCAGACCACAACGGCCAGCAGACCACCTACGAGATCACCGGAGAGGATGAAGCTGACGCCCCGCTGCACCGCATCGCGCCACAATCGCCACTCGCCCGCGCGTTGATCGGCGCACAGGTGGGGGATGAGGTCATATGGCGCAAACCCTCCGGTGCCGTCACTTTGGAAGTCCTGAGAATAAGCCATGCTGATCCGTAAGTTAGACCCAAGCCGCGACCTCGCCATCCTCACCACACTGCAAACCGAGGCGCAAGATTACTGGCTGCTCGCCGACGGCCATTGCGACCCCGCGCAAAAGGCCGCCGCGTTTTTCACCGACACACCCCCGAACTGCGACCCAGCCCACAGTCATCGGCTTGGACTGTTCGATGACGGCCAACTCAGCGGAATAGCCGAACTGTCTTTCGGCTTCCCCAACCCCGGCGATGCCTATCTCGGCCTGATGCTGCTCGCCCCACGCCTGCGTGGCAGCGGTTCCGGGCCAGTCTTGCTGGCCGAGACTGAATCCCGCGCCCGCGCCGCCGGATCGCCAATCCTCTATCTCGCCGTGTTAGAGGCCAACCCGCGCGGCCGCGCGTTCTGGCACCGCATGGGCTTCGCCCCCACGGGCGTCACCGGACATAACCCAGACACCGGCCACATTATGCACCGCTTGGCGAAACCTTTGGGCGCTTAACTCAGCGCATAGCTGAAATGCCCGGTCCGCCAGCCATGATCGCTGGAGAACCGCGCCGCAAGTTTGGTCAGCCCGGCGATGAGGCCAAGCGGCCCCAACACCAGTGCCGCGGCCTTCAGCCCGCCGGGTTCGTTCAATCTGGCAACTTGCGTTAAAATAACCCCCGGCAGCGCGGTGATCAAAACATCCAGCCCAAGATTCATCCAGACCAGCGTCTCGGGATCATACTCATCCGCCGTGATCATGATGGCATTGAACGCCCCGAACAGCAGCACGATGCTCATGCCTTTCACCACATAGGCGTTGGTTTTTGCCTGTTTTGCAGGATCGGCTATGTCAAAATCTTTCAGGATTGGAATGGCGAAGTCTGGGCACAACACAGGCATTTTGGCAAAAGAAAAGGCGCGGCACCGCGCCCCTGCGCCCTCCATCCAGAGCGCCCTATACCGTCACCGCATCCCAGCCGCCCGTGGCAAGCGCCCACCGCGCGTAAGCGCTAAAAGATCTTGCGGCGGCACGCCGCGCGATCAGATCATGCCTGTAACGACGGGCGGCGGCGAGGCCTTGACCAACCGCGTCACAACCCCGGAAAAGCCGCTGGATAGATCAGCCGGTCGGTCGGCACATCATCTCCCGGCCGCGCGATCAGGGTGTATTCCAACGGGTATTCCGAGATCAAAGCTGCCGCCCGCGCCTGCGAAAACCCGGCGCGCACGTAGAACGACGGCTTGCCGACCACGACCAAAGTGCTGGGAAAGTCCTTATCAGCCCATTTCGGGGAGGCCTTTACCCGCACCAGTTCCGGTAGCCAAGCCATCAAACGCGAACCTAAACGATACTGCCCCGTCAGGGCAGGCATCGGCGCAAGCGCGCCATCTTGCCATTCGGGCCGCACCGCCACCGGGGCCACGCAGCCCCAGCCTGCGGGGGCGGTCATCCGACTGATCGCGACATAAGCGCCGATTTTCTCCTGCCAATGCGAAACAAATTCCACCCACATCACGCCATCGCTGCGCAGCTTCATCACCAGATCGGCTTCGTCCCCGGTCGGAAACGCCGCACGCAGCAGCGCGTCGACTTCCGCTTGCTCCTCCGCCCGCATCTCTCTGACAGTATCCGGTCCGATCACCACAGCGGTCTCCAAAAGAAAAAGGGCGCCCCAACCGGAGCGCCCTTTCCCTAACATGCCTGAATGGCTGATTAAATCATGCAAGCATGATTACATCATGCCGTCCATGCCGCCCATGCCGCCCATGCCGCCGCCCATGCCGCCGCCAGCGCCTTTAGGCTCCGGACGATCAGCAATCATAGCTTCGGTGGTGATCAGCAGCGATGCAACCGAAGCTGCATCTTCCAGCGCGGTGCGCACGACTTTCGCCGGGTCGATCACGCCGAATGCGAACATGTCGCCATATTCTTCGGTCTGCGCGTTGAAACCGAACGCAAGGTCGGTCGACTCGCGGACTTTGCCAGCCACAACAGCGCCATCAACACCGGCGTTCTGTGCGATCTGACGCAGCGGAGCCTCCAATGCTTTACGGACGATGTTGATGCCGTTGGTCTGGTCCGGGTTTGCCCCAACCAAGCCTTCGAGCACTTTGCCAGCTTGGATCAAAGCCACACCACCGCCAACAACGATGCCTTCTTGCACGGCCGCACGGGTCGCGTTCAAAGCGTCGTCAACGCGGTCTTTGCGCTCTTTGACTTCGATTTCGGTCATGCCGCCAACTTTGATGACAGCAACGCCGCCAGCCAGTTTCGCCACACGCTCTTGCAGTTTTTCGCGGTCATAGTCCGAAGTGGTTTCTTCGATCTGGGTGCGGATCTGCGAAACGCGGGCTTCGATCTCGGCCTTGACGCCAGCGCCATCAATGATGGTGGTGTTGTCTTTGGTGATCGAGACTTTCTTGGCTTTGCCGAGCATGTCGATGGTCACCGACTCCAGCTTCATGCCCAGATCTTCCGAGATCACCTGACCACCGGTCAGAACGGCGATGTCTTGCAGCATGGCTTTACGACGGTCGCCGAAGCCCGGAGCTTTCACAGCCGCGATTTTCAGACCGCCGCGCAGCTTGTTGACCACGAGGGTCGCAAGCGCTTCGCCTTCAACATCTTCCGAGATGATCAACAGCGGGCGCTGCGATTGGATCACGGCTTCCAGCAACGGAACCATCGGCTGCAACGACGAGAGTTTTTTCTCGTGCAGCAGGATCAGCACGTCTTCCAGATCGACAATCATCTTGTCAGCATTGGTGACGAAGTAGGGCGACAGATAGCCACGGTCGAACTGCATGCCTTCGACAACGGTGGTTTCGGTTTCCAGACCCTTGTTTTCTTCAACAGTGATCACGCCTTCGTTGCCGACTTTCTGCATCGCGTCAGCAATTTGACGACCGATTTCAGCTTCGCCGTTGGCCGAGATGGTGCCCACTTGTGCAACTTCTGCGGTGTCTTTGACCGGACGAGCAGCCGCTTTGATCGCCGCGACAACCTTGGTGGTCGCCATGTCGATGCCGCGCTTCAGATCCATCGGGTTCATGCCAGCAGCAACTGCTTTCATGCCTTCTTTGATGATCGCTTGTGCCAGAACGGTTGCGGTGGTGGTGCCGTCGCCAGCCTCATCATTGGTGCGGGAAGCGACTTCCTTCACCATTTGCGCGCCCATGTTCTCGAACTTGTCCGCCAGTTCGATTTCTTTGGCAACCGTCACACCGTCTTTGGTGATGCGCGGAGCGCCGAAGGATTTGTCGATCACAACGTTACGGCCTTTCGGGCCAAGCGTTACTTTGACAGCGTCAGCCAGAATGTTCACGCCGCGCAGCATGCGGTCGCGGGCATCGGACTCAAAACGTACGTCTTTTGCAGCCATGGTGCAAACTCCTCTAATCGGTTGGATTGGAAAGCGGGCTCAGGGCGAAGGCCCGAGCCCTATGCCTTAGGAAATGATCCCGAGGATATCGCTTTCTTTCATGATCAGCAGATCTTCGCCGTCAAGTTTCACTTCGGTGCCCGACCATTTGCCGAACAGGATCTTGTCGCCGGCTTTAACCGACGGTGCGATCAGCTCGCCACTGTCCTTGCGTGCGCCCGGACCTGCCGAGACGATTTCGCCTTCAGCGGGTTTTTCTTTGGCGCTATCTGGAATGATAAGGCCGCCCTTGGTTTTGTCTTCGCCTTCGATACGACGGACCAATACGCGGTCATGCAGCGGTGTGAATGCCATCTGGTTACACTCCCTTGAGTTTCCAGGTTTGAATAAGATTAGCACTCGTATTCCCTGAGTGCTAACGACGCTTGAGTTAGGCCCTCTGCCCCTTACAGTCAACACCCGCTTGCGCAAATTTTTTGCGACAGGTGAACAGATCGGCAGCTAACTTCCGCCTTGGCTGCATGGTTCGGGCTTGGCCTTGCAGCTGCAAAATGCAACCCTTGTCCTACCTCCAAAAGCAGGACGCCATGCGCCAAATTTTATCTATAGTCATGGCCCTGTTGGCCTTTACCGCCCCCGCCTTGGCCGAGTGCAAGGGTCAAAACCTGATCACAGCCCTCACGCCTGAGGCGCAAACCGCCCTGCGTGCCGAGGCCGCAAAACAGCCCTTCGCCGTCGGCAATTTATGGCTGGCGACCAAAGGGGCCGAGGAAATCACCCTCGTTGGCACCTATCACTTCGACGACCCGCGCCATGCTTCTGCGCTGGCCGCGCTTGCGCCCGCATTGGCCAAGGCCAAGGTCTTGCTGGTGGAGGCTGGCCCGAAAGAGCAGGAATCGCTGAAAGCCCGCATGGCCGACGACCCATCCTTGATCGTCAATACCGATGGCCCCACCCTGCCCGAAGTGCTCTCGCCCGAAGACTGGCAACATCTGCGCGATGCGGCTTCGGCGCGCGGTGTGCCCAGTTTCATGATCGCGAAATTCCGCCCGTGGTATGTCTCGGTCCTCTTGGCGATGCCCCCGTGCAGCATGGACCTCGCCGCGATGCCCGAGGGCTTAGACTCGCAACTGATCGCAGCCGCCACCGCGCAAGGCCTGCCCGTTGAGGCGTTGGAGCCCTACGACACGCTGTTTTCGATTTTCGGCGATATGTCGCAACCCGAGCAACTCGACATGATCACCTCAGCCCTCGCGCTGGAAGACAAATCCGCCGATATGGCCGTCACCCTCGCCGACGCCTATTTCGCCGAAGAAGGACGGCTGATCTGGGAGTTTTCCAAGCTGCAAACCCTGCAAATGCCCGGTTTCGCCCCCGAACGGGTCGAGCGTGAATTTGCAGTGATGGAAAAGCTGATGATGAACGACCGCAACCAGTCTTGGATCCCGGTGATCGAAGCCGCAGCCGCGAAAGGTCCGGTGCTGGCGGCTTTCGGCGCGCTGCATCTCTCGGGCGATCAGGGCGTGTTAAAGCTGTTGCAGGATGACGGCTACACGATCACCCGGCTACCGCTTACTCCATAAAGGTTTGTTATGAAACGATTGCTGATGCTTGTGGTTGTCGTAACCCTCGCCGCTCTCGGCACCGGCGGCTATCGCTATTATGCTTGGGTCAACAACACCACAGGTGCGCCTGATCCGTTTGATGAGGTGGGCATCGAGTTGCATCAGATGATGCCGGGTTTCGTGCAGGACTGGGGCTGCACCCGGTTGAAGGTCCATTTCGGCGATAAAACCCTGCCGCCCTATGGCTGCCAGTCGGAAATTGATCCGGGCAAGTGGCAGTAACCTACCCTGCGTTTGCGGGGGGCCGCGACCTTGCGACCCCGTGACAATCCGCCCCCCTGCCCCTATAAGCCGGGCAAAATCCAATCGCGAAGGTTTGCCCCATGACCACTCTCGTTTTCGGCCACAAATCCCCCGACACCGATGCCACAATGTCGGCGATCATCTGGGCTTGGTATCTGACCCATGTCAAAGGCGGCGATGCCGAGCCACGCCTGCTGGGGACGCCGAACACCGAAGCCGCCTTCGTGCTGAAACACTGGGGCTTTGCGCAGCCTGAAATCATCCAAGATGTCGCCCCCGGTCAGCAAGTTGTGATCGTTGACACCAACAATCCGGCTGAACTGCCACCCTCGATCAACGAGGCCACCATCATGGCGATCATCGACCATCACATGCTGGTGGGCGGTTTGAAGTCCAAAACCCCGATTAATGTGGTGATGCGGCCCTTAGCCTGCACGGCCACTGTGATGCACGATATTATGGGCGCCGATCTGGCGAAATGCCCGCGTGAAATCAAGGGCGCGATGCTGTCCTGCATCCTATCCGACACACTGGAATTCCGCTCGCCCACCACCACCGACCATGACCGCGCCGTGGCTGAGGCTTTGGCGGCTGATCTGGGCGTTTCGATCCCAGAACTGGCGGCCGCGATGTTCGCCGCGAAATCCGATGTGTCGGCGTTTTCCGATGCGGCTTTGCTGCGGATGGACAGCAAGGAATACAATGTCGCCGGGCGCGAGCTGCGGATTTCGGTGCTGGAAACCACCTCACCCGCAACTGTGCTGGCCCGCAAGGCGGCGCTGATGGCCGCGATGCCCGGTGTCGCCGCCGAGGATGGGGCTGAGCAAGTGCTGCTGTTTGTCATCGACATTCTGCGCGAAGAAGCCACATTGCTGGTGCCGAATGATCTGGTGAAGGCGCTGGCTGAGGCTTCCTTTGGCGTGATCGTGACGGGCGATACCGTGCTGATCCCCGGCCTGATGAGCCGCAAAAAGCAGATCATCCCGGCACTAAAGCTTTAAGTCGCAGCAATTTCCAAAGGGGCCGGAGCCGCTCCGGCCCTTTTGCGTTTGTGTTCAAGGTAGGCACAGACAAAGCACGCCCTCATCCCCGCGAAAAGGCCGCCCCATGACGCAGATCATCGCCAACCTTGCTCAGATTTCCGCCCGTTATGACGCGGTGTTTTGCGATCTGTGGGGCTGCCTGCACAACGGCGTCACCCCGTTCCCGGCAGCGGTGGCCGCCTTGCAAGCCTTCCGCGCCAAGGGTGGCCGGGTGATCTTGCTCACCAATGCGCCGCGCCCGAAATCCAGCATTGTCAAACAGTTGGATGAAATGTCCGTGCCGCGCGACGCCTGGGATGATGTGGTGACCTCGGGCGATGCCGCGCAATATGCCATGCTGACCGGGGCGGTAGGCCATAAAGTGCATTTCATCGGTGCGCCAAAGGATGAAGTTTTCTTCACCGATTTCGCCGAAGATCTGCAAGCGGTTGCCGCTGCCAATCCCCCGATAGAACGCGTGCCCACCAAAGACGCCGAGGGCCTTGTGGTGACGGGTCTGGTGGATGATCTGACCGAGACGCCCGACGACTACCGCACCACCCTGTTGCTGGCGAAAAACCTCGGCCTGCCCATGCTTTGCGCCAACCCAGACATCATCGTGCATTGGGGCGACAAGCTTTTGTATTGCGCCGGCGCGCTGGCGAAAGACTATGAGGCGATGGGCGGCACGGCGCTCTATTTCGGCAAGCCGCATCCGCCGATTTATGATCTGGCGCAGCGGCGCTTGCAGGTTTTGGGTGGCCCAGGAGACGCGCGTATCCTCTGCATTGGCGACGGCATCCACACCGATGTGCAGGGCGCGATTGGCGAAAGCCTTGATGCGCTTTTCGTCACCGGGGGCATCGCGCATGAAAGCTTCGGTGCAGATTCCAACAATCCGGACAAGGACTTGCTGGAAGATTGGCTAGAGGCGGGGATGCTGTCGCCCAGCTATAGCATTGGCCACCTGCGCTAGCGCAGCAACAAAATTATCCTAGAAGTCGTTTTTGCGCACAATTACTGCGCTTTGGATTTGCGCCGCAACGCAGCATCTGCTACGCTGCATCAGCACATCCTAGGGATTCGCATCATGCTGGATAACCAACCGCGCGGCACCATCTGCATCGAAGACCTTGAAATCGGCATGGTGCGCACGTTGCAAAAAACCATAACCGACCGTGATATCGAACTTTTTGCCGAGGTTTCCACCGATCATAACCCAGTGCATCTGGACGACTCCTACGCGCAGGACACAATTTTTCAGGGCCGCATCGCGCATGGCATGCTGACCGCCGGGCTGATTTCAGCGGTGATCGGAGAGCAACTTCCCGGCCATGGCACTGTTTATCTTGGACAATCCCTGAAATTCCTCGCCCCCGTGCGCCCCGGCGATACCGTTGAGGCGGTGGTGAAAGTGCTGGCCATCGACCATTCTCGCCGCCGCGTGACCCTTGAAACCCATTGCGCGGTGGGCAATACCGTGGTTCTGAAAGGCGAAGCGCTGGTTCTGGCGCCAAGCCGCAAGTTCGACTAGGGGCCTCTGCCGCCCCACCCTGGGGTAGCATGCAAATAAACCAGCATTGGCAAGGGCTTGACCCTGACACACGCGGCGCTTCGGTGGCGATGGGCAACTTTGACGGCGTGCATCTGGGCCATCAATCGGTGATCGACCGCGCCCGCCCACATGGCCCCTTGGGTATCGTGGCGTTCGAGCCGCATCCCCGCGAATACTTTGCCCCCAACGCCCCGCCGTTTCGGTTGATGAACGCCGAAGCCCGCAGCAACCGCTTGGCCAAACTGGGGGTTAAGCAGTTGTTTCAACTGCCGTTTAACGCCCAAATGGCCAGCTTTACGCCGGATGATTTCGCGCGGCAGGTGCTGGCCGATGGCCTTGGCGTCGCTCATGTCGTCGTCGGGGCCGATTTCTGTTTTGGCAAGGGCCGCGCCGGCAAGGCCGCTGATCTGCAAGCGCTTGGAAAACAATATGGATTCGGCGTCACCATCGCAGATCTGGTCAAAACCGCAGGCCGCGAGATTTCCTCCACCGCGATCCGCCAAGCCCTAACCGATGGCCGTCCCCGCGATGCGGCCTCGATGCTCGGACACTGGCACCGGATTGATGGCGAGGTGATCCACGGCGAAAAACGTGGGCGCGAATTGGGCTATCCAACGGCGAATATGTCGGTGCAGGGGCTACATCTGCCGAAACTTGGGGTTTATGCGGTGAAAGTTGACGTGCTGACCGGGCCGCAGATCGGCAGCTATCACGGGGCGGCCTCGCTTGGCGTGCGTCCGATGTTTGGCGAAAACACCCCGAATCTTGAGACCTATATCTTTGATTTCAAAGGTGATCTCTATGGCCAGCACGTCTCTATCGGCCTTGTCGATTACCTGCGGCCCGAGATGAAATTCGACGGCCTGCCCGGACTGATGGTGCAAATGGCCGCCGATGTCACCCAAGCGCGCACCATCCTCACCACACTCTAGCCCTTCCCTTTTCCGCGCGCCCACGTCATTTTGCTGCCATGACAAACCTCCGCCCGAAATTCTGGGAAACCGTTCCCCTCGCGAAAATGACCACTCCCGAATGGGAGGCGCTTTGTGATGGCTGCGGCAAATGCTGCCTGAACAAGATCGAGTATGAAGACACCGGTGAGGTCGAATACACCCGCGTTGCCTGCCGCTTGCTGGATAATGAAACTTGCCGCTGCAGCAACTATGCGCGGCGGTTTGAGTTTGTGCCGGAATGTATTCGCCTCAATCCCAAGACATTGAAAAAGATCAGCTATTGGCTGCCCGCCACCTGCGCCTACAAGCTGTTGCAGCAGGGCAAACCTTTGCCGGACTGGCACCCTTTGGTTACGGGTGACCCCGAGTCCACCCATACCTCTGGCCAATCGATGCGGGATCAGACCGTCTCGGAAGTCACGGTCGATGAAGACGATTGGGACGATTATATCATTCAGGAAAATCTCTGATGTATTTCACTTCTGACAACGCCTCGGGGGCGCACCCCGAGATTCTGGCGTCGCTGACCCGCGTCAACGACGGCTTTGCCCGCAGTTACGGCGCCGATGCGACCATGGACCGCGTCACGGCGCAGGTGCGCGAGGTGTTCCAGCATCCCGAGGCCGCGGTTTACCTTGTGACCACCGGAACCGTCGCCAATGCCCTGTCGCTGGCGATCTACACCAAGCCTTGGTCGGCGGTCTTTGCCCATACCGAGGCGCATATCGCCACCGACGAATGTGGTGCGCCAGAGTTTTACACCGATGGCGCGAAACTGATCGGCGTGTCCGGCGATCATGGCAAGATGACACCGGAAAGCCTTGCGCAAACCATTGGCCGGATTGGCGAAGTGGGCGTGCATGGCGTGCAGCGCGGCATGGTCTCAATCACCAATGTCACCGAGGCAGGCACGGTTTACACCCCTGCCGAGGTTGGCGCTTTGACCACAGTGGCAAAGCAATGGGGCCTGCCCTGTCATCTGGATGGCGCGCGCTTTGCCAATTCTTTGGCGGCGACCGGGGCCAGTGCGGCAGAAATGACATGGCAGGCGGGTATTGATGTGGTCTCATTTGGCGGCACCAAAAACGGCTGTCTGGGGGTTGAGGCGGTGGTGATGTTTGATCCCGAAAAGGCGTGGGAGTTCGAGTTGCGCCGCAAGCGGGCGGGGCATCTGGTCTCAAAACACCGGTTCCTGTCGGCACAGATGGAAGCCTACCTGACGGATGATCTGTGGCTGCGGCTGGCCGCCCACGCCAATGCGATGGGCGCACGGCTGGCGCAGGGTGTTGCAGGCGCAGGTGCTACGCATCAGCACCCGGCGCAGGCCAATATGATGTTCCCGGAATGGGTGCTTGGCACCCATGCGCGACTGGAGGCTGCGGGGGCGGCCTATTACCAGATGCCTGCAAGCACGGGGATGGAGGCCGCGCGACTGGTCACATCATGGAACACCACCGAGGCGGACGTTGATCAGTTCTTGGCCGTTCTACGCGGCTAAGCAGCGTCCAGATGCGCCTGAACGCTTGCGGCGATGGCGGCGGCGTGGGTGATCGCCACCATATGCCCCGCCTTTGGCACAACCAACCGCGTGGCTTGCGGCAGGCGCAGCGCCAAGGCGCGATGCACCGCGTCGATGATAGCGGGGCTGTCAGCGCCCTCAATCAGCAGGACCGGGACATCAACGACTTCTAGCCCACCGGGGCGCAAGATGCCTGCGGCATCGTCAAGCAACGTCGGATTCTGCGCCACGATCAGATGGATACGATCCACCATGTAGGCGCGGGTGCGTTCCGGCAGATTGGACAAACAGTCGTCTGAGCCCCAATGACCGTGGAACAGTGCCGCTGCGGCTTCGCGGTCCCCGGCCTCGACCAGTTCGGCAAAGCCAAGGTGGTCGGCGCGGAAACGCTCATAGGCGGCGGCGGCGACGGCCTTGCTTGCGGCGAAGATCACCGGCTCGACCAGCGTCAGGCTGCGCACCAGATCAGGGCGCTCTACCGCGATGCGCAGGGCCACGGTGCCGCCAAAGCTGTGGCCGATCAGGTCAATCTTTGCACCCAGCCCTAGGCTTTCCGCCATTGCAACCGACTGCGCAGTGGCCAGTGCGTGCATATCAGTGCCCGGCAGCCAATCTGGCGCGCGGCCATGCCCCGGCGCGTCGGTGGCTGTAATCGTGACGCCATGCAAGGCCGCAGCCAGCCCCGACCACGCCCCGGCATGGGCAAGGCTGCAATGCAGCGCCAGTACCGGACGGGTGCCGCCGCGATGCCAGACACGATGCGGCGGCAAGGCGATTTGGTGCAGATCTTCAGGCATTAAGAACTTCCCAAGGTTACAGCTTACCAGACAGATAGAGGTCGAGGTCGTCCAAGCGGTCCTGACCCCAGAGCCGCTCCTCCCCAACCATATAGAACGGCACGCCGAATACACCGCGCGCCACCGCTTCTTCAAGGTTCGCCATATAGGTTTCCGCCGCCATCAGCATGTATTTGTCGGCGATCTTCGGATCAAAGCCGTGGGCGGCGAGGATTTCCTGCACCACCTCGTCCTCGGCAATGTTGCGGCCCTCGGCCCAGACCGCGCGCGGGAAGGCCTGCACCAAACCGCCCAGATCGCCACCGCCGACCTTGGCCGCCGCGATGATCGCATAAGACGCAGGCGCGGGGTTGACCGGGAAATGCGCGGGCTGCAAATCCAGCTTCAACCCCAGCCGCGCCGACCAGCGGCGGAGTTCCTGTATCCGGTAGGTTTTGCGGGAGTCGTGGCGATCCGCCAGCACCTGACCGCCGGTGCGCGGGAACAAAGCCGGGGCGTTGAGCGGAATATAACGGATGGTTGCGCCATGTTTGGCGGCAATAGCCTCCAGCCTGTCGCCTGCCAGATAGCAAAACGGCGAGATTGGCGCGAAGTAGTAGTCGATCTGCGGCATTTCATGCGCCCCCTAGGCTTCAAGGTTTGCAAGACCCTAGCTGGGTGATAAGCGGTGTCAACAATCCGAATCTGGCCCCCGGAGATCCCCATGCCCGCTATGACTGAGCCGAAACTGATTTCCGGCAACGCAAATCTATCACTCGCCAAATCCATCGCCCGTCGCATGTCGATGCATCGCGGCATGTCGGTCAATCTGGTCGATGCAAGGATTGAGCGCTTCAATGATCAAGAGATTTTCGTTGAGGTGTTCGAGAATGTGCGCGGCGAGGATATGTATATAATCCAGCCGACCTCGAACCCCGCCAATGACAACCTGATGGAGCTGTTGATCATGACCGACGCGCTGCGGCGCTCGTCGGCCAATCGGATTACCGCCGTGATCCCGTATTTCGGCTATGCAAGGCAAGACCGCCGCGCCAAGGCCCGCACCCCGATCACCGCCAAGCTGGTGGCCAATATGATCGCCGAGGCTGGGGTGGACCGGGTGTTGACGTTGGACCTTCATGCGGCACAGATCCAAGGCTTTTTCGACATTCCGGTGGACAACCTTTATGCCTCGCCAGTGTTCGCGCTGGATATTGAGCATCACTTCAAAGGCCAGATGCAGGATCTGATGGTGGTCTCGCCGGATGTTGGCGGGGTGGCGCGGGCGCGGGAATTGGCGAAGCGGATCAACGCCCCCTTGGCCATCGTGGACAAGCGCCGCGAGAAGGCCGGTGAGATTGCTGAGATGATCGTGATCGGCTCGGTTGAGGGCAAGAAGTGTATCATCGTCGACGATATCTGCGACACTGCCGGGACTTTGTGTAAAGCGGCGGAAGTGTTGATGGAGAATGGCGCGACGGAAGTGCATTCTTATATCACCCACGGCGTTCTCTCGGGGCCTGCGGTGGAGCGGGTTACCAATTCGGTGATGAAATCCTTGGTGATCACGGATTCGATCGAGCCGACCGAGGCGGTGAAGAACTGCCCGAACATTCGGATCGTGCCAACCGCACCGATTTTCGCGCAGGCGATTTTGAACATCTGGAACGGGACGTCTGTGTCGTCGCTTTTTGAGACTGATACACTGGTGCCGATTTATGAGGGCATGTATCAGCGGCCCTGATCATCCGAAGCCGAAAAAGAAAAGGTCCCAACTCGGGACCTTTTTTATTTGTTTTGTATCAATATGTTAGCGTGGTCGCTTTAACGAAATCTTTACGAATTCGCGACTTAAGCTCCGAGTTGCTCTTTTTGAAATACTCCCGCCGGAGGCTTCAACGCTCCAACCCCTCAATACAACTGCCAGTCATCCTCACTCGCCGCCGAGCCCATCGCGATCCAGTCGGCGCGCACGCGGGCGACGCGGGTATCGCCCCAAGTGCGGAACACCAGATGGAAGCCGGTCTCGGTGATGTTCTCGGCGGAGATGTCGGCGCGCGAGGTGTGTTTGTGGTCGATGTCCCACATCGAGATTGAGGCCATCACGGTGGGCGCCTCGGTGAACGCCTCTTTGAACATCACCACATGACGGCTTTCGCGCGCGCCCTGCCCTGTCCACATCACACCGCCATCGGCAAAATCCGAAAACAGGACGCGACTGCCCTGTTGAATACCGACGGTGTTGGAGGTGATGCGTTTCATGCGGACTCGGGGTTTGTGACTGCAACGTAGCAATGAATTTCGGCGAAACTAGGTTAATTGCGGGTTAAAGGTGTCGCTATTGCAAAACTTTTGGTGTGACTTCCAACAGTTAAACCGCAAAGCCACCAAAATGAAAAGGCCCCGACAAAGCGGGGCCTGATCCATACTGTGACCGCAGGCTTAGAAACCAGCGGCGGCGCGCATTGCGACCAGATCGGCCATGGCCTTGTCGGCAGCATCTTTGTCAACCGCAACGGCGGTGGCTTCGGACGCATCGGCGATCAGTTGATCCATCAGCGTGGCGTTCAACTCTTCAATCGGCACTGCACGCTCGGCCAGAACCGAAACGCTGGTGGCGCTGATTTCAGCGAAACCGCCGGTGACGACAAAGGATTTAGCACCCTCTGCCGACACGACTTTCAACACGCCGGGGCGCAGGGTGGTGATGGTGGGGGCATGCCCCTCCATCGCCGTCAGGTCGCCATCGGCGCCCGGGATTTGCACTTCGGATGCCACAACCGAGGCCAGACGGCGCTCGGGCGACACGAGGTCAAATTGCAGCGTTCCAGCCATGATGCCCCCTTAGGCCGCAGCCGCAGCAAGACGCTGTGCTTTGGCTTTCACGTCTTCGATGCCGCCAACCATGTAGAAGGCTGCTTCCGGCAGGTGATCGTATTCGCCAGCCACAACCGCTTTGAACGAAGCAATGGTGACATCCAGCGGAACCTGCACACCGTCGGAACCGGTGAACACCTTCGCCACGTCGAACGGCTGCGACAGGAAGCGTTGGATCTTCCGGGCGCGCGACACGGTGAGTTTGTCTTCTTCCGACAGTTCGTCCATGCCGAGGATGGCGATGATGTCTTGCAGCGACTTGTAGCGCTGCAGAACACCTTGGACCGAACGGGCCACCAAGTAGTGCTCCTCTCCGATCACAGCCGGGTCCAGAAGACGCGAGGTCGAGTCGAGCGGGTCAACGGCCGGGTAGATGCCGAGTTCCGAGATCGCACGCGACAGAACCGTGGTTGCGTCCAAGTGCGCAAACGAGGTTGCTGGTGCAGGGTCGGTCAAGTCATCGGCAGGAACATAGATCGCCTGCACCGAGGTGATCGAACCGGCTTTGGTCGAGGTGATGCGTTCTTGCAGAGCGCCCATGTCGGTTGCCAGCGTCGGCTGATAGCCCACGGCGGATGGGATACGACCCAAGAGAGCCGACACTTCCGAACCCGCTTGGGTGAAGCGGAAGATGTTGTCGACAAAGAACAGAACGTCGGTGCCGGACTGGTCGCGGAACTGTTCTGCCAAGGTCAGACCCGACAGAGCCACGCGCAGACGTGCGCCCGGTGGTTCGTTCATCTGGCCGTATACAAGGGCCACTTTCGATTTGGTCATGTCTTCGAGGTTGATAACCCCGGATTCGATCATCTCGTGGTAAAGGTCGTTGCCTTCACGGGTGCGTTCGCCAACGCCTGCGAACACCGAGAAGCCCGAGTGCACTTTGGCGATGTTGTTGATCAATTCCATGATCAGAACGGTTTTGCCAACGCCAGCACCGCCGAACAGACCGATTTTGCCGCCCTTGGCGTAAGGTGCGAGCAGGTCGATCACCTTGATGCCGGTGACCAGCACTTTGGATTCGGTGGCTTGCTCGGCGAAAGACGGAGCCTTCTGGTGGATCGAGCGGTACTCGGTCGCGTTGACCGGGCCCTTTTCGTCCACCGGCTCGCCGATGACGTTCAGGATGCGGCCCAAGGTGGCATCGCCGACCGGAACTTGGATCGGAGCGCCGGTGTCGCTGACGCCAGCGCCGCGTACGAGGCCTTCGGTCGCGTCCATAGCGATGGTGCGGACGGTGTTTTCGCCAAGGTGCTGGGCCACTTCAAGGACCAGTTTCTTGCCGTTGTTGTCGGTGATCAGCGCGTTCAGAATTGCGGGAAGATCGCCCGTGAACTGCACGTCAACCACGGCGCCGATGATTTGGGTCACCTTGCCTGCCGCGGCAGCTGCTTTCGGTGCTTTTGCCATAATGTTTCTCCGGTTCCTCAGAGCGCTTCCGCGCCCGAAATGATTTCGATAAGCTCTTTGGTGATCGCAGCCTGACGCGAGCGGTTGTAGATCGTGGTGTATTTGGTGATCATATCGCCTGCGTTGCGCGTTGCGTTGTCCATCGCGCTCATCCGCGCACCCTGTTCAGATGCGCCATTTTCCAACAAAGCCGTGAAGATCTGCGTGGCCACGCCGCGCGGCAGAAGATCGGCCAAGATGGCTTCTTCGCTGGGCTCGTAGTCATACAGAGCATTCGGGGCGGCTGCCTCAAACTTGGCCGGGATGACCTGCTGCGCGGTCGGGATTTGTGCAATCACCGACTGGAAGCGGTTGTAGAAGATGGTGACCACATCGCATTCACCAGCTTCAAAGCGTGCGAGCACGTCCCGCGCGATGGTCAGCGCGTTGACATAACCGACACGTTTCACATCCGCCATATCAACATGGCCAACCATGTTTGCGGCATAGTCCCGGCGCAGCTGTTCGCGGCCTTTTTTGCCAACGGTGAGGATCTTCACCGTTTTGCCAGCTGCTACCAGCTCATTCGCCTTCGCGCGGGCCAGCCGCACGATGGTCGAGTTAAAGCCGCCGCAGAGCCCGCGCTCTGAGGTCATCACGACCAGCAGATGCACTTGGTCGCTGCCCGTCCCGGCCAGAAGCCGGGGCGCGCTGGCCGATGTTCCAACCGAAGACGCAAGGCCCCCCATCACCGCATTCATCCGCTCGGCATAGGGCCGGGCAGCTTCAGCAGCATCCTGGGCGCGGCGCAGTTTTGCCGCAGAGACCATCTGCATGGCTTTGGTGATTTTGCGGGTGTTTTTGACACTCGCAATCTTGTTTTTTAAGTCCTTAAGGCTGGGCATTGTCTATCCCCCTGCCCTTAGGCGAAGTCTTTGGCGAATGCCGCGATCTCAGCTTTGATGGCTTTCTCCAGATCGCCCGCAACTTTGCGGTCGTTCACGGTGATATCATCCAGCAAAGCTTTGCCAGCGCCGCGCAGATGCTTCAGAAGGCCCGCTTCAAAACGGCCGATGTCTTTCACAGCCACTTTGTCCAAAGCGCCCGACGTACCCGCATAGATCACGCAGACGATTTCAGCGTTGGTCATCGGCGAGTACTGTGCCTGCTTCATCAGCTCGGTCAGACGCGCGCCACGGTTCAGCAACTGCTGGGTCGAGGCGTCAAGGTCAGAGCCGAACTGCGCGAAGGCAGCCATCTCGCGGTACTGTGCGAGTTCCAGTTTGACCTTGCCAGCCACCGATTTCATTGCGTTGGTTTGCGCAGACGAACCAACCCGCGAAACCGACAGACCGGTGTTCACAGCCGGGCGGATGCCTTGGTAGAAGAGTTCGGTCTCAAGGAAGATCTGGCCGTCGGTGATCGAGATCACGTTGGTCGGAATAAACGCCGAAACGTCGCCGCCTTGGGTCTCGATGATCGGCAGAGCGGTCAAGGAGCCCGAACCAAAATCTTCGTTCAGCTTCGACGAGCGTTCCAGCAAACGGGAGTGCAGGTAGAAAACGTCGCCCGGATAAGCTTCACGGCCCGGCGGGCGGCGCAGCAGCAGCGACATTTGGCGGTAAGCCACGGCTTGCTTGGAGAGGTCATCATAGATGATCAAAGCGTGGCGGCCATTGTCGCGGAAGAATTCTGCCATCGAGGTCGCAGCGTAAGGTGCGAGGAACTGCATCGGCGCCGGGTCGGATGCGGTCGCAGCCACCACGATGGTGTATTTGATCGCGCCGGTTTCTTCCAGCTTCTTCACCAACTGCGCCACGGTCGAACGCTTCTGACCGATAGCCACATAGATGCAGTAGAGCTTTTTGTATTCGTCGTCGCCAGCAGCCTCGTTATAGGACTTCTGGTTCAGAATGGTGTCGAGTGCCACAGCGGTTTTGCCGGTCTGACGGTCACCGATGATCAATTCGCGCTGGCCGCGGCCAACCGGGATCATCGCGTCAATCGCTTTCATGCCGGTTGCCATCGGCTCATGCACCGATTTGCGCGGAATGATGCCCGGAGCCTTGACGTCTGCCTGGCTGCGCTGGGTCGAAGCGATCGGGCCTTTGCCGTCGATCGGGTTGCCGAGGCCGTCCACAACGCGGCCCAGCAGGCCGTTGCCAACCGGCACGTCCACGATGGATTTGGTGCGCTTGACGGTGTCGCCTTCTTTGATGTCCTGGTCGGAACCGAAGATAACGATACCGACGTTATCGACTTCCAGGTTCAGCGCCATGCCGCGGATGCCGCCGGGGAATTCCACCATCTCACCGGCTTGGACATTGTCCAGCCCATGCACACGGGCAATGCCGTCGCCAACGCTGAGAACGCGGCCAACTTCGGCCACCTCTGCATCTTTGCCAAAGTTCTTGATCTGGTCCTTAAGGATCGCAGAGATCTCAGCAGCCTGAATTCCCATCACCCAACCTCTTTCATTACATTCTGGAGCGCCGCGAGCTTTGCCTTGACCGAGGTGTCGATCATCGACGAGCCGAGCTTGACGATAAGTCCGCCGATGAGGCTTTCATCAACGGTGGTTTTAAGTTTGACTTCTTTGCCGACCTTGGCCTTCAGGCTGGCCGCAAGCGCCTTGGCCTGAGCTGCCGAAAGCGCTGTCGCCGAGGTGACTTCCGCCGTCACTTCGCCTTTTTCGGCGGCGATGCGGGCGGTCAAATCGCTGACCAGCTGCGGCAGCACGAACAAGCGGCGGTTGGATGCCATCAAGGCGATGGTATTGGTCATCACCGTGGAAAGCCCCATCTTGGCAGCAATCGCCGCCATAGCACTGGCTTGATCTTCGCGCGCCACAACGGGCGAGGCGATCATGCTGGCAAGCTCCGGGCTGGCAGCCAAGGCCGCTCCCAAAGCATCGGTATCGGCCTCAAGCGTTTTAAGACCGTTTTCTTCTTTCGCAATCTCAAACAAAGCCTGCGCGTAGCGCGATGCAATGCTCAAGGAGATTGAAGCTGGTTCGGACACGTCAACCCTTCCGCTGTTAGGCCCCTCACAATGACCGCATCCGGGTTACAACCCATTTGCGGCGCATACTTGGGGCATGCGTCTTCTCGATTTCGGGCGTCTCTAGCAGACGATTGGCCATCCCGCAACGGGGAAGGACACTCAATATCCGCGTGCGCGCGTGCGATATATCGGCATGGCGGTTTTGTCGCAGGGGTGGCGGGTTTGGGCGGCGGTCGATCACGCGGGCTTCACCTTTTCGGCATTGCTTTGTTTGTCAAGCCGAAACAATGGGTTTGCGCGGGATGCCCCTCCAAGCTGCTGCAAACGCGTCATATATTTGTAACAGACTTGGTTGCCCAAAGCGGCGCTGGCGTGATCGCTTCAAAGCGCTATGAGCCTTGGCAATACATCAGTGATTCTCAGAGTCAGAGATAGTGCCTGCAACGCGCAGGTTAGCGTCCTGAACCCGTCCGCTGCGCAGCGTCGGCAGCGCCGCCCCCACGCCGTCCAGCACCCGCAGCGGCTTGCGCACCGCAGCACCCAAACCGCCGCGCGTCGGGGCGTAGACCTGTTTGCTGGCTTCCACCATCAGCACCCCGCCCGCCAGCCATGGTAG
This sequence comes from Cypionkella psychrotolerans, assembly GCF_001294535.1. GTDB lineage: Bacteria > Pseudomonadota > Alphaproteobacteria > Rhodobacterales > Rhodobacteraceae > Cypionkella > Cypionkella psychrotolerans. The sequence goes on along the minus strand of NZ_LGIC01000065.1, from coordinate 127,986 downwards.
CCTGCGGCCAAAGCCCTCCCAAAAGTTCGAGGTGCCAAGCCAGAACCGGCTTTCGGAAGGGGGGGCAAACAGCGAGGTCATGCTGCGCTCTGGGGTGAAGCCATGCGCCTTCAGTTGCGCCTCAAGCTGGCCGCCGGAATAAGGGCGGCCAAAGCCAAACGGCGTGCCATCGCGACGTGCCCAGAGGCCTGCACGGTTTGGCACTACGAACAGCGCGCGCCCTCCGGGGCCAAGCACGCGATGGGCTTCCTCCAACACGGCGGTGGGGTTATCCGAGGTCTCCAACCCGTGCATCAGCACCAGCCGATCCACATGCCCGGTCGGCAGCGGCCACAGGGTTTCCTCACATAAAACCGAGACATTCGCCATTCCGGCAGGCCATGGCATCACCCCCTGTGGCCCCGGCATCAGCCCAATCACCCGCCGCGACTCTGCCAAATAGGGCCGTAGCAACGGCACGGCAAAACCGAACCCCGCCACGGTCTGCCCCGCAAGCGGTGGCCACAGACTGACCACCTGATCGCGGATCGCCCGCTGCGCCACCCGGCCCAACTGAGTGCGGTAGTAGAAATTGCGCAGATCGAGCACATCAAGATGCATGGGGTCGGGGCTTCCTCGGCGGTAAAATCGTGGCAATCATAGCCGGATGCGTCCGTATGGCTATGGCCGAAACCCATCCCCTGCCGATTAAGCAGACCGCTTGCGGCAAGGCCACGGAATTTCTCAAATTCCGTCTGGTAGGCCGCCTGATTATTCAGCACTCTGGCGCAAATCTGGAAAGGCTGCCCGCATGACCCTGGAACTTGTCACCATCCCCTGCCTGAAAGACAATTACGCCTATCTGCTGCATGATCCGGCCAGCGATGAGACGACGCTGATCGACGCCCCCGAGGCAGCCCCGATCCTTGCCGCGTTGAAATCCCGTGGCTGGCATCTCGATCAAATCCTGCTAACGCATCACCACTGGGATCATATCGACGGCGTCGGCCCGATTGTTGAAGCCACCTCCGCCACCATCCTGGGCGCTGCCGCTGACGCCCACCGCCTGCCGCCCTTGACCCGCGAACTGGTTGAGGCTGATCAGGTGAAGGTCGGGGATGAAATCGGCTATGTCATTGATGTGCCGGGCCATACCGTCGGCCATATCGCCTTCTATTTCCCCGTCGCGGGCCTGTGCTTCACCGCCGACAGCCTGATGGCCGCAGGATGTGGGCGCTTGTTTGAGGGCACCCCGCAGCAGATGTTTGAAAGCCTTGCCAAGCTGCAACAACTTCCCCCCACCACGCTGATCTGCTCGGGGCACGAATATACAGCCGCCAACCTTGCTTTCGCGATCACCGTCGATCCCGAGAATGCAGCGCTGCAAGCCCGCATCCGCGCCGTGACACGCGAGCGCTCCGGAAACCGCCCCACCGTGCCGGTCACGCTATCAGAAGAATTGGCGACCAACCCTTTTCTGCGCGCGCAAGACCCCCATATAAGGGCTCATCTGGGTATGGCTGATGCAACCGATGCCCAAGTCTTCACCGCAATCCGCGCGCAAAAGGACAAATTCTGAGTCCTTTCAGCACCGCGCCCATCACAAATTGCATCACTGCCGACAATTTACGAAATCTTGCTGAAATAGGGCTTGAAGATCGCAGAATAAAACCGATCCTTTACCTTATGAGGCCATGGTTGGATTAGGGCCACCCGCCCGTCCGACCCGCAGGACAGGAGCACGACCAAGTGCCATCATTTTCGACGACCCTCGAACAAGCCATCCACGGCGCTTTGGCGCTTGCCAATGCCCGCCGCCATGAACTTGCCACCTTGGAGCATCTGTTGCTCTCGCTGATCGACGAGCCTGACGCTGCCCGCGTCATGAAGGCTTGCTCGGTCAACCTCGATGATCTGCGCAAGACCCTGAACGACTTCATCGACGACGATCTGTCGACTTTGGTCACAGATGTCGAAGGCTCTGAAGCCGTGCCGACTGCCGCCTTCCAGCGCGTGATCCAGCGCGCGGCGATCCATGTGCAAAGCTCGGGTCGCACCGAAGTCACCGGGGCCAATGTTCTGGTCGCAATCTTCGCCGAGCGCGAATCCAACGCCGCCTATTTCCTGCAAGAACAGGATATGACCCGCTATGACGCGGTGAATTTCATAGCACACGGCGTCGCCAAAGACCCGTCTTATGGCGAGGCCCGCCCGGTGAGCGGGGCCGAAGAACACCACCATGAGACGCCCAAGGCCGAGGCTGGCGAGGCCAAGGAATCCGCGCTGTCGAAATACTGCGTGGATCTGAACGTCAAGGCTATGAAGGGCGATGTCGACCCGCTGATCGGGCGGGAAGATGAGGTGGAACGCGCCATTCAGGTGCTCTGCCGTCGGCGCAAGAACAACCCGCTGCTGGTCGGTGATCCGGGCGTGGGTAAAACCGCGATTGCCGAAGGTTTGGCGAAGAAAATCGTGGATAAACAAACGCCTGAGATTTTGGCGCATGCCACGATCTACAGCCTTGATATGGGCGCATTGCTGGCAGGCACCCGCTATCGTGGTGACTTTGAAGAACGCCTGAAAGCGGTCGTCAAGGAAATGGAAGATCACCCCGACGCGATTCTGTTCATCGACGAGATCCATACCGTGATCGGCGCGGGGGCCACCTCTGGCGGGGCAATGGACGCCTCTAACCTTCTGAAACCGGCTTTGGCTGGCGGCAAGCTGCGCTGCATGGGCTCCACGACCTACAAAGAATTCCGTCAGCATTTTGAGAAAGACCGCGCGCTTGCCCGGCGCTTCCAGAAGATCGACGTGAATGAACCGTCTGTGCCGGATGCGATCAAGATCCTGATGGGTCTGAAGCCGCATTTCGAAGAACACCACGACCTGCGCTACACCAATGATGCGATCAAATCGGCGGTGGAACTGGCGGCGCGCTATATCCACGACCGCAAACTGCCAGATTCGGCGATTGACGTGATCGACGAAGCCGGGGCGGCGCAGCATCTGCTGGCGGATTCGAAAAAGCGCAAAAGTCTGGGCGTAAAAGAGATTGAGGCTGTGGTTGCCAAAATCGCCCGCATCCCGGCGAAAACCGTGTCGAAAGACGATGCCGAAACCCTGCGCGATCTGGAAAAAACCCTGAAACGCGTGGTGTTCGGGCAGGACAAGGCGGTTGAGGCTTTGTGCTCGGCGATCAAACTCGCCCGCGCGGGCCTGCGCGAGCCGGAAAAACCCATCGGCAACTACCTGTTCGCAGGGCCCACAGGTGTGGGCAAAACCGAAGTTGCCAAACAGTTGGCATCGTCCTTGGGCGTTAAGCTGCTGCGGTTCGACATGTCAGAATACATGGAGAAACATGCCGTTAGCCGTTTGATCGGCGCACCTCCGGGTTATGTCGGCTTTGATCAAGGCGGTATGTTGACCGATGGCGTCGATCAAGACCCGCATTGCGTGCTGTTGCTGGATGAGATGGAAAAGGCGCACCCGGATGTCTACAACATCCTGCTGCAGGTGATGGACCACGGCAAGCTGACCGACCACAATGGCCGGACAGTGGATTTCCGCAACGTGATCCTGATCATGACCTCGAACGCAGGCGCTATGGAGCAGTCGAAAGAGGCGATCGGCTTTGGCCGGGCGGCGCGGACTGGCGAAGACACTGCGGCGATCGAGCGGATGTTCACGCCCGAATTCCGCAACCGTCTGGATGCCGTGATCAGCTTCGCGCGCTTGGGCAAAGAGGTGATCATGGAAGTGGTGACCAAATTTGTGCTGCAACTTGAGGCGCAACTGATGGATCGCAACGTCCATATTGACCTGACCCCCGAAGCCGCCGCTTGGCTGGGCGACAAGGGCTATGATGACAAAATGGGCGCGCGGCCTCTGGGCCGGGTGATTCAGGAATACATCAAGAAACCTTTGGCTGAGGAGTTGTTGTTCGGCAAGCTGACCAAAGGCGGTCTGGTGCATGTCCATGTCAAAGACGGCGAACTGGCTTTGACTTTTGAGGAACCGCAAAAGGCCCGCCTGACCGGGCAAAAACCGCCCCTGCTTACGGCGGAATGATCAAGACTTTAACCTTTTCAATGGCCCTCGCCTTCCCGGCGGGGGCCTTTGAATTAGCGTTCCCGGTTGACTGTCGCTTAGGCGATACCTGCTATATCCAACAATATGTCGATCACGACCCCGGACCGGGCGCGCAAGATTTCACCTGCGGGCCGCTGTCGTATCAGGGCCATGACGGCACGGATATCGCCCTAACCTCTCGCGCGGCGATGTTTGCGGGCGTTGATGTGCTGGCAACGGGTGCTGGCACGGTGAAGGGCCTGCGCGATGGCGTGGCCGATTTCGCAGCCCCAGTGGCGGATCGTGAGTGCGGTAACGGCGTGCTCGTCGATCACGGCGGCGGCTGGGAAACCCAATATTGCCATATGAAACAAGGCTCTGTGCGGGTGCGCGTCGGCGATGCGGTTGTGCCCGGCACGGTGCTGGGCCAGATCGGCCAATCCGGTATGGCGGCCTTTCCGCATCTGCATCTCTCGGTGCGCCATAACGGCGTCGAACTTGACCCCTTCGCGCCGGACAGCCTGACCAGTTGCGGCCCCCCCGGCCCCGAACTTTGGGATCATCCGCTGGCTTACCAGCCCGGCGGGATGCTCAGCCTTGGCATCAGCGCCGCCATTCCCGACTATCCGGCGATCAAGGCCGGGCTTGCCAGCCCTGCCCTTCCCGGCGATGCGCCTGCTTTGGTGGTCTGGGCCTATCTGTTCGGTCTGCAAGCGGGGGATGCAGTTTTGTTCCGGCTGACCGGGCCTGAGGGCGAGCTTCTGACTGAGCGTTCTGTGATCGAGAAACCGCAAGCGCAGGCGTTTCGGGCTGTCGGGCGGAAGCTGAAAGCGGCGGAATGGCCAGCAGGCCGCTATCAGGGTGAGGCGATTTTGCAGCGCAGCGGGGTGGAATTGGGGCGTGAGCAGATCGAGATTACTGTGGGTCAGTAGTTAAGAAATGATGAGCGCCCACCATTTAACCCTTTGATTTTATAGAAACCTCGGCCCTGTCCACGCGCGGACACTACCTTTCGGTCAGCTTCAACTCAATCCGCCGATTTTGCGCCCTCGCCTGCGGACTGTCCCCAGTAGCCACGGGCTGATACTCGCCAAACCCGGTCGCGGCCAACCTCTGCGGCGGGAAGCCCAGATTGTCCTGCATGAAGCGCACCACCGACAAAGCCCGGGCTTGGCTCAGCTGCCAGTTATCCTTGAACGCCCCCGTCCCCGACAACGGCACGTCATCGGTGTGACCATCCACCCGGATGATCCAGTCGATCCCCGGCGGAATTTTCCCCGCCACCTCATCCAAAATCTTCACCACATCGGCGATCTGAGCCTGCCCCTCGGGCGCCAGATCGGCCGAGCCGGGGTTGAACAGAACCTCGGACGAGAACACGAACCTGTCGCCAACAACCCGCACGCCTTCACGCCCCGCCAAAAGCTGCGAAAGCTGGCCGAAGAATTCGGAGCGGAATTTCGCAAGATCGGCATTCTCGGCTTCTAGTCGCAGCCGCTCGGCCGCTTCCATTTCGGCACGCTTCTTCTGCTCGGAGGCGACCTGCGCCAAAGCCGCGTTCAACTGGCTGCCTAAGGCTTCGATCTGCACCTTATTGATGGAATCCACGGCAGCGGAGGCATCAAGCAGCCCCTGCAACTCGCCCAGTTGGACACGAAGGGCGGCGATTTGCTGGTTGAGCACCTCGGTCTTGCGGGCGGACTCAACGGATTTGGCTTGCTCGGCGGTCAGGGCTTGCTGAGCCACGGCAAGCAGGGTGGCGTTTTTGTCGCCTGCGGTTGCCGATTGCGCGGCCTTGGTGTTGGCAGCGGCCAGAAGCGTGAGGGTGTCTTCAGCCTTTTTGCGTTGATCTTCCAGCGCCAAGGTCATCGCGGTCAGTTCGGCATCCGAATTTTTCAGCTTGTCGCGCAGGGCGGCGAGGGCTGCGGCATCGACCAGACGCGTGGCTTCGGCCTCGGTGATTTTGGTTTGGGCGGCTTTGAGGTCGGCGGCGCTGGCGTCACCCTTTGCTTTCAGATCGGCCACCAAAGTTTCCAAGGCTTCACGCCGGGCGGCGGCGAGGCGGGCGGCCTCCGCGCTGGCGTCGATCTCGGTGCGGGCTTTGGCGAGGGCGAGGTCGAGGGCCTGCTTTTCGGTCAGAAGTTTCGCGCCTTTGGCTTGTAAATCGGCAACTTCGGCGGTCAAGGCGGTCGCCTGCCCGCGTGCGGCGTCGCGTTCGGAGAGAAGCGAGGCGACTTGGGCTTCAAAACTGGTGATGCGGGTTTGGGCGGCGGCGATTTCACCTTCTTTGGTCGCAATTTGCCCGGTGAGGGTGGCGATCAGCGCGGACTGTTGCTCGCCTTTGGTCTGGGCTGCGGTCAGATCGGAGCTGAGCGTGCCGACTTCACCCTGCAAATCACTGACCTTTTGCCTTTCCAGCCCCAAGGCATCGGCAAGGCCCGCAATTTGCGCGGTGAGGCTGTCGAGTTCGGTCGATTGGGTGGTTATGGTGTCGCGCAACACCGATTGCATCACGGTGAAGATGGTGAGGACGAACATCAGCACCATCAACAGCGTGGTGACGGCGTCGACAAAGCCGGGCCAGATCATCGCGGAATCGCGTTTGCGGCGTAAAGCCATGGCTTAGCCCCGCGCGGGGATGCCGCGCGCCAACTGGCGGACGGAGGCGGTCAGCGCCGAGATGTCGCCGCGCAGATCGGCGAGGCTTTCTTGGCGACCAGCGGAGATTTCCTCGAGGATACGCAGCAGTTGCACGTCGATTGAGCGCAGGCGCATCCGGCTTTCAGCGTCGGAATGGGCGCCACCTTCGGCTCCGGTGAGGGCGGCGATCAGGCGTTCTTGGCCTTCGGCGATGCGGTTGAGCGCTGCGGTCTGGCCGCTTTCGGCAGCGATTTTCTCGGTTAGTTGGGCGACAACTCCGGTCAAGTCGCCAAGCCCCTGCTCTAACCCCGCGAGGCCTTGCTCGACGCCGGAGCGGTTGGCCTCGACCTGCGCGAACAGGCTTTGCATCACTTCGATTTGCTCGGCCAGATGATCCAGCACGGCAGAGGTAACGCCCGCCTCGCCGCCCTCGGCATCGCCACTGGAGAAGCCGACGCGGGTGATCGAGGACAGCCATTCTTCCAATTCGCGCGCGAAACGGTTCTGGCCGTGGTTGGCGAACAGTTCCAGCAGGCCAACGACCAGCGATCCGGCGAGGCCCAAAAGCGACGAGGAAAACGCGGTGCCCATGCCGCCGAGTTGGCTTTCCAAGCCCTTCATCAGCTTACTGAACACCTCCATCCCGGATTCGCCCTGCTGTGGTGCGAGCGAGCGGATGGTTTCGACGATGGCGGGGACGGTGGTGGCAAGGCCGTAGAAGGTGCCGAGAAGACCGAGGAAAACCAATAGGTTGATCAGGTAGCGCGTGATGTCACGGGCTTCCTCAATCCGGGTTTCCACCGATTCCAAAATCGAGCGCGAGGCGGAGGAGGAAATTTGCATCCGCGCGCCACGGGTGCGCAACAGCTGCGCCAAGGGCGCGAGAAGGCGCGGTGCGGCGGCGTCTTCATAGCCGGTGTCGTGGCGCACGAAACGCTCAATCCACGACACCGATTGCACGAGGGTGAAGACCTGCCAGAAGCAGGTCACGACGCCCAAAGCGAAGACCAGGATGATGAAGCCATTGAGCAGCGGGTTGGTGTCGATGATGCCCAACACGGTGCGGTGGATCAGCCACGCCCCCGCGCAAACAAGTGCGACGGCCACAAGCATGGTGACGATCTGGCGAATGGGTTGGCTGAAGAAGGTCGACTGCTCGGCCTTGGAAATGTCCATCGCGTCGGTTCCGCCCGGCTGTTCTGCTGGGGTTAAGCATAGCAGGCGGCGGGCCTGTGCCAAGTAAAACCCTTAGAGTTTGCGAACTTGTGTGGAAAGCCATGCCAAATCGGGGTCGGCAATGCCAAGCTCGGCGAGATGATCGGCGGTGGCAAACAGATAGTCGCGGTTGCGGCCGCGCCCGCCTGTGGCATGGGCGATGATCTGGGCTTGTTCTGCCAAGGGCAGGTTGCCGCAATATTGGTCATGATCGGGGTCGATCACATAGGCTAAGGCAATGATAATGCGACCATCTGACAGGGTGAGCGGCAGAGTGGTTTCTAAATAGGCCGAGGAAATCAGCTCGCGGCCGCGCAAGGCTTGCAGGGTTTCCACCTCGGCCCCCGGCGTGACGCGGAAGGCGACGCCGTCGCAAACAGCACCCGGCGCGTGATCAAGCGCGAGGACGAGGCCAGGGCTTTCGACGCTGCCGCGATGGTGGATCGAGCGCATACAAAAGCTGCGGTGCCAATCGGTGGCGCGGGCGATTTGGCGCTCGGCGACGGGGAAATCCGGGTTCCAGATCAGCGAGCCATAGCCGAAGACCCAAAGCGGTTCTGGTATTTCTTGGCTGTCTGGCATTGGCTATCCCTCTGTTCGGCTTAGGTGTAAGCATTGGGCAAAGCAAAGAAAAGGGGCGAGGATGCGCGCGCTTTTGTGGATTGTGCTGGCGGCTACGGCGGCGTGGACCGGCTATTGGTGGGTGGGGGCGTCGCAGATTGAAAGCGGGGTCAAGGCGTGGATTGCGCAGCAACCGCCGGGGGTGGTGATCGCTTCCAGCGTGGAGGTGCATGGCATCCCGAACCGCTTTGATCTGACGGTTTCCGATCTGGTGCTGGCTGATCCGGCGCAGGGCGTGCAGGTTTCCAGCCCGTTTGTGCAGGTTTATGCGATGACGTGGAAGCCGTGGCATGTGATTGCGGCTTTGCCTTCGGGTCAGGTGATTACGCTGCCGGATCAGGTGGTAACGGTTGGCTCTGAGAAACTGCGGGCGAGTGTGCAGGTGCATCCCTCGACCGCGCTTGCGCTGAATGAGTTGGTGGGTGAGGCTTCTGGTGTGAAGCTGACCTCGGATGCGGGCTGGACGCTGGGGATCAATACCGCCACGGTTTCGATGGCCGAGGATGTGACCCGCGCCAACACCTATCGGCTGGGTCTGCGGGTGGCCGAGATTGCGCCGGATGCTGCGGTGTTGCAGGCTTTGGCGGCGACGGATTTGCCCGATCTTGTGGATGAGGTGTTTCTGGATGGTCATGCTGTGCTGACCGCGCCGCTGGACCGCAATGCGGTGACATCCAGGCCTGAACTGATGGCGCTGGAGATTGCGGATGCACGGGTGAGTTGGGGAGCGTTGAAGTTTTCCGCCAAGGGGGTGCTGACGGCGGGGCCGGATGGGCTGGCGGAAGGCGAGATCGCGTTGCGGGTGGAAGGCTGGAAGCGGCTGCCGCCGATCTTGGTGGCTTTGGGGCTGGTGAAGCCGGATGTGGCGCCGACGGTGGAGCGGATGCTGGGGATTGTGGCACAGCAGGGCGGCGATTTGGAGATTTTGCAGATCAAGCTGATCTGTAAGGATGGCGGCATGGTGCTGGGGCCGCTGCCGTTGGGGCCTGCTCCCCGGATGCGGAATATGGGCGGGGCTTAGGTTATCGGCAGTAGGCCGAACCGCGCCGCTCTGCGGTGTCAAAGTGCAGATGGTCTTCGTGATAGCCGTCGGAGCCAGGGCCGAGGGTGGTGCCGAAGATGCCGCAGGCGGCTTTCTGGGCGCGGCGGATTTGTTTGTTGTAATCGCGCGCCACGGTCCATTCTTTCCCATCTGAGAAGATAAACCCAGCGATATCAACGGCTTTTCCGCGCCCGTGTTCTGAGATTTTCGCCCCACGCACGTTGTTGCGGCTGCGGCACATGTAGCTGCCGAAGATGTGCAACTGCACCACCTCACGGTTGCCGAAGGCGGGGGCCATGCCTTCGCGCATCCAGCGTTTCAGCGCGAGCGCGGTGTCGCAGTCGATGGTGGCGGGCTGGCTGAACGGGATGCCGTCGATGGCGGTGACGCGGACGGGCTCGGCGATGCCACAGCCTTTGGTGCGTGAGGTGACCGGGGGGAGTTCCTGGCCGCGGATCGCAGGGTCGCCGCAGACCGAACCTTTGCGGGATTCTTTTTGGGATTTTCGGGTGGGGGTGGCTTCCGGCTCGGACTGGGCCATCGCCACTTGTTCGACTTCAGCTTGCAATCCCTTGGGGCGAGGCCGGGGTCGCAGCGTCGGGGCAACCGCTGCGATTTCTGGGGCGGCTTGTTGTCGTGCTGGCTCCACGGTGGTTTGCGGCTCGGCGGCGCGTGTGGTTGGGCGATGCCGGGGGCGGAGGATGGGCGCGACCACAGGCGTTTCGGGTTGCACAACGGTGGGGCGTGGGGCGGGATGGGGGGAGGATTTCGGGGCCTCGGCCATCGCCATCCCACCGAGTACCGCCAAGATCAGTGTGAGGGGGCCAATGGCCCGCATGTTAGGCCTCGCCTGCGGGCTTTGCCGCAGCTGGGGCGCGACCGAAATCGGGGGCGGAGGTGTCTTGCCCGGCCTCAATAATGCCGCGACGGATGGCACGGGTGCGGGTGAAATAATCGTGCAGATGATCGCCGTCCCCCATACGGATGGCGCGTTGCAGCACGAACAATTCCTCGGCAAAGCGACCCAGAATATCCAGCACCGCGTCTTTGTTGGTCAGGAATACATCGCGCCACATCGTCGGGTCCGATGCCGCGATCCGGGTGAAATCGCGGAAACCCGAGGCGGAATATTCGATGACTTCAGAGTTGGACACTTGTGCGAGGTGATCCGCGACGCCCACCATGGTGTAGGCGATCAGGTGTGGGGTGTGGCTGACCACGGCTAAGACCTGATCATGATGCGGCGGGTCCATCAAATTGACCTTGGCCCCCATGCCGATCAGCAGAGATTGCAGGCGTGCGAGGGCCGCAGGGTCAACTTCGGGTGCCGGGGTCAACAGCCACCAGCGGTTTTGAAACAGCGTCGCAAAGCCCGAGCGCGGGCCGGAATATTCGGTGCCTGCCATCGGGTGGCCGGGAATAAACTGAACGCCTTCAGGGATATAGGGGGCGACGGCGGCGATCACGGCTTGTTTGACCGAGCCTACATCGGTGACGGTGCAACCCGGCATAAGATGCGGGCCGATTTCTTCAGCAATCGCCGCCATAGCACCCACGGGCACGGCAAGCACGACCAGATCAGCGCCCTGCACGGCTTCGGCAGCAGTGGCGTAGACATGATCGCACAGGCCCAGTTCCAAGGCGGTCGCGCGGGTTTCAGCCGATTTGGCGTGACCAACGATCTGCCCCGCAAGGCCGTTGGCGCGCATCGCATGGGCCATCGACGAGGCGATCAGGCCCAGTCCGATCAGGGCCACCCGGCTGTAGATTTGCGTCATTTCACACCCTTGAACTGCGCAATCGCGTGGACGACGCGGCGGCACGAGGCCTCATCCCCCACGGTGATGCGCAGGCAGTGCGGCAGTTTGTAGCTGACGACGCGGCGCACGATCAGGCCCTGCTTTTGCAGAAACAAATCGCAGGCCTCGGCTTCTTCCGGGCTAGCAAAGCGGGCGAGGATGAAATTGGCAAGCGAGGTGTCGGAGGGAATGCCAAGCTCGGCCAAAGCCTGCGCAAGCCACGTCCGCATCCGGGCGTTGTCGGTGCGGCAGCGGTTGACGAAATCCTGATCACGCACGGCGGCTTCGGCGGTATCCAGCTGGGTGTTCGACAGGTTGAACGGGCCACGAATGCGGTTCAGCACGTCGATGATTTGTTTGGGGCCATAGCCCCAGCCGATGCGCAGACCGCCCAGACCGTAGATTTTCGAGAAGGTGCGGGTCATCACGACGTTGGTGCGGGATTCGATCAGGGAGAGGCCGGCATCAAAACCTTCAACAAACTCGGCATAGGCACCGTCGAGCACCAGAATGGCCTGCGCAGGCAGCCCCGCAGCAAGGCGTTCGATCTCGGCGGCGGAAATCATCGTGCCGGTCGGGTTGTTTGGGTTGGCGATAAAAACCAGCTTTGTTCGACGGTTGCAGGCGCGCAGGATGGCATCGACATCGGTGGTGCGGTCGCGTTCGGCGACTTCAACCGGGGTGGCCCCTGCGGCGAGGGCCGAGATGCGATACATCAGGAAGCCGTGTTCGGTGAACACCACTTCGTCTTTCGGGCCGGCATAGGCTTGGCACAGGAAGGTGATGATTTCATCGGAACCGACACCGCAGATCACGCGGCTGGCGTCGAGGCCATGCACGTCGGCGATGGCTTGGCGCAAGGACGCGTGGTCTGTGTTGGGGTAGCGGTGCAGGTTGTGGACCGAGCGGGCGAAGGCGTCTTTGGCTTTGTCAGACGGGCCGAACGGGTTTTCGTTCGACGACAGTTTCAGCACATTGGTGACGCCTGCGATGGCGGCTTTGCCACCTTCGTACAGAGCGATGTCCATGATGCCGGGCTGTGGGCGGATTGCGTCGTTCATCGGATTCCCCAAGTGTTGCGCGGGTTTTAGCGAGGGGGCGGGTGCAATGCCAGCAACATTTGGCCTATCGGGCTGCGCAAGGGGCTAGCCCTTGCGCAAATGTCTCAAACCGCGAGGAAGTTGGTGAACTGCCACGGATCGTCTTCGTCCCGATCCTCGGCAAAACGGTTGATGCGGTTTTGCAGCGGGGTCCAGTCGGTGTAGTGGCACTCGATGCGGCCCAAGTAGGGGCGTTGGACGTCGAGGCAGCGGGCGTGGTCCATCTCATCGGCTTCGACGAAGCCCATGCGGGGGTTTTCGGCGGTCCAGACCATTGCGGCGAGGACGGCGGAGGTCACCTGCATGCCGGTAGCGTTCTGGTAAGGGGCCAAAGCGCGGGCTTCTTCGATGGTCAGGCGCGAGCCATACCACATAGCCCCTTTGGCGTGACCGTAGAGAAACACGCCCAGATCGTCGCCGCCGCCGATGATTTCATCGGCGGTCAGGATGTGTTTTTGTTCAGGGAGTTTTCCTGCGCCATTGGTTTCGTGCAACGATAGGATCGCGTCCGGGCATGGGTGGTAGGCGTAGTGGCAGGTCGGGCGGTAAAGGGCGCGGGGGCCGTCCCAGACCGTGTAATAGTCGGGGATCGACAGCGATTCATTATGGGTGACGACAAGGCCGAATTGCGGGCCGACATCGGGGCACCAAGAGCGCACGCGGGTATCGGCGCCAGGGCGGTCGATCCAGATCGCATAGCCGGGGCCGGATTTGAATTTATGGCCGTTGGGGGGTAGTTTTTTCTCATGCGTGCCCCAGCCGAGTTCGGCGGGTTGGTAGCCTTCCGAGAGCAGGCCATCGACCGACCAGGAGTTGACGAAGGTGCCTTGGGGCTTGGGGCGGGCAGAGACCTGAGTGTCGCGCTCGGCAATGTGAACGCCGTTGACGCCAAGGGTCATCGCGAGCAGGGCCCAGTCTTGTTGGGTCTTGGGGTCGGTTTTGACGCCAGTATCTTTGGCGAGGCGCAGCAGCGCTTCCTTCAGCAACCAACTGACCATGCCTGGATTGGCGCCGCAGCAGGAGACTGCTGTCGGGCCGCCGGGATAGGTTTTGCCCAACGCGCGGACCTTTTCGCGCAGGGGATAATTGGTACGGTCGGCGTTCGGCAGCGGCGAGTTGAAGTAGAAACCGGGCCAAGGCTCCACGACGGTGTCGATATATTGCACGCCAAGCTCTTGGCAGAGCTTCATCAGTTCGATGGAATCTACGTCGACGGAAAGGTTAACGATGAAGCCTTTGCCATTCGGGAACAGGCTGCGCAGGGTTTCGGCGAAGTTGTCCTGCGTCAACGCCAGTTGCAGGTGGTTGATGCCATGTTCGGCCAGCATCGGCGCGAATTCAGCCGAGGGCTCGATCACGGTGAACTGGTCGCGGTCGAAATCAATGTGGCGCTGGATCAACGGCAGAGTGCCACGGCCAATCGAGCCGAAGCCGATCATCACCAAGGGGCCGTCGATGCGGGCGTGTACGGTGTAGGTCATAAGGTCCTCAATGCTTGTCGGTTTTCGCCGACAGCCAATCCATCAGAGCGAGCAGAACGCCCGAGGTCACGAAGGTCAGGTGGATGATCACCATCCAGCGCAAAGTGTCGGGGGTGACGGCATAAGCCGAGTCTGGCTTACCTAAACCCATGAAGACCTTTAGCAAGTGAATACCTGAAATCGCCACGATCGAGGCGATCAGTTTCATTTTCAGGCCCGAGAAATCGACCTTGCCCATCCAATCGGGTCGGTCATCGCTGGTGATGTCCAGCTTAGAGACGAAATTCTCATAGCCGGAAAACAGCACGATCAGCAGCAGGTTGGCGGCAAGGCTAAGGTCGATCAGGGTCAACACCGAAAGGATACTTTGATCGGCTGTCATCGTCAGGACTTGTGGCGCGTAATAAGCCAATTCCTTTACGAAAATCACCACTAGCATCGCAAGGCTGACCACCAGCCCAAGATACATCGGCGCCATCAACCAGCGGCTGGCGAACAGACCCTGTTCAAACTTCGATTCAAGCGTGGGTTTGTCTGACATCACGGGCTCCGATAAAAGAGAAAAGGCCCGCCATAAAGGCGGGCCGATCATAACGGTTTCGCCTCTGCCGAGTGGGGCAGAGCTTAGTTTTTGGCGTAATATTCGACGACCAGGTTCGGTTCCATGACGACCGGATACGGGATGTCGCCCAGACCGGGGGTGCGGATGAACTTCACGGTCAGTTTGTTGGTGTCGATTTCAAGATAGTCCGGGGTGTCACGCTCGGTCAAAGCCAAAGCCTCTGCGATGATCGCGAGTTGACGCGACTTTTCGCGAACGGCGATGATGTCGCCCTCTTTGACACGGTACGACGCGATGTTGACGCGGCTGCCGTTGACGGTGACGTGGCCATGGTTCACGAACTGACGCGCTGCGAATACGGTCGGCACCAGTTTAGCACGGTATACGACGGCGTCGAGGCGACGCTCCAGCAGACCCACCAGCATCTCGCCGGTATCGCCTTTGACGCGTTCAGCTTCGGTGTAGATCTTGCGGAATTGCTTCTCGGTCAGGTCACCATAGTAACCCTTCAGTTTTTGCTTAGCGCGCAACTGAGTACCGAAATCCGACAGCTTGTTCTTGCGGCGCTGACCGTGCTGGCCGGGGCCATATTCACGCTTGTTCACCGGGGATTTCGGACGGCCCCAGATGTTTTCGCCCATGCGACGGTCAATTTTGTACTTGGCAGAGGTGCGTTTTGTCATCTCTGATCTCCTTCTTAAGTTACGAAGGGCGTTGTCCTTTAACCCGAAGGTTCGACAGGGTTCTTCTTGCGAAGTCCACCAACACCAATGAAAAGCCCCGGACTTTCATCCGGGACGTAGGGCGGCTTATACAGTCGGCCTAAGCAGAGTCAACCGCTGCAGACCACTTTATGCCGCCAGTTCGTGCCGCAGGATGGCGGCCTCGGACCCCGAGATATTACGGCGGGCGTAATCGCCGTAGGCGTGCGGATTTTCTGCGATCTCGGGCAGGATGTGCAGCAGGCCTTCGCGCTGTACCGGATCGACAGTATCGAGCGCGGTGTTGGAGGGGTGGAAGCTTTCGGTTTCCAGCCCATTGGCCCAGACGATATTGTGCCGCTCCAACAGGATATGCACATAAGTCACCTCGCGCAGCACGTGATCAACGGCGATGGTGGCGTCGTTAACCAGATCTTCGGCGGCGACCAGCACTTCCGATGTGTTGAACAAGGCCTGTGCTGCGGCACCTTTGACCAGCATCCGGTGCTGCGGCGAGACCAACAAATCCTCATCCGGGCGGTAAAGGCCCATCGAATTTGCCCGAAATCGAATGGGCCGCAGATGTGGCATGGCGTAAAGCCGCGCGCCGGACATCCGCCTGTGACCGGTCCAGAGAACCTCTTGCGGGCCATTGTCGCGGGTCAGGATCATATCACCGCTGCGCAGATGGCGGATTTGCTGCACTCCGTCCGGCGTGGCCACGCGTGTATCAGGCGTAAAGCAAATCACCCCGCCCGCCACCCGCGCCCCTGCCCCGGAATGGGTGCGGTCAATCGCGGTGCGCACCACCCACAAATCCTGATCGCAGGGCGGCAGATCGCCGACCAGCATCAACAGATGCGCCCCGGTGTCCGGCACCGGAATGATGGTTACCGTGAAGGACTGATGCCCATCGGTGACGATAAAGCCCTGATCGGGAAGATCAGGATAGGGATCTGTTTCGTATTCCGGCTTAACCTCGCCGCCCACCGCTACACCCACCAGACGGCGCACCATGCGCGCCGCCCTTTTGCGTAAATCCGCCGCCCCTTCAGCCTGTTCCAAAAGTAGCAACCCCTGAGGACCGTCCACGCGCACGGCTGCACCCGTCCAACGCCATGCGGCGCCTACGCTCAGTAAGTCCAAGGATGCGGCCTTAAGGCCGTCTACTTCTGTTTGTGACCAGGAGATGACGAACGTGCCCAAAGAGCCCGTTTTCATGCCTGTTTGCCTGCTCGTTTTTTTGTTTCTTATCTGGAAACGTTAACAGAGGGTTACGCGAATTCCTATGGTAAAAAGGCAACAGAGCAAGTGAATGTTACTTTATACAACTTTGAGTTGATCTGGTGTTCTTCGGCCGATTCGATTTGCTTAGAACTTGAGGTTCAGGTTCAGCCCGCCAACCAACTGGCATTCCGGCTGCTGATCAAATTCCTTGCTCAGATAGCTGACGCCATAGAACACCGAGGCCTTTTCGCCCTGCCAATGCACCCCCGCGCGCAGGCGTGAGCGGTCTTCGGTCAGGGTGGCCACGCCATCTGCGGGCAGCAAAGCCGAGTCAAACACCCGCGCGATATCACCGCCGAGAATAAAGCTAACGCCTTGATCGCGCGTGCCTTCCACGGCGCGGTAGCGTTGGCCGGTGACGCCTTCGCGCACCATCAGATCATCGCGGCCCAGCGTGCCGATCACCAGATCGCCGCCAACGCGCACAAAGCTTTCGACCCCGGCTTGGGCCTGCACGAAGGGGCGCAGCTCGGCCCGATCCCCGAGTGAAAATTTGTGGCCCAGTTCAGCCTCCAGCGTCGGATAGATGCCGTTGCCGATCTGGTTGTCGATCACCGTGGGCTTCTCCAGCCCGACCATGTTGTGAATCCATTTCTGGAAATTGCTGATCCCGGTCTGCGGCCCAAGCAGCACCAGCTCGGTGCCGACGCTGACATCATTGCCGCGCCAGTCGAATTGGGTGTGCAGCCCGAACGACAAAGTGGCGGCGTAGCGGCGGTCTGTTGGCGGCGGCGAGACCAGATCTTCGGGTGCTACGATCTGTGCCGAGCCGCGGAATTCGAGGATCTCGCCCGGCGTGGTCGGCAATGCGCCATCCCAAGAATAGCCCCTGATGCGGCTGACCTGATAGCCACCGGTGCGCCAGCGGTCTTTTTGGTCGCCTAAAGCGTCATTGCTGAACATCCGACCCCAGCCGAGCGTCACCCGATCTTCGGCATGGGCGGGCACGGCGGTGACAAATGCTGCCGCAATCACCAGGGTTTTTACAAAGTCCAACATCTCGATCCCCAACTCCGCCGTCTTTTGGCCTAATCTGCCACAAACCGCGCTTTTTATCGTTATAGTTTAACTGCCACCTGAGCAGTGCATCTGCTGTTGTTGCATTTGCACTATGGCAAGAAGATGGAAAACACTTTCTTAATGCGAAAGAATTTTCGGCGCGAAAGGATGTGCGATGGCCACAGCATTTTACCATGATGAGCGGTGTTTGTGGCACACGGGCGGCGAACAGGTGCTTTTCATCCCCGCAGGCGGCTATGTGCAGCCGCCCTCGGCCACCGGATTTGCCGAGAACCCGGAAACGAAACGGCGATTCAAGAACCTGCTGGAAGTGGCGGGGATTTGGCCGCAACTGACCGTGCGCTCGGCTGAACCGTCCAGCAGCGACGATCTGTTGCGGGTGCATACAGCGGACTATCTTGATCGGCTCAAGGCGATGTCGGACGCAGGTGGCGGCAATATCCCACCGCATTTCGCGCCGTTTGGGCAGGGCAGTTACGAGATCGCCTGTTTGTCCTCGGGGCTGGTGAAACAGGCGGTGGAGGATGTGGTGACGGGGGCGGTCGCGCGGGCCTATGCTTTGTCACGGCCACCGGGGCACCATTGTTTGCCGGATGCCTCAATGGGGTTTTGCCTGCTGGCGAATATCCCGGTGGCACTGGAGGCTGTGCGGGCCAAGCATGGGCCGTTGCGGGTGGCGGTGGTGGATTGGGATGTGCATCATGGCAATGGCACCCAGACGATTTTCTATGACCGTGCCGATACGCTGACGATATCCTTGCATCAGGAAAACTGCTTTCCGCCGGGCTATGGCGGGGCGGAAGATCGTGGTATCGGTGCGGGGCATGGCACAAATCTCAACATTCCGCTGCTCGCAGGCTGCGGCCATCAGGCTTATCTTGATGCCTTTGAGCTGTTGGTGACGCCAGCGCTGCGGGAGTTCAAACCTGATCTGATCGTGGTGGCCTCGGGCTATGACGCCTCTTGCGTCGATCCTTTGGCGCGGATGCAGGCGACATCTGAGACGTTTCGGGCGATGGCGCGGCAGGTGTTTGGGTTGGCGGAGGAGCTTTGTGGTGGCAAGATTGTGGTGGCACATGAGGGCGGCTATTCCGACATTTATGTGCCGTTTTGCGGGCTCGCGGTGGTCGAGGAACTGCTGGGCACGCGCAGCCCGGTGATCGACCCGCTGCTGGAAATGTCTGATCTGCAACAGCCGCCCGCCGATCTGATCACGTTTCAGCGGGCAAGGCTGGAAGCGCAGGCTTGGCGGATTTTCGGCTGATCACGAAGGTTTTCCGCCCAAGGCAAAGCACACCCTTCCCTGCGCTTGCGCCAGACTGTATCATGCCGCCATAACGGCCCAAAAAGGGCCAAAAGGGCAATGGAAACGCCACCAAAAGGTGGGAAAGCGCGAGCAATAATACGCGCAGAGGAGCAGAGCATGACGGGGATGGCAATGCGGCGATTGATGGTGGCTGTTGCGGTGACGGCGCTTTTGACCGGCTGCCAAGAGGGCAAGGGCCCGCTGGCTGCCAAGGCTCCGCCAGATGGCGCGGCGCAGGGCGCGGTTCCGGCCACGTCAAAATCTGTCAAGCTGGTGGACCGCGATGTGGAAGACCCGTCGATTTTTCAGGCCACCGATCAGGCTTTGTGGGACGGCCGCCCCTCGCTGGGCGGTGTCTGGGTGGCCTCGCCCGACGCAAAAGACCCCGAGCGGGTGATCCTGCGCAACACCGCCAACGGCAAATTCGTCATCGGCGCGCTGTTCCGGCGCGAGTTGGACAATCCGGGACCGAAGCTGCAAATCTCATCGGATGCGGCGGCGGCTTTGGGCTTGCTCGCGGGCGAACCGGGCAAGGTTTCGGTGACGGCTTTGCGGCGTGAGGAAGCGGCGAAGACAGCACCCGATGCCAACAAGCCCATTCTCGACGCGGCGGAAACCGTGGCGACCGAAACGCTCGACCCGATCCCCGGTGCGGCGGCGGCGATTGACCGCGCAGCACCGAAGGGTGGCAAGCCAACCGCGCCGCCGATTGCAACCGTGCCCGCCAGCGGAAAACCTGCGGCGGCGGCCCCTGCCCCGGCGACACCGAAAGCTCCGGTTGCCAGCGGCAAAGCTGGGCTGATCCAGGTCGGCATCTTTTCGGTCGAGGCCAATGCCAAGCGCGCAAGCGACCAGCTGAAAGCCGCAGGGATCGCGGCGGATACTCGTGCCGAGACCGCGCAGGGCAAAAGCTTCTGGTCCGTAACGGCGCGCGGCGACAAGGCCCTGATGGGTAAAATCAAGCAGGCGGGATTCAAGGACGCCTATTTCCTGAAAGGCTAAGCCAATGATCTTCCGTTTATTTTTCGCAGCCGCTTTGTTTTTGACCGCCAGCCTGCCGGGTCAGGCGTTTGAAACCAGCGCGACGGCGGCATGGGTTTATGATGTGACCACCCATACCGTGCTGATGGATAAAAACGGGGAAGAGGCATTGCCGCCAGCCTCGATGTCTAAGCTGATGACGGTTGAGATGCTGTTTCAGGCGCTAAAAGATGGCCGGGTGCAGATGGACACCAGTTTTGGCGTCTCGGCTGAAGCGATGAAGTTCACCGATTTGAACGGCTCGACCATGTTCTTGCAGCGCAACGACCGCCCCACGGTCAGCGATCTGATCCAAGGCATGGTCGTGAACTCGGGGAACGACGCCTGCACCGTGGTCGCCGAAGGGTTGGAGGGCAGCGAGGCTGAATTTGCCAAGAAGATGAACGAACGCGCAAAGGTTTTGGGCCTCGAAAACTCGACCTTCGCCAATTCATCGGGTTGGCCGGACCCCGGCCAGCGGATGAGCATGAAGGATCTTGGCCTGCTGTCGGTGCATCTGATCACCACCTATCCCGATCTCTATCCGGTGTTTTCGCAGACCGAATTCAACTACAAAAACCGCGCGCCCGCCAATGCCAATAATCGTAACCCCTTGCTGGCCTTGGGGATTGGCGCAGATGGCTTGAAAACCGGCCACACTGAAGAGGCTGGGTTTGGCATGGTGGGGTCCGTCAAACAAGGCGAGCGCCGGATCGTGTTTGCGATCTCGGGCATGGCCTCGGCGGAAGAGCGGTCGAAAGAGGCCGAGAATATCGCCAACTGGGCATTCCGGCAGTTTGCGCTGAAAACTGTGGCGAAAGCCGGCAGCGAGGTGGCGCAAGCCGAGGTGTTCCTGGGGGAGGCGCCCAGCGTGGCCTTGGTGCCAGCCGAAGATTTGCGCCTGCTGATCCCGGCGGGGGCTGCCGAGGCGGTGCAGGCCGAAGTCAGCTACACTAGCCCGATCAAGGCGCCGGTGCTGAAGGGCACCAAACTGGCCGAATTGCTGGTGCATCTGCCAGATATGCCGGATCGCCGGATTGATCTGGTGGCCGGGGCCGATGTTGGCGCGGGCGGGTTCATGACCCGGCTGAAGGCTGCTGCGCAGAAGCTGCAGGCCGATTATCTTGGCGACAAGACGGGAGCAGACACGGCGGGCGAAAAGGCTCCGGCGACGTGAGCGTTTTCCTTTCGTTTGAAGGTATTGACGGTTCTGGTAAGTCTACCCAAGCCCGGTTGTTGGCCGAGGCCCTGCGCGCGCGCGGGTTGGTGGTTTGCCTGACCCGCGAGCCGGGTGGCAGCGCTGGGGCCGAGGAAATCCGGCGTCTGGTGTTGGAGGGCGCGGCGGATCGCTGGTCAACCGAGACCGAGTTGTTGCTGTTTACAGCTGCACGGCGTGATCATCTGGAGAAGACCATCCGTCCGGCTTTGGCGCGCGGTGAGGTGGTGATCTCGGACCGGTTTGCGGATTCATCGCGGATTTATCAGGGCCTGACTCGCGGCGATCTGCGCGACACGGTCGACCGATTGCACGCGCTGATGATCGGGATGGAGCCGGATTTGACCGTGTTGATCGACATTGATCCCGCCGAAGGTTTGGCGCGGGCGGTGGCGCGGGCGGGCCGCGAAATGCGCTTTGAGGGCATGGGGCTTGGTGTGCAGGAAAAGGCGCGCGATGGGTTTCTGGCGCTGGCTGCGACACAGCCGTCGCGGTTCCGGGTGATCGCGGGGGCGCGTCCGGCTGAGGCGGTGGCCGCAGATGTTTTGGCTGCCGTTCTGGCACGGCTATGAGTGACGATCTGCTCGAACCTGACCGGATTGAGGGCGCGCCGCATCCGCGTCATACCGCGCGGTTGATCGGGCAGGCGCAGGCGGAAGCCACGTTTTTGCAAGCGTTTAACGGCACAAGGCTGCATCACGGCTGGCTGATCACCGGGCCGCGCGGGGTGGGCAAAGCGACTTTGGCCTGGCGGATCGCGCGGTTTTTGCTGGCAGTGCCGGAGGATGATGGCGGCATGTTTGCAGCCCCACCGCCCGACAGTTTGGACATTCCCGAAAGCCATCCGGTATCGCATCGCATGGCGGCGTTGACGGAATCGCGGATGTTTTTGCTGCGCCGCGCGCCGAATGACAAAGGGGATCGGCTGCAAAGCGTGATCTCGGTGGACGAGGTGCGCAAGATGAAGTCGTTCTTCGCGCTTTCGGCGGCGGATGGCGGGCGGCGGGTGGCGATCATTGATTCTATTGATGAAATGAACGTCTCTGCCGCCAATGCTTTGCTGAAACTGCTGGAGGAGCCGCCTGAGCGGGTGACGCTCCTGATGATCTCGCACCAGCCCGCCAAACTGTTGCCGACCATCCGCTCACGTTGTCGCGAATTGCGGCTGGGGCCGTTGTCGGCGGAAGACCTGTCTGATGCGCTGACGCAGGCGGGCGGCGAGGTGGAGCCTGCGGATCGTGTGGCTTTGGCGGAGCTGGCGGGCGGCTCGGTCGGTGAAGCGTTTCGGATGACCAATCTGGACGGCTTAAAGCTGTATGAAAACCTGATCCGGCTGTTCGGCACCCTGCCCCGGCTGGACCGCCCGCGTGCGCAGGCCTTGGCCGAGGCGGGGGCTGGCAAAGGTGCAGAAGCTCAGTTCGAGTTGATCGTCACACTGTTGGATTTGTTTCTCGCACGTCTGGCACGGGCGGGCACGTTGCAACTTTTGCCCCCCGAGGCTGCGCGGGGGGAAGGTGATCTGATCGCCCGGCTCTCGCCCTCGCCCGATCATGCCCGGACTTGGGCCGATGTGGCGCAACATTTGGGCCTGCGGGCACGACGCGGCAAGGCGGTGAACCTTGACCCTGCCGCGCTTCTGATGGATATGGTTCTGCATATCAATGAGACGGCGGCAGAGCTCGCCTAGAGGTGCTGCATGGCTTTTGAGATCGTTGACAGCCATTGCCATCTTGATTTCCCCGACTTTCAGGGCGAGTTGCCGCAGATCATTGCGCGTGCGCATGAGGCCGGGGTCAGTCGGATGGTGACGATCTGCACGAAGCTGCACAATTTGCCAAATGTGCGGGCGATTGTGGCGGCTTATCCCTCGGTGTTTTATGCCGCAGGTATCCATCCGATGAGCGCGGCGGAACATCCCCCGGTGAGCGTCGAGGATCTGGTGGCGCTGGCTGACGATCCGAAGTTTGTCGGCATTGGTGAGACGGGACTGGACTATCACTACACGGCTGAGACGGCGGAAATTCAGCAGCACTCGCTGCGCATCCATATCGAAGCGGCGCAGGAAACTGGATTGCCGCTGATTATTCATTCGCGTGCCGCGGACGAGGATATGGCGCGGATTTTGGCTGAGGGCATGGCGGCGAAACCCTACTCTTGCGTGATGCACTGCTTTTCCTCGGGGGAGGCTTTGGGCCAAGCCGCGCTGGAGATGGGGTTTTATCTGTCGATGTCCGGCGTTGCGACCTTCCCAAAGTCGCAGGAGTTGCGCGATATTTTCGCCCGCGCCCCGTTGGATCGGATTTTGTTGGAGACAGACAGCCCGTATCTGGCGCCGCCGCCCTATCGCGGGCGCCGCAATGAGCCAGCCTATACCGCTTTCACGGCACGGGTCGGAGCAGGGGTGTTTGGGGTTTCGGAAGAAGCCTTCGCCGCCGCCACCACCGCGAATTTTGACCGCCTGTTCCCCCGCGCGGCCCGCAAAGCACAGGCGGCATAATGGCGACGCTGCGGTTTACCATTCTCGGTTGCGGCTCGTCGGGCGGCGTGCCTCGGCTGGGCGGTGATTGGGGCGATTGTGACCCGCTGAACCGCAAGAACCGTCGCCGCCGCTGCTCGCTTTTGGTGGAGCGGTTTGCGGGCGATGCGATCACGCGGGTGCTGATCGACACCTCGCCGGATATGCGCGAGCAACTGCTGGATGCCGGGATTGGCACGCTGGACGGCGTGGTCTTCACCCATTCGCACGCCGACCACACCCATGGCATTGATGACCTGCGCCAAATTGTCTTCAACATGCGGCAGCGGCTGGCGGTCTGGGCCGATCATCCGACGCAAGAGGCGCTGCTGGCACGGTTCGCCTATGCGTTTGTGCAACCCGAAGACTCGCCCTACCCGCCAATCCTTGATCTGCACACCATTGGACATGGGACTTTTGAGGTGCCGGGACCTGCCGGGGCGATACGGTTTGAACCGATGGTGGTGGATCACGGCTCGATGGAAGCTTTGGGGTTTCGGATTGGTGGTCTGGCCTATATCCCCGACGTGGTGACTATCCCCGCGGCAGTTTGGCCGCAACTTCAAGGACTTGAGTGCTGGATCATCGACGCTTTGCGCCGCAAGCCACATCCAACTCATGCACATCTGGCGCTGACATTGGAGTGGATCAATCGGGCGCGTCCGGCGCGTTCGGTGATCACCAATATGCATCTGGATATGGATTACGACACGCTGTTGGCGGAGCTGCCAAAAGGCGTGATCCCCGCGTTTGATGGCATGGAGCTGGTGTTTGAGAATGTCGTATGAGCGCGTTGCTTGACGTTATTCTGCCGGTGTTTTTGCTGATTGGCTTTGGGTATGCAGCGGCGCGCGCCAAGCTGTTCAGCGACAGTGCTATCGATGGTGTGATGCGCTATGCGCAAAGTTTCGCGCTGCCAGTGCTGTTGTTCAAGAATGTGGCGACGCTGGATTTGGCCACCGCCTTCGCGCCGGGTCTGCTCATATCCTTCTATACCGGGGCGGCGGTCTGCTATGCTTTCGGGTTTTGTGTGGCACGCTTTGGCTTTGGCCGCCCCTTGACGGATTCGGTGGCGATCGGGTTCGCCTGCACGTTTTCCAACTCGCTGCTGCTGGGGGTGCCAATCACCGAACGTGCCTATGGCACCGAGGCCCTGGCCGGGAATTTTGCAATCATCTCGATCCACGCCCCGCTGATTTACACCTTTGGCATCGTGTTCATGGAATGGGCGCGCTCGCGTGAACTGGGGGGCCGGAGTCACCGCGATCTGGCGCAGCAGGTGCTGCGGGGGGTGTTTACCCAGCCGCTGGTGGTGGGGCTGATGATCGGCTTCGCGGTGAACCTGAGTGGGGTGCCGCAGCCGGGATTCTTCATGGCGGCGGTGGATATGATGGCGAAATCGGGCCTGCCGGCGGCACTGTTTGGATTAGGCGGCGTGCTGCTGCGCTATCATCCCGAGGGCGATAAGGGGTTGATTGCGACGGTGTGCTTTGCCTCATTGCTGCTGCATCCGGCGATTGCCTATAGCTTGGGGCGCTTTGGCTTTGGCTTGGATGTCAATGGCTTGCGGTCGGTCACTGTGACCTCGGCGATGGCACCGGGGGTCAATGCCTATATGTTCGCCAGTATGTATGGCGTCGGCAAGCGGATCAGCGCGACGGCGGTGCTGGTGGCGACGGGGCTGTCGATTTTCACTTCTTGGGCCTGGCTGCACATTCTGCCGTGACGCCGATTTCCGGAGACGGAAATCGTGCACGAATTCCGTGGCGGAATTCGGCCTAGCGGACGCCCCGCGCGTGGAAGATGAAGCCGAGGAAGTTCAGCAATATCTGAGCCGCAAGGATGCTCGTCGACTGAGTCGGATCGTAATCGGGGGCGACCTCGACCAGATCCATACCGACAACCTCGTGATTTTTCGCCACCGCTTGCAGCATTTCCAGCACTTCATAATACAGGAAACCGCCGTGGCTAGGGGTTCCCGTGCCGGGGGCGATCGAGGGACAAAAGCCGTCGATATCCAGCGTCACATAGACCCGCGCGCCTTTTGGGATGCGGGCGATCACCGCTGCGGCCCCCAAGGCGCGGGCTTGGCGGACTGAGAGGATATCCGATCCCATCGCCCGTGCCGCTTCATAACCCTCGCGCGCAGTGGAGGACACGTTGCGGATGCCCACTTGCGTCAGCCCCTTGACCCAGGGCTTTTCGGCTGCACGCCGCATCGGCGAGCCGTGGCCGACCCGCACGCCATGGCGTTCATCGACAAAATCCAGATGCGCGTCGATTTGCAGGATGTGGATATCGCCCTGCCCTTCAAACGCCTCAATACAGGGGATATTCACCGAATGATCACCGCCGATCACCACCGGCAGCGCGCCTGCGGCCAGCATAGCTTGCACGCCCGTGCGGATATTGTCATGGCTGCGGGTGGTGTCGGTGTGGATGATATCGGCGTCGCCAATGTCGACGATGCGGACAGCGGCGGGCAGATAGGTGCAGTCGTCTTCGTGGTCATAGGCCCCGGCATGGCCAAAGCTGAACAGGGTGGAGGCCTCGCGCACCGAGCGGGGGCCAAAGCGCGCGCCTGCTCGGAACTGGGTGCCGAAGTCGAACGGCGCACCCATCACGGCGACATCGGCTTCGATCTTGGACCAGTCTTCAACGTAGGGGCGCTTGCCGAAGGTTGAAATCCCGACGAATGGCAGGTTCAACCGCCCGGTGTCATAGGTGTTGGCCATGATGGGTCCTAGTGTGGGGTGACGCCGCGCAGGCGTTCAGAGCGGCGGCGCAGGAGTTCGACGGTGACCAGCATGGCGATGGAAACGATCACGAGGATGGTAGCCACCGCCAAGATGGCTGGGCTGATCGCCTCACGGATGCCGTTCCACATTTGGCGCGGGATGGTTTGCTGCTCGGGGCCCGCGATGAACAGCACGGCGACGACTTCGTCAAACGAGGTCACGAAGGCGAACAGCGCGCCGGAGATTACACCGGGCAGGATAAGCGGCATGATCACCTTGAAGAAGGTGGTGCGCGGGTTGGCACCGAGGCTGGCGCTGGCGCGGATCAGCGATTGATCAAAGCCTGACAAAGTGGCGGTGACGGTGATGATCACGAAGGGGATGCCGAGTGTGGCGTGTGCCAGAATGATGCCGAGATGCGAGTTGGCGAGGCAGCCTTTGGCCGACAGGAAAGGAGAGAGCAGCCAGCCCAGCCAGTTGTCGGGCGAGATGCAGGCACTGGAGTAGAAGAAGAACAGCCCGGTGCCGATGATGATGATCGGCACGATCATCGGCGAGATCAGCAGTGCCATGATCAGGCGGCGATACGGCATCTCGGGCCGTGACAGGCCGAGGGCTGCGGTTGTGCCCAGTACGGTGGCGAGGATTGTCGCCCACATGCCGATCCACAGCGAGTTTTTCGCGGCTTTCACCCAAGTCGCCTGCTCCCACACCATGGCCCACCATGTGCTGTCCCGCACGGCATCGTCGGGCGCGTTGACGCCCAAAGTCAGCAGGGTATCATACCAGCGCAAGCTGTAGCCTGACGGATCGAGCGTCAACATCTTGTGGGTAAACGAAAAATACGGCTCGATGTTGAACGACAGTGGGATGACGATCAGGATCGGGGCGACCAGAAACAGGAAAATCAGCGCGCACAGGATGCGGAAGGTGTAGTACCAGACGCGCTCCAGCGGCGAGGCATAGACGGGAAGGGCCATGTGTTTCTCCTCAGCCGAGTTTCAAACGGTCGATGCCGATCAGGCGATCATAGAGCCAATACAGCAGCAGCACGGCGGCCAGCAGGATCGCGGCCAGCGCTGCGGCCATCGACCAGTTGGCTTTGTTCATGTGGAAGCTGATCAGGTTGGAGATCAACTGGCCATCGGCGCCACCGACCAAGGCCGGGGTGATGTAGTAGCCGACCGCAAGAATGAACACCAACAGCGAGCCAGCGGCGATGCCCGGCAGGGTTTGCGGCAGATAGATGCGGCGGAAGGTGGTCCAGCTGGTCGCACCCAAAGACCGGGCGGCGCGGGCATAGCTGGGCGGGATCACCCGCATCACCGAATACAAAGGCAGCACCATGAACGGCAGCAGGATATGCGTCATCACGATGATGGTGCCAGTTTGGTTGTAGATCATCCGGATCCGGCCATCCTCGCTGAATGCACCGATCCACACCATCAAGTCATTGATAATGCCCTGTTCTTGCAGAATGGCGATCCATGAACTGGTGCGCACCAGCAGTGAGGTCCAGAATGGCAGCAGTACCAGAATCATCAGCAGGTTCGACTTTGCCATCGGCAAAACCGCCAGCAGATGCGCAATCGGGAAGGCCAGCAGCAGGCAGGCGACAGTGATCACGATCGACAGGACGAAGGTTTTCAAGAACAGATAAACATAGATGCGCTGGTTGTCTTCAACCCGCACCAAGCTGTTATTGGCGTCGCGCTTCAGATCGGCGGAGACCATGTAGAAATCCGAGGTGTAGGCCGAAGACGCGTTGCGCATCGCCACCCAGACCAGCGGATCGCCCCACATCTTGTTGCTGGCGATCAACGCATCCTTATAGGGCGGTTGCAGCTTTTCAGCCTCACGCGCGGCGGATTTGAACACAGAAATCGTGCCAGGCACCGTGTAGTTGATTCGGGTGCCCGCAGCGCCTGCAGTTCTGTCCTTTTGCATCTGCTTCAGGTCAGTGACCAAAGCGGCATAGGCGTCTTCGGGAATATCTGCGCCTGCGGGATGGTCGTTGAACCACGCCACCATGGTCGGCGCGTTTGAGGAAAAGCCGTCGTGATTGACCGAGCGTTCCAGCATTTTCAGGATCGGCACGATGAAGGTCAGCACCACGAAGGCCAAGAGCGGCAGCACCAGAAAGAACGCGCGCCATTTGGCCTTGCGTTGTGCCAGTGCCAGAGCGGACTTCAGCGGGCGCCCGTCTGCGGTGCGCAAAATTTCGGGGGCAGCGGTCAGATCAACCATTGGTCATCCTTGAAGGCTAGCGGTCTGGATAAACAGCTTGTGCGCAAGCCCGAGGTGAAACCGGGCGCGCGAGGGGGGAGAAGACCGGGCGCGGCATATAGACCGCGCCCGGAATTCAGATCAGTTTGCCGCAAGCCATGCGTTGAAGCGGTCGTTCAGTTCTGCGTCGTGGTCGACCCAGAATTCAAACGACGACGGCAGCGCGTTTTTCATGTTTTCCGGGGCAGTCGGCACGTTCGGACCCATCAGGGTCTTGCCGTCTTTGTACATGATCGGCGTGGCGTTGGCCGAATGACGGGCCGGACCATAAGAGATTTGCGTTGCTTGCGCCTGCATGCCTTCGGTCGAGGTGGCGTAGGCGATGAACTGCAAAGCCTCGTCCTTGTGCGGTGCGCCCTTCGGGATCACATACATTTCGTTTTCGAAGATTTGCGCATCCCAAACGATCTGGAACGGCTTGCTTTCACCGATGGCGGCGTTGAAAATCCGACCGTTATAGGCCGAGGTCATCGCGACTTCGCCGTCTGCGAGCAGTTGCGGCGGCTGTGCGCCCGCTTCCCACCACACCACGTCTTTTTTGATGGTGTCAAGTTTCGCAAACGCCTTATCGACGCCTTCGGGGGTGCCCAAGGTGGCGTAAACGTCAGCAGGTGCAACACCGTCTGCCATCAGAGCAAATTCCAGAACGGCTTTCGCGCCTTTGTGCAGACCGCGCTTGCCGGGGAACTTGGTCAGGTCGAAGAAGTCGGCGGCGGTTTTCGGGCCTTCGGGGAACTTGGTGGTGTCATAGGCGAAAACGGTCGCCCAGATATCGGTCGACACGCCGCAATCGGTCAAAGCGCCGGGCAGGAAATCGTCAGCAACCGGGGTGCCATCCGCACCAGCGGGCAAAGACGCCGGGTCGATCGGCTCCAGTACGCCTTCGTCACACAGACGGATCGCATCGGCATATTCCACAGAAGCCACGTCAACGGTGACGTTGCCGGCCTCGACCATGGCTTTGATCGGGGTCGCCGGGTTGTCGCTGTCGGTCATTGTGGCAGCGATGCCGGTTTTCGCGGTAAACGGCTTAACATGTGCTTCGGTTTGCGCAGCGCCGTAAGCCCCACCCCAAGACATCACCGTCACATCGGCCTGCGCGGCAAATGCGATGGTGGTCAGGGCGGTGGACAGAACGAGAAGTTTCTTCATCGAGGTCTCCCAGGTTGGATAAGGACGTTTGTTAAGAGGCCGCGTCCCTGCGGCCGCCCCCTTTGCGGAGGATCACATTGGATCAAGCGCGCGGGCATCTTGCGGTGCCCAACCGATCTTGATCTTCTCACCTGCGGCCAGCATGCGCTGCCCCAAGGTATTGCGCGATTTGATCACGAATTCGTCCGATCCGGCAACACGCAAACGCGTGCGGAACATGTCGCCCATATAGATGAACTCCATCACCTCGGCGTCGATGGTGTGGGCATTGGCGGGCATTGCCTCGGGCTTATATTCCACCCGCTCGGGGCGGATCGAGACAAGGGTTTTCGCGCCCTTTTCCGAGACGTTCACTGGCGTCGCATCAATCACTTCGCCAGTTTCCAGCCGCACGGTGCATTTGCCGTCGCCGATGGATTCGATCACGCCGGGCAGCTTGTTGTTCTCGCCGATGAACTGCGCGACGAAGCTGTTGTCGGGGCGTTCATAGAGATCTGACGGCGTCGCAAGCTGCTGGATGCGGCCATCGTTGAACACGGCGACACGGTCTGACATCGTCAAGGCTTCGCCCTGATCATGGGTCACATAGACCACCGTGATGCCAAGGCTTTCGTGCAAATGCTTGATTTCAAACTGCATATGCTCGCGAAGCTGTTTATCCAAAGCGCCCAAAGGTTCGTCCATCAGCACCAGAGAGGGATCAAACACCAAGGCCCGCGCCAAGGCGATACGCTGCTGCTGGCCACCGGAAAGCTGTGCCGGACGGCGATTGATGAAGCTGTACATCTGCACCATGTCGAGGGCACGTTTGACCTTGGCCTCGCGCTCGGACTTGCCCATGCCACGCACTTCCAACGGAAACGACAGGTTTTCGCCCACCGTCATATGCGGGAACAGCGCATAGTTCTGGAACACCATGCCGATGCCGCGCTTGTGCGGTGGCACCTCGTTGATATTGGTGCCGTCCAGCATGATCCGGCCATGCGTCGCGGTTTCAAAACCCGCCAGCATCATCAGGCAAGTGGTCTTGCCCGAGCCGGATGGCCCCAACATCGTCAGAAACTCACCTTTGCCAATCGAAAGGTTCAGGTCTTTGACGACCAATGACACGCCGTCATAGCTTTTCTGAACGTGTTCAAAAGCGACGAAAGCGTCGTTCGGGCTGGTTGCAACCACGCCAATCTCCCCATGTGTCCGGCAGTTTGCCTGCGCTTGTCGTATACGCTTACGGCAATGGCCTACTGGATGGCAATTCCCGATTACGCAGCGGGAAGGTTGCACGGGCAAACTGGTTCAATCGGGCATTTTGCGCCCTGTTTGCCGCTTAGAACGGCAGTTGATGAACCATGTGGCAGTCGTATCGGCTGCAAGGCGGTGAACGCGGCCCGGTTAAGGCAAGCTTCAGCCGAAAGGCTTAGCGCTAACTGATTCCCAAAACCGGCCCGCAGACGGGGCTGTAACGTCAAATGCACAGGTTTTGAGCGCGCAGAGGACCGCGCGGAGGCCCCGGAAAGCAGCGGCACCCAGCGCGGCCCGTCAGGTTTGCAAGCAGAGTTGGAGCAGACAGTTCAACGGATGCGTCGGCAACACCAAGCGGGCAGAGCCGCAAAATCGCGGCGCGACCGCAGCACGGTCGACCACAGGCAGAGCGGCAAGCGCCATCGCACCGGGGTAGAAGCTTTCCACCCGCGCGCCTTCTGCCAGCAGCAAGTCGTGTTGCGGCAGCAAGAGGTAGTGATAGCTGATGCTTTGGAGGCCCTTTGCGATCCCCACGCGTGGGCTGATCCCGACCAAATGGCGCGCCCGGATCAGACCCGCCGCCTTTAGCAGATAGACCCCATGCTGCGGCGACAACAGCAGACCGCGGTGATTGCCGAAGCCGCCAGTCGGATCGGTTGATTCTGCGGCTGGATCGCCAGATCCTGAACCAGGCGCTGACCGTAACAGAGCACTGGCAGCGCGTGGCCAGAGCCGGTGGAGACCAGATCACCC
Source organism: Cypionkella psychrotolerans (assembly GCF_001294535.1). Taxonomy (GTDB): domain Bacteria; phylum Pseudomonadota; class Alphaproteobacteria; order Rhodobacterales; family Rhodobacteraceae; genus Cypionkella; species Cypionkella psychrotolerans. Next base: position 96,243 of record NZ_LGIC01000065.1, on the reverse strand, counting down.
ACCGCTATATCTTCGACAAGCCGCCCGCCCTGCGGCGTCATGATCCGCGTGCCGGCAGCAAAGCAGGGCACCCCCATGGAATGGAGCACCCCGTCTTGCGCCACTTGAGCAGGGCTGACGCCGACCAGCACCACGCTTTCGCCGCCCGGAAAGCTTAGCAGCGCTTGACGGTGGCCATCGTCACTGACGCTGATGTCCAATGGCCGCACCGGGCTGCCATCAGCGTTGTGCAAATCAGACTCATCGAGTTGACCTGCGGTGTGACCGCCGCCCAACGACATATCGGAATCGCTGACAAGATCGTGGTCACAGCTGGTATCAAAGGCAAAATGATCATTGCCTGTGCCGCCAGTTAAGGAGTTATCGCCTGCACCTCCGCTCAGCGTATCATTGCCACTGCCGCCGTCGAGCCGATCCGCACCAATGCCGCCAAATAGCCGATCATTGTCGGCACCACTGTCCAAAGTGTCATTGCCAGCGCCGCCATAAAACTGATCGTCATTGGCTTCCCCCAACAGGGAATCATCGCCCGCATCGCCATAAAGCGTATGGTTGCGCAAGCCCGACCAAACAACGTCATTGCCACTATAGATCAGATCATTGCCAAGTTGGCTGGAGCCAGCGACATCGTCGATGACATCATTGCCCGCGCCACCGAACACCGTCTGGCAAGCCTCGCATGACGGAGGAGTTGAACGAGTTGGGCCTACAGGTTGGCGGGCGTCGTGTCGGTCGTCTGATGCGCCAAAATGGCATTCAGGTTGTTCGCAGCCGCAGGTTCAAGCGAACGACCGACAGCGATCATGTCTTCAACATTGCGCCGAATCTCCTGCAACAAGACTTCGCGGCGGGCGGGCCAAACCAGAAGTGGGCGGGGGATATCACTTGCATATGGACCCGCGAGGGCTGGGTCTATCTCGCTGTCATCCTTGATCCTTTCTCAAGGCGTGTGGTTGCCCTGCGTGATTTGCACGCAAATCCCTTTCAGGTAACAGCTGGGCGATCAGAAACCGTATGAAGCAGGATCTGGCTCTGAGGGCGCTGAACATGGCGATCACCATCCGAAGGCCACCACAAGGCTGCATTCACCACACGGATCGTGGATCCCAAATACTGCGCTCACGACGACCAGAAGCTTCTGCACCAGCACGCACGGACACCCTCAATGAGCGGGAAAGGCAATTATTACGATAATTCCGCCGTCGAAAGCTTCTTCAAATCGCTGGAAGCGGCACTGGTCTGGCGCCGCAGCTGGCAAACCCGGCGTGAGGTCGAAGAGGCCCTCTTCGAATACATCAACGGCTTCTATAACCCACGCCGCAAACACTCAGCCTTGGGCTGGAAAAGCCCTGTGGCCTTCGAACGAAAGGCTGCCTAACATGAGCACCTGACTGGAACGAAACCGTTGCAGTTCAAGGTGTTCGTGCCGCCCTCGACCGAGTCATTGCCATCGTCACCGTACAGCGTATCATCGCCATATTGGCCCAGCATGGAATCGTCGTTGGCGCCGCCATAAAGTGCATCGCCCAAGTTCGGGCCGTAGGCGACGGTTTGGCTGAACGCCCCAGTGATCGGCTCTAGGAAATAACCATCCTCGTCTTTCAGGATGTAGTTGCTGCTGCTGAGGGTCGAGAAGGCATAGCACTGCCCCGCCGCGATGGTTGCCACCTGCTGCACATTGCCTAACGAGTCGGCCCATTCCAGATAGATCGGTTCGTCGGCAGAGTTGGTCACCGTCAGCGTGGTGCCCAATCCCAGAATGCCACTGGCATAGCTGGCTTGGGTCAGCCACTGGCCATCGCCCAGCAGCATGTCATTGCCGGTGCCGCCCGAAACCGGATCAGTGCATTGTCGCCGTAAAGCGAATCTGCGCCCGCGCCGCCATACAGTGCGTCATTGCCGTCGTTGCCGTGGATGGCGTCGTTGCCCGCAAGGCCAGAGAGGGTGTCGGCCCAAGCGGTGCCCGTCAGCGAGTCATTGCCGGATGTTGCGATGGGCATGTTAATTCGACCCTGCAACTGGGGCTTGTGCAAGGCCAAGTCGGGTAATGAGAAATGCCGATAAATCTGGCATGATCGGCCTTGGCTTGCGCGGCGTATCGGCTGCAAAGCTTCAGCCTAACGTTCAGGTCATAACTTTGAGTTAAGACGCTGATTTTAGCAAAAATCAAAGGGATTTCTCTGAAGTATTTGGCGAGCCTCTGGCTCAAACCACCTTGCCGGATTGGTGCGGATGAAAAGACTCGAACTTTCACTCCGATTAAAGAACAGCGACCTCAACGCTGCGCGTCTACCAATTCCGCCACATCCGCACTTGATCCGGCAAGGTGGCGGTTATGTAGCCGCACTCTGGCGCGATGAAAAGGGGGATTCTGCATGGTTTGATCCCTGTGGGCGAGAGCGGTTGCATTTCGGCTCTGCCCGCGCCATCTGTGACGTGAAGGATAAGGAGCGCGCCGATGAATCCCGTGCAATGGCAGCATCTTCCGGGGCTTGCGCCCTACCTTGAAACCTTGGCCGCGATGGAAGCCCGTGCGGCGGCGATTGCCGAAGGGACCGCCCCCGAGGCCGTCTGGCTGCTGGAGCATCCGCCGCTTTACACCGCAGGCACCTCGGCAAAGCCGGACGATCTGACCGATTCCGACCGCTTTCCGGTGTTTCAGGCCGGGCGCGGCGGGCAATACACTTATCACGGCCCCGGTCAGCGCGTGGCCTATATCATGCTGGATCTGAACCAGCGTGGCCGCGATGTGCGGCAATTCGTTTGCGCGTTGGAAGGTTGGGTGATCGCGACGCTGGCCGAGTTCAACGTCAAAGGCGAGCGCCGCACGGGCCGGGTCGGCGTCTGGGTGGTGCGCCCCGATCTTCCCGCAAACCCGGACGGCAGCCCGCGCGAAGATAAGATCGCGGCCATCGGGGTGAAACTGCGGCGCTGGGTGTCGTTTCACGGCATCTCGATCAATGTCGAGCCGGATCTGTCGCATTTCTCGGGTATCGTGCCCTGCGGCATCCGCGCGCATGGTGTGACCAGCCTTGTCGATCTGGGCTTACCGGTGAGCATGGCCGATCTGGACGCAGCCCTGCTGAAAACATTTCCGCGATTCTTCCCGTGACGTCATCAGGTTATGGGCTCCGGCACAACGGCGATAACCTTGCAAAACAGTCAGTCATTTCCAACGCTTTCTATGCGTAATCTCTGTCGCATCCTCGCGGCACAGCAGGAAAAATTGACACAGATCAAACTCTGACATTGCCCTGCCCCCGCCCTCAATCTAGATACGTCTTGTAATCCGGCATGGACTTTCCATGCGCGGGCAAGAATGCAACGACAACGGGAGACGCCAATGGCCGACGCAGCCATCCATGGCCACGACCATGAGCAACGCAGCTTTTTCACGCGCTGGTTCATGTCGACGAACCATAAGGATATCGGGATCCTCTATCTGTTCACCTCGGGCCTTGTCGGCCTGATCTCGGTGATCTTCACAGTTTATATGCGGCTCGAACTGATGGAGCCGGGTGTGCAGTATATGTGCATGGAGGGGATGCGCTTTGTCGCGGATGCCGCCCGTGAATGTACGCCGAACGGCCATGTCTGGAACGCCACCGTCACCGCGCACGGCATCTTGATGATGTTCTTCGTGGTGATCCCGGCTTTGTTCGGCGGCTTTGGCAACTACTTCATGCCGCTGCAGATCGGTGCGCCAGATATGGCGTTCCCGCGGATGAACAACCTGTCCTACTGGATGTATGTGGCGGGCACCTCGCTGGCGGTGGCATCTTTGTTCGCTCCGGGTGGTGAAGACCAACTCGGCGCAGGCGTGGGTTGGGTTCTCTATCCGCCGCTGTCGACCCGGGAGAGCGGCTATTCGATGGACCTTGCGATTTTTGCAGTCCACTTGTCGGGGGCGTCGTCGATCCTGGGCGCGATCAACATGATCACCACCTTCCTGAACATGCGTACGCCGGGGATGACCCTGCACAAAGTGCCGCTGTTCGGCTGGTCGATCTTCGTCACCGCCTGGCTGATCTTGCTGGCGCTGCCAGTTCTGGCCGGTGCGATCACCATGCTGTTGACCGACCGCAACTTCGGGACTACCTTCTTTGATCCGTCAGGTGGCGGTGACCCGATCCTGTATCAGCACATCCTGTGGTTCTTCGGGCACCCGGAAGTCTATATCATCGTGATCCCGGCCTTCGGTATCGTCAGCCAAGTGATCTCGACCTTCTCGCGCAAACCGATCTTTGGCTACCTGCCGATGGTTTACGCGATGGTGGCGATTGGCGTGCTGGGCTTCGTGGTCTGGGCGCACCACATGTATACCGTGGGCATGTCGCTGAACCAGCAAAGCTACTTCATGCTGGCAACCATGGTGATCGCGGTGCCGACCGGCATCAAGATCTTCTCATGGATCGCCACGATGTGGGGCGGCTCGATTGAGCTGAAAACCCCGATGCTCTGGGCGTTTGGCTTCTTGTTCCTGTTCACCGTTGGCGGCGTGACCGGCATCGTTCTGTCACAGGCTCCGGTGGACCGCGCCTATCACGACACCTATTATGTCATCGCGCACTTCCACTATGTGATGTCTTTGGGCGCTGTGTTCGGCATCTTCGCCGGGATTTACTTCTGGCTGGGCAAAATGTCGGGCCGTCAGTATCCGGAATGGGCGGGCAAGCTGCACTTCTACATGATGTTCATCGGCGCGAACGTCACCTTCTTCCCGCAGCACTTCCTCGGTCGCCAAGGCATGCCACGCCGCTACATCGACTATCCCGAGGCTTACGCCTACTGGAACTATGTCTCGTCGATGGGGGCGTTCTTGTCCTTCGCTTCGTTCCTGCTGTTCATCGGCATCGTCTTCTACACCCTGTTCTGGGGCAAGAAGATCACCGAGAACAACTACTGGAACGAATACGCCGATACGCTGGAATGGACCCTGCCCTGCCCGCCGCCCGAACACACGTTCGAGCAGCTTCCCAAGCAGAGCGATTGGGACCACAACCGCGGCCATTGAGGTTCGGTTTGAAACTAAAAAAGCCCCGCAGCGATGCGGGGCTTTTTTTTATGTGTTGTCACCAATCTAACACCAATGCCAATCGGCGGCTTTACTAGATCGACGCAAACCCCCAAAGTGCAGCCTCGCCAACCTCAACCGAGTTCCCTGTCGGATCGCGCACATAGACCGAATGCGCGCCATTCGGCCAAATATGGTGACGCTCGACCGGAACACCCAACGCCACGAAGTGATCACGCCATGCCTCCACCTCCGCCCGGTCCTTGGCATGAAAGCAGAAATGCCCCGCGCCTTCGGTGCCATGCCGGGGGATGACAATCTCTGGGTCGTTTTCGCGCGATTTGTCGGGGTTGAACAGCAACAGCATCTGCTGGCCGCATTTGAAGAACACCAGTCGATCTGGTACTTTACTGACCAGCTCCAGCCCGAAGACATCACGATAAAACGCCTCTGCCGCATCAAGATCGCGGGCGTAGATCGCTGTTTCCATAATCCCCGAAGCCGCTTTCATCCGCACACCTTCGCCTACGTCCCGCATTACGTTGTACGCCTTCGCGAGATAAATTTTTGCCGCACCACCGGCGGAAAGTAAAAGTAAATGTGCCGCTATGTCCCGACTTCCCTTTCCCGCCCTGCATATTATCTTGTGCCTTATGCCGTACGAATGGTTTCCCCCCTCTGGCGACGACACCCAGCGCCTGCATCTCTGGCCCTACCGCTCGCTCCCCCGGCGCGGCATGGTTTGGTTTATTGGCGGCACGGCGGCGCTGATCGCTTTGCCGCTGCTGGTGTTGATCGGCTCACCCGTGCTGTGGGGTCTGCTGCCCTTCCTGATCGCGGCCATCGCGGGCATCTGGTGGGCGCTTAATCGCAGCTACAAGGACGGGGAAATTCTTGAAGACCTGACCCTTACCGCAACCGAGATCACCCTGATCCGCCACGGCCCGCGCGGGCTGCGGAAGGCGTGGCAGGCCAACCCGCATTGGGTCCGCATCACCTTGCACAAAACCAAAGGCCCAGTGCCGGATTACCTGACCCTAACCGGCAATGGGCGCGAGGTTGAACTCGGAGCCTTCCTACCGCCTGAAGACCGCGTGGCGCTGGAAGCCGATCTGCGCAAACGCCTTGCCGCCCTGCGCTAAGCGCGACACACTCGCGGCCACGCACAGAAAGGCGCTGCCATGAACTACCGTTACACCATCCTCTATGTCGCTTCGGTGCCGGAAACGCTGAAATTTTACCAAGCCGCCTTTGGCTTTGACATCGGTTTCCTGCACGAAGGCGGCGATTATGGCGAGTTGATCACCGGGGCCACCAAACTCGCCTTCTCGTCGCACGCGCAGATGGCCACGATCGGCAAGGATGTCGCCACCGAGCCGCCCGCCAAACCGTCTTACGAACTGGCGTTTGAGACCGATGATGTGAGCACCGCGCTTGCCCGCGCCACCGCTGCCGGGGCTGTGCTGGTCAAACCGATCACCGAGATGCCGTGGGGGCAGACGCTGGCCTATGTCCGCGCGCCGGAAGGCACGCTGATTGAGATTTGCACACCGGTCGGCTGAGTCCGAACTCAGCCCAACTGCGCCTTGATCAACGCGCCGACCGCACCAAAATCCATCATGCCGGTATACTTGGCCTTCAGCACAGCCATCACCCGGCCCATATCCTTGATGCTGGTAGCTCCCGCTTCGGCCACAGCTGCAGCAATCGCGGCCTCCAGATCAGCACCCGTCACTTGTTTCGGCAGGAACTCATTCAGGACTTTGATTTCGTTCAGCTCTTTGGTTTCCAACTCGGGCCTGCCGCCAGCCGCATAGGCCTTGGCGGATTCTTGGCGCTGCTTCACCATCTTGCCCAGTAGCGTCAGAATATCGTTTTCGCCGACCTCCGTACCCTCACCACGCGCCGCAATCTCGCGGTCTTTGATCGCTGAAGACACCATGCGCAGCGTCGAAAGCCGCTCGGTTTCTTTCGCCTTCATCGCCTCTTTGACTGCCGCTTGCAGACGCTCACGCAACTCCATCTTCCGCACTCCTTAAAACTTTGGGCGACCATACACCCCCACCCGATTTGGCGCAACCGCAGGTCAAAACCACAAGCCATTGATCTTGCGACAGAATCCTTTTGCGGCAAACCCTTGACCCTGCAAGCCCCTGCCACTAGTGTCCGCCAGATTTTGCCGACAGGAGCCTCCGCCATGTCCACCGCCTCCGAATCTCACCAAGCATCGCGCCCGACCGCCTGTATCGCGCTGTCCGATGGCTCGGTGTTCTATGGTCACGGCTTTGGCGCGGTGGGTGAGACGGTGGCAGAGCTGGTATTCAACACCGCGATGACCGGCTATCAGGAAATCATGACCGACCCGTCTTATGCGGGTCAGGTGGTCACCTTCACCTTCCCGCATATCGGCAACACCGGCGTCAATATTGAGGATGACGAGACGGCCACCCCGGTTGCGGCTGGCATGGTGGTGAAATGGGACCCGACTGAGCCGTCGAACTGGCGCTCCACCGCCGATCTGCAAGCGTGGCTGCTGCAAAAGGGCCGCATCGGCATCGGCGGCATCGACACCCGCCGCCTGACCCGTGCGATTCGCCAACAAGGCGCACCGCATGTGGCTTTGGCGCATGATCCCGAGGGCAAGTTTGACATCGGTGCGCTGGTCGCGAAAGCCCGGGCCTGGAAGGGTCTTGTTGGCCTTGATCTGGCGAAAGACGTGTCCTGCACGCAATCTTACCGTTGGGACGAGCAGCTGTGGGCTTGGCCGGACGGCTATACCAAGCGTGAGGGCGCGGGCTTGCGCGTCGTCGCCATTGATTACGGTGCCAAGCGCAATATCCTGCGCTGTCTCGCCTCGGCTGGCTGTGAAGTGACCGTGCTGCCTGCCACCGCGACGGCTGAAGACGTGCTGGCGCTGAACCCTGAAGGTGTGTTTCTGTCCAACGGCCCCGGCGATCCGGCGGCGACGGGCAAATATGCGGTACCGATGATTCAAGGTGTGTTGGCCAAAGATCTGCCGCTGTTCGGGATTTGCTTGGGACATCAGATGCTTGCGCTGGCTTTGGGCGCGATCACCGTCAAGATGAACCACGGCCATCACGGTGCCAACCATCCGGTGAAAGACCTGACCACCGGCAAGGTAGAGATCACTTCGATGAACCACGGCTTCACGGTGGACAGCCAAACCCTGCCGAAAGGCGTGTCAGAAACCCATGTCTCGCTGTTTGATGGCTCGAATTGCGGCATCGCGGTCGATGGCAAGCCGATCTTTTCGGTGCAATACCACCCCGAGGCCTCGCCGGGCCCGCAAGACAGCTACTATCTGTTTGAGCGGTTCGCCGAAGCCATTCGCGCCCGCCGCACGGCTTAAAGCCCGAAGTTTTCAGGCGCTGTTAACCAAGCATTAATTCTTCCGGTGCAGTCTTTGCGGGCTGCCCGGAGGAATGATGTCCGTCACCCCGCTTCGCCCGATCCATCGTTTTCTACCCGGCATGGCTGCGCCGAACCCGGTGGTGTTGCCGCGGCCAACGGTGCAGACGCTGGTGGCAAAGTTGATGCAAGACAGAGTGGTGCAGCCGCATGTCATGCTGCAAGTGCTCGCCCAGCATACGCACCATCGTAGGCATCTGGCGGATATGCTGCTGGCACGTTGTGCCGTGCCGCCGGATGCACTTTATGACTGCATCGCCCAGCACTGGGGCGTTGGCCGCGTCGATTTGATGGCGCTGCCCCCCGACCCACGTCTGACGGCGCAGCTTAACCATGTCACGGCGCTGCGGGAAGGCCTGCTGCCTTGGCGCAAAGTCGGGCAAGCCACGGTGATCGTCACCGCCTATCCTGATCTGTTCATCCGCCACCGCGCTTGGTTGGAAGATAGCTTTGGCTCCGTGGCGATGGCTGTTGCCCCCATGATTCAGATCGAAACAGCTCTACTGGCGGCGCATGGCGCGCGCCTTGCTCATGCCTCGGAAACCCGCGTTCCCGCATTGGAAAGCTGTCGTGCCTATCACAGCACAACCTTGCAGAAACCGGCCGCAGTTCTTGCCGCCATCATCGGAATTTTCGCGCTGTTTCAACCTGTTGCGGCACTGGTTGCGGTATTTTCCATAGCGCTGACTGGCATGTTTTCCACCAATATCATGAAGCTATTCGCCCTTGTGCTGATGCACAGGCCCGCGCCAGAGCCGCGCAACGCCACCATGATCGCCCATCTGCCTGTAGTTTCGGTGATGGTGGCTCTATACCGCGAAAGCAACATCGCAGCAAAACTGACGGCAAGGCTTGACCGGCTGGAGTATCCGCGGGAATTGCTGGATATTCTGCTGGTGGTCGAACAAGAAGACAAGATGACCCGCAACGCGCTGAATACCAGTGATTTGCCGGGGTGGATGCGGGTGATCGTGGTGCCGGATGGCACCGTTAAAACCAAACCAAGGGCGCTGAACTATGCGTTGGATCATTGCAGGGGCGCGATCGTCGGAATTTACGATGCCGAAGACGCGCCCGAACCTGACCAGATCCGCAAAATCGTTGACCGTTTTCATCAGCGCGGCCCAGAGGTGGTCTGCCTTCAAGGCCAGCTTGACTACTACAACCCGCGCAGCAATTGGCTTTCCCGCTGTTTCACCATCGAATACGCCTCGTGGTTCCGCATGTTCCTGCCGGGGATTGAACGGATGGGGATGGCGATCCCACTTGGCGGCACCACTCTGTTCTTTCGGCGCAAAGCCTTGGAAGACCTCGGCGGTTGGGATGCGCAAAATGTCACCGAAGACGCCGATTTGGGCCTGCGGCTGTTCCGCCATGGCTACCGCACCGAGTTGATCGACACCACGACGTTTGAAGAAGCCAACTGCCGCTCGTTCCCATGGGTCAAGCAACGCTCACGCTGGATCAAGGGCTATATGATGACTTGGATCACCCATATGCGCGACCCACGCCTGTTGTGGCAGCAACTCGGGCCGCGGTGCTTCATCGGTTTTCAGGTGCAATTCCTAGGCTCGATCCTGCAAGCCCTTCTGGCGCCTTTGCTATGGTCGCTGTGGCTGATCCCATTCGGGTTTCAGCACCCACTGCCGAACGCTATCGGCGGCACGGCTTTTGAGGCGATTTATCTTGCTATGATGGCGACTGCTGTTCTGACCATCTTCTTTGACATCGCAGGGATGCGCCGCACCAAACATGGACTTAATCCGCTGTGGGCGCTGACACTGACGCTTTATCACCCTTTGGCAACGCTCGCCGCCTATAAGGCGCTGTGGGAATTGATGACAAAACCGTTCTACTGGGACAAAACCAGCCATGGCCATTTTGGCCTATAACACATTGGTCTTGAAAAATTATCGCGTCTTCAACTCGCCCGAATCCACCCGCAGCCGGGTCTCAAACGCCTTCGAGATATGCGATTTCAGCGCCAAATAGGCTGCCTCACCATCATGGGCTTCGATCGCAAGCACGATCTGATCATGCTCGGCCAAAGCCACTTCATCACGACCGGCAGCCGCAAAAGTTGTCGTCGCCATCAACGCCATCGAGCGGTGTACCAAATCCAACTGCTGCACCAGAAAGCGATTGTGGCTGGCGAGGTGAATCAACCGATGAAACCGCTTGTTGGCCCGGCTGAGGGCACGGGGATCACCGCCCAGCAGCGCGCGATCCTCCTCGACCATGCCACGCAGCACCCGGATTTCCTCATCCGAGGCATGACGGGCCGCCAACCGCGCCGCCAGACCCTCCAATTCGGTACGCACGACGTAAAGTTCCGCCAACTGGTTGTGATCCAGCGAGGCCACGATTAAACTGCGACCGTCCCGCGTCAGCATGCCTTGGGTTTCCAGCCGTTGCAGCGCCTCGCGCACCGGAGTGCGCGACACCCCGAGCCGCTCGGCCAGCTCCGATTCGACCAACCGATCCCCCGGTTTGTGAATCCCGGCCTCGATCGACTCGAGGATTAATGTGTAAGCATCCTTCTGCACGGCGTGGGCTCCTCCTTGTCGGGCGACACTAAACGCCCACGCGGCAGGATCAAGCGATTGCTGCGCAGAAAGCTTCAGGCTATCCCTGCAGGATGAAAAAACAGTTTCAACATGTCACGTCTTGGGTCTTTGATCTGGACAACACGCTGTATCCGCCGCAGTTCCGGCTGTTCGATCAGATTGAGCTGCGGATGACGGCTTGGGTGATGAACGCGCTTGGCGTCGGCAAGACCGAGGCGGACCGCTTGCGTCAGCACTATTGGGACAGTTATGGCACGACGCTTGCGGGCTTAATGCGAGAGCATGACATCGACCCCGCGCCATACCTGCAAGACGTGCATGATATCGATTTCACCGTGCTTCCTGCCGATCCAGATCTTGCCGCCCGCATCCGCGCCCTGCCCGGTCGTCGCATCGTCTACACCAATGCCTGCGCGCCTTATGCCCATCGCGTGCTGGAAGCGCGCGGGTTGTCGGGCCTGTTCGACGCGGTTTACGGTGTGGAACACGCGGGTTTTCGCCCCAAACCTGAACGCGCCGCCTTTGAGACGATCTTTACGCAAGACGGTCTTGATCCCACAACAGCCGCGATGTTTGAAGATGATCCGCGCAACCTGATGGCCCCGCATCAGATAGGGATGAAAACCGTGCATGTCGCGCCCAAGGCACTGAAAGCGCTGCATATTCAGCATCACACCGATGATCTTGCAGGTTTTCTCGCCACGCTGGTGTAGGCAGACCCGAGACGCTTTGTCGCCTCGCTTTCCGCCAACATCTCGCTAAAATTATCGGCAAAGGGATCGCCATGTCACGCATTTCCACCGATATCCTGATCTCTGGCGGTGGCGTCGCTGGCCTCGCCGCCGCCGCAGCTTTTGGCAGCGCTGGTTTTTCGGTCATTTGCGCCGACCCCAGCCCCCCCGTCACAGATGCCGAAGCCGATGGCGCAGACCTGCGCACCACGGCGTTTTTGCAGCCGTCGATTCCCGTACTGCAAGCCGCTGGTCTGTGGACACGGCTGGAACCCTTCGCCGCCGCCCTGCAAATCATGCGCATCATCGACGCGGGCGGCGAGGCCATCGAGCCGCGTGTTATCAAAGACTTCAACGCCGCAGACCTCTCCAATGCCCCGTTCGGCTGGAACCTGCCAAACTGGTTGCTGCGGCGTGAGATGGTCGCCCGGTTGGCCGATCTGCAGAGTGTCAGGTTCCTGCCCGGCATCGCCACGACTGCCCTGCTGACCCGCGAATCCGAGGCTTTGGTGACGCTGTCTGATAGCCGCAAAGTCAGCGCAAAACTGGTGATCGCCGCCGATGGCCGAGCCTCTACCATGCGCGCAGCCCTTGGTATTCCCATTAAAACCACCCGCTATGGGCAAAAAGCGCTGGCTTTTGCGGTCACTCACCCCATCCCGCATGATAACGTCTCAACCGAAATTCACCGCTCTGGCGGCCCCTTCACCCTCGTGCCGCTTCCCGATCGCGCTGGCTTGCCCTGCTCTGCCGTGGTCTGGATGGAAGCCGGGCCAGAAGCACAGCGCCTCGCCGCCCTGCCTGTTCCAGACTTCGAGGCCGCGATCAATGCCCGGTCCTGCCAAATTCTCGGCCCACTAACCCTCGCCTCGCGGCGTTCGGCCTGGCCGATCATCAGTCAAATCGCAGCTAGGATGGCGGGTGAGCGGGTTGCCCTGATGGCCGAAGCCGCACATGTCGTCCCTCCCATAGGGGCGCAGGGGCTGAACATGAGCCTCGCCGATCTGGCCGTGCTGCTGGAACTGGCGCAGGCCGATCCTGCCAAACTCGGCAGTGCCAAGATGCTCGATACCTACCACCGCCGCCGCCATTTTGACGTACAGGCGCGGGTGACCGGCATAGACGCGCTGAACCGCGCCTCGATGATCGAGGGCCAATTCCTGCGCGATCTGCGCGCAGGGGCATTGAATGCATTCTATTCCGTCGCCCCGGTGCGCAAAACGCTGATGAAAGCCGGGTTGGGCCTGCGTTAACGGCTGTTGAACTTGCCCTTCAACGCATCGGCGAAAGCACTGCTACCGCCCGATGACCCTGCGGAGGTTGGCAGAGGCTTTCCGCGCTGCGGCTGCGGTGTGCGATCCTGCTGACGCTCGCGCACCTGCTCGCGCGCCTCGCCACTGTCGGATTTCATCGTCAGGCCAATGCGCTTGCGCGGCACGTCAACCTCGACCACCCGCACCTTCACCACATCGCCCGCCTTAACCACTTCATGCGGGTCTTTGACGAATTTGTCAGCCAGTTGACTGACATGCACCAGCCCATCCTGATGCACACCAATATCCACAAAGGCGCCAAAAGCCGCGACATTGGTGACGGTGCCTTCCAGCATCATGCCGGGTTTAAGGTCTTTGATATCCTCAATCCCATCGGCAAAAGTCGCGGTCTTGAAGCTGGGCCGGGGGTCACGACCGGGCTTTTCCAACTCGGCGAGAATGTCTTTTACCGTGGGCAAACCGAACTTCGCATCGACAAAGCTGCGCGGATCTAGGCCCTTCAGCGCCGCCGGGTCCGCCATCAACGCGCGAATATCCCGGCCACAAGCCGCGATGATTTTGCGTGCCACATCATAGGCTTCCGGGTGAACCGAACTTGCGTCCAGCGGCTCTTTGCCGCCCGAGATTCGCAAAAATCCCGCCGCCTGCTCAAAAGCTTTCGGCCCCAGCCGCGCCACTTTCAGCAATTCGCGCCGGGTTGCGAACGGTCCATTGGCGTCGCGGTGGCTGACAATCGCCTCCGCCAGTCCCGGCCCGACACCCGACACCCGTGCCAGCAACGGCGCAGATGCCGTGTTCAGATCAACCCCAACCGCGTTCACCGCGTCTTCCACCACGGCCTCTAGGCTGCGGCCCAAGCGGTGCTGATCGACATCGTGCTGGTACTGGCCGACGCCGATGGCTTTCGGCTCGATCTTAACCAGTTCGGCAAGCGGGTCTTGCAGTCGGCGCGCAATCGACACCGCGCCCCGCAAAGATACGTCCAGTCCCGGAAATTCTTTCGCCGCCAGCTCTGACGCCGAATAGACCGAAGCCCCGGCCTCGGACACGATGACCTTCACCGGCTTTTCCGCCCCCGGCAACAGCGCCAACAGGTCAGCCACCATTTTCTCGGTCTCGCGGCTCGCCGTGCCGTTGCCGATTGAGATCAGCTTGACCCCATGCTTGACAATCGCCTGCGCAATCGCCGCCTGCGCGCCGCGCAGATCGTTTTTCGGCTGAAACGGATAGACGGTATCGGTCGCGAGAACCTTGCCGGTGCCGTCCACCACCGCAACCTTCACCCCGGTCCTGATCCCCGGATCAAGCCCCATCGTGGCCTTACCGCCCGCCGGTGCCGCCAGTAGCAAGTCTTTCAGATTGCGCGCAAAAACCGCAATCGCCTCGGCTTCTGCCCGCTCCCGCAACTCGCTCATTAAATCCAGCGTCAGCGAGGTTTTCAATTTAACTCGCCAGCCCCAAGCCGCAGCCTCACGCAGCCAAGCGTCGCCCGTGCCCCGACCCGAGGCGTTCAATGCTGCCGCACAAGCCCGCTCTGCCGGGCTGTCGCCCTTCGGCGCATCAGGGTCAATCTCCAGATCTACGGCCAGAAAACCTTCGTTCTGTCCACGCAGCATCGCCAGCACGCGGTGGCTTGGCGCGCCCGCCCAAGCCTCGTTGTGTGCGAAGTAATCCGAGAATTTCGCACCCTCGGTCTCTTTGCCCGCCACGCCTTTGGCGTTCAGCCGCCCGATCTGCTTCATATGACCGCGCAACCGACCCAAAAGCGCTGCATCCTCGGACAGACCTTCGGCGATAATATCCCGCACGCCCTCCAAGGCAGCTTTCACATCCGGGACTGCTTCGGTCACGAACCCCTTCGCCAAAACCGCAGGGTCCGCCGCCCGATCCGCCAGAATCGCCTCGGCCAGCGGTGCCAGCCCATTTTCCCGCGCGATCATCGCCCGCGTGCGGCGCTTCGGCTTGTAGGGCAGGTAAATATCTTCCAACTCAGCCTTGGTCGTGGCCTTTGCCAAAGCCCCGGACAGCGCGTCGGTCAGCTTGCCTTGATCGGAAATCGAGCCCAGAATCGCCGCCCGCCGCGCTTCAAACTCGCGTAAGTACACCAACCGTTCCGCCAAATTGCGCAGTTGCGTGTCGTCCAAGCCACCCGTCACCTCTTTGCGATAACGCGCGATGAAGGGCACCGTCGATCCTTCATCCAGCAGTGTGATGGCAGAAGCGACCTGCGCCGCAGTCGCGCCAATTTCTGCTGCAATAACAAGGGGGATACGGCGGGTCGCTTCAGGGGTCATAGCTTGGTCCTTCACTTGGAAGGTCGACCATACAGCCGCAATGCGCTGGGGCCAAGAGCCGCAATACGGGCAAAGCGGGCTTTGACCAAGACATAAGGAGGGATGGTACCACGTCCCCGGCTCGAACGGGGGACCCCTAGATCCACAATCTAGTGCTCTAACCAACTGAGCTAACGCGGCACGCAAGCGGGGATTTAACGCCGCCCTCGCCGGATTGCAAGGGCAGGATTGCCAAAGTTTGCCCCAGTTGCTACCCCAATGCAAAGATAAAGGAACAGCAAGATGGGCATCGACAAACAAAGCGATATCGCCGCCAATATCCAGATCGGCCCAACCGAGTTGGGTATGGTGCGGATCTATATCGAAGCCGATGGCGGCATCGAACTGCCGTTGGACTTTGACGCCGACGAGGCCGAGGAAATCGCTGAAGAACTGATGTCGGCCGCCGAGGCTGCAAGGGCGATTGCAGGTGGCGCTAAACCGAAGAAAAAACGCTGACGCCGGGGTCGCGATAGGCTTGCAACCGCAGCGCCGCGTGGCGGGCGAATTTTTGCAGCACCACTTTGCGGCGGGCAGCGGGCAGTGGCGTGTCCGGCCCCATTCGCAGAATCGCCGCGTCATAGGCATCGGCGATGATCAAACCTGACGCCTCTGGCAGCAGTTGGGTTGGAAAATCGCCATCCACCGCCCAGAAAAACCGATCACACCATTCCAGATAGCCCTGCCATTTCTGATCCGCCCTATAATCGGCGCGGCTGGATTTGCATTCGATGATCCAGATTTCGCCCTTGGGGCCCAATGCCATCACATCCACCCGCAGACCGGGGGTCGGCACCAGTTCTTCCACTGTCACGAAATCAAACTGCCGCATGGCCCGACACACCCCACGCGCAAGACGCTGGCCGGGCATCGGTGGTAAGAGGTTTTCCATATCCATCGGCAAAATATGAACCAAACGTGAACACCCCGCAAGGCCCGTCAGGCCCCTTGCCATCAGCCCCCCCCAAGCCTACATTCAGCCTTGGCGGGTTCTGCTCTTCTCGTGTATGGCCCTTTTCCAGTGGCCGATAAGCATCTCCGAGGGAGCTGGCTCTGGCAAGATCCTGGTCTTGCTACCTGGCGACCAACCTGAACACTCAGGCTCTCGGGAAATTCACGCCGTCACGGCCGCTGCGGGCCCGCCACTTCTGCCCAGCGCATGAAAAAGGGGACAGTACGCTGTCCCCTTTTCCGCATCTTAGGCTCGAATCAGATCAGAAGCCGTAAACCAGCGACACGCCCAGTTTGTTGTCCGCACGGATCGCGCGGCTGTCGTTATAGTCGGTCAGATAGCTGACACGGGTCGAGAACGCGTCCGTCACCTTAAAGCTCACGCCCAAGTCGTTGCCGATGCGCAGCGCGGTGTCCGATTTCAGGACATCAGTATCCATGCTGGCAAAAACGTTGTCGTTGAACTTATAGAAGAAGCGCGACGACACGATGCCCGCTGACTCAGTGGTGCTGCGGTCATCACCGAATTCCAGATAGCTGATACCCACGCCCGCCTGCACGCGCCAAGCGATGTTCTCGTTGTTCACGATGCGGTAACCCGGACCAAAGCCCAAAAACGCATCTTTCGACACCGAGGTGGACGGGTCGACCGCGTCTTGCGCCAAACCGTCCGAGTTAACTCGGCCCAAGACAAAGCCGTAAATCTTGTCGGTGAAGTAATAGTTGGCGTCATAGACTGCCAACACATCTTCTTTCGATTTCACGTTATCGGCATCGGCATAGTCAACCACAAAGCTGAGGGTCTGCACGAAGCGGTCTTGGTTGAAACGCAACCGCGCCCCAGCCGAAAACTCTTGCGATTCATTGTTGCCGGTCTTGCCGCTGTAGCCCAGCGAGGCCGAACCCGACATGCCTTGGCGCATGTCCTGATTGCCAAAGCGCATCTCATCATTGCCACGCGCCATGTCACGGTTGGCTTTGATCGCCAAGTCGTCGACCTGATCGTCAACCGCAGACGACCCCAGCAGCGTTGTCTGTGCCACCGCAGGCAGCGACCCAACAGCCAGAGCGAATGCGGATACTGCCGCGATACGAGTTACGTTCTTCATGATCCGTCCTTTCAACATCTATCCCTTGCGTCGAAGCTTTCCGGCGCTGCAGTGCAGATGTTTCATCAGGGAAGGTCATTCAAGAGCAGATGCCAAGCAAATGATTTCACATCATTTTTCCGCCGAAATCCTAAAATTTGTGGCGAGGTTCTGCCCAAATCCTGTAACAAAGCCACTATTGCAGAAACGTGATGGAACCAGCCCGAGGGTCTTGGATGGCCTCGTTAAACAGGCCAAATTTGGGAGTTTTTCGCCTGCTACGCTGCAGCGGCAACATGCCAGTGTTGCGCGAAAACCGCATAATTAGCCCGAAGAGCCGCGTGATCAGCGCCGAAATCTCTGTATCGGCGGATCACTGCGTCGCTGGCACGAACACCATCTGATGACCCGCCCCGGTCAGCGTAAGTTTGGTCGGCGTTTCGTCAGCCATCTCGATGCCCTGAAGCGTTTGGAAGAACTCCGCCTCGCCCTTGATCTGCAAACAGGCCATCCGTGTGGTGCCAATCATGCCCAGCTCAAAGGCCCCGCTGTCCCGCGCCACATCGGCGAAATAGCGGTTGCAGGGCGCTTGGCCTATAACCCGTCCCGGCTCGGCCAAGCTGAGCGTTGCGGTATAATCCACCGCCGCGCCATCGACCGTTGCCAGCACCCAATCGGTGCCCGCCTGCCCGGTCTCCACACAAGCCGCCAGCATCAGCGCCGCCATCCAGAGATGTTTCATCGCATAGTCCTTTCACAACCGACAAAGCTTTGACGCGCGCCAAAGCAATATCCTTGGAAAAAATTTGGCCCCGAAACTTAATTGACCTAGGAACTTAAAATGCCTCGGGCTTCGCTTCGCGCGCCATATGGTCCAGCACCGCGTTGACGAATTTTGACTCTTTCCCCTCGGGGAAAAATGCCTTGGCGACATCGACATATTCGTTGATCGTGACTTTCGGCGGCGTAATCATCTGGGTCAATTCCGCCCCGGCGGCACGGAACAACGCGCGGATCACCGGGTCAATCCGATCAATCGGCCATTTCGCCACCAGCGCGCGGTCGGTCATCTGGTCAATCATCGCCTGAAAGTTCACCGCATGATCAACGACGGCGCGGAAGTGCGTGACATCGCCCTCGGCCATCTCGTCGCCATCATAAATCGCCCCGAAGCGATGAGTTTCAAACTCGCGACGGATCGACTCGACGGTCTGCCCTGAGGCCTCCATCTGAAACAACGCCTGCACGGCATAAAGCCGGGCGGCTGATTTCATCTGCTTCTTGTCAGGCTTGGCGGTGTTGGAAGTCATGGACGAAAACCGATCCCTTTGGTGTCGGTCGCCCATTTGCGCGATAAGGCGATCAGGTGCAAGGCCGCAGCGGCCGCGCCGCCACCTTTGTTTTGCCCAGCGGCCTCAGCACGCACCTCAGCCTGCGTGCGATTTTCCACCGTCAGGATGCCATTGCCAATCGCGGCACCCTGCAACCCCAGCATGGTGATCGCGCGGGAACTGTCATTGCACACCGTATCGTAATGCGTCGTCTCACCACGAATGACGCAACCCAGCGCCACATAGCCGTCAAACTCCGCCATCCGCTCGGCCAGAGCAATCGCCGACGGCACTTCCAGCGCCCCCGGCACTTCGACCACCTCAGTTGTCGCGCCGCAAGCCGCAGCCACCGCCTGCGCGCCCGCCACCAGTTGATCTGTGATGTCCTTATAGTAGGGTGCCACCACGATCAGCAGCTTCACCGGGGCCGAAAACTCGGGCAGCGGCAGGGTGTAATGGGTTTCACTGGCAGCCATGATCTACTCCGCAATCGCACGGGTGCCGACAATCGACAGCCCATAAGCGTCCAGGCCCACCACTTTCGGAGCCTTGGAATTTGTTACCAAAGTAATCGCGCTCAGACCCAGCGCCGACAAAATCTGCGCGCCTAAACCATACTGACGTAAGGTGTGGGGAGAAGCCTCGCCCGCCTCAACCTTCATAGAGGTGTCGCGCAACAGCACAATCGCCCCACGCCCCTCGGCAGCAATCACCCGCATCGCGCCCTGCAAATCGCCAACGTGATCGTCGCCAATCCCCAGTACATCCTCCAGCGCGTTCAGCGTATGCACCCGCGCCAGCACCGGAGCATCGCCGGACAGATCGCCTTTGGTCAGCACGACATGCTCATCGCCATGGGTCTCATCGGCGAAGATCCGCATCAGCCAATCGCCACCATGCAAGGATTGCACCCGCTTGACCGAGCGCTCTTTGATCAGATTGTCATGCCGCCGACGATAGGCGATCAGATCGGAAATCGTGCCGATCTTCAGATTGTGCTTTTGCGCAAACGCCACCAGATCCGGCAGCCGCGCCATCGTGCCGTCATCCTTCATAATCTCGCAGATCACCCCCGACGGGTTCAAGCCGGCCAGCCGGGAAATATCAGTCGCAGCTTCCGTGTGCCCCGCCCGCACCAACACGCCACCGTCACGCGCCCGCAACGGGAACACATGTCCCGGCGTCGCCAGATCACTCGGTGCAGATTTCGGATCAATCGCCACCGCAATCGTGATCGCGCGATCTTGGGCGGAAATCCCGGTTTCTACCCCCTCGCGCGCCTCAATCGAGACGGTAAACGCAGTCTCATGACGGCTGGAGTTTTTCGAGGCCATCAGCGGCAACCCCAAAGCATCAATCCGCGCCCCAGTCAGCGTCAGGCAAATCAGCCCGCGCCCATGCGTCGCCATGAAATTCACCGCCTCAGCCGTGGCCATTTCCGCCGGGATCACCAGATCGCCTTCGTTTTCGCGATCTTCATGGTCGACCAGAATGAACATCCGGCCATTGCGGGCGTCTGCGATGATTTCCTCAACGGACGAGATAGCGTCCGAGTATTCCGTGCGTGTGGTCATGATCTGGCTTCCTGCAACTCTCACTTTGCCAATAGCGCCAAAGATCGCCAAAAGCCAGAGCGCGCTGCCGAACAGTGCTTGTGCAAACCGCCCAGTGACGGCCTAAAACTTATCTAAAATTTGCGGCTTCATCTTGGCAAAAATACTCCCGCCGGAGGCTGCTTGGCGTCAACAAGCCCAAGCTTAGTCGAAAAGCCCAAGCCTAAAAGCCCGCGAAAAACCGCTCTGCAGGAAGATAGCCCGCAAGCCGCCCCGCCGCACACCACTCGCGCTCCAAAGCCAGATCGCCGACCAGCAACACCCGATCCCCCGGCACTTTGCCCAAAGCTGCCCGGACCGCCGCCCGCGCCTCGGCAAATTTCGCCAATGCAAAGGGTGCGGGATGCGCTTGATCAATCTGCGGATTCACCAGCACGGCTTGGACTGACAGCGGAGCCACCGCCAAAGCAATCCGCGCGCAGGTCATCGCATCCAGCTTCTCCGCCCGATCCAGCGGCAAGCTCTCGCGCCCCCGCACCAGCCGCAACGCGTTCGAGGAAAACAGAAACGCGATCAGATCATGCCCCGTCGCCGCCCGGACCGAGGCGTAGGTCTTATACTCTAAACCCAAATCCCGCGCCCGCTTCACCCGCAACCGCACCACTTCAATCGGCAGGGTCGGCAACAACTGCTCACGTGCCGCCCGCCAACAATGCGTCCGCCACGCCACCCCCGGCTGCATCGAAGGCCCGCCGTTATGCCCTAAGCCCGTCACGGCCTATTCCCACTCGCGCAGCCGCGCCACATAGCGCGCCATCGTATCGACTTCTAGGTTCACCTTATCGCCCAGCTTGACCTCGCCCCACGTCGTCACTGCCTGGGTATGCGGGATGAAATTGATGCCAAAATCGCAGCCATCGACCTCATTCACCGTCAAAGACGTGCCATTCAGCGCAACCGAGCCTTTCGACGCGATAAACTTCGCCAAAGCCTCTGGCGCGCGAAATGTCACCCGCACAGAGTCGCCCTCGGGCACAATCCGCACCACTTCGGCCACGCCATCAATATGGCCCGAGACGATATGCCCGCCCAATTCATCGCCCACCTTCAACGCCCGCTCTAGGTTCAGCCTTTTGCCGATCTTCCACCCCGCGAGATTGGTTTTCGAGACCGATTCCGCCGAAATCTGCACATCAAACCAGTTGCGCGGAGAAGTCCCCAGCGCCACCACCGTCAAACAAACCCCCTCGCAGGCAATCGACGCGCCAATATCCACGCGGGCAACATCATAGACCGTGCCGATCCGCGCTCGCAGATCGCCGCGCTGCTCCAGCTCCAGCACTTCGCCCATATCGGTGACAATTCCGGTAAACATCGCTTGGCCCTCATGATTTGCCTCAAAGCTACCGCCTGCGCCGGGCTTGCGCAATCGCCTCAAATTA
Organism: Cypionkella psychrotolerans; assembly: GCF_001294535.1. Classification (GTDB taxonomy): domain Bacteria; phylum Pseudomonadota; class Alphaproteobacteria; order Rhodobacterales; family Rhodobacteraceae; genus Cypionkella; species Cypionkella psychrotolerans. Next base: position 74,530 of record NZ_LGIC01000065.1, on the reverse strand, counting down.
GCCGCGCTTCTCGTGTTAGGGTTCACAAAGCCGCAGTTTTCCCGTTCTATTCTGGAACCCTCCGGCGCATTCAGACTAAAAACGCGAGTAACATGTCAGGTTCAGGTCAAGATCGCCGCTTTCTGTTTCTTCAGGGTCCGCACGGCCCCTATTTCCACCGCCTTGGCAAAATGCTGGTGCTTGCTGGCGCGCAGGTCTGGCGGGTGGGGTTTAACCGCGGCGACCGCGCGTTTTGGCCGTCCGAGGCCAGCTACATCGCCTATAAAGGCACGCTGCAAGACTGGCCTTTGGCCTTCCGCAGCGTGCTGGAACAAAAGCAAATCACCGATATCGTGCTCTACGGCGACACCCGACCAATCCACGCGATAGCTGTGCAAGCCGCCCGCGCCGCTGGCATCACCGTACATGTGTTCGAGGAAGGCTACCTGCGCCCCTATTGGATCAGCTACGAAAGGGGGGGGGCGAACGGCAATTCGCGGCTGATGCAGATGACGGTGCCGCAGATGCAAAAGGCGCTGGAGGCTCTGGACATGGAACTCCCCGACGCCCCCGCCCGTTGGGGCGATATGCGTCAGCACATGTTTTGGGGCGCGCTCTATCATTGGTTCGTGATGACCGGATTCTGGGATTATCGCAATTTTAAACCGCATCGTGCGCTAAGCGTCGGGCAAGAATTCTGGCTTTATGTCAAGCGCCTTGCGCTCCTCCCCGTGCATCGGTGGGAGCGGATTGCCGCCACCTTCCGCATCAAACACGGCGGTTTCCCTTATCATCTTGTGCTGTTGCAACTGGAACATGACGCCAGTTTCCAGATGCATTCGCCGTTCAAAACCATGACCGAGTTTCTGGCGCTGGTGATCGAAGGCTTCGCCAAGGGAGCCGCCCCGCATCACCATATCGTCTTCAAAGCGCATCCGCTGGAAGATGGCCGTGTCCCGGTTGCTCATGAAATCAAGCGCTTGGCCGCGCTGCACAGAGTCACCTCTCGCGTGCATTTCGTGCGCGGGGGAAAATTAGCCGCCCTGCTAAACCACGCCCGCAGCGCTGTGACGGTGAACTCTACCGCCGCCCAGCAAGTTCTGTGGCGCGGATTGCCGCTGAAAACCTTCGGCGCTGCGGTCTATGCCAAGCCGGAATTCGTCTCGACCCAAAATCTGAAAGACTTCTTCACCCTGCCAACCCGCCCCGACAGCCGCGCTTATCGCGATTATCGCCATTATCTCTTGGAAACCAGTCAAGTACCGGGCGGCTTCTACAGTTCGCGCGGGCGCAGGGAATTGCTACGACAGGTGGTAGATATGATGCTGCAAGCTGAAGATCCCTATGATGCACTCACCTCGGGCAAAGCGGCACCACGGCAACAGTTGCACCTCGTCAAGTGAACAAAGAAACCAAGACTGGCATTTTGTTTCGTCTTTCTGTAGCCTTACAGGCAAAACTTGAGGCAAATCCAGTTAAAGGAGCCCGGGCAGTGAAAATTACCGGATCAAGGGGGGCGAAGGCCCTTGCCCTTGTGGCGCTTGTCAGTGCGGTCGGGGCCTGTGGCCTGCCGCGCTCTGGCCCCAATAAGGCAGAAATTTACAAAGGCTCAGTCCTGAAACAGGGCGACGCCTTTATTGTGACGGTCAACGCGCGGGTGACCCGCGCCACGGCGGTGACGCCGGCGCTGGGGTTCAGTTCGGCCTTCCGCAATGCCGGGGTGGTTGGATCAGACGTGATCTCGCCCGGTGATGTGTTGGGCCTGACGATCTATGAAAACGTCAAGGATGATCCCCTGCTCGGCAACACCGGCCAGCGTGTATCGGCGCTGACCGAGATTCAGGTTGATGGCGCGGGCTACATCTTTGTACCCTATGCCGGGAAAATCAAAGCGGCGGGCCAATCGCCCGACGGTTTGCGCAACATTATCACCAAAAAGCTCGACACCCAGACGCCTGATCCGCAAATCTCGGTGCAACGCTTGGCTGGCGATGGTTCGACCGTCTCGGTTTCCGGATTTGCCGGGGCCAACGGGGTGTTCCCGATCGAACGCCCCACCCGCACCTTGTCGGCGATGCTGTCGAAAGCTGGTGGCGTCACGATTGAACCTGCCGTCGCCATCGTGCGCGTCACGCGCGGCACTCAATCCGGCAAGGTCTGGCTGGAAGATCTGTTCTCGAACCCCGGTCTCGACATCGCCTTGCGTCCCGGCGACAAGATCACCGTCGAGAAAGACACCCGCTCTTTCGTGGCGATGGGGGCCACTGGGTCGCAAAGCAAGATCCCGTTTGAAACCCAAACCCTCTCCGCGATTGAGGCTTTGGCCACCGTTGGCGGCCTGAACACCGGCACCGCAGACCCGACTGGCGTCTTCGTGTTCCGCAATGAACCTGCCGAGGTTGCCAATTCCGTGCTGGGCCGTCGCGATCTGAAGGGCGATCAGCGCATGGTCTATGTGCTTGATCTTACTCAACCAACGGGCATGTTTGAGGCGCGTGATTTCCTGATCCGCGACGGCGACACTGTCTATGTCACCGAAGCACCGTTTGTACAGTGGACCAAAACCCTGTCGGCGATTTCGGGCTCCACCGCCGCCGCCAACAACATCGCCACCACGGGGCAGTGAGGCGGTCTTGACCTTAGTCGGACCAAATACCCAAGCCGCCGGGATCATTCCCCGGCGGCTTTTCTATTTCAACGCAGGCTTCCTACGCCAACCCCACCTGCGCCGAATACTCGCGCGCGCCGGGCATGACTTGCACCTTGGCCTGCCCGGCCCCGAGGATGGCGTGGTGGTCTGGGGCCGTTCGCCTTACGCGCGGCGCGGTGAGGCAATTGCCGCCCGCTATAACCTGCCCTTGGTCCGCATCGAGGATGCTTTTCTGCGTTCAATCCGCCCCGGTCGTTTGGGCGACGCACCCTTGGGCCTACTGATCGACGGCCTTGGCGTGCATTTTGACAGCGCCACGCCATCCACGTTAGAGGCGATCCTCGCAAAACAGCCCTTAGACGATTCGAACCTTTTGACCCGCGCAAGGGACGGCATTGCCAGAATCCGCGCCCTAGACTTGTCAAAATACAATCTTCACCTCTCAGAAGCCCCCTTGCCCGCTCCCGGTTATGTGCTGGTGGTGGATCAAACCGCAGGCGATGCCTCGATCCGCCATTCCGGGGCCAATGCCACCCGCTTTGCCGAGATGCTGGCCACCGCGCAAAGCGAACACCCCAATGCCCGCATCGTGATCAAGACCCATCCCGAGACGCAACTCGGGCTGCGTCGCGGCCATTTCACCGCTGCCGATCAAACCGACCGCATCCGCCTGCTGGCCACCCCCGTCTCGCCTTGGGCCCTGCTGGAGGGCGCTATCGCGGTCTACACCGTATCATCGCAACTGGGGTTTGAGGCGATCCTCGCAGGCCACCGCCCCAGCGTCTTTGGCCAGCCGTTCTACACCGGATGGGGCCTGACCGCCGACGCTTTTCCGCTGGATCGCCGCAGACGCAGCCTGACCAAAACCCAGCTTTTCGCCGCCGCGATGATCCTTGCCCCCACATGGGTCGATCCCTGCCGGAACCGGTTGTGTAGCTTTGAAGAGGCTGTCGATCAACTCGAGGCCGAAGCCCGCGCCCACCGCGAAGACCGTTTCGGTCATGTCGCCCTTGGGATGCGCGTGTGGAAACGCGCTCGGTTGCAAGCCGTATTCGGTCGCGAAAAGTCGATGGTTTTCCAGGATAATCCCGCGAAAGCCATCGCCAATGCCCGCGCGACGGGCCGGGGCCTATTGGTCTGGGCAGGCAAAGAACCCGCAGATCTGCCCGAAGCCTTGACCAACCGCCGCGTCGAAGATGGCTTTGTACGCTCGCGGGGCCTGGGTGCCGAACTCGTGCCGCCGCTGTCCCTCGTCACCGACGATCTCGGCATTTACTACGATCCCACCCGCGAAAGCCGCCTTGAACAGCTGATCCAAACCCCGCTGCCCCCAGATGCCGCCCGCCGCGCCGAGAAACTCATCGCCGATCTGATCACCGCGCGCCTATCAAAATACAACCTCTCCGGCAACCTGCCCGATCTGCCCGATGGCCCGCGCGTGCTTGTCCCCGGTCAGGTCGAAGATGACGCCTCGATCCGCCTTGGCGCGGGCGATATCCGCACCAATCTTGCCCTACTGCAAGCCGCCCGTTCAGCGCATCCCAACGCGACAATCATCTACAAACCCCACCCCGATGTCGAAGCGGGCCTGCGCCCCGGCGCTATTCCCGACCAAACCTTGCGCGGCCTAGCCGACATTATCGCCCACCACGCCGACCCGATTCACCTGATCGAGGCCTGTGACACCGTCGTCACCATGACCTCGCTCCTTGGATTTGAGGCCCTGCTGCGCGGCAAGCGTGTTACTTGCCTCGGCGCACCGTTCTACGCCGGATGGGGCCTGACCCAAGATCTCGGCCCGGTTCCTCTGCGGCGCAAACAAGCCAAAGACGGCCATCCGCTGCCCCGCCCCAGCCTTTTGGCCCTCGCCCATGCCGCCCTGATCGCCTATCCGCGCTATTACGATCCGGTCAGCCGCAAACCCTGCCCGCCCGAAGTGGTGATCCACCGCTTGGCCACAGGCACCGATACCCCAACCGGGCTGGGACTTCGCCTTCTGGCAAAGCTACAGGGGCGGTTTGCCACCTATTCCCGGTTCTGGCGTTAACCAAGGCCTTCTGGCCTGCTGGTTAGTAAATATACCGGATTTGCTCGGTCCAATACCGCTCTATCCGCTTCAGCGATTGGTTCATATTTTCCATGTTATTGGCATCGACCAGCCCCCGCTTCGCCAGCCCTTCGGCATGGCGCTGGAACAAATCGGTGAGCATCCCACGCACCCGGCGGCCCTTTTCACTAAGTCGCACCCGTACCGAACGGCGGTCAACTTCCGAGCGCTGATGGTGCATATAGCCCAATTCCACCAGCTTTTTCAGGTTATACGACACATTCGAGCCCTGATAATAACCGCGCGACTTCAACTCTCCGGCGGTCACCTCATTCTCGCCGATGTTGAACAACAAGAGCGCCTGAACCGAGTTGATCTCAAGCACCGCCATTCGTTCAAATTCATCCTTGATCACGTCCAACAGCAGCCGATGTAGCCGCTCCAACAACGCCAGATTGTCGAGATAGCCCGCCATCAACAGCTTTTGCGAGCCGTCCAGCAGGGGGTCATGTAAACTCATTTATTAACTCCGCGAGCGATGGCAACTGCGGATAGAATCGTCACAAAACAAAAACATATCGTAAACTCGCCACGATTTTGGCGCAAATTAACGCGCAGTCAGTCGCCTTCGCGCGAAGCCGCCAATTTCTACTATTAAATCAGTCAGATAAGTTGGGGCAGGCAACTGCCCCAAAACCCAAGGCAGTAGATCTTGGTCGTTTTCTTCTAAAAGTTTATCGAAAGCAATCAGCCGATCTTCCGACATTGCAGCCAAATGCACATCGGCAAATGGCCCCAAAATCAGATCCATCTCTTTCATGCCGCGCCGCCAGCTGCGCATCGACATGCGTTTCAGCCTAGCATCCTGCGTTTCGCTCATGATGTCATCCCACGCAATTCAGTTGCCAGTTTCTGCTCAGCCTGCATCAATTCCACGCCCAGCACCTGCATTTTCCGACGTAACTGCGTGATGTCGGCCAACATGCTGCGTACAGGCAAAGCCAGCGGAGCGCGCGCATCTGGTGCCGCCACGCCTTCGCCTTTGCCCGAGAGCAGCCACATCAACGAGACATTCAGCATCCCGGCCAACATCTGCAAACGGTTGCCACGCGGCTCCCACTCATCAGCCTCCCAGCTTTTGATCGTGGTGTCACGCACACCCAATCTTTGCGCCAGTTCGATCTGGCTCATCGCGCAGGATTCGCGCGCGGCCTCCAGCCTGTCGCCAAAGGTTGCTGTTGCTTCGCTATACCACGTTTCGTTGGTGGTTTCTGCCATCTTGCCTCTCCATAAGGTGATATCGCTTGATTGCTTGAGGGGGCCACCCTATGGCAGGGAGGCGAAAATTGCAAACCAGCCCAACGGAGTCCGCCTTATGGCCTTCCTGTCAGATACCCTCGCCCGCGTAAAACCCTCACCCACCATCGCCGTGACAACCAAGGCACAAGAACTCAAAGCCGCGGGCCGCGATGTGATCGGCCTGGGCGCAGGCGAGCCGGATTTCGACACTCCGGAGAACATCCGCAATGCCGCGAAACGCGCGATTGATGCAGGCAAAACCCGTTACACGGCGGTCGATGGCATCCCCGAGCTGAAGAAGGCGATCTGCGAGAAATTCGCCCGCGAAAACGGCCTGACCTATGCGCCCAATCAGATCACCGTCGGAACGGGCGGCAAGCAGACGCTGTATAACGCGCTGATGGCCACCTGTAATCCCGGCGATGAGGTGATCATCCCCGCGCCGTATTGGGTGTCCTACCCCGACATGGTGCTGCTGGCGGGCGGCACCCCGGTTCCGGTGGTGGCCACCATCGACACCGATTTCAAACTCACGCCCGCGCAGCTGGACGCCGCGATCACCCCGAAAACCAAGTGGTTTATCTTCAACTCGCCCTCTAACCCGACAGGCGCAGGCTACACCCGCGCCGAACTCCGCGCGCTTTGCGATGTGCTGCTGAAGCACCCGCATGTCTGGATCATGTCCGACGATATGTATGAACATCTGGTGTTTGACGATTTCGAATTCACCAGCCCCGCGCAGATTGAGCCGAAACTCTACGACCGCACCCTGACCTGCAACGGCGTGTCGAAATCCTACGCAATGACCGGCTGGCGCATCGGCTACGCCGCAGGCCCCACAGCCTTGATCAAAGCCATGGGCACGATCCAAAGCCAGAGCACCTCCAACCCCTGCTCGGTCAGCCAATATGCCGCCCTTGAGGCCCTGACGGGCCCGCAAGATTTCCTTGCCCCCAACCGCAAGATCTTCCAGCGCCGCCGTGATCTTGTGGTGTCGATGCTGAACGATGCAAAGGGTATTAAATGCCCGAAACCCGAGGGTGCGTTCTACGTCTATCCCGACATTTCGGGCTGCATCGGCAAAACCAGCCCCGCAGGCACCAAGATCAGCAATGATGAGATCTTCGCAACCGCGCTTCTTGAAGAAACCGGCGTCGCCGTGGTGTTCGGCGCGGCGTTCGGGCTTTCGCCAAACTTCCGCGTCAGCTACGCTACCGCTGACGAGGTTCTGCGCGAGGCTTGCACCCGCATCCAGACCTTCTGCGCCTCTTTGACCTGAAGGATGTCATGGCCGACCGGATCACCGCCAATCTGCCAAGCCGCGATTTCGCAGCGACCGAGGCGTTTTACACCCGTCTCGGTTTTGCCACCCGTTTCCGCGATGATGGCTGGATGATCCTGCAACGCGGCGGCTTGGTGCTGGAGTTCTTCCCACACCCCGAGGTCGATAAATGGTCCAGCTGGTTCTCTGCCTGTATCCGCGTCGATGACGTGGCAAGCCTGCTCGCGGAATGGCAACAAGTCGGGCTGCCAACCGACCATAAGGCGATCCCGCGTCTGACGGGCATCTTCAAACCGGGCAATGCCCCGCGCATGTTTGCGCTGGTCGATGAAGACGGCTCGCTGCTGCGGGTGATTGACAACATTGATGCTGGCGAGGCCGCCTGAATGTCCGCCGATCTGCCCGAGTTCTACTTCCGCATCCGTGATAACGGCGCTGCCGTGTTCCGGGTGGATACCGAGAACCGCCAGCGCCGCATCGACATGGAAGAAATCGCACTGGTCAACGTCAAGAACGGCAACATCAAGCCGCATGGCGATCATAAGCTGACGCCTGACGAAGTTACGATGATTAGCCAGTGGGTTGCCAAGCGCCAAGCCATGCTGGCCGCGCGCGATGTCGATGACATCCTGCGCGCCGTCGACCACATGAACCTCACCACCCAATGGGTGCAATCCAAAGCCTCGGACACGCAGCTAGAGGAAGTCACCGACCTGCTGCTGCTGGCGATGCACGACCTGCGTTCAGTGCTGGTGCGCAAAAAGGCCGAGCGTTTGATGAAAGGCGAAGCAGCGGAATAGCCCTCAGCGCACCCGATGCCAGAACCGCCACATCATCGTGACGGCGGCAAACACCAGGCCAATCACCAAGCCCGCCCACAGCCCAATCCCGCCCATCCCGGCATGGAACGCGAGGAAATAGCCGCAGGGAATCCCGATCCCCCAATAGCTGACCGCCGCCGCAATCATCGGCACCCTTGTGTCCTTGATCGCCCGCAGCAAGCCCAGCGCCATCACCTGCATCGCATCCGCCATCTGAAACAGCGCCGCCATAGCCAATAGCGTGACACCAAAGGCAATGATTTCAGCGCTTTGCGGCTTAGACTCGTCCAGAAACAGCGAAATAATCGCCACTGGAAAGCTGAGAAACAGCACAACCATCACCGCACCAAAGCCAACCGACAACGCAATCGCCACCTTGGCCGCGTCGCGCAAGCCTTGCCGGTCGCCCGCGCCATCCGCCCGCCCGGCCCGCACCGTCGCGGCATTCGACAACCCCAAATGCACCATAAACGACAAAGCGGCGACCTCCATGGTGATGCCATGCGCCGCCAGTTCAACGGTGCCAATCCAGCCCATCATCAGGGCTGTCGCCTGAAACAATCCACTCTCGGCGAGTGACGTAATGCCAATCGGCCAGCCCAACCGAAACACCTGATGCAAAGCCTGCCAATCCGGCCGCCAAAACCGCTGAAACAGCCGGAAGTGCCGCAGCTCTGGCAGCCATCCGGCATAAATCGCCAGAGCCAGAGCCGTCAAAGACTGCACCAGCACCGAAGCAATCGCCGCCCCGCGCACGCCCAATTCCTGCGCACCCCAATGGCCAAAGATCAGCGCATAGGCCAGCACAAGGTTCACCCCCACCGCCGCCAGCGTCACCCACAGCACCACCTGCGTCCGCTCTAACGCCGCGAGGTAATTCTTCAACACCATTACCAACAGCGCCGGGATCATCCCGAGCCCCGCGATGCGCAGAAAATCCTGCCCCAAAATCGAAACCTCAGGCCGCTGCCCCAAACCCAGCAGCAATGCCTCAGACCACCAGAAAATCGGGTAAGTCAGCACGCCAAAGCCAATCGACAGCCACATTCCCATCCTTGTATCCCGCCGCACCTGCGCCTCATCGCCGCGCCCGACAGCCGTTGCAACCATCGGCAAAACCGCCTGCGCAAACCCCGCACCCAAGATGAAAATCACGAAAAACGTCGAAGTCGCCAGCACAACAGCAGCCAGTTCATTCACCCCATACCAGCCCAAAAGCACGGTATCGGTGACATGCAGCGCCATCTGCGCCAGATGCGAGCCTACTAGCGGCAGCCCCAAAGCCAACGTCGCGCGGGCATGTGAGATGTAGGACATTCTTTTGATCATATCGCTTCCTACAAGCGCCAGATCACCGCTGCAAGACGTAGCCTCCGCCGCAGTGCAGCGCGTCCGGCCCCGACCCTCCCCCGAAAACCAATGTCGGATTTCACGAAACCGCGTCGATAACGCGGCATTTACATTCCCCACCCAGCGCGCCTAGCGTAAGCCCTGTCATAGAGTGACCGCGATGCCGCCCAACTCCGCCCCCCATATCCAGCCGCCCAAAATCCAGCTCTGCCGCGCCCATGACATCCGCGCTGGCGCCTCCACCCTCGGAGCCCGCCTGCTGGTCGACCGCCTCTGGCCACGCGGCATCGCCAAATCCGATTTGAAGCTGGATGCATGGCTCAAATCCGCCACCCCCAGCCCGCATCTGCGGGAATGGTTCTGCCACGATCCCGCCAAATGGGCTGAATTCACCAACCGCTACCGTGCCGAACTGACCGCCACGCCCGCAGCCTTGGCCGAAGCGCTGGAGTGGTGCCGCAAAGGTCCCGTCACCCTGATCTACGCCGCCCGCGATACCGATCACAGCCACGCGCTGATCCTGCGCGATGTGCTGCTCGAAACCCTAACGCACGAGACTCATCATGCCTAACTCCCAGCCCGCGCATCAAAACCTGCGCACCCCCGTCTGCGACCTGCTCGGCTGCGACAACCCGATCCTGCTTGCCGGCATGGGTGGCGTTGCACGATCAGAACTTGTCGCCGCCGTGGCAAATGCGGGCGGCTACGGTATCCTCGGTATGGTCCGCGAATCCCCCGACCTCATTGCACAGGAAATCGACGCCGTCCGCGCCCGCACCACAAAACCCTTCGCCGTCAACCTGATCCCCGCCGCCACCGACCCCGCTTTGCTCGACGCCGAACTCAACGCCTGTTTCGCCAAAAAAGTCCCCGCGATGTGCTTTTTCTGGCACCCGGTCCCCGAAGCCATCCAGCGCGCCAAAGCCGCAGGTTGCCTTGTGCTGCACCAAGTAGGCTCGCTGCAAGCCGCGCTAGAGGCCGAAGCCGCCGGAGCCGACGTCCTGATCGTGCAGGGCGTCGAGGCGGGCGGCCATGTCCACGGCACCGCCGCCGCCCTGATCCTTGTCGAGCAAGTCGCCCGTGCCAGCAACCTGCCCATCGTCGCCTCAGGTGGTTTCGCCACCGGAGCCTCGCTGATCGCCGCCCGCGCCCTGGGCGCCCAAGCCATCCACTGCGGCACCGCCTTCCTCGCCACCGAAGAATCTTTCGCGCATGACGACCACAAGGCCCGCGTGCTGGCCGCCTCAGCCGAGGATACCGTCTACACCGACGTCTTCGCGCTGAATTGGCCGGCGAACTCGCCGGTGCGCGTCATCCGCAATTCCGTCACCGACGCCATCGGCCACACTCTGACTGGCCACCACCCCGACACCCTCCCGCACGAGATCATCGCCCATGAGGATGGCCGCCCCCTGCTGCGCTACAGCACCGACAGCCCCCTGCGCATCACCACGGGCGATCTTGAAGCCATGCCCAATTACGCCGGCCAAAGTGCCGCGCTGATCACCACCCTGCCCACCGCCGCCGCGCGCATCGCTACCATCCTCAGCGAAGCCCAAACGGCCCTCGCCCGGCTCACATCGCCATGACCCAAGCCCCCCGCCCCTACGCCTCCCCCGCCTGCCTTGCGCAGGAAATCGACCCCAATCATATCGACCCGCAACAAGCCACCGATGTTGCCCGCTGGCGCAAAGCCGAACGCACCCGCCTGCTTGCCGAGCGCGCCGCCCTCTCCGTCGCCACGCGCCAGGCCGCAGCCCAATCCATCGCCACCCATCTCGACCGCCTGCTCGCCCAGCGCTTTCCCAGCCTGAGTCGCCTGATCATCTCGGCTTGGTGGCCGATCAAAGCCGAACTTGACCTGCGCTTCTGGCTTGCCAGCCTCGCGGCCCGCGGTGCCACCGCCGCCCTGCCGCTGATCCTCACCCCGAAAGCTCCGCTCGCCTTTCGCGCCTGGACGCCGCAAACCCCGATGGAGCGCGGTTTCTGGAACATCCCCACCCCCGCGACGGGGCCCGAGATCATCCCCCATATCACCCTCTCTCCCCTCGTCGGCTGGGACAACGCCGGCTTTCGCTTAGGCTATGGTGGCGGCTATTTTGACCGCACCCTTGCCACGCTCACTCCCTCACCCATCGCCATCGGCATCGGGTTAGATGCCGCCCACCTGCCAACTATCTTTCCACAACCTCATGATATCCCTATGGATTATATCCTGACAGAATCCGGCCCGCAGCCGCTTCACGCCTGAGACGCAACGCCACACCTCCATCAACGCATAATCCACTATACTCACGCCATGACCGATGAAACCCGAGTCCTCTACAACGAAACCTGCCCGGTTTGCCGGTTTGAAATCGGTCACCACCGCAAGGTCGCCCTCGCCGAGGATCTGCCGCTACGCTTCGACGACCTGACCCAAGCAAGCGCTTGGGGCGTCACCCCCGAGGCCGCAGCAAAACGCCTGCATGTGCTGCACCAAGGCCAACTGCTCTCCGGTATCCCGGCCTTCCAAATCCTCTGGGCGCAACTGCCATGCTGGCGACTAATAGCGCGCATCACCGCACTACCGCTGATCCATCCGCTGACCTGCGCATTCTACGATCACCTGATGGCCCCCATCCTTTACCGCGCCCACAAACGCCGCGAAGCCGCCAAAGACCTGCCGTAATAGCCTGACAACCTGCACGGAAATCCCCGGTGAGGTGGCCCCATGTTGCGCTTAGTGTTTCTGCCGCCGCCCCTGCCCGGCCATACGCTCCCCCAACCCGAACCCGTGCTCTGCGCCGAAGGCACCGCGATCACGCCCAGCCCGCTGCAACCTGTTCGCCCCCATTGTGCGCCCGCGCCGCAGCAATTCATGGCCACGCAACGCGATGCGTAAGCGCCTGATAGCACTGGCCGCTTTGCTGCTGCTCTCGGCGCCAGCGCTGATACTGCTCCGTCAGCCCCCAGCACCTCCGATCAGCTTTGACGCGCTGCGCAGGCTCGTCCTCGCGCGGGATTTCACAGCGACCGACGCGGCCCTTGAAGCCGCCCATACCAGCTATACATCTGCTCATACGCCGGATGCTGAGCGCGATCTCTACAACGTCTTCGCCCTATCTGATCCCGCGATCCAGGGTTTCACCGAAGACTGGGCGCGCGATCAGCCCGACAATCCTCGCGCTCTGACTGCAAAAGGCTGGAATCTTTACGCTTGGGGCAATTTTTGGCGTGGCAGGGCCAGCGTCAACAATACCACTGACGAGGCAATGTCCGCTCTGATGCAGCGCCACACCGCTGCCTTCCCGCTGTTCAAACAAGCGACCAAGCTTGCGCCAGACCTGATTCCTGCCTCGGATGGCCTGCTGCGCCTGACCGCCACCTTGGGGAATAAATCGGTGATCCCGCGCGAGTTGGAACGCATTATGAACAGCCAGCCCAATCGCGGCAGCTTGATGCGCGCGATGGTAGCCCTTGCGCCACAATGGGGCGGCCGGCCCGAACAGGTGAACCTGCTCTGTGATCGCTACGCCCCCAAGATCACCGATATCAAAGACTACAGCCCCGAAATCTGCCGCATCGACGCGGTTTACTATGCCGGTTTCTGGTATGGAGACCAACGCGCGGCCGCCCATCAGCTTTTGATGTTCACCGACCATCCCATCCTCGACAATGCCCGTTACAATGACATGATGGATGGGTTGACGAGCCCAGAAGACAGCATCGTGCTGCTGGAAAAGATCAAGGCCGATGGCGAAATGGCCTCTCGTGAGGCACGCAAGCTCGACACTTTGCGCAATCAAATCAACAATGTCTCACCGATGGAGGCTAAATACCCCGAACTCGCCATCGCGTTAAGCCGGGAAGTCCCCTACCTGCACGACGCCCTCCTCCAAGACCCGCTGAACCCATATCTGCTGCACCGTTACATTGGCGTGCTGTTTGATGCCGCAGAATATGCCAATCGTCCCGTCACACTTGCAGACAAGGCCGAGATAACAACACGCCTACATGCCGCCTTGAAAGCAGTGCCCACCGCACCGCAACTGTGGATCGACCTCGCCGAGATAACTCTGCGTTGGCAAGACCTTGACAGCATCGCCAAAGCCGAGCCGTATTTCCACAACGCGATCTATTACTCGCGCTACGGCACCGATGAATTTGCCGATGCCGCGCGGCCAAAGCTGCAAATGGTGCAGGACCAAAGCAACTTGATCCAAGCCGTAGACATCTCAGGCATGACACCCGAACAACTGGCGAAACTGGATGAGATTGTGAACTGCCCGCTGGCCGTACAACTCAGCATTTTGCGGGTGGTCTGCCAGAACACCGGCACGCCAGAAAACCAATGTGCTGAGGGCGCCGCGACCAATGATGTGGTGTGGGATCGGCTAAACGGGCGGATAAATGCTGGAGCCTGCTTCAAGGAGTTCAAGCAGCGGTTGGAAGACATCTACGAAAAACCCGCCAAAGTCGATTTCTGATCGCACAACCCGATCACAATCCCGCCCTAAAGCCACCACGATCCTGATCGCACTAGCCGATCAGGATCACCGCCCAAGCCACGCCACCCGCTATCGCTGTCAAAGCCACCGCCGCCGAGCCGCAATCCTTCGCCTTCTTGGCGCGCGGATCGTCGACCTTTGAGATGTAATCCACCGCTTCCTCCAACCCGGTGTTCATCAACTCCGCCGCCAGCACCAACAGGCCTAGCGCAAGGATCAAACTGCGCTCGGCCGCCGACAAATCCAACGAAAATGCCAGCCCCGCCGACAGCAGGTTCACCACTGTCCATTGCCGCAGCGTCTTTTCCGTCGTCCAAGCAGCAACCCAACCGTCCCACGACCAAATCACCGTATTGGCAAGCCGCCGCGCCTCGGCGCGCAAAATATCCCGCATGGCTCCCCCCATTCAGGCAACCATCCAAGCGCAAGCCCCCGATTTTAGCAAGCCTCACGCCTTGGCAAGCGCGTCCAGATAAGCGCGCACAGAAGTCACCACATGCGCAAAGCGATCGCCGCCCAGATGCACCCCACCATACCAGCGCGTCACCACCACAATATGATCGCGCAGCTCCGCCCGCTCCAACATCTTCAGGATCACCGCCCCCGCGCCCGCCTCACCGTCATCACCCTTCACAGCCCCCTCGTCCGACAAAACGCTGGCCCAGGTGTTATGTGTCGCCTTGGCGAATTTCTTGGCCCGCTTCAACTCGGCCAGAAACGCCTCTATTCCGGCACGCCCCTGCACGGGTCCGCCCGACACCGCATAACGCGAGCCACGATCCCGCAAAACATCGACGATCTGCAACATGCCGTCCTCTTATCCTCTGTAGAAGCCTCCGGCGGGGATATTTGAGCCAAGATGAAATAGCAAAGCGCAATGCCATGGGCTTGACTTCACCCGGTCGGCAGAGTGTATCGGGCAAAACCGATCCAGCCTCCGTGAAGGGGAAGTCCATGCACGCCTATCGCAGCCACACTTGCGCCGATCTGAACAAATCTCATGTGGGCAATGAGGTCCGCCTTTCTGGCTGGGTGCATCGGGTGCGCGATCATGGTGGTGTGTTGTTCATCGACTTGCGCGACCATTACGGCATCACCCAAGTCATCGCCGACAGCGACAGCCCCGCCTTTGCCGATATGGACAAAGTGCGCGCCGAATGGGTGGTGCGGATTGATGGCCGGGTGAAAGGCCGCGATGCGTCGCTGGTCAACGCCAAACTGCCAACGGGTGAGATTGAGGTCTACGCCACCGCCCTCACCGTGCTGGGTGCCGCCGAGGAACTACCATTGCCGGTGTTTGGCGATGTCGACTACCCCGAAGAAACCCGGCTGACCTACCGCTTCCTCGATCTGCGCCGTGAAAAGCTGCACCGCAACATGATGCTGCGCTCGAACGTGGTGCGCTCAATGCGCAACCGGATGTGGGATCAGGGCTTTACCGAATTCCAAACCCCGATCATCACCGCATCCTCGCCCGAAGGTGCGCGCGACTTTCTGGTGCCATCGCGCCTGCACCCCGGCAAATTCTATGCCCTGCCGCAAGCACCGCAGCAGTTCAAACAACTGATCATGGTGGCGGGCTTTGACCGCTACTTCCAGATCGCGCCCTGCTTCCGCGACGAAGATCCGCGCGCAGACCGCTCGCCCACCGACTTCTATCAGCTTGATATTGAAATGTCTTTTGTCGAGCAGGAAGACGTGTTTGCCGCCGTGCAGCCCGTTGTTCAGGGCATCTTTGAAGAATTCGCACCGGGCAAAAAGGTCTATTCCGACTGGACCAAGATCGCCTACCGCGACAGCCTGAAATGGTATGGCTCGGATAAACCCGACCTGCGCAACCCGATCAAGATGCAGGACGTGTCCGAGCATTTCGCAGGCTCCGGCTTTGCGATCTTCGCCAAATTGTTGGAACAACCCGGTAACGAGGTCCGCGCTATTCCCGCCCCAACCGGTGGCAGCCGCAAGTTCTGCGACCGCATGAATGCGTTTGCGCAGAAGGAAGGCCTGCCGGGCATGGGCTATATCTTCTGGCGCGAGGCCGAAGATGGCTCTGGCATTGAAGCCGCAGGGCCGCTTGCCAAGAACATCGGCCCCGAACGCACCGAAGCCATCCGCCAACAACTCGGCCTCGGCCTCGGCGACGCCGCCTTCTTCCTCGGCGGCAAACCGGAAACCTTCGAGGCCATTTCTGGCCGTGCCCGCAATGAAATCGGCCGCGAGCTTGGCCTCACCGAGCAAAATTGCTTCAAATTCGCCTGGATCGTCGATTTCCCGATGTATGAGAAAACCGACGACGGCAAGATTGATTTCTCGCACAACCCGTTCTCGATGCCGCAAGGCGGGCTGGATGCGTTGAACGGCGATCCGCTGGAAGTCTATGCATATCAATATGATCTGGCCTGCAACGGCTACGAATTGATCAGTGGCGGCATCCGCAACCACAAACCCGAAATCATGTTCAAAGCCTTTGAACTCGCAGGCTACCCGAACTCCGAGGTCGAGAAACGCTTCGGCGGTATGGTCAAAGCCTTCAAATACGGCGCCCCGCCGCACGGGGGTTGCGCCGCTGGCATCGACCGCATCGTCATGCTGCTGGCGGATGAGCCGAACATCCGCGAGGTCATCATGTTCCCGATGAACCAACGCGCCGAAGATATGCTGATGGGAGCACCGTCAGAACCCACAAACGCCCAGATGCGCGAACTGTCCCTGCGCGTCGCCCCGAAAGAGTAACGCCTCAGCGGTGATCCGGATGGCCTGCCCGCGCAGGCCATCCCACAAGCGGCTTTCCGCTCTGTGTGGGGCAGACTTCGGCCACCCCATGCCCATGCCGCATTTTTGATCCCGAAACGGTGGTATTCTGTCCACGCAGGCCTATGTTTTCCCAAAGGCAGGCCGTGGCCGTGTGAACCGGAGTTCGAAAACGATGTCGAAGCTACGTACCCTTGCTGCGATACGTTTTGGCTATGGCCTGCCGCAACCCAAAGGCGCGCCAGCGTCAGCCGAAGCCGTGCTGGAAATGCTCGCCGGGCCTGACGAGGCGATGCAGACATGGCCGATCCGCAACTCTGCGGATTTGGTCCCCAACATCCAACAGCTGCGTCAAATCCAGAAAGCTGGCAAAAAACCCGCCGCCAAAAACCCCAAACGCGATGCGCTGCTGCAAGATTTCAGCACTGCCGCCGAAGCCGCCAGCGTGATCACCTTCGCCCGTGCTTTGGACAGTGCCGATGGCTTTCGCGAACGGCTGACCACGTTTTGGGCCGACCATTTCTCGGTCATCGCCAAGCGGCAACTTGAAGCGCTGTTCCCCTACGCCTTGGTCGACGATGCCATCCGCCCGCATCTGACCGGCAATTTCGCCGATATGCTGACGGCGGCGACGTTGCATCCGGCGATGCTCAGCTATCTCGATCAATCCAGTTCGGTCGGGCCGAATTCGCATTTCGGCAAGAACCAGAACAAAGGCTTGAACGAAAACCTCGCCCGCGAGGTGATCGAGTTGCACAGCATGGGCGTCGGTGCGAACTACAGCCAGACCGATGTCACCGAGATGGCCAAAATCCTCGCCGGGCTGACAATGAACGCCGATCTGCTGATGGAGTTTCAACCGCGCCGGGCCGAACCGGGCCCGCGCGAATTACTGGGCAAGACCTATGATGCGCCGGGAATGGACAATATCCACGCCGCCCTGCGCGATCTCGCGCTGCAGCCCGCCACCGGACAGCATCTGGCGCGCAAACTGGCGGTGCATTTCGTCTCGGATACCCCCGATGCCGATCTCGTCAAAGCCATTGCTGCGGCCTACAACGGCTCTGGTGGCGATCTGATGGTAACCTATACCGCCCTGCTGGGTCACCCCGCCGCTTGGGTGGGGACCACCGAGAAGGCCCGACAACCCTTTGATTTCATGGTCGCCTCGTTGCGCGCTTTGGGCGTCACGGGCGAGCAGCTTCAGCAAATGCCCTACAAACAATTTCGCGGCCAGGTCTTGGCCCCGATGGCGGGCATGGGCCAACCCTTCAAACGCCCCGCAGGCCCGAATGGCTTTGAAGAGGCCGCCGAGGAATGGATCACGCCGCAGGGCCTCGCCCGCCGCATCACTTGGGCGATGCGGGTGCCGCCCCGGTTGGCGGAACCGCTACCCGATCCTGTGGCCTTGGCGCAATCCTGCCTTGCCGACCGCGCCAGCGAACCGCTGCTGTGGGGGGCCGCCCGCGCCGAAGATATCACACAGGGCGTCGGCCTCGTGCTGGCCTCCGCCGAATTCAACCGCAGATGAGGGTCGCCATGACAGCTTCGATGGACAGACGGAATTTTCTGCGCGGGCTCGGCGGCGTGCTGGGCTGCTCGATTGCTGCGCATCCGATGCTGACCACAGTGACGATGGCGGGTGCCAATGGTGGGCGCGCCCTTGGCGATCATCGGTTGATCGTGATCATCCTGCGCGGCGCAATGGACGGGCTGGATGTGGTGCAGCCGCAAGGCGATGCCGATTACGCCGCCCTGCGCCCCACGCTTTTGAACCCGCAAGCCGCTGACCTTGATGGATTTTTCCGCCTGCATCCGGCCTTTGGCGATTTGATGCCATTGTGGGGCGCGGGCCAGTTGGGCTTTGTCCACGCCACGTCGACGCCTTACCGCGACAAGCGCAGCCATTTTGTCGGCCAAGACATGCTGGAGGCTGGCACCGGCATGGATGTGCCGCTCAATCAGGTCAAGGACGGCTGGCTGAACCGGCTGTTGCAGACCCAAAAGGGCCTGACCTCTGAAACCGCCTATTCCATCGGCCAAGTTGCGATGCCGCTGCTGGAAGGCCCCGCTGAGGTGCGCAACTGGTCACCCGAGACCACGCTGCTGCTGACGCCGCAAGCGCGGCTGCTGTTTGACAAGGTCTACGAATCCGATCCGTTGTTCCACGCCGCTTCGCAAGAGGCGATGGAGTTGGCAGATGCCGGCAATGGCGACTTGGCCATGGCGGCAGACCCGTCGCAAATGGCCGGCCTGAAGGTGCAGGACGTCGAGCAACTGGTTGATTACGCTGCTGGAAAGCTAAAGCAAGACGCACGGATTGCTGCGTTTTCGATGACGGGATGGGATACCCACCGGGGTCAAGCGGGCGGACTTTCCAAGTCTCTCGCCCGCTTGCAATACGCGATCCTGCGGCTGCAAACCGGGTTGGGAGAGAAAGTCTGGGGCAAAACCTTGCTGCTGGCGATGACCGAATTTGGCCGCACCGCGCGCGAAAACGGCACGACAGGCACCGATCACGGCACCGGTGGGGTGATGGTGATGGCGGGTGGCGCGCTGAACGGCGGCAAGGTCTATGGGGATTGGCCGGGGCTGTCGGAGGCCAATCTTTACGAGCGTCGCGATCTGATGCCCACTTCCGACGTGCGGGCTTGGGCGGCCCATGCGATCCAAGGGCTGTATGGCATTGACCAGTCCGTACTGGAAAACGCTGTGTTTCCGGGTCTGAAAATGGGCACAGACCCCCGGATATTGCTATAATCAAACACCGGACATCACCGCCACGGCGCGGTTGTCAGCTAAATCCGCATCGCCACGCCAAGCCGTGATCGCGACCATACACAAGGTCACCACAAAGGCGGTGATCACCACCCATTCCGCAAAAACCGCACCCGATTCGTCACGCAGAAAGCATTGTTTGGCGGACATCAATGGCACTTTCTATAACGTCTGGTGGCGCGGTTTTGCCCGGTGATTGGGGCGAAACCATGCTGCGTATTGGCCAAAGCCGTGGTGATTGCGGGGCTGCGCCGCGTCACACAGCCTCAGGCTTAGCGGCGAAAGCTGTCGTTATATTCGCGACCGTCAGTCGCTTATCAATCAAGCCGCGCAACTGATCAAGATCACCGCTATTCGGCACGCTCGCAGCACTGGCCGCCCGCGCCAAGGCGCTGTCATGCGCGTGATGCGCCACGCCCAGCACAAACCCGGCCAGATACCGCCGCCCCGCCGCATCCGGCTCTGCCCAAAGCGCTGCTGCCGCGCGCGAAAGATCGTCCTGCAACGCCAATGGATCGGGACAGATCACCGCATCTTCGACCAGCGACGGCGCAAGCCCCGGCAAAAACCGCCGCAAAACCATGCAGAACTCTGCAAAACTTTCCAAAGGCTTATCGAGAAACCCCTCTGCCCCCGCAGCCAAAGCCGCGCCCCGACCGTCTGGATTGCCAGAAGTGCCAAGCACCGCCAGCGGCCGCTGCCGCGCCATCGCCAACTCGCGGATCAAACCCTCGCCCCGGCCATCCGGCAAACCAAGGTCAATAATCACCACATCAGGCCGGTACACCCGCAAATGCGCCCGCGCGAGCGCCAGCGTATCCGCCCTGCGCAGCCGCGCGCCCGCGCGCTGACTCATCAATCGCAATGCTTCACAGGCATAGCGACTATCCTCCACCGCCAGAATGGTGACACCCTGCAGCGGCAGTTCTGCCCCCGCCACAAGGTTCGGCAAGGCAAAACCGGGCGGCAGCGGCGGATCATGGGGCATTTGGCTGGGCATGGCGGACCTGCGGCTAAATCGACCCAGCCAGTCTTCCACGGTTTTGGTGCATAAATCGTAAACGCCACCGCCGCTGGTAAAATTTTTCAACCCACCCTGCGACCGCGCGCCCCCTTGCCGGAACCCCGCGCTGCATCCATAAGGCCAGCATCAGCTTGCAAGGAGCCTGCCCATGATTGGCCGCCTGAACCATGTCGCGATTGCCGTGCCGGATTTGACCGCGGCGGCGGATCAGTACCGCAATACCTTGGGGGCGAAAGTCGGGCCGCCCCAAGATGAGCCCAACCACGGCGTCACGGTGATCTTCATCGAACTGCCAAACACCAAGATCGAGCTCCTGTATCCTTTGGGCGATAATAGCCCGATCAAGGCTTTCCTTGAGAAAAACCCCGCAGGCGGCATCCATCACATTTGCTACGAGGTGGATGACATTCTGGCCGCGCGCGACCATCTTCAAGCCAGTGGTGCACGGGTTCTGGGTTCAGGAGAGCCAAAAATCGGCGCGCATGGCAAGCCAGTGTTGTTCCTGCATCCCAAGGACTTCAACGGCTGTTTGGTGGAATTGGAGCAAACATGACAATCACCGCCGCATTGGTGCTGTTTTCGGTCACTTGGTTCATGGTGTTTTTCTGCGTGCTGCCGCTGCGCTTCAAAAGCCAGGCGCAGATGGGTGAGGTCGAACCCGGCACGCCGCGTTCTGCCCCCGCCGAAGCCATGATCAAACCGAAAGCCCAACTGACCACGTTGATCACGATTGTAATCTTCGCCATTCTCTATCTGCTGATCACTTCAGGTCGCTGGGGCATCGCCGATCTGGATGTGTTCGGGCTGTGGGCCAACCGTTACTGACGATTCAACCGATGGAACATATGGGTGAAGGTGGCGACGCCTAACACAGGAATTGCAAGGTTGATCAGCGGGATAGACAAAGGGGCCGCCATCAGCACCCCCGCCGCCCAAATCCGCAAACTATAGGCGCGGCGCATCGCGCGCGCACCATCCCGCCCCAAACGGCGGGTGGCAACCAGCGTGAAATACTCTCGCCCCAGCAAATAACCATTCATGCCCCAAAACAGCAGCGGGCTGAACGGCCCCGCAAACGGATAAAGCAGCAGCGCCCCGGTATTCAGCGCCAGCAGCAGGCCAATGAAATTGGCCGTATCAATCAGCGTATCACCAAGGTTTTGGCGCTCTGGCGCTGGCAAACTGGGATAGTGCCGATCCTCAACCGCCTGCGCCACATCCTCCAGAAACAGCCCCGAGAAGGCCGAGGCGACCGGGATCATCAGAAACACCGAAAGCACCACCATCAACAGGATCGAGCCCCAGCTGAGCAGCGTATCCAAGCCGCCAACCGGTCCAACGAAAGGGATGTCGATGCTGCCCGGCGTGAAGGTCTCAATCAGCCACAACAACGCCGCATAGGCCCCGGTCAGCAGCGCCGCCGCAAGCGCCACCCCTAACAGCATCACCCGCAGAAACCGGCCATCGCCAAGCTGACTCAACGCCTTGGCGAAATCACTGAAGATCATGTCCCGATACTCCCGGTGCTCACGCCGCCGCCGATCAGGCCCATGTGATCAGCTTCGACAAATCAGGCCGCGGGCGGTCAGAAATCGGCGTCACAACTGTGCCGATATGCACGATGCCCGCAACCGTCTCATCGCCCACACAGCCAAACGCCTGCGCCGCGAACACCGGATCATGCGAGGGCCAACCCGACAGCCAATTCGCCCCCCAGCCCTTCGCCAAAGCCGCGTTGAGCACGCCAAAGCACAGCGCCCCGGCCGACAATATCTGCTCTGACAGCGGGATCTTATCCGAGGCTTTCGGCGAGGAAATCACCGCCACCGCCAACTGCCCCAGATCAAACTGCCCGCGCCCCTTGGCGATTTTTTCATCGTCCGCCCCTATCTCCCGAGCCCGCGCCTCGGCCAGATCGCCCAGCCGCAGCATGGCCGCGCGGTCCAGCACCACCAGCCGCCAGGGCTCCAGCTTGCCATGATCGGGCACCCGGGTGGCTGCGGTCAGAATTTCCAGCAGTTCGGCACGCGCGGGCACAGGGCCTTTGAACAGCTTAGCCGGATGCGATTGCCGGGTTTGCAGAAAATCGAAGGCATCTTGGGTCAAAGCGGAAGCGTCGTGCATCATATAGGGACTCCTTTGCGCCAGAGGTGGCGGTGTGGGCGGCCTTCGTCAAGTGGGCTTGCCCTTGCACACTGGCTTCTGCACTCTGTCCCCATGCAAAAAGGCGCGTGGGCAGAGTTGGCGGTTTCAGGGACAGAGTTTTCCTGCAAAGTCACGCCGCGCGCCCGCCGCAGCAGTATCACCCGCGACGGCAGCATGATAAAAATCAGCGTCACCGCCGCGGCCGAAGACGGAAAGGCGACCGCTGCCGTCACCGAGGCGCTGGCCCATGCCCTTGGTGTCGCCAAATCCCGGCTGACCCTGCTGCGCGGCGCAATCTCGCGCAACAAGGTGTTCCGGCTGGATTAGGGCTGCTTCGGCTCGATCCGGTAACTGCCCTCCGGCAGATCCAACGCCGCCGCAAGGTCACGCAACTGCGCGATGGAAAACGTGATCACGACCACTTCATCGGTCATTTGATCCATCTGCCGCAGCACCACACATTCGGCGAAGGCATCAATGGTGATGTCCTCTTGCAACGGGCTGTCCGGCTCACCCTCATCCACCAATGTGATCACGGTGGCGTCGAATTCATGCTCGATGGTGAACATCGCAAGGCTCCTGTCCCGGATCAAATTACAACCAGATGAGCCCGCATTGTGATCAGGGTCAAGCATCCGCGCCACGTTCAAGCGAAAGTGCAGCCAGATCGGGCCCAGATGGGGCTATGAAACCGCAACGGGTTTGATATGGGCAGTATCAGGACAGCGGCGAAGGCGAGCGTGATGAAGCGGCAGGCAGGATGGATTTTGGCGGCGGCACTGCTGGCGGGTTGCGTACAGCCAGGGATGCCACCCTTGCCCCCAAGCGACAGCGCCGCACAGGTGCTGACCCAACCCTCGCAAACCGGCGGTGCGTTGGCATCGCGGGCGGCGGCGGTGAACTTTCTGACCGTGGTGCAGCGGGTGGAACCTGTCGCCGAGGCCTACTGCCGCGCGCAGCATGTGGCGCATCGCTGCGATTTTCAGATCGTGATCGACGACCGCCCCGGCCAGCCCGCCAACGCGTTCCAAACCGTCGACAAGTCAGGCAGGCCGATCATTGCATTCTCGCTGGCTTTGATCGCCGATGCCCGCAACGCCGATGAGATCGCTTTCGTGTTGGGCCACGAGGCCGGTCATCACATTCTGGGTCACATACCCAAGCAGGAACAAACGGCCCTATCCGGCGCGATGATGGCGGGGATATTGGCCGCCGCTTCCGGGGCCGGGCAGGATGAGGTTCAGCAGGCGCAGAAAATGGGGGCGGGGCTGGCGACGCGGCAGTTCTCGAAGGAATATGAATTGCAGGCCGACGCCATCGGGGCCGAGATTGCGTTTCACGCCGGCTATGATCCGGTCAAGGGCACGGGCTTTTTTGATCGGCTGCCCGATCCCGGCGATCAGTTTCTGGGCACCCATCCGGCCAATCGGCAGCGCAAGGCTTTGGTCGCCGCTGTGGTCGCTAAGCTGCGCGGCGTTTAGGCTGTCCACGCGTGGCGCATGACCCCTGCCACGCAATATCAAGGACTTAACAGGTGTCCGTTTAGGTTTGATTAACCAACATCAAACCCGATATGTCAAACGCCACCCTACCCGGATCGCGCCGACCGCTGCACCGGGCGCTCCCGAGGGTTTCGGGCGAAGTCCCGCAAACCCGAGATAAAGACAATGCGCGCAACGTGCTCCGCTGGCTTGCCGTCGAGGGTCGCTTTGGATGCAGTGAAGTCAAGGTCATGTGATATATTGGGAACCGAATTGGGCTTGGTTCGTTGAGCAAAGCCACATTTCTGTCTTTGCCGATGGAAACTAAGGGCCATTTCGCCCGCGTGTCGGTTCCAAAGCTGAGACCATTGATGTGCCAAAGCCATGCTCACAGGGCGCAAAAAGGGTATGATCATGTGGACGACCATTTTGAATAGAATGTTGGCGCAGTTGATCCGGCAAGGCACGCTGATCCTTCATTTTCCAGACGGCTCGACGCAACGCCATGGCAACGGCGATGCACCTTCCGTGACCGTACGGGTGATCGACCCCGCGCTTGTCGGCCGCATGGCGCGCAACCCCGATCTGGCTTTGGGCGAGGCCTATGTGGATGGCAGCCTGACCATCGACGCGGATGATCTGCGCGGTTTGCTGGCGCTGGTGATTGCCAACACCAAAGGCGGTGGCGCACTGGTCTGGTGGCGGCGGATACAGGATGCGGTGCGGGTGATGCTGCGCGGGGCGGCGCAGTTCAACAGCACCCAGCGATCTGCCGCCAACGTCGAGCATCACTATGATCTGTCGGGCGCGCTCTATGATTTGTTTCTGGACGCCGACAGGCAGTATTCTTGCGGCTATTTCATCCATCCTGATGACACGCTGGAACAGGCGCAACAGCAAAAGAAGGCGCATATCGCCGCAAAGCTATGCCTGAAACCGGGCATGACGGTGTTGGATATCGGCTCGGGCTGGGGCGGCATGGCGCTGACACTGGCCAAAGATTATGGCACGACAGTGCTGGGCGTGACGCTTTCGCAAGAGCAATACAAACGATCAGTGGAGCGCGCAGTCGAAGCTGGCCTGTCCGACCGCGTGTCGTTTCAGCTGATGGATTATCGCCAGTTGACCGGCACATTTGACCGCATCGTCTCGGTTGGCATGTTCGAGCATGTCGGCGTGCCGCATTATCCCGAATATTTTGCGCAAGTGAAAAACCTGCTTGCCCCAAATGGTATCGCGCTGATCCACACCATTGGTCGCGCCGCACCGCCGAGTGCGACCAATCCGTGGATCACAAAATACATCTTCCCCGGCGGCTATGTGCCCGTCCTGTCCGAAATGTCGGCGGCGATGGAGAAATCCGGGCTGTGGCCGACGGATATCGAGGTTTGGCGGCTGCACTACGCCATGACCTTGGCGCACTGGTTGTACCGCTTCGAGGCCAATATTGATAAAATTCGTGCGCTTTATGATGATCGGTTCTGCCGGATGTGGCGGTATTATCTGATCGCGTCTGAGATGACCTTCCGGGAAGGGCGGCAATGCGTGTTCCAGATGCAGCTTGCCAACCGACAGGATGCAGTGCCGCTGACGCGCGATTACATCACCGAGGCGTCACGCCCCGACCTTTTGCACAAAAACCGCTGGGATCAGGCCGCGCAGTGAATTGCCCACCCAGAGCCGCACATCTGCAAGATCGGCGCTGCGCAAAACCGCCTCGCGCGCGGCTTTTGACGCTAGCATTTCGGCGCGCAGCACGCCCGGAAGCAGGCCACAGCTGAGCGGCGGGGTGCAGAGCCCCTCGCCCTGATCGAAAAACACCGTGGTGATCGAGCCGTCACAGACCTCGCCGCACTCGTTGAGGAAAATCACCTCATCGAAGCCATCCGGCAGACTGGCACGTGCCGCGTCATAGGCCGCGCGCTTTGTCGATTTTACCGACAGCCAAGGATCGTCTGAGGTCAGCCGGTCAGCTGCCAAGCTCACCCGCCACACCGCCTTGCCCGCAGGCAAAGCCGCCGCCTGCACCTCAACTGCGCCGCTTGCATCCAACGTCAGCCGCATCCGCGCGGCCGCCGCTGGCACGGCTGCCCGCAGCGCCGCCTCGGCCACAGCCGGATCATAGCCCCAGCCCAAGCTGCGCGCCGAAGCGGACAGCCGCGCCAGATGCAGGGGCAAGCGCACCAATGCAGCGCCATCCCAACACAGCGTCTCGATCAGCTTTAGGCCGGGCGCACCAGCCCCTGCAGATAACGCGCTTTCCACAACGCCTCCTCCCATTCGCCATCGGGCGTGCTGTCTTGCACCACACCACCGCCGACATTCAATTCTATCGCGCCATCTGGAAACACCGACAACGTGCGGATCGCGACGTTGAACGACGACGCGCCATCCGGGGCCATCCAGCCCATCGCACCACAATAGACGCCGCGCGGGAACGGCTCGACCTCGTGGATGATCTGCATCGCGCGGATTTTCGGCGCGCCGGTGATTGATCCACAGGGAAACAGGGCTGGCATCAGCGCGGTCATGCTGGGGGCTTCGATCAGTTGCCCGACCACCCGGCTGACCATCTGATGCACCGTTGCGTAATGTTCCACCGCGAACAGTTCCGGCACCTTGACCGAGCCGATCTGCGCCACCCGGCTGATGTCATTGCGCAACAGATCGACGATCATCAGGTTTTCCGCCTGATCCTTCGGGCTGCCCCGCAACGCCTCGGCGAGTTCCGCATCGCGCACGGGGTCAGCGTCGCGGGGGGCTGTGCCCTTCATCGGCCTTGCTTCAATCCGTCCCGCCGCCGTCGTGCGCAAAAACAATTCCGGGCTGCGCGAGACCAGCACCGGCCCCACGCCAAGATCCAGATAGGCACCATGCCCCACCGCCTGCCGCGCCCGCAGCGCAGCATAGAGCCCAAGGGCCGAGCCTTGCAGCAGCCGCGTGCGCAGCGGAAAGGTCAGGTTGATCTGATAGCAATCGCCTGCCGCGATATAGGACATCACGCGGTCCATAGCGGCGCCGTATTCTGCGCGGTTGATCGCAGGCTCCAGCGCCGCGACCGCCACGCCGCGCGCCTCGGCCTTCGCCTCAGCCAGCACCTGCGCCGGATCGCTGGGCCCGGCGAACACCCCGAACGCCAGCAAGGGCCGCGTGGGGTCCGCCGCTGGCATCAGCCCCGCCAGCTTTGGCTCTAACGCATAGCCAGCCTCGTAGCTGATATAGCCCGCGAGCCATTTGCCCTGCGCACGCATGGCGTCAAGTTGCGCCAAAGCCGGGGCCACCTCATCCGCAGCCCGCGCCACGATCAGCGCTTCAGCAGTGTCAAACAGCGCTGGCTTCCCCAGAGGTCCGTCTTCGATCAGGATCACGCCCGCGCCCCTTGTTGCCCTGCCTGACATTTAAGCCAGCCGCATCACCTAGGCCAGCCCTGCCTGCAAATCCAGTGCCAGCCATTTTATGAATTTGGGGCCGCCCGTCTTTTGCGCATTTGCGACGCAAAAATGTCCGTCGCAGATCGCAACCCGGCCCGCCCGTCGCTGATTTCTGAAAATATCTATTCAGTGCTTGCCAGACTGTAAAATCCGCGCTTCCCTACGGCTAGGGACGGCATAACGTCGCACCGCCAACGATAATAACGACCAATCAACGGTTCGGAGGGTAACTGAATGGCATCGGAAGACTATACCGATAAAGACCACCATGAAGACGTGAAAGTTCTGCATGGCATGGGCTACGCGCAAGAGTTGGAACGCTCAATGAGCCGTTTCTCTAACTTTGCGATCTCGTTTTCTATTATTTGTATTCTTTCGGGCGGGATCAACTCGCTCGGGCAGGCCACCTCGGGTGCAGGCGGTGCCGCGATTGGCCTTGGCTGGCCGCTGGGCGTGCTGATGTCGGGTGTCTTTGCGCTGGCTCTGGCGCAGATCTCGTCGGCCTATCCGACGGCGGGCGGGCTTTACCACTGGGGCTCGATCTTGGGGAACCGCTTTACCGGCTGGCTGTCGGCATGGCTGAACCTGCTGGGGCTGATCACCGTGTTGGGGGCGATCAACGTCGGCACCTTCTACTTCTTCTTCGGCTCGTTTGGGCCCTTGATCGGCTTGGAAGACACGCTGTCGCACCGGGTAATTTTCGTTGCGTTGATCACCGGGGCTCAGGCGGCGGTGAACCATTTCGGCATCAAACTCACTGCGAAACTGACCGATTTTTCGGGCTTTTTGATCCTTGCCACGGCAGCGGCTCTGACCTTCGCCTGCCTGTTCTCGGCAAGCTCATGGGATTTCTCGCGGCTCTGGACCTTCAGCAACTACACCGGAACCGAGGGCGCATCATCGGTTTGGCCTGTGGCCGTCGGCGGCGGCATGGCTTTCCTTCTAGGGCTGCTTTTGCCGATCTATACCATCACTGGCTATGATGCCTCGGCCCATACTGCCGAAGAAACCGTCAAAGCCTCGGTTTCGGTGCCCAAGGGTATGGTCTCCTCGGTGATCTGGTCAGGCCTGTTCGGCTGGATCATGCTGTGCTCGTTCGTGCTGATGTTGCCGAATATGGATGACGCTGCCAAGCAAGGCTGGAACGTGTTCTTCTGGGGCATGGACAGCGCCGTCAATCCGACCCTGAAGACCGTGCTCTATGTCGCGATCTTCGTGTCGCAATGGCTTTGCGGTCTAGCCACGGTTACTTCGGCCAGCCGCATGTTGTTTGCCTTCTCGCGCGATGGCGGCATTCCCGGTGCATCAAAAGCACTGGCAACCGTCAGCCCGAAACACCGCGTGCCGGTGAATGCGATCTGGACTGCCTCGGTCCTGTCGGTGCTGTTCGTGTGGTTGACGTCGGCCATCACCATTGCCGGCACCCCGGCCTATTCGATCGTGGTGTCCTGCACTGTCATCTTCCTGTTCCTGTCCTTCGCCCTGCCGATTACGCTGGGTCTGATTGCGATTGGCGGTCCGAAATGGCCCGCCATGGGGCCATGGAATATCGGCGTGGGCACCTACAAACTGATGGCCGTTCTGTCGATTATCTCGATGGCCATCATGTTCTACATCGGCATCCAGCCGCCAAACGACTGGGCGCTAGAGATCACTTTGGGCTTCATCGTTCTGGCTCTTTTGATTTGGGTTGGGTTTGAAAACCGCCGGTTCCAGGGTCCGCCGATTGGCGATGCTATTGCAAAACGCAAGGCTGCGATTGCCGCAGCCGAGGCTGCAGTCGGGCAGAAGTAGCCCCTAACGCTGCAAGTTTGAATTTGGGGGGCGGCTGGAACATCTGGCCGCCCTTTCCTTACCGTGCCTCTGCATCGGAAACCCCATGATGTATCTGTTACTGAAAGCCGCAATCTCCGGAGTCTTGATCGCCCTTGCCTCTGAGGTCGCGCGCCGCAATGCAGGGCTTGGGGCGCTGATCGCATCGCGGCCGCTGATCTCGGCCTTGGGGATGATCTGGCTGTGGCGTGATACACATGATCCTGCGCGGATGGCCTCGCATGTCAGCGCTACGCTCTGGTACATCGCGCCTTCGGTGCCGATGTTTCTGCTCATTCCATTTCTTTTGCGGAACGGCACAGGGTTTTGGCTGGCGCTCGGGCTTGGTTGCGGGCTGACGTTCCTGCTTTATCTGCTGATGCTGCGGGTCGCCAACCGCTCGGGCATCCAGCTTTAGCCAATTTCGCCCGCAACGCCCCTTGCGCCCCGGCGGAGCATGGCTATAACCCGCAAAGTTTTGCGCATTGGGGGCGCAATAGCAGGAGAGTGGGCATGCCGAAAAGAACCGATATCAAATCCATCATGATCATCGGCGCAGGCCCCATCGTCATCGGTCAGGCGTGTGAGTTCGATTATTCCGGCGCGCAGGCCTGCAAGGCGCTCCGCGAAGAAGGCTACCGGGTGATCTTGGTCAACTCGAACCCCGCCACCATCATGACCGACCCCGGCCTTGCGGATGCGACATATATCGAGCCGATCACCCCCGAAGTCGTCGCCAAAATCATCGAAAAAGAGCGCCCCGATGCCCTGCTGCCCACCATGGGCGGCCAAACCGGGCTGAACACCGCTTTGGCGTTGGCTGATCTTGGCGTGTTGGAAAAGTTCAATGTTGAGCTGATCGGGGCCAAGCGTCCGGCCATTGAAATGGCAGAAGATCGCAAATTGTTCCGCGAAGCGATGGACCGCATCGGGCTTGAAAACCCCAAAGCCACCATCATCGCTGCCCCAAAACTGCCCTCAGGTAAATACGACATTTCCGCAGGCGTCGCCGAATGCATGGCCGCCATCGAATACGTAGGCCTTCCCGCCATCATCCGCCCTGCCTTCACGCTTGGCGGCACCGGCGGCGGTGTGGCCTATAACCGCGACGATTATGAAGCGATCTGCCGCTCGGGCCTTGAGGCCTCGCCAATGGCGCAAATCCTGATCGACGAATCGCTGCTCGGTTGGAAAGAATTTGAGATGGAGGTGGTGCGCGACACCGCCGACAACGCCATCATCATCTGCGCGATTGAAAACATCGATCCGATGGGGGTGCATACCGGCGATAGCATCACCGTCGCCCCGGCGCTGACCCTGACCGACAAAGAATACCAGATCATGCGCAACGGCTCGATCGCCGTCCTGCGCGAGATCGGGGTGGAAACTGGCGGATCGAACGTGCAATGGGCGATCAACCCCGCCGATGGCCGCATGGTGGTGATCGAGATGAACCCGCGTGTCTCGCGGTCCTCGGCGCTCGCGTCGAAAGCCACCGGCTTCCCGATTGCGAAGGTCGCCGCAAAACTGGCGGTCGGCTATACATTGGACGAGTTGGACAACGACATCACCAAAGTCACCCCCGCCTCGTTTGAACCCTCCATCGACTACGTCGTCACCAAAATCCCGCGCTTCGCGTTTGAGAAATTCCCCGGCTCCGAGCCCAACCTCACCACCGCGATGAAATCCGTGGGCGAAGTGATGGCGATTGGCCGCACCATCCACGAGTCGATGCAAAAGGCGCTGGCGTCTTTGGAAACCGGGCTTTCGGGTTTCGACGAAATCGACATCCCCGGTGCGCCCGACAAAGTCGCCATCACCTTGGCGCTGTCAAAAGCCACTCCAGACCGTCTCCGCGTCATCGCCCAAGCCATGCGGCATGGCCTTTCCGACGACGAAATCAACGCAATCACCAGTTTCGATCCATGGTTCCTCGCCCGCATCCGCGAAATCATCGAGGCCGAAGCCGTCATTCGCGCCAAGGGCCTGCCGTTGGACGCTACGGGCATCCGCAAATTGAAAATGATGGGCTTCACCGACGCCCGCCTTGCCATGCTGACGGGCCGGGACGAAGCACAAATCCGCCGCGCCCGCCGCAACCTTGGCGTCAACGCGGTGTTCAAACGCATCGACACCTGCGCCGCCGAGTTTGAAGCCCAGACCCCCTACATGTATTCCACCTACGAAGCCCCCGCGATGGGCGATGTGGAATGTGAAGCCCGGCCCAGCAACGCGAAAAAAGTCGTCATCCTAGGCGGCGGCCCGAACCGCATCGGCCAAGGCATCGAGTTTGACTATTGCTGCTGCCACGCTTGCTATGCGCTGACCGCTGCGGGCTATGAAACCATCATGGTGAACTGCAACCCGGAAACGGTTTCCACCGACTACGACACCTCGGACCGTCTGTATTTTGAGCCGCTGACGCTGGAACACGTCCTCGAAATCCTGCGGGTTGAGCAAGAAAACGGCACCCTGCATGGCGTCATCGTGCAATTCGGCGGCCAAACCCCGCTCAAGCTGGCAAATGCGCTGCACGCCGAAGGCATTCCGATCCTTGGCACCACCCCCGACGCCATCGACCTCGCCGAAGATCGTGAGCGTTTCCAACAGCTTCTGCACAAACTGAACCTGAAACAGCCGCACAATGGCACCGCGCGTTCGCGCGACGAGGCTTTCGCCGTGGCGAAAGACGTGGGCTATCCTTTGGTCATCCGCCCCTCCTTCGTTTTGGGCGGCCGCGCGATGGAAATCATCCGCGACGACGCCCAGCTTGAACGCTATATCCGCACCGCCGTGCAGGTGTCCGGCGACAGCCCGGTTCTGCTCGACAGCTACCTCTCTGGTGCTATCGAGGTTGACGTAGATGCGTTAAGCGACGGTAAAGACGTGCATGTCGCTGGAATCATGGAACATATTGAGGAAGCGGGCGTGCATTCCGGTGATTCGGCCTGCTGCCTGCCACCGCATTCGCTGTCGCCCGAGATCATTGCCGAACTGAAAAACCAAACCGTGCAGATGGCGCTTGCCCTGAACGTCGTGGGCCTGATGAACGTGCAATTCGCGATCAAAGACGGCGTGATTTTCGTGCTGGAAGTCAACCCGCGCGCCTCGCGCACCGTGCCTTTCGTCGCCAAAGCCACCGACAGCGCAATTGCCGCCATCGCCGCCCGCCTCATGGCAGGCGAGCCGATGTCGAACTTCCCGATGCGCGCGCCCTACCCCGCAGGCGTTGGCCCCGATACGCCCTTGCCCTTGGCCGATGCCTTCACCCTCGCCGATCCGATAACCCCTTGGTTCAGCGTGAAAGAAGCCGTGCTGCCCTTCGCCCGCTTCCCCGGTGTTGACCCGGTTCTGGGGCCAGAAATGCGCTCGACGGGCGAAGTGATGGGCTGGGATCGCACCTTCGCTCTGGCGTTTCTCAAGGCGCAAATGGGCGCGGGCGTGACGCTTCCCGACGCAGGCCGCGCCTTTGTGTCGATCAAAGACATGGACAAAACCGCCGCCTTTGCCACCGCGATGCGCGATCTGGTGACTTTGGGTTTTGAGATCGTCGCCACCCGCGGCACCGCTGCTTGGTTGACCGCTCAGGGCATCCAAACCACGCTGGTGAACAAGGTTTATGAGGGCCGCCCGAACATCGTGGATCGCTTGAAAAACAACGACATCGCCATGGTGATGAATACCACCGAAGGCACCCAAGCCGTCACCGACAGCCGCGATATCCGCCGCGTGGCGCTGATGGACAAGATCCCCTACTTCACCACCGCAGCGGCGAGTATTGCAGTGGTCGAGGCGATGAAGGCTCGGGGTGAGGGCTATGGGGTAAGGACTTTACAAGGGTAGTAGATGGATTTCGTTGAGCGAGCGACCAAAGAGTATCTCGAGTCGCTTGGCCTCGGTGAAGTAATATTTGAACCGAGCGGCCCCAATACATTTCCCGATTTCTCTATCGGTGAACGCATCGGGGTCGAATGCACCCGTCTTGTTCATATCGTTGAAAAAAATGGGCGGGAATACAATCTCGATCAAATTGAACCAAGCATTATTCGCAGCTTAGAGGCCGCCTTCAAAGATCTCCCTCGATGCAACCTTACGCACAGCTATTTTGTATGTCTCGACTTTGATATCGATATCGAACTCCGCATTGCGAGACGAAAACTGACAGCCTATTTGTCCGAACTCAGCCAAACATCTGCAATTATCCCACATCGGCAGCGGATAACAAACGAACTTGAGATTGAAATCTTAAAGTCGTCAAATAGCTTCGAAACGCCCTTTGTTCTGGGAGGCATGAACACACGCAACAGTGCAGGTTGGGTTCTTGAACAGCTTTCCAAGCAAACTCAAGATGCCATAAAACGGAAAACTGAGAAACTCGTGTCGGCCAAGGAACTGTTTGGCGAGTGGTGGCTGGCGGTCAGCGGGGGTGTCGCTGTTGGCGTATCTGAGTCATACGCAAAATTCATTGAGAATGAGCTTCGCGGCACACCATTTTGGGATCGAGTCTTGCTGATCAATCCCCATTCTTACAAACAATCGAAAACAATAGAAATCAAACGGCCATAGTCGGCCTCCCTCCCCCCTTGACAAATCCCCGCCGATCCGCCATCTCCCCCCAATCGGAGCGTCCGTGCC
Organism: Cypionkella psychrotolerans; assembly: GCF_001294535.1. Lineage (GTDB taxonomy): Bacteria > Pseudomonadota > Alphaproteobacteria > Rhodobacterales > Rhodobacteraceae > Cypionkella > Cypionkella psychrotolerans. Next base: position 40,555 of record NZ_LGIC01000065.1, on the reverse strand, counting down.
GCGTGAGCATGTGTAAGACCCCGAGACTGGTTCCCACCGCACGCAGGGGTTCCGCGACGGCCACGGTATTGGGCAAGCGCCCGATGCGAGGGGGTGTCGCTTCCCACTGCCGCCCCTGATTTCGGGGGTGGAAGGCGGCTGTTGGCTGCCGGAAAGACTGTTATGACCACGACTTTCGCAGACCTCGGGCTTTCAGAGACCATCCTGAAAGCATTGGAAAAAACCACCCTCAAGATGCCGTCGCCAATTCAGGTGCAGGCGATCCCGCATATCATGGCGGGCAAAGATCTGATGGGTCTGGCGCAGACCGGCACCGGCAAAACTGCCGCGTTTGGCCTGCCGCTGCTGCACCGCATTCTTGATCTGGGCCATCCGCCTGCACCGAAAACCGTGCGGGCTTTGATCCTGGCCCCCACCCGCGAGCTTGTCGCGCAAATCGCGGATAACCTTGAGGTTTTCACCAAAGGCACCTCGGTGAAGGTCGCCATGGTTGTTGGCGGCGCTAGCCTGTTCAAGCAGGCTGAGCGGCTGAAACGCGGCGCGGATATCCTTGTCGCCACCCCCGGCCGTCTGATTGATTTGTTGGAGCGTGGCGATGTGTCCTTGCACGCCACCGGCTACCTGGTGCTGGACGAGGCCGACCATATGCTCGACATGGGTTTCATCCATTCGTTGCGCAAAATCGCCAAGCATATCCCGTTGAAACGCCAGACCCTGCTGTTCTCGGCCACCATGCCGAAGGATATTGAAGAACTCGCCGCGACCTATCTGCAAAACCCGATCAAGGTGCAAGTTGCCCCTCCGGGCAAGCCGGTAGAGCGGATCGACCAAGGCGTGCATTATCTGCCGAATGGCGACAAGGCTTTGATGCTGAAAGAATATCTGCTGAAGCATCCGGGCGAGCAGGCCTTGGTGTTTGGCCGCACCAAGCACGGTTCGGAAAAGCTGATGAAGCTGCTGGTGGCTTGGGGCTTTAAGGCAGGCTCGATCCACGGCAACAAAAGCCAGAACCAACGCGACCGCACCCTGACCGAATTCCGCAAGGCGGAGTTGGACGTGCTGGTGGCGACCGATGTGGCCTCGCGCGGCATCGACATTCCCGGCGTGCGCTTTGTCTATAACTTTGACATGCCGAACGTGCCGGAAAACTATGTGCACCGTATTGGCCGCACCGCGCGGGCGGGCAAGGAAGGCACCTCGATTTCCTTCTGCGCACCTGCGGAAATGGGCGAATTGCAAGCCGTTGAAAAGCTGCTGAAAAAGCCGATCCCAGTGTTGGGTGGCGCGCCTTGGGCGGCCGATGCGGTGGCTGCGGCTCCGAAGCCCGGCCAGAACCGTGGCCAACGCCCCGGCATGGGTCGTGGTGGTCAAAAGCCCGGCAGCCAACCGATCCAACGTGCGGCCCCCGGCAAGCCCGGTGCGAAGCCACAGGGCAAACCGAAGCCCGCTGGCGGCAGCTTTGCCCCGCGTCGGGCTGATGGTGCGGCCAAGCCGCGCAGTGCTGTCGCCCGCACGCCGCGCTAAAACACAGCCTAAAATGAAAAGCGCCCGGAGATCATCCGGGCGCTTTTTCTATGTCTAAATCACTCTAAGCTTAACGACAGTGAACTCTAGCTGACCTCATCCTCAAGGTTCAGCTTCATATCCAGCAGAACCTGTTGAATCGCCAAGGTTTCCCGCAGCATCCGCTTGGCCTCGTTGACCGAAATCACCCCATCGCCAATCGCCGTGTTATACTCAGCCATCAGCATGGCAAAGCGCTGCGCCAGCGCCACCACATCGGCATTCACACCCTTGCTGTCGGCGTTGCGCTTTTCGGGATCGTAGCTGAGCGTGATGCCGCGCAGATCGGCCAAAGCCGAGGTGACATGCGGAAACCGCGCTGCCGATTCAAGCTGCGCCACCACGTCAATCGGCATGAAGCGGTCGTCATGCTCACCCGAATCCGAATAATACCGCCCCAGCGTCGCCTTTGACTTGCCGGTCAACGCACAAGCGGCCTCGATGCCGACATCTTTCACCAGCGCTTCGGTGTGTTTTTTCAAATAGCTTTCGGTGCTCATAATCCGCTCCACCCTCCGATTTCGGCTAATCCGGGGAATTCATTCTATCTTTTCCCATTAATCCCGCCCTAAGGATTTGTCATGCATAAAGGTGTTCCGGGCAACCGGAACGCGTAGTGAGTGGCCAGCGCCCCCAGCGTTGGTGTGGGTGGGGTTCCGTCGTGCATAGGCCCATCAGGGTGATCTGGGGCAAGTGTCACGGTCGCGCGGCGAGCCTACCACTTGAGTTTGCGTTTGGGCTTGCCTGATCGCGCGTAACCATTTGAGTCCGGTCTGCTATGGCCCCACCCGCGTATGTGCCGTGTTGTTTATGTGCCTGTTGCCAGTGTGCCCGTCTGTAGTTGGTGTCCGTTGTTTCGCTGCGGCAAGCCACCGTGACTTCCTCGCACGGTCTTGCCAGTGCCCTTGGCCATGCGCTAGATCGGCGCATGGCCAAGCTTTATTTCCACTACTCCACCATGAACGCAGGCAAATCGACGCTGCTGCTGCAAGCCGCGCATAACTACCGCGAGGGCGGGATGCAGACCTATCTGATCACCGCGCAGTTCGACAATCGCGCAGGCGAGGGCCGGATTGCCAGCCGCATCGGCATTGGCGAGGCGGCGGATACGTTCGCGCCCGAGGATGATCTGTTTGCAAAACTTGCCACCCGCTTTGCGCAAAGTCGGGTGGCCTGCGTGTTCATTGACGAGTCGCAGTTTTTGACCAAAGAACAGGTCTGGCAGTTGGCCCGCGCGGTGGATGATCTGGGCGTGCCGGTGATGTGTTACGGGCTTCGCGTTGATTTCCAAGGAAATTTATTCCCCGGCTCGGCAGCACTGCTGGCTTGGGCCGATGAAATGCGTGAGGTCCGCACGATTTGCCACTGCGGCAAGAAGGCGACGATGGTGATCCGGCGCGGCCCGGATGGGCGGGCGCTGAAAGACGGCGAGCAGGTGCAGATCGGCGGCAATGAAACCTACGTTTCGCTCTGCCGCCGCCATTGGCGCGAGGCCGTCGCTGATTAAGCTTCCTGCACCTTCGCCCGCAGCGCGATCATCGCCCCTGCCGCCACAATCAGCACCATGCCGAACACCGCCAAGGGGGTCAAAGTCTCGCCCCAAAGCATATACGACCAGAATGCCGACGCGGGCAGGATGATATATTCCAGCACCGACGCCCGGCTGGCTTCGGTAAGCTGATAGGCGCGGATCATCATGCCCACCCCCAGCAGTGAGCCCACCGCCTGCACAACGGTCCAGAAGTAGAAACCACCCGAGGCCCAAACTGCCCCGCGCTGCAAGAACCCATCCGTCCCCAAAGGCACCGCAATCGGCCACAGCGCCAGTACCGCCAATCCCACGACGCCAATCACCCCCAGGGCCAGGAAAAACCCTGCCAACAGCGTCTCAGCGCTCTCGTTGGGGCACCATTCCCGCGTCGCTATATTGCCCATCGCATACATCGCGCCGGCGATCACCGGCAGCAAAGCCGCCAAGGACGCACCCGACATCGCTTCCGGCCCTAGCACCAGAATCACGCCCAGAAACCCCAACGCCACCCCGATAATCCGCACCGGGCCAATGGCGTGACCATAGGCAAAGCGCGAGATCAGCAGCACGAAAATCGGCGCAGTGAACAATCCTGCAGCCACCAAGGCCACCGGTAGAAACGCCAAAGCGCCAAAATAAATCACCATCGTCAAGCCATGCAGGGTCGAGCGCGCCAACACCGCCCGCATATTCACCGGGCGCAAGCGCAGCCCGAACGCCAACGCCAACAGCCCCAGCAGGATCATCGCGATGCAACTGCGGGTGAAGTGGAACTGCCACAGCCCGACCTCGGACGCGATCACCTTCACATAATTGTCGGTGAAGCCGATGATCATCGCATAGGTAAGGATCAGCCCGGCTGCGGCTAAAGTATGGTCTTTCGTCGCGGACATGGCATGATCCTTCGGTTTCCCGCTTTCCAACTGCCCGGAACGCTTCCACTCTGCACGTCAGAAAGCGACATACCGCACAGGGTTTCGGGGAGGGAACAACATGGGCTGGCTGGCAGATGAAACCGGGCTTGGCAAAACGCGGGCCAACTATGCGCCGCTGACGCCGCTGTCACACCTGCGCCGCGCGGCGAATGTCTTCGCCCATCGCACCGCTTTGGTGTGGAAATCCACCCGGCTGAGCTATGCCGACTATGCCACCCGCACCAGCCAACTCGCTTCGTCTCTGGCGCAGCGCGGCATCCTGCCCGGCGATGTGGTGGCAACGTTGCTGCCGAACATCCCGGCGCAGGCCGAGGCCCATTTCGGCGTGCCTGCCTGCGGGGCCGTGCTGAACACCATCAACACGCGGCTAGAGGCTGACACCGTCGCCTATATCTTCGGCCATGCGGGCGCGAAACTGCTGCTGTGTGACACCGCCTTCCTGCCCTTGGCCGAGGCCGCCATCGCCCAGATGACCACCCCCGCGCCGCAGATCATCGAGGTGGTAGACCACGGCTTTACCGCCTCGGGCCGCTATGAGACCTACGAGAATATGCTGGCCTCGGGCGATCCCGGCTTTGACTGGCTGATGCCGGACGATGAATGGGAAAGCCTTGCGATCAACTACACCTCTGGCACCACCGGGCGGCCTAAGGGCGTCGTCACCCACCATCGCGGCGCGTATCTTGCCACCACCGCCAATACGATCGCATGGCGGATGCTGTTGTTTCCGACTTACCTGACCATTGTGCCGCTGTTTCACTGCAACGGCTGGTGCCATGCCTGGATGATCCCGATGCTGGGCGGCACCGTGGTGTGCTGCCGAGATGTCACCGCCAAGGCGATCTATGACGCCATCGCGGATGAGGGTGTGACGCATTTCGGCGGCGCACCTATCGTCTTGAACACCATGATCAACTGCAAACCCGAAGACCGCCGCAGCTTTGCCCACACGGTCGAGGTCTTCACCGCAGGCGCACCGCCGCCCGCCGCCACCCTCGCCGCGTTTGAACCGCTCGGTTTCAATGTGACGCAGGTTTACGGGCTGACCGAAACCTACGGCCCTGCCACCGAATGCCTATGGCAGACCGAATGGGATGCCGCCACCGGCGATGACCGATCTGCCCTGAAGGCCCGCACCGGGGTCGCCATGGCGATGCTGGAGGGGGCCGAACTGCACGACACCCAGGGCAATCCCGTCCCCCGCGATACCCAGCACTTGGGCGAGATCGCCCTGCGCGGCAATATGGTGATGAAGGGCTATTACAAGAACCCCGAGGCCACCGCCGAGGCGTTCAAGGGCGGTTGGTTTCGCAGCGGAGACATCGCTTTCCAGCATCCCGATGGCTATCTGAAAATCACCGACCGCGCCAAGGACATCATCATCTCGGGCGGTGAAAACGTCTCCTCGGTCGAGGTCGAAGGTGCGTTGATGCACCACCCCGCCGTGTTGCTCTGCGCCGTGGTGGCCAAGCCGGATACGAAATGGGGCGAGGTGCCTTGCGCCTTTGTCGAACTCAAACCGGGGGCGAGCGCCACCGAGGCCGAGTTGATCGCACATTGCCGCGGCCGGCTGGCGGGCTTCAAAACCCCGAAACATGTGGTGTTTACCGAGCTTCCAAAGACCTCGACCGGAAAAATCCAGAAGTTTGAGCTGCGCGCGGTGGCGAAACTGATGGACGCGTGATTGTGGCCTGCGCAGCAAGTGGCTATCGTAACCCAATGATAGTAGGGAAAGACACTTCCGCGCAATGACAGCACTTCGCAAATACCTGCGGCTGGAAAGCCCGGGGCTGTGGCGCGAATCCCCCTCGGCGCAACTGCGCGAGGTTGTCGTAGGTTTACGCGAAGCTACCATCGTGCTGTCAGATCCCAAGACCGAGATGGCCTTGGCGCAGTGGTCTCTGCCCGCGCTGACCCGGTTGAACCCCGGCAAACTGCCCGCTTTGTATAGCCCCGGTCAGGATGACCCCGAAACCCTAGAGGTCGACGACCGCGATATGATGGCAGCGCTGGACACCGTCCGCACTGCATTAGAGCGCCGCCGCCCCAAACCGGGCCGCCTACGCGGTGTGCTGTTGGGCGGCTTTGGTGCTGTGATCGGATCGCTTGCGGTGTTCTGGCTGCCGGGCAAGCTGATTGACTACACCGCCGCCATGCTGCCGCCCGCCACCCGCAGCGATTTGGGCAAACTGGCGCTGCAAGATCTGACCAAACTGACCGGATCGCCCTGCACCGGCAAGGCTGGCACTGCGGCCTCAGTGGCTTTGGGCCTGCGGCTGAACCCCATCCATCCGCCGCATGTGCTGGTGGTGCGCGACGCGCTGCAAGCCCCGCTGGCACTACCCGGCGATCTGCTGATCCTGCCGTTGAAGCTGCTGCAAAGCGCCGAGGGCCCGGATATCATCGCAGGCTATATCCTTGCCACCACCGGGCAAGCCGCGCTGAAAGACCCAATGCAGCCACTGCTGGAAAAGGCTGGACTGATGGCCACCATACGTCTGCTCGCCAGCGGCGCGATTGCGTCCGATGCGCTTGTTGGCTACGGCCAAAGCCTGCTCAGCCCGCCCGCCATCACACTATCGGATGAGGCCCTGCTCGCCGCGTTCACTGCGGCGAAAGTCACAGCCCAACCCTATGCCTATGCCTTGGATAAATCCGGCGAAACCACCCTGCCGCTGATCGAGGCCGACCCGTTCCAGAACGGCAGCGAGCCCGAGGTTCTGACCACCCAACACTGGCAAGACCTGCAAGCGATCTGCAACGGCTGAGCCGGAAATAGCAAAGCCCCCCGGCGCAAACCGAGGGGCTTCGCAATCACTCCCGGCCCATATGTATGTGTCGGCTGCTGTTCGCAATTGAGAATTTGGCACGACTTCGGAAATCGCTGATATGTATCCGGCCTGTTGATCGGCTCGCGGGTCGTGGCCTTGATGGGGTTATGCACGCGCCGTGGTCTCATTAGCGGCAAGGTCTTTGCTGACCATAAGCGCCGTCAGACTCTGGGGGCGTATTTTCTCCGTTCCATGCTGTCCTCTCTGTCGCGAACTCCTTTTGACCGTGGAAAGCGTCAGATGGTTTCCATGGCCATATCTCTTGGGGCGTCGAACCGGGTCCCGTGTCGCAGAACGCTCCACGCAGTTCGGGCAAGTTTGTTGGCCAGCACAACGGCTGCCTTGTTGCGCGGCATGCGCTTCACCGCTTCGGCCAGCCAGGGGCCGAAGCTGAAGGCAGATCACCTGTTCTGACGCATCATGATCACCTTTGGTAAGCGGTGCTCCAACCCCAGCTTCCGCATCTGTTCGTGATCTGAGATTCAGCCCGTGCCGTGTATTTGGATTGGAGGTTCTCCATGGGGCGCTCAGTGGAGATTCTCAGTCAGATTGATCTGATTGTCGGACCCAAAGGGAACGGCATTGGCCGGAGGCTCTGAAGGCTCAGATTGTGGCGGAGACGTTGGTGGAGGGTGCGACGGTCCATGCGGTTGCCCGGCGGTATGATATGCGGCCGAACCATGTGTCGGAATGACGGCGCATGGCACGAACCGGCAGATTGGTCTTGCCTGCAGTTGCTGAGGATTTTGGGTTTGCGCCGATCTTTGTGCACCAAGACCCCGTTGCAGAACCGGCACCTTTTGCGGATGTTTTGGACGTGATCCGGGGCGAGGTGACGCTTCGGTTGGATGCCGCCACCCCTGCGGCGCGGATCGCAGAGATTGTTCGCGCATTGAATGCCGCAGGATGATCTTTCCATCGAACCGGGTGCGGATCATGGTGGCGACCAAGCCCCCTCTCGCGCATGCACGCATGCACTGCCGGGCAGTGGATCGATTTCCGCAAAGGCCATGACGGGTTGGCAGCTTTGGTGAAGAACGCGTTGCACAAAGATCCGTTCAGCCATTGCCGGCAGGTGAATGCATCGCATTCACCGAGAGGGGCACCGGGTTTGTATTCCGGTCCCGCAGGGCGGATCGATTGAAGCTGCTTTATTGGGACGGCACCGGGTTTGGTCCCTCTCGGCGATGCATGCGTCGCCTGCTGGGCAATGGATGGCCTACAAGCGGCTGGAGGAACACACATTCACCTGGCCAGCGATCAAGGACGGGGTGATAGGCCTTGGCCATGCGCAGTTTGAGGCCCTGTTCTCGGGGTTGGATTGGCGACGGGTTCGGGCAGCAGAAGTGCGTACCCCCGATGGCAGTGGAATAGCTGCGGCAAGATGACTCGGGGGGTGGTTTTGGCAGGCGGCCGGGGGTGGGTTTTGAGAGAGAATGGCCATGTTGAACGCCGCCGATTTCCCTAATGATCTGGACACCTTGAAGGCGATGTTGGCCGCCGCCGAGGCCCGAGATCAGCGCAAGCAAGAACGGATTGATCGGCTGGAAGTGCTGGTTGCAGCCTTCAAACAGGCGATGTTCGGGCGCAAATCCGAGAAGATCGATCCCGATCAGTTCGAACTTGCCTTGGAGGATATCGAGACCGCGATTGCCGCTATCCATGCTGAAGATGAGGCGGTTGATCCGGCCAAGACACGCTCAGCCAAGCCCCGGAACGCCAATCGTGGTTCCTTGCCCAAGCATCTATTGCGCGTCGAAGAGCTTATCGAGCCAAAGGTATCGGTCTGCGGCTGTGGGGGTGATCTGCATCAGATCGGTGAAGACGTCTCGGAACGCCGCGACGTGATCCCGGCCCAGTTCCGCGTCATTGTCACCCACCGCCCGAAGTATGGCTGCCGGTCCTGCTCAAACGGTGTGGTGCAAGCACCTGCACCAGCGCGGCTGATCCCCCGCGGCATGCCGACCGAGGCAACCGTTGCCGATGTTCTGGTCTCCAAATACGCCGACCATTTACCACTTTACCGGCAGGCGCAGATTTACAGCCGACAGGGAATTGATCTGGACCGTTCCACACTCGCGGCATGGGTCGGCAAGGCCGCCTATGAACTGAAGCCGGTGTTTACCGCATTGATCGCCGATCTGAAGCGATCCACCAAGCTGTTCATGCCCTCTCGGCTGATTGTTTTACAATCGCCTGCCGGGTAACAGATGAAACCCGGGCTCCGGTTCTCGATCCGAAGGCGGGCAAGACCAAGACCGGATTTTTTTGGGCATTGGCCCGCGATGATCGCCCCAGGGGTGGGGCCGCCCCGCCCGGTGTGGCCTTCACCTATGCGCCGAGAACTGGGCCACCATTGCGTCCTTGGTCGAGACCTGCAAACTCAACGCAATCGAACCGCACGCGTATCTCACGCAAACCCTTCAGGCTATCGTCAATGCGCATAAACAAAGCCAGATCGCAGACCTGCTGCCGTGGAATTACGCCGCAAAGGTGTCATCGGCGCACCGCTTACAGATCACCTTCGCCGCCTGGACGAATAGCATGCGAAGATAGCGGCTGCCCCGTTTGGTGATCCGCCCGAGGATCGTTCTCCCGCCCGTGCTGTATTGGGTCGGCACCAAACCGACCCACGCCGCAAAGTCCCGGCCTCGGTCGAAAGCCTCCCCCTTGCCAACTGCCGCGACCATTGCCGTCGAGATCATCGGAGCGATCTCGGGAATGGTCATGATGTTGGCGCAGTTCTCTTCCGTGCGGCTGATCTCCTCGATCTCGCCCGAGACGTCCTCAATCCGTTTGTCCAGCCAAAGCCAGTCGCCGTAAAGCCCGATCAGAATGCCGCGCATCCGGGGCGAGATCTCGCCCCGCCGCTGTTCGAGGATCGCCTCAAACGAATTCTTCAACGCCCGCAGACCCGAGCGCACAGTGATGCCCTGTTCGATCAAAAAGGTCCGGATTTGGTTGATGCTCGCCGTGCGCCGCGCAACCAGCCGCGCCCGGACCCGATGCAATGCCTGAAGATCGAGCTGATCCTGATCTTTCTCCGAAACGGTCCGCAGGCTAGGTCGCAGCACCGCCTCAGCGATTGCCTCGGCGTCATTGTAGTCATTCTTCTAGCCCTTGTTGAAGGGCTTCACGTAAATTGCCGGGATGATCCGCGGCTCGAAACCCATGCCGCGCAGCGTCCGGCTGACGAAATGGGCGCTGAGGCAGGCCTCCATCCCCACGATGCACCGCGGGAGCTGCTCGAATGTCGATTGCAATGCCAACCGCTTGATCTGCTTACGCATGACCAATTGGCCGACGCGATCAAACCCGACCAAGTGAAACGTATCCTTCCCAAGGTCGACACCGACCACGGCAAGCTCATCAAGGCTTTCTGTCTTCTTTGCACACACGGCCACTTCTCCTCGTTGCACGGTTGATCCCTTTTCAGGATAACCCAACGGGGGAAGCAGCCGACACATCCCATTAGCGGATATAGGCGTCGCCAAACCCGGCGCCACGCGCAATCCGCAACGCCGCTTGCGCATCAGCGCCCGAGCCAAACGGCCCCGCCATTACGATCTGCAAATCCTTGCCGCCACGCTGCAGCTTCGACTTTGCCACCGGCAGACCCAAAGCCTGCAACTGCGCTGCAGCCCCCGCCGCATTGGCGGCCACGCCAAAGGTGCCGATCTGCACCCAAGCCCCGCCACGCACGGCTTTCGGCGCAACCTCGGCCTGACCCGAGGACGACACCGTCACCGAAGCCACTGGCTTGTGCTTGCGGGTCTTGGCCTTCTGCACATCAGTGATCAGCTGCGCCGGAACCTTCTGCGTCCACAACTGATCCTGCGCCGCCTGCCCCTCTGCCGTGCCAACGCCGCGCAGCGGGTTCAAGCGGCCATCGGTCCATGCGACTTTGTAGCCCTTCGGCACCACCACATTCGGCACCGCAGCCGAGGCATATACGGGGGCAGCCGCCACCCGTCCGACGCCCGGATTGTCCGCCCGTGCCACCTGCACAGGCGCGCTCAGCGCCGCACCGACACCCGCGCCACGTGGATAGATCGGCGACCGCCAGCCGGTCAGCGTGCCGTCGCCGCGCGTGCAGACCACCGCCGTGCCGCCATTGCGCAACCGCACCACTTCCGCCACCGGAGCCGAGGTATAGCAGCCGATCTTGCCCGCAGCCGGGCCAACACTCGCCGCCCGCTCATAAGCCTGCGCCGGGGTCGGCAAACTCGCCACCAGACCTGCGGTCGGATGTTCGACCCGCACCTGCGGCACGGGTGCAACCATCACAGCTTCGGGCATCATCGCACTGGCCACCGTCGCCATCGGCGCATTGGCTTTCGCGGGCTTCACCACCACGGGGGCCGCAGCCACCACCACTGGGGCCGCCTTAACCGGGGCCACATCTTCGGCGACTTCAATCGCGGGGCGGGCGCCAAATGTCGGCGGATAGCCACACAGAACCTTGTGCTTGCGGTTCACCCGCGCCACCCATTGCGCAGCACCCGCGTAGCTTGCGTTCATGAAAACGCAGCCCCGGCTGTCAACGTATTGCGCGCCCTTAAAACTGGCCGGCGGGCGTTCAGCAGGTTGGCCAATCTGCGCCACTGTCTGCGCAGAGGCCACAATCGGACCCATCCCAGCCGCAAACACCGCGACCGATACAATCTTCAATAGCATGACTACCCCCAAGTAGTTTTGGGGAAAGAATGCGTCAGGATTGTTTCCGAGTAAAGGGGCTAAGCTTTATTTAGTGCCAAACATCCGGTCGCCCGCATCCCCTAGCCCTGGGACAATATATCCGTGGTCATTCAGCTGTCTGTCTACTGCTGCTGTGACGATCTGCACATCGGGATGGGCTTCTTTCATCCGGGCAATGCCCTCGGGGGCGGCAAGCAGGCACAAAAACCGAATATTCTTCGCACCCGATTGTTTCAAAAGCGTAATCGCCGCGACCGAGGAATTCCCCGTCGCCAGCATCGGATCAACCACGATCGACACCCGCTCCTCCAGATGATCGGGCAGTTTGCAGTAGTATTGCACCGGCTGCAGCGTTTCCGGGTCGCGGTACAATCCGATAAACCCGACCCGGGCCGCCGGGATCAATTCCAAGATGCCATCCAGCAGCCCATTGCCCGCCCGCAGGATCGAGATCAACGCCAGTTTCTTGCCGTCAATCGTCGGCGCGTCCATCGGCTCAATCGGCGTCTCGATGTGCTTGGTGGTCATCGGCAATTCGCGCGTCACCTCGTAGGCGAGCAGCAGGCTGATCTCGCGCAAAAGCTTGCGGAAAGACGCGGTCGAGGTGTCTTTTTCGCGCATAAGCGTCAGCTTATGCTGCACCAATGGGTGAGAAACGACGGTCAGATGTTCAGCCATTGGCCTGCTCCAGAATTTTCAGAATGCGGGTTTTGGTATCGGCGTCACAAAACGCCGCGTCAAGCGCGGTGCGGGCGATCTTGGCAAAAACCCCCTCGTCCCAATCAAACGCTTGATTCAACATCTCGTATTCGCGCGCCATCGTGGTGTGGAAAAACGGCGGATCGTCGGTGTTGATCGTCACCTTGACGCCGCGATCAAACATCTCACCAATCGGATGCTTGCGGAAACTGGGGTAGATGGCGAGGGCAACATTCGAGCCCGGACAAAGCTCCAGCACCACGCCACGCTCGGCGATTTCCTCAACCAGTGCCATATCCTCAATCGCGCGCACTCCATGACCAATGCGCTCCGCGCCCAGATCATTCATCGCCGCGCGCACCTCATCGGGGCCTTTCCACTCGCCGGCGTGGGCGGTGATCCGCAATCCCGCCTCGCGCGCCGCATCGAACGACCACAGAAAATCCTTCAATTCACCGGATTTTTCATCGCCACCAATACCAAAACCGGTGATGAAGTGGCCCGCGGTCTCCGCCGCACAGCGGGCGGTTTCCCGCGCCTTTTCCGGTCCAAAATGCCTGATCGGCGTGACGATGCCGCGCAGCGTAATGCCGAAATCCTTCTCGGCTTTGGCGGCAGCCTCCGTGATCGCGTGCAGATATTCCTTCCATGCACCCAGATCGCGCCCGCCGCAAAAATCTGGCGAAAGAAAAGTTTCGCTGTAAACTACGCCACTTGCTGCGCTTTCTTCAAGCACCGCGAGGGTCAACCGATAAAAATCCTGCGGCCCCTTCAACGGCTCACACGCCGCCTCATAGACCTTCAGAAAGTTCCAGAAATCGGTAAAGCGATAGCTGCCGTCCTCGTTGAAAATCCCGGCGATGTCGATGTTCTTCTCTTTCGCAAGGCCCTTGATGAACGCAGGTGGCGCTGCGCCTTCCAGATGCAGATGCAATTCCACCTTCGGCAAGCTGTTGATCGTCAAAGAAAACTCCTCCCCGGCCGCTGCGCCGTCACCCCCAAATGCGCCGCCACCGAGGCCCCCACATCCGCAAACGCTCGCAGCCCCAAGCTGCCCGAACCTATCCCGGCACAGACCACAGGCACCCGTTCCCGGGTATGTTCCGTCCCCGTCCAAGTCGGATCATTGCCATGATCAGCGGTGAATATCGCCAGATCACCGGGGCGCAGCCGCGTCAGCAAAGCCCCCACCCGCCCGTCAAACCATTCGAGCGCGCGAGCATATCCCGCCACATCGCGGGGATGGCCATACAGCGTGTCAAATTCGACAAAGTTCGCAAAGGTCAAGGAACCGTCCTCTGCACCGTCCACCAAGCCATCCAAATACCCAAAAAGGTCAAGGTCACTCTTGCCCTTCCACAGCTTGCCAATGCCTTTCATCGAGAAAATATCGCCAATCTTGCCAATCGCATGGGTCGCCCGCCCCGCGCTTTGCACCCATTCCAGCAGGGTCGGCCCCGGCGGGTCCATCGCGTAATCGTGCCGATTAGCAGTCCGTTTGAACGCCCCCGGCACCCCGGTAAACGGCCGCGCGATCACCCGGCCCACCTTCATCGCGTGCAGATACGGTGCCAGATCCTGACACAGCTTCAACAGCCGCTCCAAGCCAAACGCCTCCTCATGCGCCGCGATCTGGAATACCGAATCCGCCGAAGTATAGCAAATCGGCCAACCAGTGCGCAGATGCTCGGCGCAATGCTGCTCGATGATCGGCACGCCCGAGGCATGGCAATTGCCCAAAATCCCCTGCGTTCCCGCCAACTTACATACCAGCGCCACCAAATCCGCAGGGAATGACGGAACCGTATCGGGAAAATACGTCCAATCCCAGGGCACCGGCACCCCCGCCAATTCCCAATGCCCCGAGGGCGTATCCTTGCCGCGCGACACTTCTGTCGCAGCCCCCCAGCGCCCAACAGGCGCGGACCCTAACCCCGGAGCCTTCAGCCCCGAAGCCAGTTCAATCGCCGCCCCCAACCCCAACCGATCCAAATGCGGCATCCGCAACGGCCCCAAATGCCCGACATCTGCCCGCCCCGCAGCACAGGCCTGCGCAATATGCCCCAGCGTATTCGCCCCGGCATCGCCGAAATCCGCCGCATCCGGCGCACCACCGCAGCCCACCGAATCCATCACGATCAGAAACGCGCGCGTCATCTAAGTGATCCTTTTGATGATCAAATCCGGGTCTGGCGGGGCCACCGCCCCCATCGCATAGGCCGCCTGCACCCGCAGAATTGCTTCTTCCGCCGCCGCTTCGGTCGCCGCATGCACCATGCACAAGGGATCGCCCGCGCCGATATCCTCGCCAATCCCGGCCAGATCCGACAGCCCGACCGACAGGTTCAACTTGTCACCCTCGCGCTGCCGACCACCACCAAGGCCGACCACCGCAAGGCCCAATCCCTGCCCGTCAATCGCGGTGACAAAGCCTTGCCGCAGGCTGGGCACCTCTCGGATCACCGTCGCCGCAGGCAGGCGGTCCGGCCAGCGTTCGACAAAATCCAAAGGCCCGCCTTGCGCCGCGACCATCCGGCCAAACCATTCCGCCGCAGCCCCGGATTCCAACGCCTGCTCTATCCGCCCCGCGCCATCCGCAGGGTCCGCAGCCAAGCCGCCCAAAGCCAAAGCCTCCCCCCCCAGCGCCATGGTGATATCCCACAAAGCCGCATTGACAGAGGTGCCCGTCAGCGTCTCCATCACCTCGATCACCTCCAGCGCATTGCCCGCAGCGGTGGCCAAAGGCTGGCTCATATCTGTGATCAGCGCAGAAGTCATACACCCCGCCCCTTGTGCTGTATGCACCAAGGCCCGCGCCAAAGCCTCGGCCTCCTCCAGCGTTTTCATAAACGCGCCAGAGCCGCATTTCACATCCAGAACAAGCGCTTCCAGCCCCGCCGCCAGCTTTTTCGACAAGATGGAGGCAGTGATCAGGTCCACCGATTCCACCGTCCCCGTCACATCGCGCACCGCATACAAACGCCGATCCGCAGGCGCAATTTCAGCGCTCGCCGAGACGATGGCACAGCGAATATCCTTCAACTGCCGCCGCAACTGGTCTTCGGTCAGCCCGGTTTTGAACCCCGGAATAGACTCCAGCTTATCCAAAGTGCCGCCAGTATGCCCCAATCCTCTGCCCGAAATCATCGGCACATAGGCGCCGCAGGCCGCCAGCGCAGGTGCCAGCATCAGCGACACACAATCGCCAATCCCGCCGGTGGAGTGTTTGTCCAACACCGGCCCCGGCATGTCCCATTCCAGCACATGGCCCGAGTCCCGCATCGCGCGTGTCAGCGCCACACGCCCCTGCTCGCCGAGGCCTTTCAGCAGCACCGCCATCGCAAACGCCCCGGCCTGTGCATCCGTCACGGCACCCGTCGCCAACCCCTGCGCGAACCATTGCAATTCGGCAGCCGAGGGCACCACACCATCGCGCAGGCTGACGATAATGGCGCGGGCGTCCATCACACCCCAACCTTAGGTGTGGCGTCCATATGGGCTAAGGTAAACACCCCCGGCAACAGTTCCGCCACCGTCAGCACTTTCGATTTTCCATCGGTGGTATAAAGGGTTACCCGCACGTCTTGACCCGCAAACTCGGCGATTTTCTGACGGCAGCCACCACAGCAGGGCACCGGCTCGGGGCTATCGGCGATCACTGCAATCTCGGCAATCCTTGTGTCACCGCCCGCTATCATCGCCGCAATCGCCCCGGCTTCGGCGCAGGTGCCTTCCGGGTAGGCCACGTTTTCGACGTTGCAGCCGACGTGCAGATTGCCCTCAACCGACAGGATCGCCGCCCCCACCTTGAACCGCGAATAGGGCGCATAGGCGCGCAGCCGCACCTCGGTTGCAGCACTCAACAACGACATCAGCGGCTCCACTTCCTGACCATATGGTCCAGAAGTGTGAGCCGCTTCAGGGTAAAGTGCAAGTGCGCTACAGAACCTGCGTCGGCGGATTTCCCGGCAGCGAGACTTCCAAAAGCTGCAAATCCGATGAACATTCGGAATACCGCGTCGCCATCCCCGGCGGGATCACGAAGGCATCGCCGGGGGCCAGACGGAAGGGGTCTTTGCCCTCGCCCTCCAGCACCATCTCGCCCGTCATCACGAAGCTGAACAGAATATCGCCCTGATGTTTGGTCCAAGGTGCCACCCCATTTGGCCGCGCCACCATCACCGACGCCACCCGCTTGGTGTTGGCGTGAATGGTGGTATCGCGCGCCTCAAACCCCGGAATTCGGAACGGCGCAAAGGCCCCAGTGCTGCCGATGTTATGCACAAAGCGCTGGCCGTCCCATTCCCGTTCGCGGTTAATGGTGCCATTTGGTAGGGTCATAACGTGGTCAATCTCGGTAACATGCTCGGCAGGAACGCCGATTTCCACCACCTGAACGCCTTCGGAATGCAGCACTTTATGGCGGATGGTCGGCGGCTGGATAAAGCAATCACCCGCTTCGATCCGCATGATATCGCCTTGATCTTCATAGAGAACATCGACCCAACCCGCGACGCAGAAGATCAGCTGAAACCCGACCTTATGGAAATGCACCATATCCGGCACCGGCCCATCCGGCACCCGGATGTGGCTGGCGATCATCGCGCCGCCCAACCGCGTCGGGATCAGATCGCGGTATTCCATCCCGGCCCGCCCGATCACCCAAGGCGCTTGATCGGCAAGCCTGCGCACCACAAACGCATGTTCGGTTTTCGGCAACACCAGCGGCGGGTTCAACTCGTCAATCTCAACCTGCGTGCCGCCCGGCGAGGTCAAAGCCTTCGCGCCATCGGCAATCGGCTCATCGGTCAAAATCCGCAGCAAACCGGGGGCGGACTTGCTTTCGGCATCCAACCGCAGCCGCAGCCCATGCCCCGAGATCACCGCAACGGCTGGGTTGTCCGCCGGATAGATCATATCCATCCGCATCCCCAAAGTCTTGGTAAAGAACGGCAAATCCTTGCGCAAGTCGCGGGTCGGCAGCACGATTTCGGCGCGAATATCAGACATCAGCTTTTCCCTTTGGGCCCAAACTTGTTCGGCCCGTATTTAGCCGTACATTTGGCGCTATATTTCAAACTTAAAGTTTCTATTTCAAGCGATTTCTTGTGATGCGAGCTATCACCAAACCGCTTTGACTTTGCGACGGGCTTGCTTTGCTTTAAGTCTACCAGCGCATACTCAAACCAAAAGCATGCGCACCGTTCACAAAAAGGCGCTAAAACACAGTGTGGAAAAGCCACAGTTGGCGCGCGATATAAACTGGTTTAAGGGTAAACTATAAATCTGCGGGAGGTTCGGATGGAAGAAGCACGGCAAGATAACGCACGGCAAGCGGCGCTGGATTACCACGAATTCCCCAAGCCGGGAAAGCTGGAAATCCGCGCGACCAAGCCACTGGCCAATGGCCGCGATCTCTCGCTCGCCTATTCCCCCGGTGTGGCAGAGGCTTGCCTTGAGATCAAAGCCGATCCCGCCACCGCGAGCCGCTACACCGCGCGCGGCAACCTGGTGGCGGTTGTCACCAACGGTACCGCCGTCTTGGGCCTTGGAAACATTGGGGCTTTGGCCTCGAAGCCCGTGATGGAAGGCAAGGCGGTTCTGTTCAAGAAATTCGCCAATATCGACTGTTTCGATATCGAGTTGAACGAGCCTGACCCCTATAAACTCGCCGATATCGTCTGTGCGCTGGAACCGACCTTTGGTGCGATCAATCTGGAAGACATCAAGGCCCCGGATTGTTTCATCGTTGAACAACTGTGCCGCGAGCGGATGAAAATCCCGGTCTTCCACGATGATCAACACGGCACCGCCATCGTGGTCGGGGCCGCTGCCACCAACGCGCTGCATGTCGCGGGCAAATCTTTCGCCGATATCAAGGTGGTTTCCACCGGCGGCGGCGCTGCGGGAATCGCTTGCCTGAACATGTTGCTGAAACTCGGCGTCAAACGCGAAAACGTCTGGCTGTGCGACCTTGCGGGCCTCGTCTACAAAGACCGCAACGAGCAGATGACCGAGCAGAAGGCCGCCTACGCTCAGGGCACCACCGCCGCCACTTTGGCCGATGTGATTAAGGATGCCGATCTGTTCCTCGGTCTCTCCGGTCCCGGCGTTTTGACTGCCGAAATGGTGGCGAAAATGGCCCCGCGCCCGATCATCTTTGCTCTCGCCAACCCGAACCCCGAGATCATGCCCGATGCCGTTCGCGCCGTGGCGCCTGATGCGATCATGGCCACCGGGCGCAGCGATTTCCCCAATCAAGTCAATAATGTACTGTGCTTTCCCTTCATCTTCCGCGGCGCATTAGACGTCGGTGCCACTGTGATCAATGACCAGATGCAACTGGCCTGTATCGACGGTATCGCAGCCCTCGCCCGCGCCACAACCTCTGCCGAAGCCGCCGCCGCTTACTCCAGCGAAAAGCTGACCTTTGGTGCGGATTACCTGATCCCGAAACCGTTCGATCCCCGCCTGATCGGCGTTGTCGCCAGCGCCGTTGCCAAGGCCGCGATGGAAACCGGCGTCGCCACACGGCCGATCCACGATCTGGACGCCTATCGCGAGAAGCTGAACGGCTCGGTGTTCAAATCGGCGCTGATCATGCGCCCGGTGTTTGAGGCCGCCGCCACCGTCAGCCGCCGCATCATTTTTGCCGAGGGCGAAGATGAACGCGTACTGCGCGCCGCCAACGCCATGCTGGAGGAAATGACCGACAAGCCGATTCTGATCGGCCGCCCAGAGGTCATCGCCACCCGCTGCGAACGTGCTGGGTTACCGATCCGGCCGGATAAAGACTTTGAAATCATCAACCCCGAAAGCGACCACCGCTATCGCGACTACTGGGGTTCCTACCACGAGTTGATGGCCCGCCAAGGCGTCACCCCAGATATTGCGCGTGCCGTGATGCGCACCAACACCACCGCCATCGCGGGCATCGCGGTGCATCGCGGCGATGCCGAGAGCATGATCTGCGGCACCTTCGGGCAATATCTGTGGCATCTGGGCTATGTCCGCCAGATCCTTGCGCGTGACGGCCTGCACCCCCGCGGCGCGTTGTCGCTGATGATCCTTGAAGACGGCCCGCTGTTCATCGCCGACACGCAGGTCAACGCCGTGCCGACGCCTGAGCAAATCGCCGATACCGTGATCGGTGCGGTCCGCCACGCCAAGCGTTTTGGCGTGCAGCCGAAGGTGGCTCTGTGCAGTCATTCCAGCTTTGGTAACCTTGACAGCGATTCCGGTCGCCGGACGCGCGCGGCCCTGGAAATCCTCGACGCCCGCGAAGTCGACTTCATTTATGAAGGCGAGATGAACGCCGATGCGGCGCTTGATCCCGAACTCCGCGCCCGCATCTTCCCCGGATCAAGGATGCAAGGCCCTGCCAACGTGCTGGTCTTCGCCTATTCCGACGCTGCCAGCACCGCGCGTAACATGTTGAAACTCAAGGCCGGGGGCCTTGAAGTTGGCCCGATCCTGATGGGCATGGGAAACCGCGCCCATATCGCCACCCCCTCGATCACCGCGCGGGGATTGTTGAACATGACGGCCATCGCGGGTACGCCGGTCGCGCATTACGGGTAAAATATCTCACCCAGACAAACTTCGCAAACCCGACCCGTCGGGTTTGCAAACCACGTAGGTTTGCACGCAAACATCGTATATTTGCAGGCAGTTTGCAAAACTTTGCGCCCATCTCTACGCAATATATGCAAACTTAGTGTCGCACCCCTGTCGCGATCCTTGCGCGACTCAAGCGGGCTTGCCTAAGACAGCCGCAGCTTTGGAGGAGGCATACAATGGTATACCGTGAAATCTATGCAGGCTGGCAGGCCAACCCGGAAGCGTTCTGGATGGAAGCCGCGTCCAAGATTGATTGGGTGAAACCGCCGTCCAAAGCCTTGGATGCCAGCCGCGCGCCCTTGTATGAATGGTTCACCGACGCCACCGTTAACACCTGCTGGAACGCCGTCGACCGTCACGTTCTGGCCGGGCGCGGCGATCAACTGGCGATCATCCATGACAGCCCGGTCACCCGCACCAAACACGCGATCACCTATGCCGAGTTGCAAAGCCGCGTCGCCTCGCTCGCCGGGGCGTTGCGCGCCAAGGGGGTGGAAAAAGGCGACCGCGTCATCATCTACATGCCGATGGTTCCCGAAGCCCTTGAGGCGATGCTGGCCTGTGCGCGGCTGGGGGCGATACACTCCGTGGTGTTCGGCGGCTTTGCGGCGACGGAACTGGCGGTCAGGATCGACGATTGCACTCCGAAAGCCATCATCGCGGCAAGCTGCGGTATCGAGCCGTCCCGCGTGATCCACTACAAACCCTTGCTGGATGCCGCGATCGACATGGCCGCCCACAAACCCGATTTCTGCGTGATCCTGCAACGCGAGCAAGAGGTTGCGGCCCTGATCCCCGGTCGCGATGTAGCATGGCACAGCTTTCAATTTGGCACCGAACCCGCCGAATGTGTGGCCGTGTCGGGTGATCATCCGGCCTATATCCTGTATACCTCGGGCACCACGGGGGCACCGAAAGGGGTGGTGCGCCCCACGGCGGGCCATCTGGTGGCGTTGAACTGGACGATGCGGGCGATTTACGACTGCGGCGTGGGCGATGTGTTCTGGGCGGCCTCCGATGTCGGCTGGGTCGTCGGCCACAGCTATATCTGCTACGCGCCCTTGATCGCGGGCTGCACCACGGTGGTGTTTGAAGGCAAGCCCGTTGGCACCCCGGATGCGGGCACGTTCTGGCGGGTGATTGCCGAGCATAAGGTGAAAACCTTTTTCACCGCCCCCACCGCTCTGCGCGCCATCAAGCGCGAAGATCCGGACGGCGAATTGCCCTCGGGCTATGATCTTAGCGCCCTAAAGGCATTATACTTGGCCGGAGAACGCGCCGACCCTGATACCATCCACTGGGCGCAAACCCATCTGAACATTCCGGTGATTGATCACTGGTGGCAGACCGAAACCGGCTATGCCATCGCCGCCAATCCGTTGGGGATTGAGGCTTTGCCGGTGAAAATCGGCTCGCCCACCGTGGCGATGCCCGGCTATGACGTGCAAATCCTTGACGAAGGTGGCCATCCGGTGGCCCCAGGCACTTTGGGCGCGATCACGGTGAAACTGCCGCTGCCCCCCGGCACGCTGCCGACGCTGTGGAACGCCGAGGATCGCTTCATCAAAAGCTACCTCACCCATTTCCCCGGCTATTATGAGACCGGCGATGCCGGGTATGTTGATGACGAAGGTTATCTCTACATCATGGCCCGCACCGATGACGTGATCAATGTCGCAGGACATCGGCTGTCTACAGGGGCGATGGAGGAGGTTCTCGCCAACCACAAAGACGTTGCTGAATGTGCTGTGGTCGGCGTGGCGGATGATCTGAAAGGCCAAAGCCCGGTAGGGTTCCTCTGCCTGAACAAAGGCTGCACCCGTGACCCGCAGCAGATCGTCAAGGAATGTGTGCAACTGATGCGCGACAAAATCGGCCCGGTCGCCGATTTCAAACGCGCGGTGGTGGTCGACCGCCTGCCGAAAACCCGCTCCGGCAAGATCCTGCGCGGCACTATGGTCAAGATCGCCGACAACGCGCCGTGGAAAATGCCCGCCACAATCGACGATCCGGCCGTCTTGGATGAAATCCGCACAGCACTGCAAACCATCGGCTACGCCAAGGCCCAACCAAAGCTCTAACCCAAAGCCCAACACTAGACAAAGCCGCCGCAGCGCTTACCTTGGGGTTATGCGCAACAGCCCTCTCCCCCCAGATGCCCAGACCGTTGCCCTGTTGGGCCACGATCTGCGCGCGGCTTTGTCCGAGGTGATCGGCGGGCTGCGCCTGATCGACCCTGAACGGCTGCCTGCAGAACCGCGCAGCCATATCGCTCGCACCCGTGCCGCCAGCGAAGCCCTCGCCCTGCTGTTAGAGCAAGCCCTCGTCCTGCTGCAGGACGCCCCGCTGCATCAGACAACCGCCGCGATCCGCTTGCACACCGAACACCTGCTGCACAGCCTGAAGTTGCGCTGGACGGCCCGGGCGCAAGAGCAAGGTCTCAGCTTTCAGCTTGAGGCCAAGAACCTGCCCGCACAGCTGGCGCTGGACCCGGCTTTTCTGGAGCGGATTCTGTCAAACCTGCTGAACAACGCGCTGAAATATGCCGAGACAGGCTGCATCTCGTGCAAATTGCACATCACCGCCGCGCAGCAGTTGAACATAACCGTGCAAGACCAAGGCAAAGGCTTTGCCCCCGCCACGCTGGCGCGGCTTTACACCTGCAACAACCGCGATGAGAGCGCCAGTATACCGGGCACAGGCATGGGGCTGCACATCATCTGGCAGATCGTTGGCCAAGCCGGGGGCCAGATCAGCGCCGCCAACCATGCAGGCGGCGGGGCCGAAGTGGTTGTGCTGTTGCCGCTGCACCCCCTCCTGCCCGCGGCAGTACCGCCCGCTGTTCCAATCGCCACGTCCGCACTCTTGCTGAACCGACACCTGCTGATCGCCGATGACAGCGAAACTGGTCGGCTGCTGCTGACCCAACTGCTCACCAGCCAAGGGGCGCAGGTCACGGCGGCAAGCGATGGCCTGCAAGCCCTTGACCACCTCAAGCGCGGCCGTTTTGATGCCCTTCTGGTCGATATCGAAATGCCGCAGATGAGCGGGCTAGAGGTGATCCGCCACATCCGCAGCCAATCCGGCGCGCTGGCCCGGCTACCGATTCTTGCCATTACCGCGTATCAACTCCGCGCCAACAAGGCGGCAATTTTGGCCGCTGGGGCCGATAGCCTGCTGTGCAAACCGGTGCTCGATGCCCAGAACCTCGCCGAAGTGCTGGGGCAAGTGCTGCGCCGCAACGTAGCCCCCCATCACGCCGGCCCGCAGGTTGAACCCGGGCAGTTTCAGGAGTTGTTGCAAATGGCCGGGCCAAAAATGGCCGCCGAGCTGCTGGATCATCTGCAAAAAGATCTGCGCACCGCCGAACGCGGGCTGCTCGCTGCCGCGCATGGTCCCGACTGGTTGGAGGTGCGGCGTCAAACCCATGTGATGATTGCGCTGGCAGGCACGGCAGGCGCCACTTTCCTGTATCAGCTGGCGCAGGCGATCAACACTTTGGCGCACCAGCCGGTGCCTGATCGCGGCACCTTCCACACTCTGCTGCCGCAAGCCCTTGAACAATTAGACATGTTGATCCATTTCATCGACCAGAAGATCGTGAGCCCCCTCAACTTGACACCCACCGTCACCACGCAGGAGCCGCAGTGACCGCATCTCTGCCCCCTATCCTGCTGATCGAGGACACGCCCTCGCTGCAACTGCTGTACCGCGCAGCACTGACCAAAGCCGGTTACGCAGTGGTGACGGCCGGCACGGCCGCCGAAGGGCTAGAGTTGTTGCACGAAGCCACCCCGCAGGTGATCTTGCTGGATCTGGTGCTCCCCGACCGCGATGGCCTTGATTTGATGCGCGAAATCCTGCAACTGCACCCCGGCCTGCATGTCGTGGTGATGACGGCGCATGGCTCGATCAACAAGGCGGTCGAAGCGATGCGGGCCGGCGCGCATGAGTTTCTGGTCAAACCGTTTGACGAAGCGCGACTGCTGAATGTCGTGGCCAATGCCCATAAAACAGCGTCCGCCAAGCCGCGCGCCAAAGCCGCAGCGCCGCTGACTGTGTTGCCCGCCGCCGCCAGTCCGGTGCCAGCCCCGATCGGCAGCGGCTTCATCGGCTCGTCGCAGGCGATGGCCGCCATCCACGCCACCATCGTCTCAGTCGCCCGCTCGATGGCCACGGTGTTCATCACCGGCGAAAGCGGCACCGGCAAAGAGCTGTGCGCTTTGGCTGTGCATAGCAATTCCCCGCGCGCCAACGGCCCGTTCATCGCGCTGAACTGCGGCGCGATCCCACAGGATTTGCTGGAATCCGAAGTGTTCGGCCATATGAAGGGCAGTTTCACCGGGGCAATTTCCGACAAACCGGGGGCGGCGACGGCTGCGGATGGCGGCACGCTATTTTTGGATGAAGTCTGCGAAATGGCCCCGGCGCTGCAAACCAAGCTGCTGCGGTTTTTGCAAACCTCCACCGTGGTGCCGGTGGGGGCGACCCGGCCAAGGAAGGTCAATGTCCGCATCGTCTGCGCCACCAACCGCGATCCGATGGATGCGGTGCGGCGCGGCCAGTTCCGCGAGGATTTGTTTTACCGCCTGTTCGTGGTGCCGATCCACATGCCGCCTTTGCGTGAGCGCGGCGATGATATGATCGAGATCGCCGAAACCGCGCTTGCCCGCTTTGCGCAAGAGGAAGGCAAGCAGTTTGACGGCCTGTCGCCCGAGGTGCGCGCGCTGTTCCGCCGCCTGCCATGGCCTGGCAATGTGCGGCAAGTGTTGAACGTGATCCGCAACGTCGCCGTGCTGCATGATGGCGGTGTGCTGACTTCCGGCATGCTGCCCGCCAGCCTGCTGCAGCAGGCGCAAGATCTGCTGATCGCGCAGCGCCCCGCCCATCCAAGCGAGCCGCCGAGCCAACCAGAACCGACCGGCCTTGACACGCTGCTGGGCCGCCCCTTGGCAGAGATCGAGCGTCTGGTGATCGAAGCCACGCTGGCCCAACACAACGGCTCGGTGCCAAAAGCCGCAAGGGTGCTGGAACTGTCGCCCTCCACGCTCTATCGCAAGATTGAGACTTGGACGCAGCGCTAGGGCGATTTTTTAAGCAAAAAATCGGGAACGATTTCTGCCCCAGAAATCGGTTGCGCTGCGGGCAAGTATTAACACTTCCTGAACAGACCCCTGCAACCCCTTGATTTTCCTTACATCAAATTCTGTCCACACGTGGACAAAGCCAAAATCAAGCAAACTGCTCCACAATCAACCGCTCCTCCAACCCATGCCCCGGATCAAATAAAATCCGGTGACAAATGGACGGTTCCGACCGTATTTCCAACGAAACCACATCCGTCACGGACCGGCTGTCCGCATCTGCCCGCACTGGACGTTTCTCTGGCTCCAGAATATCAAACCGCACCACCACAGACTTGGGAAGCAAAGCCCCCCGCCAGCGTCGCGGCCGAAACGCCGCCATCGGCGTCAAAGCCAGCACCTCCGACCCGATCGGCAGCACCGGCCCATGCGCCGAATAATTGTAGGCGGTGGACCCCGCAGGCGTCGCCACCAGCACGCCATCACAAACCAACTCCTCCAGCCGAACCTTGCCATCGACCGAGATCCGCACCTTCGCCGCCTGCGGCCCCGCCCGCAGCAGGGACACCTCATTGATCGCCAAAGCCTGCGTGATCGCCCCGTTCGAGGAAACCGCCGTCATCGCCAGCGGATGGATCACCGCCTCCTCCGCCACAGCCAGCCGTTTCGGCAGCAGATCGGCCGAGAAGGTGTTCATCAGAAACCCCACTGTGCCGCAGTTCATCCCATAGACCGGCAACCCCAGCGGCTGCGTCTCATGCAGGGTTTGCAGCATGAAACCGTCCCCCCCCAAAGCCACCACAACATCTGCAAGCTCTACCGCCACCTGCCCATGCAGGCCCACCAGCTCCGCCAGCGCCTCTTGCGCCGCCGGGGTCGTGCTGGCCACAAACGCGATCTTCTTGAACACCACCCGCAGAATCCTTGTGCTTGGATGCGCAGCCTTGCCCGCCCTGCCGCCAAACTCAAGCCCTGCCCGCGCTTTCGATAGCGGTAACAAGTTTCCTATAGTGAACAAGACGGCGTAACCGACCCGTTCCGCGTCGTTTCTTGCCTTCCCCAAAGCCCCCCCTTGGCCTAGAACCGCTGCAAATCGGCCCATCACCCGCAGGAGACGCCATGACCGCCCACCGCGATACCGGATTTTTCACCGAAAGCCTGTCCAGCCGCGATCCCGAACTTTTCGGCTCGATCACCAACGAATTGGGGCGTCAGCGCCATGAGATCGAGTTGATCGCTTCGGAAAACATCGTCAGCCGCGCGGTGATGGAAGCGCAGGGCTCGGTGATGACCAACAAATATGCCGAGGGTTATCCGGGCAAACGCTATTATGGCGGCTGCGAATTCGTTGACGTGGCTGAAAATCTGGCGATTGACCGCGCCAAGCAGCTGTTTGGCTGCGGTTTTGTCAACGTGCAGCCGAACTCGGGAAGCCAAGCCAACCAAGGCGTGTTCAACGCTTTGCTGAAACCCGGCGACACCATTCTGGGGATGAACCTCGCGTCCGGTGGTCATTTGACCCACGGCGCGGCCCCGAACCAGTCGGGCAAATGGTTCAACGCCATCCAGTACGGCGTGCGTCAGCAAGACAGCCGCATCGACTATGACCAGCTGGAAGCCTTGGCGCTGGAGCATAAGCCGAAGCTGATCATCGCGGGCGGTTCCGCCGTGCCGCGCCAGATCGACTTTGCCAAGTTCCGTGAAGTGGCGGATAAAGTGGGTGCCTACCTGATGGTCGATATGGCTCACTTTGCGGGCCTTGTGGCCGGCGGTCATCATCCCTCGCCCTTCCCCTATGCTGACATTGCGACCACCACGACCCACAAAACCCTGCGCGGCCCGCGAGGCGGCATGATCCTGACCAACAACGAAGATATCGCCAAGAAAGTGAACTCGGCGATTTTCCCCGGCATCCAAGGCGGCCCGTTGATGCACGTCATCGCCGCGAAAGCCGTGGCGTTCGGTGAGGCTCTGCGCCCCGAATTCAAAGCCTATGCCGGCCAAGTGATCAAGAACGCGCAAGCCTTGGCGGATGAGCTGATGAAAGGTGGCATCGACATCGTCACTGGCGGCACCGACACCCATGTCATGCTGGTCGATCTGCGCCCTAAGGGTGTGAAAGGCAATGCCACCGAGAAAGCCTTGGGCCGCGCCAACATCACCTGCAACAAGAACGGCATCCCGTTTGACCCGGAAAAGCCGACCGTGACCTCGGGTGTGCGTCTTGGCACACCGGCAGGCACCACGCGGGGGTTTGGCGAGGCTGAATTCCGCCAGATCGGCAAATGGATCGTCGAAGTGGTTGATGGTCTGGCCGCCAATGGCGAGGATGGCAACGCCAAGGTTGAGGCCGCCGTGAAAGCCCGCGTTGAAGCCATGTGCGAGAAATTCCCGATGTATCCGGGACTGTAAGTCACGCGATTCTTTGTAAAACGGGCAAGAGGGTGGTATCTGTCCACCCTCTTGTCATTTTGGGCGATCACAGGCCTAATACGGCAATGCAGTTTTGCGCCTGGCCCATGTCACAACCAGTCTTTGAATATCTTTTTAGTCTCTCGGTCCGGCGCAATCGCAAAAGCTACCTGCTGTACCAACTGGCATAGTGGACGGCGGTTTTGCTCGCCCTCCATATCTGCCGCCTTTTGCCCGTGCCGTTGATTCTCATAGCCGGGGCGGTGATTGTCGGGGTGTTGGTCTGCTCAAAAATCGCTGTAACCATTCGGCGCGCCAACGATATCAGTGTGCAGCAGGCGATCTGGCTGGCGCTGTTTTTACCGTTTATCGGCCAATTTCTCGAATTTGTACTGTATGTTATGCCCGGTGATATTGGCAGCAACCGTTTTGGTGCCAATCCGATTTCGTGATCAGACTATGACACCCGACATGCGCCGCGTGCCTCACCTGCCCGATCAGCCACCCATCACTTCGCGCCGAGGGGGCTCAGCCGTGGCGATTGGGCGCGGTTGCTGTTTGTTCTGGCCTGCGTCCGGCTAAATAAAACCGCGCCAACGCAGCACTGCAAACAGCAAAGCGGCCACAGCCAGAACCGAGAACGCGACCGAGGCCGCAATCCCCAGCACGGCGCCCTTGCGGCGATCACCGCCATCGACGCCGTTCAGATGCCGCACGCAGGTGTCATAGGCCTGTGCCACCGCCTGCTGATCGACCTGCGCCCAGAGCTTGGGGTTTTGCGCCATCACGGCTCCGGTGTGCAAAACCTCTGCCGACGCGCGCACCCGGCGTGGCAACAACCGTCCACCCTTGCGCAGCTTTTCGCCAAGCCCCTGCCCCCGCACCCGCAGGCGCTGCTCCATCAGACCCGCCACGCGGTCGGCCATTTGCTGAATAGGCACTCCGGTCATGTAGCACTTCCTTTTGACATCGCCGGACCTTATCGCTGCCACCGCAGGGCTTCAACTGCTCTGGCCGAAACTCTCAATCCGCGCTATCAAAGCCACATGCTTGCGATCACCACCTATCCCGCCACCGCACCCGACCCCAACTTGCCCGATCTGCTGATCGTGCATGGGTTATTCGGCTCTGCCCGCAACTGGAGCGTGATCGCCCGGCATCTGGCCGACACCCGCGCGGTACATGTGGTCGATATGCGCAACCACGGCCAAAGCCCAAGGGCTGCCACGCAAAGTTATCCCGATATGGCGGGCGATCTGGCCGAAGTGATTGAAGCATTGGGCACGCCGATGGATGTGCTGGGCCATTCGATGGGCGGCAAGGCTGCGATGCAACTGGCGCTGACCGAGCCTGCGCTGGTGCGCAAGCTGGTGGTGGCCGATATTGCGCCGGTGGCCTATAGCCACGACCAGACCCAGTATATTGACGCGATGCGGGGGCTGGATTTGACGGGCCTGACCGCGCGCAGTGAGGCTGATCGCAGGCTCAGCGCGACCATCCCCGACCCTGCCCTACGGGCATTTTTCTTGCAATCGCTTGACCTAAAGGCACAGCCCCCGATCTGGCGGCTGAACCTTGATGTGCTGGAAGATCAGATGCCGTTGATTGTTGGTTGGCCGGGCACCGAGGGGCAGTTTGCGGGCCACACGCTGTTTCTCACCGGGGCTCTGTCGCATTACGTCAAGCCGGAGTATCGCGACACCATCCGAAGCCTGTTCCCGAAATCGCATTTCGCCAAGCTGCCCGGCGCGGGCCACTGGCTGCACGCCGAGCGCCCGCGCGAATTTGAACAGGCCGTGCAGGTGTTTCTGAACGGCTAGTCTTCCTAAATATTTGCGCCAAACCGATTTTTGACCCAAAAATCGTGTACGGAAAACCGCGTTTTCCGGTTCGGCGCAGGCCGCGCGCCTTAGTCCAGCGGGCGTTTCATCCGCAGCAGCAAGCCATCCTTCACGATAAAATGGTGATACAGCGCTGCCACCACATGCCCGGCGACCAGCACGATAATCACCGGCTTGAACCATCCATGCAGCTCTGCCGCCGTGGCCACACCACCATACCAAGCCACCAGTCCGGTAATCGGCGCCAGCAACATCACGGCATAAAGCGCCCAATGTCCCCATTTCGCCGCCAACATCATCAGCGCTGAATCGGCCGGAGCCTCTGGCGCGCCACGGTTGAACCGCAAAGCCAGCCGCCACAGCGCAAACACCAACACTGCGATTCCCACCACGATATGCGCCCAAACCCAGAGCGTCATATTGGGGGTTCGTCCCTCCTCAAAGGCGTCCCAAGCGCCGCCCATATCTTCGCCAAAGATCAGTTGGAACAAGATCAGCCCTGCCACCAGCCAATGCAGAAAGATTTGGCTGGCGGAATAGCCTTTGAGATCAGGCATGCGACGTCCCTTCATAAACATTTGACTTGATACGCTATATAAGCTGGTTTCCGTCGTCACCTATGATTCATATCAGTTTGCGCAAAATTCAAACCGAGGCGCTGGGGACGCCTCGGTTTTCCACCGGCAGGCCGGGATCAGACCTTTAGGCTGACGCCGGCTTGACCTGCCGATTGCTCTGCCCGGTCTAGCAGCCGCTGCAATGCTGCGCCGCGCGCAAAATCCGGCTCTGCCACGCCCTCGCCTCGGATCGCGGCGATGAAACGCTGGTAGATCGTCGCCAGCACCGGAGCGTCAATGTCATGCCACTGCCCCGTTTGCAGATCGGCCTCAAGGCAAGCGCGGAGAGAGCTTTCGTTCTTCTCCCAGCGCACTTCCAGCCCGCCCTTGTCGCCATAAATCCGCAGGCGCAGGTCGTTCAGATGGCCCGAGGCAAACCGCGTCGCGGCCACCGTGCCCAGTGCGCCATTCTCCAGCACGATCTGCATGGTGGCGGAGTCATTGGCATCGAGCGGGTATTCGCCAATCTGATCGCCCGGCGCTTTGTGGAAGGTGGCAAGACGGCATGAGACTTCGACCGCCGGTTGCCCGGCGATAAAGGTTGCAAAATCAAGGATATGGATGCCGACATCGCCCAGCACACCCTTGGAACCATGCTTTGTCGACAGCCGCCACAGCCATTGGCTTTCTTTATCCCAATGGCCCCAAGCCGGTTGGGTCAGCCAGCTTTGCAAATAGCTCGCCTCAAAATGCCGGACCGTACCGATGGCACCTTCGCGCACCATCGCCGCCGCCTTTTGTAAGGCCGCTACGTTGCGGTAGCTGAGGTTGACCATGTTCACCACACCCGCTTTTGCGGCGGCTGCGGCCATCGCATCGGCCTGCGCTTCGGACGTAGCAAGGGGCTTTTCGCAGAGTACGTGCTTGCCCGCCGCCAGAAATGGCAAGGTGGTGGCGTAATGCGCCGCATCCGGTGTCACGTTGGTGACAGCGTCAAACTGCCCCCACGCAATCGCCTCGTCAATCGAGGCAAACCGCCCGGCGATGCCGTGGCGATCACAGAACTCCGCCAGTTGCACAGGGCGCGTGTCGATGCCGCCCACCAGCGTGACGCCTTCAATCGCCTTGAAACAGTCGGCATGGTTGGCCGCCATGCCCCCGGTGCCGAGGATCAGAATACGAACTGGTTTCGCCATCACCGATACCCCGCCTCGCCGTCATGATGCAGGCGCGGGCCGCGTTCCGTGATCGGCTCCAGTGCCTTATCGACAGGCGTATTCGGCGCGTCATTCGGGTTGGCGATCCGCACATTCGGATTATGCGCCCATTTCACCGCATTCGAGATCACCCGCTGCACATTGGCGTCGTGATAGGTCGGATAGGTTTCATGGCCGGGGCGGAAATAGAAAATATTCCCCGCGCCGCGCTTGTAGGTCAGGCCGGAGCGGAACACCTCGCCCCCGGCAAACCAGCTGATGAACACGGTTTCCAAGGGTTCCGGCACGCCAAACGGCTCGCCATACATTTCCTCGTATTCCAACTCAAAATGATCGGGCAAGCCTGCCGCAATCGGGTGCTGGCGGCTGGTCACCCACAGCCGTTCGCGTTCGCCCGCTTCCCGCCAAGTCAGGTTGCACGGCGCACCCATCAGGCGTTTGAACGGCTTGGCGAAGTGGGCCGAGTGTAGGAAGATGATCCCCATCCCGCCCCAAACCGCGTTACAGACCCGCTCGACAATCGCATCATCGACATCGCCATGTGCGGCGTGCCCCCACCAGATCAGCACATCAGTTGCGGCCAGCTTTTCTGCCGTCATCCCGTGTTCCGGATCCTGTAAGGTCACGGTTGCGGCCGAAATGCCCTCGGCCTTATTCAGCGCAGCGGCAATCGTGCCATGCATCGTCAGCGGGTAAATCTCTGACACAACTTTGTTTTTCTGTTCGTGGACGTTCTCGCCCCAAACGGTGACGCGGATGCTCATGGCATGTTCCTTTGATAGCTGCCGCGCCCCCAACAAGGGGCGCGACGAATGGTTTTAGGATGGTTAGCGGATCGGCTTGCCGTTCTGATCGAACTTGTGCAATTGGCCAGCCTTCGGCGACAGCGAGACGGTATCGCCGACCTTCATGGTCAATTTACCTTCACGACGCACGATCATTGGTTCATCCGAGCCGACTTCAACGAACAAATAGTTGTCGCTGCCCAAATCTTCGGCATGCACGATCTCGCCCGTCCACAAGCCGCCCTCGACCACGTCGATATGCTCCGAGCGGATGCCCAAAGTGGCGCAACCGTGATCCGAAGCGAATTTGCCGGTCAGGAAGTTCATCTTTGGGCTGCCGATGAAGCCCGCGACGAAGATCGAATTCGGGCGTTCATAAAGCTCGGCGGGCGAGCCCACCTGCTCCAACCGGCCATCGCGCAGCACGGCGATCCGGTCGGCCAAGGTCATCGCTTCGACCTGATCGTGCGTGACGTAGATCATCGTCACGTCCGTCATCGAGTGGTGCAGCTTGGCGATTTCCAACCGGGTCTGCACCCGCAAAGCCGCGTCGAGGTTCGACAAAGGCTCGTCAAACAGGAACACCCGTGGGTCGCGCACAATCGCGCGGCCGATGGCGACGCGCTGGCGCTGGCCGCCGGACAACTGCTTCGGCAGACGGTCCAGCAGGTGATCAATTTGCAGCAGCTTCGCCGCCTCCATCACCCTCTTCTTCATCGCCTCGGGGCTGGCCTTGGCCAGCTTCATCCCGAAGGCCATGTTGTCATAAACCGACATATGCGGGTAAAGCGCATAGGATTGGAACACCATCGCGATGCCGCGCTGGCTGGGCAGCACGTTGTTGACGCGGTCATTGTCAAACAGCATGTCGCCCGAGGAAATCTCCTCCAACCCCGAGATCAGCCGCAACAGGGTGGATTTGCCGCAGCCAGAGGGCCCGACAAACACCATGAATTCGCCCTTCTCAATCGTCAGGTCGATGCCCTTGATCACATCCACCGCGCCATAGGACTTCTTGACGTTCTTCAGTTCAATTTTTGCCATTTTTTCAGCCCTTCACGCCGCCTGCGGTCAAACCCGCGACGATTTTGCGTTGGAAGATAAGAACGAGGATGATCAGCGGCACCGTTACGATGACGCTTGCTGCCATGATCGGGCCCCAAGGAATTTCCTGCTGCGATGCACCGGAAAGCAAAGCAATCGCCACCGGAACCGTTCGCGTCACCTCGGAGGAAGTGAAGGTCAGCGCGAACAGGAATTCGTTCCACGCGCCGATGAAGGCGAGCAGGCCGGTGGTGACCAAGGCGGGCCACAAGAGTGGCAGGAACACCTTGGTGATGATGATCCAGGGGGTTGCGCCATCGACGATTGCGGCTTCCTCAATCTCAACCGGAAGGTCGCGCATGAAGGTGGTCAGCACCCAGACCGTGAACGGCAGCGTGAAGATCGTGTAAGACAGGATCAGCGCGAAGGGCGAATTGAACAGGCCTAAGTAGGTGATCAGCTCAAACAACCCGGCGAGGACGGCGATCTGCGGGAACATCGACACCGCAAGGATCGTCATCAGCAGCAGGCCCCGGCCCCGGAAGCGCACCCGCGCCAAGGCATAGGAGGCCGTCACCGCAAGGAACAGCGCCAGCACGACTGTGGTGGTGGCGACAAAGACCGAGTTCAGGATATTGCGCGGGAAGGTCGCCCCACCCAGCACCGCCTTGTAGTTCGCCCAGTCGAAGGCTTTCGGGAAATAATTGGCCTCAAACAGCGCCGTCCCGGTCGCGAACGAGGTGACGATGGCGTAGTAGAACGGGAAGATCGAGAACAGCACGATCACCACGACCAGCGCGTAGAAGGCCACGGATTTCAACAGTTTATTACCGGTCATTTGCCGCCCTCCCCGGACAGATCGACCTTGCCGAGCCAGATATACAGCGACACGAAGATCGCCAGAATCGCGAACAACAGTGTCGATTGCGCCGAGCCATAGGCGAATTTATCGAACTCGATCAGGTTCTCGCGGCTGATCACCGACATGGTCTTGGTCGATGCCGAATTGGGCGTCAGCACATAGATCAGATCGAAAATCCGCAAAGCATCCAGCATCCGGAAGATCACCGCCACCATCAGCGCCGGGCGGATCAGCGGCAACGTGATCTTGAAAAACACTTTCACCGGGTTGATGCCGTCAATCTTCGCCGCCTCATAAATATCGCGCGGCACCATTTGCAGCCCCGCCAGACATAGCAACGCCATGAACGGCGTGGTTTTCCAGATATCCACCATCAGCACCGCATACATCGCGGTATCAGAATTGGCGGTCCATGCGATCTTGCTGGAAATCAGCCCCAAATTCAGCGCCATATCGTTCAGGATGCCGTATTGGTCGTTCAGCATCCAGGCCCACATTTTCGCCGAAACAATCGTCGGGATCGCCCATGGGATCAGGATCGCGGCGCGCACAAAACCGCGGCCCTTGAACTCGGCGTTCAGCACCAGCGCCACGATCAGCCCCAGAATGGTTTCGCAGACCACAGAGGCCACCGAGAACCGCACCGTGTTCCACACCGCGTTCCACCATGCCGGATCGACCAGCGTGCCTTTGTAGCGCACCGTGCCGTTCGACAGGGTTTGCACCCGCAGGTAATTGTCAAAACCGATCCACTTGCCGCCATACAGATTGTTAAGTGATGTGTCGGTCAATGAGAACCAAACCGTTCTCAGCAAGGGCCATGCTGCGACGCAAAACAGCGCGATCAGCATGGGGGCCAAGAACCAGAACGCGGCTTTCTGGCGCTGCTTTTGCAGGCTCAGGCCACTTTCCCGCCCTATGGCAGTCTTTGAAGCTGTCATGAATTTCCCCCCTTAAACCGGCCCCCCTCCGAGGCCGAGCGTAAAAGATGGGCGGCGGTTGGCGTTATGCTCTGCCGCCGCCCATCCTCAAGGCGTGCCCGATAACGGGAGGATTACCAGGCGTCGCCCTTCAGGTCGGTCAAATCGGCTTCCAACCCGGCAAGGTTGTCGGCAGCCGAGCCATTGCCCGACAGGGTTTCATGCACTGCCGACCAGAACTTCGAGGACACCTCGTTGTACTTGCCAAGCGTCGGGGCCGAAGGCCGTGGCACGGCGTTCAGGAACACGGCTTTCCACTGCGGGATGATCGGCTGGGCGGCGGCGATGTCAGCGTCATCATACAAAGCCACGATGGTCGGCAGCGCGGATTCCGAAATCGCGCGTGCCTTTTGCGCCTCTGGTCCCGCCAGATACAAAGCCAGACTGATCGCCACATCCTGATGTTTGGAGTATTTCGACACAGCCACGTTCCAGCCGCCCAAAGTCGCCGCCGAAGTGTCACCCTCTGCGCCCACCGGCAGCGTGGTGACGTCGAACAGGCCCTTGACTGCCGAGTCGTCGCCATTGCCCAGCGTGTAAGCATAGGGCCAGTTGCGCATGAACGCCGCGTTGCCAGTCTGCCAGACGCCGCGCGATTCTTCCTCGCCGTAAGCCAGAACGCCCTCTGGCGAGATCGTGCCAACCCAGCCCTTTGCGGTTTCCAGCGCCTTCACGGCTTTCTCGTTGTTGATCGAGATCGTGCCATCAGCCTCAACGATCTGCCCGCCGCCGAAGGATTTCACCCATTCCAGCGCATCGCAGGTCAGGCCTTCATAGGCGTTGCCCTGCCAGACATAGCCCCAGAAATCACCCTTGCCTGCTGCCCGCTCACCCTCTTGGATTTTGGTTGCAGCCGCTGTCAGCTCGTCCCAGGTTTTCGGCACCGCAACGCCGTATTTCTCAAGCAAATCCTTGCGGTAATACAGCGCGGGCGCATCGGTGAAGATCGGCAAGGCCACCAGTTTGCCCGCAACGGTTTGCGATTCGATGATCGAGGGGAAATGCGTCGGGGCCAGATCTTTGGCGGCTTCGCTCAGATCAACAAAGTGATCCGCCAGCTGCGGTGCCCAGATCACGTCGGTCTGGTAGACGTCAATATCGGTAGCACCTGCGGCCAACCACAGCCGGTACTGGCCGAACTGATCCGAGGTTGACGCCGGCATTGGCACCATCGTCACGGTGTTGCCAGTGGCATCTTCCCACGGCTTCACCAGCGTTTTAAAATTCTCAACCGCTTTACCGACCGAGCCGGAGACGTAGAAGATTTCTTCCGCCATCATCGGCGTCCCCAGCGCGCTGATCAGCGCGACAACACCAGCCGACCGCAATGCGCGGCTCTTGAATCCAAAGGACATGGATTTCCTCCCTATAATTTTGATCGCGCCCTATCGGCGCTGCCCTGTCTAAAACGCGTCCTTTTCCGGTTCTTGCGACCCGGCCTCCCGAAGCGTTTGCACGGCAATAGCCCGAAACTGTCCA
The DNA here is from genome assembly GCF_001294535.1 of Cypionkella psychrotolerans. Taxonomy (GTDB): domain Bacteria; phylum Pseudomonadota; class Alphaproteobacteria; order Rhodobacterales; family Rhodobacteraceae; genus Cypionkella; species Cypionkella psychrotolerans. The sequence goes on along the minus strand of NZ_LGIC01000065.1, from coordinate 4,417 downwards.
TTTCGTCAACGATTCGCGGCTCAAAGCGCTTTCAAATTTTCAAATGCAGGTCGTTCGATGGATTGAAAATCTATTGCAACCCTCTCAGCCTGCGGTTGCTGCGTCGCCGCATTTTCCTGCGGCAATGCAGCATTTAGTATATCAAAAAATTTCCGCAACTTATTGTTAATTATATATATTTACCAAAAACACCCCACTACTAACGCTGCAGCGCCCCTATAGTCAAACTACGGCGACCGAACTGCAAAACTGCACTCAGACCGCTAAAAGCGATGTGAATTTTCTCCAAATCTGGGCCAAAACTAAGCCGATCTTCTGCCTGGCATATGAAGCGTTCAAAGCAGCCCTCCCAGCCGAATGGGCTTGGGTTTGTGCCCGTAAAGGCGCATGGTGATCAAGGCCAAACGGATGGCCGCTGCTTGTAAGGAAAATCAGATGGCCAAGGGCATGAGCAAACCCGGCAAGAACGTGAAAAAGCCAAAGAAAGACAAGGCCAAGCCCGCCGTGGCGACGCCTAGCACGAAGAATTCCGTAGTGATCAATACCAACGGGCCAAAAGACTAAGGCCCCAGCGGTCAAGCCGAGGCCTAAGCCTTACGCTCCATGCTCTGGCACCTTACCCGAAGGTGCCAGATAAGGTCTTGTGACATCGCGCAGGGTGGCGTCCAGCGCCTCGATCTGCAAGCCAATCGCGCCATCCCCTGCCAAGATCAGCGTCACCAAACCCGTGCCATCCACGCCCGGCGAGAAACTGATATCGAGCAGCGACAGGATGGTGTCTTTATCTGCACGATCAATGCCTTGTGTTTGCACTGCCAGCACATCTTCAAACACCAGCAGGCTTTGCACCCGCTCAAACGGTTGCCCCGCCTTCTCGGCGGCCTCACGGTATTCCCAGCGGAACCGGTTCAGCATCAGCGCAAACCGCCGCTTTTGCCGCACCAGCGACATCTCGGTGATCGGGAACACCGCGTCCTGCACCAGCGCCGCAATCACCGCCAAACCTTCAGCATCATTGGCTACCAGCCGCAGCGGCACTTCACCGCCATCTTCAAACCGCGCATCGCTCATCCGCTGATCCGTTCGATCTGGGCGCCAACGCCACGCAGCTTTTCCTCAACCCGCTCATAGCCCCGATCCAAGTGGTAAACTCGGCTGACGACGGTTTCGCCTTCGGCCGCCAGGCCCGCTAGGATCAACGACACCGAGGCGCGCAGATCTGTCGCCATCACCCGTGCGCCGCGCAATTTCTCAACGCCGGTGACCGTGGCATGGCCGCCATGTACATCAATCTTCGCGCCCATCCGCACCAGTTCCGGCGCGTGCATGAAGCGGTTCTCGAAGATTTTCTCCTCCAGCACCGAAACCCCGTCGGCTGTGCAAAGCAACGCCATCATCTGCGCCTGCAAATCGGTCGGAAAGCCGGGGAACGGCTCTGTGACCACATCGACCGCATTCACCCGGCCATTCTTCCGCGTCACCTTCAACCCGCGCTCGGTTTCCACCACCGAAACCCCGGCTGCATCCAGCTTTTCGGCAAACGCACCGACAAGGCTCATCTTGCCGCCCAAACACTCCACCTCACCGCCACAAATCGCAGGCAGCAGCATGTAGGTGCCAAGTTCAATCCGGTCCGTCACCACCGGATGCGTCGCCCCGCCCAGACGGTCCACGCCCTGAATGGTGATCGTGCTGGTACCTTCGCCGTCGATCTGCGCCCCCATCCGGCGCAGACACACCGCAAGATCGACAATCTCCGGCTCGCGCGCCGCATTCTTCAAAACCGTGGTGCCTTTCGCCAAAGTCGCCGCCAGCAGAGCGTTTTCCGTGGCCCCCACCGAGACAAACGGAAACTCCACCACCGCCCCGCGCAACCGTCCGCCCGGCGCCTTGGCGTGGACATAACCGTCGCGCAGATCGAGTTCCGCCCCCATCGCCTCAAACGCCTTCAGGTGCAAATCCACCGGGCGCGCGCCAATCGCACAGCCCCCCGGCAGCGAAACAATCGCATGACCATCCCGCGCCAGCAGCGGCCCCAGCACAAGGATCGAGGCACGGAATTTGCGTACAATCTCATAATCAGCGGTGTGGTTGTCAACTTTATGGCTCGACATCGCCAGCACCAGCCCGTTTTGCATTGAGGCCACTTCCGCACCCAAAGACTGCAAAAGCTGTGTCATCGTCGCGATATCCGACAGCCGCGGTGCGTTGGTCAGCGTCAGCGGTTCTTCGGAAAGCAACGTCGCGGGCATCAACGTCAGGCAGGCATTCTTCGCCCCCGCAATCGGGATCACCCCGTTCAGCGGCCCATTGCCCTTTACCAAAATCGAATCCATCTGCCAGCCTCACTCGTTTTTATTGTTATCGTCGATCAAGCCCGCGCCTGGGCCGTCCGAATCCGCTGCCGATCTAGCCCGCGCTTGCGCCTTCCTGCGGCCCATATTCGCCTTCAACGCCAGCTTCAAGCGCACCTCGCGCTCAGTCTCGCGTTGAGATTTGGGCTTGCCCGGGCCAATGTCATCAGGTTTTTCACGCATCAGGCCTTCTAATACAGCGCGCGTCAACCGTCCAGCAAGGCCATGCAAAAAACCGCCAGTTTGCTCTTGCACCCTGCGGCGAACGCGTCTATTCAGCCGCCACGCAAGCGGTTCCAAACGGTTCCGCAAACGATCGGCGCTGCAGTAGCTCAGTGGTAGAGCACACCCTTGGTAAGGGTGAGGTCGAGAGTTCAATCCTCTCTTGCAGCACCATCATTCTTCCTTTCAAAGCAAGAAGATAGGCGTTAACAAGGGTTTAGATTGCCTTCGGTGCTACACCAAGGTGCTACACTATGGCTTTGCAAATGGCTCGACCCTTCAAACATCCGAAGACTGGTGTGTATTATTACGGCCAGCGCGTCCCTACAGACTTGCGCCGTTTGCTGGGCGACAAGTTTATCAGTTGGTCCCTTCGGACCAAGGACCCCGAGCAAGCCAAGGTGCTAAATGCGGCAGCTATGCTGAAACAGGCGATGGTCTGGGAACGTCACCGCAAGCAACCTGAACCCCTGCCCCATGCCCAGATTGTTGCGCTGTCGGGCATCCTCTATCGGGACGTGATGGCTTCGCTTGAACTGGAACCGGGCGAACCCTCAATCTGGCGGGCGGTGTTGGCTTTGCTTGATCGTGTTGCCGCTGCGCCTGATGGCCTTGCGAAATGGTATGGCTCAGAGGCCGACAGACTGCTTCTGGAACAGGGGCTTGTCACCGATGATCACAGCCGCCAGCGCCTTTTGGCGGAACTTGATAGCGCCCTGAGGCAAGCCGCTGAACAGCAACAAAAACGCGCCAAGGGTGACTATCGCCCGGACCCCGATGCGGCCCGGTTCCCTGCCTTGAAAGCGTCCAGTGGGGTTGCCCCGAAGGCTGGCAATGAAGGTCTGACCATCCGGGCTTTGTTCAAGCTTTGGGAGCGCGACCATCTTGACGAAGGCAAATCAATCAAGACCGTCGGTGATTTTCGCCAGAAGATTGAGGCCCTGATAACCTATCTCGGCCATGATGATGCCCAGCGCGTTACGCCCGAGAACATAGCCGATTGGGCCGACTAGGGCGTGAGGCCGTTCAGCGTCTTGTGCCGTCGGGCGAAGTTGTGGGCGGCCAGGAAGTCGGCAAGGTGCGTGCGTAGCTGTCGTAGTGGAAGCGCTTGATCGTCGCGTCCTTGATCGTGCGGTTCGGTTGGCTGACAGCTGTTTGCCGTCAAACACCGAGAAGCATTCGCTCGTCTTGGCCGTTCGTCCATGGGTGGTTGGGTTTCGTCAGCCTGTGTTCAATCCCGTTGGCCTCGCAGATCATGTCGAAGCGCATTGGCCGGGAGTAGATCGTATTGCGGTTCCGGGGTTGCTCGGCGAACGGGATGCCCCTCGCCATTGGGCTTGAACCCGTGGCGCTTCCAATGGCTCGATCGGGGAGAATGGTATGAACCTGATAGGGCACGACTTCGAGCATGTGTTGCACGAACTCCCAGACGGTGCGTCTGTCAGCCGTTGCAACGCGTTGCGCGACGGCGAACTTGGCAGTCCGGTCGATGCCGACGAAGAGCGAGAGCTTGCCTTCAGCGGTCTGCATCTCAGCGATGTCCGCTCTCGTGGTTTGCAGGCAAACCACTGCCGGGCAGCGGATGTGAAAGAACCCGCCTCTCGGCGATGCAAGCATCGCCTGTCGGCCAATGGATCGGGTAGCGCTTGAACTTCTGGCGCTTCGGCTTCTCGCCCTCGACATCAGGCAGGCGGGAGATGCCGTGCCGTTGCAGACACCGGTGCAGCGCCGAACGGGTCAGGTGCGGGATCGACGGTTGCAATGCATAGAGGCAGTCATCCAGCGGCAGCAGCGTATGGCGCCGAAACGCGACGACCATTGCCTCTTCGGCCTCTGTCAGA
>NZ_LGIC01000064.1 GCF_001294535.1 Cypionkella psychrotolerans | reverse complement strand
CGCCAGCGTTGTTCGCCGCAGTCCGCGGGAAGGTTTGTGCTGTCGTAAGGCCGCGATCATCTCGGCCTTCAACCCACCCCTCGGCTGCGCGTAAATCGCGGCGTAGATCGTCTCATGGCTGATCAGGCGGGTTGGATCGTCGGGGTGCATGGACTTGAGCCTGCACGCAATCTGCTCGGGAGACCAGCGCCGGTGGACCAGCTTGCCCCGCACAAAGTCATGAAGCCACCCACCCTTGACCAGCTTCTGCCGCCGTCCGCACCGCTTGCGCAGCACCCGGTATCGGTCCGCGCCAAGCTGCGGGCAATACGGCCGGGCGGGGTCTCCCTCCGGACGGCCACGCCCCAGTTCCCGCCCGACGGTCGAGGCGCTGCGCCCCAGCAACGCCCCGATCGCCCCAAGGCTTGCCCCGCGCCGATGCTCCGCCAAAATCACGCCACGTTCCTCGCCGTTGAGGTGCTTGTATCGTCTGTCCATCGCAACATCCTATGCCCTGCGGGCGCTGGGTGTTGCACTCGAAACTTGAGCCTAAGCAGTTAGCCCTGTCCCGCAATCTGTCCCAATCATGTCTCGATTTTCGAGGCGTTTCAAAAATCTATCGACAGTCGATTTTTGCCAGCCCCACGCATCAGCCATGAAGCGAATAGACGCGACCAGCTGCCCGCGAACCAACGACACGGTGACATTACCAACACGCTTTTCCCTAGCCTTGTAGGACGCCTCCATGATCAGCCAAACGAAGGCTTCCCGCTCAGTAAAAGGTTGCGACTTGAACGCGGTATTGCGCCAGATATCTCGGGCTATGTTGACGGTACCGTTCACACCAACCTCCAATTCTTGAACACAGACGGCTCACTGTCAGCCGCACCCATCGCGTCGCCGACAATTGCGGGCGCAACAGGTCGCTGCTTCATTTTGTGGCTTTGATCGTTAAGGTGCAGCACTGCTGCCGCAACCCAAGGCAAGCCGTCTGCAATCGCTCGGCGTTCCAACCGGATCCGGACGCGAGACCGGGTGGGTGGGAATTCCGTTAACCAGCAGGCGCTAGCGGCTTGCAAGCTGCCGACGTGGCATGCACGTGAAGCCGACATTGCGCAGATAGCGCACCAGCGCCCACCTGGGAACCACAGCAGGCAGCACTTATGCGTCGACTTACAGCCCACCATCCCGGCGCGGAAATGGCATTTCAAAACTGAATGACTGCGAAATTGAAAGGTAATTTCGCGTTCGCGGAAGAAGTAGGGGCCCCCTCCTACTTCGCAAATCAAAGCGACGGTTGCGGGTCGTTGGAATTGTTCTCGCATCTTAACGCCTTGAAATATTGGGGAGCTGGATGGAAAGATGAAGCAGCGCTTTGCTAGTGTTCGATTGCCACTCAATCGCGTTTGCTAGTTTTGACCGAACTAACCTCCTTTGTTTACCCGAAGTAGGGGGACAACACTGGTTCTGAGGCGGCGCCTTTTATGTTTGGAGAAGACGCGCCGACTCGGCGACCGCCCTATCAAACGAATGGCCAAATTTACTTAGCCGACGCTTTGCCGGCTTCCCATGTTTCGATGTCCGACAACTTCCAGCGGGTGCAGCCAGGCGTTAAAACCACCGGTTTTGGAAATGTCGGATCAGACTTGGCCCAACGCCACGGCGTAGTACGGTGCACGCTAAAGCGGGCGGCCAGTTGAATATCGCTGCAGTAGGATTCGTCCATGTCATGCACTCCAATTGGTTGTCTTGGCGTGCAACATGACGGACTCGAAATATAAGGTCGTGGTTCAAATCTACTCAGGAGTCCTACACACGCATCGGAGAAGAAAATGCACTTAGCTTATGGCGGTTCAGCCAAATTCTTCGGATCGACTCGTAGCTGTCCGGTTGAAGTCGCAGAACTTGAAACGCTTCGGCAACTGCGTGGCAGGCACTTTTGCCTTCGTCCCGATCGCCACTTGTCGCGTTTAGCTTCAAATCATCGATGAGTTCGCGGATGAGAAGATAGATCAAGCGATCTCGCGTGTATGTTGCACCAGCATATTTTCCCTTCGCTTTGGGCCTTTTTGCGTGTCCTAGAATTGCTTTGCTGGCCCACTCGCGCAACACTTCTGGCACTATCTCTCCGTTGCGTACCCGGTCGGAAACAAACCAAAGTGCCGCATCGAAGCACACGGGGTCAAGCTGCGCTTGCGAGAAAAGTTCAGCGGCCGCTTTATTGATATCTTGTGTAAACCATACACAATTTTCCCGAGTTTGACCGACCAAGCCAAAGGAGCGTGCTCTTGCTTCAGCGAGCTTTTGATAAGGCGCTTCTGCAAGTTCAAACGCATATGCAAAATCGGACCTCAGTTCCCCAAGACATTCTTCGCAAAAAGGTTCGCCACGCGCGATGCAGTTACAATGGTCGAAACCGCAAGCTTGCTTGATCACGTAGCCGATTGCACATTTGTAGCAACCAATCGAGCTCATGCATTCGCATGGTGAGTAACGCGTCATCTTGAAAACATGATGATGTTGGCTGTCACAGCGGCATCACCTATCAAGAAATCGGCCCAAGCCGCCATCATCCCTTTCCTCTTTTCGATCATGTCACCACGCCGGTAGGCACTTTCTACCGCACTGCTGATTTTGTGTGCCAATGCAATCTCCGCCATATCACCAGAAAAATCAGTGCGCTCGGCTACCCAATCTCGGAATGTGCTGCGCATGCCGTGTGGCACAGCGGGACGCTTTGACGTGCGATCGACAAAACCCGGGCGCTGGGCGTCGATCTCGGCCTGATGAATGCGGCGCATTGTGGCGCTTAGGGTCATGTCCGATAACATTCCGCCACGGACCGCAGGGAAAACCAGATCGTTATCATCTAGACGTGGAAGCCCATCCAATAGCGCCATTGCGGCGGCAGGAAGCGGAACGCGATGTTCGCGGCTCATCTTCATGCGTTCCGCAGAAATAATCCATTGTGCATTCTTCAAATCGAATTCCGACCATTGCGCGCCCCTGACTTCGCCAGATCGGGCGGCAGTGAGCGCAGCGAATTCTAGGGCCCTCGCGCCAAACCCCTCTCGGCTGCGCAGTGCAGCAAACCACGCTGGCGCATCATCCAGCGCAACGGCGGGTTGGTTTTCAGACTTTGCCACCTTGGACGCCGCGGGGAGTAGTTCTTTAAGATTTCCAGCCCAGCGTGCCGGGTTATCGCCAGCTCGATGCCCGGAAACCGTTGCCCAGGACAGTACAGCTTCAATCCTCCCCCTTACCCTTTTTGCGGTTTCTGTCTTGTCCATCCAGATGGGTTGTAGGGCTCGGAGCACGTCACGAACGCCAATATCTGAAACCATCAACGAGCCAAGTGTTGGTATGGCGTACGTTCTCAGTGTTGAGCTCCATTGGCCCTTGTGTTTCGCGTTCTCAAAGCCATCTAGCTTTGCTGCAAGATAGCGATCAGTCGCCTGCGCAAAGGTGAGCCCCCTGCCGTTTGAGGCTGTTAGCGCGGCTTTGGCAGCTTTGCGTTCAGCAATTGGGTCTATGCCACGATCTATTTTATCACGCGCCTCACGCGCTTTTTCGCGGGCCGCAGCGAGAGTGACGGATGGATAACCGCCAAGCCCATGGTCACCGCGCTTGCCACCAATTGTGGCGCGCAAAATCCACGACTTCGCCCCGTTGGGAGTAATCTGCAGGTAAAGTCCCGTCACGCCGCCAACGGAAATCATGGTGGTGGATTTGCCGCCTCCATGCACAGCGCGCTTGATATCGAGAGACCCAAGCTCCTCGGCAACTCTTGGCATTCTGTCTACCCCTCTACACACCCATCTAAGACCATGCGATTATGTGCAATACGATGCAATTGATTGCTTCATTGCATGACAAAAAATTTCTGGTTTTTAAGGGATTAGGTGGGGTAGCGCGACTGATCGCATCACATCGCCATGCAAATATGGCGGCCACCGCTTCCGCCAACCACAATCTCAGACTGAGTACCTCTGGATCCCACGCGGAATTACCGTGTGATTTCAGATGGTTGCGCGCAGGATCTGGTCTCGGAGACAGCACCGCGCGCGTGCTTTGCGGGCAAATCGGACGCCCGTCTCTGCGACCCAGAAACGCGGTGCGGTTTGCAGAATTTTGACAGTTCGAGCTAAAGACCCAGAGCCTTGGCTTGCTCTTGCCAGTCGTGCGGCAGGGTTGTGCGCACAATCAGATTTGTGGTCAGATGGGAGGGTGCTGTTCCATCGAGGATGGCGCGCTGTAGATCCGGGGCCAGAAAAGCCAAAGCGACACGCGATCGGATGAGACTGTCGGAACAGTTTTCCGCCCTCGCGATGCTGCTCAAGCTTTCGCCGCGGCGCAAGCGGTTGGCCCAGCGATGCGCGCGCGCAAGGTTCTGCTGCAGAATGAGATCAGGCTGGGGTGCGAGGGTGTCGGTGACCAGGCGGGTTTCCGCGCCGCGACGGTGGCGTTGAAACGCCTGTTGAACGCTCATCACGTCGGGGTTCAGGGCGTCGGGATGCAGACCCAGACTCTGGGCCAAGGTCTCCCGACTGAAGTGTAAGATCATGCTGTCGGCGGTGATATGCACCTCGGCGATGAGCGGCCAGAGGTCTCCGGCCGCAGCTTTGCCGGAAAGTCTGTGCAAAGCGTCGGCGACAAGCCCCGCCGTGCTTGCCTCAGGTTGCAACAGCATATCGTGCTGTCTTGCCCGGGCGCGCAGATAGGTCCGAAGCGCATCAAGCGCCACAGCTTCCAGATGCGGCGCTGGCAAGCGCCAGCCCGTCGGGTCAGCCCCCTTGGTGATCAGGCGGCGGGAAGTATAGTAGCGAAAGCGTCTGTTGTGACGGTCGGTGTGACTTGGGGTCAGGCGATCCCCGGTTTCGTCGAACAGCTTTGCCATCAGCGGATCCGAGGGTTCGAGAGAGTTTTGCGGCGCGGTGGAGGTTGAATCCGCTTCGGTCGCAATAGCAGTAGCGACAGGGCGCTGACGCTTGCGGGCTGCAGCCTCCTGCAGCTTCGTCTGCATGGCTGACCACAGCGCCTCGTCGATAATCGCCGGATGCTGGCCGGGATGGACCAAGGTCTTGTGGCGGATCATGCCGCGATAGACCGGGTTGGTCAGCAGATAGTGCAATTGGCCGTTCGAGAACGGGGCGATGGTCGCGCCAACTGCCGCCCCTGTTGCATGATCGGATTTGCGCGGGCAGCGGCCCTGCGCGGCTGCTGCGATCCGCGTGGCCGCTAGGTGTTCAGTGCCGACATCTGGTGGATCGGGTTTAGGATGAATCGATCTGGCTCTGATGTCCAGATTTTGCAGATGTATGCGTAGGGCGTGAGGC
>NZ_LGIC01000063.1 GCF_001294535.1 Cypionkella psychrotolerans | reverse complement strand
ATCTGGGCCCTTATCCCTGCTAGACGCGCCAAACGCCAAGCCCTGTTGGGGCTGATGTCTTCGCCCATGTCGCACAGATCATCATGCAACTTGCGGTATCCATAGACCTCGCCGCTGTCATCCCAAGCCTGCTTCAACAGCACCGTTTGGCGCTGATCCTCCAGCGCACGCTGACAAAAAGGTTCACGCAGCCATGCATAGAAGCCGCTCGGATGAACGGCCAGCATCCGGCACATATCCCTGACGGCAAAGATTGGCCGGTGTTCGGCGATAAACGCATACCTCACCGGGATTCCCTGGCGAAGTATGCGGTCGCCTTTTTTAGGATGTCCCGTTCCTCCGTGACCCGCAGCAGATCTCGCTTCAACCGGCGGATCTCATCAGCTTGCGCATCGACCTCTTGGATCACCTTTGCGGGCCGCGAAAACTGCTTCTGCCATGTGTAGATCGACTTGGTGCTGACCCCCAATCGCTCGGCCACCTCGCGCACCGGGTAGCCCCGATCCTCGACCTGTGCGACCGCATCGCGCTTGAACTCATCTGTGAATTTGTTCGTGGACATATCGTCCTCCTTGCTTCCAAAATTACCAAGCAAGGCGTCTACAAATCTAGGGGCTATTCAGTTCCAGAACCGCGCTCGCAGGCCCGGCAGCACGACGAACCAATCGTTCAGGTCATGCTGGCGGAACAGGGAAAGGCAGGCGTCGACATCCTCGCTGTCATAAATCGGCTCCACACGGTCGCGATTGCGCCGTGCAGCACGGCGATTGAACTGCTCGACCTCGATTTCCTGGATATGGGCGCTGTCGGGCAGCATGACTCCGGCGAGGTCGGTCGTGGCAGGGGTGGCGTGGATGGTGCCGGTGAATCCGTGCCGCACCAGTTTCGGCAGAAGGCCTGAATGGTCGATATGCGCATGGCTGAGGATTACGGCAGCGATGGCTTTGGGGGCAAAGGGAAAGGGGCGGTAGTTCAGCTCCTTTTCGGTTTTCGACCCCTGGAACATGCCGCAGTCGATCAGGATCTGACCCTGATCGGTTTCCAGCCGAAAGCAGGAACCGGTGACGGCACCCGCGGCACCGTGGAAGGTCAGGCGAGGATGCGGCATGTGGGGTTGTCCTCTCGCAGTGGGGTGATGCCCTGTCATGTCTGGAACACATAGGAGCCTGGCGCTGGACCGAGGAGCGGAAGGCCGTTTTCCGGTGCACCCACAGCGGGTAAAGGGACCAAACCGCTGCTCATGGCGCGCAACCAGCCCTGCCATTCCGGCCACCACGAACCCTGCCGTGAACAGGCCTTCGCCAACCAGTCTTCCGGCCCGACATAGAAGGCCCCAGCCGGACGATGTGCGCTGCGATAGCTGCTTCGTGGATTGCCCGGCTCGTTGACGATGCCGCTGTTGTGGCCGCCACTGGTCAGCACAAAGGTCAGTTCGCAGTCGGTAAACAACTGTGTCTTGTAGACCGACTTCCAAGGGGCGATGTGGTCTGTCTCGGTCGCGATGACGAACATCGGGACCGAGATATCCTTCAGCGCGATAACCCGTCCCTCGACAGCAAAACGCCCTGCCGTCAGGCGGTTTTCCAGAAAAAGCCCGCGCAGATACTGCGAATGCATCCGCGCGGGCATCCGCGTGGTGTCGGCCACCCAGACGCCCATGTCGGTCGGCAGATCATCCCGGCCAAGGAAGTAGCGCCGCACCGCCCGCGACCAGATCAGATCCTCGGACCGGATGGTGGAGAAGGTCCGCGCCATCTGCGGCCGGTCGAGATAGCCCTGGTCCCACATCATGTCCTCAAGGAAAGCGACTTGGCTTTCATCGACGAACAGCAGCAGTTCCCCCGCTTCGGCGAAATCCACCTGCGCGGCCATCAAGGTCACGCTTGCCAGCCGATCGTCACCCTCGCGCGCCATGGTCGCGGAGGTGATCGCAAGGATCGTTCCCCCAAGACAATAGCCGACAGCATGGACCTTGCGGCCCGGCTCGATCACATTGACCGCGTCCAGCGCCGCCATCACCCCTGTCTTGCGATAGTCCTCCAGCGACAAATCGGCTTGGTCTCCCGTCGGATTGCACCATGAGATCATGAATACCGTGAACCCCTGGCCCACAAGGTAGTTCACCATCGAATTGTGCGGCGACAGATCGAGGATGTAGTACTTCATGATCCATGCCGGAACGATCAGGATCGGCTCTGACTGCACCTGCTCGGTCTGGGGCGCATACTGGATCAATTCGAACAGCTCGTTGCGGAACACGACCGCGCCCGGTGTGCAGGCCAGATCCTGCCCGACCTGAAACCCTTCCGGCGCGGGGTCATGGGTCTGTGTCAGGGTCTTGAATATGTCCTGTGCAAAATGTGCAGCACCTTCTATCAGATTTCGCCCGCCCGTGGCGAAAGTTGCCGCGATGATCTCGGGGTTGAGCGCGGGGAAGTTCGCTGGTGAAACAGTGTCGAGCGCCTGTCGCGCCATGAACCGGGTTCGGTCGGCATTTTCTGGCCGCAGTCCGCGCAGATGATCAGTCGCTTGGTCCCACCAGTCCTGCACGGCAAGAAATCCCCGCTGCCACATAAGAAATGGCGGGTTCTTCCACCCCGGATGATCAAAGCGATGATCGAAAGGTTTTGGAGTAAACGGCGGCGCAGCATCGGGGCTGAGCGTGGTCGTCAGGCCCATCAATTTCAGGGCGCTCTGCTGGGCAAGTTCAGCAAGTTCAAGCTGACGTCCGGGCGATTCAGTCATGTGGAACGTCCAATCGGTCCACGCCTCGATGAAGGCATGGGTCGAAACACCCCCGCTCAACCGCGCCATCGCCGCCCGAACGCCACGATCAAGATTCTGATGAGGATGTTCCATCCGCGAAGCACCGAGCCCCTTTGCCAATGCTGAAACCGGGCCAGGGTCGATTGGCATCGTCACCAATGATGTCGGCACGGTATTCTCAGGTTTGTTGGTCATCAGAAAGCCATCCGACAAAGGGTCCGAGCAAGCAGTCTTCCGAGCGGACAGCCCGGGTGGAAATTGCTCAAGTCTGAGCAAGACGGCCCAAATCTCATACAAAGTAGATAGCCCGTGCCAAGTTCTGTGACCTTGATCCAGAACAAGTGACCGACAGTTGCTCCATGGCACGTTGTGTTCAAATGCAAGCACCGTGGCGCAAGATTGGCGCTGTTGCGCTTCTGTGGTTGCCGTCCTGGAAGCAAGAAGAATCTGACCTTTGGGCGAGATCGAGTGCGGTCTTCTGTCAGGCCTCAGTTTGCGGCGCGGTTAAAGGCCGCGGGCCGATATGGTGATCAGCGTGATCGGGTCCAAATCTGTTCAGCGAGCTTATGGTCTCGTAGCCCCTAGGTGTTTGATCCCACAGTTTGATGGTGCGATCCTTTCTCAGGAATGGAAGGAAGCAACATGGGACAGGTTCGTCACGGGAGCGCCACGATCCCGTTGCCCGGTAGGTGAATGCATGCATTCACCGAGAGGGGCGCACGCCGTCAGAGCAGCAATACAGCGATCACAAGCTTCGCTCGCGCAGCTGAGGCGGGAACTGGGCATCAACCCCAAGACGGTGCCGAAGTGGCGCAAGCGCGCGACGGTCGAGGATATGAAGACCGGGCCGTCGGAGCCGCGGTCCGGTATACAGCTTGGGCAGCTTATCAAGGGTCGCAGTCATGGCAGCAAGATCCATCCTTGTCATGGCACATCACCTGTTCCAGCCAATTTCGAAACTGATAGTGACCCCGTTCCGGCGCCATACACAAACCATACAGCCTATGCGCGGCACCCATCGCAAGCGCCAAACTGTCTGGCCTCGGCGCTGCATCAATTTTGGCAGTACGTTCTAGGTGTTCAGTCCCGGCATTTGATGGATCGGGTTTAGGGTGAACCTTTCAGGCTCGATTGTCCATTGTTTGCAGATGAACTCGTAAGGCGTGAGGCCTTTGAGGGTCTTCAGTCTTCGCCCGAAATTGTAGGCGCTGATGAAGTTGGCCAGGTGCTTTCGCAGTTGGTCGTGGTCGTCGTAGTGGAAGCGTTTGACCGTCGCTTCTTTGATCGTCCGATTCATCCGTTCAACCTGGCCATTGGTCCAAGGGTGTCTGATCTTGGTAAGCCGGTGGTCGATCTCATGCTCTCGGCAGACACGATCAAAGATGTGCTCGAAGGCATAAATGTGCCGGTCATGATTGGTGAACTGGATTCCATTATCGGTCAGAACGATGTGGAGCCTGTAGGGCACGGCTGCGATAAGATTACGCAGAAACGCCGCGGCGGCCATTTTCCCGGCCTTCTGGTGTAGTTCCACGAAAGCGAATTTGGAGGTGCGGTCGATGGCAACGAAGAGATACAGCTTGCCTTCGGCCGTCTGAACCTCAGCAATATCAACGTGGAAGTAGCCGAGCGGATAGGCCTTGAACTTCCTCTTCGCAGGCTTGTCGCCCTCGACCTCGGGCAGACGACTGATATCGTGTCGTTGAAGGCAGCGGTGCAAGGATGATCAGCTCAGGTGTGGGATCGAAGGCTGCAATGAATAGAGGCAATCATCCAGCGGCAGCAGCGTGTGCCGCCGGAACGCGACGATGATCGCCTCTTCATCAGGCGTCAGCACTGTCGACTTGGCGTCCCTCGGCCCGATAGGCAGATCGGCGACCGACGACCGCTTGCGCCACTTGGCAACGGTCTTCTGATTGATCCCGTAACGCGCCGACAGTGCCCTCAGGCTCTCTTCACTATTTTGTATTGCTCGACGGATTGCCTCTGTCGTGGTGGCGCTCCCGTGAAGAATCTGTCCCACAATGCCTCCTTCCATTCCAAGGAAAAGATTGCACCATCAAACTCCGGGATCAAACACCTAGTTGCTGCGAGAAACGCCCACAGTCGCGATGCCACTAAGTCAAGGAAATCCCGATCCCGATGTGGGATGTGATCTCCGCCAAAATACAGCACATTGATATGCTCACCACAATGACGGGCGTCGGCGATGTCCACGCTTTACACTTATGTCGCCCCAATCCTGCAAAGTGAAAGTGGTGCGTCGGATGGCTTCACCACGCTGGTGCTGGTGCTGATCGGTCTTGGCTTTGATGTAGGCAACTGGCTGGGCGGGCGCATGGCCGATTGGTCGCTAAATGGAGCCACCGTAATCTTCATGGCGGCGCTTGCGGTGATTATGCTGGCGATGCCGTTCTTGATTGCCACTCAGGTTGGGGCTGCGATCACCATGGCGTTGTGGGGGGCTGCTGCCTTCGCCTTGGTGCGGCCCGTGCAGATGCGGGTGATGTCGGCGGCGCATGAGGCGCCGGGTCTGGCCTCATCAATCAACGTCGGCGCCTTCAATCTGGGCAATGCCGTGGGGGCTGCCTTGGGTGGCGCGGTGATCGGCCTGAACTTTGGCTATGCGGCGGTTCCTGCAGCCAGCGGTATGATAGCGGTTGCCGGGCTGGCGCTGGTTTGGCTTGGGCGTCAACGCGCCACCACCACTCTTGCAGAGTGCGAGGCGTAGCGGCAGGCGGAAGTGCAGAACACGATGCTCTGCACTTCGCACGAAAGACCGGGCATCATCTCGCCCTACAGATGCCGCCCACCCGGCCATTTACGGCTTTCGGCCACCGCGCAGCTGTGCGACGCTTGCTGCGTTGGGCGACGCGAAAACCCTGAGTGCCCCAAGTCTGCAGCCCGCGTGAAAAACCATGCGGAGCAACGGTATCATTCAGACGGATCTCCGTCGCTGCGGCTTAGCTTGCCTTGCGTAGTGATCGGGTGTTTCCATGCTAGGAGAACATTTTGCGAAACATCTATAACGTGGTCTTGGCCATCATCTTTGCAGCATTTGGCATCATTCTGGTGTTGGGCGGCGGATGGTTGCTGACCTTGGGTGGCAGCCCTTACTACGTCTTGGCGGGGATTGGCTTCTTGGCCACCGGCGTATTGCTGATCCGCAAGCGCCATGCGGCTTTGGCGGTTTATGCGCTGACACTGTGCGGCACGCTGGTCTGGGCCGTCTGGGAAATTGGCTTTGATTGGTGGCAGCTTGCCCCGCGCGGCGGCGTTCCAGTGTTGCTTGGCTTGCTGCTGTTGGTGCCTTCCGCTTGGAAGAACTTGAAAACTGACATGCCCCCCCACGATGCCCGCACGCTTTCCTAAGGCCTTGGGCGGTGTCGTCGTCGCATCTGTTGCCGTAGCGGGTTATGCGATGTTTCAGGACCCCTCTGCGATCCAAGGCGAGTTGACCAAGGACGTGGCCCAACCGATGCACACAGCGGTAAACACCGGCAATGAGGCAGGCGATGGCGAATGGCACCAGTATGGCCGTACCAGCTTTGGCCAACGCTGGTCGCCGCAAGATCAAATCACACCGGCGAATGTGAAAGACCTTGTGCTCGCATGGCAATATCAGACCGGTGACGTGAAGCGCCCGGAGGACGTTGGTGAGACCACCTATCAGGTGACTCCGATCAAGATCGGCGACAACCTTTACGTCTGCACTCCGCACAACATTGCAATCTCGCTGAATGCTAAGACTGGCCAAGAGAACTGGCGGTTTGACGCGAATTCCGGCATGAATCCGGATCGTCAGCACCAGACCTGTCGGGGCGTGACGTGGTGGGAGGCCCCCGCCACTGTGGCAGCCACTGCGACATCAGAGGAAACCGCCCTACACACCAGAGCGCTGGCGGAATGTCCGCGCCGAGTCTATCTGCCGACTGCTGACGCGCGTTTGATCGCGCTGAACGCCGACACCGGCAAGCCATGCAGCTTTTTCGGCGATCAAGGCACCCTGCATCTGGAGCAGGGGATGGAGTATAATCCGGCGGGTTACTATTATTCCACCTCGCCGCCGGTTGCCACAGCAGGCAAGATCATTGTCGGCGGCGCTGTAAACGACAACTTCTCCACCAAAGAGCCTTCGGGCGTCATCCGCGCATTTGATATCGATTCCGGCAAGCTTTTGTGGAACTGGGACAGCGGAAATCCGGACGTGACCACCCCGATTGATGTAACGGCAGGTGCGCGTTACACCACCAACTCGCCCAACAGCTGGTCGGTGTTCAGCTATGACGAGTCCTTGGGGCTGGTCTATTTACCGATGGGCAACCGGGTGCCTGATCAGTTGGGTTATGACCGCACGCCAGAAGTGGAGAAATTCTCGTCCTCTATCGTGGCGCTGGATATCGCCACCGGCAAATTGCGTTGGGTGCGCCAGACCGTGCACCACGACCTGTGGGATATGGACGTGCCAGCCCAGCCGGTGCTGATCGACCTGACCCGCGATGGCGCAGTGATCCCCGCCCTTGTTGGCCCCACCAAACAAGGTGACATCTGGGTGCTGGATCGTCGCACGGGCGAGCCTTTGTCACCGCGCGAAGAACTGCCCGCGCCGGGCGGAGCGATCCCCGAAGATTGGACCTCGCCCACCCAGCCTATCAGCAAGCTCACTCTCCGACCCAAGACGCTTGTTGAAGCAAACATGTGGGGCGTCACGATGTTTGATCAACTGTCCTGCCGGATCAAATTCCGCTCACTAGATTATGAGGGTCAATACACCCCGCCGACGCTGAAAGGCTCGATCGTCTATCCCGGCAATTTCGGTACCTTTAACTGGGGATCGGTCGCGGTGGACCCAGAACGTCAGGTGATGTTCGGCATGCCGACCTATCTGCCGTTCACCTCGCGTCTGGTGCCTGCTTCAGAGATTCCACCCAAGGGCGATGAAAAGGCCAGCGAACAGGGCCTGAACCGCAATGATGGCACGGCTTACGGCGTCGTGATGGGACCGTTCCTGTCAGCACTTGGCGTGCCTTGCACAGCTCCGCCATGGGGCTTTGTGGCTGGGGCCGATCTGCGGGGCGAAAATTTGGTGTGGAAGCACAAGAATGGCACCGTGCGCGACATGTCTCCTCTGCCGCTGAAGATCAAGCTGGGGGTTCCCGGCATTGGCGGGCCGATGACCACACGTTCGGGTCTGGCTTTCCTTGGAGCAGCGGTCGATGACTACTTTCGCGCCTATGATGTAACGACAGGCGCGCAGTTGTGGGAGACCCGTCTGCCCGCTGGCGGTCAATCCACGCCGATGACTTACGCTGTGGATGACAAGCAATATGTAGTGATCGTAGCGGGTGGACATGGATCGGTCGGCACCAAGCCCGGCGATTACATCATGGCCTATACTCTGCCCTAACCCGGCACCGACGCACACCATGGCGTCGATTTGACTCACGCAAGCAAGTAGCGGCTATCCACCCACTTTGAGACCACGAAAGTGACGAGCTTTTCCAACTGGATACGGGCACTCTGGTCAAACTGTTTAGCCGCACGATGCGGTTTAATGTGAGCATTCACGACGGCAGTTTCAGTCAGCCCAGGCGAGAGCATCGTCAACCTCACGCCACAGGTTTGAAAGCCTGCGGCGTGAGCGCCTGTTTGCGCCGCTTGGCCGCCGAGAGCGATGACAGCGCAAAGGCCAGCGCCGAATAGCCGATTGCCAGCGCGATCTGCGTCTTGATCGCCGCCGCCACATCACGCGGGTGGCCCCATCTGATCCACCGCGACAAAAGCAGATATGGCCGAGGACGAAGGCACAAGCAGTGACAGCTTGTGCAGCGGTGCTGGGATCATCTCGATAGACCAGGAAATGCCGGAGAGAAAAAACAGCGGCATCCCCATGACCACCAAGAAGAACACCACTCCCTCGCGCCAAGGTATCGCCGCCGCAAGGGCAAAACCCATCGCGATGCAGGCACAGATAAACGGCACCGCGATCAGCAGCAGGGTGGCCAGATCGCCCATGCGCGGAATGCCATAAAGATAGGGGAGCAAGATCTGGGTAAAGCCCACCCACAAAAGATAAAGCGCAAGATATGCCAGCACTGTCGCCGCAAGATGCCGCCCCGAAGGCAACCTGCGCCCCGGGTGCAGCAAGCCCATCCCCATCAGCAGCGTCTGCTGCAAGATCAGCACAAACGCGGCGGGCACCACATAACTGGCATAGCCGCCTTGCGGATTATAGAGCGCGATGCTTGTGACTGTCAGCGGCGCCAGCGCCGCGCGGGCTAGAGACCCGAGACCCGGTTATGGCGCTTCGTTCCCAAAATGCTATGGCGTCCAGTTCGCCGAGCAGCTCCGGAACCACAACACCATCTACTCCCGGCCGATGCGCTTGGACATGATCTGCCAGGCCAACGGCATCGAGCACCGGCTGACCAAGCCCAACCACCCTTGGACGAACGGCCAGATCGAGCGAATGCTTCTCGGTGTTTGAAGGCAAACACCTGTCAGCCAACGGAACCGGACGATCAAGGACGCGACCGTGAAACGGTTCCACTACGAAAACCACAATCCTCCGCGAACACACCTCGCCGACTTCCTGGCGGCATACGACTTCGCGCGAAGGCTGAAGACACTGAACGGCCTCACGCCCTATGAATACATCTGCAAAATCCGGACATTAGAGCCGGATCGATTCATCCTAAAACCGATCCACCAGATGCCGGGGCTGAACACCTAGGGTCAAAACCAACAACTTAAGGTTGCTTTTTCGCCTACATATAGAGTCAACATCCGCTTAGCGTGTAAAAAAAAAGCGCGCACCAAGACCTGTTTTATGCTACTCTGGAAGGGCGCAGCTCGGCTGCTGGGGTGGATAACGCTTGCCGTCGTCGGTGGACGTAGGCTGCTGGCACCTTGCCACCCGCGTTGCATTGTTTTGGACTCCGCAGCGAATCAAAAACCTTCAATAAGTATTTTGGAGTAAAAATAATGCCAGTTATTCCTGGATCTGACGGGCCGGACACTCTCTACGGCGGTGCAGACAACGATACCCTCTACGGTTATGGCGACAACGATTACCTTGGCGGCGATGCAGGCAACGATACGATCTACGGCGGCAATGGCAATGACACGCTGTCTGGCGATGCCGACAACGATAGCCTCTACGGCGGCGACGGTGACGATACGGGCTATGGCGGCGCCGAGAATGATATGCTGTCTGGCGGCATTGGCAATGATAGCCTTTACGGCGGCGTCGGCGACGATACAATCTATGGCTGGACTGGCAACGACACGCTGTATGGCGGCGCCGGCAACGATAGCCTCTTCGGCGGTGCCGACAACGATACGATCCATGGATGGACCGGCAATGACACGCTGTCTGGCGGCACCGGCAACGATAATCTCAACGGCGACGCCGACAACGATACTATCTATGGCGGCGAGGGCAGCGATACGGCTTACGGCGGCACCGGCGACGATACGGTTTATGGCGGCTCTGGCAACGACCTGCTCTTGGGCTGGATCGGCAATGACTCGCTGTCTGGCGGCGTCGGCAACGATAGTGTCCACGGCGGCTACGGCCATGACACGATCTATGGCGATGTCGGCAACGATAACATCTACGGCGGAGCCGGCAACGATACGGCCTATGGCGGCGACGGCAAGGACACGCTGCTTGGCGGAGTCGGCAACGATAGCCTCTACGGCGGCGCCGACAACGATAAGGTCTATGGCTGGACCGGCAATGACACACTGTCTGGCAGCACCGGCAACGATAGCCTCTACGGCGGCCTGGGCAACGATACGATCTATGGCGGCGACGGCAGCGATACGGCCTACGGCGGTGCCGGTGCCGATACGGTCTACGGCGGCACCGGCAACGATTTGCTTGACGGCTGGACCGGCAATGACTCGCTGTCTGGCGGCACCGGCAACGATAGACTCTACGGTGGCCTAGGCGATGACACGCTGTCTGGCGGCGCAGACAACGATAACCTCTTTGGCGGCGGCGGCAACGATGTTGTCTATGGCGGCGACGGCAGCGATACGGCCTACGGCGGCTTCGGCACCGATACCCTCTACGGCGGCGACGGCAACGATAGCCTCTCCGGCGGCGCTGGCAGCGACACGCTGTCGGGCGGTGCCGGCACAGACGTGCTGACCGGCGGTGCGGGGGCGGATGTGTTCGTGTTCAACGCGGCGATCGGGGTGGCGAACAGCGATCAGATCACCGGCTATGTCTCGGCAGATGATCTGATCCAACTGGAAGACGCGGTGTTTACAGCGCTGACACCAGGCGCGCTGGCGTCGGAGAATTTTGCCGCCAACCTCACGGGGCTTGCAGAGCGGGCCACCGACCACATCATCTATGAAACCGACACCGGCAATCTCTTCTATGACGCGGACGGGGTCGGCGGTGCCGCCGGCGAGGTGTTTGCCAATGTCGGGGCCAATCGGGCTGGCTTCGGTGTGGATGAGTTCCTGATCATTTGATCCAGATCGCGGCATCCCGCCGCGCGCTGCGGCCGACGCTGAAAAATGGGGCGGGCCGTCGGGCTGACCCCATTTTTTGGGCTGCCCCACAACCCCGGGCGCCGCGCGGCCATCAACCAGAGAGATCTTACTGTCTCCGGGATCGTGCCTCTGATCGGCGCTTGGCTACCCTCTTTCGGTGACGCTGCTGCAGTTGGCCGACAACGCCGATCTGTCAATGTTGGGCGATATCGTGCGCAACGGTCTGATTCCAAAACGAGTTCGTATGTCACAAGCCCTGCAACGGACGCTTCGGGAAAAGGCCGTGCATTGCCTTTCGCTGTTCCGGAGTGAAAGCAACGATACGTCACCGAAAGCCGCAATTGCCTGGACCGAAGATGCTTTGGCCCTGCACCCTGCCCTCATCATGCTCTTGTCAGACCCAATGTTTGTGCCAAGACACTTGTGCGAGGTTCTGCCGGAACCAATCCGCGTGCCCTCGCTGTCACGGGAAGTGATCGTGTTTGCCCTGACGAAAAGCCATTCGTAAGCGGTGCTCCTGACGTGCCACTGATATTTCATCCAGCCACGACCGGAGCCCATTGGTCCTTTACGCCTGTCGGCGCGGTTTGAGCAATCGCCCGGCGCGCGGAACTTTCATCGCGTGCAGCGGGTCGGGCGATTGCGGTGCTCAGGTGCAGGGCGAAGCCTGCTGGTGTCTGGTAGCCGAGGGCGGAGTGGGGCCGCGCGGTATTGTAGTCGGTGACCCAGGCCGCAATCAGATCTCGGGCATGGACGAGGTTGCGAAACAGCGTCTCGTTCAGAAACTCGTCCCGCATTCTGCCGTTGAAGCTTTCGACAAAGCCATTCTGCATTGGCTTTCCCGGTGCGATGTAGTGCCATTCTACCTTCTGCTCCGCGCACCACTTCAGGATCGCGTTTGAAGTCAGTTCCGTCCCATTATCGCTGACGATCAACCCTGGGCGACCGCGTCTTTCGATCAGTGTCGCCAGTTCTCGCGCAACGCGGCGGCCTGAAATCGAGGTATCCGGGACCGCTGCGAGGCATTCCCGCGTAACGTCATCCACCACATTCAAAATGCGGAAACGCCGTCCGCAGGCGAACTGATCGTGCACGAAGTCCAGCGATCCCGTTGCCCGGCAACGGTTTGCCCGCAAACCGTGAGAGGGAGCGGGCGTTTGCGCGGGCTTCAATCAGGATCGGCGCGCGTGTGCCAATGGCTTTGCGCCGCGCTTTGCGTTTACGGACGGTTAACCCCTCTTCGCTGTAGAGCCGGTAAATGCGGTTGATGCCCGAAGGTTCGCCTTCGCGCCTGAGCAAGATGAACAGACGTCGATACCCGAACCGACGCCGTTCATTGGCCAGATCCCGCAACCGGCCCCGCAACGCCGTATCCGGTGCACGCGGCGATTGATAGCGGACCATCTTCCGGTCCGCCCCAGCTATCTGACACGCCCGCCGTTCCGACAGCCCGAAAAAGCCCTTCAGATGCGCGACAGCCTCGCGCTTCACGACGGGCGTCACCATTTTTCTGACAGCAGATCTTTCATCGCCGCCATGTCCAGCATCTGCTCGGCCAGCCGCCGCTTCAGCTTCGCGTTCTCGTCCTCAAGCGCCTTCAGCCGCTTGGCCTCCGACACCGTCATGCCAGAATACTTCGCCTTCCAAGCATAAAAAGTGCCTTCCGACATGCCATGCTTGCGGCACAGATCAGCACACTTTGCGCCTGCCTCGTGCTCATGCAGAATCCCAATGATCTGCTCTTCCGTTCGTATCGTTCGCTTCATCGTCCGTCCCTTCCCTGGCTC
>NZ_LGIC01000062.1 GCF_001294535.1 Cypionkella psychrotolerans | reverse complement strand
GGATGTGTGGGATGCGTCTTGTGGCATCAGCCTTGCGTGTTCGGGGTTCAGCCTTAGGATACACGCATTGCGCGATCAGATAAAAGAGATACGCATCCAGTAATCAGATTACGGATTAAAGAGATACGCCTTGCGCAATAAGATTTGCGCGAGCCGAATTCTGATATCCGCAATGTGGATTCGGATAAAAGAGATATGCGTTCAGATAAAAGATTTACGCGATGCGCATTGCGAGAAATGCAATCGGTGAAGTGGGATAGGTGGTATGGGTTACGGAATACGCGTTGTGTTGGTGATGAACCGCAAGGGAGGCTCAGGCAAGAGTACGCTCTGCCGCGCCCTGGCCTCTGCTGCTGCGGTGCGGGGGGAGACGGTCACGATTTTTGATACCGATGCCTCGAAGTCTTGCCTGAAGTGGATGCAGGCAGGGCAAGCAGCGGGCAACTGGTCTCCCTTGGTTGAAGTGATCCACACGCTGGATGCGCACCGGGTGGCAGAGGCCATTGGGCAAATCTATGAGCAGCCAGATCAGGAGCATCTGATCCTGATCGACACTTTCGGCGGCGGATCAGAAGCGCAGGATGTGCTGGCCGTCGCGGCGCACCGGATCATTTGCCCGATGATGCTGTCGCGCGGCGATCTGAGCGAGACGCTGGAAACCGCCAATTGGTATCTCAAGCTGCGCGGTCGGGTAGAAAAGCCAGGCGAGTTAGCGGGGTTTTCTGTGTTGCTCATCATCGATGCCGTCTGGGGATTGCGGCAAGGCAACCGGCGGCAGCACTGGTGCAACAGCAGTCTGAAACGTCATCGGGAAACTCCGGAATGAGGGACAGGGTCAAACCGGCAGGGCACTCTCTTTCCGCCTCTCCGGCCTGCCCTTCCCCGGCTTCCCTCTGCCTCTCAAACTCGGGTTTCAGCGACGCGCGGCTTGATTTTGTTCCTGATATGTTCTATATATCAGATCAACGCCACAAGGGAGATGTCCCATGGAAGCCAGCACATTCACCCTGTCCGCCACCCCGCGCCAGATCGCCTATGCGCGGTCCCTCGCACTGCGGAACCAGACCCTCCTGCCTTGGGAAGTTCAGCAAGACCGGCGCTCCTTAAGCGCCTGGATCGACGCGCAGGCGCAGCTGAAACCGCTGTCGTCACTCGACAGCTTGCCGTCATCCAAGCAGGTGGCCTTTGCCGAGCGGCTCGCCCGCATCAAGCGCCGCGCCGTCCCGGATGAATGCTTCCGCGACAAGGGGCTCATGTCGAAGTGGATCGACGGGAACAAGTGACGTCAGGCTTTTCGGCGGCTAGATCTACCGCGCGTGCATGTTCGCCACCTCGTCTCTCAAAACGGCAATGTTTCAAAATGATTGATTTCCAGTATGAATTATCGTACTAAATTCGGCATGCA
This sequence comes from Cypionkella psychrotolerans, assembly GCF_001294535.1. Classification (GTDB taxonomy): domain Bacteria; phylum Pseudomonadota; class Alphaproteobacteria; order Rhodobacterales; family Rhodobacteraceae; genus Cypionkella; species Cypionkella psychrotolerans. Next base: position 7,285 of record NZ_LGIC01000062.1, on the reverse strand, counting down.
ACAGCGCATCGGAGTCGCTGTAGTAGGAGAGCAAGATATGCAGCGTGTGGAAGCACAGATCGCGGTCAGCGTCTCTGACCTGAAGAAAAGCCCGACGGCCATCATGGCGAAAGCGGATGGCGAAGCCGTGGCTGTGCTCAACCACAACCGGGTCATGGCCTATATGGTGCCAGCAGATGCCTATGAGGCGATGGTCGAGCAACTTGATGACCTGGCGCTCGCAGAAATCGTCCGCGCGCGCGCCAGCGAAGTTCCGGTGCGTGTGAGCCTTGATGAGCTTTGATCTTCAGTTTCTGCCGTCCGCATTGAAGGAATGGCAAAAACTTGGCAGCACCGTTCGCGAGCAGTTCAAGAAAAAGCTGGCCGAGCGGCTTGAGGCCCCGCGTGTGCCAGGGGATGCGCTGCACGGGCTTGAGCATCACTACAAGATCAAACTGCGGTCTTCTGGTTACCGACTGGTCTATCGCGTGGAAGACCAATCGGTCACGGTGACCGTTGTGGCAGTCGGAAAACGTGAGCGCAATGACGTCTACAAGACCGCGGCGGCGCGCACTGACAGGAAATAGCTCAATGATCGCATTCCGGACTGCTGATCCCGCTCATTGATGAGCGCTGTTTGATGTGAGGATCTCGGGCTGCTTGCGATGAAATGACCGAAGTACCGCGGATGCGAGCCAAGTAGGATATTGCGGGGCTGCGGCCACCAGTTCCAAAAAATCCGAGGCTGAAAGTCTACATTTCAGCGTCCGCAGTGCACCTTCAGCCTGCTCTGGCCCAAGCCATGCCAAAGCCCTGACGGCTTGGCCGGCTGTTTTGCCCGCAAGCGAAAGTTGCCAATTCGGCGCATGGCGCAGCTCGACAGATTGCTTTCCCATAGTCAGGGTTCGGCTGCGTCCGGAGGTCAGATAAACCAACCGGACAGGCACTTGCGTCGTCAGGCCAAGTGCATTCGCAGCGGCTGCACCGTTCGGCACGATGACCTCTCCGCGTTGCTGTGCCAATGCCTCAACTGCTTGCTCAATCGAAGGGCTTCTCTGACCAAACCGCGTCTGAACAGGACGCAGATAAACGCCACGCCCGGCACGGATGAGCTGGCCGCGTTCGGTCAGGCGCGAAAGGATCTGATCCACCGCAGCCCTTGATCCAAGATGCAGTAGTCCCTTCGCTGCAAGCGGCGTTCCCTCCGGCAAGGCGGAAGCGTGCTGGATGATCTGTTCTGACAGTCGTTCCATGTTCAATCTCCTGTCAGAAATATAAGTAAGTTTCTGACAGTTTGCAATGCGGATCATTTCGACTTCACCCGAACCGCCGACCGGCTTCGGTGAAGGTGTATTCGTTCGCGATGATACCATCCTCGATAGCATCGTCAGAGGTGAGGTGATCATGTTCAGCCTCGAGCTGCCGATACAACCAGCGTGCGAGCTCGCGCAGCGCCTCGGTCACGATCTCCTCGGCATCCTCGGTGGGCGGCTGCCAGATCGGGCTGTCGCGCGCCACCTCAATGATCATGCAGTATTCGTGAAAGTAGCGGCCTCGGTGGGTTGCCTCAGCCGTGAGTTGGTAGAAGTTCCGCCGCTGCACGGCTTGTAGGCGGTCGGCGATACCGTGGAGAGTGGCATTCTGCGGGGCATAGTCACGGATGCGGCCCCGGCCAGAACTAGACGGTCATCACGATCAAGGATCACCAGCATTTGCGGCGACGCATCGCAGGCCATTTGGTCCGCAAGCGCGATAGCCCCCCGCATAGCCTCGGCCAGCGTGGCGAAGCGATCGAGCACGATGGGCCGCGCAGTGCCAGACATCGCAGCCCCCGGGTTGTGGTCAGGCGTGGTCAGGTCAAAGGCCAGGCTGGTATCTGCAGCGGTGTTGGCGAACGCCGATTGCAGGTGCATCGGGAACACGGGCGTCGGTGCCGGAAACGAATGATCAAACATGTTGGGATCTCCGACGGCGCAGGAAGCCTCTCTCCCCACCTTAAACCGTCAAAGACCAAACCGCCGCCCTCTTCCTTGAAGGGTCAGCGGCATTTGGTCATCGCAAGCGTCAGATCTTCCCCAAGGCCCGCAGGCTCACCTCGGACCCAGCTCCCACGATGATGTGGTCGTGCAATGTCAGGCCGGGATACTTGCAGCCCTTCTGAATCTCCCTGGTCATGCTGAGGTCCGCTTCTGACGGTGTGGGGTCGCCCGAAGGGTGATTATGGATCAGAATCAACGCACTGGCGTTCAGGATCAGCGCCCTCTTGATCACCTCGCGCGGATAGACCGGCACATGGTCGACCGTGCCCGTCGAGAGAAGCTCATCGGCGATGATGCGGTTCTTGCGGTCGAGATAGAGCACGTGGAAACGCTCGATCGAGCCGCGGACGGTCACGGCACAATAGTCCATCAGCGCCTGCCAGCTGCCGATCACCGGGTTCTGGCTGAGGTATCTTTGCGTGCTGACCGAGGCGGGCGCCATCGCGGATGATGCGATCGTGTCCAACAATGGCGGCGATGAATGGATGATCGTGCATGGGTCGGGCGATACCATGGCCTTGCTGATGGCATCAGCGCAGGGCCGCGATGTGCAGGTGAGCTTTACCGACGATCTGCATGATCTGTCGGTGCAGGGACCAAAGTCCTGCGATATCCTCAACGCGCATTGCGAAATTGATCTGGCCGACTTGGGCTATTTCCAACACGCGCCTGCCCGGTTGTTCGGCCATGCGTGCCGGTTGTCGCGCACCGGCTATTCCGGCGAGCGGGGCTATGAGATCTTTGCCGATACCGCAGTGATTGGCGACATCTGGGACAGGCTGGTGGCCGCAGGTGTCATGCCCTGTTCCTTCACCGCGCTGGACAAGGTGCGCATCGAGGCGGGCCTGTTGTTTTACGGCTATGATATGACCGAGGCGAACACGCCCTGGGAGGTCGGCCTTGGCTTTGCAATCGCCAAGGCCAAAGGCGATTTTCGAGGCAAAGCGGCCCTGATGGCCGCAAAAGGGCGAGAGGCCGTCAGAAATGTCTGTCTGGACATTGATTGGCCAGAAATGGTTGCAGGCGGCACGGTGTTGTCTCACGACGGCGTTGAGGTCGGCATCGTGAACAGCCCATGTTATTCGCACCGGATGGGCAAGTCCTTGGCCTTGGCGCATATCAAGCCAGAAATTGCCATCGGTAGCGTTCTGACCTTATCTGCCGACGGCATCGAAACGACCGCCACCGTGGTTCAAAGCCCCGTTTATGACCCCGGAAAAACCAGAACCCATGACTGAGCGAGTCGTGATCTGGTTGTGAGCTAGCGGTGAGGAATGCCCCTTAGCCCAGCCTGGCGTCAAGCAATCGCCGCGTCAGGCCAAGGCCTCTGCCGTCTGATCTTTGATGAAAGCATAAGAGTGGGTGTTGATATCCCCACTCCATCGCCACAGCGCCAGAAATCCTTCGGGACCCGTGCGAAAGGCGTGCGGCATAAGACTTGGATGATGGATCATGTCACCTGCGTACCGGATCCTGACATCATCCCCCGCCGTCCAAAGTGCTTGCCCCGCAACAATCACATAAGTCTCATCGGCATCGTGATTATGCAAAGGATAGAAGCTGTCGGGTTGCATGTAGACCAAGCCCAACCGCACATCCGGGGCGAGAATTGGCCCTTCCGGCCCCATCAAAGTGGCCACGGAAATCATCGCAGCTATGGCGTTTTCGGTTTGGCTTTCCACAGGGTTTGACCCCCACGGCAACCTTTCCAAAGCTGCAATCGCAGTTTGTGCGACGGGATGCCCACTTGTCGCCAGAACCGCACGGATGCCTGCGTCAAAGCTGGAGGGTGGGCCGATATCGAAGAGAAGCTGCGACGGGGTCAGTCTGAGGGTTTGCGCGGTATGCGGCCCCTGCGGGTCTTGCTCGGCGTCATAGACCTTTGCGATTTCATCGAGCATCATTGGAAAAGGATCAGGCAGCACCGTCAATTCTCCTTCGTGAAAGTCGGATCAAGGTAGGCCCGACGCGGCGTTTTCATCTGCAGTGAACACGACCCTTCGGCCTCGCATTTCCTCACCCCCCCAACGACCGTTCACCTCGCGCGGTATTTTGGCATGGTCGGCGGGTCGGCTATCGGTAACAGACTGCAAATTGAGAGCTTTCTTGCGGCCCTATCGCGCCAATGCGGCCTGATAAAGCGCTGCAAAGGCTAGGATGGGATGTTCGGATTGCGAGGAGCAATCTGCATCCACGACCAGCGGGCCGGTGTTATATCCGCCTGACTCCAATCCCCTTTGCACAGAATCAACGATTGGGCCGTCTTCTGCAAAGGTGGTCGTACGGTGTTGATGGATGATCTCTGCCTCGACCGCATTGGGTGTGGGGTTAGGCAGCCACCAATCAACCTCGATCTTGGTCTGGTTCACCGAGATGGGTTTCCATCGGTAAGTGTTCACGATGCCGCCAGGATAAACTTGTAAAGCCACCAACGGGAAAAACCACCACGTCAGAAATTTATCGGTTTTTGCTGCTGGATCAGCGGCATAGCTGTAGGATTTTCGCGCATCAGGGCGTGCAGGGCTGGTGTGATGAATGCCCCATTCCTGGCCGCGGGTGCGGTATTGATCTGGATCGACCACACCGCTGGTCAGGGTCTTGTGAACGATGGCACAGTGATAACATTCGTTGAAATTTTCGGCCACGACCTTCCAATTGGCCGCCGCCAGCCGTTCGGTTCGCGCGGCGCGGTGGTAGGCGGTAAGGTTCGGGGCATAGGCACTTATCTCGGGGATAGCGTCGGCCGCGGTTTCCGCAAAGGGGCGGGCGTCAGTGTTCAGGTTCACCAAGATCAGGCCAAAGAATACTTCCAGCCGGATTGAGCGCAAGGAGTGGCGCGATTTATCAAGGCCGGGAAAATTCGCCTCGTTCGGCAGCGCACGGAGTTGACCCAGAGTATCATAGGTCCAGGCATGATATGGGCAGGTGAGCTTTTTCACGCAGCCCTGCCCCAACAGAAGTTCATGGCCGCGATGGGCGCAAACATTGTAAAAGCCGCGCAGAACGTCATCCGTGCCGCGCATGACGATGACTGAACAGCCGCTGATATCCTCGACGCGGTAATCGCCTGGGTTGGGCAGGTCGGTGACGTGGCCGATCAGTTGCCAGCTTCGGCGAAATATCTGCGCGCCTTCGGTGGCGAAAAGCGTTGGGTCGCAATAGGCCTTGGCGGGCAGGGTTTCATAGACGCCACCGTCAAAATTCATTTCACCCATTTTTGCCTCACTCGTTTTGTAAATCATCGAGGTTTGGAGGCGCTATTGCTCGCCTGATTGCGACAGGGTCGGGGCAAGTCAATGCCGGGCTCCGAGACCGGCATTGATGATTTGTATGGTGGTCACCAATGCGGATTTCCAGATGGCGATCAATGCGCGCTTGGGGGTAGATAAAGACCTGCCAAGGCCACTTCTTTTGTTGCCCATAGACACTAGCGCGTGCCACAGGCGTCAGAAGCCCGGCGGGTCTCCCCGCCGGGCCTTGGGGAGGCCCCGTTCTGTTCAGAACGGGATCTCGTCGTCGCGGTCGACCAGCTCGGGGTTTTCCGCCTCGGCCGATTTCGGGCGGCTCAGGAAATCGACCTTCTCGGCGATGATCTCGCAGCCGTAGCGGTCGGTGCCGGTGGCGTCGGTCCACTTGGTGTAGTGGATGCGGCCGTGGACGAGGACCTTCATGCCCTTTTCGCAATGCTCTGCGACCGTCTTGCCGAGACCGTTGAAGCAGGTGATGCGGTGCCATTCGGTGTCCATGATCCGGTAGCCGTTCTCGTCACGCAACACACGGCCTTCGGCGAGGCGGGGGCGCGAGGTGGCAAGGGTGAAGTTGGTGATCTTGGTGCCGCTTTGGGTAGCGCGGACCTCAGGCTTTTGACCGATGTTGCCGGCGAGGATGACGATGTTCTGCATTTGAAGCTCCTGTGTTTCCTGTCTCTAGGACCGTCCCTTCGACAAGACCCGAAAAAAGCCTGTCGGGTGAGGCGTGCACGGTGGACTGAACCGCTCCGGGTTTTCCGGAGACCAATTAGTCCGTGTTACGCGACCATATCGAGTGCGTTCAGGTTTTCATAGAAGGCCTCCTCTGCCTCTGCGGGTGGGATGTTTCCGATAGGCTCAAGCAACCGCCTGTTGTTGAACCAATCGACCCATTTCAGCGTTTCCAATTCTACCTCCTCCATGGTTTTCCATGAACTGCGCCGCCGAATGACCTCGGTTTTGTAGAGACCGTTGATCGTTTCGGCCAAAGCGTTGTCATAGGCGTCGCCGACGCTGCCAACGGATGGCTCAATGCCCGCATTTGCCAATCGCTCGGTGTAGCGAATGGACACGTATTGCCCGCCGCGATCGCTATGATGAATAAGCCCGCCTTGATAGGTTGGACGGCGGGCATAAAGCGCTTGCTCAAGTGCATCGAGAACGAAGTCGGTCTTGGCAGACCGCGATGCCTTCCAGCCGACGATGCTGTTGGCAAAGGTGTCGATCACGAAGGCGACGTAGACAAAGCCCTGCCACGTTGAGACATAAGTGAAGTCACTGACCCACAGCATATTTGGCGCTAGCGCTCGGAACTTGCGGTTCACCTTGTCGCGTGGGCATGGCACTGACGTGTCGGGGATCGTTGTTTTCATGGCCTTTCCTCGAACGATTCCCCGTAAACCCATGCCTTTCATGAGGCGAGCAACGGTGCAGCGCGCCACGGCTTCACCTTCACGGCACAGCTGTCGCCAGGCTTTGCGGACACCGTAAACCTCCCAGTTGTCATCCCAGACCTTCTGGATTTTTGGCCGTAAAGCCGCATCCCGCTGCTGGCGTGCCGAGGCCTTGGACGGATCGGCGCGCACAGCGAGGCAGGCGTAGTAGGTCGATGGGGCAATCGGCAGCACCCTGCAGATAGACTCGACCCCATAAACCACGCGATGATCATCAACAAAGTCGATCATGGCTTGAACGGGCGGTCGAGTTCCGCCTGTGCAAAATACGCTGACGCCTTGCGCAGGATCTCGTTTGCCTGCCGAAGCTGGCGCACCTCGCGTTCCAGTTCTTTGATCTTGTCACGCTCAGCACTGGTCGCACCTTCCCGTGCTCCGCTGTCCTTTTCCGCCTGCCGAACCCAGACCCTCAATGTCTCCGGGATGCAGCCAATCTTAGGGGCAATCGCAGCAACTGCCGCAGATTGCGTTTCATAGGAGCCTTGATGCTCCAACACCATGCGAACGGCACGCGCCCGCATCTCCGGTGAATAACGGTTTGATGTCTTACTCTTTTCCATAGCCC